>NZ_CABPRZ010000014.1 GCF_902459695.1 Pandoraea terrae
CCAGGCGCGGGTCCGCCAGATTCACGTAGCGGCGCACGAAATCCGGTGCGTTCGGGTCTTGAGGGGCGATGGCCATGAGGTCTCCTTAGGATGGCGGATGGCGCGCGGCCAGACCGGCGCGCACCGGATGAGTATCGGCAGATAGCGAAATGCAGTACCGGCGCCGCCCTGCCCGGGCAGCGCCAGGGGTGGCGTCAATCGCGCACCAGATCCTGCAGGCGAAACTGCGCGATACGGAAAATTTGACGCAGGCATTCGGCCATTTCATCTTCGCGGCTGTTCGCCAGACGCGTGGCGAAATTTTCCATGATCGAGAAACGCGTATGGCCGCGCACGGCGAGAATATAGGGGAAGCCGAACTTGGCCTTGTAGTCCTCGTTGAGCTGGTGCAGGCGCGCAAACTCGTCCGGGCTGCACTGATCGAGCCCCGCGCCGGCCTGTTCACGCGTCGATTCAACGGTCAGCTCGCCGCGCACGGCAGCCTTGCCGGCCAGTTCCGGGTGAGCGCGAATGAGTGCCAGCTGCGGGTCAACCCCGGCGTCGAGCACGGCTTGGCACATCGCATCGTGCAGCGCGGTGACGGTCGCGAACGGACGGTCTTCCCAAGCCGCGGCGGCGACCCACGGCGAATGTTCGAAGATGCCGTCGAGGGCGGCGACGAATTGCGCCTGCGACAACGCCGACAGTTCGGCGGCACTGCGTTGGGCTTGGGGCAACGGGGCATTCATGAACGTCTCCTGCGGAGCTTTTAGTGCCGCCGCGATGTGCGTCGCAGCGGCGAGGTACAGTCAAATCATCAACGGTTTCGGTATCGCAATGTCTTCCGCCGGCATCGGCGCATCGCTTTGGCGCGTGCAGCGGAATCAGCGCGCAACGAACGGATGGCGCTGCTGCCAGTGCCGCGCGATATCGATGCGGCGGCACACCCAGACGCGGTCGTGCTTCTCGATATGATCGAGAAAACGCTGCAGCGCCGCGAAACGGCCCGGGCGGCCCAGCAACCGGCAGTGCATGCCGATCGACAACATCTTGGGCGACGCGTCGCCCTCGGCGTAAAGCACGTCGAACGCATCGCGCAGATACTGGAAGAAATGATCGGCCGTATTGAACCCTTGCGGCGACGCGAAGCGCATATCGTTCGTGTCGAGCGTGTATGGCACCACCAGATGCGGTTTAACCTCGCCGCTGCTTGTCGTGACTTGCGTCCAGAACGGCAGATCGTCGCCGTAATAGTCGGAGTCATAAGCAAAGCCGCCATGCTCGACCACCAGGCGGCGCGTATTGGGACTGTCGCGCCCCGTGTACCAGCCCAGCGGCGGCTCGCCCGTCATCTCCTTGAAGATCTCCGCGGCAAGGCGCATATGCTCGCGCTCGGTGGCTTCGTCAACGTTCTGGTAGTGAATCCAGCGGTAACCGTGGCAGGCAATCTCGTGGCCCTGCTCGATGAAGGCGCGCGTGACTTCAGGGTGGCGCTGCATGGCCATGGCGACGCCAAACACTGTCATCGGCAAGCCGCGGCGCTCGAATTCGCGCAGAATGCGCCACACGCCTGCACGCGAGCCATATTCGTAAATCGACTCCATGCTCATGTGACGCGACGGGTACGCAGCCGCGCCAATGATCTCCGACAGGAACTGCTCCGAAGCGGGGTCGCCGTGCAGCACACAGTTCTCGCCGCCCTCCTCGTAGTTCAGCACGAACTGGACCGCCACGCGCGCGCGGCCAGGCCAGTCGGCGTGGGGTACGTCCGGACCGTAGCCGATCAAGTCGCGGGGATAATCCTTGGTGATGGCCATGATGTCTTGGCATCCTTGCGGTGGCATAGTGACCGAAGCAGTGTAGCCAAAACGCCGCGCACAAGACATAGCGCAAAACAGATAGTCAGGCTTTGGGCACGCGTATACTCACGCCCGCGCAGACTGGGGGAAAACTGGCGGCCCGCCGTTGCAGCGCCCGCCAGACATGACGCAATTTACGCCAAATACCCACCAAAACACAACAAATTCCAACCAACTACGCCGAACGATACGGGTATTGCGAAAGTCGCATCGTCGCTTGTGTCCCGCCGGACTGCAACTCGGCATAACCGCCGACGGGCAACGTAAGCTTGTCCGGCGTATGTCCGAACGGAAGCCCCGTCACAATCGGGATGCCGACGAGTCCCCGCACGTGTTCGACCATCGGGCCGAAGTCGTAGCCGTTGTCGTAGTCGCTCAACCGATACTCGGTGAACTGGCCAAGCACCAGCGCCTTCTGGCGCTTGAGCACGCCGGCAAGATGCAGTTGATACAGCATGCGTTCGACGCGAAACGGCGGTTCATTCACATCTTCGACAAACAGGATGCCGCCGTCGACCTTCGGAAAATACGGCGTACCGAGCAGGCTGCACAGCATCGCGAGGTTGCCGCCCCACAGCGTGCCGGCAGCACTCACCGTTGGCCCGCCGGCGTCGTCCGTCTCCCACTGCACCGTATGTTCGGGCGCGTTCAGCACCGCCTGGAAGTTCGACAGCGTGAAATCACTGATGTCGTCCGCGCCGAAATCCGCGAGCAGCATGGGGCCGGCGAACGTCGTGACGTGCGCACGCGCCAGCAATGCCAATTGCACCGCGGTGAAATCGCTGTGGCCGCACAATACCACCGGACTGCCGGACAGGCGGCGATGCAGGCCTTCGTAGTCGAGCTTTCCCAGCAGGTGAACGGCGCCATAGCCGCCGCGCACGGCAAGGACCACTTCGGGCAGCGGATGGCCTCGCCCGGCGTACTGATTGAGCTCGGCCGCGCGCTCGTCGTCTGTTCCGGCAAAACGCAGATAGCGGCGTTCGATCGCTTGGGCATTGCGCACGGAAAAACCGAGCCCTTGCAGCACGCCGATGCCGCGCTGGGCCACCTCCGCGTCAGGTGCGTAGCCCGACGGGGCAATCAGTTCGAGCAGACGAGTTTGCGCCAATTTAATGTTTCCGCATAAGAGTCGGGGATTCGGAATCGGGGTCAGCCGCCGGTTCGGCCGCCGCCAGCTTGCGCGCCCTCGCGGCCGCGCGGCGCTCGGCGAAAAAGGCCTGGAGAACGCCAACGCATTCGTCACGCATCACGCCGCCGGTCACTTCGGCATGATGATTGAGCCGCGTTTCCGCGAACAGGTCGACGACGCTGCCGCAGGCGCCCGTCTTGGGATCGGACGCACCGAACACCACGCGGCGCACACGCGCGTGCATGATCGCCCCGGCACACATGACGCACGGCTCCAGCGTGACGTACAAGTCACACTCGGGCAGACGGTAATTGCCGAGGGCCTTGGCGGCCGCGCGCAGCGCCTGCATTTCGGCATGGGCGGACGGGTCATGGCCGGTCACCGGGCAGTTGTGTCCGACGCCGACGATACGCCCGTCATGGACGACGACCGCGCCGACCGGCACTTCGCCCTGCATCATGGCAAGGCGCGCCTGGGCCAGCGCCGCCTCCATGTACGCGATGTCGGTCAAAGGAAGATCTCGATTCATGTTCGCCATTTTCGCATAGCGGACGGCCGTGCGCGCAAGCGGCGATCGGCCCCGAGCCGGCGCGTAACGTTGGCCGGATAACGCTCAACGCGAGGCGCGCGCTTCGGCCAGGGCGATGGTCAGATGCGCCACCTTCTTCTTCAGCGCGTCGCGCTCTTCCGTCACCGTCGCGACCAGCCGGTGCAAACGCGTGATTTCGTCAGGGTAAGCCGCAGGGTCCATCGACGTATCCCACGGCGGCGTACCGTCATCGGCTTCGGCCAATTCGCCTTCCGACGGCTTCGCCTTCGCACGCGGCTTCACCGGCTTCGCGGCCCGCACCTGCCGGGCCAGTTCACGCAACTCTTCCTTGCCGGCAGCCACGGCGGCCGCTTGCGCCGGTTGCGGCAAGGTCGCGACCGCGGCGGCCGCGTTGATCGAAATCGCCCCCGACTTGACGGCATCGACGAGTTCCGGCGCGGCTGCCTTGTGAATCTGTTCGATCTGGCCAAGCGTGTTGCTCGACAATCGCGCTGCGCGCGCCAATGCCGCACGCGTGAGCGCCGCCGTATGCGCCGGTACCGCCGGCTTGTCGTCGTCGGCGCTCGAGGCGTCTGGCGCCGCGTGCGCGGCTTCGGCTTCGCCATTCGTTGCCGGCGTACGCGACTGCATGATCTCCTTCTTGCGCAGCGCCAACACCCCGCGCTGATAATCGGAGACGCTTCGGCGGCCCAGATGGTTATCGATCATCCACAGACGCACGTCGTCCATCGACTGGAAACGTGCGTTCTGGATGGTACGGAAATCAAGGCCATGCTGCTGGCAGATGGCGTAGCGGTTGTGTCCGTCCACCAGCACATCGCCCCACAGGACCAGCGCATCGCGGCACCCTTCGGCAAGCAGGCTCTGTTCGAGGGCGGCATATTCGTCAGGCGTCAGCGGATCGATGTACGCCTTGAGTTCTTCGTTGATCTGGATAGTCATCTTGCAATGGAAAGCGCACGGCGGCACCCCGCCGCCATGCGACAAAAACGTAAGCGCGTTACGGCAACACGCCGTGATCGGCCAGGAAAGCCTGAATGCGGGCCAAGCGCTCGACAGGATCGGCCAACGCCAGCAGCGCCTCTTTCTCTGTCGGCGGCAGCGGAAGCAATTCGCTCCAGCGGTCCGCCACCCACCCGGCTTCATCGAGACGGAATGGCGGCGCCATCGGCAGACGCGCGGCGCGCGCCGGATCGTGCTGCAACCCGGCGATCAGCTTGCCCAGCGTGTTCGCGCTGGCCTGGAGATGATCCGGAATGGTCATGACCGGGTCGTCTTCCAGCGCTTCAGCCTCGCCCATCCACAGACCGTATTTGGTCTGCTCGGTCGACAGCAATCGAAACTTCGACGTGCCTTTGCAGACCAGCTCAAACAGCGCGGGCATCGGCGCGCGCCAATCCTCGATGTGCGCCATGGTGCCGACCGCCGCCAATTCCTCGACGCCATCGGGCGTGCGCACCTCGCTACCCTGGCGCAGCACGACCACCCCGAATTCGGTCTGCTCGGCCACGCAATGCTTGACCATGTCGAGATAGCGCACCTCGAAGATGCGCAGATGCAGCACGCCGGCGGGAAACAGCGCGTTGCCGAGCGGAAAGAGCGGGATCTTGGCCATGCATCATGATGCCATGAACCGCGCCGATTCATGAAATGCCGGTTGTCTGAAACTTGATTTTCGTCCGCCGTGAGTTGCCCGCGCCACGAAACGGCGGTCAGGGCATGGCTGCAGGCGTCGCTGCGCGCAGTCGGCACGCCAGGAGGCGGTAGCCGCAGCGACTCGCCACATGGCGCCAATGGGTCAGCCGTGTCCCATCAACATAGTCTTGGGCTCGAGGTAAGCGCTCATCCCCCACTTGCCCATTTCGCGCCCGAGCCCCGAATGCTTGAAGCCGCCGAACGGCGCGCGCGGCTCATGGGCCAGCGTATTGATGAGCACGCGGCCTGAGTCGATCTGACGTGCCACGCGCTCGCAGCGTTCAAGGTCTTTGCCGAGCACCATGGCGCTGAGGCCATATCGCGTGTCGTTGGCAATGGCGATGGCGTCGGCCTCGTCGTCGTAAGGGATGAGGGTCAGCACGGGGCCGAAGATTTCTTCGCGCGAAATGCGCATCTGGTTGGTGGCATCGGTGAATACGGTGGGCTTCACGAACCAGCCCGCACGCAAACCATCGGGCCGGCCTTCGCCTCCTGCGAGCAGCCGCGCGCCTTCCGCGACACCGATACGGATGTAGTTCTGCACGCGCTCCCACTGTTTGGCGCTCACCATCGGACCGATGTCGGTATCGGCATCGCGCGGATCGCCGGACTTGATGTGGGAGACGGCGCCCTGGATAACCCGCTCGAACTCGGCGAGCCGGTGGCGCGGCACCAAAATACGGGTGCCTGCAATGCACGCCTGGCCGCTGTTGGCGAAGCCGGCGTGCAGCACCAGCGGCATGACGGCCGCAAAGTCCGCGTCGTCCAGCACCACGGTGGGCGACTTGCCGCCCAGCTCCAGCGTCACGCGCTTCATGGTGGCGGCACCCGCGCTCACCAGATGCTGGCCTACCGCGGAGGAGCCGGTGAACGAGATTTTGACGATGTCGGGGTGGCGTGCGATCGCTTCCCCGACCACCTCGCCCCGGCCATTGACGATGTTGAACACGCCAGGCGGCAGTCCCGCCTCATGCAGCGCCTCAGCCACGAGCTGCGTCTGCATCGCGCTCATTTCGCTGGGTTTGATAACGGCGGTACAGCCCGCCGCCAGCGCGGTGGCCAGCTTGTTGCAGATGAAGCCGGCGTTGCTGTTCCAGGGCGTGATCAGGCCGGCCACGCCCATGGGCGTCAGGATCACACGCGCGCTGCCTACCTGCTCCTCGAACTCGAAAGACCTCAATGTGTCGATGGCCTGAGCGATGACGGCAGCCGGATAGGTTGCCATCCAGCGCCCCCGCTCCGAAGGCGCACCATACTCCCTCACGATGGCTTCCATCAGCGCGTTCTCACGCACGGGAATGACCGAGCTGGAAGTGGTTCTGGCCGTCGCACGCCGCAGCAGCTTTCGCGGTGCGGCGCTGGAACTGGGCATGTCCACCACGGCCGTGAGCAGTGCCGTGGCCGGGCTGGAAGCGCGCTTGAAGGTGCGGTTGTTCAATCGCTCGACACGCAGCGTGGCGCTGACCGATGCGGGGCGGCGTTATGTGGAGCGCATCACGCCCGCGCTCGCTGAAATAAAAAGCGCCGGTGACGAAGCCAGCACCGGCCCCGGTACGCCCAGTGGCACGCTGCGCATCAATGCGCCGCAGGGCGCGGCGCTCCTCCTGTTGGAGCCCTTGGTTCGCCAGTACGCCCAGCGCTATCCCGAGGTGCGTATCGACATCGTTAGCGAGTCACGCATGATCGATATCGTCGCCGAAGGTTTTGATGCGGGGATCCGTTTGGCCGAATCGGTGCCACAAGACATGATCGCCGTGCCGCTCTCCCGCGACTTCCGCATGCTCGTCGTGGCCACGCCCGAGTACCTGGAGCGCAACGGTCAGAAGCTGCAGATGGATCTGCCCGTGCGTATCGCGCTCAACGAGCTGCCAGCGATCAAGCAGGCGGTGCTTCTCGGGCTGGGCATCGGCTTCATCACCGAATGGTTCATCACGGATGAACTGAAGTCCGGTGCGCTGAAGCCAGTGCTGGTTCCATGGTGCCCGTCGTTTGGTGGACTGAGGCTCTACTACTCAGGCCACCGCTTCGTACCGGCGCGGTTGCGCGCGCTCATCGATCTCGTCCATGAGCTGCGCTTGGCCCGCAGGAGCTGACTTCACTCCCACTCAATCGTCGCAGGCGGCTTGCCTGAGATATCGTAGACGACGCGATTGAGCCCGCGCACTTCGTTGATGATGCGGTTGGATACCTTGCCGAGCAGCTCGTGCGGCAGATGTGCCCAATGCGCCGTCATGAAATCCTGCGTCTGCACGGCGCGCAGCGCCACGACCCATTCGTAGGTGCGGCCATCGCCCATCACACCCACGCTCTTGACCGGCAGGAACACGGCGAACGCCTGGCTCGTCAGTTCGTACCAGGTTTTGCCGCTGTTCGGCTCGACGGTATTGCGCAGTTCTTCGATGAAAATCGCATCGGCACGGCGCAGCAGGTCTGCATAATCGCGCTTCACTTCACCGAGAATGCGAACCCCCAGGCCCGGCCCCGGGAACGGGTGACGGTACACCATGTCGTGCGGCAAGCCGAGCGCCACGCCCAGCTCGCGGACTTCGTCCTTGAACAGGTCGCGCAACGGCTCGAGCAGCTTCAAGCCCAACGTTTCCGGCAGACCGCCAACGTTGTGGTGGCTCTTGATGGTCGTGGCCTTCTTCGTCTTCGCGCCGCCCGATTCGATCACGTCCGGATAAATCGTGCCTTGCGCGAGCCACTTGGCATTCTTGAGTTTCTTCGCCTCGGCCTGGAACACCTCGACGAACTCGCGGCCGATGATCTTGCGCTTCTGCTCCGGATCGGTCACACCGGCCAGATGGCCGAGGAACTGATCCGAGGCATCGACGTGGACGACCTTCGCGTGCAAACGGCCCGCGAACATGTCCATGACCATCTGCCCTTCGTTCAACCGCAGCAGGCCGTGGTCGACAAACACGCACGTCAACTGATCGCCGATCGCGCGATGGATCAGCGCCGCCGCCACGCTCGAATCGACGCCGCCCGACAGGCCGAGAATCACTTCCTCGTCGCCCACCTGCTCGCGAATCAGCTGCACCGCCTCTTCGATGTGATCGCGCATGACCCAGTCAGGCTTTGCCCCGGCGATCTCGAGCACGAAGCGTTCAAGCAGCTCGCGGCCCTTGACGGTATGCGTGACTTCCGGATGGAACTGCACCGCGTAATAGTTGCGCGCGACGTCCGCGATGCCGGCGATCGGGCAGCTCGGCGTCGAGGCCATCAGCTTGAAGCCTTCCGGCATCTGCGTGACCTTGTCGCCGTGGCTCATCCAGGCCTTGAGCATGCCGTGACCTTCCGCCGTGCGGAAATCCTCGATGCCGTCGAGCAGCGGCGTGTGGCCGTGGGCACGCACCTCGGCGTAGCCGAATTCGCGATGCGAGCTGGCCTCGACCTGACCGCCCAGCTGCACGGTCATGGCGAACATGCCATAGCAGATGCCGAGCACCGGCACGCCCAGATCCCAGACCGCCTGCGGCGCGCGCAGATCCTGGTCCTCGTAGGTGCTGGCGTGGCTGCCCGAGAGAATGATCGCCTTCGGCGCGAATTCCCGGACAAACGCGTCCGTCACATCGTTGGGGTGAATCTCGCAGTAGACGTGGGCTTCGCGAACGCGGCGCCCGATCAGCTGGGTGACTTGCGAGCCGAAGTCAAGAATGAGGATTTTGTCGTGCATCTTGGGAGACGGATGAGGTTGATTCGGGGTCGGACGGCGCAGCGCTGACGCCGCCGGTAACAGTAGGTGCCAGCGGCGGGGTCACACGCGGCTCGGTTCGTAACGGATCCGGCGAGGGCGAACCGCCCACGCCGCCACGCGTGCGCTCACGTTCTTCCTCGCGGCTGGCGGCGCGGATACGCTCTTTCACGCGCACGCTGCCCGACAGCTTGACGAGCACCCCGCCGACGATCACGAGAATCGCGCCGCCCAACGGCACGAACAACGTGCCATTGAGCGGAACGGCCCGAAGCGCGATCGTCCAGACGAGGATGAACACGCCGGAAATCCAGCTGACATGCCCGGTGACGGACGCCACGGCCACGGTCAGTTGACCGTTGACCGTGGCGCGAAACTGCAGCCACGCCAGCCCGGCGAGCGCGACGCCAAGCAGTTGCCCGTAGAGCACGGGCGCCGGCACCGGCACCTGCAATGCGTCGTACAGCGCTGACCAGAACGAGGCAATCAACAGCGCACCGAGCGCCAGATTCAATACCGCATCGAGGAACAGGACCGTACGCAACACTGCCTTCATGGGGCGTTACTCCACGTGGTAGTTGGGGGCTTCCTTCATGATCTGCACATCATGGACGTGCGATTCGCGCATGCCGGCCGAGGTGATTTCGACGAACTGGGCCTTCTCATGCAGGTCGGCAATCGTGGCGCAGCCAAGATACCCCATCGACGAACGCACGCCGCCCGTCAGTTGATGAAGAATGGCCAGCACGCTGCCCTTGTATGCGACACGGCCTTCGATGCCTTCCGGCACCAGCTTGTCGGCGTTGTTGGCCGGATCCTGGAAATAACGGTCGGCGGCACCGTCCTTCATCGCGCCCACGGAACCCATGCCGCGGTAGCTCTTGTACGAACGGCCCTGATACAGGAACACTTCGCCGGGCGCTTCTTCAGTGCCGGAGAACATGCTGCCCATCATGACGGTATGCGCACCGGCCGCCAGCGCCTTCGAGATATCGCCGGAGTAGCGGATACCGCCGTCGGCGATCAGGGGCACGCCCGTATTCTTGAGGGCCTCCGCCACATTGGCGATGGCGGTGATCTGCGGCACGCCGACGCCGGCGACGATCCGCGTCGTACAGATCGAGCCGGGGCCGATACCGACCTTGACGGCGTCCGCGCCGTGCTCGACCAGCGCCAGCGCAGCGCTGGCCGTGGCGATGTTGCCGCCAACGACTTCGATCTGGGGGAAATGCTTCTTGACCCACTGGACGCGATCGAGCACGCCCTGGCTGTGTCCGTGCGCCGTGTCGACCACGATCACGTCGACACCGGCGGCCACGAGCAACTCGACACGCTCTTCGTTGTCCGCGCCCACGCCGACCGCCGCGCCGACGCGCAGCTTGCCGTGTTCGTCCTTGTTGGCGTCCGGGTGCTCCGTCGCCTTCATGATGTCTTTGACGGTGATGAGTCCGCGCAGCTCGAACGCGTCGTTGACCACCACCACGCGCTCCAGGCGGTGGCTGTGCATCAGGCGCTCGGCTTCGGCCAGCGGGCTGCCTTCACGGATCGTGACGAGCTTCTCCTTGGGCGTCATGATCGCGCGGACCGGCTCGTCGAGCCGGCTCTCGAAGCGCAAGTCGCGATTCGTGACGATGCCGATCAGCTGTGCGCCTTCGACGACCGGGAAGCCGGAAATGCCGTGCTGGCGCGACAGGGCAATCACATCACGCACCTTCATGTGCGGGGGGATCGTAATCGGATCGCGCAACACGCCCGATTCGAAACGCTTGACCTTCGAGACTTCACGCGCCTGCTCGGCCGGCTTCAGATTCTTGTGAACGATGCCGATCCCGCCTTGCTGCGCCATGGCGATCGCCAGGCGCGCCTCGGTCACCGTATCCATGGCGGCCGACAGCAGGGGCATGTTCAAAGTAATGTTGCGCGTAAGCTTGGTTTTCAGGCTCGTATCGCGCGGAAGAACGGCGGAATACGCCGGGACGAGGAGCACGTCATCGAAAGTGAGTGCTTTTTGGATCAGACGCATGGCAAATCCTATAGGCGCAAAACCGAATTATACAGAAATCGCAGGCACTCTTGCACGGGTCGCCCCGTGCCCCGTGAGACTTTTCAACGGGTTTTCGCCCCGCGCGGCCCGGACTTCACCCCATTTTTGCGCCTGATTGCCGTTTTCCACAAGCGCCGCAGGCAGGCCACATGCTATTCTTGCGCCCTTTCCACGACCTTTGCATGCCCGCCCGGCTGCCCGAAAGCCCATACAGGGCGCGGCATTCGGCCCCTGGAATGCGAGGGGATTGGCCAGCCGGCATCGGCGCATCGCGGATCGCCGGAACGACGCCGCCTGGATCGGCAGGAGACAACAACACATGTGGCAAGGCATCACCTACGGATTGGCGGCAGGCGCGCTTTGGGGCTCGGTCTTTCTCGCGCCCCGGCTGCTGCCCGGCTATTCGCCGCTGGAGCTGTCTGCCGCCCGCTATGTCCTGTATGGTCTCGTGTCGCTGTTGCTGCTCGCGCCCCTGTGGCCGCGCCTGCGCGGCAAGGTGACGGGCAGCGACTGGAAGGCGCTGTTTCGGCTGAGCCTTGTCGGCAACCTCGTCTACTACCTGTTTCTGGCCGCCTCGGTCCAGTTGGCGGGGATCGCCCCGGCATCCCTGATTGTCGGCGTGCTGCCTGTCACGGTGACACTGATCGGCAGCCGGGATCGCGGGGCGGTGCCGTTGTCGCGCCTGGCGCTACCGCTGGCGCTGGTGGCTGCGGGCATCGTCGCCATCAATGCCGACGTTTTCCTGCATGCCAACAGCGACGGCGGCGATTGGCGCCTCAAGCTCCTGGGCATTATATGCGCTGCAGGCGCGCTGGCCAGTTGGACCTGGTACGCGGTGGCCAACGCACGCTATCTGGCGCGTTTCGGCCACTTCACGAGCCAGGAGTGGTCGTTGTTGACCGGCGTCGCCACCGGGCTGCTGGCGCTCTTGCTTGCCATTGCGGCGATCTGGGCGCCGCATGCGGCGCCGGCAGGTGTCACGCGCGACTGGCAGGTCTTCCTGATGGTGAACATCGGCGTGGCCATCGGCGCCTCGACGATCGGCAATGCCTTCTGGAATGCGGCGAGCCGCCGCTTGCCGCTGACGCTGTCGGGCCAGATGATCGTCTTCGAGACGCTCTTCGCCCTGCTCTACGGATTCGGTTTTGAGGCGCGCTGGCCGCGCCCGCTCGAACTGGCCGCGATGACGCTATTGCTGGCCGGCGTGAGCGGTTCCGTGCGCATGCATGCGGCGCCCAAACACTAGGGCCTGTTCACGCCAATATCGGGCTCGCGAAGGAAATCCGGCGCGCAAAGTCCGGCCTACCGCCGGCTGCCGAGCCATTTCTGTCCTTCGCGGCTGCCCTCAGTGCGCACTTTCTCGACGCGGCGCTGACGCGCGAGCTTTGGATCGGCGACGAGCGGGCGATAAATTTCGACGCGATCGCCCTCGGCGACCGGGGTATCGAGAGGCTTGAGCTTGCCGAAAATGCCGACGCGCATGCGCGACAAATCGAGCTCGGGGTGCCGCTTGAGGACCCCGCTCTGCTCGATGACCTGCGCGATGGTCGCGCCCGCAACGACGTCGACAGGTATCAGCGTCTGTTCGGCGGGCAGCGCGTAGCAGACCTGCACTGTCATGCGGTCATTTGGCATACACTGTCTCCGCACGCTTGACGAACGAGTCGACGAAGGTATTGGCGATATAGCTGAATACCGGGCCGATCACTTTCTCGAGAATGAAGTTCGAAAACTCATAGTGCAGCAGAAATTCGATCTTGCAGGCGTTTTCGCGCAATGCGGTGAATTTCCATTCGCCATAGAATCGCTTGAAGGGGCCTTCGACGAGATGCATCTTGATCAAGGCCGGCCGCGTCTGTTCGTTACGCGTGGCGAACGAATGCTTGAGCCCCTTGAAATCGATGACGATCGATGCTTCCATGCGGGTGTCGTCATGCTCGCGCACGTCGACACCGCCGCACCATGGCAGGAACTTCGGATAGTCGGCGACGTTGGTCACCAAGTCGTACATCTGCGCTGCGGAGTGATGGACGAGAACGGTTTTGCTGACTTCTGCCACTGGCTTCTGCCATTCCTTTTCGAGCTTCGGCGCCGCCGCCGTGCGCAAATCGCGCCGACAGCCGCCCCTCGCCGAGACTCTTTGTTAAAATTGTTATTTTACCCCGAGCCAGACGCAAGTCACCCGAGTCCCAATCAATGAGTATCATCGACAACAGGAAAGCGTTCTTCGACTATTTCATCGAGGAGCGCTACGAAGCGGGGTTGGCGCTCGAAGGCTGGGAGGTCAAGGCCATTCGTGCCGGCCGTGCCCAAATCAAGGAAGGTTACGTCATGATTCGCGATGGCGAAATTTTCCTGATCGGCACCCACATCAGCCCCTTGCAGTCCGCTTCCACGCACATCCACCCGGACCCCGTGCGCACGCGCAAGCTGTTGCTCAAGGGCGACGAAATCAAGAAGCTGATCGGCAAGGTCGAGCAGCGCGGCTATACGCTCGTGCCGTTGAATTTTCACTACAGCAAGGGTCTCGTGAAGTGCGAGATCGGCCTTGCGAAGGGCAAGAAGCTGCACGACAAGCGCGAGACAGAAAAGAAGCGCGACTGGGACCGCGAAAAGGCCCGGCTCATGCGCACGCCTGCCTGAAGCGAGCGCGGAACCGACGAAAGACGGCCCCATTCGATGGGGCCGTTCCTATTTTGCGGCGAAACAGCAGCTCGCGAATCAGCGCATCGCGCTACTGCCTTGCGGCCCCGGCTCGCTGCCCTTCACGATCTTGAGTGCCGAGGCGATCATGCTGCTCATGTCGCCGAGATTGCCCGGCACGATCAAGGTGTTGTTCGTCTTCGCCAGCTTGGCGAAAGCGTCGACATATTGCTGCGCCACCTTGAGATTGACCGCCTGCATGCCGCCCTGCGTCTGAATCGCGTTGGCAATCTTCTCGATCGCCTCCGCATTCGCCTCGGCCACCGCGAGGATCGCCGCCGCCTCGCCCTGCGCCTGGTTGATCTGCGCCTGGCGCTCCCCTTCCGACTTCTGGATGGCCGCCTCGCGCGCCCCGGCCGCCAAATTGATCTGCTCCTGCTTCTTGCCTTCGGAGGCCGCGATCAGGGCACGCTTTTCGCGCTCGGCGGTAATCTGCGCCTGCATCGCGTGCAGGATTTCCTTCGGCGGCGTGAGATCCTTGATCTCGTAGCGCAGGACTTTCACCCCCCAGTTCGACGCCGCCTCATCGAGGGCATTCACGACGCTGTGGTTGATGAACTCCCGCTCCTCGAACGTCTTGTCGAGTTCGAGCCGGCCGACAATACTGCGCAGCGTCGTTTGCGCGAGCTGGGTGATCGCCACGATGAAGTTGCTCGATCCGTATGAGGCCTTCATCGGGTCCGTCACCTGGAAATACAGGATGCCGTCGACCTGGAGCTGCGTATTGTCCTTCGTGATGCACACCTGGCTCGGCACGTCGAGCGGCACTTCCTTGAGCAGATGCTTGTAGGCGACCCGGTCGACGAACGGCACCACGATCGACAGCCCCGGCGTCAGCGTGGCGTGGTAGCGGCCCAGCCGCTCCACGACCCACGCATGCTGTTGCGGGACGATCTTGATCGAACGGGCCGCGATGATGACGGCGATGATGAAAATGATGAATGCGACGTTTGAAAGATCGAACATTTCTCCCCCAGAAGAAATCGCGCCACCGCTGTCACGACAATGGCGCAAAGAAACCGGCATCCCCGTGCGGATGCATAGGACATCTTAGGAGTGCGCAATCACCGCCAGGTTCCGCATCACGCGCCGGCCGCTTCCGCAACAAACAGTCGGTTGCCCCGCACTTCGCGAATCTCGAACCAGCCCGCATGCGGCGTTTGTCCGGGCAACAACTCAATATCCCATTCGGCGCCGCGGTACATCACGCGCGCGAGACCGCCGTCCTTCCAGGCGTCGACATGCAGGCGCTGGCCAATATCGAGATTGGCATCGGGGTCGCGCGTGACGTCGGCTTTCACTCGGCGTCCGAACCGGCTGCGCCGCAACGCGCCGACCGCCACCGCCGCAACTACGGCCGCCGCGACAAGTTGCCACGGCCAATCCCAGCCCGCGAGCGCCACAAGCCCGCCGGCAAGCATGCCGAGCGCGACCATCAGCAGATAGAACGTGCCGGTCGCGAGCTCCAGCACCACGGTCAGGCCAGCCATGCCGAACCAGAGCAACGCATGTTCCATGACTTCTCCCGTCGCCAATAAAAAAACCCCGGTAGCTTACCGGGGTTTATAGCATGAATCCTGTCCGTCAGCGTGCGCCCCGCCTTGGGAACGCACGCATTTCGGACGTTTCCGAACACATGCTCACATCTTGGCGACTTTCTGCCAGGTGTCGATCACGGTGTCCGGATTCAGCGACATCGAACCGATGCCTTCCTTGACCAGCCATTCGGCCAGATCCGGATGATCGGACGGGCCCTGGCCGCAGATGCCGACGTACTTGCCCTGCGCACGGCACGCCTGGATTGCGCGGCTGAGCATGAACGTCACAGCCGGATCGCGTTCGTCGAAGTCCTTGGCCAGCAACTCCATGCCGGAATCGCGGTCGAGGCCGAGCGTGAGCTGCGTCAGGTCGTTCGAACCGATCGAGAAGCCGTCGAAGTGTTCCAGGAACTGATCGGCCAGAATGGCATTCGACGGTACTTCGCACATCATGATGAGGCGCAGGCCGTTTTCGCCACGCTTGAGGCCATGCTTGGCCAGCAGGCTGATAACACGTTCGGCCTGGCCCAGCGTACGCACGAACGGCACCATGATCTCGACGTTCGTCAGACCCATTTCGTCGCGCACGCGCTTGAGCGCCAGGCACTCCATCTCGAACGCCAAAGCGAAGTCTTCCGAAATGTAGCGCGAGGCGCCGCGGAAGCCGAGCATCGGGTTTTCTTCGTCCGGTTCGTAGCGCGAACCGCCGATGAGCTTCTTGTACTCGTTCGACTTGAAGTCGGACAGACGCACGATGACGCTCTTCGGATAGAAGGCGGCAGCGATCGTGGCGACGCCTTCGGCCAGCTTGTCGACATAGAACGCGCGCGGCGATGCATGACCGCGAGCCACCGACTCCACGGCCTTCTTGAGGTCCGCATCGATGTTCGGGTACTCAAGGATCGCGCGCGGATGGACACCGATGTTGTTGTTGATGATGAACTCGAGGCGGGCCAGGCCCACGCCGTCGTTCGGCAGTTGCGCGAAGTCGAAGGCGAGTTGCGGGTTGCCCACGTTCATGGTGATCTTGACCGGAATCTTCGGCATTTCGCCGCGCTGGATCTCGGTGACTTCGGTTTCCAGCAGGCCGTCGTAGATCTTGCCTTCGTCGCCTTCTGCACATGACACGGTCACCAGTGCGCCGTCCTTGAGCAGTTCGGTCGCGTCGCCGCAGCCGACCACGGCCGGCACACCCAGCTCGCGCGCGATGATCGCCGCGTGGCAGGTACGGCCGCCACGGTTCGTCACGATCGCCGAGGCGCGCTTCATGACCGGCTCCCAGTTCGGGTCGGTCATGTCAGCGACCAGGACATCGCCCGGTTGAACGCGGTCCATTTCGCTCGGATCGAGAATCACGCGCACGGGGCCCGCGCCGATCTTCTGGCCAATGGCGCGGCCCGTCGTCAGCACCGGGGCGTCGCCCTTGAGCTTGAAGCGCTGCTCGACCTTGCCGGATGCCTGGCTCTTCACGGTTTCCGGACGTGCCTGAAGGATGTAGATCTTGCCGTCCTTGCCGTCCTTGCCCCACTCGATGTCCATCGGGCGGCCATAATGCTTTTCGATGATCAGCGCGAACTTGGCCAGCTCGACGCAGTCGTCGTCATTGATGGAGTAGCGGTTACGCATTTCCATCGGCACGTCGACGGTCTTGACGCGGCCGGCTTCGCCCGGCTGCGTGAATTCCATCTTGAGCAGCTTGGAGCCGATCGTGCGGCGAATGATCGGGTACTTGCCTTGCTGCAGCGTCGGCTTGAAGACGTAGAACTCGTCGGGGTTGACCGCGCCTTGCACGACGGTCTCGCCGAGGCCGTAGCTCGACGTAATGAACACGACGTCCTGGAAGCCCGATTCGGTGTCGATGGTGAACATGACGCCCGACGCGCCGCAATCCGAGCGGACCATGCGCTGCACACCGGCCGACAGTGCAACTTCTGCGTGGGCGAACCCCTTGTGGACGCGGTAGGAAATCGCGCGGTCGTTGTACAGCGAGGCGAACACGTGCTTCATGCGGTCCAGCACGTCCTCGATGCCGACGACGTTCAGGTAGCTTTCCTGCTGGCCGGCAAACGACGCGTCCGGCAAATCTTCGGCGGTGGCCGACGAACGCACGGCGAACGAGATTTCCCCCGTCAGGTCTTTCGTGACGGCGGCGAACTGGGCACGGATATCGGCTTCGAGCTGCGGCTGCAGGGGGGCGTCGACAATCCATTGACGAATCTCGGCGCCGGCTTCAGCCAGGGCCTTGACGTTGTCGGTATCGAGGCCTTCGAGGCGCTTGGCGATACGTTCGGTCAAGTGGTTGTGGGTGAGGAATTCGCGGAACGCGTAGGCGGTGGTCGCGAAACCGCCCGGCACGCGAACGCCGGCGTTCGCGAGCTGGCTGATCATCTCGCCAAGCGACGCGTTCTTGCCGCCGACCGACTCGACATCGGTCATTCGCAAATGCTCAAACGGCACCACGTAGGCGCCGTCGTGTGCTGCGTTAGTCATAAAAGCCCCTAAAGTGAGAAAAAAATCTTCAGCGGGGTAGCTGGGACCTGACGAGGGCCGCCCCACCTGTTGGATAAATAATCGCGCCGGATACGGCGCCCGCAAGGGCGCCGGGGGCTGACCGGACGACATACGGGAATCGCGGCGGCAGGCTTGGCCCTGGGCCAAACGCCCGCGCGCCGGGCATGCGCAATTGCTTATCCAACAGGCGGGTAGCTCCCTCTCTTTGCAGAGAAGGAGCCCCCTAAGAACCGTACGTGCGACTTTCACCGCATACGGCTCCAATCTACATTAATAGTTTCCTATTCAAAGTCCCGTCTTACTTGACCGGAACCGGCTTAGTTACCGCAATTTTACCAGCATGCACCTGTCGGTGGCAGTCAGGGTGCAGCAGCACTCGGTTCGATAGCGCATTGGTACCTCCATGCATCTTGTACACCAAATGATGGTCGTGCCAGCCATTATCAAACTCGAGTGCTTCACCGCAGAGTGCGCAGTTGCCCTGCTGCGATGAGTACAGGCTGAACCACTGTCTCAGATAGCTTCTGGATTTCTCCATACGCTTCTGTCGCAGCTCTTCGCCATACTGCTCCATACTCGGATCAAAGGGACTAAAGTCCCCTTTGACCTTCTTGTGCCGCTCAATCACCGTACCGCTGATCTGGTACAGCTCGAGCAGCCCCTTACTACCATCTTTCCGGACTGCGGGGGTGGCAAACACCCAATTTCGTTTACCTACTGTGTGAAAGTACTTCTTTTTCACCCAATCGGTGTTCTTGTTGGAGTGTCGCCTCTTCGCCCACCGCCAGAGCCTCTGAAATATCAGATGCTCCATGCGGCTGTATGCCTGCTTGGCCACCACGGGACTGTGATATTGCGCCCAGCCCCGTAGCATCGGGTTCAGCAGTCGAATCAGTTTCTCCTGCTTCACCGTCATATTGTTGCCGATCGTTTCCGCCACCTTGCGATAGAACGCTTGCGTGTTCTTCTTGCTCGGTTTGATGAGCAGCGTTCCCGAGTACTTCCGGAAATTCCACCCCAGGAAATCAAAGCCTTCGCCAATGTGAACAATCCGCGTTTTCTCCTCAGATAGTTGCAGTCCCCGTACTGCCAGGAAAGCTTCCACCCAAGGTCGGACCTCATTTTCCAGCACCTCCTTCGAGACGCCGGTGATCACGAAGTCATCCGCGTACCGCACCACATTCACTTTCAGCTTCCGGGCTTTCCCCTTGCCCAGTTTCGCACCAAGGTGCGCCACCAGTTCCGATTCCAGCCCGTTCAGCGCAATATTTGCCAGCGTTGGGGAAATGATGCCCCCCTGCGGCGTACCGGCTTCTGTTGCCTGATACCGACCTTGATACAGCAGACCGGATTTCAGCCACTTCCGAAGAATTACCTTGTCCATCGGGACATGGTTCTCCAGCCAGCCATGGCTGATATGGTCGAAGCATCCCTTGATGTCCGCTTCCAGTACCCACTTGGCCGAAACCTTCGCGGATAAGGAAACAAACAGCTGGGACATGGCATCGGCCGTCGAGCGATTTCTCCTAAACCCATACGAGTTCGGGTCGCTCGTGGACTCTGCCACCGGCTCGAGGGCCAGCAGATACAGGGCCTGCATCGCCCTGTCTCGCATGGTCGGAATGCCCAGAGGACGCTTCTTTCCATTGGCCTTCGGGATATAAACCCGCCGTAATGGCAAAGGTCGATACCCACGCTGCTCCAACCTGCCGACTGCTGCCAGTCGATTCTCAGGCGTTTCCCACAGTTCGCGATCGACTCCCGCCGTTCGCGCGCCAGTATTTTGCGTAACACGTCGTACCGCATACAGCTTCGCGGACAACGTGCGGGTCAGCATCCGTTGCAGGGCTTTCACCTTGCGCCATTTGCCTTCCCGCGTCGCCTTCGCAATTCGAATCTGCATTCCCTTCACGGTCCGTTCAACCCGGCGCCAATCAATAGCGTGCCAGTCGTCCGGCCCATGGGAGGGCGCAGATCCATCCTTTCGGATTGATACTTTCATGCTGCTCTCCTCATCTGGAAGAAATCCCCAGACGGGAGGCGCATCTTCCCCCTGCGGGGAGCGATAACGCCCCCCGCGGGGAATATTTCAAAGGCGGCACGAACACGTCCGTACCGCCACCAGTTTTCTAAAGGTCAGTCAGACCGTCTTACGACGGTAGACCAGACGGAAGTGGGCTCGCTTTCGCGTGGGGTAATGTCTCAACCCCTATCCGGCCGATTACAGGCCAGCCTTCGCTTTTTCCGTCATCCCATACCCGCACCGCCATCAGTGCCCCTCGCGGAACACCTTGCTGGTCGACTTCGACCAGCGACGATACGGGCTTACCACGTTCCCGGCATGTCACACGACTGAGGCAGGTCCTGCCTTTTCCCCGACGGTCTGATGACGACGTAACCCAAGCAACCAGTGGGTCAACCGACCGTATGCCATTTTGGCTAGAGCCCGATACCGCAAGCAGCTTTGGCTCTTCAATAGTGACGAGGTTTATCAGCAGTTCACTTTACGTTGACCATTTCAGCCAGCCTTGCTCCTTTACCCCCTTGCTGCTAGGAGTATCCGCACCGACCCTTCACAGGATCGACACGCCCGAAACTTCCGGGGGATACGTTGTCGGAAGAGCTTCACACCCTGCCGTTACCAGCAACGCATGTCTTCCTAGGCTACTGCTAGTCGTATAGCAGGTTCACTACACCCACCCAAGCCTCGGATGGGGTCGAACAATGACACACCGAGCTTCGCTCGTTTCCTTTTCACAATCCGGAGCTCGAAGGCTCCGAAAGCACAACCATTACCCCCGCCTTGTCGGCGGAAATAATGCCGCCGACTGCGGTACCTGACGGTAATCAGGTAGCTGCGGTGCGAGGACTGTTGGCGAAACCGCCCAACGGTCTCTACACCGGCAAAGCCAGGCCGTGAAGACCCGACTTTGCTGTTTCCTCTGACCCTAAGGACAAGCCTTGTTCAGATAAATCGTTTTATAATCTACCGCCCGCCTCACGGTTGGGGCTTCCTCTATTACGGACGAGGTCCGATCCGGACACGAGCACGTGTCGCACAGTTGCCGCTATTCTACCGTGCGACGCACCATTTTGCGAAGCCAAAGCGAACCCGCCTGCCATGAGCGCCCAGAACACTCCTATCGCGCCGCCGGCGCTGCCCCGCCCGGTCTTCATCGTCTCCGACGGTACCGGCATTACCGCCGAAACATTTGCCCATTCGATCCTCGCGCAGTTCGAGATGCGTTTCCGTCAGATTCGCGTCCCATTCATCGATTCCGTAGACAAAGCCTATGAAGTGGCGCAACGGATCAATGAAATGTATCGGAGCGAAGGGATTCGGCCCATCGTCTTCACAACGCTGGTCGACAGCCGCGCCAACGAGATCGTCCGTAACACGCAGGGCCTGGTGCTCGACATGTTCCAGACATTCATCGAGCCGCTGGAACTCGAACTCAACCTCAAGTCGATGCATGCCATCGGGCGGGTCCACCAGAACGCGGACAGCGAGGCGTACAAAAACCGCATCGAGGCGATCAACTTCTCGCTGGCGCACGACGATGGCCAATCGAACAAGAACCTGCAGAGCGCCGACGTGATCCTCGTGGGCGTGTCACGCAGCGGCAAGACGCCGACCAGCCTGTATCTGGCCCTGCAATACGGGGTGAAGGCGGCGAACTATCCGTTGATTCCGGACGATTTCGAGCGCCAGAAGCTGCCTTCGACGCTCGACCAGTTCAAGGAGAAGATTTTCGGGCTGTCGATCGATCCGGCGCGGCTGTCGGAAATCCGTAACGAACGGCGCCCGGGCAGCAAGTATGCGGCGCTGGAAAACTGCCGTTATGAAGTCAACGAAGCCGAGGCCATGATGCGCCGTCAAGGCATCAAGTGGCTTTCGTCGACGCATAAGTCGATCGAGGAAATTGCGACGACCATCCTGCAGGAAATCAAGCTCGAGCGCGACGGGTACTGACCGTCCCGTCGCCCTTCGGCCCATTGCACGCGGCGCGCATCGTCCGCGCCTGCGCCGAAGGCTGGAACACCGTCAGGCTTCGTCGCGCTGCCTGACGGCCTCGAACAGGCAAATCGCGGCGCACGCCGCAACATTCAATGATTCCATGCCGCCCGGCTGCGGAATCCGGACTGGCGTCTCGATCCGGTCGAGCCACGCCTGCGATACCCCCGCCCCCTCGTTGCCGAATACCCACGCCACCGGCCGGCGCAGATCCTGTCCGTAGAGCGACGTTTGCGCCTGCAGACTCGTGGCGAGCAGCGGCACGCCCAGCCGCGGGGCCAACGCGTCCGCCGGGCAGTGTTCCACGATATTGAGCATGAAATGTGCGCCCATGCCGGCGCGCAGTACCTTGCTCGACCAGCACAATGCCGTGCCGGACGTACAGAACACGTCGCGCACACCCGCCGCCGCCGCAGTGCGCAGGATCGAGCCGACGTTGCCCGCATCCTGCACCGCGTCCAGAATCACGCAATCGGTTGTCTGCCGCTTCGGCAAATGCCCCGCCGGCATATCGATCAGGAATACCAGGGCGACGCCATTGACCAGCGTCGACAGGGGCTCGAACAGCGTTTCCGGCAAACAGACACGCAGCGAGTCTTCGACGCGCGCCCAGATGGCCGCCACCTCGGGATCATGCAATGCCGGCTCGGCGACCACGCACGCCAAAGGCTGCCCGACCGCACCGAGATAGGCGTCGGCCAGATGTACGCCTTCGAGCAGCGTCTGCCCGGTACGCCGGCGCTGGTGGCTCGACTGCGCGAGCAGTTTCAGGCGTTTGTAGAACGGATTGTCTTTGGAACTGATGAGTTTCATGGCGTGAATTCGTGGCCGCCGCCGCGCTGCCCGCGCACAATGTGCAGGCGTTCGTCGGCATACGCCGGCAGGATACGCCCGCCGGGCCTAATACGGTAGGTCCGCCAGCGACAGGCCGAAGGCTTCGAACGCCTCGCGCACCGGGGCAAACGAGCGGCGATGATGCGGCGTCGGCCCGAACGCCCGTAATGCCGCAAGATGGCGCGGCGTGCCGTAGCCGGCATGTTCGTCGAAACCGTATTGCGGGAACTGTTCGTGCAATGCCGTCAATTGACGGTCGCGGGTGACTTTGGCAAGGATCGACGCCGCCGAAATGGCCGGGACCTTGTCGTCCCCCTTGACAATGGCTTGCGCGGGCATCGGCAACTGCGGGCAACGGTTCCCGTCGATCAACGCCAGCGCCGGCACACGGGGCAGGCCCGCCACGGCGCGTTGCATGGCGAGCATCGTGGCATGCAGGATGTTGAGCGAGTCGATTTCTTCGACGCTCGCCTCGGCCACGAAGAACGCCAGGGCTTTCTCGGCGATTTCGTCGAAAAGCGCCTCGCGGCGCCGGGCCGTCAATTTCTTCGAATCGGCCAATCCCTCGATGGGACGAGCCGGATCGAGAATGACCGCCGCCGTCACGACCGGACCGGCGAGCGGGCCGCGGCCCACTTCATCCACGCCGCAGGTCAGCGCCGGGTCGGCGATGAACGAAAAATCGAGCGACATCTGCGGCACCGGTGCAGGCTTGCCCGGTGTGCGGCCCGCGCGCGTCACGGCCGGCTTCACAGTCGGCTTCACCGCCGACTTCACCGCGGGCGGGCTCAAAGTCGCCCCTTGGCGCGCAGCACGCGATCGATCACCTCGGCGGCGCGTTCGGCAGTCCCCTGGCGCAACGTGTGATGCAAACGGGTAAATCGCTCATGCAGGGCATCCCGCAGCGACACGTCGCGCAGTTGCTGCCACACGGCATCGGCCAGCGCCTCCGGTGTTGCGAAGTGCTGCAACAGCTCCGGCACGACGAATTCGCCCGACAGGATGTTCGGCAAGCCGACATACGGCAGATACCCCTGCCGCTTCATGATTTGCGCGGTGAGCCAGGGCACCTTGTAGGAAATGACCATCGGCTTCTTGTACAACGCTGCTTCGAGCGTCGCGGTACCGCTTGCGAGCAGCACGCTGTCCGACGCTTCCATCGCAACATGCGCGCGCCCGTCGGTGATCGTCAGCGCCAGTTCCGGATATTGATCGAACAGCGGCTGCAGCATGCCGCGCAAACGCGGCGTCGCCACCGGCAGCACGAAGCGGATCGCCGGTTCGCGCGCCGCCAGGCGCTTCATCGCCGCAAAAAATACCGGCCCGATGCGCTGGACTTCCGAGGCTCGGCTGCCCGGCAATACAGCCACGACAGGGCCATCGCCTGTCAGGCCCAGTTCCGCACGCGCGCCCGCCACATCCGGTTCGAGGGGGATCTTGTCGGCCAGCGGATGGCCGACGAAAGTCGCATCGATGCCCGCACGTTCGTAGATTTCGACCTCGAACGGAAACAGGCACAGCATATGATCGACGGCGCGCTTGATCTTCTTGATACGGCCGCCGCGCCACGCCCAGATCGACGGGCTGACGAAATGGATCGTCGGCACGCCAGCCTCGCGCAAGGCGATTTCGAGATCGAAGTTGAAGTCGGGGGCGTCGATGCCGACAAAGCCGAGCGGCTTGTCGGCCAGCCAGCGTTCGCGCAATTGCTTGCGGATCGCGAGGATTTCGCGCAGATGCTTGATGACTTCGACATAGCCCATGACCGAGAGCTTGTCGACCGGCCACAGGGCGTCGAAACCCTGCTCTGCCATGTGCGGGCCGCCGACGCCGGCATACGCAACATCTGCCGGCCAACGCCCCTTCAGGCCGGCCAGCACGCTGCCGGCGATGAGATCGCCGGACAGCTCGCCGGCCACCATGGCCAGGGTGCGCTCGCCGGCGCCATTCGAAAGCGCCGACATGCGCGACTTACCGAATGATGCCGCGCGAAGCGGTACCGAGAAAATCGAGAAGCTCGCGCACAGGCGCGTTCACGTCGGGCGCACTTGCACCGGCGGCGATCGCTTCGATTTCCTTCTTGGCTTCCTCAAGGGTCAGCCCGTTCTTGTACAGCACCTTGTAGACGTTGCGCAGCGCGGTGATCGCATCGGCCGAGAAACCGCGACGGCGCAGGCCTTCGACATTGACGCCATGCGGCGTGGCACGATCGCCCGAGGCAATCACGAACGGCGGCACGTCCTGTACCAGCACCGACGCGCCACCGATCATGGCATGCGCACCAATACGCACAAACTGGTGCACGCCGGTCATGCCGCCGATGATCGCCCAGTCGTCCACATGCACGTGGCCGGCCAATTGGGCGTTGCTCGAAAACACGGTGCGGTCGCCGACATGGCAATCGTGGGCGATATGCACGTAGGCCATGATCCAGTTGTCGCTGCCGACACTGGTCAGGCCGCCATCCTGTACCGTACCGGTGTGGATCGTGACGAATTCGCGGATCCGGTTACGGTCGCCCATCACGAGCCGCGTCGGCTCGCCGGCGTACTTCATGTCTTGCGGCTCGCCGCCGATGACCGAGAAATGCCCGATCTTGTTGTCTTCGCCGAGGGTGGTGTGCCCTTCGATGACGCTATGCGAACCGACCTGGGTGCGCGCGCCGAGAGTAACGTTGGGGCCGACCACCGCATACGGCCCGATGATCACGTCATCGGCCAATTGGGCTTTGGGATCGACTACCGCAGTAGGATGGATGTTCGCCATAGGAATACCAGTTCGCTCAAGCCGTAACGTCGGTCTACTTGACTACGCAGGTGAACTCGGCGGTTGCAGCCACCTTGTCGCCCACCATCGCGCGCCCCTTGAATTTGTACACGTGGAGCTTCTTGTGCACGAACTCGACGTCAAGAATCAGTTGGTCGCCCGGTTCGACCATCTGCTTGAAGCGAACGTTCTCGATACCCGCAAAATAGTAGAGCGTGTTCTCGTCGCGCCCCCCCTCTTCCGAGAATGCGAGCAGCGCGGCGGCCTGCGCCAGCGCCTCGACGATCAGCACGCCCGGCATCACCGGACGCTGCGGATAATGGCCCGCGAAGAACGGTTCGTTGATGGTCACATTCTTGATGACCTTGATGTTCTTGTGCGGCTCCAGGGCAATCACGCGATCGACCATCAGCATCGGGTAACGATGCGGCAGCAGCTTCAGAATCTTGTGGATATCGATGTTGCAGTTGAACTCGCTCATTTTTCTTGCAAGCCTTTAACCTTTGCTTCGAGTTGGCGCAGACGATCGCGCATCTTGTCCAGATTGCGCATGATCGCCGCGTTTTTGTTCCATTCCGCGTTCGGCACCGCCGGAAACGCGCTGGTGTAGACGCCCGGTCCCGGAATTGATTTCGAGACGCCGGACTTGGCGGTAACGATGACGCGATCGCCGATCGTGACATGGCCGGCAACCCCGACGGCCCCGCCGATCATGCAATGGCGACCAATGGTGCTGCTGCCGGCAATGCCCGCGCAGCCTGCGATCACTGTGTAGGCGCCCACGCGCACGTTGTGACCGATTTGCACCTGATTGTCGATCTTGCAGCCGCGCTCGATGACCGTATCGGCCATCGCGCCACGGTCGATCGACGTCGACGCGCCGATTTCGACATCATCTTCGATTACGGCGCGCCCCACCTGCGGGATCTTGACCCATTCACCGCCGGCAGCGGTGAAATCGGGCGCGAAGCCGAAACCGTCGGAGCCGATCACGGCCCCGGCGTGGATAATGCAGCGCGCACCGATCACGCTCGCGTGATACAGGGTGGCGTTGGCGTAGATCAGCGTGTCGTCGCCGATCGTCGAACCTCGTCCGATGAAGACGTTGCCGACAATGCGCACGCGCTCGCCCAGGCGCACGCCCGCTTCGATCACGACTTGCGGGCCGACGCTGGCCGACGCCGGCACCACCGCCGACGGGTCCACCACGGCACTGGGGTGCACCCCCGCCACCACTGCAGGTTCCGCGGCGGCGGCGAACATCTGGGCGACACGCGCAAAATACGCGTAGGGGTTCGGCGCCACGATCCAGCTGCGGCCGTCATGCCCCGTCAGCTTGTCGAAGTCGGCGCGAGAGAGGATAACGGCGGCGGCGCCCGAATCGGCGACTTGCGCGAGATACAGCGGATTGGACAAAAAAGCGAGTTGGTGCGCCCCCGCCCGATCGAGCGGCGCCAAGCCCTCGATCGCGACGTTGCCGCCACCGATCAGGTCGCCGCCGAAGCGGGCGACGATTTGGTCCAGCGTGACAGTCATGAGCAACCGTTCCTTACTTGCCGTTAAGCACCTTCAGCACCTTGTCCGTGATGTCGATGCGCGGGCTCACGTACACGGCTTCCTGCACGATCAGGTCGTACTTCTCCTGCTCGGCGATCTGCTTGATCACTTTATTGGCACGCTCGAGCACAGCGGCAAGTTCCTCGTTGCGGCGCTGATTGAGGTCTTCCCGGAACTCGCGCTGCTTGCGCTGGAATTCGACGTCGGCCTGGGAAAGGTCGCGCTGGCGCCGTCCCCGCTCCACGTCGCTCAGCGTCGCGCCGTCCTTGTCCATCTTTTCCGACATGACTTTCAGACGCTGCGCCAGGTCCTGCAGATCCTTGTCACGCTTCGAAAATTCCGCCTCGAGTTTGGACTGCGCGTTCTTGGCCGGCGTGGAATCCCGCAGGATGCGGTCGGAATTGACCGCGGCGATGCGCGCTTCCTGACCCCATGCCGACAAAGCGGCGCCGGTCAGCAATACGGCGGCGAAGCCGCGCGTCAGGTGCTTGCGGATACCGTTCAAAGTGTTACCCCTTACAACAATATGACGTTCGGAACCAGATTGGCCAAGGGCATCAGAACGATGTACCGACCTGGAACTGGAACTTCTGATACTGATCGCCCGGCTTTTTCGTGAGCGGGAAACCCATGCTGATCTTCAACGGACCGATCGGCGAAATCCACGACAGGCCGAAGCCGTAAGAATAGCGCAGGTTATTGACCGTAATCGCCTGGCCGTTATCGAATACGTTACCGCCGTCGAAGAACGTGAAGATACGCAGCGTACGGTCATAGCCGGTGCCCGGCAGCGGGAACGTCAATTCGACGTTGCCGATCAGCTTCGATGCGCCACCGATCGGATCGCCGTTGGTGTCCTTCGGACCCAGCGAGCTCGGCTCGTAGCCGCGCACCGAGCCGATACCGCCCGCGTAGTAGTTCTTGAAGATCGGGAACGGCTGGCCGTGCAGGCCGTGACCGTAACCGACTTCGCCGTTGAGCGCCAGCGTGAAGCCACGGCTCACCGGATAGTAGAACTGGTGCTGGTAGTACGCGCGATAGTATTTGGTCGTCCCGATCGGCGTACCGAGTTCCAGGTTGGCCTGTTGGTAGTGACCGCGGTTCGGGATCAGGGCACTGTCACGCGAATCGCGCGACCAGCCGACCGTCAGCGGGTAGTTGTTGCTGACGAAGCCAAATTGATTCGCGTAGTCCGTGTAACGTTGCGGCGTGGTGCCGTCGGTCGTCAGCTTCAGGCGCGTCTGCTCGAAACCCAGGCCGAAGAACACCGTATCGACTTCCGAAAACGGCACGCCGAACTTCAGGTTGCCGCCCAGCGTGTTGATGCGGAAATCGCTGCTCGACGACAGCAGCAGCGGCTGATACGTGCGGTAGTAGACGTCCGTGATACGGCTCACGCCGTCGACCGTGAAGTACGGATCGACCTGCGTAACCTGAAGGGTACGGTAGGTCTTGCCGGTATTGACGTTCACCGAAAGGCTCGTGCCCGAACCGAACACGTTGTCCTGGCTGATACCGGCCTGCAACACCACCTTGTCCGTGGACGAGAAACCCGCACCGACGTTGATCGTGCCGGTCGGCTTTTCCGCCACCTTGACCTGCAGGTCGACCTGATCGTTCGAACCGGCCACCGGCTCGGTCGTCACATTCACGTCGGTAAAGTACCCGAGGCGGTTGATACGGTCCTGCGACAGCTTCAGGCGGTCCGAATCGAACCACGAGCTTTCGAGCTGGCGCATTTCGCGGCGGATGACCTCATCGCGCGTACGCGAGTTGCCGACGATGTTGATCTTGCGCACGTATACGCGGCGGCCCGGCTCGACAGCCATCGCCAGCGCAACGGTATGGTTGGCGCGATCGATCTGCGGCTGGGCATTGACATTCGCGAACGCGAAGCCGTAGTTGCCCAGCAGGTCGGTAATGGCCTTGGTGCTCGCTTGCAGCTTGGCGGCCGAGAACGTGTCGCCGGCCTTCAGTTGCACGAGTTTCTGGATTTCGTCCTGCTTGCCGAGCATCTCGCCGGACAACTTCACGTCGGAGACCTTGTACGGTTCGCCTTCGTGGACGTTGATCGTCAGGAACATCTCGTTCTTGTCCGGCGTGATGGACACGTCGGTCGACTCGATATTGAACTCGAGGTAGCCGCGATTCAGGTAGAACGAGCGGAGCTTCTCCAGGTCACCCGTGAGCTTGTCCTTCGAGTACAGGTCGTTCTTCGAATACCACGACAGCCAGTTCGGCGTGCCCAGTTCCATTTCCGCGCGCAGGTCGGAGGTCGAGAACGCCTTGTTGCCGACGAAATTGATCTGCTGGATGGTCGCCTTGGGGCCTTCCGTCACCGCGAACTGGATGCCGACGCGATTGCGCTCGAGCGGCGTCACCGTGGTCTTGACCTCGGCAGCGTAGTAACCGCGCGTGAGGTACTGACGCTTGAGCTCCTGCTCCGACTTGTCGAGCAGGTTGCGGTCGAACGTACGGCCTTCGTTCAGGCCGACGGAACGCAAGGCCTTCTTCAGCCCGTCCTTGTCGAATTCCTTGATGCCGAGAAAGTCGATCGTAGCGATCGCCGGGCGTTCATCGACATGCACGACCAGCACGTTGCCCACTGCCTCGACGCGAACATCGGAGAACAGGCCAGTGGCGTAGAGCGCACGAATCGCTTCGGTGCCCTTATCATCGTTGAATGTCTCGCCGGGTTTGACCGGCAAGTAGGAAAACACGGTGCCGGGTTCGATGCGCTGCAACCCCTCCACTCGGATATCCTTGACCACGAACGGTTCAACGGCGTGCGCCAGGAAACTATGTGCCGCCAGAACCGCAATTACCAGGGTCTTCGGAACAAGGTGGTATTTTTTCGACAACTTGCTTCCCCAAGAATCTATTTAACCGTAAGTTCGGATTTGCCCGCGAATGGCAGGCGCGTGACGCTGTCAACGCAGGAGCTTCGACAGGTCATTGAAAAGTGCTACGGCAGAGAGCAGCAAGATGCAGAGGAGCCCTATCCGCTGCAATGCGCTCTGCCACCGCTCGGAAACCGCCCGACCGGTGATCGCTTCGACCGCATAATATAACAGATACCCACCGTCCAGAACCGGAATCGGCAAGAGATTCAATACGCCAAGGCTGATACTGACGAGGGCCAGAAAGGCGATAAAGTAATCGAGGCCGAGACGCGCCGAACGTCCCGCGTAGTCGGCGATGGTCACCGGTCCGCTCAAGTTCTTCAACGACGCCTGGCCGATCACCATCTTGCCGAGCATTTTCAATGAGAACGCAGTGACGTCCCACGTCCGCTGCGTCCCCTTCGACACCGCGTCCACCGGCCCGTAACGGACCGTGACCATTTCCATCTGGCTCGCCAGCGCCGCGCCGATCTTGCCCACGGGCGCGCCCGCATCGGCCGCGTCGGCGACCGGCACAAGCGTGACGTCGCGCAAGGCGCCGTCCCGTTTGATTGTCAACGTCAAGGGGCGGCCGGCATGCGCGTGCACCGCGTCGACCAGCGCCTTGGCGGAAGCCAGCGGGTGGCCGTCGAGTGCCGTGACTTCATCGCCCACGCGCAGGTCCGCTTTCTCGGCGGCGCCACCCGGCAGCAACGAGCCGACTTTCACGCGTGCGGAGGGCACCAGCCCCAGGCGCTGCATGAAATCGTCCTCTCCCGTGGCATCCAGCGGCACGCCGCCCGCGTCGATCGAATATTCCGAGGTACCGCCGGGTGCCCGCACGACGAGCGTCACGCGTTCGCCGGCCAACAGGGGATCGACCAGTTTCCAGCGCAGGTCCTCCCAGGAACGGACCGGCGCCGCCTCGCCCAAATCGCCGCCATCGACACGCTCGCGCACGCCGGTAATCAACTCGCCGCCGGCCAGCCCCGCGCGCGCCGCAACGGTCCCGGCGTCCGGCGCAGCCAGACGCGCCACCGGTTCTGTCACGCCGGCCAGATTCAACCCGGTGTAAAGGACGATGGCGAGCAGGAAATTGGCCACGGGGCCCGCCGCGACAATGGCGATGCGCTTGGCGACCGGCTGGCGGTTGAAGGCCCGTGGACGATCCTCGGGCGACACGGCCTGGGACGGGTCCCGTTCGTCGAGCATGCGCACATAGCCGCCCAGCGGCAGCGCACACAGGGTCCATTCGGTCTTGTCGGGACCGCTGGTCCACTTGAGCAGCGGCCGGCCGAAACCGACCGAAAAACGCAGCACCTTGACGCCGCACACGCGCGCCACGGAATAATGGCCGAGCTCGTGGAACACCACGAGGACCCCGATGGCGACCGCGAAAGCGAGTAAGGTGCTGAGCAGCGTCATGACGTAGCCGGGGCCGGCAAGGCGGCGATTCGGGTTTGCGCCAGCGTGCGCGCGCGGCGGTCGGCGTCGAGCACGTCGTCAAGCGACAGTGCGGGGCCGACCGGGACGGCGTCGAGCACGTGCTCGACGATCTGCGAGATGTCGGTAAATCGGATCCGGCCCGCAAGAAAGGCGTCGACGGCGACTTCGTTCGCGGCATTGAGCAATGCCCCCGCCGTCCCGGCGCGGCGCAGCGCCTCGAAGGCCAGCCGCAGGCACGGGAAACGGCGCAGGTCGGGCGCTTCGAAGGTCAGCTTGCCGATCTCGGCAAGATCGAGCGGACGCACACCTGAGGCAATCCGGTCGGGAAATGCCAGCGCGTGCGCGATCGGCGTGCGCATATCGGGGTTGCCGAGTTGCGCCAGCATTGAGCCGTCGGTGTAGGACACCATCGAATGGATCACGCTTTGCGGATGAATCAGGACCTCGATCCGCTCGGCGGACACGCCGAACAGCCAGTGCGCCTCGATGACTTCGAGCCCCTTGTTCATCATGCTGGCCGAATCGACGGAAATCTTGCGGCCCATGACCCAGTTCGGGTGCGCGCACGCCTCGTCGGGTGTCACGTCGTGCAGCGACGCCAGCTCCCGTTCGCGGAATGGACCGCCCGACGCCGTCAGCACGAGACGCTCCACGCCGCGCAACACGCGCGCGCCCTCGCCGCCGGCAACGGCGCCGCGAGGCAGGCATTGGAAAATCGCGTTGTGCTCGCTGTCGAGCGGCAACAGCGTCGCACCGGCGCGCTCGGCCGTCGCCATGAACAATGCGCCGGACAATACCAGCGCCTCCTTGTTCGCGAGCAGGATCCGTTTGCCGGCACGCGCCGCCTCCAGCACCGGATTCAGGCCTGCGGCACCGACGATGGCCGCCACTACGGTATCCGCCTCGGCGGCGCCGGCAATCTCGACGAGCGCGGCGGCGCCATGGCGCACTTCGGTACGTACGTCCGCCGCCCTCAGGCGCGCCGAGAGTTCCGCGGCACCGTGGGCGTCGGCCACGACGGCCAGCGCCGGACGATACGCCACGCACTGCTCGAAGAGGCGCTCGAGATTACGATGCGCCGACAGGGCGTGCACCGTGAAGCGATCGGGATGGCGGCTCACCACATCGAGCGTATTGACGCCAATGGAGCCGGTGGAGCCGAGAATGACAAGTCGTTGCGACATAAATCAGATGAACACCAAAGCCAGCGGGAGCACGGGCAATAGCGCGTCGATGCGGTCAAGCACGCCGCCATGCCCCGGCAACAAATGGCTCGAATCCTTCACGCCGGCCTGGCGCTTCAATTGCGATTCGAACAGGTCGCCCACCACGCTGAACGCGACGAGCAACGTGAGCAGCAGGATGCCGGCGGACAGGCCGACCGTATCGCGCAAGTGCGAAACGATGGTCGGGGCAGACAATCCGCTGAACAGCACCCCCGCCGCAGCCGCCATCACCAGCAGCCAGCCGCCGATCGCACCTTCCCACGATTTCCCGGGGCTGATCGACGGCGCCAGCTTACGGCGGCCGAACGTGCGGCCCGCGAAATAAGCGCCGGTATCGGCGATCCACACGATCACCAGCACCGACAACAGGAACGCAATGCCGTGCTCACGTGCCAGGCAAAGCGCCTGCCACGCAGCGACCAGCACGACGGGTCCCGCGCACAGCAACAGCGCCCGCCAAACCCCCTTCGTGGCCGGCCTGCGCATCAGGGCGTAGGGCCCCGCCAACACCCAGAACAGGGCAGCCGGCTTGAGCCACACATGGGACAGGGCGAGGCCGCTGCGCCATGTCAACGCCACGGTTGCGAGCGAGACTGCGCCATAGAATCCGGCGCCAACACCGCCCATGCCCATCAAGCGCGCCCATTCCCAGCCGGCGGCGGTGACGATGATGGCGGCGAGCCATGCAAACTGCGCCGGCGTACCGGCGAAGATCACGGGCAAAAGAATCAGCAGCAGTACGACAGCGGTGATAACGCGTGTCTTGAGCATCAGGCGAGATGTCCCGAGGAGCCCTTGACCTGTGCACTGGTGCGGCCAAATCGGCGTTCGCGCTGCTGAAACTCGGCGATCGCCAGGTCGAGCGTTGCAGCGTCGAAGTCCGGCCAGAATTTATCGGTGAAATAGAGTTCAGTGTACGCCAGTTGCCACAACAGAAAGTTGCTGATGCGCTGCTCTCCGCCGGTGCGGATGAACAGATCGGGCTCGGGGGCGTACGCCATGCTGAGATGCGGCGCCAAGTCAGCTTCCTCGAACGGCGCGGCGAGCGCCTCGGGGCCTTGCAGCGCGCGCTGTGCGGCAAGCTTGCGCGCCGCCTGGAGAATGTCCCAGCGCCCGCCGTAGTTGGCGGCGATGGTCAGGGTAAGACGGTGGTTGTCTTGCGTGCGCAGCTCGGCTTCGCGCACCAGTTGCTGGATGCGCGGCTCGAACGCTTCGAGCGCACCGACAACATGCAGGCGAATGCCGTTCGCGCTGAGCTTGCCGATCTCGCGCTCGAGCGCGGAGATGAACAGCTTCATCAGGAACGAGACCTCTTCACCGGGACGGCGCCAGTTCTCGGAGCTGAACGCGAACAGTGTCAGATATTCGACGCCCCGGCGCATGCACGCTTCGACGGTATTGCGCACGGCGTCGAGGCCGCGCGCATGGCCAGCCACGCGCGGCAGCTTGCGGCGCGTGGCCCAACGCCCATTGCCATCCATGACGATGGCAATGTGGCGCGGCGTGCCGGGCGCCTCGGGGACAGCGAGCGTGGAGCTGGAAAAACCCATTGGGTGACGTAACCTGCGAGATCAGCGGAAATCAGGCGGATGAGCGCGGGTGCGCTCAGACCGTCATGATCTCGGCTTCTTTCGTCTGCACGAGCTTGTCGATTTCAGCAACAAACTTGTCCGTCAGCTTCTGCACGTCGTCGCCGGCACGGCGCTCGTCGTCTTCCGACGCATCCTTGTCCTTGACGAGTTTCTTGAGCGCCTCGTTGGCGTCGCGGCGCAGATTGCGCACGGCCACCTTGGCGCCTTCGGCTTCGGACTTCACGAGCTTCATCAGTTCGCGGCGGCGTTCTTCCGTGAGCGCAGGCATCGGCACGCGGATCAGATCGCCCTGCGTGGCCGGATTCAGGCCCAGATCCGCTTCGCGGATGGCCTTTTCGACGACGGCAACCATCTTCTTTTCCCACGGCTGGACGCCGATGGTACGGCCGTCGACCAACGTCACGTTGGCGACTTGCGAGATCGGCACCATCGAACCGTAGTAATCGACTTGCACATGATCAAGCAGGCCGGTATGCGCACGGCCCGTCCGGATCTTGGCCAGATCGACCTTGAACGATTCGATCGACTTCAGCATTTTTTGCTCGACACTCTTCTTGACGTCAGCAACGGTCATGAAAACCTCCAAACCTTGATAGTAAGACGCAAACGGAATAACCGGCGCGTGTGTCTCGATACACCCACGCCGTTTTGAACTCAAACGTGGACGAGCGTTCCCTCGTCTTCACCGAGGATCACGTGTTTGAGCGCACCCGGCTTCACGATGGAGAACACGCGTACCGGCATCTTCTGGTCGCGGCACAGTGCGAACGCGGTCGCATCCATCACCTGCAGGTTCTTCGAGATGGCCTCGTCGAAGCTGATGGTGGAGTACTTGACGGCATCCGGCACCTTCTTCGGGTCAGCCGAGTAGACGCCGTCCACCTTGGTGGCCTTGAGCACGACTTCCGCACCCACTTCCGAGCCGCGCAGCGCCGCCGCGGTGTCGGTGGTAAAGAAGGGATTGCCTGTGCCGGCGGCGAAGATGACGACCTTGCCTTCTTCCAACTGACGAATCGCGCGGGGCCGGATGTACGGCTCGACGACCTGATCCATGCGCAATGCGGATTGTACGCGCGCTTCGATGCCGGCGTGGCGCATGGCGTCCTGCAGGGCCAATGCATTCATCATCGTGGCCAGCATGCCCATGTAGTCAGCCGTGGCGCGGTCCATACCGGCCGCGCCGCCCGCCACACCGCGAAAAATATTGCCGCCACCGATCACGATGGCCAGCTGCGTGCCCAGGCGCACGACTTCGGCGATGTCCGCGACCATGCGTTCGATGGTGGCGCGGTTGATGCCGAATGCGTCATCGCCCATGAGGGCTTCACCAGAGAGCTTGAGAAGTACGCGTTTGTAGGCTGTAGACATGGCGGTCCTAAAGGAGTCTGGGTGGGCACTGAGCGGATTCGGGATAAAACACGGGAGCAGCCAGGCCGCTCCCGGAACAACATTACGACTCGGGGTATTACGCCTTCTTGGCCGCCGCCACTTGCGCTGCCACTTCCGCCGCGAAATCGTCCTGCTTCTTCTCGATCCCTTCACCCACCACGAACATCGTGAAACCCTTCACGTTCGTGTTGGCGGCCGCCAGCATTTGCTCGACCGACTGCTTGTCGTTCTTCACGAAAGCCTGATTGAACAGCGAGACTTCCTTCAGGAACTTCTGCACGCTGCCTTCGACCATCTTGGCGACGATTTCGGCCGGCTTGCCCGATTCGGCCGCCTTTTGCGCGGCGACGCTGCGTTCCTTCTCGATCAGGTCGGCCGGCACTTGTTCAGCCGACAGCGAGACCGGCTTCATCGCGGCGATGTGCATCGCGACGTCCTTGCCCACTTGTTCGTCTGCGCCTTCATACTCGACGATCACGCCGATACGCGTGCCGTGCAGGTAAGCGGCCAGCTTGCCGTTCACGTCATAGCGCTGGAAGCGGCGGATCGCCAGGTTTTCGCCGATCTTGGCGATCAGGCCCGTGCGGACTTGCTCGACCGTCGAGCCGTCCACCGGCAGCGCGCTCAGGGCAGCGACGTCGGCCGGGTTTTCCGTGGCGACGAGCTTGGCCACGGTCGCGGCGAAGTTCAGGAAATCGTCGTTCTTGGCAACGAAGTCGGTCTCGCAGTTCAGTTCGACCAGCGCACCCTTGCTGCCGTCGATGAACGCGGCGACCACGCCTTCGGCGGTCACGCGGCTTGCGGCCTTGCTGGCCTTGCTGCCCAGCTTGACACGCAGGATTTCTTCAGCACGGTCCATGTCGCCGTCGGCTTCGGTCAGCGCCTTCTTGCATTCCATCATCGGCGCATCGGTCTTGGCGCGCAGTTCGCCTACCATCGCTGCAGTAATTGCCGGCATCTCTAAACTCCTCTATATCGATTCAGTCCGGGTGCTGCACGCCGGGCGAAGTACCCCGCTCCGGCGCCCCGCGCACCCGACGCAGGGAAATCTGTACTTAAAAAAAAGGGGCCCAACCAGCAGCCCCTTTCGCATTACGTCTGCGTGATATCCGCGTCACGTCCGCTGTAGAGCGGCAATCCCGCTTACGCTTCTTCGTTGACTTCGACGAATTCGTCGCCGCCATCGCCGCGCACGGCTTCGACCACTTCCTTGACGGCGTTCGCACGGCCTTCCAGGATCGCGTCGGCCACGCCTTCGACGTACAGCGCAACGGCCTTGCTCGAGTCATCGTTACCCGGGATGACGTAATCGACGCCGTCCGGCGAGTGGTTCGTATCGACCACGGCGATCACCGGAATGCCCAGCTTGTTGGCTTCGGTGATGGCAATCTTGTGGTAGCCGACGTCAACAACAAAAATCGCGTCGGGCATGCCGCCCATTTCCTTCACGCCGCCGATCGACTTTTGCAGCTTGGCCATTTCGCGATCGAACATCAGCGCTTCCTTCTTGCTCATGCGCTCTTGTTCGCCGGCTTCCAGAGCCTGCTCCATGTCCTTGAGCTTCTTGATCGAGGACTTCAGGGTCTTGAAGTTCGTCAGCATGCCGCCGAGCCAACGGTTGTTGACGTACGGCTGGCCAGCGCGGCCAGCCGCTTCAGCGACGATGTCGCGCGCCTGGCGCTTCGTGCCCACAAACAGGATCGTGCCGCGGTTGGCGGCCAGTTGACGCACATACTTCAGTGCGTCCTGGTACATCGGCAACGTCTTTTCGAGGTTGATGATGTGAATCTTGTTGCGATGGCCGAAAATGAACGGGGCCATCTTCGGGTTCCAGAAACGCGTTTGGTGACCGAAGTGGACGCCGGCTTCCAGCATCTGACGCATCGTGACAGACATGTAATTCTCCGTTAGGGTTGGGTCTTAGACCGGTTGCCGTACCCCGCCCGCGCATCCGATGCATGCCAGGGGCATGCATCTGCGTGGAAAAGGCACCCTGGTTGCACCGGCCTGCGATTTCACAATTTCAAGCCGAATCGGAATTCGTGGAATTCGCGCGCCCTAGGGATAACCCGGTGCAACTTGCGAAAACCGACGTCGGCTTAGCCAAAGATTATAGCATCGACACTGCCCCGCACTCAAGTCGTGCAAGTATTTGCCGATCCGGGCGGCGAGACGCACCGAAAAATCTCCCGCCACTCGCCACGCTCGCGGCCAGCCGCCCGGAAAGCACCGCAAATCGGGGGCCGGCACCGCGCCGGCAGGGCGAAAGACGCGCTTTGATGCGATAATGGCGCATTGTTCTCGCAAAATTCCGATCCAGCAATGGCCATCACCCTGAAGAATGCCCAAGATATTGAAATGATGCGCGTCGCTTGCCGCCTGGCCAGCGAAGTGCTCGATTTCATCACGCCGCACATCCGGGCCGGCATCACCACCGGCGAGCTGGACCGTCTGTGCCATGAATACATGGTCAAGGAACAGGGGACCGTTCCTGCGCCGCTGAACTATCAGCCGCCCGGCTATCCGCCCTATCCGAAGGCCACCTGCATTTCCGTCAACGACGTGATCTGCCATGGCATTCCCGGCGAAAAGGTCCTCAAACACGGCGACGCGCTCAATATCGACGTCACCGTCATCAAGGACGGCTATTTCGGCGACACCAGCCGCATGTTCATTGTCGGCGAAGGGTCGATCCTGGCAAAGCGCCTGACCCAGGTCACGTTCGAGTGCATGTGGCTCGGTATCCGTCAGGTCAAGCCGGGTGCCCACCTGGGCGATATCGGCCATGCCATCCAGGTCCACGCCGAAGCACAGGGCTACAGCGTCGTGCGCGAGTACTGCGGCCACGGCATCGGCCAGGTATTCCATGAGGATCCGCAGATCCTGCACTACGGCCGCCCGGGCACCGGGCTGGAACTGAAAGCCGGCATGATCTTCACGATCGAGCCGATGATCAACGCGGGCAAGCGCGACATCCGCACGATGCCGGACCAATGGACGGTGAAAACGCGCGACCGCAGCTTGTCGGCCCAATGGGAGCACACCGTGCTCGTGACAGACACCGGCTACGATGTGCTGACGGTCTCCGCCGGCACGCCCAAGCCTCCCGAATTCATCACGCAGGCCACCGCCGCGTAACGATTCGGCCGGGGCGCGAGCGCGCACCGGCCCCACCCCTCGCCGAGGAAGCCGCCCATGCACGCGCGCGCGCACGCCCACTCCCCGCTCCGACAAGCCTTGAAGGACCGCAAGACCGAGTTGCTGGACCGCTTCGCGCAGAACGGCAAGATCGACGCCTTGCTGCACGGCATGTGCCACGCGGTCGATCACGCCATGTGCGACGCATGGCGCGCCTGCGGCATGCCCGATGGCCTCGCGCTCGTGGCCGTCGGCGGATACGGACGCGGCGAGCTGTACCCGCATTCGGACGTCGACATCCTCGTATTGCATGACAACGGCGCCGACGATGCGCTGGCGCCCCACGTCGAGCCGTTCATTCAGTTCCTATGGGACATGGGGCTCGAGATCGGCAGCAGCGTGCGCTCCGTCGATCAATGCATTGCCGAGGCGGATGCCGACATCACCGTCGAAACCAGTCTGCTCGAAGCACGCTTGCTGACCGGCAACAGGGCCTTGTTCGAAACGTTCCAGCACCGCTTCGCGGAAGTGCTCGATCCCCGCGCATTCTTCCGCGGCAAGCAGCTCGAGCTGCGCCAGCGCCACGCCAAGTATCAGGACACCCCGTACAGCCTTGAGCCGAATTGCAAGGAGAGTCCGGGCGGCCTGCGCGATTTGCAGGTCATTCTCTGGATGACACGCGCCGCGGGGCTTGGCAATAGTTGGGCCGAATTGTTCGAACGCGAGCTGCTGACCGAACGCGAAGTCAAGGAGCTGCGCCGCAACGAACAATTCCTGAAGGGCCTTCGCGCCCGCCTGCACTTGCTCGCCAAGCGCCGTCAGGATGTGCTCGTGTTCGATATGCAAACCCCGCTGGCCGAGAGTCTTGGCGTCGAGGCCACCGCCGCCAAGCGCGCCAGCGAACAGCTGATGCGCCGCTATTACTGGGCCGCCAAGGCGGTGACGCAGCTCAACACCGTCTTGCTGCAGAACGTCGAAGCGAAGCTGTTTCCGCAGACGAGCGGCGTCACGCGCGTGCTCAATGAGCGCTTCGTCGAGAAGCAGGGAATGATCGAGATCGTCGACGACGACCTTTTTACCCGTGATCCGACGGCCATTCTCGAGACCTTCCTGCTGTACGAGAAGATCATCGGCACCAAGGGCTTGTCGGCACGCACGCTGCGCGCCCTCTACAATGCGCGCGACCTGATGAACGCGCAATGGCGCGCCGATCCCGAGAACCGCCGCCTGTTCCTCGAGATCCTGCAGCAGCCGCAGGGCATTACCCACGCGCTTCGTCTTATGAATCAGACGAGCGTGCTGGGCCGCTACCTGATCAATTTCCGCCGCGTGGTCGGACAGATGCAACACGATCTGTACCATGTCTACACGGTCGACCAGCATATCCTGATGGTCGTGCGCAACATCCGCCGCTTCGCCGTGGCCGAGCATGCGCACGAGTATCCGTTCTGCAGCCAGCTCATCGCGAACTTCGATCGTCCCTGGGTGCTAACCGTCGCAGCGCTGTTCCACGATATCGCCAAGGGGCGCGGCGGCGATCACTCCACGCTCGGCATGGTCGACGCGCGGCGCTTCTGCGTACGGCACGGCATGTCGCAGGAGGATACGGACCTGGTCGTGTGGCTCGTCGGGGAACATCTGACAATGAGCCAGGTCGCCCAGAAGCAGGACACGACCGATCCGGAAGTCATCAAGGGCTTTGCGGAAAAGGTCGGCAACGAACGGCGCCTGACTGCGTTGTATTTGCTGACCGTCGCGGACATTCGCGGCACCAGCCCGAAAGTCTGGAACGCGTGGAAAGGCAAGCTGCTCGAAGACCTGTATCGCGTGACGCTGCAGGTGCTTGGCGGCGCGAATCCTGATCCGCACGCGCAACTCAAGGCGCGCAAGGAAGAAGCCCTGGGCCTGTTGCGGCTCTACACGGTGCCCGATCACGCCCACGAGCCGCTCTGGAACACGCTCGACGTTGCGTTCTTCCTGCGCAACGATCCGGCCGATGTCGCCTGGCAGACGCGCCATCTTTGCCGCCACGTCAACAGCCCGACGCCGATCGTCAAGGCGCGCCCTGCCCCGATCGGCGAGGGTTTGCAGGTGATGGTGTACGTACCGGATCAGATCGACCTGTTTGCACGCATTTGCGGTTATTTCGAGCGCAAGGGACTGTCGATTCTCGATGCCAAGGTGCACACCACCAGCCTTGGCTACGCGCTGGACAACTTCCTGCTCACGGACCCCGGCCTCGATACGAGCTACCGGGACATTATCAGTCTCGTGGAATCGGAGCTGGCGGCCCTGATCACGCGCGCCGAGCCGCTGCCCGAGCCCAGCAAGGGCCGTCTGCCCCGCCGCTCGCGAAGTTTCCCGGTCACGCCACGCGTGGATTTACGCGCCGACGACCGCGGACAGTATTACCTGCTGTCGGTCTCCGCCAACGACCGCACTGGCCTGCTGTACGCGGTCGCCCGGGTTCTCGCCCGGCATCGCGTCAGCGTGCGCACGGCGCGCATCAACACGCTCGGCGAGCGTGTCGAAGATACCTTTTTGCTCGATGGCAGCCGCCTGCAGGACAGTCGCCTGCAGATCGCCGTCGAAACTGAATTACTGGAAGCACTGGAACCATGAGCGACACCCCGCGCGCCAAGCTTGGCGCGAAACACCCCCGCAATCTTGACAAGACCCGCGCCCCCGTGCGGCCTGGCGCCCTGCGCCGCCCGACCAAGGCGATTCCCGCCGCCATGCTCGAAGGCGCCGGGGCGGCGAAGCAGTCCGCGCAGAAGCCTCCGCGCGCGCGTCCCGCCGGCGATGCACAGGCGGGCGCGCCCGCCGCGAAGAAGCCCTATGGCGCCCGTGCCCCGGGTACGCAGGGAGGGGGTGGCGCGCGTACGCCGCGCAGCGGGGCTGGCGCCGGATTCGAGGGACGCCCGAAACGGACGGATGATCGAGGCGCAAGTGGAGCAGGTGGCACAAGTGGCGCAGGCGGCCGGCCGCGTCCGGCCACCGCGCGCCCGCCGGAAACCCGCCGCTTTGGCGACGATCGCGACGGCTACCGTCGTGGCGATGCACCGGCACGCCCCCAACGCGAACGTGTCGCGGGCCCGAAACCGCCGCGCAGCGAGGGCGATTTCGCCCGTCCGGTGAAGCGCCGTGATGATGATTTCCGAAGCGGCACCGGCCGTGGGCCGCGCCGTGACGATGACCGCGCCCGCAACCGCGATGCCGCCCCACCCAAGGTTCACGCCGACGCCGAAGGCATGCTGCGCCTGTCCAAGCGCATGTCCGAACTGGGTCTGTGTTCGCGCCGGGAAGCCGATGAATGGATCGCCAAGGGCTGGGTCCGCGTCGACGGAAAGGTGATCGCCGAACTCGGCGCAAAGATCCTGCCGGATCAGGAAATCACGGTCGTGCAAGCCGCCCGTAACGAACAGGCGCAGCGCGTCACGATCCTGCTGAACAAGCCGGTCGGCTATGTCTCCGGCCAGGCCGAAGACGGCTATGAACCCGCCGTCGTCCTGCTCACCCGCGACAATCACTGGTCGGAAGACGATGCCGGCATCCGCTTTTCCCCGCAACATCTGCGCGGCCTCGCGCCCGCAGGGCGTCTCGACATCGACTCGACCGGCCTGCTCGTACTCACGCAGGACGGCCGCGTGGCGCGCCAGTTGATCGGCGAGGATTCCGACACGGAGAAGGAATATCTCGTACGTGTGTCCTACGGCGAGTACACGGAAAACGTGCAGGCCCAATTCCCCGCGGCGCGCCTGGCGCTGCTGCGCCACGGCCTGGAACTCGACGAACAGGCGCTCAAACCGGCCGAAGTCGATTGGCAGAATCCCGAGCAGCTGCGTTTTGTGCTCAAGGAAGGCAAGAAGCGCCAGATCCGCCGCATGTGCGAGCTGGTCGGCCTCCATGTCACTGGATTGAAGCGCGTGCGCATGGGCCGCATCGCGCTGGGCAACCTGCCCGCCGGTCAGTGGCGCTATCTGCGCGTGGGCGAAAGCTTCTAAATACTACGCCGGCGCATGGCACCCATGCGCCGCGCGGCGCTCACTCGTCGCTGCCGGGATCGAGCCCGGGAAACAGAATGTCCGTAAAGCCGAACTTCGTGAAATCCGTGATCCGCATGGGATACAGCTTGCCGATCAGGTGATCGCATTCATGCTGCACCACACGCGCATGGAAGCCTTCCGCGACGCGGTCGATCGGTTTGCCATATTGGTCGAAGCCTTCGTAGCGCAGCATCGAATATCGGTTGACCATGCCGCGCAACCCCGGCACCGACAGGCAACCTTCCCAGCCCTCCTCCATGTCTTGCGTCAGCGGTGTGATGATCGGATTGACGAGCACCGTTTCCGGCACTTCCGGGGCGTCGGGATACCGGTCGTTATGCTTGAAACCGAAGATCACCACTTGCAGATCGACACCGACCTGCGGCGCGGCGAGCCCCGCGCCGTTGGCATGGTGCATCGTCTCGAACATGTCGGCCACCAGCGCGTGCAGCTCCGGCGTGTCGAATTGCTCGACCGGCTTGGCGATGCGCAGCAGGCGCGGATCGCCCATTTTCAGAATGTCGTAGAGCATCGGCGGGTTCCTTATCAAAGCGCGTCAAGCATGGCGCGCATGGCATCCTCGTCCAGCACCGGCACGCCCAGCGACTCCGCGCGGGCCAGCTTGCTGCCGGCATCCGCGCCCGCAACGAGGTAATCGGTCTTGGCCGACACCGAGCCGGCCACCTTGGCGCCTGCTGCCTCCAGCATTGCCTTGGCATCTTCGCGCGACAACGTCGGTAACGTGCCCGTCAACACGAAGGTCTTGCCCGCGAGCGGCAACGCCTCCACCGCCTGCGGTTCCGACTCCGCCCAGGTGACGCCCGCCGCGCGCAGCTGTTCGATGACTTCAACATTATGCGGCTCGGCAAAGAAATTGGCGATGGACTGCGCCACAATGGGTCCGACGTCATGCACCGCCAACAGTTCCTCTTCCGTCGCAGCGATCACATTGTCCAGCTTGCCGAAATGGCGCGCCAGATCCTTGGCCGTCGCTTCGCCCACATGACGAATGCCGAGCGCGAAGATGAAGCGCGCAAGCGTGGTGTGCCTGGCGCGGTCGAGCGAGGCCACGAGATTCTGGGCGGACTTGTCGGCCATGCGGTCGAGCGCGGCGAGCTTGGCCACGCCGAGTTTGAACAAATCGGCGGGCGTACGGATGATCTGCTGGTCGACAAGCTGCTCCACCAGCTTGTCGCCGAGCCCCTCGATGTCGAGCGCGCGCCGTTGTGCGAAATGCAGCAGCGCCTGCTTGCGTTGCGCCGCACAGATGAGCCCGCCCGTGCAACGCGCAATGACTTCGTCGGGCAACTTCTCGATCGCCGAGCCGCACACCGGGCATTCCGTGGGCATCACGAACGCGCGCGCATCAGGCGGACGCCGCTCCGGCACCGCGCCCACGACTTCGGGAATCACGTCGCCGGCACGGCGAACGATGACCGTATCGCCGATCAGGATGCCCTTGCGCAGTATCTCGTCCTCGTTATGCAAGGTGGCGTTCGTGACGGTCGCACCGCCCACGAACACCGGCGCCAGGCGCGCCACCGGCGTGATCGCGCCTGTGCGGCCGACCTGAACTTCGATGTCGAGCAAGGTCGTCAGCGCTTCCTGGGCCGGGAATTTGTGCGCGAGCGCGAAGCGCGGCGCCCGCGAGACAAAGCCCAGACGTTCCTGTTCGTCACGGCGATTGACCTTGTACACCACCCCGTCGATGTCGTATGGCAATGCCGCCCGGGCCTCGCCGATACGGCCGTAGAACTGCAGCAGGCCTTGCGCGCCGCGCACGACGGCGTGCTCCTTGTTGACCGGGATGCCCAGCGTTTCATACCATGCAAGCAGTTCTCCATGCGTATCCGGCATCGGCACGCCGACAAGTTCGCCAACGCCATAGGCGAAGAACGATAACGGGCGCTTCGCCGTAATGCGTGAATCCAGTTGCCGCAAGCTGCCTGCAGCCGCATTGCGCGGATTGACGAACACCTTCTCCCCGGCCGCTTCCTGCGCACGATTGAGTGCGTCGAAGTCGGCCCGGAACATCAGCACCTCACCGCGCACTTCGAGCACTTCGGGCGGCGTATCCGTTTTCAGGCGCAGCGGAATGCTTTTGACGGTGCGAATATTGGCGGTGACATCTTCCCCCGTCGCACCATCGCCGCGCGTTGCGGCCTGCACCAATATGCCGTGTTCGTAACGCAACGCGATGGCCAGGCCATCGAATTTCAGTTCGGCGGCATATTCGACCGGTTGGCCAAACAGATCACCTGTCTGCGTTCCCGGCGCGGCGGCGGCACCACGCAGGGCATCGGCGACGCGGCGGTCGAAGGCTTCGACGTCTTCGTCGTCAAAACCGTTGTTGAGGGAGAGCATGGGCACACGGTGCGTGACGGGCGCAAATCCGTCCAGCGGCTGGCCGCCCACGCGTTGCGTCGGCGAGTCGGCCCGCTGCAACTCGGGATGGGCCGCTTCGAGCGCCACCAGTTCGGCAAACAGGCGATCGTATTCCGCGTCCGGAATGGTAGGTGCGTCGGCTTCATAATAGGCGCGGTTGTGGCGCTCCAATTCTGCACGCAACTCGGCAGCGCGCGCGGCAGGCTCGCGGACTTCGGCCGGGGAGGAACCCGGCGCGGGGGATTGGGACATCGGCAAGATTTCGGCTATCGAAAGAGTACGGTCATTATGCCTTTGAAGCGGCAGAGTTGGCAGACGGATACCATCGGCAATTCGTCAAACCGCAAAGGCAATAAAAAAAACCGGTCGGACCGCATGGGCGGATTCCGGCCGGTAGCATGGGTGCCAGCCGAATCCCGGAGGATCGGCCGTGCATTTCGGGGATTACTGGCTGAACAGGCGGCGCGTGGCTTGGGAGCCGGCCGGCAAGCCGCGCGCCTCCAGGCGCTCGTAAAGCGTGAGCAACTGACGGTCGACGTTTTGCAGCGCCGCATCGGACAGCGGCCGGCGCTGATCGTCGACAACGCGCCCGCCGATGCGCTGGCCGATCGACTTGGCGTAGTCGCACATCAAACGGAATGGCAGCAGGTCTTCGTCGGCGACAGGCACGTCGAGCAGCAGCGTGATCAGGTCGCCGCCCTTGTACGTCAGGTCGTCACGCAGGAAGTTGGTGTCGCCGAACTGCAGCATGAACACCGGATTCTGTCGGCTGTCGAGCTTGACGAATCGCATGCCGTCGCGCGAGAGCAGCAGGCCGTCTTGCGTGGCCACGGCCTGTACGTAATTCGCCGACCACGGCGCGCCGTCCGACAGGACATTGACCGAAAGCTGGGCGTCGCACTGGGCAGCAAAACTGTCGAGTTCGCGCGCGCGGCCAACGGTCTCCATCATGTCCGGATACTCGGGCAGCGCATCGACGGCCTCGGCCAGCGTCTGAACCGCATTGGCAAATTCGGAGAATTCCACCTCATTGAGCGCACCGGCCCGGTTCGCCAATTGCACGGCAATGCGCAGTTCGCCGTAGCGCCCGCCAGCGCGCACCGACTCCCAGTGTGCGTTGTCATCGGTGCGCCCTTCCACGTGGACGGCCTTCCCGCCTGCGCGGCGCATGCGCTGCGTGAGCGGCAGGATGCGTTCCGCAGGCAACGCTGCGGCCAACGGCAGATGCACCACGCAATCGATGCGGTCGTCGACGATCGGCAACGGGAGATTCGCATTTGCTGCCGGCCTGGCCGCCGGGACCGCCGCGCCGTTCACTGCCGGCACGCCTGCGCCGATGACAGCGGCATCGGCGTGCGGGGTTGCGACCGGAGCCGCGACCGGGGCTGAAGACACGCCATTCGCGCCGGCCGCCGCGGCGACCGCGGCAGCGGGCGCGGCATCGACGGTATCATCCGCGGCCAGTTCCGCGCTGTTGCGGGCAACCGCGCTCGCGGTGGCCGCTTCCATTTCATCGTCGCGCGCCGCTTGCGCACGTTCAGCGTCATCAACGGCGGCGGCAGCGTCATTCGCGTGCGCCGCCGCTTGCGGTGTCCATGCGGGTTCGCGATGGGCATCCGGTGCATGCGCGTCACCCTGCACGCCAGCAGCATCCGGCTCGCCGGCATGCGCCGCACCCAGCGTGGGTTCCCGGCGCTCGTCCGCTTGCGGCGCGCGCGCCGGCATCAGCGTCGGCTCGATGAACGGACGCTCGTCGTCGTCCGCCATTCCCGCGGTCGCATCGATGCCGGCGCCGTCCACCGGCATCCGGCGCGGTATGCGCCGCTTCGCCTTGCTGCCCTGCCAGGCGTTATACGTGACGACTCCCAGCAGTACCGCCACTCCTGCGGCAATCAAACCCAGCTGCAGTTCATTCATGCGCGGCTATCCTCTCTTATCTCCGTTGTCAGGCGCGGGGTCAGGCGATCTCGGCCAGATTGATCGCGGACTCCATGTCCACCGCCACGATCCGCGACACCCCCTGCTCCTGCATGGTGACGCCGATCAGCTGGTTGGCCATTTCCATCGCGATCTTGTTGTGCGAAATGAATACGAATTGGGTCTTGTCCGACATGTGCGCCACCATTTTCGCGTAGCGCTCCGTGTTCGCGTCGTCCAGCGGCGCGTCCACTTCGTCGAGCAAACAGAATGGCGCCGGGTTCAGCTGAAACATGCCGAACACGAGCGCGATGGCCGTCAGTGCCTTCTCGCCGCCCGACAGCAAATGAATCGTCGAATTTTTCTTGCCCGGCGGCTGCGCCATCACCTGCACGCCGGCATCGAGAATCTCGTCGCCGGTCATGATCAGCTTGGCCTGCCCGCCGCCGAAAAGCGTCGGGAACAACTCGCCGAAATGCTTGTTGACCTCGTCGAACGTGCCCTGCAGCAGCACGCGCGTTTCCTCGTCGATCTTGCGGATGGCCCCTTCGAGCGTGTTGATGGCGTCGTTGAGGTCGGCCGATTGCGCGTCAAGGAAGATCTTGCGTTCGCTGGCCGTCTGCAATTCCTCGAGCGCCGCCATGTTGACCGGACCCAGCGCGTTGATCGCGTTGTTGATGCGCGTGACTTCGCCTTGCAGATACGACGGCTTCATGTCCGGCGTGAGTTTCTGCGCGAGCGCTTGCTCGTCGACCTCGGCCTGCACCAGTTGCTCCACAAACTGCTCGCGGTTCAGGCGCGCGGCCTGCTCCTTGAGTTGCAGTTCGGTGATGCGGTCGCGCAGTGGCTGGAGGCCGCGTTCGGCGCTCAGGCGTTCTTCGTCGCGCTGACGCAGTTGTTGCGTCAAGGCGTCGAGTTCGTTGCGCGCGGCGCCGAGCACTTCTTCCTTCTCGGCGCGCAGTTCAAGGGCGTCCTGCAGGCCGTTTTCTGCCGTCTGCTCGGTAATCTGGGCGAGTTCCACCTGCGCCTGTTCGATGCTGACAACGAGCCGTTCTGCCTGCTCGTGCGACGTCTGGATGCTGCGCTTGTGTTCGTCGATCTTGCTCAGGATGCCCTTCTGACCGAACAGGGCCTCCTGCGCGAGACGCTCCAGTTCGCGCGTGCGATTGCGCGCGTCGCCGAGCTGGCTGTCGAGGGATTCGAATTCGAGCTGCCCGTCTTCAAAACGCGCCTGCAATTCGGCCAGGTGCGCGTCGCTGTGTTCGAAATTTGCTTCCGACTCGGCACGCAACGCGCGTTGGTCTTCGATCTGCGCAGTGATTTCGCGCAGCTCTTCGTCGATCTGCGTGCTGCGGGCGTTGTAGCGCTCGTAGGCTTGCGTGAGCTTGAGGACGTCGAGCTGCAGCGCATGTACGCGTTGCGTGGCGCGCTCGGCGCGCGCACGTACTTCGGTGAGCGTCTGGCTCGCCTGGCTGTAGGCCGCTTCGGCGCGCACGGCGTTCGATTTGGCCTCGTCCGCGAGCAACGCCTGTGCGCGCACTTGCTTGCCGAGGTTTTCGATTTCCTGCTGACGGGCCAGCAAGCCGGCCTGCTCGGAATCGGCGGCATACAACTGCACGCCCACGCGCGACACCAGATGCCCGGCCTTGACGACGAGGTTCGCACCTTCGGGCAATTGCGCGCGCATGGCAATGGCCTGCGTCAGGTCGTCTGCGACGAAGGTGCGGCCCAGCCACTCCTGCAGCACGGCGCGCAAGCCCGGATCGTCGATGCGCAGCAATGACAGCAGCGGACGCAGATTGCCTGTCGCATCGAGCGCACGCGCGGCCGGCGGCGGCGCGTAGAACGCCAGTTTGGCCGGGGGCGCATCGGTCGCAAAGGCCTTGACCCAGTCGAGATTGCTGATCTCGAGGGCGGCAAGCCGTTCGCGCAGCACCGATTCCAGCGCGTTTTCCCAACCCGGCTCGATATGAAGCTTCTTCCACAGGCGCGGCAGCTGCGCCAATTCGTGCTTGTCGAGCCACGGCTGGACCTTGCCTTCGGTCTGCACGCTCTCCTGCAACTGGCGCAGTGCCGTCAGACGCGCTTCGAGCTGCGCAATTGCCGCCGCTTCGGACTGCACACGTTCCTGCGCTTCGCGGCGTTCCGCTTCCAGGCGCGGCACGCGTTCCTGCGCGTCAGCCAGTTCGGCCTGCGCATCGGACAGGATGGCTTCATGTTCGGCCAGGTCGGCGCGCAGCGATTCGAGCTGCACTTCGTCCGGCTTGTCGAGCCCGCGGGCTTCGCCCTGCAACCGCTCCTGGCGCTGCTGCAACTGCTGCAACGCCTGATCGGCATTGCGCTGATGCGCGGCTTCCAGCTTGAGCGTCTGCTCGACCTGCGCGATCTCGCCGCGTTGCTCGTTCAGGACGGTCTGCGCATCCCGCCAGCACGCTTCGAGCGCCGGCAGCGCCTCGTTCTGTTCGGCGGCGTCGTCCTGCGCGCGCGCGGCACGCTCCTCCGCAATGAGCAGTTCTTCCTCGGACACTGCAAGCGCTTCTTCCGCTTGCGACGAGCGCGCCTGCCATTGCTCCTTCTGAGCCGTCAGGGCCGCCAGTTGCGCCTGCACCCGGTTACGCGATTCGACCACGTAACGGATTTCCGCTTCGAGACGGCTGACTTCGGAGTTCGCCTCGTACATCGCGCTTTGCGCCGATTGCACGGCGTCGGTCGTGGTGTAGTGCGCCGCGCGCAACGTTTCGAGATCGGATTCCGAGCTGCGCAGACGTGACATCTGGGCTTCAAGGTCGACCTGCGCCGACTCGATCGCGCGCTGCTGGCGTTCCTGCTCGTTCTGCGCTTCATTCTTGCGCAACAGCCACAACAGCTGCTGCTTTTCCTCGCCGTCGCGATGCAAATCCTTGAAACGGTTGGCCACGACGGCCTGGGCTTCCAGTTTCTGGAGGTTTGTGCCGAGTTCGCGCAGGATGTCCTCCACACGCGTCAGGTTCTCGCGCGTGTCGTGCAGACGATTTTCCGTTTCGCGGCGGCGTTCCTTGTATTTCGAGACGCCGGCGGCTTCTTCCAGGAAGACGCGCAACTCTTCGGGCTTGGCTTCGATGATCCGCGAAATCATGCCCTGCCCGATGATGGCGTAGGCGCGCGGGCCGAGGCCGGTGCCGAGGAAGATATCCTGAATGTCCCGCCGGCGGGCCGGCAGGTTGTTGATGTAGTAGCTCGATGTGCCGTCGCGGGTGAGCACGCGCTTGACGGCGATTTCGGCGTACTGGCTCCACTGCCCGGCGGCGCGCCCGGCGCTGTTGTCGAACACGAGTTCAACGCTGGCGCGGCTCGCCTGCTTGCGGGCGGTGGAACCGTTGAAAATAACGTCCTGCATCGATTCGCCGCGCAGCTCGGAGGCGCGCGACTCGCCGAGCACCCAGCGCACGGCATCGATAATGTTGGATTTGCCGCACCCGTTCGGGCCGACGATGCCGACCAATTGGCCCGGCACCGAGAAGTTCGTCGGGTCGACGAAGGATTTGAAGCCAGCGAGCTTGATGGAGGTCAGACGCACGGCAGGTTCGCTTTTACGGTCATGGATAAAGAAGTCCGCGAAGAACGCTAAGACGCGTCAGCAGGTCCTGTCGGGCCTCGCACACGCTGGCGCGCGCGAGGCCGCTTTCATCGGTTCGCATCATACCATCGCATCACCCGCCGTCGCGGATTTGCAACGCTTCGGTTCCGGAAGAATTCCGGCCAACGCGCCTGCCGCAACGATGCACAGACCGCCCGCGATTTCGCGCGCGCCCATCCCCTCGCTGGCCAGCCACCACGACGACAGCGCCGCGACGACAATTTCGAACAACATGATCAGCGCCGCCCGGTTGGCCGGCACGCGCTCCAGCCCGAACTGGACGATCACATTCGTCACGGCAACCGCACAGCCGAGGGCCACCGCGACAGCCGCCGCCGGCATATCCGTCGTCAGGGCCGTGACGGCCGCCGCGCCGGAAGCGAGCCCGCCGTCGAACGGCAGCATCAGCAATCCGGCGGCCAAGCAGCCGAGATAGAGTACCCAACTGCGCATTCCCGGCCTAACGTCCGGCAATGACTGGCTAATGCGACGAAACAGCACGTTATTCATCGCAAACGCGGCTCCCGCGACGGTGCCGGCCCATTCGGCCGCATTGTTTGGCACGGGCCAACCCATTGCGGGCGACCAGAGCATGAGTCCCGCGCCGCCCAGCGCCAACACGATCAATGCGGCGCCGCGGGCGGTCAGGCGTTCGCCCAGCACCCAGTGCGCGAACAGGGCCGTCCAGACCGGGGTCAGATAGAACAGCAACAGCACGCGCATCACATGCCCGTGCGTCGTGCCCCATACGAAGGCGACGTTCGTGATGCCGCCCGCGAGGGCCACGCCAGGCAGGAGCCACGACCAGGTGAGCGAGGCAAACGAGCGGCGGTAGATCACGCCGAGAAACAACAGGGCGATGAGCGCTGTGCAGGCCTGGGAGGACACGGCGTCCACGCCCCACAGTTGCAGTACGCGGTATGGATACCACGCGAGCCCCCATACCGAAGAGCCCAACAAGATGGCCAGGGCCGGCGCCGTGCGGGCATAGCATCCCCCGCCGGCGGGCGTTGCGCCGGGTTGTGTACCGTTACCGGCAACCGTCATGCTTCCTCCAAAATCCTGCAAAGGTCCATAGGGCCTGTTCACGCTAATATCGGGCTCGCGTTGCCCGGCCAAAGGGGCGAGCGCAAGGAATGGGCCGAAGCGAATATCGGGAATATTCGCAAGGATCATGACGCGGCGATCGCCCCTTTGGGTTGGCAACCCGCAGGGAACGTGTTCTGCCGGCCGTCTGGCGGCGTTGCCCGCTGCTTGCTTGGGGCGACCAAGCGGCGCAGCTGGCGCCTTGCCAGCCGACCGGCAGAACACGTTCGCGAGCCCGATATTAGCGTGAACAGGCCCTAAGACTTGCCCCATTGGCGCCCCGGAACCTGCCGAAATCCGCAACATGACGCGCGTGGGCGACGCCGTGACGGTATAATTTTCGCTTTGCCGATCTTGCCATTCTTGGGCGCGTCCGGGAACCCCTTGACGTAAATCCCCGAGTTTGGCACGCGGGAAGCTGCGGCGCGCAGCGCCATCTCTGCCGCGCCCGCTCCCGGGCCTTGAACCTTTTGCCGTGAATCCTTTGCTGTGAATCCGCTACTCGACAAACTCCAGCCGTATCCGTTCGAACGCCTCAAGGGGCTCGTTGCCGACATCGTGCCGGCGGCCGGTTTCAAGGCCATCAGCTTCGGCATCGGCGAGCCGAAGCATCCGACGCCGCAGTTCATCAAGGAAGCCTTGGTCGCAGGACTGGGCGGACTGTCGAACTACCCCGCCACCGCCGGCGGCGAACCGCTGCGCGCGGCGATTGCCGCGTGGCTGGAACGCCGCTATCAGTTGCCGAACGTCAATCCGGCGACCGAAGTGCTGCCCGTGACGGGTTCGCGCGAGGCGCTGTTCTCGTTCGCCCAGGCCGTGGTCGACGCCGCCCGCTCCGGCGCGACGGTGATGTGTCCGAACCCGTTCTACCAGATCTACGAAGGCGCCACCCTGCTGTCCGGCGCCCAGCCGTACTACGTCGATAGCGATCCGGCACGCAATTTTGCGCCCGACTACGACAGCGTGCCCGCCGACGTCTGGAACAACGTCCAGCTGGTGTTCCTGTGCTCACCCGGCAATCCCACCGGCTCGGTGCTGACGCTGGCCGACTGGCGGCGCCTGTTCGAACTGTCCGATCAATACGGCTTTGTCATCGCGTCCGACGAGTGCTATTCGGAAATCTATTTCGACGAAGAACACCCACCGCTGGGCGCACTGGCTGCGGCACACCAACTCGGCCGCGGCTTTGAGCGCCTGGTCGTGTTCTCCAGCCTGTCCAAGCGCTCGAACGTGCCGGGCATGCGCTCGGGCTTCGTGGCCGGCGACGCCGCCATCCTGAAGAAATTCCTGCTGTACCGCACATATCACGGGTGCGCCATGAACCCGGCCGTGCAGGCCGCGAGCATCGCCGCCTGGAACGACGAGGCGCACGTCCGCCTGAACCGCAGCAAATACCTGAAGAAGTTCCAGACGGTGACGCCGATGCTCGCTGAAGTGCTCGACGTCGAGCTGCCCGACGCCGGTTTCTACCTGTGGGCGCGCGTGGACGGCAAGACCGGCCTGTCCGATACCGAATTCGCCCGACGCCTGTTGGCGGACTACAATGTGGCCGTACTGCCCGGTTCCTATCTGGGCCGGGCCGCCCACGGGCACAATCCTGGCGAGAACTTCGTGCGCATCGCCCTCGTGGCGGACGTTGACGAATGCACGGAAGGCGCGCAGCGCATCGTGCAATTCTGCCAATCCCTTTCATCCAACGCTTCCTGAACACGCCATGTCGCAACAACTGCAAACCCTTATCGACCAAGCCTGGGAAAACCGTGCCGAGATCTCGGCCAAGGCGGCGCCTGCCGACGTGCGTGACGCCGTCAACCACGTGCTGGCCGAACTCGACCGCGGCGCACTGCGCGTGGCCGAGAAGCAAGACGGCAAGTGGATCGTCAACCAATGGCTCAAGAAGGCCGTGCTGCTCTCGTTCCGCCTGGAAGACAATGCCGTGCAACCCGCGGGCGGCTTCACCCAGTTCTACGACAAGGTGCCGAGCAAGTTCGCCAACTACACGGCCGAAGACTTCGCCCGCGGCGGCTTCCGCGTGGTGCCGCCGGCCGTCGCGCGCCGTGGCTCGTTCATCGCAAAGAATGTCGTGCTGATGCCGTCGTACACCAACATCGGCGCCTATGTCGATGAAGGCACCATGGTCGACACGTGGGCCACCGTTGGCTCGTGCGCCCAGATCGGCAAAAATGTCCATCTGTCGGGCGGCGTCGGCATCGGCGGCGTGCTCGAGCCTCTGCAGGCCAACCCGGTCATCATCGAAGACAACTGCTTCATCGGCGCCCGCTCGGAAGTCGTGGAAGGCGTGATCGTCGAAGAAAACTCGGTCATCTCGATGGGCGTGTACATCGGCCAGTCCACCAAGATCTACGACCGCGAAACCGGCGAAGTGCATTACGGCCGCGTGCCGGCCGGCTCCGTCGTGGTGCCGGGCAACCTGCCCTCGAAGGACGGCAAGTACAGCCTGTACTGCGCCGTGATCGTCAAGAAGGTCGACGCCCAGACGCGCGCCAAGACCGCCATCAACGATCTGCTGCGAGGCGAATAAGATGACGGCAGTGCTGTATGGCATTCCCAATTGCGATACCGTGAAGAAGGCGCGCGCCTGGCTCGACGAGCATGGCGTGGGCTACGATTTTCACGATTTCAAGAAGGCGGGCGTGACCGACGCACTGCTCGGCGCCTGGCTGGTCCAGGTGCCGCTTTCAACCCTGCTCAACCGCAAGGGCACGACGTGGCGCAAGCTCACGCCCGAGCAACAGACCGCCGCAGCAGCCGAATCGGCGGCGCGCGCGCTGATGATCGCGCAGCCGTCGCTGATCAAACGCCCCGTGCTGGTCGCGCAAGGGCGCGTTACGGTGGGCTTTGCGCCCGATACTTACGCTTCGCTGCTCTGATTCATGACTTTCCCCAACGGCGCCACGCTGGCGCTTACCGAGCAACTGATCGCCCGTCACTCGGTGACGCCTGAAGACCGCGACTGCCAGGCCATCCTGATGCGCCGGCTGACCGCGATCGGCTTTGCGTGCGAGACCATCGCCTCGAACGGCGTGACCAATCTGTGGGCGGTCAAACGGGGCCGCCAGGGCGCCGACGGCAAGCTGCTGGTCTTCGCCGGCCACACCGACGTCGTGCCGACCGGCCCCCTCGAACAGTGGCATTCCGACCCGTTTGCGCCGACGCATCGCGACGGCAAGCTTTATGGACGTGGCGCGGCTGACATGAAAACCTCGCTCGCCGCGTTCGTCGTGGCCTCCGAGGAATTCGTCGCCGGACACCCGGCGCATGACGGCGCGATCGGCTTCCTGCTGACGAGCGACGAGGAAGGCCCCGCGACCGACGGCACGGTCAAGGTGGTGGAGGCGCTGATCGCCCGCGGCGAACGTCTCGACTACTGCGTCGTGGGCGAACCGACGTCGAGCGCCACGCTCGGTGACATGGTGAAAAACGGCCGGCGCGGCTCGATGTCGGGCAAGCTCGTCGTGCGCGGCGTGCAGGGCCATATCGCCTACCCGCATCTGGCAAAGAATCCCACCCATCTGTTTGCCCCGGCGCTGGCCGAGCTGACGCAGACGGTGTGGGATAACGGCAACGAATACTTCCCGCCGACGACGTGGCAGATCTCGAACATCCACGCGGGCACCGGTGCGACGAACGTCATTCCGGGCGAACTGAACGTGATGTTCAACTTCCGCTTCGGAACGGCGAGCACCTCGGACGGACTGCAGAAGCGTGTCCATGCACTGCTCGATCGCCACGGCCTCGATTACACGATCGACTGGAGCATCAGCGGTCAGCCGTTCCTCACGCCGCGCGGCGATCTGTCGGCCGCGCTGTCCGATGCGATTCGTGCGGAAACCGGGATCGACACCGAACTGTCGACGACCGGGGGTACGTCCGACGGCCGCTTCATCGCGCGCATCTGCCCGCAGGTGATCGAATTCGGACCATGCAACGCCAGCATTCACAAGATCGACGAGCATATCGAAGTCGCGCACATCGAACCGCTCAAGAATATCTACCGCGGCGTGCTTGAACGCCTGGTCGCCTGATCGCCTGATTGCCGTTCCGGCGCGGCGGGCCCTCACGCCCGCCCGCCAATGCCCCATGCATGCGCCGGCACAACGCCGACGCGCCACTCCCGGGAGGGACTATGTCCACGCATCCGTTTATCACGCTGCGAGATTTGCTGCGCTATGCCGTGTCGCGCTTTACCGAAGCCAAGCTGTCGTTCGGCCATGGCACCGCCAACGCGTACGACGAAGCCGCCTATCTGCTGCTGCACACGCTCCATCTGCCGCTCGACACGCTCGATCCGTTTCTCGATGCACGTTTGCTGCCGGCCGAGATCGAGCGCGTGCTATCAGTCGTCAATCGGCGCGCCGGCGAGCGCGTGCCCGCCGCGTACATTACGAACGAGGCCTGGATGCACGGCCAGCGCTTCTACGTCGACGAACGCGTGATCGTGCCGCGCTCGTTCTTCGGCGAATTGTTCGAAGAACAGCTGCAGCCGTGGGTAGCACACCCGGATGCCCTCGAGGATGTCCTCGAACTGTGCACCGGCTCGGGCTGCCTGCCGATCCTGGCAACGCAGGCATTTCCGTCCGCCCACATTGACGCGGTCGACATCTCGGCGGACGCCCTGGCGGTTGCGCGGATCAATGTCCGCGACTACGGCCTCGAAGACCGTATCACGCTGTTTCAAGGGGATCTGTACGCGCCGCTGCCCGCCGGCAAGCGCTACCCGCTGATCGTCACGAACCCGCCGTACGTCAACGAAACCTCGATGCAGGCCTTGCCCCCCGAATATCTGCACGAACCGCGCCTCGCGCTCGCCGGTGGCGGCGACGGCATGGACGTCGTGCGCCGCATTCTTGCCGGCGCGCGTGAACGCCTGACCGACGACGGCGTGCTGGTGGTCGAGATCGGCAACGAGCGTCACCATGTTGAGGCGGCATTCCCCGACCTGCCGCTGACGTGGCTGCCGACCAGCAATGGCGACGACATGGTCTTTCTGGTCCACGCCGCCGACCTGGCCTGATCGTTCGGCATCCTGACCCGTCGTCCACGAGGGAGGACCCAAGCCGCCATGACGTTCAGCTGGTTCGATATCGGATTCGCCGTCGGCTTGGTGCATGTCATGGGTATCGCCGCGGCGATCCATGCCGTCATGACGGTGCGCACGTCGCAAGGCGCCGTTGCGTGGGCGGTATCGCTCGCGACGATGCCGTATCTCACGCTGGTGCCCTATCTGTTTCTCGGCCGCTCGAAATTCATCGGCTACGTGGAGGCGCGCCGCGCGCGCAATCTGTTGATGCGCACGCGCGTCGGTGAAATCGACTGGAGCGGCATCTCGCCGCTGGCGGCGGACGCACACCCCGAGTTCAGCGCGCTCACTGACCTGACCGACATCCCGTTCGTCGCGGGCAATCGGGTGCGGCTGCTGATCAACGGACGCGCGACATTCGATGCCATCTTCGCCGCCATCGACCGGGCGCGCGATTACATCATCGTGCAATTCTTCATCGTGCACGACGACACCCTCGGGCGCGAGTTGCAGCGCCGTCTGCTGGCGCGTGCGGCCGCGGGGGTGAAAGTCTACTTTCTGTACGACCGGATCGGCAGTCACGATCTGCCGCGCAAATACTGCGAACGGCTGATCGCGGGCGGCGTGATGGTCCACGAATTCACGGCCGCCAAACGCGGTCTGTTCGTCAACCGGTTCCAGCTCAATTTCCGCAATCACCGCAAGATCGTCGTGATCGACGGCAACGAAGCGTTCATTGGCGGACACAACGTCGGCAATGAATACCTCGGCGAAAAGCCGCCGCTGGCGCCCTGGCGCGACACGCACATCGCGATCGAAGGCCCGGCCGTCATCGGCATCCAGCGCGCCTTCGCGGAAGACTGGCACTGGAGCAACGGCAGCGTCCCCCCGCTCAACCACACGCCGGCCGAGGTCGACGGCAATATGCACTGCCAGGTGGTGCCGAGCGGGCCGGCGGACCGGCTGGAGACCGCTTCGCTGTTCTTCGTGACGGCAATCAACGCGGCGCGCGAGCGCATCTGGCTGACAACGCCCTATTTCGTCCCCGACGAAGCGGTGTTCGCAGCGCTGCGCCTGGCCGTGCTGCGCGGCGTCGATGTCCGCATCCTGATCCCGAGCCGCCCCGATCATCGGGTGGTGTATGTGGCCACACAGTCCTACGCGCATGAAGCGGTGCGCAGCGGCATCGAGGTCTACCGCTACCGGCCGGGCTTTTTGCATCAGAAGGTGGTGTTGATCGACGACCGTGCCGCCGCCGTCGGCAGCGCGAACCTGGACAACCGGTCGTTCCGGCTCAATTTCGAACTCATGCTGCTGACGGTCGACCATGACTTCGCCGCCAGCGTCGCCCGCATGCTCGACAACGATTTCGCCGACAGCACACCGATCGAGCGGGATGCGCTGCGCAGTCTTGCCTGGTGGTGGCGCACCGCCATGCGCGTTGCGCGGCTGTTCGCACCGATTCTTTAGGGCCTGTTCACGCCCCGAATCACCCAAATATGGGCACGGATTCGCCGGGCCGGTAAAATACGCGTTTGCCGCAATTTCGACGGCATCTCTTACCCCATTTGCCGTGATCCGATTTGAACACCTGACCCTCGCCCGCGGCACCAAACCGCTCTTCGAGGACACCTCGGCCGTCATCAATCCAGGCGAATCGGTCGGCCTCGTCGGCGCCAACGGCGCCGGGAAAAGCACCCTCTTCGCGCTGCTGCGCGGGCAGTTGCACGCCGACGGCGGCGACGCCTTCGTGCCGAGCGGCTGGCGTGTCGCCCATGTGATGCAGGAGACCCCCGCGGTCGAACGCACGGCGCTCGATTATGTCCTTGACGGCGACACGCGCCTGCGCGACATCGAAGCGAGCATGGCCGCCGCGCAAACCGCCCACGACGGCCACGCCGAAGCCGAAGCGCATACGGCCTTCGCGGATGCCGACGGCTACACTGCGCCGGCGCGCGGCGAAGCGCTGCTGCTGGGCCTCGGTTTCACGCTGGCGCAGACGGCACTGCCCGTCGCGAGTTTTTCGGGTGGCTGGCGCATGCGCCTGAATCTTGCGCAGGCGCTGATGTGCCCTTCCGACCTGCTGCTGCTCGACGAACCGACGAACCACCTGGACCTCGACGCGATCGTCTGGCTCGAAGACTGGCTCAAGCGCTATGCCGGCACACTCGTCATCATCTCGCACGACCGGGAATTTCTCGACGGCGTGTGCAACGTCACGCTGCACATCGAGAACCAGCAGTTGAAGCGTTACGGCGGCAACTACAGTCAGTTCGAGATCCTCCGCGCGCAACAACTTGCCTTGCAGCAGAACGCCTTCGAAAAGCAGCAGAAAACGATCGCGCATCTCGAATCGTTCATCGCTCGTTTCAAGGCCAAGGCATCGAAAGCCACGCAGGCGCAAAGCCGGGTCAAGGCACTCGAGAAGATGGAACGTATCGCGCCGGCGCACGTGGCCTCTCCGTTTACGTTCGAATTCCGTCACGCCGACTCGGCGCCGAATCCGATGCTCGTGCTCGACGCAGTGCGTTGCGGCTATACGCTGGGGGACGATAGCGAAAAGGTCATCCTGCCGCGTGTGACGATGTCCGTACAGAACGAACAGCGAATCGGCCTGCTCGGGGCGAACGGCCAGGGCAAGTCGACACTCATCAAAACCTTGGCCGGCACGCTCGCGCCGCTGGCCGGCGACGTCAAGCAAGGCAAGGGGCTGCAGATCGGTTACTTCGCCCAGCATCAGGTGGAGACGCTGCGCCATGACGACTCGGCGCTCCGGCATTTGCAGCGGCTTGCCCCCGATACGCGCGAACAGGAACTGCGCGACTTCCTCGGCGGCTTCAATTTTCGCGGCGACATGGCGACCGCATCGATTGCGCCGTTCTCCGGCGGCGAGAAGGCACGGCTCGCGCTGGCGCTGATCATCTGGCAAAAGCCCAATCTGCTGCTGCTCGACGAGCCGACGAACCACCTGGACCTCGAAACACGCCACGCGCTGACCATGGCGCTCGCACAGTTCGACGGCACGCTGATCCTCGTCTCGCACGATCGACATCTGCTGCGCGCGACGACCGATCAGTTCCTGCTCGTGGCCCACGGCGAAGTGCAGCCGTTCGACGGCGATCTCGACGACTACCGTGACTGGCTGCTCAAGCATGCCGCCGACCAGCGCGCCGCCGCGCGCGAAACGGACAGCGACAACAACGGCGCCTCGGACGTCAACCGCAAGGATCAGAAGCGCTTCGAAGCACAGGAGCGGCAGCGTCTGGCACAACTGCGCAAGCCGTTGCAGCGCAAGATCGAGAAGCTGGAGAAATCGCTCGAAACGCTGAGCGAAGAGAAGGCGAAGCTCGACGCCGTGCTGGCCGACAGCGCCACGTACGAGGACACGAAGAAAGCGCTATTGACGCAGAGCCTGAAGCGTCAGGGCGAAGTCACCGCGCAACTGGCGGACGTCGAGGCCGAATGGCTGATGGCGCACGAATCGCTGGAACAGATCGTTTGAGCCACCCGGTCGCGGCCTTGCCGCCGCGGCTCGGACGCTGCCCCACGCTAGAATCCCGCAACGGTCGAAATGGCGTGCTCGAGCCGGTCGACGGCATGGACTTCGAGTCCGTCGATCGGCTGCCGCGGCGCGTTGGCTTTGGGAATGATCGCAATCGAGAAGCCGAGTTTCGCGGCCTCTTTCAACCGATCCTGACCGCGCGGACTCGGACGAATCTCGCCCGCCAGCCCGACTTCCCCGAACGCCACGATGCCGCGCGGCAACGGCTTGTTGCGCAATGACGAATGGATCGCGAGCAATACCGCGAGATCGGCGGCCGGCTCGGTAATCTTCACACCGCCGACGGCATTGAGGAACACATCCTGATCGAAACACGCGATGCCCGCGTGACGATGCATCACCGCGAGCAACATGGCCAAGCGATTCTGTTCAAGGCCGACCGCCAGCCGGCGCGGATTCGGCACCTGGGCGGTATCGACGAGCGCCTGCACCTCCACCAGCAACGGACGCGTACCCTCCTGCGTCACCAGCACGCAGGACCCCGGCACTGTCTGCTCGTGCTGCGAAAGGAACAGTGCCGACGGATTCGCAACGCCGCGCAAGCCCTTCTCGGTCATGGCGAACACGCCGAGTTCGTTGACCGCCCCGAAGCGATTCTTGAACGCACGTACGAGCCGGTACGAAGAATGCGTATCGCCTTCGAAGTACAGCACCGTGTCGACGATGTGTTCAAGCACGCGCGGACCCGCCAGGCTGCCTTCCTTCGTAACGTGCCCGACCATGATGACAGTCACGCCGCTTTGCTTGGCGCAGCGCGTGAGCTGCGCGGCGCATTCGCGCACCTGGGCCACCGAGCCGGGCGCGGACGTCAGCGCTTCGGAATATACCGTCTGGATCGAGTCGATGACGACCACGTCCGGCTTCTCCGATTCGATCGCGCCGAGGATTTTCTCCAACTGGATTTCGGCCAGCAGGTCAAGCTCGCCGCCACCGGCTTCGAAGCCGCCTCCCAATCCCAGACGCTGCGCCCGGAGCGCAATCTGCGCGCCCGATTCTTCACCGCTGACATAGAGCGCGCGGCGTTCGCGCGACAGGTGCGCGAGCGACTGAAGCAGCAGGGTCGATTTGCCGATGCCCGGGTCGCCGCCGATCAATACGACGCCTCCCGCCACGAGGCCGCCGCCCAGCACCCGGTCGAACTCGCTGACGCCGCTGGAGAAACGGGGAACATCCTGCGCTTCGATCTCGGCAAGCTTGCGCACCGGCGTGCTTTTGGCCAACGCCTGGTAGCGATGTCCCGAGGACGTTTCCGCCACCGATTCGACCAGCGTGTTCCAACCGTTGCAATGCGGACATTGGCCTTGCCATTTCGGGGTCTGGCCGCCGCACTCGGAGCAGGTGTAGACAGTCTTGGCACGGGCCATGCGAACGATTTACCTTGAAAGAGAAACAGATGACCGACGGCGGATTGCCGCCGGCGGCAGCAAGCTTCGCCCGAATCCGGGCGTTGCCTGTTTTGCCACGTATGCGAGGGCCTGTTCACGCTAATATCGCGAGCCCGATATTAGCGTGAACAGGCCCTAGCTGCGTATTATTGCGGGTCGACCTTGACGCGACGCGCCACTGCGCACATCAGCTCGTAGCCCAGCGTGCCTGCGGATTCGGCCACCTCGTCGATTGGCATGCCACGGCCCCACAACGTCACCGGCGAACCGACGCGTGCTTGCGGCACCGGGCCCAGATCGACGCCCAGCATGTCCATCGAAACCCGGCCGACGGTGCGCGTACGCACGCCATCGACAAGAATCGGCGTGCCGGTCGGCGCGACGCGCGGATACCCGTCAGCATAGCCGCATGCCACGACACCGACGCGCATCGGCACGTCCGCCGTGAACACGCTGCCGTAACCGATCGTGCTGCCGGCCGGAACCTCCTGGATGCCGATCAGTTCGGATTCAAGCGTCATTGTCGGTTTCAGGTCGAGACTCTCGGCGGTGACCGCCGTGCCCTTCGGCGACGACCCGTACAGCATGATGCCGGGACGAATCCACGCGCCGTGAGCTTGCGGATGAAACAGCGTGGCCGCCGAGTTTGCGAGGCTGCGCTCGCCCGGCACGTCGCGCGCGCCACGCTCGAACGCTTCCATCTGGTACGCGATGCCGCGCTCCCCGTCAGCGTCCGAGAAGTGCGTCATCAGCACGATCTGCCCCACCCCCGGGATGGTGCGCGCGCGTTCCCACGCGGCACGAAATCGCTCGGGCGTGAAACCAAGCCGGTTCATGCCCGTATTCATCTTCAATTGGATGCCCAACGGCTTGCTCAAACGCGCAGTCTCGAGCATCCGCAGCTGTTCGTCACTGTGAACGGTCGTCGTCAAACCGTACTTGTCGACGATCGCCAGGTCCGACGGCTCAAAGAACCCTTCGAGCAGGAGGATCGGACCGGCCCAGCCGAGTTCGCGCAGGCGCACGGCTTCTTCGAGATCGAGCAGCCCGAAACCGTCGGCATCGCGCAGCCCCGGATAGGCGTGATCGATGCCATGCCCGTAGGCATTGGCCTTGACGACAGCCCAGACCTTCGCATTCGGCGCGTGGCGACGGGCGACATCGAGATTGTGGGCAAGTGCGGAAGTGTGAATCGTGACTTTGATCGGACGCGGCATGGCAAGCGGGTGGGAGAGACAAGGGGCCGGGCATATGACCCCGCGCACGGGGATCGGTTCAACGCACCGGCAGGCATAACGCATGCGCATATTTTCGTGTTATAAAGCCGTGCGCACAACTTGTTTTGCAATATTTATCCCGATCAAGAACAGCTGTCCCGGACAGCGGGCGAACGGGCGCCATCCATGGGGGTTTCATTGGCCGATCCATTGCCGGAATGACGGCAATTGATGCTATTTGCGCGCAAATTGGCCGGAAATCCCCCTGTGTTCAAGCCCGTTCGGGCGCCACTGGGGCGCCACGGATACTTATAACCGAGACACGCACGCACGACGCCGCCCGGGATCGACTCGAGTACCGATGAAGAAAGGCTTTTACACCATCATGGCCGCGCAGTTTTTTTCGTCGCTGGCCGACAATGCATTACTCATCGCAGCTATCGCGCTCCTCAAGGACTTACACGCACCGCAGTGGATGACGCCGCTGTTGAAACTGTTCTTCGTCCTGTCCTATGTGATCCTCGCCGCCTACGTCGGCGCCTTCGCCGATTCGATGGCCAAGGGCCGCGTCATGTTCATTACGAATACGATCAAGGTCGCCGGCTGCCTCATGATGCTGTTCGGCTCGCACCCGCTCCTCGCGTACGGTGTCGTCGGCTTCGGCGCCGCCGCGTATTCGCCGGCGAAGTACGGCATCCTGACGGAGCTGCTGCCGCCCGAAAAGCTCGTGGCGGCGAATGGATGGATCGAAGGACTCACCGTCAGTTCGATCATTCTCGGCACCGTCCTCGGCGGGGCCTTGATCAGCCCGCATATCTCCCACGCCATCCTGGCGCGCATGCCGGCCGTGATCACCTCGCCGGCGGCAGCGGCGATGATCGTCATCGTCGGCATTTACGTCCTTGCAGCCCTGGTCAACCTGCGCATCCCCGACACCGGTGCACACTATCCGCGTCAGGAACACAATCCAATCAAGCTGGTCAGCGATTTCGCGGACTGTTTCATGACGCTATGGCGCGACAAACTGGGTCAGATCTCGCTTGCCGTCACGACGCTCTTCTGGGGCGCCGGTGCCACCCTGCAGTTCATCGTCCTCAAGTGGGCGGAAAAGGCACTCGGCATGACACTGTCCGAAAGTGCGTTGCTGCAGGCGGTATCCGCACTCGGCGTGGCCATGGGTGCCATGCTCGCGGCTGCGCGCATTCCGCTCAAACGGTCGTTGTCGGTATTACCGGTCGGCATCGCCATGGGGCTCGCCGTGATCGCCATGGCCTTCTTCTCGAAGGACCTGCTCACCTTCGGCGCGGACTGGAAGGTACCGCTGTATTTGGTCATCGCCTATATCTTCCTGATCGTGGTGGGCGCGCTCGCAGGCTTCTTCGTCGTGCCGATGAACGCGCTGCTCCAGCATCGCGGCCACGTGCTGCTCTCGGCGGGCCACTCGATCGCCGTGCAGAATTTCAACGAGAACCTGTCGGTGCTCGTCATGCTCTGCCTCTACGCGCTGCTGATCTGGCTCAACGTCTCGGTCAATATCGTGATCGTGCTGTTCGGGCTGTTCGTGTCGGGGACGATGTGGCTCGTCATGAAACGTCATCGGGCCAATCAGCGCATATTCGATTCGGTGGCGCTGATCGGCGAAGTCAAGCATTGATATGAAGTCATCCATTCCCATCGCCCTGACGATCGCCGGCTCGGATTCGAGCGGCGGCGCGGGCATTCAGGCCGACTTGAAGACCTTTTCGGCGCTCGGCGCGTACGGTGCGAGCGTGATCACGGCGCTGACGGCCCAGAATACGCGTGGCGTGACCGACATCCACACGCCGCCCGCGCAATTCGTCACGGCACAGCTCGATGCGGTGTTCCAGGATCTCGACGTCGATGCGGTCAAGCTCGGCATGCTGGGCAACGCCGATATCGTGCACGCCGTTGCCGCGGCGCTGCGCCGTTACAAGCCGCGTTACGTGGTGCTCGATACGGTCATGCTCTCGAAAAGCGGCCACGCGCTGCTGTTGCCCGACGCCGTGGCAGCATTGCGCGACGAACTCCTTCCGCTCGCGGACCTGATTACACCGAACTTGCCTGAAGCAGGGGCGCTGCTCGGCGTCGCATCCGCCGAGGACGAAGCGGCCATGACGGAACAGGCCCAGGCGCTGCGCCAACTCGGCGCACGCAATGTCCTGGTCAAGGGCGGCCATCTGTCGAGCGCGGAAAGCCCCGACTGGCTGGTCAGCGATGCCGGCGTAACGCGCTTCCATGCCCCGCGCATCGCCGCACACAATACGCACGGCACGGGTTGCACGTTGTCGGCCGCCCTCGCCGCCCTCAGGCCGCGCCGGGAAGACTGGCCAAGCACCGTGCGCGACGCGAAGGCGTATCTGAACGGCGCGCTGGCCGCCAGCGACCGCCTGCACGTCGGCCACGGCATCGGCCCCGTACATCACTTCCACGCGATCTGGCCGAAGGATTGAGTTCGCGCAGGTGTTCGCCTGTCATTCGGCTGGCGCCGGCGCAATCGCCAGACGCGCCGCATCGCGCACACGTGCGCGTGCCGAGAGTTCGTCAATGCGGCGCACCGCGCGCTCACGCCATCCCTGCGGCACCACGAAGCCACGATCGCGCTCGTGCCACTCGCCCGCCGGCGCAACGTCGGCATCGGCGCTCACCCTGCCGGCCGCATCGAGGCTGTCGCCAGCCCGGCGCAAGGCAACGATCAGGAGCGGCTCCGCCATCCCGCCCCTCGCTTCCATGTCCGCCCACAGACTTTCGATCCGCGCGTGCAACGCGGGCAGCGTGAGCGCCTCGTCGGCCGCGACGCGCGCCGGCGCAAGCCAACGCACGCGCGGCAGGACCGCCCAGGCCTCGGCAGCCGAGCCGTTCACTGCCCCGCTCGCCCACGCCCACCAGGTGTCCATGCCGGCCCACCAGCCGCGCCCATGACCGGGGGCGATCATGACCGGCACGCGCGACGCCTCGCCGAGCGGGTGGAACAGCCATCCTTTCAGATACGCTTGCGGCAGCCACGGTCCGGGCGCCGGCAATACGCTCCGGGCGGCATCGATGGTCGTCAGGCGCAATTGATGATCCAGCAGGCGCTCGACCTTGTCGGCGAGACTGTCGGCCAGATTCGGCCCAAGCCAATGAAATTGCAGCGCGCGTTCCGTCAGGGCGGATGCCGCTTGCGCCGGTGGCACGTAGAGATAGAGTTTGACGGCCAACTCCCAATGCAGCAGCGCGGCATCGGCGTGGCGGCGCAGCAGGAAATCGCACTCGCCCAATGTCATGCCCCCGCGTCTCGCATCGCGGACCTGCAGGCCGGCGGCCAACAATTGGTGCTGGTGGTCCTGATCCAGGAAGAAATGCAGCAGGCGTTCCGCATAGCGCCCGAGCCGGGTGCGCTCACCGCCTGCGAGGAACCTTGCGAGCGGTTCGGGGGCGGCATCGAGCGCGAGCAATTGCGCTGCAATGGCTCGGTGGCTGTCGCCACCGGCATGCCCGAGTGCCGCGGGAAACGCGCCGGCGTCCAGCAGATCGTCGGACAGCAGTAGCCACGCGAGGTCGCGCACTGGCGGCTCGCGCAGGGATTCGATCAGTCTTCGGCAGCGGTCCGTGTACAAATCGACTCGTAAGTGGCGCGGGCAAGGCACCAATCCGTCCAGGCCTTGGACTTGTCCGCCAAACTGCGTAGCAAATAGGCCGGATGATAGGTCACGATCACCGGCACGCCTTCGTACTCATGCACACGTCCGCGCAAGCTGGCGATGCTCGCTTGCGAGCGCAGAATGCTCTGCGCGGCGAAACGCCCCATCACGACAATCACGCGAGGCTTGAGCAACGCCACCTGGCGCTTCAGATACGGCTCGCAACTGGCCACTTCCTGTGGCGCCGGATCGCGGTTATTCGGCGGCCGGCATTTGAGCACGTTGGCGATATAGACATTCTCGCCCCGTTGCAGCGCGACCGCACGCAACATATTGTCGAGCAGCTTGCCGGCCTGTCCGACGAACGGCTCGCCCTGCAAATCCTCTTGCTGTCCCGGCGCTTCGCCGACCAGCAGCCAGTCCGCACGGCGATCGCCGACCCCGAACACGGTTTGTGTACGTTTCTCGCACAATCCGCAGTCCCGGCAATTCGCAACGCGCTCGGCCAAGGCATCCCAATCGAGCGTGTCGAGCGACGGCCTGGCCTGCGCGGGCGCGTCAGCCTCCTGACGCATAATGGACCACAGTGCCGCGTCTGCCGCATCATCGGCGTCGTCGGACGCCCAGACCGGAAAGTCGTCCACGGGCCCTGCGGCGTCTGCGGGAACCGCCGTTTCAGGGGGCACCGCCGCTTCGCGGGGCATCGCCTCCAACATTGCAACGTCGTCGTCCGCCGCTGCGACGGCAACGTCCGCCACATCGGCAGCTGCCGCCGTGGCGCCGCCTTTGGCCCCCCAAACAGGCCAAAGCCCGAATTCTTCGAGAATCGGTTTAGGCCACGGCACGATCAATCTCCCAGGACAAACGCATGACGATGGCATCCTCACGCCGGCCGTCGGCCGGATAATAGCCCTTGCGCCGGCCGATTTGCGCGAATCCGAAGCGTTCGTAAATGCGTAGCGCACGGCCGTTCGACGGACGCACTTCGAGCAAAATGCCGCCCATGCCGTCCGCACGCGCCACGCGCACGATCTCATTGAGCAGCATGACGCCGAGTCCGTTGCCCTGCAGGGCCGGTCTCACGCACACGTTGAGCAAGTGCGACTCGTCGACGACCGGCATCATCAGGAAGTAACCGAGCAACTCGCCATTCACCGCGCGCAAGCACACGCCTTGATGCGCGGCGTCAAGGGAGTCGATGAAATTCTGTCGTGTCCAGGGAAACGGATACGCGATCTGTTCGATGGCGACGACTTCATCGATGTCGTCGGCCGTCATCGGGTCGAAGTAATGGGCCCCCGTCTGCTGCATCAACGGCCCTCCTTCGTCGCTTGCCGTTCCGCCGTCGTTTGCGCCACCTTGTTGCGCACATAGAACGGCATCGCCTGATCCGCGGGAATCGCTTCCCCGCGCGCGAATGCGCGCGCCGCCAACACGGCCACCGACTGCGCATGCGGCATGGCGTCGGGCATCACTGCACGCGCCTGCGCCGCGGCCGGCAGCCGGTCACCGAATGCCGCCGCCGCATTGCCCGCGAGCACAAAGGCGGTATCGGGCGTCGGCACGCGCTGGGCGGCATCGAGCGCGGGCCCCTGCTGCGTCCGCCAGTCGCCTGACGATGCGTCCCAGATGAAATCAGCCCAGTAGGCCTCATCCATGCGGGCGTCGAGCGCGACAAGCACGCGATCGGCCGAAGGATCGCGATCACGCGCGGCTTCGGCGCAGGCCATCAGCGTGCCGACCGGCACCACGGGCAATCCCGCGCCGAAGGCGAGGCCCTGGGCCACACCGCACGCGGTGCGCAAGCCGGTAAACGACCCCGGACCGGCGCCGAACGCAATCGCGTCGCAATCCGCCAGGCGCAGGCCGGCCGATTCAAGCACTTCGCGCGCGGCGGGAAGAATCCGGGTACTGGAGACGGGCCCCGTATCGAGATGACGGGCGACGATGCGCGGCGCGCCGGGCACGGCGGGATCGTCACGGTACAGCGCGACCGAACAGAACTCGGTCGACGTGTCCAAGGCAAGAAGCGTAATCGAAGGCATGCCGCTATTGTAATCGGGAGCGCCCGTCCATGAGCACGACCCGAGCATCCATTGCCGCAAATCGGGGGTGTCCGAGGCGCGCCGAATCCAGAATGCGCCCCCGCCCGGTTCCGGCCTATTTCCCTCATCGAAATACCTACGTGCACTTTTCCAGGATTCTATGTATAATGCCCGCTTCGCCTTACGGGCACGTTGAAGTCGGTTCCGTGCGGCGAACATTGTTTGCGTTTTGCCCCAATCCAGTGATAGGCCGAAGTTTCGGCGCGACACCGCTGCCTCCTCTTATGAGGAACTCGAGGAAACTCGATGCGACCGGTACCCGCCCCGTGGCCTACGATTCGGAAGAAGATTCCGCTTTCTGCCCCATCCGCGATTTGCATCGATTTGATCCTGCTTGCGACGAATTGGGTTTGCCGATTGGCGCCAACGCCTTAAGAAACCCCTCACTTCGCAAGAGGACTCATGGAACAGCATTCCAAGCTGTCTGCCATCGCGCAGACGTATTTCGATTCGTCCGAAGAAAACACCACCCAAGCGGCCCCCCAGGCTGAAACCGTTGCGCCGGCGCCCACGGGCCCCACGTTCGCCGAACTCGGCCTGAACCCCGCCATCCTGACGGCGCTGACCGCCGCCGGTTACACGAACCCGACGCCGGTGCAACAGCGCGCCATTCCGTCGGCGCTCGCCGGCCGCGACCTGCTCGTGTCGAGCCCGACCGGTTCGGGCAAGACGGCAGCTTTCATGCTGCCGGCCATCCACCGCTTTGCGGAAATGCAAGCCAACGGCGAGATGAACCGTGCTCCGGCGCATCCGCGCAACGAACCGGCCGCGCCTGGCGAAAAGCCGCGCAAGGGCCAACGGGTTCGCCGCGCGCCGGCAAAGCCGCTGCTGCTCGTGCTGACACCGACGCGTGAACTGGCCCAGCAGGTTTCGACCGCCGCCGATACGTACGGCCAGCAACTGCGCCGCCTGAAGTGCGTCAGCATTCTGGGCGGGATGCCCTACCCGCGCCAGCTGGAAATGCTGGCCAAGCAACCCGAGATCATCGTGGCCACGCCGGGCCGTCTGCTCGACCACATCTCGAGCGGCAAGATCGACCTGTCGTCGCTGCTGATGCTGGTGCTCGACGAAGCCGACCGCATGCTGGACATGGGCTTCATCGACGACATCCAGACGATCGTCGACGCCACGCCGGCCACGCGTCAAACGCTGTTGTTCTCGGCCACGATCGACGGCCGCATGGGCGAAATCACCCGCCGCCTGCTGCGCGATCCGGAAACCATCGAGATCAAGGCGGGCAACGACCAGCGCGCGAACGTCAACATCGAACAGATGCTGCATTACGTCGACGACCGTGCCCACAAGGACCGTCTGCTGACCCACCTGCTGGGCAACGACGCGCTTGACCAGGCCATCGTATTCACGTCGACGAAGCGCGATGCCGACCAGATCGCCGATCAGCTCGAGCAAGCCGGCTTCGATAGCGCCGCGCTGCACGGCGACATGCCGCAAGGTGTGCGTAACCGTACGCTGCGCGCCCTGCGCGAGCGCAAGGTCCGCGTGCTGGTCGCCACCGACGTCGCCGCGCGCGGTATCGACATACCGGGCATCACGCACGTGTTCAACTACGATCTGCCCAAGTTCGCCGAAGACTATGTGCACCGTATCGGCCGTACCGGCCGTGCCGGCCGCCGTGGCGTCGCCGTGAGCCTTGCCGCCCACGGTGAAGTCGGCGCCGTGCGCCGCATTGAACGCTATACGCGCCAGCCGTTGCCGGTGAACATCGTCGTCGGTTTCGAACCGCGCCGTTCCACGCCGAAGTCGGTGCCGGGCGGCAAGCGTCCGGGCGGCCCGGGTCGTGGCGGTCCGCGCCATGGCCAGGGCGGTGGCGGCCGTTGGCAAAGCGGCAACCGTGACGGCAATGGCTATCAAGGCCAGCGCTCGTTCGGCGGCCCGAAGCCGAGCGGCAACCCGTTCGGCGGCGAGCGCCGTGAAGGCTTCAGCCATGGCGGCAACACCGACCGTTTCGACCGCGGCACGCGTTCCATCGACGGCAACCGTCAAGATCGTCCGGCGCGTCCGTTCGAAGGCGGCCAGCGTCAGGACAACGGCGGCTTCCGTACGGAAGGCGGCTATCGTCAAGACCGCGGCACGCGCTCGTTCGAGGGCGGCCAACGTCAGGACCGCGGCGGCGAGCAGCGCTCATTCGGCAACCGCGGCAACGGCGGCGGCAGCAGCTACGGTTACGGCAACAAGTCGAATCGCCGCGGCTGATCGCGCGTACGTGCACCCGGCGCGCCCAGCGCGCCTGGCAAACGCATGAAACAAAAGCCCTGCGGGTTCATTGAACCCGCAGGGCTTTTGCGTTTTCCGCTGTCATGCGGTCGTTACACCATCACGACCTTAACGGCGCACGCTGGCGAACCTGTCCGTTGCTTCAATCAAATAATGGAGAATCAGCGGTTCGTTGAATGCGTGCCCGGCGTCGATCGCCCAGTGAAAATCGGCCTCGGGCCACGCGCGATGGAGCGCCCATGCGGTCTTGGCCGGCGTCGCGACATCGTAGCGCCCTTGCACAATCACCCCGGGGATGTCGCGCAGAAGATAAGCGTCGCGAAGCAACTGATCCGGCGCGAGAAAGCCATCGTGTGTGAAATAGTGATTCTCGATGCGCGCGAAGGCGATCGCGTAATAGGCATCGCCGAACGATGCCGTCAGCGCCGCGTCGGGCAGCATCGTGATCGTACCGCCCTCCCACATGCTCCATGCCCGCGCCGCGCGCAGCTTTTCCACCTCATCGTCGCCGGTCAGGCGCCGGCGATACGCGGCAATCAGGTCATGGCGCTCGTCTTCCGGAATCGGTTCAAGGAAGGCCTCCCAACGATCCGGAAACAGCCACGACGCCCCTTCCTGGTAATACCAATGCAGCTCCTCGCGGCGGACCGTGAAAATCCCCCGCACGATCAACTCGCTCACGCGCGATGGGTGCGTCTGGGCGTAGGCCAACGCGAGCGTGCTACCCCACGAACCGCCGAATACGAGCCATTGCGCGAAGCCGAATTTTTCGCGCAGCCGCTCGATATCGGCCACCAGATCCCACGTCGTGTTGTGATCAAGGCTCGCGTGCGGCAACGAGCGCCCGCATCCGCGCTGGTCAAACAATGTGATGCAGTATTTGTCGGGATGGAACAGACGCCGCTGCTCGGGTGAACAACCGCCGCCGGGGCCGCCGTGGAGGAACACGGCCGGCTTGCCATGCGGATTGCCGCATTGCTCCCAATAGATCTGATGGCCATCGCCAACGTCGAGCATGCCGGCGGCGAATGGCGCGAGCGCCGGGTAAAGTCCGCGCAATGTGACGGGCCGGCTCTCGGTGACGATGCCCTTGCGGGCGGCAGGTGCGAAAACGCTGTCTTGACTCATCGATATCCTCGCTTCGATCACACTTCAGTGTAACCCGGCCGGCCCGGCAAAGTACGCGAGCCCCTGCGGCAACCCGCCCGGTTTTCCGGCGCATGAAGAAAGGCGGCCGTGTCGCCACCGCCGCCTTTCATCGCGTGAGTCGGGCGCGCGCCGCCGCTCAGACTTCCTCGTATAACGGCAACGTCAGGAATTCGACGAAATCTTCGCCAATGCACATCTGCTCGAAGATTTGCGCGGCGCGGTCATACGTCGACGCGGGCTGGCCGACGAATGCCTTCACCTTGACCAACTCATCGGCGATGAGGCCCTGCACAAGCGCGGCCGTCACCTTGCGACCATCTTCCAGATGGCCCTTCGGCGAACGGATCCACTGCCACACTTGCGAGCGCGAAATTTCCGCCGTCGCCGCGTCTTCCATCAGATTGTGGATCGGCACGCAACCGTTGCCTGCCAGCCACGAACCCAGATAGTGAATGCCGACGTTGATATTGCCGCGCAGGCCCGCTTCGGTGATCGGCGTTTCCGGACGGAAGTCGAGCAGGTCCTTGCCCGCCACATCGACGTCGTCGCGTTGCTTGCCGATCTGGTTCGGCGCGTCGCCCAGCACTTTCACGAATTCCTCCATCGCCACCGGCACGAGCCCGGGATGAGCGACCCAGCCGCCGTCGTAACCGTCGGTAGCATCGCGCGCCTTGTCGCTGCGAATGCCGATCATGGCGCGCTCGTTCGCGGCCGCATCGTGCTTGATCGGAATCAATGCGCTCATGCCGCCGATGGCCGGGGCACCGCGGCGATGGCACGTCTTGAGCAGCAACAGCGCATAGGCGCGCATGAACGGCACCGTCATCGTGATCCGGCCCCGGTCGGCCAGGCAGAAATCGCGGTCGGCCTTGAACTTCTTGATGCACGAAAAGATATAGTCCCAACGGCCTGCGTTCAAACCCGCGCTGTGTTCGCGCAGCTCAAAGAGGATTTCGTCCATTTCGAATGCGGCGAGGATCGTCTCGACGAGCACCGTTGCCTTGATCGTGCCTTGCGCCATGCCGAGTTCGTTCTGCGCCAGCACGAACGCGTCGTTCCACAGGCGCGCCTCAAGATGGCTCTCGAGTTTCGGCAGGTAGTAGTACGGACCGAAACCGCGCGACAGGGCTTCATTCGCATTGTGGAAGAAGTGCAGTCCGAAATCGAACAGGCCGCCCGACACGCGCTGGCCGTCGACGAAAACATGCTTTTCATCCAGATGCCAGCCGCGCGGGCGCACGATGAGCGTCGCGGTCCTCTCGTTCAGACGATATTGCTTGCCGTTCTGTTCGAGGCTGATGGTCCCGCGCACGGCGTCGCGCACGTTGATCTGGCCGTCGATCTGGTTGTGCCAGTTCGGCGTATTCGAATCCTCGAAGTCCGTCATGTAGCTGTCGGCACCCGAGTTCAGCGCATTGATGATCATCTTGCGCTCGACCGGGCCGGTGATTTCCACGCGCCGGCATTCCAGCGCCTTCGGCAGCGGCGCAATGCGCCAGTCGCCCGTGCGGATTGCGCGCGTTTCCGGCAGGAAGTCGGGGGCTTCACCTGCATCGAGACGCCGGGTACGCTCGGCGCGGGCGGCCAGCAATGCCTGGCGGCGTGCTTCGAATGCACGGTGCAGCTTCGCGACAAAGGCCAGCGCCTCGGTCGTCAGAATGGTTTCGTGGTGGGGGGCAATGTCGGCCTTGATTTCCACGCCGGCAGGCAACGTGAGCGCCATGGGATCTCCTGAATCTTGTTAGGGGTGAAACATTACGACACGCGCCGAGGGCATGCATGTAGGGGCTTCATGCGCGTGCCGTGCCTTGCGATTCGACGAAACGCTGCAAATCGCGCATGTCGCGCCCCATCCCTTGCGGCGTGACGCCGAGTTGTTCGACCGGCAGGCCGGCCCGATTGACCCAGAAGGTCACGTATCCGAACCAGGCCGCGCCGGCCACGTCCCAGCCATTGCTGGAGACAAAAACGATTTCCTCTGCCTTCAGGCCGAACGCCTTCGTGCCAAGCTGATACGCCTCGGGGGCAGTCTTGTATTTGCGGACCACGTCGACGGACAGGACATGGTCGAACATGTCCCGCATGCCCGCGCTCTTCAGGCCGATATCGAGCATCCGGGGATCGCCGTTCGACAGGACCGCCAGCCCCAAACCGGCCGCGCGCAACGCGCGCAGCACCGGCAGATTCTCCGGAAACGCGGACAGGCAGGTGTATTCATCCATCAGCCGCTTCTCTGCCACGGGCGAGAGCGTCAGGCGCAGGCTCGCCGCGGCGTAACGCAACGCATCCGCGGTGATATCCCAGAACGGCCGATAGTGCTCGCCGCGCGGACTCGAAAGCGTGCGCAACTGCGTGTATTCGATCTGTTTGGTGCGCCACAACGCCGCCAGCGCCGCCCCTTGACCGGGAAACAGCTGCTCGGCCGCCGCCGCTACGGAGTACACGTCGAACAACGTGCCGTACGCGTCGAAAATCACTGCCTTGGGCGAGTTATCAGATGGCATGGCTTAGGTATAGCTTGTTTTTACCGCCCGATTGTATTATTTATAAATGGAGTTACAAAAGACCGCAAAGATCACTTTATTTTTTACTTTTTTCACTATAGTCGAGGGGTGACTGGCACGTGGACCGCTTCAAACAGATCGAAACGTTCGTGGCCGTGGCGGCCAAAGGCGGCCTTTCCGCAGCGGCTGCCATGGAGGGCGTGGCGCCCGCCATCATCGGCCGGCGCATCGACGCGCTCGAAGCCCGGCTGGGTGTCAAGTTGCTGGTTCGCACCACACGGCGCGTGACGCTGACCTTCGAGGGTTCGTCGTTTCTCGAAGACTGCCAGCGAATCCTGAACGAGATGCACAACGCGGAAGCCACGGTTTCGGCCGGCGGGGTCAAGGCCAGCGGTCATCTGCGCGTGACCGCGCCGGCGGGATTCGGCCGGCGCCACGTTGCCCCGATGCTGCCGGGATTCATCGCGGCGCATCCGGACGTGACCGTCACGCTCGACCTGTCCGACCGGTTGGTCGATCTCATCAACGAAGGGTTCGATTGCGCCGTGCGGCTCGGTGAATTGCCCGATTCGAGTCTCGTGTCGCTGCGTCTTGGCGAAAACCGGCGTGTGTGCGTGGGCGCGCCTTCGTATCTCGCTCGCTGCGGCCAGCCGGAATCGCTCGAGGATCTGGCACGTCACAACTGCCTCGCCTTCGGCGCGAGCGCCAACCAGCAGCGCGGCTGGACGTTCTCGCAAAACGGCAAGGTCGTCATCACGCGTGTGTCGGGCACGCTCGAATGCACGGACGGCGCCGTCCTGCATGAGTGGTGTCTGGAAGGCCAAGGGCTGGCATGGCGCTCGTGGTGGGAAGTGGGCGACGATATCCGGCAAGGCCGCCTGGTCACCGTGCTCGACCAATTCGCTGCCCCGCCGATCGGCATTCACGCCGTTTTTCCCCAACGCAAGCACTTGCCACTGCGCGTGCGCCTGTTCATCGATCATCTCAAGCACCACTACGGCAATCCCGGCTATTGGAACGACGTGGCGGCGCCAGCACCCCTTGGTCAGGCATCCCAATCGATCGCCAGTCCGTACCCGGTACCCTGATCGCCGGATGCACGCAGCGCGCGCCACGGGGGTTAACCCCCCGTTGTTGCGACGCGCCAAATCCTGAAGAATCAAGGGGCTACAAACAAGGAACTAAAATCAAGTTGTCATTCTGGCCATGCAACCTGCGGGAGGTCATATGCTGTTCACTCATATCCTCTTACCCACCGACGGCTCGGAGTTGTCTGCCAAGGCCATTACCGGCGGACTCGAACTGGCCCGCGCCCTCGGCGCCAAAGTGACCGGCTACTGCTGTCTCGCCGAATATCCCTACTCGCCTTTCAGCGAGTACGTCCTCGAAGCCCCTTCCACGTTCAGTGAACGCATCGCGCAGGAAGCCGCGGCCCATCTCGACCGCCTGGCCGAAAAGGCTGCCGCGGCCGGTGTGCCCTTCGATCGCGATACCTCGACATTCCCCGCGCCCTACCTCGGCATTATCGACGCCGCAGAACGGCATCGTTGCGACGTCATCCTGATGGCCTCTCACGGCCGGCGCGGCTTGACAAGCCTGTTGCTCGGCAGCGAAACGCAACGCGTGCTCGTGCACTCGAAGATTCCGGTGCTCGTGTACCGGTAATGCGCGGTGAGCCCGCAGATGTGAAAACGCCGTCCTGGCGGCACGCCACCTGCGGGATCGCCACGGGGGACGCGCCGGGGACGGCGTCGTGCGCTCAGTCGTCGGCAGCGTCGTCGAAGAACTGTTCGTCTTCCGTCGAGCCCTTCAGCGCGGTCGTCGATGCATCGCGCTCGATCGTCTGCGTCACGGCATCGAAGTAACCGGTGCCGACTTCGCGCTGATGCTTCACGGCCGTGAAGCCCTTTTCGGCTGCGGCGAATTCCGCTTCCTGCAATTCGACGAAGGCGCTCATCTGACGGCGGGCATAGCCGTGTGCCAGATTGAACATCGAGTAGTTCAGGCTATGGAAGCCGGCCAGCGTGATGAACTGGAATTTGTAGCCCATGGCGCCCAGTTCCTTCTGGAACTTCGCGATAGTGGCATCGTCGAGATTCTTCTTCCAGTTGAACGACGGCGAGCAGTTATACGAGAGCATCTTGTCCGGAAACTGCTTGTGGATGCCTTCAGCGAACTTCTTCGCGAACTCGAGATCCGGCTTGCCCGTTTCGCACCACACGAGGTCGACGTACGGCGCGTACGCGAGGCCGCGCGAAATCGCCTGGTCGAGACCGTTGCGCGTGCGGTAGAACCCTTCGATGGTGCGCTCGCCGGTGCAAAACGGCTGGTCGTTCGGATCGACGTCAGCCGTCAACAGGTCGGCCGCTTCCGCGTCGGTACGTGCGATCAGCACGGTCGGCACGCCCAGCACGTCGGCCGCCAGACGCGCGGCAACGAGCTTCGCCACGGCTTCCCGCGTCGGCACGAGCACCTTGCCGCCCATGTGACCGCACTTCTTGACCGAGGCCAGCTGATCTTCGAAGTGCACGCCGGCAGCGCCCGCTTCGACCATCGATTTCATCAGTTCGAACGCGTTGAGCACGCCGCCGAAACCGGCCTCTGCATCGGCCACGATCGGCGCGAAGTAATCGACGAACCCCTCGTCGCCCGGATTCTTGCCCTCCGACCACTGGATCTGGTCCGCGCGCGTGAGCGTGTTGTTAATGCGGCGCACGACGCTCGGCACCGAGTTCGCCGGATACAGCGACTGGTCGGGGTACATTTCGCCGGCCAGATTGGCGTCGCCCGCGACCTGCCAGCCCGACAGGTAGATGGCTTCGAGACCGGCCTTCACTTGCTGCATGGCCTGGTTGCCGGTCAGCGCGCCGAGCGCGTTGACGAACGGCTTGGTCGTAACCGATGCCCACAGGCGTTCCGCGCCACGGCGTGCAAGCGTGAGTTCGGGTTGGAGCGAGCCACGCAGGCGCACCACGTCTTCGGCGGTGTAGCCGCGCTTGATGCCCTTCCAGCGCGGATTGGTGGCCCAGTCTTGCTCGAGTTGCTGCACTTGTTGTTGACGCGACGTCATGGCGATCTCCTGATTCCTGAAGGATAAAAGCAACGCTTGAACCTGGCGCTGCGCGGCACTCACCGGGTCGGTGGCAGTGCCAGATCGGCAGGTCTTGTATAAGAGTCTAGTGATTTCTTATGCGACGCAACAGGACGAATCGCCACTTGTTGTTAAGATATTTATATATAAAAATCAATTACTTGAAACACTAATTCCTCAATATGAAACGATGACTCCTCTCATGAAATCTCGCCGTTGTGCCAAGCAGCGCAAATTTTTATGGACCAAAACATCTTTCCGCATTATGAAAAATGACCGGTAACGCGCGTTACCGGTCATCCTGGAAAACGGGGGATGGCACCGTCGCCGAGGCGCGCGATTGCCGCCGCGTCAGCGCACGGCATTCCCGCTGGGCGATTGGGTCGCCGGAATCGGCTTCGCAGCCGTTTTCGGCGGTTTGCAGACCAGCCAGACGGCCAACGCAATCAGGCACCCGCCGCCGAGGTGCGCCAAGGTCACGGGTTCGCCGAGGAACAGCGCGCCCCACAGCACGCCGAACGGCGGAATCAGGAACGTCACCGTGAGCGAGCGAAGCGGTCCGAGGTCGGCGATGAGCTTGAAGAAGATGGCATAGGCGAGCGCGCTGCATATCAACCCCAGCGCTGCCATCGCCGCCCAAACGCCAGCATCGGCGTGACCGGGTGACGGTGACGCATAGGAAACGAATGCAAAGAACGGCAGCAACGCGAGTGTGGCCCCGACTTGGCTTCCGAATGCCACGAGCTTGGCATCGAGGCCGCCGCGCTCGGTGATCCAGCGCCTTGTCAGGAAGCCGGCCAGACCATAACAGGCGGTGGCGACGAGGCAGGCCAAGGCGCCCAGCAGGACCGGGCCGGTCAGCGCCACCGGCCCCGCGCGCGTGAGCACGGCGACGCCGGCCAGGCCGAGTATCACGCCGCCGGCCTTGGCGCCGGTCAGACGTTCACGGAAGAACAATGCGCCAATGAGGACGCCCATCATCGGGGTCGTGGCATTGAAGATGGCGGAATAGCCTGCCGGCAGCACGCGTGCGGCCAGGCAGTACATGACGAACGGGATGCCCGAGTTGATGACGCCGAGCATCATTGCGGCAGGCAGCATGCCTTTGAACTTCCATCGTACACGCAGGACCGCGAGGATCGCCGCGAGTCCGATGGCGCCGAGGCCGACGCGGAAGAATGCAGTTTGCAACGGCCCGAGCGCAGGCACGATGATGCGCATGAAGAGGAAGCTGGCGCCCCAGATGGCGGAGAGGAAAAGCAGACGGGCGATATCGGCAGGTTTCATGGAGATCTCAGTCACGAGCATTCAGGCTGCGATGGTCGCACAGCCGTCGAAGTTTCGCTGGCCGAAATCGGACATGCCGGCATCGCATGACGTGACCGGCCAGCCTTACCGCCCGTCGCGCTCGCGCCGATAACTGACCCAGTCTCCGCCGGCAATGCAGAGCAGGCCGTCGACCGCGGCTGCCGCGACCGGATAAACGATGCACGGATAGCGCGTGCCCTCGTACTCGATGTCATGCACCTCGCGCACGAACAAGCCCGCCTCGCCCGGATAAACTTCCTCGATCTCGTCGAGCACCGCCACCAGCGCATCGGCGATGCGATAGATTTCGCCGCATGTTCGCGCCCCGTCGTCCGACAGTACCAGTCCCGGATACGCGCCAAAATCGTACAGCCGCCCCGCGATCTGCGCCGCGCCCACTCGCGCCGGCGCCGGCAAACCGTGGCGCGCCGCCGCCCGCATCATGTCATTGGCCTCGCCGGTTCGCAGCGTGCCGTACACGAACACATACACCCCGCCGCTCATGCCAGCGCCTCGCGCACCAGTGAATTGTCCCCGAACACCTTGAGCGTTACCGCCGGTCCCGAGAACCGTTGCGCCTTGCCAAAACGCAGGAAAACCGGCGGCAGTACGCGCAAACGGCCGTCCGACAAGGCAGCCCCATGGGCGTCGCAAAGATCAGTTGTCGCAAATGTCATCAGCAATATCCGAATAAATGAAACGCAACGTGCCCCTTCGCGGCGATCATAGCGTGGAACTGCCGTGTTGCCCACGCGCACAAAATCGGCACTACGCGTTGCGTGACGGCTGAATTACACTTATGAGATTCCATTTGTCGCGTCCACGCCATGACGATTCCGTCCGACGCCGTATCCACGCCCGCTGGCGGGCCCTCCCCTGGCCCGCTGCCTACGCTTGTGCCGATTGCGCCAATCGCGTCGATCGAGCCGGTCGGCGCCGGGTCGCCCGTCGTCCCGCCTGAGTTCGTGCCAACGGCCGACCGGCCTGTCCGGTTACGTGCGCGGCCGCTCAGCGACGGCATCAAGGTGCCCGGCCACCGGCACGCGTGGGCCCAGGTCGCCTATACGGCGCGCGGCGTCATTCAGATCGCCGTGGCCGATGCCGCATGGATTGTGCCGCCGTCGCGCGCCATCTGGATACCGCCCGACGTCGAGCACAGTCTCCAGGTCAACGAACCCGCCTACCTGCGCACGTTGTACGTCTACCCCGATGCCATTCCCGCGGGCCTCGACCATTGCCGCGTCGTCGAAGTCTCGGTGCTGCTGCGCGAATTGATCGCCGCGATCGATGTCCCCGACGGCGTCAACGACCTCGCACGCGAGCTGTTGCTCGGCAGGCTGATTCTCGATGAACTGCGGCGTGCATCGCCGTTGCCACTGCAAGTGCCGCTACCGCGCGACAAACGTCTCCTGACGCTGTGCAACGCAATATTGGCGGATCCGGCCCGCGCATGGACGCTGGATCAATGGGCGCGCTATGCCGGCGCCAGCCCGCGCACCATCGGCCGGCTGTTTCGTCAGGAACTGAATATGAGTTTTGTGCAGTGGCGCCAGCAGGCGGTACTGGCGCAGGCGATTCCGCTGGCGTCGAAAGGCTATCCGCTCGCGCGCATCGCACACGAACTCGGCTATCGAAGCCAGAGTGCGTTTTCCGCGATGTTCAAGCGCGCCTTCGGGCGCACGCCAAGCGAATTCTTCGCGCCCGCGGGCGGCGCCGTTACATCTGCCGGAAAAGGTGTGCGTACTGGCGGCTGACTGCCACGCGGTCCTTGCGGCGCCGGAGCTTGAGCGTCATGCGGCCCAGCGGGGAGTGCTGGGCGCTCACCACGTCCGCCACGTTCACCAGCGTGCTGCGATGCACCTGCCAGAAGCGGTTCGGGTCGAGTTGCGGCAGCAACTCGCGCAGACTCGTGCGGATCAACAGATCGCCGTCCGGCGTCGCAACGGTCACGTATTTGTCGGCCGCCTCGAAATAGCAGACGTCCTCCACGGGCACGATCCGTATCTCGCCCCCAATCGACGCACGCACGTAGCGCAGATAGTCCGCCACGTCGTTCGTCTCCCGAGCAGTGCCCGGCGGCGTGCCTTTCTCCGCGCGCGGACCGGCATCCCATTGCCTGGCCAACGCGTGCACAACACGGTCCAGCGCGGCCACATCCGGGGTTGCCAACCGCGCACGCAGACGGGCGACGGTCTGCGCCAGGCGCGCCGGCTCAACCGGCTTGAGCAGATAGTCGACGGCCGCCGCGTCGAAGGCATCCAGCGCGAAGCGGTCATACGCGGTCACGAACACGATCTGCGGGGGGTGCGACAGTGCCGCGCAGGCACGGGCAACATCGAGGCCTGTCGCCCCTGGCATGGCGATATCGAGAAACACGATGTCCGGCTGCGACGCAGCAATGCTCGCGATGGCCGACACGCCGTCCGCTGCGGCAGGCAGGAAGCGCAATTCGGGCCATGCCTGCGCCAGCGCCGCATGCAGCGACGCGGCCAGCAGGGGTTCGTCTTCGGCGATCAGGGCCAGGGGAGCAGTCATGCTTGGAAACGCGTGTCGAGCGGCAGGGTGAGCGTCGCGACAACACCTCGCGGCGTGCCTTCGCTCAACGTCAGTGTGCCATGAGGACCGTAAATGCCATATAAACGTTCGCGGACATTGGCCAGGCCGACGCCGGCCGTGGCATGCCCCGATGAACCCCGGGCCGGAAAACCCGCGCCATCGTCGCTGACCGTCAAGATCAGGCACGGCCGGCCGCCCGGGCCGGCGCCGGAGCCCACCTGCGCCAGACGTGCCGAGACCGACACGGCGCCGCCCGCCATCGAAGGCTCGACGCCATGCTTGACCGCATTCTCCACCAGCGGCTGCAGCAACATCGGCGGCACCGGCAACGCGCGGCATTCGTCGGGCAAATCGATCGTGTAGCGCAGCCGCTCGCCGAAGCGGATTTGCTGAATGGAAAGCAAGGCGTCGAGCAGCGCGAATTCGTCGGCCAAGGCGTTGCGCCCGGCCCGGATCGCCGTCAGCGAATTGCGCAAAAACCGGTTCAGATGGCCAAGCAGCAAGCGGGCACGCGCCGGGTCGCTCGCGATCAACGAATCGAGGTTGGCCAACACGTTGAAGAGGAAATGGGGCTCGATCTGCGCTTGAAGCGCTTGCAACTGCGCCTGCACCAGTTGCTTTTCCACGGCCGCCTGCGCCAGCGCCTGCTGCGCCGCCGTTGCCTTGAGTTGCGCCAGACGCGCACGCGACCACCCATACCAGGAGGCCAACCCCGTCGCGACGAGCGCCACGCCCAACGCCACTGGGAGGCTATGTCCCGCGCTCGGCCGCCAGATCGAGAACGGCAAGCCCAACAGCCATGTGCCCAGCACCACGCCGACGAGCAAGCCGCCAAGGCATCCGCCAAGCATCACGCCGAGGAAGCCGGCATGCGATGGCTCGCCGCCGCGCCAGCGCCACCGACGGCCACCGTCCACGAAAAGCAGGATCGACATGCCGATACACTGGCTGAACACCCAGTTCTGCCAGAATGAGCCGCCAAAGTGAAAGGCGTACAGCGCAGCGGCGATGACCGTGTTGAACACGGCAATGGCCGCGATCTCCACCCCGAAGCCTGCCCATGCGCCCGGCTTTGCGCCGGCAGCCGCATCGGGCGAACCGGAAAGCGTCGTCTTCATTGCCGTGTCTCTCCGTTCGATGCCATCGTCCGGTGCGCCGGCGCCGCACTCGCCGCCACCGTCGCTCCGTACCTGTTACCCGCGTCCGTGACGCGTGTCTGTACCGTGTCGCGGACCCACCGGTTCAGTGTCCGCCCAGGCAGCGCGAACGCCAAGGTTCCGGCAACGATAAGCCCTACGTACATCCCTGTCATCGACATCCGATGGGCACGCACATTGCCATGCCGAATCGCCCAGACAGCGCGCGCCAGGCCGAACAGCACGACCAGCGCCAAACCGTGTAGCGCCGAAAAATGCCCCGGGTGCAAGGAACGGATGCCGAAACTCGTCAGCGCGGTGATCGCCATTGCCGCCACCCACATCATGCCCAACCTGCGGTGCACAAGCGTGCCGCGCCGCATCATCATGACCGTCGTGCCGCAGACCAGCGCGGCCGACGCCGCCAGCAAGTGAATCGTCAGAATCGTCATGGCTTTCTCCTCATTGGCCCTGTATGACGATTCGACGTTAGCCCCGGGCTGCCGGCACCGCCGCATCGATGCGACGAACGGTGGTTTCCTCGAGACGAACGGTTTGCGTGGTGGCGTGGATTGCGGCGCAAACGGCGGCACCGAATACGCTTCGGGGCGCAGTCCGCCGCATGGTTCATGAGTGACGCGGCAGGCGCCACCCTGCGCCATGCGCGCCCCCACGGTCACGCGCATGCGCTCTGACGCTCAATCGTCAGGCATCGTTTGTGATCATCTCGGCGGCCTTTTCCGCGATCATGATGATGGAAGCACTAGGATCGCCGGTCGATATTCTCGGCATGACGGATCCGTCAACAACCCTCAGCCCCTCGGTGCCATGCACCTGCAACCTGTCGTTCACCACGGCGAGATCGTCGTTACCCATTCTGCAAGTGCCGACCGCCTCATAATTGGGGTTGATTGTCTCCCGGAAATAATCGTCCAACTGAGCGTCGCCCGAGCAATCCACGCCCGGCGCAACCTCCCGACCACGGAAAGCATCATAGGCTCGCTGACCGAATATGTCGCGCGCAATTCTCACACCCCGTCTGAGCGCTTCGCGATCCCGTTCATGGGCCAAATAGTTCGCGTTAATGAGCGGCGGCGTCGCAGGATCCGCCGAGCGCAGTTTCAACTCTCCACGACTTTCCGGTCGAGTCAGGATAATCAGGTTCGATACGCCGTGCTCCGGCACGACGCCGGTCGCGCTCGGCATGATGGGGATCAGGTAAAACTTGAGATCCAATTCCGAATGACCCGTTGCACCGGACCGAAGATAGGCGATGGCGTCGGTGCTGTTTCCTGCCGCAGGTCCGGATCGCTTGAACAAATAGCTTAGCCCCGCTTTGGCCATGGCCAGACGGCTCTCGAAATACTTGTAGTCAGTTACCGGCTGCGGGCAGGCGATCTGAATCTGGGAACCGACATGGTCATGCAAGTTTTGCCCCACACCCTTGAGGTCGATAACGGGGTTTATGCCTACCGACTTCAGGTGATTCGCATCACCAATTCCCGACAACATCAACAACTGCGCCGATTGAAACACGCCACCGCTCGAAATGACTTCTTCACGGGCGTAAGCGCGTTTGACTTTCCCGCCCTGCACATATTCGACGCCGATGACACGCATGCCCTGAAATAAAAGCTTGGTGGCGTGCGCCTTCGTCTCGACTTTCAAATTCTTTCTGCGAAGGGCAGGCCGCAAGTACGCGACGGCAGAGCTGATCCTGCGTCCGTTGAGAATGGTCCGATCCGACGGACCGAAGCCCTCGGGCTTGCTGCCGTTGTGATCGTCGCTGTATGGGAACCCGGCCTGTTGCGCTGCGTCCAGCCAAGCCGCCGATGCAGGATTGTCAATGCGAGCCTGCGTCACACGCAGAGGACCGCTGCCGCCGTGAAACGCGTTCTCGCCGTGTTCATTGCCTTCGGCGCGCTTGAAGTAGGGCAACACCTCCGCGTGGGACCACCCCTTATTCCCGAGACGCGCCCACTCATCGAAGATTTCCGGTGCACCGCGGCTGTAGCACATGCCGTTAATCGAACTGCTCCCGCCAATGACCTTACCGCGCACATCATGCAGCACGCGATTGTTCAAATTCTGTTGCGGTGCCGTTTCATATTTCCAACTGAACAATCCACCCTGCAGCATCGGAAGGAATCCGCCAGGAATGTGAATGAGCGGACTTCTATCCCATCCGCCCGCCTCCAGAAGCAGAACCTTGTGGAGCGGATCAGTCGAAAGCCGGTTGGCGAGTACACAGCCAGCCGACCCAGCGCCCACGACAATATAGTCGTAGTCAGCGTGAATGGTCATAAATGATGTTTTCCTGTTTTCACTAACGCAACTCATGACGCGTTAGTGAAAATGCTACAGATAGGCAATCGCAATGTCAACATGGGTAGAAAAACACTCAGTGAGTGCGCCCTGCCGGGCGCAACAAAAAAAAAGCCGTGGGAAAACCCACGGCGTCTTGTCCTGCGCTCCCGATCGCCTTACTGCGCGGCAGGCGCCGGATCGAACGTGAAGCGGCCTTCGCGCCAGTCCACCGGCACCGTATCCTTCGGACCAAACTTGCCCGACAAAATCAGCTTTGCGACCGGGTTTTCGATTTCCTGCTGGATCGCCCGCTTGAGCGGCCGCGCGCCGAACACCGGATCGAAGCCTTCGCGCGCCACGTGCGTGAGCGCCGCCTGCGACACCGACAACACCATGTCCATCTTCGCCAGACGTTCGCGCAAGCGCTCGATCTGGATCTTCGCGATCGACTCGATGTGCTTCTGGTCGAGGCCGTGGAACACCACGACTTCGTCGATCCGGTTCAGGAATTCCGGACGGAAATGCTCCTTGATCTCGCCCCACACCGCATCCTTGATGCGATCCTGCGACTCGCCGATCATCGACTGGATCAACGACGAACCGAGGTTCGACGTCATCACGATCACCGTGTTCTTGAAGTCCACGGTACGGCCCTGCCCGTCGGTCATGCGGCCATCGTCGAGCACCTGCAGCAGCACGTTGAAGACGTCCGGGTGCGCCTTCTCGACTTCGTCGAGCAGGATCACGCTGTACGGCTTGCGGCGCACCGCTTCGGTCAGGTAGCCGCCTTCCTCGTAGCCCACGTATCCCGGCGGCGCACCGATCAGACGCGCCACGCTGTGCTTCTCCATGAACTCGCTCATGTCGATGCGGATCAGATGCTCCTCCGAATCGAACAGGAACATGGCCAGCGCCTTGCACAGTTCGGTCTTGCCCACGCCGGTCGGCCCCAGGAACAGGAACGACCCATACGGCCGGTTCGGATCGGCCAACCCCGCACGCGAACGGCGGATGGCGTCGGACACGGCCATGATCGCCTCGTCCTGCCCGATCACGCGTTCGTGGAGCTTGTCTTCCATGTGCAGCAGCTTTTCGCGCTCGCCCTGCATCATCCGCGACACCGGAATGCCCGTGGCGCGCGACACGACCTCGGCGATTTCCTCCGCGCCGACTTGCGTGCGCAGCAGGCGCGGACGCTCTTGCGCCTTGCCCGACGCCTCGGCTTGCGCCGCGTCGCGCAAACGCGCCTCAAGTTGCGGCAGCTTGCCGTATTGCAGCTCGGCCACCTTGTCGAGCTTGCCCTCGCGCTGCAGCCGCGTGATGTCGGCACGCGTCTTCTCGATCTCTTCCTTCAACTGCGCGCTGCCTTGCACGGCGGCTTTCTCGGCCGTCCAGATCTCTTCCAGATCGGCGTATTCCCGCTCGTGCCGCGAGATCTCCTCTTCGATCAGTGCAAGCCGCTTCTGGGAGGCCTCGTCAGTCTCCTTCTTCATCGCTTCGCGCTCGATCTTGAGCTGGATCAGGCGGCGGTCGAGCTTGTCCATCACCTCCGGCTTGGAGTCGATTTCCATCTTGATCTTCGAGGCGGCCTCGTCGATCAGGTCGATCGCCTTGTCCGGCAGAAAGCGGTCCGTGATATAGCGATGGCTCAATTCCGCCGCCGCGACAATGGCCGGATCGGTGATCTCCACGCCGTGGTGCAGCTCGTACTTTTCCTGCAAGCCGCGCAGGATGGCGATGGTCGCCTCCACGGTCGGTTCGTCGACGAGCACCTTCTGGAAGCGGCGTTCCAGCGCGGCATCCTTCTCGATGTACTTGCGGTATTCGTCGAGCGTGGTCGCGCCGACACAATGCAGTTCGCCGCGCGCCAGGGCGGGCTTGAGCATATTGCCCGCGTCCATCGCGCCTTCGGCCTTTCCGGCACCGACCATCGTATGGAGTTCGTCGATGAAAACGATCGTGCTGCCCTCGTCCTTCGCGAGGTCGTTGAGCACCGCCTTCAGACGCTCTTCGAACTCGCCGCGGAATTTGGCGCCGGCCAGCAGGCCCGCCATGTCGAGCGCCAGCACGCGCTTGTTCTTCAGCGACTCGGGCACTTCGCCATTGACGATGCGCTGCGCCAGTCCTTCGACGATGGCCGTCTTGCCGACGCCCGGTTCGCCGATGAGCACCGGATTGTTCTTGGTCCGGCGCTGCAGGATCTGGATAGTGCGGCGGATTTCGTCATCCCGGCCGATCACGGGATCGAGCTTGCCCGCCCGGGCCCGCTCGGTCAGGTCGAGGGTGTATTTCTTCAGGGCTTCGCGCTGGCTTTCGGCGTCCTGGTTGTCGACGGACTGGCCGCCGCGCACCGCTTCGATGGCGGCTTCCAGCGCCTTGCGGGTCAGGCCGCGCGCACGCGCCAGACGCCCGGTTTCGCCCTTGTCGTCGGCCAGCGCGAGCAGGAACATTTCGCTCGCAATATAGCTGTCGCCATGCTTCTGGGCTTCCTTGTCGGCCTGATTGAGCAGCCCGGCCAGTTCGCGGCCGACCTGAACGTTGCCGTCTGTGCCCTGCACCTGCGGCAGGCGTGCAATCGCAGCCTCGGCGTCGCTGGCCAGCGCCGCAACCTGCACGCCGGCACGGGCCAGCAACGAGCGCGCCGCGCCTTCGTTTTGCGCGAGCAGCGCCGCCAGCAAGTGCGGCGCTTCAATGTATTGCTGATCGCGCCCGACGGCCAAGCTCTGGGCATCAGCCAGCGCTTCCAGAAACTGCGTGGTGAATTTGTCTTGTCGCATCAAGTGCTCCGGTAAGAATTGCGTTCTGGATCGGATGTGCGGACATGCCACTTAGTTTTCAAGAGGATTCGTCTCGGAAAATGGAACGAAATACAACAGGACGAAATCAGGGCCCGCAGACGGCGGCCTGTCCCGAAAAGCTCGGGGCCGAACGTGGGGCAATGGGCAACGCCGGACGCGCGCCGGCATGAAGTTCATAATAGTGATTTTTACGCCATGTTTTGTGCGCCCGCGACGTGATGCCGCGCCCCTCGCACCGACTTGCTGCCCGACTGACGCCCAAGACAATGAACGCCTCCACCTCCCCTGCGGCAACCGCCGATACGCCCCCTATCCACGATGCCGCAAAGCGCTTGGGCACAGTCGATGCCGATGCCGTGCGCGTGCTGGTTCACACCTTTTACGGCCGCGTACGCGATGACGACCTGATCGGCCCGGTGTTCCGCGGCGCGCTGGAAGGCCGCTGGGATCAGCACCTGGGCAAGATGGTTGAGTTCTGGTGCAGCATTGTGCTGGGCAGCAAGACGTATCGCGGCAATGTGATGCAGGCGCACCAGTCGTTTGCCCACCTGTCCGGCGAACATTTCAGCCGTTGGCTGGCGCTGTTTTTCGATACCTTGGAGCGGTGCTTCACGCCGGAAGCGGCGATCGACTTCGCCGAGCCGGCCGTGCGGATTGCCGAGAGCCTTCAACTGGGACTGTTCGGCTGGGAGTACGCCCTGCCGCCGTCGCAGCGGGCGCTGTTGGAGAGTGTGAAGCGTCTGCGCGCGGCGGACCGCGGCGTCAACGCGTGAGTGCGTCGTCGCCCCAACGACCGCGTGCGGCGTCATCTGCCTCGCGGGCATCGACCCAACGCTCGCCCTGCGGCGTCACTTCTTTTTTCCAGAACGGCGCTTCCGTCTTCAGATAGTCCATGATGAACTCGCAGGCGGCAAACGCCTCGCCCCGGTGCGCCGACGTGACCGCCACAAGGACGATCTGGTCGCCCGGCCCGAGTTCGCCGTGGCGATGGATGACCAGCGCGTCGTAAATGTCCCAACGCGCACGCGCCTTTTCAACGATAGCCTCGAGCGCCTTTTCTGTCATCCCGGGATAGTGCTCGAGCGTCATGCGGGCGACGTCCTGCCCGTCGTTCAAATCCCGCACGGTGCCGACGAAGCTCGCGATTGCGCCGACGCGGTAATCGTCCGCACGCAGCGCGCGCACTTCGGCGGACAAGTCGAAATCTTCAGTCTGGACGCGGACCGTCATGGCGGGCTCCCGGCTCAACCGCCCGTGACGGGCGGAAAAAACGCGACTTCGCAACCGTCGCTGATACGCACGTTCGGCCGGCACATCTGGTGGTTGAGCGCCATGCGCAGCGCACGGCCCTCGGCCAGCGTGTCCTGCCACGGATCGCCGCGGCGCTGCAGCCAGTGACGGACGTCGCCAACGGTGACCACCTCATCCGGCAAGTCGACCACTTCTTCGCTGCGGCCCAGCGCTTCACGCACGCTCGCGAAATAGCGGAGTTCAATTTTCATCGCAATGACTCCAGCATTCAGGACAACAGTTCGGCGAACGGCAGGAACGCCACCGTCTGGCCCGCTTCGATGCGGTGACCGGGCGGATTGTCGATCAGGCCGTCGCCCCAGACGGTCGACGTGAGCACCGCCGAACTCTGATTCGGGAACAGGTCCAGACCGCCCGTCGCGTTGATGCGCGCACGCAGGAATTCGTTGCGGCGGTCGGCCTTCTTCTGCGTGAAATCGGCGCGCAGCGCAAGGCGGCGCGGGGTCACGTCCGTCGCCCCTTGCAGCCGCAAAATGAACGGGCGCACGAACAACAGGAAGGTCACGAAACTGGACACCGGATTGCCCGGCAAGCCGATGAACCAGGCCCGGCGCGCCGCCGGTTCGGCCGCGGCATTGATGACTTCGCCGAACGCCAGCGGCTTGCCCGGCTTGAGTGCAATCTGCCAGAGGTTCAAGCGCCCTTCCGCTTCCACTGCCGGCTTCACGTGATCCTCCTCGCCCACCGATACGCCGCCCGACGTGATGATCAGGTCGTTCGACCGCGCAGCGTCGCGCAGAATCGCCCGGGTCGCCGCCAAGTTGTCCGGCACGATGCCGTAATCCGTCAATTCGCAACCGAGGTTGTCGAGCAAACCGCGCAATACGAATCGATTTGAATTGTAGATGCCCCCCGGGCGCAAGGTTTCGCCCGGCATCGTCAGTTCGTCGCCGGTGTAGAACACTGCCACACGCAGACGGCGGCTCACGGTCAGCGACGCACAACCGACCGAGGCAGCCAGCCCAAGCGCTTGCGGCCCCAGGCGCGTGCCGGCCGCCAGAATGACGCTGCCGTTACGAATATCCGAGCCCTGTCGGTTGACGAACTCGCCCGCTTGCGGCGCGTGGCGAACGATCACGCGGTTACCGTCGTCCACCGCCTCGCATTGCTCCTGCATCACCACCGTGTCAGCGCCCTCGGGCAGCGGCGCGCCCGTGAAAATGCGCGCGGCAGTGCCGATCTCCAGAGGTTCCGGCTGATGGCCGGCCGGAATGCGCTGGGTGACGGGCAAGGCCGTCTCGGCACCGGTCAGGTCGCCGCAACGCATGGCGTAGCCGTCCATCGCACTCGTGTCCATGGGCGGGACGTCGAGCGTGGCGACGATATCGGCGGCGAGCACGCGGCCATTGGCCGACAGCGTGTCGATCGTCTCGAACGCGCCGACGGGACGTGCCGCGTCGAGCACGGCACTGAGCGCTTCCTGGGTGCTGAGCATGGCTTACAGCCCGGTATGGCCGGCGATGAACGCCTTGATGCGTTCGGCATCGGCCGGCACAGTATCGAAACGTTGCGGCAACGCTTCGAGTTTCTCGAAGCCTGCCGGCCGCGGCGGCTCGCTGCCGAGCGCATCAAGGATCGTTTCCGCGAACTTCGCAGGCTGCGCCGTCTCGAGCACGACCATCGGCACGCCCGGCTCAAGCGCCTCGCGGGCCACCTTCACGCCGTCGGCGGTGTGGGTGTCGATGACGATATCGTAGCGCTTGACCACGTCGCGAATCGTCTCGATCCGGTCCGCATGGGTACTGCGGCCCGACACGAAGCCGAATTCGGCCACGCGCGCAAAGGCGTCGGTGCCCGACAGATCGAAGCCGCCCTCCGTCTCCACCGAACGGAACAGTGCCACGGTCCGCTCGGCGTCGCGGCCGAGCAGGTCGAACATGAAACGCTCGAAGTTCGAGGCCTTGGAGATGTCCATGCTCGGGCTGCTCGTATGGTACGTCTCGGCCGACTTGCGCACACGATACCGGCCGGTGCGGAAGAATTCGTCGAGGACATCGTTTTCGTTCGTCGCGACAACCAGCTTGCGCACCGGCAGGCCCATCATGCGCGCGATATGACCGGCGCAAACGTTGCCGAAGTTGCCCGACGGGACCGTGAATGAAATCTCGCGGTCGCTGCCCCCGGTGCCGCCGGTGGCAGCGAAGTAACCCTTGAAGTAGTACACGACCTGCGCGACGACGCGCGCCCAGTTGATCGAGTTGACGGTGCCGATCTTGTGGCGCGCCTTGTATGCGTGATCGTTGGATACCGCCTTGACGATGTCCTGGCAGTCGTCGAACACGCCGTCGACCGCGAGGTTGAAGATGTTCGGGTCCTGCAGGCTGTACATCTGCGCGGTCTGGAACGCGCTCATCTTGCCGGCCGGCGAAAGCATGAAGACACGGATGCCGTCCTTGCCGCGCATGGCGTATTCCGCCGCGCTGCCGGTGTCGCCCGACGTCGCCCCGAGAATGTTCAGGGCGTCACCGTGCTGGGCCAATGCGTACTCGAACAGATTGCCGAGCAATTGCATGGCCATGTCCTTGAACGCCAGCGTCGGACCGTTCGACAGCGCAAGCAGCGACAGCGGCGCGCCGTTTTCCTCGCCGAGCGTGACGAGCGGCGTGATATCGGCGGCGTTCTCCCCCGGACGCACGTTCTTGTATCCCTCGGCGGTGTAGGTGCGGCGCGTCAGGTCGCGCAGGATCTCGACGGGCACGTCGTCGATGAACTTGTGCAGCACTTCGGCCGCCAGATCGGCGTACGACAGTTGGCGCCACGCGGACAGTTCGGCCTTCGTGACTTGCGGGTACGCCGTCGGCAGATACAGCCCGCCGTCGGGAGCCAGGCCGCCCAGCAGAATGCTGGAGAACGACTGCGGCGTACCGGACAAGGTGCCGGCGCCGCGCGTGGAAAGATATTTCATGGCGTATGCGTCCTATCGACAATTCATGGCGCGAGCGCCGTTCAGCTCAGGGCTTCCATGCGGATGCGCGTGACCTTGGAGAGCACGGTCTCGAGCGCCTCGATTTTGGCGATCGCGGCGTTGATATGCTTCTCCTGCGTCTCGTGCGTCAGGATGATGATGTCGGTCTGCGGCTCGCCTTCGCGCGATTCCTTCTGCAGCAGCGCGTCGATCGAAATGTTCAGGTCGGCCAGGATACGCGTGATCTCGGCCAGCACGCCCGCCTTATCGGCAACGCACAGGCGCAGGTAGTAGCTGGTCGTGACTTCCTCGATCGGCAGCACCGGCGTGTTCGACAGCGCGTCGTGCTGGAACGCCAGATGCGGCACGCGATGCTCCGGATCGGCGGTGTGCAGGCGGGTCACGTCGACAATGTCGGCAACCACGGCCGATGCGGTCGGCTCGGCGCCCGCCCCCTTGCCGTAATACAGCGTCGCACCGACAGCGTCGCCATGCACCAGCACGGCGTTCATTGCCCCTTCCACATTGGCGATCAGGCGCTTGGCCGGGATCAGCGTCGGGTGCACGCGCAGTTCGATCCCTGCGTCCGTGCGGCGCGTGATGCCGAGCAGCTTGATACGGTAGCCGAGTTCTTCCGCATACTTGATGTCGATGGCGGCCAGCCTGGAGATGCCCTCGACGTAGGCCTTGTCGAACTGCACCGGCACGCCGAAGGCGATGGCGCTCATGATCGTGACCTTGTGCGCGGCGTCGACGCCTTCGATGTCGAAGGTCGGATCGGCTTCTGCATAGCCGAGCTGCTGCGCGTCGGCCAGCGCGGCATCGAAATCGATGCCCTTGTCGCGCATTTCGGACAGGATGAAGTTCGTGGTGCCGTTGATGATGCCGGCGATCCACTGGATGCGGTTGGCCGTCAGCCCTTCGCGCAGCGCCTTGATGATCGGAATGCCGCCGGCCACAGCCGCTTCGAACGCGACCATGACGTTGGCCTTGCGCGCCGCCGCGAAGATCTCGTTGCCGTAGACGGCCAGCAGCGCCTTGTTGGCCGTGACGATGTGCTTGCCGTTGGCGATCGCCTGCAGCACGAGTTCGCGCGTCAGGTCATAACCGCCGATCGTCTCGACAACGATATCGATGTCGGGGTCGGACACCACCAGCATCGGGTCGCCCACGACCTCGCACGCGCCGGCCACCAAGGCACGGGCGCGCTCAACGTCGCGCACCGCTATCTTGGTGACTTCGATGCCGCGGCCCGCCCGGCGCTGAATTTCTTCCTGATTGCGCGCCAATACCCGGAAGGCTCCATAGCCCACCGTCCCCAGGCCCAGCAGGCCAACTTTGATCGGTTTCATGCGTTTTCTACTCAAATGGTCGGAATCGCTTGCGCGGCTCTCTTGCGGCTCACTTGCCGTGACGACGGCGGTAACCGTCGAGGAAACGGGCAATGCGGCTAATGGCGTCTTGCAAATCGCCCTCGTGAGGCAGGAACACTACGCGGAAATGGTCGGGATGCAGCCAGTTGAAGCCGCTACCCTGCACCAGCAGCACTTTCTCTTCCAGCAGCAGCTGGAGAATGAACTCCTGGTCGTTGTCAATCGGATACAGCGTCGGGTCGAGGCGCGGGAACAGATACAGCGCCGCCTTCGGCTTGACGCACGTCACGCCCGGAATCTCGGTCAGCATACGATGCGCGATCTCGCGCTGCTCATACAGCCGGCCGCCGGGCACGATCAGATCGTTGATGCTCTGGTAACCGCCCAGCGCCGTCTGGATCGCATACTGGCCCGGCACGTTCGGGCACAACCGCATCGACGCGAGGATGTTGAGCCCCTCGATGTAGTCGTGCGCCGGACGCTTGTCGCCCGACACGACCATCCAGCCCGCACGGTAGCCGCACGCGCGATAGCTTTTCGACAGGCCATTGAACGTCACGGTCAGCACGTCCTCCGACAACGATGCGATCGACGTATGCGTCGCCCCGTCGTAGATGATCTTGTCGTAGATTTCGTCGGCGTAGATGATCAGCTTGTGCTCGCGTGCGAGCAGCACAATGTCCTGCAGCAGTGCGTCGGAATACAGCGCGCCGGTAGGATTGTTCGGGTTGATGATGACAATGGCGCGCGTGTTCGGCGTGATTTTGCGCCGAATGTCGTCGAGGTCGGGCTGCCAGTCGGCCTGCTCATCGCAGACGTAATGCACAGGGGTGCCGCCGGACAGGCTCACGGCAGCGGTCCACAACGGGTAATCGGGCGCCGGCACGAGGACTTCATCGCCATCGTTGAGCAATGCCTGCATCGCCATCACGATCAGTTCGGAGGCGCCGTTGCCCAGGTAGATGTCGTCGAGCTGGACATCCTTGATCCGCTTCTGCTGGCAATAATGCATGATCGCCTTGCGGGCCGCGAACACGCCGCGCGAGTCCGAGTAGCCCGCCGAATTGGGCAGGTTGCGGATCATGTCCTGGACGATCTCGTCGGGCGGCTCGAAGCCGAACGGCGCCAGATTGCCGATGTTCAGCTTGATGATACGGTGGCCTTCGTCTTCCATGCGCTTGGCATGTTCCAGTACGGGCCCGCGAATGTCATAACAGACATTCTGCAATTTCTGCGATTTCAGGATCGGTTTCACGGCGATGTTCTTCTAGGCGGGCGGCAAAACGAACCCGAGCACTGCATCATGCTGCAGTGCACCGGTTTCTGCCGTGGATGAACGGCAAAAAGTTATAATTTAGCCAATTATGACAGACTTCGGCAATGCATCATTGACGGTTTGGCCGCGCCAAGGCAAGATGCGCGGCGCTGCGCCGGCATTCCGGTGGCCGCCGACGGGTGCCGCATTGCCCTTTGGGATACTCCGAAAGTGAAACTGCATCAAGATCCGCTGCAGGCGTGGAATACCGTCACCGGCTACGGTCCGGACTACATCGACGTCAACAAGGTCCGCTTCGAGCACAGCGTGGTGGTTGTTCCCGAGGGCGAAGTCGTGAAATGGCCGGTGAACTCTTTCGATTCGCTGCTGCCTGAGCACTTCGACGCGCTCCTGAGCTTCGCCCCCGAGGTCGTGATTTTCGGCAGCGGCAAACGGCTTCGCTTTCCGCATCCGCGACTGACGGCCTCGCTGGCCGGCGCGCGGATCGGCGTCGAGGCCATGGACTTCCAGGCGGCGTGTCGCACCTATAACATCCTGATGGCCGAAGGCCGCAAGGTGGCCCTGGCCCTATTGATCGAAAGCGAGACTCCCGCGTGAGCCATCCCGATACCCGCCACACATCGCTCGACCCCTACCCCCTCTCGCCCACCGCCTTCTGGCTTCTCCTGATCTCGTTCGCGCTGATCTGGTTCGGCGTGCTCGACTATCGCCACCTGATTTCGAGCGACGAGGGCCGCTACGCCGAAATGGCCCGGGAAATGTGGGTCACCGGCGATTGGATCACCCCGCGCTACAACGGTTACAAATACTTCGAGAAGCCGCCCCTGCAGACCTGGATGAACGCCCTCACGTTCATGGCATTCGGCCTTGGCGAATGGCAGGCGCGCCTGTGGACGGCCCTGACCGGCTTTGGCGGCGTGCTGCTCGTCGGGTACACCGGCCGCCGCGTGTTCAACGGCCGCGTGGGCCTGATGGCGGCTGCCGCCCTCGCCGGCGCACCGCTGTGGGCGCTGCTCGGCCACTTCAACGTGCTCGACATGGGCCTGTCGTTCATGATGGCCATCACCCTGTGCGGCTTGCTGCTCGCGCAGCGCCCTGGACTGCCGAAGGCACAGGTGCGCGGCTGGATGTGGCTGTGCTGGGCCGGCATGGCGCTGGCGGTGCTCAGCAAGGGCCTGATCGGCATCGTGCTGCCGGGCGCCGTGCTCATCATCTACTCATTGATTACGCGCGACTGGGCGCTCTGGAAGCGCCTGTATCTCGGCAGCGGCCTGATCGTCTTTCTTGCGATCGCGGCGCCCTGGTTCATCCTGGTGCAGCAGCACAATCCGGAATTCTTCGACTTTTTCTTCGTCAACGAACACTTCCGCCGCTTTTTGACCAACGAGCATAACCGCCAGGGCGCGCCCTGGTATTTCGTGCCGGTGTTCCTCGTCGGCTTCCTGCCGTGGCTGTCGGTGCTGCCCCAGACGGTCCTGGCCACCCTGCGCATGCCCGGCCAACCCAATGGCTTCAAGCCGGCCGTGCTGATGTGGGTCTGGGTGATCTTCATCTTCGCGTTCTTCAGCTACTCCCATTCGAAGCTGATTTCCTATATCTTGCCGATCGCGCCGGCCATGGCCCTGCTGTTCGGCCTGTTCCTGTCGCAGGTGACGAAAGAGCGCTTGCGCCGCGATCTCGCCGGCTACGCCGTGCTCCTGGTGCTGGCCTTCGTGCTGACGGCCGTGCTCGTCGGCCGCCATGGCTCCGCCCGCAATCCGGTCGAGTTGTACAAGGCCTTCCAGATCTGGCTGTATTTCGCCTATGCGGCCGGCCTGATCGGTATCTTCATCGCGTGGCGCCTGGCGCGCCACAGCGCTCGCCGCGGCATCATCGCCTTTGCGGGCGCCATGTTCATGCTGGTGATGATCGGCGGCCTCGGCCACGAGTCGTTCGGCCGCTACAGCACCGGCGTGCTGCTGGTGCCCGCCGTCAAGTCGGAAATGAACAAGCTGGGCCCCGATACGCCGTTCTACTCGGTCGGCACGCTCGACCATACGATGCCGTTCTATCTGCGTCATACGATGATCATGGTCGCCCATCAGGACGAACTCGCCTTCGGCATTTCGCAGGAGCCGCAGAAATGGGTGCCGACGCTCGAAGCGTTCCATGACCGCTGGCTCGCCGATCCGAAGGCGCTCGCGCTCGTCGATCCGGAGCTGATGCCCAAGCTGGAAGCGGCGCATCTGCCCATGCGCGTCATCGCAAGCGATGCGCGCCGCGTGATCATTGCGAAGCCGTGAACGCACTGGAACGTGCACCGGAAACCGGAAAAATCTCCATAATCTTTCACAAACGTTCATAAACGTTCCATGAATCTGACGACGTTTTCGCTTATCCTGACCGGCGTGCTGCTCAATGCCTGTGCGCAATTGCTGCTCAAGGCCGGTGCAGGTGCCATCGGCGCGCTGGCATTCACGCGTGAGAACATTGTCCCGATCGGCATCAAGCTGGCCACGCAGGTCCCGATCATCGGCGGTCTTTTCTGTTACGCGATCAGCGTCGTCGTCTGGATTCTCGCCCTGTCGCGCGTCCAGGTGTCGATCGCCTACCCGATGCTCTCGCTCGGGTATGTGGTCAACGCCATTGCCGCCTGGTATCTATTCGGCGAGACGTTGTCGATGCAGCGCATGGCCGCCATCGGCATCATCCTGGTCGGCGTCTACGTGCTGGCGCGCAGTTGAGCGCCGGCGGCCGCAGCTCCCCGCCCCCCACCCGAGGAACCGTTTCACCATGACGCAACCGTTTCTGCCATTTACGCGCCCCACGATCGACGATGCGACCATCGCCGGCGTGGTCGACGTGCTGCGCTCGGGCTGGATTACGTCCGGCCCGCAGGTCCAGGCCTTCGAGGCCGCATTGTCCGAGTATTTCGGCGGCCGCCCCGTTCGCGCCTTCAATTCCGGCACGGCCACGCTGGAGATCGCGCTGCGCATCGCCGGCGTGCAAGCCGGCGATGAAGTGATCACCACGCCCCTGACGTGGGTCGCCACCTCGAACGTCATTCTCGAAGTGGGTGCGACGCCGGTGTTCGTCGACGTCGACCCGGTCACGCGAAACTTCGACCTCGACCTCGTCGAGAAGGCCATTACGCCGAAAACGCGTGCCATCCTGCCCGTGTACCTGGCCGGCTTGCCGGTCGACATGGACCGCCTGTACGACATCGCCCGCCGTCACAACCTGCGCGTGATCGAAGACGCCGCGCAGGCCATGGGGTCGACCTGGGGCGGCAAGCGCATCGGTGCGATCGGAGACCTGGTGTCGTTCAGCTTCCATGCGAACAAGAACCTGACGTCGATCGAGGGCGGCGCGCTCGTCTTCAACAACGCCGACGAAGCCCGCCTGGCCGAAAAATACCGCCTCCAGGGCGTCACCCGCACCGGTTTCGACGGCATGGACGTCGACGTGCTCGGCGGCAAATACAACCTCACGGACGTCGCCGCGCGCGTCGGTCTCGGCCAGATGCCGCACCTGGCGGCGTTCAACGCGCGCCGCACCGCACTGGCGCGCCTGTATTTCGACGGCTTGCGCCAAGGCCCCGCAGCGGCGATCGGGGTCGAATTGCCGCCGGTCAACTTCACCGATACCAACTGGCACATGTTCCAGATCGTGCTGCCGGAGCACCGCCTCTCACTCGACCGTGCCGGATTCATGGCACAACTGAAAGAGCGCGGCATCGGCAGTGGCGTACACTACCCCGTTATTCACCTGTTTACCCTGTATCGCTCGCTCGGCTTCCGGGAAGGCCAGTTTCCGCACGCCGAGCGCCTGGGACGCAGCATCGTCACGCTGCCGCTCTTCCCGGGCATGGAAGACGCCGACGTTGCCCGCGTATGCGAGGCCGTCAACGCAATTTGTGCTCACTATCAAAAATGAATCGACCGCAACTCTCCGTCGTCATCCCTGTTTATAACGAAGAAGCCGGATTGGCCGCGTTGTTCGCGCGCCTGTATCCCGCGCTCGATCAATTGGGGCTGCCCTACGAGATCGTGTTCGTCAACGACGGCAGCCGGGACCGCTCGGCCGCCATGCTTGCCGAGCAATTCCGCGTCCGTCCGGACGTCACCCGCGTGGTGCTGTTCAACGGCAATTACGGCCAGCATATGGCCATCCTTGCGGGCTTCGAGCACACGCGCGGCGAATGGGTCATCACCCTTGACGCCGACCTGCAGAACCCGCCCGAGGAAATCGGCAAGCTCGTCGAGAAGCTCGCAGCGGGCCACGACTATGTCGGCACGATCCGCATGAACCGTCAGGACACGTGGTTCCGCCGCAATGCCTCGCGGGTCATGAACCGCCTGCGCGAACGCATTACGCGCATCCGCATGACCGATCAGGGCTGCATGCTGCGCGGCTACAGCCGGCATATCGTCGACACCGTCAACCAGTGCCGCGAGATCAATACGTTCATTCCGGCGCTGGCCTATACGTTTGCCCAGAACCCGGTGGAAGTGGACGTCGCGCACGAAGAACGCTTCGCCGGCGAATCGAAGTATTCGCTGTACAGCCTGATTCGTCTGAATTTCGACCTGGTCACCGGGTTTTCGGTCGTCCCGCTGCAGTGGCTCTCGGGCATCGGCATATCGCTGTCGATCGGCTCGGGCCTGCTGTTCATCGTGCTGATCGCACGGCGCTTCCTGTTCGGCTCGGAAGTCCAGGGGGTATTCACGCTATTCGCAGTGACATTCTGCCTGCTGGGCGTGATCCTGTTCGGCATGGGCCTGCTCGGCGAGTACATCGGCCGGATCTATCAGCAGGTTCGCCAGCGCCCGCGCTATCTCGTACAGGCCGTGCTCGAAGAGCGCGACGCCCCGGCGGCCCCCGCAACCGCCCAGGCGGCCGAATCGGACACGGCGGGCGCCCGCTGAACGCCGGCCTTCCTCTCAACTGCGACGCGGGCCGCCGGCCCGCTTTTTCGTCATGACTTCGAAAGCCGTCGTTTTTGCCTATCACAACGTTGGCGTGCGCTGCCTGCAAGTGTTGCTCGCGCGCGGCGTCGACGTGGCGCTGGTGGTCAGCCACCAGGACAATCCCAACGAGAACATCTGGTTCGGCAGCGTGGCGGCAGTGGCCGCCGAGCACGGCATCCCGGTCGTCACGCCCGAGGACGCCGGCGGTGCCGACCTGCACGCGCAAATTGCCGCGATCGCGCCGGACTTCATTTTCTCCTTCTATTACCGCCACATGATCCCGGTGGCACTGCTCGGCCTGGCCAGGCATGGCGCATTCAATATGCACGGCTCGCTGCTGCCCCAATATCGCGGACGCGTGCCGGTCAATTGGGCGGTTTTGCGTGGCGAAACCGAGACCGGTGCCACGCTGCATGAAATGGCGGCCAAGCCCGACGCGGGCGCCATCGTTGCCCAAACGGCGGTGCCGATCCTGCCGGACGACACCGCCGGGGTAGTCTTCGAGAAGGTGACCGTCGCCGCTGAGCAAACGCTCTGGACGTGTCTGCCGGGCCTGCTGGCCGGCACTGCGCCGCGCCTGCCCAACGACCTGGCCGCCGGCAGCTATTTCGGCGGCCGCAAGCCTGAGGACGGCCGTATCGACTGGACCCAGCCCGCAAGCGCCGTCTACAACCTGATCCGCGCTGTGGCGCCGCCGTATCCGGGGGCGTTTACGGATCAATCGCAACGCCGCTGGGTCGTCGCGCGCGCCCGCCTGTCGCGCATCACGCCGCCGGCCGGTTTGCCCCTCGGCCTGCAAGTAGTGGATAATGCGATCCTCGGCGTGTGCGGCGACGGCCGCGCCATCGCCATTCAAGAACTATTGCTGGACGGCGTCCCCGTGACGCCGACACAACTTTCCCAGCTCAATCACTGACCGCAATTATGAAAAAAGTCCTGATTCTCGGTGTCAACGGGTTCATCGGCCACCATCTGTCGAAGCGCATCCTCGAGACCACCGACTGGGAAGTCTACGGCATGGACATGCTGACGGACCGCCTCGGCGATCTGCTCAACCACGAGCGCATGCATTTCTTCGAAGGCGACATCACGATCAACAAGGAGTGGGTCGAGTATCACGTGCGCAAGTGCGACGTGATCCTGCCGCTCGTCGCCATCGCCACGCCCGCCACCTATGTGAAGGCGCCGCTGCGCGTGTTCGAACTCGACTTCGAGGCGAACCTGCCGATCGTGCGTTCGGCCGTAAAGTACGGCAAGCACCTCGTGTTCCCGTCGACGTCGGAAGTCTACGGCATGTGCACGGACGAAGAATTCGATCCGGAAGCCTCGCCGCTGATCTACGGCCCGATCAACAAGCCGCGCTGGATCTACGCGTGCTCGAAGCAGCTGATGGACCGCGTGATCTGGGGTTACGGCATGCAGGAAGGCCTGAACTTCTCGCTGTTCCGCCCGTTCAACTGGATCGGCGCCGGCCTCGACTCGATCTATACGCCGAAGGAAGGTTCGTCGCGCGTGGTCACGCAGTTCCTGGGTCACATCGCCCGCGGCGAGAACATCAGCCTCGTCGACGGCGGCAGCCAGAAGCGCGCGTTCACCGACATCGATGACGGTATCGACGCCCTCGTGCGCATCATCGACAACAAGAACGACATCGCCAGCGGCAAGATCTACAACATCGGCAACCCGAAGAATAACTTCTCGGTGCGCGAACTGGCCAACATGATGCTGAAGCTGGCCAGCGAATTCCCCGAGTACGCCGAGTCGGCCAAGAAGGTCCAGCTGGTGGAAACGTCGTCCGGCGCGTATTACGGCAACGGGTACCAGGACGTGCAGAATCGCGTGCCGAAGATCGAGAACACCATGACCGAACTCGACTGGAAGCCGACGACGAGCATGGACGACGCCCTGCGCAAGATTTTCGAAGCGTATCGCGGCCATGTGGCCGAGGCTCGACGCCTGGTCGAGTAAGCGAGCCGCTCGCGCTTGGCCAGCGAGCCCATTTCGCGCCGAACGCCCGCCGCGCATTGCGTCGCGCCGGGCGTTTTTTGACTCGGCGCGATCTGCCGAGCGCGCCCTCTGCACGACTCTCCTCGTACTTGCTCCCGGGAATTTCCGAGCCATGGCCCAGATCGCCCTGAAAATCGACGTCGACACGCTGCGCGGCACGCATGAAGGCGTGCCGAACCTGGTTCGGCTGCTCGCCGACGCGCAGGCACGCGCCACTTTCCTGTTCAGCCTGGGCCCCGACCACACGGGCTGGGCGCTCAAGCGCGTTTTCCGCCCCGGCTTCCTGAAGAAGGTATCGCGCACCTCCGTCGTAGAACACTACGGCTTCAAGACATTGATGTACGGCACGCTGCTGCCGGGCCCCGATATCGGCCGTCGCGGCGCCGACGCCATGCGCGCCGTGGCGCGAGCCGGGCACGAGACCGGGATCCACACGTGGGATCACGTCTACTGGCAGGACAACGTGCGCGGCCGCGATGCGGCCTGGACCGGGAAGCAGATGACGCGTGCGTACGAACGCTTCACCGACATCTTCGGCACACCGCCTGTCACGCATGGTGCGGCTGGCTGGCAGATGAACAACCACGCGTTCCGCCAGATCGACGCCTGGGGCATGAAGTACGCCTCGGACGGGCGGGGCGAGGCGCCCCACTACCCTGTCGTTGACGGCAAGCGCCTGTCGCATGTTCAGATGCCGACAACACTGCCGACGGTTGATGAACTTCTCGGCATCGACGGCCGCGACGCCGACGGCGTGGCCCGGCATTTGCTTGCCCTGACCGAAAATCCGGCGCAAGATCACGTGTTCACGTTGCATGCCGAACTCGAAGGCCAGAAACTCGCGCCGCTGTTCGCGAAGCTGCTGGCCGGCTGGCGTGCGCAGGGCCATGATCTCGTCACCATGGGCGAATATCATGCCACCCTGGATCTCGCCGCGCTGCCGGCCCGGCCGGTTGTGTGGGGCGAGGTGGAAGGCCGGTCCGGCGAACTGATCGTCGAAGGCCGCGCCGCCTGAGCGCTACCAACAACAATACGCAGTCACGCTTATGGGCAGCACGCAGGCCCACTATCCAAGGAGCTTATAGTGACGGTCGCAATCGATACCCCCGTCGCCGATTTCTCCGCACCGGCCACCGGAGGGGACTTCTCCCTGAAGGCGCTGCGCGGACGCAAGCTGGTGATCTATTTTTACCCGAAGGACAACACGCCGGGCTGCACGACGGAAGGCATGAATTTCCGCGATGCCTACGACCAGTTCACGGCCGCCGGCGCCGAGATTGCCGGCGTGTCGCGCGACAGCCTGCGCTCGCACGAAAATTTCAAGGCCAAGCTCGAGCTGCCCTTCCCGCTCATCTCCGACGGTGACGAAGCCGTGTGCCATCTGTTCGACGTCATCAAGAAGAAAAAATTGTATGGTAAAGAACACCTTGGCATCGAACGCAGCACGTTCCTGATCGACGCCGACGGCGTCCTCCGAAAGGCATGGCGCGGGGTCAGGGTGCCGAGCCATGTGGACGAAGTTTTGGCGGCTGTACAAGCGTTATAAGTGGCGTTATAGTCGGTCGTAATGATCGAGCGCAACCTAGAACTCAGAGATTGTGAGCGTCGCCACGGCATTGGCGGCGCCCGCAGCCAAGCCGCCTCTCCGGTGCGTCCGGGCAGGCGGCTTTTTTGTTGCTGAGACGTGAAAACGTCGCAGTCGAGTGTTTTTCTTGAACGGGAAATCTATGCCATTGCCATCGGCGCCGACGAAACCGGGCACGCTACTTGCCCCGGACCAGTTCCCCACCCGCCTGAAACCCTCGCGCACGGAGGCCAAGAAGCCCATTCCTCAAGCTGAACAGACGGCCCTGGGCGAACCCGGCGGCGGACAATCCGCCGCTGCGCCCAATCGTGCAACATCCAACCTCGCGGCGGCCGGCAACCCCGTGGTGGCGAAAGCCCCTGCCGCCAACAACGAACACCCGTCCGCCCGCTCGCCGCGCCCGTCGCCCGGCGGCGAGTCCGCGCGTGGCGGGGCATCGAAACCGTCATCCGGCGCACCGCAATCGAAGGGCAGTGCCGCGCGCACGCGCGGTGGTGAGCCGGCCAAGTTGTTCGTACTCGATACCAACGTGCTGATGCACGACCCGAGCAGCCTCTTCCGTTTCGAAGAACACGACGTCTATCTGCCCATGATGACGCTCGAGGAACTCGACAACCACAAGAAGGGGATGTCCGAAGTCGCGCGCAATGCACGTCAGGTCAGCCGTACGCTGGACGGCCTGGTTGCCGACAGCGGCACCACTGGCATGGCGGACGGCATTCTGCTGTCCCGCCTGGGCAACAAGGACGCCGCAGGACGGCTGTACTTCCAGACCGACCTGCCGCAAACGGAACCTCTGGAAGGCCTGCCGCAGGGCAAGGCCGACAACCAGATCCTCGGCGTGGTGCGGGCGCTGCAGAAGAAGTTCGCGGATCGACAGGTCGTGCTGGTGTCAAAGGACATCAACATGCGCGTCAAGGCGCATGCGCTCGGACTTCCGGCCGAGGACTACTTCAACGACAAGGTGCTCGAGGACAGCGACCTGCTGTATTCGGGCGTCATGGCCCTGCCGCTGGACTTCTGGACGAAGCACGGCAAGGGCATGGAAAGCTGGCAGGACAATCGTACCGGCACCACGTTCTACCGCATCACCGGCCCGGCGTGTGCAAACTTCCTGATCAACCAGTTCGTCTTTCTCGAAACCAATAACGGAGAAGCACCGTTCTACGCCCAGGTCCGCGAGATCAACGGCAAGACGGCGCTGCTGCAGACATTGCGCGACTACGGCCACCACAAGAACAATGTGTGGGGCATCACGGCGCGCAACCGCGAGCAGAATTTCGCGCTGAACCTGCTGATGAACCCGGAAGTGGATTTCATCACGTTGCTCGGCCAGGCCGGCACCGGCAAGACGCTGCTCGCGCTTGCTGCCGGACTCTCGCAGACGCTCGACGAAAAGCGCTACAACGAGATCATCATCACGCGCGCGACGGTACCGGTCGGCGAAGACATCGGCTTCCTGCCCGGGACCGAGGAAGAGAAGATGCAGCCGTGGATGGGCGCGTTCGACGACAACCTCGAAGTCCTCCAGAAGACCGACGATTCCGCCGGCGACTGGGGCCGCGCGGCCACCCAGGAGCTGATCCGTTCGCGCCTGAAGGTCAAGAGCATGAACTTCATGCGCGGGCGCACGTTCGTGAACAAGTTCGTCATCATCGACGAGGCGCAGAACCTGACGCCGAAGCAGATGAAGACGCTCGTGACACGCGCGGGTCCGGGCACGAAGCTGATCTGCCTGGGCAACATCGCCCAGATCGACACGCCGTACCTGACCGAAGGCAGTTCCGGTCTGACGTATGTCGTGGATCGCTTCAAGGGATGGGGGCACAGCGGACACGTCACGCTCGCGCGCGGCGAACGCTCCCGCCTCGCCGACTACGCAGCCGATATTCTCTGACGCGTCGGCTTCATCGGATCGACAGCGCCCCTCGGGGCGCTTTTTTTGCGCCGCGCGGCTGAGGAGGATGATCGGACGACTGGCAGTTCAATAGGCGATTACCCTGTCGACTTTGCCGGAACGCCTGAGTACACTCACTTGGGGTCTGTGAACCGCGAGAACAACAACCGGAGTCCGCGATGCCAACAACAACCCAGCGTATCCGTGCGATTTGCCTGGCCGGCGCCGCATTATCCTTATCCGCGTCCGCGGCCGAACTGGCTGTCTATCAAGGCGGCCTCCAGGTGTCCCAAGGCAGTAACCGCGCCCAGACATACTCGTGGGGTGTCGAATATCGCCACCCCATCTCCGATCACTTTTCCGGCAGTCTCATCTACCTGAACGAAGGCCACGTGCCCGATCATCACCGTGACGGCACCGGGGCACAGCTTTGGTGGCGCAGCGGCCAGGCGGACGTCGGCCCGGTCTTCGAGGTCGGCGCCGGTCCCTATCGTTTCTTCGACACAACCGCAGCCGGCAACGGCGCCGGCTTCGCCGATGCGCACGGGTGGGGGGTGCTGGCCAGCGCGGCGGCCAACTGGTATTTCGAGAGCGGCTGGTTCGCGTCGCTGCGCGTGAACCGTGTTCAGGCGCGCCACAGCTACAATTCGACTGCGCTGATCGCCGGCCTCGGCTACCGCTTCGGCAGTGAGACGAAACCGCGCGACGCCGCACCCGAAGGTTTGTACGACTGGCGCGACGGACGCTGGGAAATCGACGGCGCATTGGGCAAGACCGTCGTCAATAGCTTCCATTCGGAACACGCGTTTGCGAAGAGCGCCGACCTGCGCCTGAAGCTGACCGACCATCTCACCGGCTCGGTCTCGTTCATCAACGAAGGTGACGCCCGGCTCGAACGGCGTTGGGGCGGCGCGGCGCAATTGTGGCTCGACGACCAATTGACGGAGCGCTTCTCGGTCGGCGCCGGCATGGGTCCCTACGTCGCAATTGACAAGTATCATCATCCGGGAGAGAAATCGGCGCCCGACGTGTCCTTACTCGTCTCGGCCACCGCCGCATACGCATTCACGCCGAGATGGGTCACACGCGCAATCTGGCACCGCGTGGCCACCGGGTACAGCCGCGACGCAGATATTTTCATGCTGGCAATGGGCTACCGGTTCTGAGCGATGGCGCGTGAGGCTGCGGGTTGTGACGTGCGTGCGACACATTCGTTCCGGCAATGCGCCCAACAGGTGCATCGTACGGCTAAACGACGTAATATCGTCGCCATGCATTCCTCCGATCTTGTCCGCCTGCCGGCGCGTTTGCTGCCGATGCTTGCGGTGACCGCCCTCGTCGCGGCGTGCTCGAGCACACCGACGCGCTATGCCGGCAACGGCGATCTCCGCGCCCGGCCGTATGGCGCGGAGAAAAGTGCCGGCCAGGAAGAAATCACGCTCGCTGCCATGGGGCTCGTCGGCGTGCCGTACCGCTACGGCGGCAATACGCCCGACTCGGGCTTCGATTGTAGCGGCCTCGTGCGCTACGTCGTGCTGCGCGCCGCCGGTGTCAACCTGCCGCGCACGACAGAGCAGATGAGCACCGTCGGGACATCGATCGACCTCGATCAACTGGCCTCCGGCGATCTCGTCTACTTCAACACGACAGGCCGTTCGCACTCGCACGTCGGCATCTACGTCGGCAACGGGCAGTTCGTGCACGCGCCCGCGACAGGCGGGACGGTGCGGCTCGCGAACATGAGCCTGCCGTACTGGGCCGGCCGCTTCGATGGGGTGCGCCGCGTCGCCGCCAATCTCGCGCCGGGGAGCGACACGACCTATGTAAATCGTGCGCCTGCGCCGCTACCGCCACCCGGTGCCCGCCCAACGCCGGCCAACGCCGCCGGCAACGCTACGGCCCCGCTCGACGACGATCCCATCGCCCGTTTCGCCGACGGCACGTTCTGAGAACACACGCCCCTGAAGCAAAAAAGCGGCCGAAGCCGCTTTCTTACCTTCCGCAGACTGGCATGATGACGGATCAGAGGATCTGCTTGCCGACCCACCAGGCGATGGCGGCAATGAATGCCGACGCGGGAATCGTCAGGACCCACGCCCAGACAATATTGCCCGCCACGCCCCAGCGCACGGCCGCCAGCTTCTGCGTCGCGCCCACACCGACAATGGCGCCGGTGATCGTATGCGTCGTCGAGACCGGCACGCCCAGCCACGAGGCGAAGAACAGCGTAAACGCCCCGCCCGTCTCCGCACAGAAGCCGCCGACCGGCTTGAGCTTGGTGATCTTCTGCCCCATCGTGCGGACAATGCGCCAGCCACCGAACATCGTGCCCAGCCCAATCGCGAGATAACAGCAAATGATCACCCAGACCGGCGGCTCGCTGGCCGTCTGCGGCCACAGGCCCGCCGCAATCAGCAGCATCCAGATGATGCCGATGGTCTTCTGCGCATCATTACCGCCGTGACCCAGGCTGTACATGCCGGCCGAGATCAGCTGCAAACGCCGGAACCAGCGATCGACACGCGATGGCGGCGTGCGGAAGAACATCCATGACACCAGCAGCATGAAGAACGACCCCAGCACGAAGCCGAGCAGCGGCGAAATGAAGATGAACGCCACGGTCTGCATCAGGCCGCTCGCCACCAGCGAGCCGGTGCCCGCCTTCGCCACTGCCGCACCGACGAGGCCGCCGATCAGCGCATGCGAGGAGCTCGACGGAATCCCGTAGTACCACGTGATGATGTTCCACGCGATCGCGCCGACAAGCGCGCCGAAGATGACGTAATGATCGACGATCTCCGGATTCACGGTGCCCTTGCCGACCGTCGCAGCGACCTTCAGGTGGAATATGAACAACGCGAGAATGTTGAAGAACGCGGCAAAAGCCACGGCCTGGTGTGGCTTCAGGACGCCCGTCGAGACCACCGTGGCGATCGAGTTGGCGGCGTCGTGAAAGCCGTTCATGAAGTCGAACAGGATCGCAAGCGCGACCAGGAGTCCGACCAGCCACAAACTAATGTGGAGGGTTGCCATCAATCCGTCTCCGCTCAGGCGTTTTCCAGCACAATGCCTTCGATGATGTTGGCAACGTCCTCGCATTTGTCGGTGACCGACTCGAGCAGTTCCGACACGGCTTTTTGCTTGATCAGGTTCTTCACATCATCTTCCTCGCGGAACAGCTTCGAGAGGGAGCCGCGCAGCAGACGATCCGCATCCGATTCCAGACGGTCGATTTCCTCGCAGAACTTGAGGATGTCGCGCGCGCGGTCGAGATCGCTCAGCAGCTTGACCGCACTTTGCACGCGCTCGCAGCAGTTGATGCAGATGTGGCCCAGTTGCTTGGCTTCCTGCGTCACACCCTTGATGTCGTACATCCAGATGGCGGTGGCGACGTCTTCCATCAGGTCGATGATGTCGTCCATCGTGCTGATCAGCTTGTGGATTTCATCGCGATCGAACGGCGTGATGAACGTCTTGTGCATCAGATCGATGGTTTCGTGCGTAATGCGGTCTGCCTTCTTCTCATTGTTTTGCACGGCGATCGTATGCGATTCTGCATTGGGCAGATCGTCGATCATGGCGGCAAGTTCATGGCTGGCTGCCACCATGCACTCGGCGTGCTGGTTGAACAGTTCAAAGAACTTGCCCTCGGTGGGCATGAAGCGACCGAACATTCTGGAAAACTCCGGGAGATTGGATGGGTGTACGGCGTAATCGTCCCAAGGCCTCTTCAGGCCCCGGACGACACAAAAACGTCACATTCTACCCTGTCCGGCGCCCGTACATCCGACGCACGCCGAAACAAGGTTCAATAGTCTGACCCGCCAACGGTAAATCCGCCGGCGAAATTGTCGAACTTGGTGTAGGCCCCGATGAACGCCAGGCGTACCGTGCCGATCGGCCCGTTACGCTGCTTGCCGATGATGATCTCGGCGGAGCCCTTGTCGGGCGAGTCGGGATTGTAGACTTCATCGCGGTAGATGAAGAGGATGATGTCCGCGTCCTGTTCGATAGCGCCGGATTCGCGCAAATCGGACATGACGGGCCGCTTGTTGGGACGCTGCTCAAGACTTCGGTTCAACTGCGACAACGCGATGACCGGCACGTTCAGTTCCTTGGCCAGCGCTTTGAGCGAACGTGAGATTTCCGAAATTTCGGTCGCACGATTCTCGCCACCGCCCGAACCGCTCATCAGCTGCAGGTAATCGATGATGATGAGTCCGAGCTTGCCGCACTGGCGCGACAGACGCCGCGCGCGCGCGCGCAACTCCATGGGGTTCAGCGCAGGCGTTTCGTCGACGAACAGCTGCGTCTCGTTCATCTTCTGCATCGCGTGCGTAAGCTTCGGCCAGTCTTCATCGACGAGCTTGCCGGTACGCAAACGATGTTGGTCGAGACGGCCGACCGAACCGAGCATACGCATGGCGAGCTGCGTGCCCGGCATTTCCATCGAGAACACCGCGACCGGCAATCCTTCCTCGACGGCGATGTGCTCGCCGATGTTCATCGAGAAGGTGGTCTTCCCCATCGACGGGCGGCCGGCCACGATGATGAGATCGCCGCCCTGAAAGCCCGATGTCATCTTGTCGAGATCGATGAAGCCCGTGGGAATGCCGGTGATGTCGCTGCCGCTCTCGCGGTGATACAGCTCGTCGATTCGCTCGACGACCTGCGTCAGCAGCGGCTGGAGTTCAAGGAAGCCCTGGGTGCCGCGCGAGCCTTCTTCAGCGATCGCGAAGACCTTGGACTCGGCCTCGTCGAGCATCTGCCGGACTTCCTTGCCCTGCGGATTGAAGGCATCGGAAGCAATTTCGTCTGCCACGGTGACGAGCTTGCGCAGCACCGCGCGGTCACGCACGATTTCCGCGTAACGGCGAATGTTCGCCGCGCTCGGCGTATTCTGCGCGAGTGCATTGAGATACACCAGCCCGCCGACATCGTCGGCCTTGCCGGCGGTCGTCAACGATTCGTAGACCGTGATCACGTCAGCAGGACGGTCGCCCGAAATCAGGCGGCCGATGTGCTGGTAAATCATCCGGTGATCGTACCGGTAGAAATCGGATTCGCTCAGGAAGTCGCCGATGCGGTCCCACGCCGAGTTATCGAGCAGGAGCCCCCCAAGGACGGACTGCTCCGCCTCAACGGAATGGGGCGGCACCTTGAGCGATTCGAGCTGTGGGTCGGGAGCGTTCATGCCCGAGATTATACCTTGCGGACGGTCACGCTCAGGCATGTCCGATCGAGGACGGCGGGCTTTCCCGGCAGGCGGCATGGCGATGGCTGATACAGCGGATGAAGGCAGAGGGACGGCGGCGCCGTGCGCCGCTGCGGCCGCGCGGCCCGGTCATTTGCGGCGCGCGGACATAAAAAAACGGAAGCCGGCGAACCGGCTTCCGTTTCGCGTCGGGAAGCGTGACGCTTAGGCGTGTTCGCCCAGCACCGACACGTTCACTTCGATCACGACGTCCGTGTGCAGGGCAACTTGCACCGGGAAGTCGCCAACGGTCTTCAGCGGACCGTTCGGCAGACGCACTTGCGACTTTTCGAGTTCGACGCCTTGCGTGCGCAGGGCTTCGGCGATGTCGAAGTTCGTGACCGAACCGAACAGACGGCCGTCGACGCCAGCCTTCTGCGAGATTTGCACGGTCGTGCCGGCAACCTTCTCGCCCAGGGCTTGGGCAGCGGCCAGCTTCTCGGCGGCAGCCTTTTCGAGATCCGCACGGCGGGTTTCGAATTCGGCGATCGCGTCTTGCGTGGCGCGGCGGGCCTTCTTGTTCGGGATCAGGAAGTTACGAGCGAAACCATCCTTGACCTTGACGACGTCGCCGAGGTTACCCAGATTGACGACTTTTTCCAGCAGAATCACTTGCATTATCTATTCTCCTTCGTCGACCGGCGCTTAAGCACCGTGCAGATCGGTGTACGGCAGCAGCGCGAGGAAACGCGCACGCTTGATGGCCGTGTCCAGCTGGCGCTGGTAATGCGCCTTCGTGCCGGTCAGGCGAGCCGGGGTGATCTTGCCGTTGTCGCCGATGAAGTCCTTCAGCGTTTCGACATCCTTGTAGTCGATCTGGTCGACGCCTGCCACCGTGAAGCGGCAGAATTTCTTGCGCTTGAACAGCGGGTTCTGCTGTTGGCGGCGGCGGTCAAACTTTTTGTTTTTCCCGTTAGGACGTGGCATGTTCAATCCTCTTCAATCTTTTGCAATGCTGTGATGTGAAACACCAGGGTGCGGCTGTTGCGATGCTTCTTGGCGAGGAAACCTGCCCATTGGGCCGGTTTCTCCAGCCCCAGCGCAATGACTTTCGCGCTGATCGGGCCAATCGCCACTGCCGGCATCGAGAACTCGACCTGGCGGGCGATCCCCGCCTCTTCGGTCTGTCCCGCATGCGCCAATGTCAGATCGATGACGGGAAGTCCGGCCGGGGTATAGCGAATAACGCCGATTTCAGCGATGCTCGCTTCGAGCCTGAGACGATTCACGCGATCGATGTACGCAATGGCGCCCTGATGTGATCCTGAGTTCTATTTACGCAGCCGAGGCTTCGGTGGCGGCAGGCGCAGCAGCCTTCTTGGCTTCTTCGCGGGCCACTTCCTTCATCATCGGCGACGGAGCCGTTTCGGCCTTCTTCATGCGCACGACGAGGTGACGCAGAACGGCGTCGTTGAACTTGAACGCGTGTTCGAGTTCGTCCAGGGTCTCTTGATCGCACTCGATGTTCAGGCACACGTAATGCGCCTTCGCGAGCTTCTCGATCATGTATGCCAGTTGGCGGCGGCCCCAGTCTTCGACGCGGTGGATCTTGCCTTCACGGGCGGTCACCATGCCACGGTAACGTTCGATCATGGCGGGCACTTGCTCGCTCTGATCGGGGTGAACAATGAATACGACTTCATAATGACGCATATGGTGCTCCTTATGGACAAAGCCGCCCGGGCGTCAGAACCAGTGCAGCAAGGTTGCAGAACACGCGATTCTAACGGAAATCGCCCCGCGCTTCAAGGGGAACCTCGATTCAGCCGTTATCGATCCAGTAATTGGGGCGCGCATAGGTCTGCCGCAGCTGATCGATGAACAATCGCACGCGGGCGGGCTGGAAGCGTTGCTGCGGATAGACCGCGAGGATGTCGTAATCGGGCAGCGCGTATTCGTCGAGCACCGTCTCCAGTTCGCCGCTGGCCAATTCGCGCTGGATTTCCCAAGTGGAACGCCACCCGAGGCCCAGGCCCTCGAGCGCCCAGCGGTGCAGCAGTTCGCCGTCGTTGCAGTCGAGATTGCCCGCCACGCGAATCGTCACGATCTTGCCCTGGCGGCGGAAATACCAGCCCCGCTGCTGCCCGCCCTGCAGGTTGAACGCCAGGCAATTGTGCTTCGCGAGGTCTTCCAGCGTCTTGGGCCGGCCGTGGCGCGCGAAATACGCCGGCGTGCCGCATACGACCCGGCTGTTCTGCGCAAGCTTCACCGCCACGAAATTCGGATCGACGGTGCCGCCGATCCGAATCCCCATATCGTAGCCCTCGCGCACGATATCGACGACGCGATCCGTCAGATTGAATGAAATCTGCACCTCGGGATGATTCCGCAGGAAAGCCGGCGCGTGCGGCGCGACATGCTTGCGGCCGAACGCCGCCGGCGCCGACACGATCAGGTGGCCCGACACTGCGTGGCGGCCCGCGCTGATCTCGTTTTCCGCCATGTCCCAGTCGCCGAGCAGTTGCTTGCAACGGTCGAGGAACGCGCCGCCCTCTTCCGACAAGACGAGCCGGCGGGTGGAACGATACATCAGCTTGATGCCGAGGCGCTTTTCCAGGGCGTCGATACGCCGACCGAGGATCACCGGCGACACGCCCTCCTTGAGCGCCGCCGCCGCGAGACTCCCGGCTTCGGCCACCTGCACGAAGGTCTCGATCTGCTTGAAGCGGTCCATCTCTCCTCCATCCGATACTTTTTGTTTCTAAAAAACAGATTTTTTGTGATCTTATCAAACAAATCGTACCGGACTAAAGTGGCTCCATCGAATAACGGACATTCCCATTGGAGGAGCAATCATGGCCAAAATGACCGCCGTCGAAGCCGCAGTGCGGGTTCTGGAGAAAGAAGGTATCACGACCGCATTCGGCGTGCCGGGTGCCGCAATCAACCCCTTCTACTCGGCAATGCGCAAGGCAGGCAGCGTCGAGCACGTGCTGGCTCGTCACGTCGAGGGCGCCTCGCACATGGCCGAAGGCTACACGCGCGCCGAAGCCGGCAACATCGGGGTGTGTATCGGCACCTCGGGCCCGGCTGGCACGGACATGATCACCGGCCTGTACTCGGCCTGGGCAGATTCCATCCCCATTCTGTGCATTACCGGCCAGGCGCCGCGCGCCCGTCTGTACAAGGAAGACTTCCAGGCCGTCGATATCGAATCGATCGCCAAGCCGGTGACCAAGTGGGCCGTGACGGTGCGTGAGCCCGCCCTCGTGCCGCGCGTGTTCCAGCAAGCCTTCCACCTCATGCGCTCTGGCCGCCCGGGTCCGGTCCTGATTGACTTGCCGTTCGACGTGCAAGTCGCCGAAATCGACTTCGATCCGGACACCTACGAACCGCTGCCGGTCTACAAGCCCGCAGCCACGCGAGCCCAGATCGAAAAAGCCATCTCGATGCTGATCGAATCGGAACGTCCGCTGATCGTATCGGGCGGCGGTGTGATCAACGCCGACGCGGCCGATCTGCTCGTCGAGTTCGCCGAGACGGTCAACGTGCCGGTCGTGCCGACGCTCATGAGCTGGGGTGCCATCGCCGACGACCATCCGTTGATGGCCGGCATGGTCGGTCTGCAAACGTCGCATCGCTTCGGCAACGCCACGATGCTCGCCTCGGACTTCGTGATGGGCATCGGCAATCGCTGGGCCAATCGCCACACGGGCAGCGTCGAAGTGTTCACGAAGGGTCGCAAGTTTGTGCATGTGGACATCGAACCGACGCAAATCGGCCGTGTGTTCGGCCCGGACTACGGCATCGTGTCGGACGCCCGTGCTGCGCTCAAGCTGTTCGTCGAAGTTGCCAAGGAATTGAAGGCCGCAGGCCGCCTGCCGGACCGTTCGCAATGGGTCGCCGATTGCCAGAAGCGCAAACGCACCATGCTGCGTCGCACGGACTTCGATCAGGTGCCTATCAAGCCGCAGCGCGTGTATCAGGAAATGAACGCGTTCTTCGGCCGCGACGTGCGCTACGTCTCGACCATCGGTCTGTCGCAGATCGCCGCTGCGCAGTTCCTGACGGTCAACAAGCCGCGTCACTGGGTCAATTGCGGTCAGGCCGGCCCGCTCGGCTGGACCATCCCTGCCGCGATCGGCGTGAAGGTGGCTTCGCCGTCGTCGGATGTGGTGGCCATTTCGGGTGACTACGACTTCCAGTTCATGATCGAAGAGTTGGCCGTCGCCGCGCAGTTCAAGGTGCCGTACATCCACCTCGTGGTAAACAACTCGTACCTCGGCCTGATCCGTCAGGCGCAGCGCAACTTCGACATGGATTACTGCGTGCAGCTCGCGTTCGAGAACGTCAATTCGCCTGAACTGAACGGCTACGGCGTCGACCACGTGAAGGTTGCCGAGGGCCTCGGTTGCAAGGCGATCCGCGTGTTCCAGCCGAACGACATTCAGCCGGCGTTTGCACAAGCGCGCAAGCTGATGGCCGAGTTCTCGGTGCCGGTGGTGGTCGAAGTGATCCTGGAGCGTGTGACGAACATCGCGATGGGCACCGAAATCAACAACGTGACCGAATTCGAAGAAATCGTCGACGTGGTCGAGGAAGACAACACGGTGTCGGCATAAGGCGCGCAAGCGCAATCGCCGAGACCGGGCTTCCACCCCCCAAGCCAATCATCGAGGAGTAAGCAATGCCGAAGTTCGCCGCCAACCTGACCATGCTGTTCAACGAGGTTCCGTTTCTCGACCGCTTCAAGGCGGCCGCTGCAGCGGGCTTCCGGGGCGTGGAGTTCCTGTTCCCGTACGCGTTCCATCGCGACCAGATCGCCGACAAGCTGAACCAGTACCAACTGGATCTGGTGCTGCACAACCTGCCGGCCGGCAATTGGGAGGCAGGCGAGCGCGGCATCGCGATCCTGCCGGAGCGCGTGTCGGAGTTCCGCGAAGGCGTGGGCGAAGCGATTGTCTATGCCAAGGCGCTTGGCGTGAAGCAGTTGAACTGCCTCGTCGGCAAGCAGCCCGCCGATCTGTCGAACGAGACGGCGCGTGAAACGCTTGTCGGCAACCTGCGTTTCGCCGCCGAACAGTTGAAGGCCGAGGGCATCCGCCTGCTGGTCGAGCCGATCAACACCTTCGACATTCCGGGCTTCTACGTCAGCGGCACGAAGCAGGCGCTCGGCATCTTCGACGAAGTCGGTTCGGACAACCTGTTCCTGCAGTACGACATCTATCACATGCAGCGCATGGAAGGCGAATTGGCCAAGACGATCGAGACGAACCTGTCGCGCATCGCTCACGTCCAGTTGGCCGACAATCCGGGCCGCAACGAGCCGGGCACGGGCGAGATCAACTACGCGTATCTCTTCGCGTTGCTCGACCGCATCGGCTACGACGGCTGGATCGGCTGCGAGTACAAGCCCGCGACGAACACCGTCGACGGCCTGGGCTGGTTCAAGGCCGCGGGGCTGCGCGAAGCCGCGTAAGCCGCCGCCCGCATTGCATTGATACACGGTTTTCCCCGACAGAAACCGAAACAGGATTTACGGCGATGAACCTGTCGCCGCCCCCGGATCGACGAGGAGAGAGGGTCCCGCCGGCCGCGTGCTGGGGGGCATGCGGCCGGGCCCACGGGAATCGTGGGCCATCGTGAGCCACACGGCGGACGACCCTGCCCCGCGCGATTTATCCATCGAGACAGAGGAGTAACAACATGGCACAAGTAGGATTCATTGGCCTGGGCATCATGGGCGCACCGATGGCGAAGCATCTGCAGAACGGCGGCCACAAGCTGTTCCTGTACGAGCGCCGCACGCCCCCGCAGGACCTGATCGACGGTCAGGCTACGTGCTGTACGTCGGCCAAGGAAGTGGCCAAGCGCGCCGACATCATTTTCGTGATGGTGCCGGACACGCCGGACGTGGGCACCGTGCTGTTCGGCGAAGACGGCCTGGCCGAAGGTCTGACCGCCGGCAAGATCGTGGTCGACATGAGCTCGATCTCACCGATCGAAACGAAGGAATACGCCAAGAAGATCAAGGCGCTGGGTTGCGAATACCTGGACGCGCCGGTGTCGGGCGGCGAAGTGGGCGCCAAGGCTGCGTCGCTGACGATCATGGTCGGCGGCACGCAGGAAGCGTTCAACGACGTCAAGCCCCTGTTCGAACTGATGGGCAAGAACATCACGCTCGTCGGCGATTCGGGCGCGGGTCAGACGTGCAAGGTGGCCAACCAGATCATCGTCGCGCTGACGATTGAAGCCGTGGGTGAAGCGCTGCTGTTCGCATCGAAGGCAGGCGCCGATCCGGCGCGCGTTCGTGAGGCGCTGATGGGCGGTTTCGCCTCGTCGCGGATTCTCGAAGTGCACGGCGAGCGCATGGTCAAGCGCAACTTTGAACCGGGCTTCCGTATCGCCCTGCACCAGAAGGACCTGAATCTGGCACTGCAAAGCGCGAAGGCGCTGGGCGTTGCGTTGCCGAACACGGCGACCTGCCAGGAGCTGTTCAACATGTGCGCCGCGAACGGCGGCTCGGCATGGGATCACTCGGGTCTGGTGCGCGCGCTGGAAATCATGGCGAACCACACGGTCGCCTGAAGCATTACGACGGACCGCAAGACGCCGTCTTCGCGGTCAGCAGCGCCCGGTTTCGGCCGGGCGCTTTTTTTTTGCATCCGCTTTTTTGCATCAGTAGTTTTCGAACAGCGATTGCATGCGCTCGGCCGGCACGCCCGCCTGCAGCGCGAGCATCAGCAGGACACGCGCCTTGAACGGCGGCAGATTGCCGGCGCTGACGAAGCCGTACTGGTCGTCCGGCGCGGCGCCGTTGTGCATGACATGGCCGCTGCCGACGCGCGATGCGCGCACGACGGTGACCCCGCGCTGCACGGCCTCGTCGAGCGCCTGCTGCAGCGAGACATGCAACGAGCCATTTCCGGTGCCTGCGACGACGATACCGCGCACGCCGGCTTCGACGAGTGCGTCGACGGCGATACGCGACACGCCGGCATAGCTGGCAACGACTTCCACGGCGGGCAACTCGCCCGTGATGCCGACGAACTCGCTCTCCACCGAATGAAATTGCAGCGGCATCCGCTGGAAGGCGACACGGTCGTCCTGCACCCAACCGAGCACGCCGACTTCAGGCGAATGAAAGGCGTCGACCGCGTAAGTGCTCGTCTTCACCACGTCGCGAGCGCAATGGATCTGATTATTGACGGCCACGAGCACGCCACGGCCGCCGGAGATCGGATCGGCGGCGACGCGCACGGCATTGAGCAAATTCAGCGGGCCATCCGCAGACAGCGCGGTTGCAGGCCGCATGGCCGCAGTGATGACGACCGGCTTGTGGCTGTTGAGCGTGAGGTGGAGGTAATATGCCGTCTCTTCGAGCGTGTCGGTGCCGTGGGTAATCACGGCGCCGGCGACGTCCGGCTGCGAGAGCACGGCATTGAGCCGCGCTGCCAATTTTTGCCAGAGCGCGCAACTCATGTCCTTGCTGTCGATCTGCGCGACCTGCTCGGCATGGATATGGGCAATGCCGCCCAACGCCGGCACGGCCGACAGCAAATCCTGAATGCCGAGGATGCCGGCCTGGTAGCCAGCCGTGCGGGTCGCGTCCGGTGCGCTGCCCGCGATGGTGCCGCCCGTCGCCAGCAAGGCGATACGCGGCAGTTCGGCGGCCGGCGCCACATAGCGCGGCGATGCGGTGTGAGAAGTAGCAGTCATGCCCCGATTGTAACCAATCCCGCACGGGTTCCCAATGGCCCCCGCACGCGCATCCGGCACAATGCAATCGCCAGGGCCTGTTCAGGCCCTAGGCCGCGAACTCCAGCGCCTCGCGCAATTGGGTCGAGATTTCCTGCTCGTTTAACGTCGGCGCGAGCATTTCGATGAAGCGGTACGCGTAAGCGCGCAGGAACGCCCCGCGGCGCAACCCGATCCGCGTCGTATTCGGCTCGAACTGATCGCCAAGTGCCAGCACCGCCAGGTCCGAGTCCTTGCGCGGATCAACCGCCATCGCCGCGACGATGCCCACACCCAGGCCCACTTCGACATAGGTCTTGATGACGTCCGTGTCGAGCGCCGTCAGCACGATATCCGGCACCAGGCCCCGATCGGCGAAGGCCTTGTCCACGTGCGAACGCCCCGTGAACTCACCATCGTAGGTAATGATCGGAAACTCCGCCAGATCCTCGAGCGTGAGGTTCTGCCGCCCGACCAACGGATGATCCTTCGGCACCACGGCCACGTGATGCCACGAGTAGCACGGGAATGTCACGATGTCCGGGAACCGGTCCAGCGCCTCGGTCGTAATCCCGATATCCGCCTCGCCGTCGATCACCATTTGGGAAATCTGGCGCGGGCTGCCCTGCCGAAGTGCGAGATGCACTTTCGGATAGATTTCGGTGAACTGCTTGATCACCTGAGGCAACGCGTAACGCGCCTGCGTATGCGTCGTCGCCACGACCAGGTGGCCGCTGTCCTGATCCGCGAACTGACGCGCCACGCGACGCAGATTCTCGGCGTCAAGCAACATACGTTCGATCAGTTGCAACACCGCGCGGCCCGGCTCGGTCAGGCCCGTGAGCCGCTTGCCGCGCCGCACGAATACGTCCACGCCAAGCTCATCCTCCAGATCCTTGATCTGCTTGGATACCCCCGATTGCGAGGTATACAGCGCACTCGCCGCTTCCGTCAGATTCAGGTTCTGACGCACTGCTTCGCGCACATAGCGCAATTGCTGGAAATTCATGTTGGAATTCGCCTCTTCTTGTGTCTTGACTGTCCGTCTTGCGACGATTGCCCGCTCCGGGCCGGTTCATCCTGCTTATCTGTCCTGCAGCGGGAATACGCGCAATGACCGCGGCACGGCGCGCAGTGCTTGCCCCGGCGACGCGTTCAAGGCGCGCCATCCTGCGCGATCGAGTTCCACTTCCCACACGGATGCGTCCGGCGCCGCCAATTCCACCCGCACCGTGCCGCCCAACGGAATCGCACGGCGCACCGACACGTTGATCCCGTGCTCGCCGCTGCTGGCCGGCTGCAACGCCAGATCGTGCGGACGCACGTAGGCAACGGCCCGCCCGTCCTGCGGCCGTGCCGGCAAATCGCCGTCCGGCACGCTCACACGGTACCCGCCGGCATCGGCCACGAAATCGCGCGTCTCCAAGCGGCCGGCGAGCCGGTTCGCCGCACCGAGGAATTCGTATACGAACGCGCTTTCCGGGGCGTCGTAGACGTCCTGCGGCGCGCCAATCTGCGCCACCTGGCCGCGGTTCATCAGCACGATCCGGTCGGCAACCTCCAACGCCTCTTCCTGATCGTGCGTGACGAAGATCGTCGTGATGTGCAGCTCGTCGTGCAGCCGACGCAGCCAGCTGCGCAGCTCCTTGCGCACCTTTGCATCGAGCGCGCCGAAGGGTTCGTCGAGCAACAGCACCTTCGGCTCGACCGCCAGCGCCCGCGCCAATGCAATGCGCTGGCGCTGGCCGCCCGACAGCTCGGCCGGATAGTGGTCGGCCAACCAATCCAGCTGCACGAGACCCAGCAACTCATGCACCTTTGCGCGAATCTGCGGCTCGCTGATGCGCTCACGCCTGGCCTTCACGCGCAAGCCGAAAGCCACGTTCTCGAACACCGTCATGTGGCGGAACAGTGCGTAATGCTGGAAAACGAAGCCGACCTGCCGCTCGCGTGTGCCAATGCTTGCGACGTCCTCGCCGCCCAGCACGATCCGCCCCGCATCGGCGAACTCCAATCCGGCGACAATCCGCAAAAGCGTGGTCTTGCCGCAGCCTGACGGCCCGAGCAATGCCACCAGCTCGCCCGTCGGGAATTCGAGACTGACGTCATCGAGCGCCGCGAAATCGCCAAAGCGCTTGGAAACCTGTTGCACCAGAATGCTCATGACTTACTCCTCTACGACGGCCGCTTTGCGTCGCTCGTTACGATCCTGCGCGAGTTTGTGCTCGGCCCAGAGTTTGAGACCCAGCGTCAGCAACGCGAGCAAGGCCAGGATCGAGGCGGCGGCGAAGGCGCCGACGGTGTGGTAATCGTTGTATTCGATCTCGACATGCAGCGGCAGCGTGTTCGTCTCACCGCGAATGTGGCCGGAGACGACCGACACTGCCCCGAACTCGCCCATCGCACGGGCATTGCACAGGATCACGCCATACAGGAGCCCCCATTTGATCTTGGGCAACGTTATGCGCGTAAAGACCTGCCAGCCGCTGGCCCCCAGCACGCGCGCGGCTTCCTCCTCTTCACTGCCCTGCGCCTGCATCAGCGGAATCAGTTCGCGCGCGACGAACGGGAACGTCACGAAGATCGTCGCAAGCACCAGGCCCGGCGTTGCGAACACAATCTTCAGATCGTGCGCGTCGAGCCAGTCCCACAGCGGCCCCTGACGGCCGAACAGCAGCAGAAAGGTCATGCCGGCAATCACCGGCGAGACGGAAAACGGCAGATCGATCAGCGTTGTCAGCAGGCGCTTGCCCTTGAAGTCGAAACGGGCAATGGCCCACGATGCGGCAACGCCGAACACGAGATTCAGCGGCACGGCGATCAACGCGATCAACACCGTCAGGCGAATGGCCGACAAGGCATCGTCATTGCCGAGCCCGTCCCGGTAAGCGTCGAACCCCTTGCCGAACGCGGTCGCGAACACGGACGCCAGCGGCAGCAGGAGGAACAGGGCGAAGAAGACGAGCGCGATGCCGATCAGCGCGGCCTTGACGACGGGATGCTCGTCGGTCGGATCGGCGGGCCGGCGCGTGGCCACGGATGGCAGCCGTGTTTTGAACGTCAATACGTCGGACATGGTCGGTTCCCGGGCGTCTCAGGCGGCGGATCGCTTGCCGGCGTGCCGGCGTTGCAACCACCATTGCAGCGTATTGATCAGCAACAACAGCACGAAGGAAATCAGCAACATCACGACAGCCAGCGCCGCGGCGCCCGCATAGTCGAACTGCTCGAGTTTGGTCACGATCAGGAGCGACGTGATTTCGGACACCATCGGGATGTTGCCCGCAATGAAGATGACAGAGCCGTACTCACCCACCGCGCGCGCAAAGGCTAACGCGAAACCTGTCAGCAGTGCCGGCAATACGGCAGGCACGATAACGTAGCGCACGGTCTGCCAACGGCTCGCGCCCAGGCAAGCGGCGGCTTCCTCCTGCTCGCGCTCGAATGCCTCGAGCACGGGCTGAAGGGTGCGCACCACGAAGGGCAAGCCGATGAAGGTCAGCGCGACCAAAATGCCCCACGGCGTGAAGGCGATTTTCGCGCCGAACGGCGCGAACCAGCGGCCGACCCACCCGTTCGGTGCATAGATCGCCGCCAGCACGATGCCGGCAACCGACGTCGGCAGCGCGAACGGCAAATCGATCAACGCGTCGACGAAACGTTTGCCGGGGAACGCATAGCGCACCAGCACCCAGGCGAGCACGAAGCCGAACACGGCATTGAGCGCCGCGGCCGCCAACGACAAACCGAACGTGAGCCGGTACGAGGCCAGCACGCGGGGCGACGCCACCGCCCCCACGATGCCGCCCCAATCGAGCGAGCTTGCCTTGACGAACACCGCAAGCAGCGGAATCAGCACGACGAGGCTCAGGTAGGCGACGGTATACCCCATCGTCAGCCCAAATCCCGGCAGTGCACTCGGCTTGCGCCAGAAAGGAATCAATGCGGCAGTCATGACGGTCAGCCTGGTTCGTTATTTTTTGGTGTAGATCTGGTCGAAAATGCCTCCGTCGGCGAAATGCCGGGCCTGCGTTTTTGGCCAGCCGCCCAGGTCGGCGTCAACGGTGTACAGCTTCAGCTTCGGATATTGCGCGGCGTATTTCTTCGCGATCGCGGACGAACGGGGACGGTAGAAATGTTTCGCGGCAATTTCCTGCCCTTCCGGCGAATACAGGTAATTGAGATACGCCTCGGCGACCTTGCGCGTACCGTGCTTGTCCGCGTTCTTGTCGACAACGGCCACCGGCGGCTCCGTCAGGATCGACGAGGACGGCACGACGATATCGAACTTGTCCGGCCCCAGATCCTTGACGGACAGCAGGGCTTCGTTTTCCCAGGCAATCAGCACGTCGCCGATGCCGCGCTCGACGAACGTGGTCGTCGCGCCCCGCGCGCCCGAATCGAGCACTGCGACATTCTTGTAGAGCGCCCTCACGAAATCCTGCGCCTTCGCCTCGCTGCCGCCCGGCTGCTTGAGCGCAAACAGCCACGCGGCGAGATAGTTCCAGCGTGCACCGGCCGACGTCTTCGGGTTCGGCGTCACGACGCTGATGCCCGGCCTGGCGAGATCGTCCCAATCCTTGATGTGCTTCGGATTGCCTCGGCGCACGAGCAGCACGATGGTCGAGGTGTACGGCGTGGCGTTGTCCGGCAGACGTTTCTGCCAGTCCTTGTTCACGAGCCCGGCCTGGGCAAGTTCATCAATGTCCGCCGAAATGCCGAGCGTCACCACGTCGGCCGGCGCGCCGTCCAGGACGGTGCGCGCCTGCTTGCCCGAGCCGCCGTGCGAAGCCTTTACGTTGACGGCGTCGCCGCCGGCCTGCTTGTAATACTTCTCGAACGCCTTGTTGAAGTCGGCGTAAAGTTCGCGCGTCGGATCGTAGGAAACGTTCAACAGCGAGACGCTCGCGGCGTGCGCCTGCGACGTAAGCCCGACGATCAATGCAAGCCCGCCCAATGCGGCAGCCAGCTTGTCAGCTTTCCAACCCCGTGCAGCTTTGCTCATGACAAACGCCCCTTGTTTGCTTTGTTCTGGGAGCCCAGTCTAGGGAAAAGCCTAAATAATTAAAAATAATTATTTCTCGTTTGTTTATACAGGAATAGGGATTAGCGAATTTCTGCTTTCGTAGCGGGAAACGCGGTGCAGCTTGGCGTTACGGCGAAAAAGGGTGTGAAAATGGTGGGGCGGGACGGCATGAAACGGAAAACTTCATGCACCGCTTGAAGTTTTCGCTTGCCAAACGGCAAGTACTGTACAAAAATACAGTCATCTGTACTTCTATACAGTGATGCCATGATCAAACTGACTGCCCGCCAACAACAGGTCTACGAACTTGTCCGCCAGGCCATCGAGCGCACGGGCTTTCCGCCCACGCGCGCCGAGATCGCTGCCGAGCTGGGCTTTTCGTCAGCCAATGCTGCCGAAGAGCATTTGCGTGCGCTGGCGCGCAAAGGCGTCATCGAGCTCGCCGCGGGCCAATCGCGGGGCATTCGTCTGAAACGTCTCGACGAAGCCGGCGGCGCGCATCAGTTCACCCTTCCCCACATGGCGCTCATGCAACTGTCGTTGCCGCTTGTGGGCCGCGTCGCCGCGGGCAGCCCGATCCTGGCGCAGGAGCACATCGAGTCGCACTTCCAGTGCGATCCCAACATGTTTGCGCGACAGCCCGATTACCTCCTGAAGGTGCGTGGCATGAGTATGCGCGACGCAGGCATTCTCGATGGCGATTTGTTGGCAGTGCAACGCGCGGCAGACGCGCGCGAGGGCCAGATCGTCGTGGCGCGTATCGGCGACGACGTCACTGTGAAACGTTTCCACCGCCTGTCCGACGGCGTAGAACTGATCGCCGAGAATCCGGACTTCCCGAATATTCACGTTGACATGAGCAGCGGCGATTTCGCGCTCGAAGGCATTGCTGTGGGCTTGATCCGCAATACCGACCTTTAGTCCACTGGCAAAAGCGATGCGCCGGGCCGCCAAGGCGGCTGACGGCGCCCCGATTTCCCATGTTGTAAATCCCCTGCGCCGGCCAATGCCCGGCGCCCGTGCCCTCTTGCGCCCGCGATTTGTCGATCAGCATCACTCAGCATCTTGCGCGAACGTCATGAAGGCATGCTACCCGCCGCAAAGGCAATGCTTCCGAGGAACCGCATCATGGCTCGACTGCTTGGATTGTTCCGTGCTTCGCTTGGCCGCCCGGCCGCCGCTTCGATCACCGCGCTCTATGGCTTGTCGGCGCTGTCGGGTCCGTTCGCAGCGGCGCCCGCCGTCGCACGCTCGATGCCCGCGCTGCCCGCTATCCGGCGCGCGCGAAGCGCCCGTCACGCGAACGCTGCGCAACCGCATCGGCCGGTACGCATGTACCGCGATACGTCGCACATCGTGATGGTCGGCTCAATCGCCGACATCTGCCGCAAGCTCGATCAGGCAGTCGGCGACCGATACAGCCAGATCGAGGGTTGATCGCCGCAAACGCCCCGGCGTGCAACGCGTTGCTGACGCAGCGCCGCCCGGGCGTGCACGACTTCAGGCGCCGCCAAGACCCGCCAGCGGATGATCGGCTGCCGTTCGGTCACCGGCAAAGAAACGCCCGATATCGGCAGCCGTGACGTCTTCGATGCGTGCATGCCGCCAACGCGGCGCGTGATCCTTGTCGACCGCCAACGCGCGAATCCCCTCCACGCCTTCGCCGCCGCCCGCCACGTCGAATACGCATTCCATCATGTGCAGCTCGTCACGCAGTTCGTCCGCGAGCGACAGGTCGCGCGCGCGGCGCACCTGCTCGAGCGTGACGCACACCATCAGCGGGGAACGCTTTCGCAGCGCCGCCGCGGTTTCCTGTGCCCATTCGGCATACTCGCTCCCCGCCTCGGCGTCGAGCGCGGCGATGATGGCGGGCATGTCGGGCAAGGCGAAATGCGCATCGATCGCCGGCTGGAGCGCCGCCAGCCTGCCCTTGCGCAAATCGGCAAGCACGGGCTGACGCGCCACGAATTCGCGCACGGATGACAACACCGCCTCGCCATCCTCCCAATCGCCGTTGGCCAGCATTTCGCGCAACGCAGGCAACGTGCCACGCGGCGCAAGGACGTCGGCAAGTCCTGCGTACAGCGCGTCTTCGGCGCCGATGACCGTCCCCGTGACGCCCAGGTATTCGCCGAGGCGGCCCGCAAGCCGCGACAGGAAATAGCCGCCGCCCACATCCGGAAACAGGCCGATCTGGGTCTCGGGCATGGCCATGCGCGTGGCCTCGGTCACGATGCGCAGCGCGGCGCCCTGGGAGATGCCCATGCCCCCGCCCATCACGACGCCGTCCATCAAGGCGATATACGGCTTCGGATAGGTGGCGACGGCATAGTTGAGGGCGTACTCCTTGACGAAGAAATCCATCACATCCGTCGCCCCCGCCTGCACCGCCTCGTGGAAGTAACGGATGTCGCCGCCGGCGCACAGGCCCTTCTCGCCCGCGCCTTGCAATATCACGGCCACGACGTTTTCGTCCTCGCGCCACGCCTCGATCGTTTCCGTCAATGCGAGGATCATATCTTTCGAAAGCGCATTGAGCGCCTTCGGGCGATTCAGGGTGATGAAGCCGATGCGGCCCCGGATGTCGGTATGAACGAATTCAGTCATGGCAATCGAAGATGGCAGTCGAAATCGGACAATCGCACGCAGGCAAATCGATGCGGCACGCCACAATGCAAAAAAGCCGGCGCTGGGCACCGGCTCTCTCGCTGCGCACGCCCGGGCGGCAAGCCATTCGCAGGAATGGATGTCGCTACCGTCGTGAGCTTACGCTGTTTCGCGCGATGCGCGCTTGCGTTCGTGTTCCTTCAGGAAACGCTTGCGCAGGCGGATCGTTTGCGGCGTCACTTCCACGAGTTCGTCGTCGTCGATGAATTCGACGGCGTATTCAAGGCTCATGGCGATCGGCGGCACAAGGCGCACGGCTTCATCGGTACCTGAAGCGCGCACGTTCGTCAGCTGCTTACCCTTGATCGGGTTGACGACGAGGTCGTTGTCGCGGCTGTGAATGCCGATGATCATGCCTTCATACAGCGCATCGCCCGGCTTCACGAACATGCGGCCGCGATCCTGCAGCTTCCACAGGGCATAGGCCACGGCCGCGCCGTCGTCCTGCGAAATCAGCACGCCGTTACGACGTTCGCCGAGCGCACCGTCCTTAAGCGGCGCGTACGCGTCGAAAATGTGGCTCATCAAGCCCGTGCCACGCGTCATCGACAGGAAGTCGCCCTGGAAGCCGATCAAGCCACGCGCCGGAATGCGGTACTCGAGGCGCGTACGGCCACGGCCGTCAGACACCATGTCCAGCATTTCGCCCTTGCGGCGGCCGATTTCCTCCATGACCCCGCCCTGGTGTTCGTCTTCCAGGTCGATCGTCAGCATTTCGTACGGCTCGTGCTTCACGCCGTCGATTTCCTTGAGCACCACACGCGGACGCGACACGGCCAGTTCATAGCCTTCGCGGCGCATGTTTTCGATCAGGATCGTCAGGTGCAGTTCGCCGCGGCCCGACACTTCGAAGATCGAGTCTTCGTCGGTGTCTTTCACGCGCAGCGCGACGTTGTGATTCAGTTCCTTGTGCAGACGGTCACGAATCTGACGGCTCGTCACGAACTTGCCTTCACGGCCGGCCAACGGAGACGTGTTCACGCAGAAGTTCATGGTCAGCGTGGGCTCGTCGACGGTGAGCACCGGCAGTGCTTCAGGCGTATCGGCCGCGCAGATCGTCGCGCCGATGCCGACGTCTTCAATGCCGTTGATCAGCACGATGTCGCCCGCTTGCGCGCCATCGGACATCACGCGATCGAGGCCCTCGAACGTCAACACCTGGTTGATCTTGCGGTTCAGGACTTCGCCTTCGGGACCAAAGCGCATCACGACGGGTTGACCCGGCTTGATGCGGCCGCGCGTAATGCGGCCGATACCGATACGGCCGACGAACGTCGAGTAGTCGAGCGAACTGATCTGCAACTGCAGCGGGCCGTCGACGTCCGCTTCGCGGACCGGCACATGCTTGAGGATCGCGTCGAACAGCGGACGCATGTCGCCTTCGCGAACGTCCGAGTCGAGGCTCGCGAAACCGTTCAGCGCCGACGCGTACACCACCGGGAAATCGAGTTGCTCGTCGGTCGCGCCCAGCTTGTCCATCAGGTCGAAGGTCTGGTTGATGACCCAGTCAGGACGCGCGCCCGGACGGTCGATCTTGTTGACCACGACGATCGGCTTGAGGCCCAGGCCCAGCGCCTTGCGCGTGACGAAGCGCGTCTGGGGCATCGGGCCCTCGACGGCGTCGACCAGCAGCAGCACGCTGTCGACCATCGACAGGACACGCTCCACTTCCCCGCCGAAGTCGGCGTGGCCCGGGGTGTCGACGATATTGATGTGCGTGCCTTCGTATTCGACAGCACAATTTTTGGCGAGGATCGTGATGCCGCGCTCTTTTTCGATGTCATTCGAATCCATCACGCGCTCAGCAACCTGCTGGTTTTCGCGGAACGTTCCGGACTGGCGCAGCAATTTGTCGACGAGCGTGGTTTTGCCGTGGTCGACGTGCGCGATGATGGCGATATTACGGAGAGCGCGGGTCATGAAAAGAAGGTGCTGAGCAGCTTTAGGGGAATCTGCAATTCTACCACCTCGGCGTGTCTACCGTCATCCTGCTTCTGCGATGCAGCATTTTCGGCACATCTTTTTTTGCCGCACGATCCCGATTCCGCCGAAAACGAGGCGAATCCCCCTGCCCGCACTGCGCAAACACCGTCGAGCGCAATAATTGCCTAGTCAATTATTGCCGGCACTTGCAAATTTTTAAGCGTTCACTATAATCATGTCTAGTCAACTATTGCATGGGCACGTAAATGACACAGGACGACATAACGAGGAAGGCCCCATTGGCTCATCCGGGTTACGACATGGACGAATCGATCGGCTACCTCGTCGCGCGTGTCCGTCAGCTGCTCCTCAATCAACTGACGCAGGAAACGTCGAAATTCGGGCTGACCAGCACGCAGGCGACCATGCTTTACAAGGTCGCGAGCGGCAAATGCAATAACGCGGCCGATCTGGCGCGGGAGTATTGCATCGACGCGAGCGCGGTCACCCGCCTGCTCGACCGGCTGGAGAAGCAGGGTTTGCTGATCCGTGAGCGCAGCCTGACCGACCGCCGCACCGTCAATCTGCGTGCGACGGATGAAGGCCGGGCCATGACGGCGCGCTTGCCTTCGATTTTCCTGGACACGGCCGACCACCTGATGCGCGGCATCTCCGATGACGAGATCGGCATGCTCAAAAGCCTCCTGCGCCGCATCATCGTCAACGGCGAATCCGGGTGACGGCTCCCCGGCCAGGCGGCGACACCGTTCAGGCGCCGCCGATGACATTCGCAGCGCCAGTGCGCGTGCGATGTCAGTGTTGAAGGTAATCGATTTGAAGATCCTCTCCGGGCCTCCGGAAACATTTCAGAGTAAAGGTTTTGCGATGACAGCGGCCTCTCCGTTCTTCCCGCGCTTGCGCACCCTCAGTGCCGTCTGCCTCGCGGCGGCCACGCTGGGGTTCGCCGGTTGCGCCAATTTCGCCGGCATCCATAGCGACAAACAGATCGCCTCGGCCGACAGCTTCGCGACGCAACGCAGTTTGCCCAACGAAGGGGGCCAGTGGCCCGGCACCGACTGGGCCGATCATTTCGGCGACCCTCAGCTCACGCAACTGATCGGCGAAGCCCTCGCGAGCAACCCCGACCTCGCCGTCGCGCAAGCGCGCCTGAATGCCGCGCGCGCGCAAGTCGAGGGTGCCGGCGCGGCGTTGTTGCCGTCCGTCAATCTCGCGGGCTCGGTCTATCGCGAAAAATTCACCCAGAACACCATTTATCCGCCGGGTTTCGGCGGCGTCTGGTTCACCCAGGGCGACGTGATGGCCAGTCTGGACTGGGAACTCGACCTGTGGGGCAAGAACCGCGCCGCCCGTTCGCAAGCGACGTCGCAGGAGAAGTCGGTCGAGGCGGAAGATCAGGAAGTGCACCTGACATTGTCGACCGCCGTCGCGCGCGCCTACAACCAACTCGCCCAGCAATACGCCCTGCGCGATGTGATCGAGCGCCAGATCCAGCAGCGCGAGTCGCTCGGCAAGTTGACCCTCGACCGAGTACGCGCGGGCCTGGATACGCAAGTCGAACAGAAGCAGGCCGAAAGCAATACGGCCGACGCGAATACGCAGCTCGCGCAGATCGACGGCCAGATCCTGCTCACGCGTCATCAGTTGGGCGCGCTGCTCGGCAAGGGTCCGGACCGCGGCCTCGATATCGCGCGCCCGAGCCTGAATGCACAAGCCGCACTGCAGTTGCCTGACAACGTACCGCTGTCGCTGCTCGGACGCCGGCCGGACATCGTATCGGCGCGCTGGGCCGTGGAATCCCAGCTCAAGGGGGTCGACGTGGCCAAGGCGCGCTTCTACCCGGACGTCAACCTGAATGCGGCCTTCGGCTTCTCGACCTTCGGCCTGGGCAAGCTGTTCAGTGCGAGCAGCCAGAACATCCAGTACGGTCCCGCCATCAGCCTGCCGATTTTCGACGGCGGCCGCCTGCGCGCCAACCTGAAGGGCCAGTACGCCGCGTATGAAGCCGCCGTCGCGAACTACGACGCCACACTGAACAAGGCGCTGACGGACATCGCCGATCGCGTATCGTCGATCCGCGCGAACGACAAGCAGCTGGTCTCGCAACGCGTGGCGCAGGACGCCGCGCAGCACGCGTACGACCTGGCCGTGCAGCGTTATCGCGCCGGCCTCGTGCCGCAATTGCTCGTGCTCAACACGGAATCCGCCCTCCTGACGCAGGAAACCACGCGCGTGAATCTGGAAGGCGCGCGCCGCGATCAGCAGATCGGCTTGATCAAGGCCCTCGGCGGCGGCTTCGATGCCAACGCCGCCGGACTGTCGCCCGATGCGGATAAACGCACGAGCGCGTCCACCGACACCGCGCCGAGTGCGCAATAAGCCCGGGCACAGACCCGGCAGAACTGCACACAACAAACGTCAAGACACTGAAAAGATACGGAGCAAATGATGAGCGACACCCAACAACAAGCGCCCGCCCAGCAGCCCGCGCCGACCAACGGCAAGCGGCGCCGCATGATGTTGACGCTGACGGCCGTGATCGCGATCGCCGCGATTGGCTATGGCGCCTACTACGGCCTGTACGCGCGCTTCTATGAAGATACCGACGACGCCTACGTGGCCGGCAATGTGGTGCAGATCACCCCGCAGGTCAGCGGCACGGTCACCGGTGTGAAGGCGGACGATACGCAAATGGTCAAGGCGGGCCAACCGCTGGTAGAACTCGACCAGACCGACGCCAAGGTCGCACTGCTGCAAGCCGAAGCGAACCTGGCACAGTCGGTCCGTCAGGTGCGTACGCTGTTCGTCAACAACGACGCATTGTCCGCAACTGTCGCCATGCGCGAAGCTGAGCTCACGCGGGCGCAATCCGACGTGAAACGCCGTGAAATGGCTGCCGCCAGCGGCGCCGTGTCGCGTGAAGAACTGGCGCATGCCCAGGACACCGTGAAGACCGCGCAAGCTGCGCTCGAAGCCGCACGCGGCCAGCTCGTGTCAAACAAGGCGCTGACAGACAAGACCTCGGTCACCACGCACCCGAGTGTCCAGCAGGCCGCCGCGAAGTTGCGCGCGTCGTACCTCGACTACGCTCGCACCTCGATTCCGGCGCCGGTTGACGGTTACGTCGCCAAGCGTTCGGTACAGGTCGGTCAACGCGTCGCGCCGGGCGCCCCGCTGATGGCGCTGGTGCCACTCAATCAAGTGTGGGTCGACGCGAACTTCAAGGAAGTGCAGATCTCGCACATGCGCATCGGCCAACCGGTCACGCTGACGGCCGACGTGTACGGTTCGAGCGTGGAGTACAAGGGCACCGTGGCCGGTTTCTCGGCCGGCACGGGAAGCGCCTTCTCGCTGCTGCCGGCGCAGAATGCCACCGGCAACTGGATCAAGGTCGTGCAACGTCTGCCGGTGCGCATCGCCCTTGACGCCGATCAGCTCAAGCAGCATCCGCTGCGCGTCGGCCTGTCGATGCAGGCCAAGGTGAACGTGCGCAGCACCGAGGGCAAGGAATTGGCCGAGGCGCCCGCCATGCCGGTGTATTCGACCGAGGTGTACGACAAAATCGGCCATGACGCCGACGAAATCGTCGCCCGCATCATCAGTGAAAATGCCGGCGGCCCCAACGGCGCACCGGCGGCCGACACGCGCAACCAACCGGCCCGCGCGCGTCCCCTGTAATCAGGATACGCAACACTTTACTGCCGCCCCCCATTCATGAAACCGCAAACCCCTCCTGCCCCCCTCACGGGGGGCCAGTTGGTCCTTGGCACGATCGCGCTGTCGCTCGCCACGTTCATGAACGTGCTCGACACATCCATTGCGAACGTGTCGATTCCGGCTATCTCGGGCGATCTCGGCGTGTCGTCGAGCCAGGGCACATGGGTCATCACCTCGTTTGCAGTCGCCAACGCCATCTCCGTGCCGCTCACGGGGTGGCTCACCGAACGCTTCGGTCAGGTTCGTCTGTTCATCACGTCGATCCTGCTGTTCGTCCTGGCATCCTGGCTGTGTGGCATGGCGCCCACGCTCGAGATCCTGCTGGCTGCGCGCGTGCTGCAAGGCGCCGTTGCCGGACCGATGATTCCGCTGTCGCAATCGCTGTTGCTGTCGAGCTATCCGCCGCACAAGAGCTCCATGGCGCTCGCGCTGTGGGGCATGACGACCCTCGTCGCGCCTGTCATGGGCCCGATCCTGGGGGGCTGGATTTCAGACAATTACCATTGGCCGTGGATCTTTTACATCAATATCCCCATCGGCATTGCCGCGGCGTATGTCACGTGGCTGATCTATCACAAGCGTGAATCGCAGACCCAGCGCAAGCCGATCGACAAGGTCGGGTTGGGCCTGCTTGTCGTATGGGTCGGCTCGCTTCAGGTCATGCTCGACAAGGGCAAGGAACTCGACTGGTTCCAGTCGGGCACAATCATCGCACTCGCGCTGGTGGCGCTCGTCTCGTTCTGTTTCTTCGTGATCTGGGAAATTACCGAGGAGCATCCGGTCGTCGATCTCACACTGTTCAAGCGCGTGAACTTCACCGGCGGCGTGGTCGCGATTTCCGTCGGCTACGGGCTGTTCTTCGGCAATCTGGTGGTCCTGCCGCAGTGGCTGCAGATCTACTTGGGTTATACGGCGACCGAAGCTGGCCTCGTCATGGCGCCGGTGGGATTGTTTGCGATCATCCTGTCGCCGATCATCGGGAAGACGTTGCCCAAGCTCGATGCGCGCTGGGTCGTCACGGTATCATTCCTGCTGTTCGCCCTTGTGTTCGTGATGCGTTCGCACTTCAATACGCTGGTGGACACGCGGACGTTGATGATTCCGACGTTCCTGCAAGGCGTGCCGATGTCGATGTTCTTCATCCCGCTTACGGCCATCATCCTGTCCGGGCTGCCGGCTCATCGGATTCCGGCGGCCGCAGGCTTGTCGAACTTCGTGCGGATCACTTGCGGCGCCGTGGGCACGTCGATCGCGACGACGGTCTGGGACAATCGGATCAGCCTGCATCATGCACAGATGACCGAGCGTCTGACGCCGTACAACACGCCGTTCACCCAGTCGGTCGACGCATTGTCGAGCGCGGGCCTTTCGGCGCCGCAGGCGAACGGCTTCATCGACCGGATCGTCACGCAGCAGGCAGCCATGCTCGGCGCGAACGACTTGTTCTGGATCTCGGCGGTGCTGTTCCTGCTGATGATCGCGATGGTGTGGATCACGCGGCCGATGAAGGGTAGCGGTGGCGGTGACGCGGCCGCAGGGGCGCATTAGGGCCTGATGCCGTTCAGTCAAGAAAACGGAAGCCGTTTCGAAGCCATTCGGAACGGCTGTGTTCTTAAGTTCTTCACGGATGACTGGGCCGCTGGTGTGTGCTTGACTGCACGAAGCCTTCTCTTGCCTATCTGTGCTCACGCCGGCTGCAACTGCCCGTCTTGCCTATTCATGCTCGCGCCGGCCGCAACGGCCCTTCTTGCCTATTGATGCTCGCGCCGGCCGCAGCATTGACCCGCTTTCCGCTCCCGACAGAACACACGTACGCGGAAAGCGGGTCAACGCTCCGGCGAACCGCTCAAGTCGCGTCGACACACTGCCTCAAGCCACCCAATGCTTGCCCAAGTCTGACGCTACCGCCGTCTTCACCCGCCGCTCCACGCGGCATGCCGATTCCCGGACTCGCTCACGAGGGACCGGCGTCGACTCCGATAATCGTCATGCCGTGATACCCCGGCGGTCCACTCAGCCCCCGCGGCCTCGGGGCCGTAAACCGAACGAAGCTTCCGGCGCGCCACTGCGTATCGTGCGACGCGGTTCATCGGCGACGACGACGGTCACGCTTCTCGCGTATCAAATCACCCGTTCAAAAGCACCATCACTTCACACTCACAACCGGATGAGCCAGATTCACGGCGCAACGCACCGTATGCGTTGCAGGCCAACCCGGGCCTATCTCCCACGTATCAAGGTTTCTCCCGGTCATCACGGGGTCACGAGAAAACCGGCACGTTATCCTAATGATTTTCTCGGACAATTCCGAAAGTCGCGCAAAACGATAGAATTGGCGGCATATCGCCTTGTACATGCCGTGTGCCGCGCGTAATCTTTCCTTGTCGCGCCCCAAGCGCGACTCGGGTGTGAGAACCCGGTAGCGATGAAATGGGCACACGGCCGTGCTTCGCGCACGGTCCGTTGTGCACTGACTGTTCACGTCTATCACTGGGCGGGCACAGGTCGGGTGACCCTCGGGTCAGCCGTTCTCTTCCATTTGGTCGCGCGGTTTCTCACCCCGGCCTGGTGCCCGCCCACCCGTTCGCCATCGGAACGCACTATCTCTTACGTCACTCCCACGACAGCGCTGAGCGGGCGCAATCCCACTTTGTTGTGTTGGAGGTGTTATGTCTGAAGTTGAGCGTCAACTTTCCCCGGAAGACGAAGCAATTGCCCAGTGTCGTCGGGAGCAGGATGAACGCGCGGTTGAACTGCGCAATGTGACTGGCAAGATCGTCGCGCTGTCGATGGTGGGTGGCCAAGGCGGGATCGATTCGCTGGATGAGGAATTCGTGCATGCGTTCTTTGAGCAACTTGAAGAACTCGCGAACACCGCGCATGAACTTTCGGCGCAAATCTTCGAGCAGCGGAACAACCTTATCGATCGTGCGCAGCCGCTTGCCGCATAACGCCCGCCCGCAGCGGCAGCTTTGCCCGGATGCCATGTCATCCGGGCGTTTATCGATGCGTTACCGCCCAGACCTCCGCGATAAGGCTGGAATACACCGAAGGGTTTCAACGAACCGGGGTGCGTCGCGCGGCGCCGGTACGTCGAAACCCGCGTTCGGTTTACGGCCCCGAGGCCGCGGGGGCTGTGTGGACCGCCGGGGTGTCACGGCATGACGATTATCGGAGTCGACGCCGGTCCCTCGAGAGCGAGTCCGGGAATCGGCATGCCGCGCGGAGCGGCTGGTGACGACGGCTGTTGCGTCAGACTGGGGCAAGCATTGGGCGGCGTGAGGTAGTGTGTCGACGCAGCGGTAGCGGTTCGCCGGAGCGTTGACCCGCTTTCCGCGTACGTGTGTTCTGTCGGGAGCGGAAAGCGGGTCAATGCTGCGGCCGGCGCGAGCATCAGTAGGCAAGACGGGCAGTTGCACCCGGCGCGAGCACCAGTAGGCAAGACGGGCAGTAGCGCCCGGCGCGAGCACCAATAGGCAAGAGTAGCAGTAGCGGCCGGCACGAGCAAAAATGTCAAGAGAAGCGCCGATTCGGGCGGGGGTTTTTGTTGCAACGGGAAAGCCTGCAAAAATCCAAGTATCATCGCGGTAACTCGAAGGTTCCCCGCAATCCCCCCAAACTCGCGTGCTTTCATGAACAATCCACATAATCCGATGGCTCGGTCCGAAACGACCTTCCGCTTTCTCGCCGAGCCCGCAGCCGTCAATTTCGGCGGCAAGGTGCACGGCGGCTCGCTGATGAAATGGATCGACGAGGTCGCCTATGCATGCGCCGCGACGTGGTCCGGCCGCTACTGCGTGACGGTCAGCGTTGGCAATATCCGCTTTCGCCGCCCGATCCTCGTCGGCAATCTGGTCGAATTGCGCGCTCGGGTAGTGGCAACCGGCCGCACGAGCATGCACATCCACGTATCCGTGTACGCAGGCGATCCGAAATGGGGCGAACTGCGCCAGACGACCGACTGCCTGATGGTGTTCGTGGCCGTCGACGAAAGCAATCATCCGGTCGGCGTACCGTCATTCGTGCCGGAAACGGACGAGCAAAAGGCGTTGGCCAAGTATGCGATGGATGTGAAGGCCGCCCTCGACGCCATCGTCGAGCTGAAGCCGGAGACCGTGACGAACTGATCGCCAAGCCGGCGTGCACCACGCCGGCCATCCCCGCGCTCCCACATCCGAACTGTCAACTTTGACAGTTGCGATGCGCACGACATTCGTGACTCAATGACGGCCGGGCCATCGATTTGCATGGCGGGCGGCCCCACGATTCCCGCCTTTCGCCATTGCGAACGTGCAAGACGGTCTCACTGACTCAACGGCAACACGGCGAGGTGACGTTGATGGCGACAAACCGATGGCTGGCCAAACGGCGGACGTGGCTGTCCGTGGCACTCGCCTTGATGACGTGGATTTCCACGCCCGCCGCCTGGTCGTTGACCGGCGCGGAAGTCGCACAAGTGGTGAACGCGCGGTATCAGAACGCCGTCACGACATGCCCCGTGAACAAACCGGCGTACTACTGTTCAGGCGTGCTGTTGCGGCCACTGCGGAGCGGATCGGCCGATGTGTTTTGGCAGCCGCAGCCAGTGGAAACCGCGCTCGGGTCGGTGCCGTTCACCTATTTGCGGCGCGATGTCGCAATCTCGTCGCTGCCGTCGAGCGCGGGGTTCATCTTCATGGACACCTTGACGGCCGCAGGGCAGGGCAAACCGTTCGACGTACGATGCGCATATCCGCTGGACGTCACCCTCACCGAGGGTGTGGCCGATCACGGATGTGCACTGTCTGCCAACCTGGCGCAGAACGTCGACCCAAGCTCTTGCGCGCCTTTGGGGGTGACCGACGCACCGACGTGGCTGGCTTACTACGCGGCGCAGGGCAAGCAATGCTCGCTGAGCGCTCTGGACGCCCGACAATTCAAATCGAGCCTGGAAGCGCACAACGCGGTGGCCGAGATGGGCGGCGCGAACATCAATGCGATGCTTGTGACGGCATGGGATGTTGTTCATCCCGAGACAGTCCCTGTGCAAGCACTTTTCTATGATATCGGCCACGGGGGCCAGTTATCGCAGCCGCAGCGCTATCAAAAACAATATTTTGATGCAACGGGGCAATGGCTACCGATCCTTCGGCTGTTTTTCGCCGAGGACGGTCAAGCGTCGTTCGGCTATGACGTCAAAGATCAGCTCGACTACGGCTATCAGGTCGCCGGTCGGCTCAACGCGCGCTATACCGACACGGCACCCCAGTGTCCGGGCGGTGACGCATCACTCTATTGCAATGGTGTTGTGATCCGAGTGACCGGATACGGGACGGCCTTCCATTCGTGGAATCCGAGCCCAGGCGCGATCGCCCGCAACGGTGTGGCGTTCTCGTACCTGCGCGTTGACGGCGACGTGACTGCGATAGCCTACGCCGGTGGTGTAGGTCTGATCATGCGAGAGTTGGCGGCCCCCGTGCAAACACCCCTGACTGCACGCTGCATATATCCGTCTGACGGCGCGACCGATGCTCGTGCGGATCGATGTGGTATCAGAGACTCAGACCTCAGTCGCCCGTGTGCGGATCTAGGGATTACCACTCTCGACGCCTGGCGCGCCAATTACGCCATCACCACATGGTCGCAGCAATGCTCGTTCGACGTCGATCAGGCGGCGTTTCAACTGAGTCTCGAAGCCCGGGCAACTTTCCCCAAGCCGCACATTCGTCAAGAGAGCTGGAACGAACTGATCATCACCCCTTGGCGGCAGGACATCCCGACGCAGATCCCGATCGAAGCGATCTTCTACACGGGAGCGAAACTTCCCGGCGCGCAATACATCCAGCAGGATTACCTGGCGACGACGGGGCGCTTCTTGCCGATCGTGCATGTGGATATGAATGCGCCGCCCGGCCAGATTTTCACCTACGCGCCCAATGACCAAGCCACATCGTTATTCGGTGACCTGCCGGCCCCTTCAGGCGCGACATTCTACGAGCGCTTGAATTGACGGGCCCGGGGCACACCCCGATCACCCTTTAAGGTGCCGCAAATTTACGGCAGGATGCCAAGCCTCATGCAATCACTGAGCGCGAGGCGACGCGCCCCTCCCAATTATTGCGTCGCAAGCAGCCGATGCGGCGTGAGCAGCGCCTCGGTATCGAGCTTGGCAACGCCAAGCAAACGCGGCGGCTGGGCGACGGGGTCCCCCCCCGCTTCGCGGTACACGCGCACGTCGATGTCGCCCGCTTCCGCCAGGGCACGCAGTGCATCGGGACAACGCGCGCCATCCAGCCGCAAGCGTTGGCCGTGGCCAAAACGTCTGGCCAAGGCTTCGTCGAGCCAGACGGTCGGCAAAGTCTTCAGCAAGGCATCGACGGGCGCGAGGCGCGCGACGCGATCGGCATGGTCCAACGCCGAAAGCGTCTCGAGCGTTACGGCGCCGTCCAGATCGAGCGGGCCGACGGCCGTGCGGCGCAAGCCGGTGAGATGCGCGCCACAGCCAAGCGCCGTACCGATGTCCTCGGCAAGCGTACGCACGTAGGTGCCTTTGCTGCAAGTCACGCGAAAGGTGAATTCAGGCGCCTCGGGCAACGCGCAGTCGAGCATTTCGAGGCGATGAATCGTGACCTCACGCGCGGCGCGTTCGACCGTCTGACCAGCCCTCGCGTACTCATAGAGCGGCTTGCCGTCGCGCTTGAGCGCGGAGTACATCGGCGGCACTTGCGAGATCGGCCCGGTGAAACGCGGCAGCACGGCGCGGATCGCCGCAGCGTCGCACGTCACCGGCCGGGTCTCGACGATTTCCCCTTCCGCATCGCCGGTCGTGGTCGTCGCCCCAAGGCGCACGCGCGCCTCATACGTCTTGTCAGCCTCGAGCAGATCCTGCGAGAACTTCGTCGCTTCGCCGAAGCACAACGGCAATAAACCAGTGGCGAGCGGATCGAGCGTGCCGGTGTGACCGGCCTTCAAGGCCTGCAGCAAACGCTTGGCCCGTATCAGGGCATCGTTGGAAGACAGGCCCAGCGGCTTGTCGAGCAGCAGCACGCCGTCGAGCAGGAAGCGCGGCAGGCGCTGGCGGGGCGCATTGGCGCGGGAATCCGTCATGTCTGGAAATGGAATTACTTATCGCCGCGGGCGTCGGCCGTGCCTTCATCGTCGGCGCCGTCGTCATCCTTGGCGCGATCGGCGTTGGCCGTGTCGATCAGGTGCGACATCTGGATCGCGTGCTCGATCGACTGATCGTAATGGAAGTGCAGCGTCGGCACGGTATGGATGTGCAGGCGCTTGAACAGCAGGTTACGCAAATAGCCGGCCGCTTCGGTCAGCGCTTCGCGCGTCGCGTCGGGGTCGCCGGTAAGCGTGGTGAAGTAAATCTTGGCATGCGCGTAATCGGGCGTGAGCGCCACGCTTTGCAGCGTGACGAGGCCGATTCGCGGATCCTTGATCTCACGCTGGATCAGGGCCGACAGATCGCGCTGGATCTGGTCGGCGATACGCAGGTTACGATCGGGGATACTACGTTTCTTGGGCATGTAAAACTCGGTGGAACTGGCTGCCCGGGTCCCCCCGGACAGCCTGCCGCCGGCATCGCGCGCTGCTTACAGCGTGCGCGCGACTTCGGTGATTTCGAACGCCTCGAGCTGGTCGCCTTCCTGGATGTCGTTGAAGTTCTTGACCGACATACCGCACTCGAAGCCCTGCTTGACTTCCTTGACGTCGTCCTTGAAGCGCTTGAGCGATTCGAGTTCGCCCGAGTGGACGACCACATTGTCACGCAACACGCGGACCATCGACGAACGCTTGACCGTGCCTTCGAGCACCATACAGCCGGCGACCACACCCACCTTCGGCACGCGGATGACCTGACGCACCTCGGCCAGACCCGTGATCTCTTCCTTCTTCTCCGGCGACAACATGCCCGACATGGCTGCCTTCACTTCATCCACGGCGTCGTAAATGATGTTGTAGTAGCGGATATCGATGCCGTTCGACTCGGCCAGCTTGCGGGCCAGCGCATCGGCACGCGTGTTGAAGCCGATGATGACCGCCTTCGAAGCCGTCGCCAGGTTGACGTCGTTTTCGCTGATGCCGCCGACTGCTGCGTGCACGATCTGCACGCGCACTTCCGGCGTCGACAGCTTGTTGAGCGCGTGAACCAGCGCTTCCTGCGAGCCCTGCACGTCCGCCTTGACGATCAACGGCAGGTTCTTCACCTCGCCTTCGCCCATCTGCTCGAAGATGTTCTCGAGCTTGGCGGCCTGTTGCTTGGCCAGCTTGACGTCGCGGAACTTGCCCTGACGGAACAGCGCGATTTCACGCGCCTTGCGCTCGTCCGGCAACACCAGCACTTCTTCGCCGGCACCCGGCACTTCCGACAGACCTTGAATCTCGACCGGAATCGACGGCCCGGCTTCCTTCGTCGGCTTGCCGGTTTCGTCCAGCATGGCGCGCACACGGCCGTAAGCCTGACCTGCCAGGACCATGTCGCCACGGCGAAGCGTGCCCGACTGCACGAGGATCGTGGCCACCGGGCCCTTGCCCTTGTCGAGCTTGGCTTCGATGACGATACCCTTGGCCGGCGCTTCCTCCGGTGCCTTCAACTCCAGCACTTCGGCTTGCAGCAGCACGTTCTCGAGCAGTTCATCGATACCCGTACCGGCCTTGGCGGACACTTCCACGAACGGCGAGTCGCCGCCGTATTCTTCCGGCACGACGCTCTCGGCGACGAGTTCCTGCTTGACGCGTTCCGGATTGGCATCCGGCTTGTCGATCTTGTTGATCGCCACGACGATCGGCACGCCGGCCGACTTGGCGTGGGCAATGGCTTCCTTCGTCTGCGGCATCACGCCGTCGTCGGCAGCCACCACCAGGATGACGATGTCCGTCGCTTGCGCACCGCGGGCACGCATGGCCGTAAAGGCCTCGTGACCCGGCGTGTCGAGGAACGTGACAGTGCCGCGCGGCGTATCGACGTGATACGCGCCGATGTGCTGCGTGATCCCGCCCGCTTCGCCGGCAGCCACCTTGGCACGGCGGATGTAGTCGAGCAGCGAGGTCTTGCCGTGGTCGACGTGACCCATGACCGTGACGACAGGCGGACGCGGCAGCAATTCAGCGTCGGTCTGTTCGTTGCCCAGGTCGAGCATCGTTTCCGGATCGTCCAGCTTCGCGGCGATCGCCTTGTGGCCGAGTTCCTCGACCACGATCATCGCGGTTTCCTGATCGAGCACCTGGTTGATGGTGACCATCTGGCCCATCTTCATCATCAACTTGATGACTTCCGAGGCCTTCACGGACATCTTGTGCGCCAGGTCGGCGACGCTGATGGTTTCCGGCACGTGCACGTCACGCACGATCGGCTCGCTCGGCGCCTGGAAGGCGTTGCGGTCGTCTTGCGAATGACGGTCGCCGCGGCGGCCGCGGCCACCGCCGCGCCAGCCGTCGGCACCACCCGAGGCGTCGCCGCGCGTCTTCATGCCGGGGCGCTTGTTGCGGTTGGCGTCGTCCTTGGCCCATGCGCCGGGCTTCTTGTCCTTCTTGTCCGTGGCCGTCGCCGTCGACGGCGCAGCGGCAGCCTTCTTCTCGGCCGGCTTGGCGCCTTCCGCACCTGCCGGCTTGGCCGGCTTGTGCAGCGTGCCCTTGGCTTCCGGCTTCGCGGCGGCAGCGGCAGCCGGTGCGGCAGCCGGCGCCGGTTCCGGCGCCTTCAGCACGCGGCGCGGCGCGTTCAGCATTTCGCGAATGGCGCGTGCTTCCGCTTCGGCGGCCGCACGGCGCTTGCGAATGGCTTCCTCTTCGGCGCGCGCCTTGTCGGCTGCGGCGCTGGCCTTCTCGGCAGCGGCACGCGCTTCCTCGCTGGCGCGGCGGGCCTGTTCGCGTTCGGCGTCGGCACGCGCTTGGGCTTGGGCTTCGGCCTTGGCGGCTTCGGCCTTGGCGGCATCGGCCTGCGCGGTGTCGGGCTTGGCGGCGTCGGAAATGGCGGCGTTCACCTGCGCGGCTTCCGCCTTCGCGGAGGCTGCGGCAGCGGCCTGTTCGGCAGCCAATGCCTGTGCAGCGGCACGTTCGGCTTCCTCGCGGGCACGGCGCTCCTCCGCTTCCTTCTCTTCGCGGGCGCGGCGCTCGGCTTCCTCGCGCTCGAGCTGTTCCTGGCGTTGCTTGAGCTCTTCAGCTTCGGCGGCCAGGCGTTCGGCTTCGAGGCGCGCCTCTTCCTCGCGCAAGCGCAGCGCTTCGTCTTCGGCGGACGCCGCGACATCGGCACCTTCGCCGCCCGCCTCGTCACGCTTCACGAATACGCGCTTCTTGCGCACTTCCACCTGGATGGTGCGCGCGCGGCCGGTCGAGTCGGCCTGCTTGATTTCCGAGGTCTGGCGACGCGTCAGGGTAATCTTCTTCTTGTCGCCGTCACCGGCGCCGTGCGACCGGCGCAGGTGTTCCAGCAGGCGGGCCTTGTCGGCTTCCGTCAGGGAATCGTCGGCGCTGAGTTTGTCCACGCCGGCGGCTTTCAATTGCTCCAGCAACACGCCGGCCGGCATTTTCAGTTCTGCGGCAAATTGGGCTACGTTGATGCTCGCCATTCAAACCTCTTCAAGCAAGGCCACGCGCCTTGCGGTTAACTTCGAAATCACTGTTCCATATGCATGCCATTAGCAGGTCATTATTGGAACCAATGCTCACGCGCTTTCATGATCAGGACTTTCGCCGCTTCGTCGTCGACACCGGTCATCTCGGTCAATTCGTCGACGGCCAGTTCGGCCAGATCATCGCGCGTCTGAATGTTGTGCTCGGCCAGTTTGGCCAGCAGCTCGGGCGACATGCCGTCCAGGCTCTTCAGATCCAGGGCAACGCCCTCGACCTTTTCCTCGGTGGCGATCGCCTGGGTCAACAGTGCGTCGCGTGCGCGGTTGCGCAGCTCATGCACGGTGTCCTCGTCGAACGCCTCGATCTCCAGCATCTCGCCCAGCGGCACATAGGCGATTTCTTCCAGGCTCGAGAAACCTTCCTCGATCAGGATGTCGGCCACTTCCTCGTCGACGTCGAGTCGCGCCATGAACAACGTGCGCAACGTGCCGCGCTCTTCATTCTGCTTCTCGGCCGATTCGTCCGGCGTCATGATGTTGATCTGCCAGCTCGTCAGCTCCGACGCCAGGCGCACGTTCTGGCCACTGCGGCCGATGGCCACCGCCAGTTCGTTTTCGTCGACGACGACATCCATGCTGTGCTTCTCTTCGTCCACGACGATCGACTGTACCGCCGCCGGCGCCAGCGCGCCAATCACGAACTGCGCCGGATCTTCCGACCACAGCACGATATCGACGTTTTCACCGCCCAATTCGTTACGCACGGCCTGCACACGCGTGCCGCGAATGCCCACGCACGTGCCGATCGGGTCGATACGCTTGTCGTAAGCCACGACGGCGATCTTGGCGCGCACGCCCGGGTCGCGGGCGGCCGACTTGATCTCGAGCAGGCCCTGTTCGATTTCAGGCACTTCCATGCCGAACAGCTCGATCAGGAATTCCGGCGCCGTGCGCGACAATTCGATCTGCGGGCCGCGCGCGGTACGATCGACCTTCACGATGTACGCGCGAACGCGGTCGCCGATACGCAGGTTTTCCTTCGGAATCAATTGATCGCGGCGCAGCAGTGCTTCGACACGGCCCGATTCGACAATCAGGTTGCCCTTGTCGAGCCGCTTGACCGTGCCGGTCATGATCTTCTCGCCGCGTTCCAGGAAGTCGGACAGGATCTGCTCACGCTCGGCATCGCGAATACGCTGCAGGATCACCTGCTTGGCGGCTTGCGCGCCGATACGGCCAAATTCGACCGACTCCACCGGCTGCTCGATGAACGCGCCGACTTCGATTTCCGGAATGTCTTCCTTCGCTTCAAAATGCAGGATCTGCTTGTCCGGCTCTTGCAGACCGGCCTCGTCCGGCACCACGAGCCAGCGGCGGAAACTTTCGTGCTCGCCCGTCTGACGATCGATCGCAACGCGAATATCGACATCCTCGGTGTAGCGTTTCTTGGTGGCCGAAGCCAGCGCCGCTTCCAGCGCGCCGAACACGACGTCCTTGTCGACGTTCTTTTCGCGCGCGAGCGCATCGACCAACAGCAATACTTCGCGACTCATCGTTTGCGACTCCTAAAATCAATCTGCGGCACTAAGCGCGCACGGTCAATATCCGAGAGGGTGAATTCCAGCAACGCAGGACCACCCTTGCCTTCGAATTCGAGGCTCAGCTTGTCGCCGTCCGGCGCCTGCAGAACGCCGCGGAACTGCTTGCGGCCATCGAGCGGCACGCGCAATGTCAGGCTCACTTCGGCGCCGGCAAAGCGTTCGAAGTCCGACAGCTTGCGCAGCGGACGGTCAAGCCCCGGCGACGACACCTCGAGGCGGTCGTAATTGACGTTCTCGACCGTCAGCACGTGCGACAACTGACGGCTCACCGTCTCGCAGTCGTCAATCGTGATGCCCTCCGGCTTGTCGATATAAACGCGCAGCAGTCCGCCGCCGGCACGTTCCAGATCGACCAGCTCGTAACCCAGGCCCACGACCGTGGTCTCGATCAGTTCTGGCAGTTGCAAATTAACTCACCCTTGAAAAACTCGCGCGCATCGGCGCACCTCGCACCTCAGGCGTTCTTGCGGCACGGGTAGATTCGCCGGGAGCATGCCCGGCGCCAGTGCGGCCGTTCGTCAGCGGACAGGCCGTGACGAAACGCGCGAAGCAAAAAAAAATGGGCGGAAACGCCCATTTCTTACAGCCTCTTTGCGCATGAGGTGCGCGCCCCAATAATGTTCTACGCGCAAACTAGCTTATTCCGTTGATTTTATATGCTTTTGGCACGTTTTGCAACGCAAGATCAGCGTGACCGGTTACCCCGATTGCCGCCTTGACCGCCGGCGCCGCCCTGACCGCCCTGGCCGCCGCGATTGCCGCCCCGCGGACCCCCGCGGCCGCCGCGGTTACCACCGCGCGGACCGTTACCGCCACCGTTGGCACCACCGTTGCCGCCATTGCCGCCATTGCCGTAGTTGCCGCCGCCGTAGCTGTTGCCGGCGCCGCCAAAGCTGCCGCCGCCACCGCCCTTGCCGCCGAAGCGGCCGCGGCCTTCCCCGCCGCGCGACTGGCCCGGCAAGCCTCGCATCGACGACTGCCCCGGCTCGCCACTCGGGCCGACATAGGCCGTGAGCGGGTTGGCACGCGGGCGGCGCGATTGGCCATAGCCCTGTTCGCGGCTGAATACGCCCAGCGCGGTCTGCATCGGATCCGGTTGACGGCGCGGCGCGGGGGCTGCGGCGCTCCGGCCACGGCCACCCTTCGCATCGTCGCCGGCGGCGCCCGGCATTTTCATGCCGACCGAGTTGAACAGCGCACGCACCTGTGCGTCGTCCATCTCTTCATAACGCCCGCGCTTGAGGCCGCGCGGCAGCGTCAGCGGGCCGTAGCGCGTACGAATCAGACGGCTCACCATGAGGCCGGCCGCTTCGAACATGCGGCGCACTTCACGGTTACGGCCCTCGGTCAGCGCGACGTGATACCAATGATTGGAACCTTCGCCCCCACCGTCCTGCACGCGCAGGAAGTTCGCCATGCCGTCATCGAGCTCAATGCCGCGCAGCAGTTGCTGGCGCGATGCTTCGGTCAACTGGCCGACGGTACGCACCGCGTACTCGCGCTCGATGCCGTAGCGGGGATGCATGAAACGGTTGGCGAGGTCGCCCGACGTCGTCAGGATCAGCAGGCCTTCCGTATTGAAGTCGAGACGGCCGACGGCCAGCCATTTCGCCGTCTTCATCGGCGGCAGGCGATCGAAGACCGAAGCGCGGCCTTCCGGGTCGGAATGACTGACGATTTCGCCGGACGGCTTGTGATAAAGCAGCACGCGCGGCGGCTTGGCTGTGATGCGGCGCTTGATCAGCTTGCCATTGATACGGACCTGGTCGGTCGGCAGGATACGCTGGCCGATGTGTGCGGGTTCCGAGTTCACGGACACGCGCCCCGCCAGGATCAGCTCCTCCATCTCGCGACGCGAGCCCAGACCGGCTTCCGCGAGCACCTTGTGCAGCTTCGGCGCTTCGTCGTCCGGCGACAGCACGCGCCGCTCGGCCGGCTTGCGCCCACGGCGCGGGCCCTTGTCGGCGTCGCCCTCGTCGTCGCTGTCAAAACCGCCCGACGTCACGAAGCTGAACAGGTCGTTATCCGCAGCAGCCTTGCCGCCACCTGCGGCGGCCTTCTTCGCACCGGCGCCGGCGCCGGCGCCGCGCTTGCCGCGGGCGGGGGCACGGCGAGGGGCATCCTTGTCAGCATCCGCAGCATCCGCAGCGGGCGCCGGACGGGCGCGGCCACGCGGGCGAGCCTGCGCGGCCGCAGGTGCGCCGTCGGACGCCTCTGCCGGCGCGCTCTGCACGTCGTCGGACACGCTTTCGCCCGGCGCGGCGTCGTCGCCCTCACGCTTGGCCTGCTGCGCCGCACGACGGCGGGCAATCAAGCTGCGCGGACCACGGCGCAAGCCGCGGCGCGATTGTTTGTCATCGGCGCCGCCTTCGGCGTCCGGCGTGGCAAGAGGCTCGCCGCCGGCATCGCGCGCGTGCGGGTCCTGGGATTCTACGTTCTGCTTCAACACAACCTCGTTGGAAAACCGGCCCGTCGCGGGCAGCCCAATGGCGCTGCCCCAGGTCCGTTCATTCTGTATCGCGCGGCAGTGGCCCGCCACGGCGTCGTTGGTATCGATTTGTCACATGCCGAGTGGCTCGGCCGGCACTTACACACCGATGGCCTGGCTCACGTGCCGGTCACCAAATCTTCATCGCCTTCGTCATCTTCGTCGTCACCGGCCGCGTGACGCTCGTTGGCAGCCGTTTCCTCTGCCGTCACTTCATGCACACGGACATCGTCCGCATGCGCCCCTTCGGCAGCGGATACGGCAGCCGCTTCGATTGCCGGATCGCCGACATGCTCTCCGGCCGCGGTGTCCTTCATCTCATCGATGGAGGAGACAACATGGTCCGGCACTTCCTCCGCCGCTTCGTGAGCGGGCGGTTCGTCGTTCGACGGTTCGTCGGACGCCTGATCAGCAAAATCGTTCGATGCTTGTCGCTCACTCAGCGCAACCGGCTCCGCCACTTCAGCCGTCTCGGCCATCTCGGCCATCTCGGCCGGATCCGCCACATCAGCCACTTCGACCGGTTCGGCCGCCTCGATCGGGCGAGCCGCTTCAACCGGTTCAGCCTCCTCGGACAGCGCAGGCGCCTGATCGGCCGGCATGCCGTCGGCCAGCGCCAACGCATCGGCCCGCACCTGCGCAAGGCGCGCCAAGGCTTCGGGTGCCGCATCGAGTTCGCCGGTCGGCGCCACCTCATCTTCCGGCTCGCCGCCAGCCTCACCAAATTCGATCGTCTGCTGCGCCAGCAAATCGATTTGCGCCTGCGCTGCCGGGTCTTCGAGCGGCGGCAAGGCGTCGAGCGCGCGCAATCCGAGATCGTCGAGGAACGTCTTGGTCGTCGCGTACAGACCGGGGCGGCCCGGCACGTCGCGATGTCCAATCACTTCAATCCAGCCGCGATCCTCGAGTTGCTTGACGATCTGCGTATTCACCGTAACGCCACGAATCTCTTCGATATCTCCGCGCGTCACCGGTTGACGATAGGCAATGATCGCCAGCGTCTCCATGACAGCGCGCGAATACTTCGGCGGCTTTTCCGGATTCAGGCGGTCGAGATACTCACGCATGCGCGGACGGCTCTGAAAACGCCAGCCCGTGGCCAATGCCACCAGCTCCACGCCTTTACCGTCCCAGTCCGCGCGAATCTCTTCCAGCAACGATCGCACCGTATCGCCCGATACGGTGTCGACGAAGAGTTTGCGCAGGTCGCTCACCTTGAGCGGCTCCTGCGCGCAAATCAACGCGGTCTCGAGGACGAGTTTCGCCTCTTGGGTATTCATGTGCGACTAAGCAAACCGGGGGCTTGGCAACCCGGCCTCAGGAATAAGATGCTGGAACGTTAGAAGCGGTCGTAACCACTTCGCATATGCGCGCGCCCTTTTGTGTTCGGTCGTAGTGACGGCGGCGCGACCTGGATGCTTCGAAACGACCTGCCGGGATCGCCCAAGCCTCGATACGGCATGACGGACGTCCGGTATGTCGCAATTATCACTGAAACACCGACGCCCGTAAAGCGGTTCGCAATGGTGGCATCGCCCTGATAAGTTGCAAAACAATCGGAAACCTCGCAATAGGACGCCCTGACAGGGGCCGCGGCGAGTCTTGGGGGGCGCTCCGCCTTATTCGACAAAGCCCGGCAAACGCTCCATAATCGCTTCGTCCGCCGCCAAATGCGCCGCCATGCGTGGCCGCGCGATGGCGCGCTGCCCGATCCACCGATTCACGCTTGCCGTATCTCGCCCCGGGGAGACGCCATGCCTTCCGTCATGTTCCTTACGCCCGACGACGCCGAACAGGCATTCTACGAAGCCCTGCGCTCGGGCAACGTCGATGCCGTCATGGAGATCTGGTCCGAAGACGAGGAGATTGTCTGTGTCCACCCGAATGGCCCGCGCCACGTAGGCCCTGCCCCCGTACGCGCCAGTTGGGAGCAGATTCTCGACAAAGGCGGGTTGCAAATCACGGCCAATCATCTGCGCGTTGCCGACAATCCGCTGTGCGCGGTCCATAACGTGCTCGAGCAGATCCTCGTCGAAAGCAAACCCACGCTGCGCTTCGCGTTCGTGCTCGCCACCAACGTCTACCTCAAGGAAGCCGACGGCTGGCGCCTGGTGCTCCATCACGCGAGCCCCGCCATCGGGCACGAAGACTCGGCCCCCACGGGCACGCACTCGCACCGGCTGCATTAAGCCGGCACGGCTGGCCGGCCGCCCTTTGCGGCGGCCGCCGCCTTTTTTTGCCGCCGGAGTGCGCTCAGTCCTGTTTGGGCAGGGTCCCCGCAGGGACCGGCACCGCGTCGGCCGGATGAACGATCTCTCCGCCCAATGCCGTCACGCCGGCCAGCAGCCGTTCAAACGCAGCACCCAGCAGCGATGGATCGCCCTTTACGCCGAGATCGATGTGGCGACGTGCATAGATTTCGCCGCGCTCGGCATCCCCCACGCTCGGCAGGCTGAATACCTTGATCCCCTGATATTCCGCTTCAATGGTCTCCATCAGCGGCGTGAGCGTCGATTCGGCCAGGCCGAACACAAGCACGGAACGCTCGCCGTGGGCACGAAGGTGATGCATATCGGCGTAACGCGTATCGAGCACCCACGCCATCATCGGCCATGCCATGACAGGAAAACCGGGCATGAAATGGTGATTGGCCACAGAAAACCCGGGAATCTTGTTGTACGGGTTCGGCAGAATCACCGCGCCGATAGGAAATTCACCCATCTTCAGACGATGGCGGTTGTCGGGCTGGCTCATGTCGGGCATGCCGCCCGGGCTCGTATCGGCGATCCGTTCCAGGATCAACTTCTCGGCATCCGGATGAAGGGCGACCGGCACCTCGAGCGCCGCCGCCGCACACTGGCGCGTGTGATCGTCGGGCGTGGCGCCGATGCCGCCGGTGACGAACACCACGTCGTCGCCGGCGAAGGTACGGCGCAGGGTCGCGGTGATGCGTTCGGGGTCGTCGCCGAGATACTCGGCCCAGTCGAGCTGCATGCCGCGCTCGGCGAGCAGCGCGATAAACTTCGGCAGATGCTTGTCCTGGCGCCGACCGGAGAGGATTTCGTCGCCGATGATGATGAGACCGACAGCCATGGCCATTCCTTTTTTTAGCGGGGCAGCGGCAGCACGGTCGCGTCGGGCGCCTCGTGACGCGCCGCGTCCTCGGCGCGCAGGCGCGACAACGCCCGCAGGCAGTAATGCGCGAACCAGAGTGCCGAAAATACGAAAATCACAACGTACATCCAGATCGCCACCAGCGCGATGACCGGGAACAGCACGACCATGATCGCCGACGATACCCAAAGCAATGTCGGCAACGACCCGAGCAGCCCCGTCGCCACGCCGATCACCAGCAACGGCAGGCGCTTCTGGCGGACGATGCGGCGGCGTTCATCGGCTGTCGCATGTTCCGCCAATGCATCATAGGTCATCACGCGATAAGTCAACCAGCCCCACAACAGCGGCGGCACGATCGCAAAGAACGGCGGCACGAGCCACAACGGCAGCGTGACAAGCGCCGCGATCAGGAAAATGACCGTGGCGCCGAGCGATTGGCCGAGACTGCCCCAGAACGACCCGCCTCGGCGGGCTTCCAGATGGTGATAGTGACGCTTCGACAAGTGCCGCAGCACGGCCGGCATCGACCCGCCGGCGATCAACAGTAGCGCGGTCACCACGATCAGCGGCACAAGCAACGCCACGAGGATGAACGGCGCCAGCGTCATGCGCACGCTGTCGGCACCAAAATAGCCGAAAAAGCGGTAGATCCAGTGCGTAAATTGCCACTGCTCGAGCCACAGCCGCAGGAAATCCGTGAACGGTTCCCAGCCGAACCAGATGACAGCGCCCCAGATCAGCCCCGAGACGACGAACGGCATCGCGGTCAGCCAGAGCATCCGCGGATGCAACAGGCTGACCAGCGCGCGGCCAAGCGCGCGAAGGATGTCGTTCATATCGATTCCGTGCGCGGTGTTTCGCGGCGGCGGCGCGGGCGCAATGCCGACGCCATCCGGCCCAGTCCATACCATTGCTGGGCCCAGAAACCCTGCCCGTACTCGACGCCGCGTCCGGCCGGCGGCGCAAGCTGGTCGCGAATGCCGGTCGCCACGAATTGCCGGGAGAAATCGGCGGTACCGAACAGGACATCCCACCACGGGAACAGGACACCGAAATTGCATCCGCGATGCCTGCCCTCGTGCCCTGCGCCAATGGCGTGATGGCGACGGTGGAATGTCGGGCTCACCAACAACCGCTCACCCAACCAGCCGAAGTGCAGCCGCGCATTCGTGTGCTGCATGCTTTGCAGCCATTCCGACACGGCGATCAGCAACACGAACTGTATCGGCGTCACGCCGATCGCGATGGCGATCAACGCGAAGAAACCGGCCTGGATCAGATCGTCGAGCAGGTGATTGCGGTTATCCGCCCATAGCGACATCTGCTGCTGGCTGTGATGCACCGCGTGCAACGCCCACCACCAGCGAAAACCGTGTTCCCAGCGGTGATACCAATAGCCCGCGAAATCGAGGATCACGAGATAGACCGCGAAACTCACGAGCGCATGGGACGTCACGCCGGGCCACACATCTTCGATATTGATGTTGACGAACCCTTCGAGCCTCAGCCACCCCTGCAGGCTGTCGAGCAATGGCTGGAACGCGAAGAAGAAGACGAGATTGAACAGGCCCAACCGGTGAATCAACGTGTAAAGGACGTCGACCCTCACGGCCTTGCGGTCCTTCCAAGCCTCCACCGGGCGCAATGCTTCGAGCGGGCGCAGGATCAGCAGCATCAGAACGATCTGCACCACGCCGATCATGAAAAACTGCACCGCGTCGTACGCGTCGTCGTCGTAATCCATCAGGCCGACGTGGTACAGCAAAGGCTGCACCACAACGGTGTAGATCTCGGTCTGCACCGCCGAGAAGGCAGCATTGAAACCGTTGATCAAAGTGTCGAGCATAAGGCTGCTTTACGTCGCTTCACGAAGACCGGCGGGCTTCTTACAGCACCGGTGCGCGGTCATAGAAATAGATGCCGTGCGGCGAACGGCCGACCGGTATCGTGTTGATCAGCTTGCGCGTGGCGAGGTCGATGATGCCGACCTTGCGCGCCCAGCGGAACGTCACCCACAGGGTCTTGCGATCGGCGGACAGTTCCATGTCGTCCGGCCCCGCCAGCAATCCCGTGATGTCACCGACGTTCGTCAGCGACTCCTGATCGATGATGCTGATCGTGTTCGACACGCGGTTCGAGATCAGCACGTGGCGGCCGTCGGCGAGCGAGCGGAAGTTGTGCGCGCCCTTGCCCGTCGGAATCGTCTTGACGATCTTGCGGTTGCGCCAATCGACCACGGCCGCGTAATCCGCACCCGTCATGCCGATGAGCATGAACTTGTCATGCGGCGTCAGCCACACGCCGGCCGGGCTGTCGCCCACCTTCAGCTTCCACAGGACGGTCTGCGTCGCCAGATCGATGGCGGCGACTTCGTTCGATTCCTGCAGCGTGACGAACACCGTCTTGCTGTCTTCGGTGAAGACCAGATGGCTCGGCATCTTCGCCAGCGGCAGGCGCTTGGCGATCGTCAGGTTCTTGCCGTCGAACTTGTAGATATCGACGCGGTCCAGGCGCAGGCCGTTCGCAACAAACCACTTCTTGTCCGGCGAAAAGCCGATCTGGTACGGATCTTCGATGTTGTCGATCTTGCGCTGGACCTGGCCGGTCTTGGGATCGAGGAAAACGAGATTGTTGCCGACGGAATTCGCCACGATCAACGACTGGTTGTCGGGCGTGGCCATCAAGTGGTGCGGTTCCTTGCCCACAGGAAACGTCTGGATGACCTTCTGGGTGTCTTTATCGATCAGGCTGACGCTTGCGTCGCCCGAATTCAGCACGACCACCGTGCCGTCAGACGCGGCCGCCGCCGCAACTTGGCCGGACAGTGCGGCCAGGCCCAGGGAAAACGCCATCCCGGCGGAGATCAAAACTTTACGCATTGCACATTCTCTCGTTGAACTTCCGCTATTGTAGGCCCGGATTCGGCGTTCGCGCGCTTCGATTTCGATCAATTCGACGGGCGAGCGCCACCGGACACCTGCCCGGCGCCTGAGTGTTCAACGCCCGGCGCCCCCTTCGCGTTGACACCCGCCGGCGATGCAAACGGCAATCCTGCCACCGTTCGCGCACACCTCAGCGCTGGAGCGCCTCCCAGACCTTGTGCAACCGCTTGACAGAGACGGGCATCGGGGTTCGAAGTTCCTGCGCGAACAGCGAAACGCGCAATTCTTCCAGCAGCCAGCGGAATTCGTCGAGACGGGCGTCGCCCTGATCGCGCCGCTGCGCCGCCGCCCGCTGCCAATTCTGCAGCAACGGCCCGATTTCCGACATCGCGCGCGCGTCCCGGGCCGAATCGGCCTTGAGCTTGTCGATGCGTGCTGCCATCGCCTTGAGGTAGCGCGGGAAGTGCGCGAGCTGGGCATAAGGCGTGTCAACCATGAAGCGTTTGCCGATCAGGCGTTGCAGCTGCGCCGTCAGGTCTGCATGCGCCTGCGCAAACGGCTTCGATTGCGGCAGTTTCTTCAGAATCGCCGCGTATTCCGTCAGGATCTGGCCCGCCAGCCGCGCGATCTCCTGCGCGAGCAGATTCAGGCGCCCCTTGCCCTCGTCCTTGCGCGTATTGAACGACGCGGCATCGGTCGGCCACGGCAAGGCCAGACAGGCCCGCTCGAGCGCCAGATCGATGATCTGGGCGCGCAGCTCTTCCTGCGTGCCGAGCGTCATATATTGCATCGCCATCTGCTGCAAGCCCGGAATATTCTTTTCCAGGTATTTGACCTGCTCGCGCAATTGCAGCGCGAACAGCTTGCGCAGGCCGGCGCGGTGTTGACGCCGGGCCTCGTCCGGATCGTCGAACACCTCCAGATCGCAATGGTCGCCGCGATCGACGAGCGCCGGATAGCCGAACAACGTCTGACCGCCGCGGCGAATCTCGAGCATTTCCGCCAATTCGCCGAAACTCCACGTCGTGAGGCTGTCGTAACGCCCCGGCTCGACGGCAGGCGTTGCGGCCCCACTCCCTGCACCGGCGGCACCGCCTTTCGCCATGGCGTTCGCGTTGCCCGAACGGTCGGTCCGGGCGGCATTGGCGGCCAGTTTGGCCGCGCCGGCGCCGGCATTTGCGGTGGCTGCACCCACCGTGCCTGCCGTGCCCGCCACCGGGGCCGCCCCGCTATCGGCCGCCATCTGCTGGAATGTGCGCTGTGCCTGCTGGCCAAGCTCGGCGCGCAGTTGCGCGAGGTTCCGGCCCATGGCGAGCTGACGGCCGTGCTCGTCGACGATCTTGAAATTCATCGTCAAATGCACGGGCAGCTGTTCGAGCTTGAAATCGCTCGGCTTGAGCATGATCGTGACCTGCTCGCGCACATCGGCAATCAACGCATCGAGCAACGCGCCGCCACCGAAGTGCGCACGCCCGGCGAAGCCCGCCGCATATTCCGGCAGCGGCACACAATGTCGGCGCAGCTTCTGCGGCAGCGATTTCAGCAACAGATGCGCTTTCTCCTTCAGCATTCCCGGCACCAGCCATTCGCAGCGGCGCGCGTCCACCTGGTTCAGCGCGTACAGCGGCACCGCGAGCGTCACCCCGTCGCGCGGCGAGCCCGGCTCGAAATGGTACGTCAGCGCCATGTCGATGCCTGCCATCGACGTCTTCTTCGGAAACAGATCGGTCGTGACGCCGGCGGCCTCGTGCCGCATCAGGTCATCGCGCACGAGGTACAGCAGTTTCGGATGGCCGCGCGACGCTTCCTTGTACCAATGCTCCAGACTGACGCCCTCGTAAACGTCAGCCGGCAAATGCTGGTCGTAAAACGCGTAGATCAGTTCGTCGTCGACGAGCACGTCCTGCCGGCGGGATTTGTGTTCGAGCTGTTCGATGTCCGCGATCAGCTTGCGGTTGTGCGCGAAGAATGGCGCGCGCGTTTCCCACTCGCCCTCCACCAGCGCGCTGCGGATGAAGATTTCGCGCGCGCGCTTCGGATCGCGCGGGCCGAAGTGCATGCGGCGGCGTCCGTAGATGGTCAGGCCGTACAAAGTACCGCGCTCGAAGGCGACAACCTGCGCCGCCTTCTTTTCCCAATGCGCATCGGACAGCGACGTCTTCACAAGGTGGCGGCCGACGCGCTCGATCCATTCCGGCTCGATCTTCGCAACGCAACGGCCGAACAGACGGCTGGTTTCGACCAGCTCGGCCACTACGATCCAGCGTCCCGCCTTCTTCACCAACGGAGAGCCCGGCCAGATGTGAAACTTGATGCCATGCGCGCCGAGGTAATGGGGATCGTCGTCCGCCTTGCAGCCGATGTTGCCGAGCAGGCCCGAGAGGAGCGCCAGATGGACCTGTTCGTAGGTGGCATCGACCTCGTTGAGGCGCCAGCCCTGCTCGCGCACCACCGTGAGCAGTTGGCTGTGGACGTCCCGCCATTCCCGCAGCCGCAGTTGTGACAGGAAATTGTCGCGGCACGCCTGCGCCAGGAGCCGGTTCGACTTCTTGTGCGCGATGGCCTCTTCAAACCACTTCCAGATCTTGAGCCACGCCAGGAATTCGGATTTTTCATCCGCAAACTTACGATGTGCGTTGTCTGCGGCGTCTTGCGCCTCTTGCGGTCGATCACGTGGATCCTGCACCGCCAGTGCGCTGGCGATGATCAATACCTCGCGCAGCGCCTGCTGGTCGCGCGCGGCAAGGATCATGCGGCCCACGCGCGGATCGAGCGGCAGACGCGCCAGCTCCCGGCCCAGCGGCGTGAGCCGGTTGACCTCGTCGACCGCGCCCAGCTCGCCGAGCAACTGATAGCCGTCCGCGATCGCCCGCGGCGGCGGCGGCTCGATGAACGGGAATTCCTCGACTTTCGCCAAACGCAGCGCCTGCATGCGCAAAATCACCGAGGCCAGCGACGAACGCAGGATTTCGGGATCCGTGAAACGCACGCGCGCCTGGAAATCAGCCTCGTCGTACAGCCGGACGCAGATGCCGTCGGCGACGCGGCCGCAACGGCCCGCGCGCTGGTTGGCCGCCGCCTGTGAAATCGGCTCGATCTGCAGCTGTTCGACCTTGTTGCGGTACGAATACCGCTTCACGCGCGCCGTGCCGGCATCCACCACATAACGGATGCCGGGCACCGTCAGCGACGTTTCCGCGACGTTCGTCGCCAGCACGATACGGCGTGCATTCGATGGCTTGAAGACGCGCTCCTGCTCGGCGCCCGACAGACGGGCGAACAGCGGCAGGATTTCCGTATGCGGCGGATGATGCTTGCGCAGCGCTTCGGCCGTATCGCGAATCTCGCGCTCGCCCGGCAGGAACACGAGCACGTCGCCCGGTCCTTCGCGGCACAGTTCGTCCACCGCGTCGACGATGCCGTCGAGCAGATCGCGATCACGGTCGCGCGCAGCCGTGCGGCTGCCTTCCGCGTTGGCCTGGCGCGCGTCGTCCTGAATCGGACGGTAGCGCACTTCGACCGGATACAGCCGGCCGCTGACCTCGATCACCGGCGCCGGGCGGTCGCCGCTGCCGAAATGGCGGGCGAACCGGTCCGCATCGATCGTCGCCGACGTGATGATGACCTTCAGGTCGGGACGCTTCGGCAGCAACTGCTTCAGGTAGCCGAGCAGGAAATCGATGTTCAGGCTGCGTTCGTGCGCCTCGTCGATGATCAGCGTGTCGTAGCCGCGCAGCAACGGGTCCGATTGGGTTTCCGCGAGCAGGATCCCGTCCGTCATCAATTTGACGGACGCACCGCTCGACAACGTGTCGTTGAACCGCACCTTGAAGCCGACGATCTCGCCGAGCGGCGAGTTCAGTTCCTCGGCAATCCGGCGTGCGGTGGCCGACGCGGCAATCCGGCGCGGTTGCGTGTGGCCAATCAGCCCTGCACCGCCGGCCCCCAGCCCGCGGCCCAGCGCCAGACAGATTTTGGGAAGTTGCGTCGTCTTGCCCGAGCCCGTTTCGCCGCAGACGATCACGACCTGATGCTTCGAGATCGCCTCGGCAATCTCATCGCGCCGGCCGGACACGGGCAGCGCCTCGGGAAACGTAATGTCGCGCACGGGGTTGGCGGCCGCTTGCCGCGCGGCGAGCCGTTCGGCGTCGCGCGCGGCGCGTTCGGCCGGCGGCATGCGGGTGTCAAGCGTTTTCCGGCGTGCCGGCGCCTGCCCATCGGGCGTCGCGGACGGACGCGCGTGGGGACGCGGGGACTTCGAATGTGGATTGCGTTCTTCAATTGCCATGGGCGCGCATTATAATCTCCGGATGTTTGCCTACGTACAATCATGCTGACCGAACCCGACCCCGCCATAGAAGACGAAGAAACCGCCCGCCAAGCCCAGTTCGTGGACTGGCTGCGATCGGTCGCCCCTTACATCCATGCGTTTCGCGACAAGACCTTCGTCGTAGCCTTCGGCGGCGAACTGGTCATGGCCGGCGGACTGGACTCCTTGATCCAGGACGTCGCCCTGTTGCGCGCCATGGGCATGCACATCGTGCTCGTACACGGCTCGCGGCCCCAGGTCGAGGAACAGATGCGGCTTCGGAATATCGAGTCGCATTTTTCCCAGCAGATGCGAATCACCGATGCGGCCGCGCTCGAGGCCGCGAAGGAAGCGGCCGGCGAGCTGCGTCTCGACATCGAGGCGTCCATCAGCCAGGGCTTGCCGAACACACCGATGAGCAACGCGCGCATCAGCGTCGTTTCCGGCAACTTCGTCACGGGCCGCCCGGTCGGGATTCTCGACGGCGTCGACTTCCAGCATACCGGTGTCGTGCGCAAGATCGATGCCGAATCGATCCGTTTGTCGCTCAATAACGGCAAGATCGTTCTGCTCTCGCCGCTCGGCTTCTCGCCCACCGGCCAGTCGTTCAACCTGACGATGGAAGACGTGGCGTCGTCCGCCGCGATTGCGCTGCGCGCCGACAAGCTCATATTCATTACCGAAGCGCCCGGCATTCTCAACGAACACAACGAACTGCAGCGCGAACTGACGCTTGAAGATGCCCAGCGCATGCAAGCGCTGGGGCAACTCGACCACGATTCGGCCTTCTACCTCAAATACGCCACGCGCGCCTGCCGTGCCGGCGTGGGCCGTGCGCACGTGGTGCCGTTCGCGCTCGACGGCAGCATGTTGCTCGAGCTGTTCTCGCACGATGGTGTGGGCACCATGATCTCGTACGAGAACCTGGAGAGCCTGCGCGAAGCGACCGTCGACGACGTCGGCGGCATCTTGCAACTGATCGAGCCGCTGGAAGCCGACGGCACGCTTGTACGCCGTGGCCGCCATCAATTGGAACGCGACATCGACCACTTCTCTGTCATCGAGCACGATGGACGCCTGTTCGGCTGCGCCGCGCTCTATCCGTATCCAAGCGAAAAAGTCGGCGAAATGGCATGCTTGACGGTTGACCCGGAAGCGCAAGGCACCGGCGACGGCGAACGGTTGCTCCGCCACATCGAGCAGCGCGCACGCGCGCGCGGCCTGGAGCGGCTGTTTGTACTCACCACCCGGACCGAGCATTGGTTCCTCAAGCGCGGGTTCGTGAAGGCTGGCGTAGACGACTTGCCGGCCGACCGCCGTCGCTTGTACAACTGGCAACGCCGGTCGCTCGTCCTGATCAAGAAACTCTGAGTGCGTCACCGCGACAAGGATTGCCGCGGCAAGGCGCCCTTATTACCCCACACATCATCTGAAGGAGCAAGTTATGGCACGCATGGTTCAATGCGTCAAACTCAACCACGAGGCTGAAGGTCTCGACTTCCCGCCGGTGCCCGGCGAGTTGGGCAAGCGTTTGTGGGAGAACGTGTCGAAGGAGGCATGGGCTGCCTGGTTGAAACAGCAGACGATGCTGATCAACGAGAACCGTCTGAACATGGCGGATCCGCGCGCCCGTCAATATTTGCTCAAGCAGACGGAAAAGTACTTCTTCGGCGAAGGCGCTGACACGGCGCAAGGCTACGTGCCGCCGACGCAGGAATAAGGGCAAAGTCTCCGCAACAAGCCCGCCCGACACCGCGTCAATCACTGCCAACGCGGTAAAAATCGTGGGCGATTCCGGGCGCATGACGCCGGTAACGGGGCTGATTTTGCGAAGCAAAATTAGCCCCGTTGGCGGCCTCCGGGCATCAAATCATTGCGACACCGCCCAAGCCCCGCCGGTTTGCGGTAACCCGCATCCCCCATCAAACATCCAGCGGCGACACCCCGCCCGCAGTGCCACAGCTGTGACAGAAATGCGCGAAAGCGTTCTTGCGCGTCTTGCAGACCCCGCAATGATTGAACAGGCAAATCCCGCAATGCATACAGAAATTGCGTTCCGTGTCGTCCAGCTTGACCGGCCGCTCGCAGCCTGGACACACTGATTTCGCCAAACGCGCCTGCGCGAGGTCATAGCTGAGCCCTTTGCGCCGCTCGGCATCGGGCAATTGCTCGGCGGCCTTTTGCGCCGCGAGATAGCGTTGCAGCGCAACGATCGCATACCGCCCGATCAGTACCGTCAGCACGATCCCCACGATATATCGCACGTAGCCGCCGTAATCCGGCAGATACGGCACGAGTTCGACGAAAAACGCGAAAAGCGCGAAGAAAATGAAGCCCCAGACGAACGGCCAATACAGGCTCTTGCGTTGCTTCACGAACAGCCAGCCCGCCACAATCAACAGCGGCAGCGTGATCGCCAGACGCACCCCGAACACCTGGAGTTGACGCGTGCGCTGCACCCCGTCGAGTTGCTCGCGCGCCGCCGCGTCGAGCGCAAAGCGGGCCGCTCGGGCCGCCTGCAGCGCGCGCTGCCCGTTCAGACGCTGCGTTTCGAGCGCGTCGACGGCCTCCTGCGATGTGCGCTCCGCCGATTTGAGCGCATCGAGCTCACGCGTGCGGGACAGCAGCTCGGCATCCTGACTCGCGAGCGCGGTCGCTGTGCGCGTCGCGACCCAATTGTCGAACGTTTCACGACCGCCCTGATACGCCGTGCGGCGCGCCTTCAACTGCAGCCGCGCCGTCTCGAGGGACGCCTCCGTGTCTTCGAGCCTTTTTTGCGCCGTCTTGATCGCCGCATCGGCGGCGTCGGCCCGCGATTTGTCGATGAACGATTCGAGTGTCGGCGCAGGCGCGACGCCCGGCAGACGGTCCACCACCAGACCGCCCAGGCCGATAAGAAACAGCGCGAACAGGATCGCGATCAGCCAGAGACCGCGTCGGAACCACGTTTCGGGAAGTCGGCGTGCTTGGGCCATCAGGTCACCTCATCGTCCGCGTTGCGCCGAAGCGATCAGTTGCGATAGTCGGTCATCTCGACGCCGGCCGTCGTGCCCATCAGGCACAGATCGGCGCCGCGTTGCGCAAACAGGCCGACCGTCACCACCCCCGGAATCTGGTTGACGGACGTCTCGAACGCCACCGGATCGAGGATCTGCAGCCCGCGCACATCCAGGATCGTGCAGCCATTGTCGGTCACGTACGGGCTGCCGTCTGCGCGAACGCGCGCCTGCGGCGTGCCGCCCATGGCCGTCAATGCGCGCGCCACGCTCGCCTGCGCCATCGGGATCACCTCGACGGGCAGCGGGAACAGGCCCAGCACCGGCACCCGCTTGGACGCATCGACGACGCACACGAACGTCATGGCGACCGACGCCACGATTTTCTCGCGCGTGAGCGCCCCACCACCGCCCTTGACCATGTGGCCGAGCGCGTTGATTTCGTCTGCGCCGTCCACGTATACCGGCAGACTGTCGATCTGGTTGAGGTCGAACACCTCGATGCCGTGGCCGCGCAGGCGCTCCGTGCTCGCCTCCGAACTGGAGACTGCACCGCGGTAGCGCGCACGGTCGGCGGCGATCGCATCGATGAAACAGTTTGCCGTGGAGCCCGTGCCCACGCCGATCACGCTGCCTTCGGGCACGTGTTGTTTCACATAGTCGGCGGCAGCCTGGCCGACCAAGCGCTTGAGTTCGTCCTGGGTCATGGGGATTTCCGGCAAAGTTTGGTAAAGTCGGAAGTTTACCGGAGTCGCCGGGGCTGCGCCGCTTTTCGTCGCCGCTTTCGATGCATCCCGTGGTGCGGGCGCTCCGTCGCATCGCTCGATTTTTATCCGGCCAACGTCCTCCGGACACCGGCCATCGCAACCCAGGCATGTCGTCATGAACCAACTCGATCAGCTCAAGCAGAGCACTATCGTGGTCGCCGACACCGGCGATTTCCAGGCCATCCGTGCGTACGCGCCGCAAGACGCCACCACCAATCCGTCGCTGATCCTCAAGGCCGTGCAGAAGGACGCGTACAAGCCGATACTGGCGCGTACCGTTCAAGCCAACCGCGGCGCCTCGGCGGACGACATCATTGACCGCCTGCTTATCGCCTTCGGCCGCGAAATCCTCGATATCGTACCGGGCCGCGTGTCCACCGAAGTCGATGCGCGCCTGTCATTCGATACCGAGGGCAGCGTGGCACGCGCGCGCAAGCTCATCGCCATGTACGAAGCCGAAGGCGTGAAGCGCGAACGCGTGCTGATCAAGATTGCCTCCACGTGGGAAGGCATTCGCGCGGCCGAGATCCTTCAGCGCGACGGCATTCGCTGCAACATGACCCTGTTGTTCTCGCTCGTGCAGGCCGCTGCATGCGCCGAAGCACGCGCGCAGCTGATTTCGCCCTTCGTCGGCCGGATCTACGACTGGTTCAAGAAGTCCGCCGGCGCGAACTGGGACGAAGCCGCCAATGCCGGCGCCAATGATCCGGGCGTTCGCTCCGTCGCGGCCATCTACCGCTACTACAAGCATTTCGGCCACGACACCGAAGTGATGGGCGCAAGCTTCCGATCGACCGGCCAGATCCTGGCGCTCGCGGGCTGCGATCTGCTGACCATCAGCCCGGACCTGCTCGAACAACTCCAGCAGGCCGAAGGCAACGCGCCGCGTCAGCTCGATCCGGAAGCTGCGCGCCACGCCACGATCGAGCGCGTGGCGACCGATGAGCCGTCGTTCCGCTATCAGTTGAACGACGACGCAATGGCCACGGAAAAGCTCGCCGAAGGAATCCGCCTGTTTGCGGCCGACGCGGCCAAGCTCGAAGGATTGATCGCGGCGCTGCGCTGAGCGCCGGGCGGCGCCAGACTGTCCCCGTGGACGAACCCGGCCGGCGTGCCGCGCCGGGGCGTCCCTCGCTGGCCTAGCTCGCCGTGACCGTGCGCTGACGCACCGCTTCGTAAAGGCATACGGCGCTGGCCACGGACACATTCAGGCTTTCCACACCGCCCGCCATCGGGATGCTGGTCAACTCATCGCAATTCTCGCGCACAAGACGGCGCATGCCTTCGCCCTCCGCCCCCATTACGATCGCGAGCGGCCCCGTCAGCTTGGTGTGATAGAGGTCGTGCGGCGCGTCGTCGGACGTTCCCACCACCCAGATCCCGCGTTCCTGCAATTCGCGCAGGGTGCGCGCGAGGTTCGTCACGGTGATGTAGGGCACGGTTTCCGCCGCGCCGCTCGCCACCTTGGCGGCCGTCGCGTTCAGGCCGACCGCGCGGTCCTTCGGCGCGATCACGGCATGCGCGCCGGCACCGTCAGCCACGCGCAGACACGCCCCGAGGTTGTGCGGATCCGTCACGCTATCGAGAATCAACAGCAGCGGCGGCCCCGAAATACCGTCAAGCAATTCGTCGAGATTGAGCGCCAGCGACACTTCGCGCGCGCGCGCAACGACGCCTTGATGGCGAGCGCCGCCCGCGAGGCCGGACAGGCGCTGCGCATCGGCCTGGATCAGGCGGACCTTCGATGCTTCCGCGTGCTTCAGGAAATCCGTCATGCGCCGGTCGCGGCGCGTCGGGTCGAAAAAAATTTCTTCAATGCTGCCTGCGTCATGACGCAGGCGCGCCGTCACGGCATGGAAGCCGAACAGCAGTTTCAATTGACTCATCGTGACATCCTGTTAATTCATCCTGCGGCATCGAGCCTCTGCAAGCAAACGGCGGCGGTCCGCCATGCGTCACCGCCGCCGCTCGCCCGGTCCGATCGGACCGGAAGGTTGTGCGCGCCGCCCACGCGATGCCGGCGGCGCGAACCGCTCAATGCCGTTTTTTCGTACGTTTCGCCCCCGCCGGCGACGGCTTGCTGCCACCACCGCCGCCACGCTTGGCCGGGGCCGCCGCGCGCTCGGCGCGGGCCGCCTTGACCTGCGGCGACTTCGGCTTGGCCGGCCGCTTGCCGATCGGCGCCGGC
>NZ_CABPRZ010000015.1 GCF_902459695.1 Pandoraea terrae
CATGGGCAACATCTCGGCGAGCTACAACAGCGGGACCGGGGTGATGACGCTGACCTCGGCCGGCGCGACTGCCACGACGGCGCAATGGCAAGCGGCGCTGCGCTCGGTCACGTACACCGATACGTCCGAAATACCGAACACCAGCAACCGCACCATCAGCTTTACCGTGAATGACGGCACCTCAGATAGCAGTGCCGCGACCAAGACGGCCTCGGTGACGGCCGTCAATGACAGCCCCATCAACACGGTTCCCGCGGCCCAGAATGTCAATCAGAACAGCTCGCTGACGTTCAACACGAGCAATGGCAATCAGATCTCGGTCAGTGACATCGATTCCGGCGGCGGCGTCGAGCGCGTTACCCTGACGGCCACCAATGGCCGGGTCACGCTTTCCGGTACGACGGGCCTGAGCTTCATCGCCGGCACCGGTACCGGTGATGCCACCATGACGTTCGAGGGCACGCTGACCAACATCAACGTCGCGTTGAATGGCCTTGTCTATACGCCCACGCACGGCTATCACGGCGCCGGCAGTATCCAGGTCACCACCAATGACCTGGGCCTGACCGGCCCGGATGGCGCGAAGACGGCTACCGATACGGTTTCGATCACGGTCAACAGCATCAATCCCGTCGTCACGAACGTCGATGCCGGCACCGCCAACGGCACCTACAAGGTGGGCGATACCGTCGACGTGTTGGTGACGTTCGACCAGGCGGTGACCGTCGATACCAGCGGCGGCACGCCCACCTTGCTGCTGGCAACAGGTGCCTTGGATCACAGTGCCCGCTACATCTCGGGCTCCGGCACCGACACGCTGACGTTCCGCTATACGGTGCAGGCCGGCGACAGCAGCGCCGATCTCGATGTGGCATCCTCCGCAGCGCTGACCTTGAACGGCGGCGTGATCACCAACACCAGCAGCGATGCCGCGGTACTGACCCTGCCGGCGGTCGGCGGCGCACATTCGATGGGCGGCCAGCATGACATCGTGGTGGATGGCATCGTGCCGGCCGTGGCCAGCGTCGGCGTGCCTGCCAACGGCACCTACATCACCGGCCAGAACCTCGATTTCACTGTCAACTACAGCAGGAACGTGGTGGTCGACACGACCGGCGGCACGCCGCGCATCGCCGTCACGCTGGACACTGGCGGCACGGTCTATGCCAGCTATTTGTCCGGCTCCGGCACCAGTGCCCTGACATTCCGCCTGACCGTGGCGAGCGGCCAGCTTGACAGCAATGGCGTGAGCGTCGCCTCCGCGCTGGACCTGCACGGCGGCACGGTCCGCGACGTCGTGGGCAACGATGCGGTGATCACGCTGAACAACGTGGCGCCCACCACTGGGGTACTGGTCGACGCCGTCGCCCCGTCCGCGCTTGCGATCATCGCCACGGACCCTACGCCGACCGCGGGCAAGGCCGTTCACTTCAAGGTGACCTTCAGCGAGAACGTCACCGGCGTGACTGTTGGCGATTTCGCACTGTCGGGCTCCGGCACGGCAACCGGGCAGATCGCCTCGGTCATGCAGATCGACGGGCAGACCTATAGCGTGGTGGTGAACAACGTGACCGGCGACGGCCAGCTGGGCCTGGACCTGAAGGGCAGCGGTACCGGCATCATCGATACGGCTGGCAACGCTATTGCCGGCGGCCTGGCCGGGCAGCGCTACGTGGTCAATCACACCCCACCGGCGTTGCTCGGCGTGAGCGCGCCGCCCAGCGGCGACTACAACGCCGGGCCCGGGCTGGCACCGCTGGCGCCAGCCCCGTCGGTGCCGCTGATTATCCTGACCGCGCTCGACGCGGCGCCCGGCGTCGATGCGCCGACCCTCAACCAGGGCGGCATCGGCTTCAGCCCGGAGGCCATCGGCAGGAACCCCATCCATGCGGATCCGCTGTCCGCCAACAGCCTGGACCTTGCGCCGCCGGCGCCGGTAGGGCGCATGAGTTTCGTCGAAGTCAGCGGGGCTGGTGGCGTTGGCTTGCAGGCCATGCCGGAGATCGGCAGTGTCTCTGCGCGAGCGGGGGAGGCGATCAGCATTGCGCTGCCGGCTTCGCTCTTCCGGCAGAGCGACCGCGATGCCATGGTGACGGTGGAGGTGCGCCTGGCCAACGGGCGCCCGCTGCCGCCATGGCTCAAGTTCGACCCGGTGACGGGCACGCTGACCGGCAAGCCGCCGCAAGGCATGAACTTGCAGTTCCAGATCGAAGTCATCGAACGGGATAACAAGGGCAACCGCACCAGCAACCGTTTCGACCTGAACGTGAAAGCGCCAGCCGACTCGCGTGCCGGCGTGGAGCACGCCGATCCTTTGGCCGGCCTCCTGCAAGCCGCCGCGCGGCCGACAGGCAAGCCCGCGCTGGCGGTGCAGTTCGATCAGTTCGGCCGGCCCTCGCAGCAGGCCGCCAATGCGGCTTTGCTGCACCATCTGCAATTGAGCCGGCATACGCAAGCACAAGCACAAGCACAAGAACAACCGCAACCGCAACCGGAGCAGGTCTAAGTCGGTAGCGACTCACGCCATGAACGAACATAAAACGCAGCAATCCCGGAAAGAGGAACATCCGTTGTCGAACGCTATCTCTCGCTTTGTCCAACCCGGACCCAAGCGGCTGGTCTCCGTCTTGGCCGCCGCTGCAATGCTGGGTGGCTGTGCCGTTCAGCCGGTCGCCACCACCCTTGCCGAGCGCACGGCCGAACTGCCTGACCAGCGCCAGGCGATGTACCAGAACCAGGAGGCGCTTGCCGGTCCGGTCACGCTCGAGGAGGCCATGGCGCGCGCGCTCAAGTACAACCTGGACGGCCGGCTCAAGCTGATGGAAGAGGCCATGGCCCAGCGCCAACTCGACCTGTCGCGCTGGGACATGCTGCCCAGGCTGACGGCCGATGCCGGTTATGCCTGGCGCAGCAATGAACTCGCATCGTCCTCCAGGGATGTGGTGACCGGGCAGCAGTCCCTGGCGCCGTCCACCTCCTCGGCGCGCTCGCACTACACCGGCGACCTGAACCTGTCGTGGAACGTGCTGGACTTCGGCGTCAGCTACTACACCGCGCGCCAGCAGGCCGACCGCGTGCTGGTCATGGGCGAGCGCCGCCGCAAGGTCGTGCACCTGATGATGCAGCAGGTCCGGCAAGCCTACTGGCAAGCGGTGGGCGCGCAGCAGCTCGAAGCCAAAGTGGAGCCCATCCTCAAGCTGGCGCAGGAGGCACTGGATGACTCCCAGCGCATCGAGAAAGAGAAGCTGCAGTCACCGCTGGAAACGCTGAACTACCAGCGCCAGCTGCTCGATATCCTGCGCCAGCTCGAAGCCGTGCGCGACGAACTCGCGCAAGCCAAGCCGCGCCTGGCGTCGATCATGAATGTGCCTCCGGGCGATGACTACACGCTGGCTGCCCCGGCCGGCTTCACCATGCCCAAGCTGCCCGTGGCTGCGGACAAGATGGAAGAAACCGCCCTGGTCAACCGGCCCGAGCTGGTCGAGGCCGGCTACAACGAGCGCATCGGCCTGGATGAAACCAGGAAGGCGCTTGCGAAGCTGCTGCCGGGCGTGACCTTACAGCTGGGGGCGAACTTCGACACCGACAACTTCCTGGTGAACAAGGCCTGGGACAACGCCGGTCTGCGCATGAGCTGGAACCTGCTCAACCTGCTCAACGCCGGCAACATCCGTGCCGCCGCCGACGCGCAGTATGAAGTCGCCAAGCAACAGCGCCTGGCCCTGAACATGGCGGTGCTGACCCAGGTGCACGTGGCGTATCGCGGCTATCTGGGATACAAGCGTGCCTTTGAGCTGTCGGACAAGATGAACGACGTGGACCAGCGCATCCTGATGCACACGCAGAACGCCACCCGCTCCAACGCAGCCGGCAAGCTGATGGAGATTCGTGCCGGCGCCAGCGCGGTGATGTCCGAGCTGCGGATGTATCAAGCCTACGGCGCGCTGCAGAATGCGTCTGGACAGATGATGGTCACCCTGGGCCTGGACCCGTTGCCGACGGCCGTCGGCGGCTACGACCTCCCGACCTTGCGCGCGGCCATCGCCGAGCACGAGAAAACCCTGGTTGAGCCCGCCACGCAGGTGCAGTAATCCAGGCGCTTGGCAGTTCAGCAGTCCAGAAATTCAGCAATCCGGCAATTCAATTTTACCGTCACTCCGTCATGAAACGCTTTGCATTGAACGCCACTGCCTTGCTGCCGCTGGTGTTGGCGGCGGCAGCAGCATGCGCGGCACCCGCGGCACCTGCGGCCGCTCCCACCACGTTTGCCGGCGCCGATAAGGATGGCCGTATCCGCACCCAGTTGGCGGCGCGCGACTTCGCCACGATCTCCAGCGAACTCAACGCCAAGATCGACCGCCTGCCGTTGCGCGAGGGCGACCGTTTCCGTGCCGGCCAGACGCTGGTGTCGTTCGACTGCGCGCTGTTCAGCGCCCAGCTCCACAAGGCCGAAGCCTCCTCCGGGGCCGCGCTGAAGGTACTTGCCGTCAACAAGCGCCTGGCGGAGCTGAACTCGGTTAGCAAGCTGGAGATCGAGCAGGCGGAAGCCAAGGCCAAGGAGTCGGCTGCCGAAGCCGATTATATGCGCTCCACCGTCAGCAAATGCAGCATCGCGGCGCCGTTCTCCGGTCGCGTCACCAAGCGCCTGGCGATGGCACACGAGTTTGTCACGCCGGGCAAGCCGCTGCTCGAGATCGTCGATTCCAGCGATCTCGAGCTGCAGATGATCGTGCCGTCCCGGTGGCTGGCGCGCATCAAGCCGGGCACGTCGTTCACGGTCCTGGTAGATGAGCTCAACCAGTCATTTCCGGCCAAGGTCAGCCGCATCGGCGCCAAGATCGACCCGATAAGCCAGGCGATTTCCATCACCGGCAAGATCGAGGGCAGCCAGGCGGCGTTGCTGCCGGGCATGAGCGGCTGGGCGAGCTTCCCGGACAAATGACACAAGCCGCCGATACGCCGACGGCGGTTGCGCCGCTGCTCACGCTGCTGCAGCTGGAGCGCCGCGCGCGCGAAGCGCAAAGCGTGGAGGCCCTCGGATTCGTGATGGCCAATGAGACACTCAGCCTCGTGCCCTACCGGCAGGCGGCGGTCTGGCTGGAGAGTGGCCTGGGGCACGTCGCGGCCGTATCCGGCCTGCCGCAGGTCGACCCGAACGCGCCCTATCTGCAGTGGCTGGCCCAGCTCTGCCGCGGGTTGGCCCATGCCTATGCCGATACCGTGTCCATCGACGCCGGTTCGGCGCCAGCCAAGGCCGGCGCCGACTGGGCAGACTGGCTGCCCGCGTACGCGCTGTGGCTGCCGCTGAAAGACCAGCTAGGCCGGCGCGACGGTGCGCTGCTGCTCGCGCGTGAAGCCCCGTTCACCGAGCACGAACTGGCGGTGTTGGCCGAGGTCACGCACGCCTACGGCCACGCGCTGGCGGCGTTCCGGCCAGCGCAGCCGCTGGGCCAGCGGCTCAAGGCCATGCTGCTGCCGGGGCGAACGCGCCGCAGGGTTTTGTTCGGCGTGCTGGCGGTCTGCCTGATTCCCATGCGGCTCACCGTGCTGGCGCCGGCCGAGGTCTCCGCGCGCGATCCTTTCCTGGTTCGCGCGCCGCTCGACGGGGTGATCGAGCGCATTTACGTCCAGCCGAACCAGCCGGTACCGCAAGGCGCGCCGCTGTTCAGTCTGGATACCGTCGCACTGCAGACCCGCCGCGCCGTGGCTGAGCGCGCTTACGACACGGCGCAGGAAACGTATCGCCAGTCGGCGCAGATGGCGGTGACCGACGATGAGAGCCGCCTCAAGATGGCACAGGCCCGTGGCGAGCTGGACCAGAAGGCGCTGGAACTCGACTACACCGCGCGGCAACTTGCGCGCGTGCAGGTCAAGGCCGAGCGCGAAGGCGTGGCCGTCTTCGGCGACGTGAACGACTGGCAGGGCAAGGCCGTCACGATTGGTGAGAAGGTACTGCTGCTGGCCGATCCGGCCAAGGTGGAGCTCACGGCGCAGATGCCGGTGGCGGAACAGGTCAGCATCAAAGCCGGCGACATGATCACCTTCTACCCGGATGCCAACCCGACCCAAGCGTTCGATGCCCGCATCATCAGTGTGTCGTATGCCGCGGCCGAAACCGACGGTGGCGTGCTGGCCTACCGCGTGCGCGCGAGCTTTGCCGCCAAGGACCTGCCGCGACTTGGGCTGCGTGGCACGGCGCGCCTGTCGGCCGGCTGGGTGCCGTTTCTCTATCATGCGTTGCGCCGTCCCTTGACGATCGCGCGCCAGTGGATAGGCCTTTAACGTGTTGCCCCCATTACGTCAGGACCTCACGCTGCATCCCGGTCCCGCCGACACCAGCGGCGCACCGACCTGGACCTTGCACGACCCGGCTTCCAACAAGTTCTATCAACTATCCTGGCCGGCCTTCGAGATCCTCTCGCGCTGGTCGCTGAGCGACCGGCGCGCGCTGCTGGAGGCCGTGAACCGCGAAACCACACTGAGCGTGGGCGAGGACGAGCTTGAGGCGGTGGTGCAACTGCTCCACCGCCACAACCTGCTGCTCGCGTGGCGGGCAGAAGACAGCGCGCGGCTGAGTCGCATCGCGGGCGCGCAGCGCGTCAGCAAGGCCATGTGGCTGCTCAAGCATTACCTGTTCTTCCGTATGCCGCTGGTGCGGCCCATGCCCATGCTGCAGCGTTGCGCGCCCTGGGTCGAGTGGGCGTTCAAGCCACGCTTCTGGTGGGGCGTGGGGCTGGTTGCCTTGTTTGGCCTCTACCTCGTCTCGCGCCGCTGGGATGAATTTACCCATACCTTTGCCTCCTATGCGGGCCTGCAGGGATTCCTGGGCATTGGCTTGGCGCTGTCGCTGGCCAAGGTGCTGCATGAGCTGGGGCACGCATTTACCGCATACCGTTACGGCTGTCGCGTACCGACCATGGGGGTCGCCTTCCTGGTGATGTGGCCGGTGCTCTACACGGACACCAACGAAGCCTGGAAACTCATGCGGCGCGAGGACCGGCTCAAGATCGGTGCCGCGGGCATGCTGTCGGAACTGGCGCTGGCCGCCTTTGCCACGGTGGCGTGGAACTTCCTGCCGGACGGGCCGCTGCGCGCCGGCGCGTTCATGCTGGCGACCAGCACGTGGCTGCTGACCCTCGCCATCAATGCCAGCCCGTTTATGCGCTTCGACGGCTACTTCCTGCTGGCTGACTGGCTCAACATGCCCAACCTGCACGATCGGGCATTCGCGATGGCGCGCTGGTGGCTGCGGGAACGCCTGTTCGGCCTCGACGATCCGGCGCCCGAGTCGTTTTCGGCATCGCGGCGCCGCTTCCTCATCGTCTTCGCTTTTCTCACTTGGCTGTATCGGCTCGGCTTGTTCTTCGGCATCGCGCTGACCGTCTATCACTTGTTCTTCAAGACGCTGGGGCTGGCGCTGCTGGTCGTCGAGCTGGGCGTGTTCATCGTCATGCCGGTCGTGCGGGAAGTGCTGGCGTGGCGCCGCCGCCGTGGGGATATTCACTGGAACGCGCAGACCCGGCGCGCCGTGGTCGTGCTTGCCGTGCTGCTTGCGGTGGTGGTGATTCCCTGGCGCGGCACCCTTCGTGCGCCGGCCGTGCTCAGCGCGAGCCAGAGCCAGTCGCTCTATGCGGCCCAACCCGGCTACGTGAGCGGCGCCGCGGTGCGCGCCGGGCAGGCCGTGGCCGCCGGGCAGTTGCTGGTGCAGCTGGTGTCGCCGGAACTTGACTTCCAGCTGGCCGCCGCACAGGCGCAAGCACAGCAATTGCGCTGGCAGGTCGAGCAGCAGCCGTTTGCCACCAAGCTGCGCGAGGAGGGCGATGTGCTGCGCCGCCGCTGGGCTGCCGCCCAGGCGGAAGTGGCGGGCCTTGCCGAAGAGCGCAAGCGCCTGGAGGTGCGCGCGCCGTTCGCCGGGCGCGTGGTGGATGCCAACCTGTTCCTCGCCGATGGCGCGTGGTTGGCGCGCGGCGAGCCCCTTTATCATATCGTCGGCCGGGATAGCGAGCTGAAAGCCGAAGCCTTCATCGGCGAGCAGGACCATGCCGCGCTCACGGCCGGCAGCAGCGGCGTCTTCGTCGCCAACCTGCCGGAGTTCGGCTCGGTGCGCTGCGCCGCCGCGCAAACGGACCAAGTCAGTGTCGCCGGCCTGGAGCAACGCACGCTGGCCAGCCTCTACGGCGGTCCTATCGCGGTCACGCGCAGCCAGCACAACGGATTGGCGCCGACCACGGCCATCTACCGCGTGCGCTTGTCGCATTGCGACTCGCTGCCGCTGACGCGGGAATTGCCGGGTACCGTGCTGCTGGCACGCCAGCGCCATAGCCTTGCCGACGACGCCTGGACCGCGCTGCTGGGTCTGATGCAGCGTGAGCGCGGCCTTTGATCGTGCAGCCCGACGCGAAGACCGAGGAATGTGGGGCAGCGCGCCGACAGTTCGTCGTCAGTGGACCGCGATAAGGATGCCTAACGGTGACAATTGGGCCGCTCGCCCTGCATAGGGGCGGTCACCGGGCGGGGCATTCAGGTGCCAGGAAACCGCCGCGCCATCCATGGGGTAAAAATTGAAAATGAAAAAGGGCTTACAGACGAAAAATCTGTAAGCCCTTGATATTCCTGGTCGGGGCGAGAGGATTTGAACCTCCGACCACCTGCACCCCATAAGGGTATATGACCTTCCGCGGTCGTTCGCGCACGTTCGATCGCTTACGTAAAGTACTGATTTATATAGAAAATACACAATTCATTCGTTCATTAACGTTCGCAAAAAGTCCGGGCGGGTCGGTGCATTTTCGGGTAAATTTCGGGTAAATTGGGTGCGGACCAATCGCGCCCGACGCGAGACCACGGAGCCCCGCATGACCAAACTGACTGTGCGAGACATCGAGGCCGCGATTGCGGCGCAGCGTGCAAGCGGCAGCAAGCCCCGCAAACTGACGGCCGACACGGGGCTGCGGCTGCATATTGGCGCGACTGGCAAGGCGGTCTGGTGTGTGCTCTACATGATCGACGGACGCGAGCGCGAGTACCGCCTGCCCGAACCCTACGGGACCGGCAAGGGGCACTGCTCATTGGCCGCCGCGCGCGAGCGGGCCTCCGAGATCCGGGCGCTGGCTCGCGGCGGCGTCGACATCCAGAAACAAATCGAGGACGCCCGCGCGGCGGCCGAACGGGTCGCGCAGCGCGAGCGAGAGGCGCAGGACGCCCGCGAGCGGCGCTTGACGGTCCGCGCGCTCTTCGAACGGTGGGCCGCGCTCGAACTCGGGAACCGCAAGGACCGTGGAGCCGAGACGCGGCGCGGCATGGAAAAGGACGTGCTGCCGGCGATCGGCGAGCGGTACGCGGAGGACGTCAGGCGCCGCGAGGTGATGGACATCCTCGATACCGTGAAGGCGCGCGGCGCGAATCGGCTCGCCAACCGCCTGCTGTCCGAGATGCGCCAGATGTTCGGCTTTGCGTTCGTGCGCGAGATCGTGCCGTCGGACCCGACCTTCGGCATCAAGAAACGCGACGTGGGCGGCAAGGAGACCGAGCGCGACCGCGTCCTGTCGGAACACGAAATCCGGCTGCTACCCGGTCAGCTCGCCGCCGCCAACCTGCTTGACTCGACGACACTCGCGGTGTGGGTCATGCTCTCGACCTCCTGTCGCATCGGCGAGCTCACCGGGGCAACTAAGGCCGATATCGATCTCCGGACAGGTGTTTGGGTCCTGCCCGAGACGAAGAACAGCAAGTCTCACACGATCTATCTCAGCGATTTTGCAAAGCGCCACCTGCAGGCCTTAATGACGCTGTCGGCCGATCCGGCGTGGCTCTTTCCGTCTCACCGGACTGAAGGCGCCGTGACACCCAAGTCGATCACCAAGCAACTACATGATCGTCAGCGCGGCAAGGCAAAGACCAACGGCCCCAATCTGACCAACGCCCTGATGCTGCCCGGCGGCAACTGGACGCCCCACGACCTGCGCCGCACCGGCGCCACACTCATGGGCGAACTGGGCGTGCGCCCCGACGTCATCGAGAAGTGCCTGAACCACCTGGACGAGAACCGGATGCGGCGGGTGTACCAGCGCGCCGTCAAGAAGGAGGAGCAGATCGAGGCGTGGCGCTTGCTCGGCGACCGGCTCGACCTGCTCACGCGCATGGACGCCGACAACGTGACGATCTTGAAGTCCGCATGACGGAATCTCGCGCGCAGCCGTCAGCACCCGCCCCGTGTGAATCGCCGTCGTCCGGCGCGTAATTGATTCGATCAACCACATGTCGGGATATGGTTAATAGCCCGACGTGACGGTCTTATAAATCAATGGGTTACGGAGATCAGATCATCCAATCTTGTCCAAATCCGTGGGTAAATTTGGACAGCGTTGGGACAGGATTGGGACAACAATTCCTTGCACCAAACGCCTCGACCGAAGTTTACGCGATTGTCTCTCAGCGGTCGATACGTGTCTCGTCACCGGTCAAGTCTAGCTGTAGCTTCCCGGCGGCCATCACGACGATTGGGGCAACGCCCACGCAAGTGACTACAACATCATCGTCCCCCATTCGTCATAGCGCTTTACCCTAGTAGTCAGCGAACGCTTAAAAACGCTAGTCTTATTCCGACGAACCCCCATTCTGTGCCCCTCGGCGGGTTCCTTGGCCTGCTCAATACCGAAGCAGGCTTTTTTCATTCTGGGCGTCGCGACGGCATACATCGGTACGTGCAGGGGTTATTTCGCAAAACGCCGAACCGTGGCAACATCGACGCCACAAAGAATGTACGCATGGAAGGTGGCTAGGCACGCGATGAAAATGCGCTGGGAGAAACTCTATTCAGGTGGGTTGGGCGAATTTCACGAATCGCCGGAGGCGCATCGTCGCGCAATGCGAATGAAGCGGGCGCTTTGGGGCCTGATGGTTGTTGCCTTGGTTGTGGGAGTCGCCAGCGCATCAGTGGTATGGCACTGGCAAGGCGATGCGCGGGACCAGATCAAAGTGGGTCCGCGTCGCTTGCTAGACGCGGACCCAGTGCCTGCCAGCGCGCCGGGGGAGGCTATTCTGTCAGGCAACGTCAGCATAGGGCCGGACCGGCCCGCCGGAAATCAGGGGAAGTAGGTAAGCTGAAAATTGGATAGGAAACACCCTGCGTCGGGAGACGGCGTGATGCTAGAAACCCCTTGGCCCTATCGAAGGGGGCAGGTCAGATTGGTGACTGTTTCGGACGGCCTCTAAGACCCCATGCAATTTTTTTTGCGACGGCGTCGGACGCCAATGGACAAGTTTTGTCAAAAAAACACAGCATTCACTGCGTCCGGAGTTTTTCGGCGCGCTCGAGGGTGCTCACGTAATTTCGATCGACACCCACTATGTCCCCCACCTCATTCTGGGACATTCGTTCACCTGAGCGGTGTGTGAAAACGAGGTTAGGGTGCGGTTACTCGGCGGCCACCGCCTTTATCAGATCGACTTGGCCGCATGCATGCTGCCCGCGTGGACGCCAGCAAGGTGCTCGCAAAGCCTCACCAGAGGCGAGCTGAATCGTGTCCTGCTCATTGTGTGCTGCCTAACGGCTTGACAGCAAGACGTCGGAGAAGTCGCAATACTTCTGTGCCAGCGAGATGAATGCGGACATCAGGTCGCTGCGACGGTTGGCCTTGAGCACCGCGACGTACGTGACAGCCGGCAGTGGAGGCGTTACGTCAATCGTTTGCAGCATGCCAGCTGACACGAGGTGCCGAAAGCTCACCTTTGGCAGATAGCTGATGCCGAGCCCAGAGACCGTCATGCTCACAAGCGCCACGATGCTGTTGCTGCTCAACTTCTTTGGCGGGTCGAATCCGGTCGATCGGAACCACCGCTCATAGATCAAGCCCGGCCCAGATCGATTTGCCAGCAACGTGAACGCATTGAGTTCGGAGATGGCCCGTGGTCGATCTTCGTTCAGCAACCCGGGCTTGCACATCCAGGCATTCTCAACCTGACCCACGGGCTCGGACACAAAGCGCGGATCCGAGTATGCATCCGGGACGATCATCAGGTCGATCTCATCGGCAAGAAGCCGCTCCCGGAGTGCAACGCTGGCGTCGACATCTGGTTCTACGGTCACCATTGGGTACTGCGCTTGCGTCACAGCGATGAGGCGTGGCATCCAGGTCATCGCAGTGAGCTCCGTCACGCCGATTCTCAAGGTTCGGACAATGACGGTCGGGTCGCTCACTTGGCCAATCGCCTCTTCACGCATGTCGAGAAGCCGCTTGGCATAGGCGGCAAGTTCGTCGCCCTTTTCGGTCAGTCGGGAAGCCCGTTGCGTGCGATCAAACAAGGGTACTCCCAACTGCCCCTCCAGTTCCTGGATGCGTTTGGAAATGGCTGATTGGGCAGTGTTGAGCTTGATCGAAGCAGGCAGAAAGCCGCCGAGCTGTGCGACCCAGTAGAGCGCTTCGAGCTGCTTGAAAGTCACCGACATGCGTTCCTCCCGAGAAGCACATATCGTATCACCGAAAGTGATTTTCTTTGATCTAGAAATATCGCTTTTTTTGTTTTTTTGTCTGATCGATGCTTCGTAGCGTCACTCATACGTCACATGCCTCGGCTGTCAAAGGATCAAAGAACGTGATCGAGATCAGGAACATCAGCAAGTGGTACGGCAATGTCCAGGTGCTCAAGGAGTGCTCTACCACGATCGATAAGGGCGAGGTGGTCGTGATCTGCGGCCCTTCGGGCTCTGGCAAGAGCACATTGATCAAGACCGTCAACGCGCTGGAGCCAATCCAGAAAGGCGAGATTGTCGTCAACGGGACCGCCATCTGCGCCCCCAGAACCAACCTGCCGAAGCTGCGTTCGCAGGTCGGCATGGTATTTCAGCACTTCGAGCTCTTCCCACACCTGTCTGTCACCGAAAACCTGACTCTGGCGCAGGTCAAGGTGCTCGGGCGCAAGTTGGGCGATGCACGAGCTCGGGGCTTGCGCATGCTCGAGCGGGTGGGGCTTTCTGCTCACGCGGACAAGTTTCCCGGCCAGTTGTCCGGCGGCCAGCAGCAGCGGGTAGCGATCGCGCGAGCCCTATGCGTGGATCCGGTCGTAATGCTCTTTGACGAACCTACGTCGGCGCTCGACCCCGAGATGGTGGGGGAAGTGCTCGACGTGATGGTGCAGCTGGCTAACGAAGGCATGACGATGATGTGCGTAACCCATGAGATGGGGTTCGCCAGAAAGGTCAGCGATCGGGTGATCTTCATGGACGCTGGCCAAATCATTGAGGACTGCCCGAAAGATCAATTCTTCGGTACCCACCAAGCCCGCACTGTGCGCGCTCAGGACTTCCTATCGAAGATCCTCGCGCACTGAGGGTCTGCCACACTTGTCCACCTGATCTCAACCGGAGCCGTCAAATGCATTTACTGAAGAACACTCTCGCCCTTGCCCTTGCCGTTATGGTGAGTTCTGCCGTCGCTGCCGATCTCGGCGGCACATTGCAAAAGGTGAAGGAGACCAACCGCGTAGTCATCGGCTTCCAGGAAGCTTCGGTGCCTTTCAGCTACCTCGATGCCAACCAGAAGCCTGTCGGCTTCACGATCGACATTTGCATGAAGATCGTCGATGCAGTGAAGCGAGAGCTGAACCAGCCGCAGTTGGCCGTCGAGTTCACGCCAGTCACCGCAGCCAACCGCATCCCGTTGTTGATGAACGGCACGATCGACCTCAACTGCGCTTCGGCCACCAACAGCGCCGAACGCCAGAAGCAGGTCGCATTCGCGAACTCGCACTTCCTGACCGCCAGCCGCTTCGCCGCCAAAAAGGCATCGAACCTGCACAAGATCGAGGACCTGAAAGGCAAGACGGTAGTGTCGGTGGCCGGCTCAACCAACATCAACCAGCTCAACAAGGTAAACGCTGAGCGCAACCTCGGCATGAGCATCGTCGCGGCCAAGGACCAGCTCGAGGCATTCCTGATGCTCGAGACCGGCCGCGCACAGGCCTATGTACTGGACGACGTGCAGTTAGCTGTGGCGATCGCGCGCTCGAAGGATCCGGCCGGTTACCTCATCAGTGAGGACGCATTCTCCAAGCCGGAGCCCTACGGGATCATGCTTAGGAAGGACGATCCCACCTTTAAGGCGCTGGTCGACCGCGTGACAGCCAGGATCTACCAGAGCCCCGAGATCGAGGCGCTGTACAAGAAGTGGTTTCAGTCGCCGGTGCCGCCCAACGGCATCAACTTCAATTATCCGATGGCCCAGGTGCTGCGCAACGCCTATCAGAAGCCCAGCAGCAGCTTCGACCCCAACGCCTACCTCCAATGAGGGCAGGTTCTGATTCGAGGACGCGAGCATGAATTACCACTGGAACTGGGGCATCTTCTTCGAGGCGTCTCCGGACGGCTCCGGCACTTACCTGTACACGCTGTACCTTGGCCTGCGCTGGACGCTGGCAACCGCGCTTAGCGCCTGGGTCATCGCGCTGGTCGTGGGCTCCGTGATCGGCGTGATGCGCACCTTGCCGTCGACCGCGGCTCAGAGCTTCGGGCGAGCCTGGGTGGAGGTATTCCGCAACGTGCCACTGCTTGTGCAACTTTTCCTCTGGTATTTCGTGCTGCCAGAACTGCTACCCGAGCAGACGGGCGCCTGGCTCAAGCAGGTGCCGAATGCTTCCTTTTTTACCGCCATAGTGGGCATCGGCTTCTACATGTCGGCTCGCGTGGCCGAACAGTTGCGCTCCGGTATCGGCGCCATTCCGCGTGGGCAATACTATGCAGGCATGGCACTGGGCCTCAGCACGCTGCAAACCTATCGCTACGTGCTGCTGCCGATGGCCTACCGCATCGTGCTGCCGCCTCTGACCTCGGACTTCCTGAGCACGATCAAGAACACCTCCGTGGCGTTGACCATCGGCCTCGTGGAGCTCACTGCGCGCGCCTATGCGATACAGGAGCAGTCCTTCCAGATCTTTGAGGCCTTCTCCGCCGCGACGATCATCTATCTGCTGGTAAACAACCTGGTGACGACCGCTATGCGTAAGCTGGAACACAAGGTCGCCATTCCCGGCTACATCGTAGGCAAGTGACATGCTCGGCAACTTCGATTTCGGCGTCATCGTGCGCGCATTGGGCTATCTCTTCTTACAGGGGATGAGCACCACGGTCGTCCTCACTGCCCTGGCCACCATCGGCGGCATCATGCTCGGCACGTTACTGGCGCTGGCGCGCCTCTCGTCGGTCCGCGTGTTGTCCAACGTGGCAGCGGGCTACGTCAACGTCATGCGCTCCATGCCGCTGCTACTCGTCATCTTCTGGTTCTACTTCCTGGTGCCAATCTTGGCCGGCTGGGCCACGGGTGCGAGCCGGCCCGTTCCCATAGGCGGGCTAGCCTCGGCGCTGATCACCTTCACATTGTTCGAGGCGGCTTACTTCTGCGAGATCATGCGGGCGGGCATCCTGTCCATTCCCAGAGGGCAACTGGCGGCCGGCTTCGCGTTGGGGCTGACGTATCCACAGGTTATGGGCAGCATAGTGCTGCCGCAAGCCTTTCGCAACATGCTGCCAGTATTGTTCACGCAGACGATCGTCCTCTTCCAGGACACTTCCCTGGTTTATGTCGTTTCGCTCACTGACTTCCTCGGCGCGGCGGCCAAGATCGCGCAGCGAGATGGTCGCGTCGTTGAGCTCTACCTGTTCGCCGCGGCCGTCTATTTCGTCTTCTCGTTTGTCGCGTCCAGCCTGGTCAAGCGCATCCAGTCTAGGGTTGCCATCGTCCGCTGAGCGTCACCGTGCAAGACACTTTCTCCTTTCAGGACATCGTTATGCAAGACACATTTTCCTTCTCGAACATCCAACAGGCTGCTGACCGGCTGAAAGGCAAGGTAGTTCGCACTCCAATACTTGAATCTTCGATGCTCGACCAGACTGCTGGATGCCGCGTTCTGGTGAAAGCCGAGTCCTTGCAGCGCACGGGAGCTTTCAAGTACCGCGGTGCGCTTAACAAACTGCTTTCGCTTACGCCGGAGGTCCGTCAGCGCGGTGTCGTTGCATTCTCATCAGGTAACCATGGGCACGCCGTCGCGGCCGCTGCGGCTTATGTGGGTTGTTCGGCAGTCATCGTGTTGCCGAAGGATGCAGCGGCCATCAAGATCGAAAACTGTCGCTGGTGGGGCGCGGAAATCGTGCTGTATGACCCCGACACCGAAGACCGCGAGGAGGTAGGTCGGCGGGTTGCCGGCCCACGCGGGATGCTCGTCGTGCCGCCATTTGACGACTACGACATTATCGCCGGCCAGGGTACAGCAGGTCTGGAGTTGGCAGAACAACTCGCTGAAGAAGGCATTCGACCGGATGCCTTCGTCGTGCCTTGCAGCGGCGGTGGGCTGGCTTCGGGCGCTGTTACGGCCATGAAGCAGGCGTACCCCGACCTGCCTTGTTTCTTCGTCGAACCCGCCGGGCTGGAAAAGATGGCGCCGTCCGTCCGGGAGGGAACACCGCGGAAGCGTCCACCCGGACCGCCGACGGTAATGGACGGGTTGAGCGGGCCGGTGGCGGGCACGCGAACGTCGCGCATCCTGCGGGAGTGCGCAGCGACCGGGCTTAGCGTATCGGACGATGAGGTCCTCGACGCGATGTCGACTGCCTTTCGATACCTGAAGCTCGTCCTTGAGCCTGCGGGCGCGGCCACGCTGGCCGCGGTCCTGAAGCGAAAGGCCGACTTCGAAGGCAAGTCCGTGGCCGTGATCTGCTCCGGCGGAAACGTCGATCCGTCCGTCTTCATCCGAGCCCTCCATGCATCCTGAAACCCGACTCGCTGCGCTCGGCATAAGCCTGCCCAACCCGATCGCACCCTCCGAGCACTACGTGCCCTTTCGACGTGCCGGCAATTTCTTGTACCTGTCAGGCCACGGGCCCCGCAGGATGGACGGCAGTTACGTGCTCGGCCGTCTTGCAACCTCAGACGACGTGGCCATGGGCCATGGGGCCGCCCGGCAGGTGGCTCTGCAGATGCTGGCGACCGTCAAACTGGCTCTGGGGGATCTCGATCGCGTCGAGAGCGTGCTGAAGGTCCTCGGCATGGTCCATGCCACGCCGGACTTCACGCACCATCCCAAGGTCATCAACGGCTTTTCCGAAATCATGACTGCTGCTTTCGGCGATGCGGGCCGCCACGCACGCTCGGCGGTCGGCATGGGATCGCTACCGCACGGGATGGTGGTCGAGGTGGAGGCCGTGATGCTGGTACGAGAACGATCCGGAGCGGGAGTAATGAGCACTTGAAAGAGGACTTCATCGTCCAGGCCGCATTGAATCTTCTGTCGCTCCTGCGGTAATAATTCTGTCCACTCTTGCGCAGACGTATGTCCGTGCCCGCTCAGCTTTGCGAGGCAAGGCATTCGAGGCGCCATTAATGTTGGTGTCGCCTGCGAGAGCGGATCGTGCCGGTTGCCGGGCCACAGAGCGGCAAGGTCTCAATGCGGCGTTGGTGAGTATCTTCCTCCTCGCGTACGCTACTGCGCAGTTGCCGGCGGGCTTTGCCGTTGGCCGATTCGGCGTCAGAGGCCTGTTCTCCATCGCAATGATCGGTACTTCAGTCGCGACGGGCCTGGTCGGCACCGCGACGTCGCTTCTGGCACTGAAGATCTACCGATTTGCGCTGGGAAACGAGCCGATCAGTTTCAGGTCCTGGAATATTTGGGGCTGTGCGCTGGGATACTCTTTCCAACTCGGTATTTCCAACGTCTTGCTCGATTGGATTCCGACCTATCTCATCAGCGTCAAACACTTCTCGGTCGCGGGGATGGGCGTCGTTGCGGCGGCCCCTTGGGTAGGGGCCGTGTTCGGCAACGTCCTCGGCGGCTACGTATCGGACAGGTTCCTTGGACGGCGCCGCAAGCCGGGGATGATGCTGTCGGCCCTGGCCACGGCGATCATGATGGCTGCACTGATCAATTCTCCTGCGAACCCGGTGGCCTACGGCTGCCTGCTATTGTTGACCGGTGCATTGTTGAGCTTCGGGTTCTCTGCGTACATGGTCTACCCCATGTCAATTGCATCGAAGCAGGCTTTCCCCGTGGCAAGCGCCATTGTTAACATGGGCGGCCAGCTTGGGGGGCTGCTGCACCGTTTTTCGCGGGAGTCCTGCTTGACTCGAATGGATGGGACTACGTTTTCGGCTTCATGGCGATCAGTTCTCTCCTGAGTTTGATCGTCCTTCTCACCATCGTTGAGCCGATACAGCGAGGCTCCGCGCGCTAGCGCTCGGGGCAGCATTTCACCTGATGCAAAACGGTATGAACCCACGGCGATTCGCCTCAATCTTGAGTTTGAACGACTTCGAACAGGCTGCACGACGTCGTCTGCCACGTCCTGTTTTCGGCTACATCGCCGGCGCGTCGGAGGACAATGCATCGGCCACCGCGACTCGCGAATCGTTCTTAGCCTTCTCGCTGGTGCCGCGCGTACTCGTCGATGTGTCGAAGCGTTCCTCGAGCACGCTTCTGTTCGGGAAACACTATGCCGCGCCATTCGGCGTTGCCCCGATGGGGTTGAGTGCATTGTCTGCGTACCGAGGCGATATTGTCCTGGCCGCCGCAGCCGCGCGAGGCAATGTGCCGATGATCATGAGCGGATCGTCGCTCATTCGGTTGGAGGAGGTTGTCGCGGTCAATCCCGATGCGTGGTTCCAAGCCTATCTTCCGGGCGAGGACGTGCGAATTGCCGCGCTTGTCGAGCGGGTCAAGGCGGCCGGCTACAAGACGCTCGTCATCACGGTGGATACGCCCGTGGCGGCAAATCGGGAGAACAATGTCCGGACAGGGTTCTCGGCGCCGCTACGACCATCGATCCGTCTGGCCTGGGACGGTGTGACACATCCCACATGGTTGTTCGGGACATTCTTGCGAACCATCGTGAAGCACGGCATGCCTCACTTCGAAAACAACTACGCAGAGCGCGGGGCGCCTATCCTGTCGGCGAGTGTTCTGCGCGACTTCTCGGACCGGGGGCATCTGACATGGAAGCACTTCGCGGCAATACGGAAAATGTGGCCCGGCACACTCATCATCAAAGGCATCGTCAATCATGCCGATGCTCGTCAAGCCGTTGACATGGGCGCGGACGGCGTCATCGTGTCAAACCATGGGGGGCGCCAACTGGACGGAACCGTAGCCCCGCTTCGGGTGCTTCGGCACATCGTCGAGTCCGTGCCTAACACTCCCGTGATGCTCGATAGCGGCGTGCGTCGGGGTACGGATGTGTTGAAAGCCATTGCGCTTGGCGCCAAACTTGTCTTTGTCGGGCGTCCGTTCGGGTATGCGGCGACGATTGGCGGCCAGGCCGGGGTGGCGCACGCGATCAAAATATTGCATGAAGAGGTACTGCGCAATATGGGTTTGCTCGGAGTGGCGTCAATCGGCGACATCGGCCGGGATTATCTGTTTCCGGGGGAAATGCAGATGCGTGGGGATGCGCGCTTCCCGGCTGATGCGCATCAGGAACCGGATCGCCACTGGGGCTTGGTCGCCGACTGCACTTCGTGTTGACGTCGGGCGCGCTTATCGAAACGGTTCAACGTATACGGCGAAACGTCGAAGGACGGTGGCTGGTCCGTCATCATGTCTACCAGCACCTTGGCGGACACCGCGGCAAGCGTCAGGCCGCCATGGCCGTGTCCGAAAGCGTAGAAGAGACCTCGACGGCCGGTGATGCTACCGATGTATGGCACACCATCGGGCGTCGTTGGACGTACGCCCATCCACCGCGAAGCATGTTCGCCCCGAATTCCTGGCAAATACGGCTGGGCCAACTTCAGCAGCATGTCGGCGCGTCGTTCCGTCATCGGCTTGTCCGTTTTGGCGAATTCCACGGTTCCCGCCAGACGCAATCCATGCTCCATGGGCGTCGCGGCAAAATAGGGTTCCGCGAACACGACGGGCCGACGCAACGTGATGCCCGCATCGGGCAGCATCAAATGATATCCGCGCTCGGACGCCAGCGGCGCGTCGATGTCCAGTGTTGCAAGCAACTTGCGGGACGCATATCCGGCGCACAGGGCCACTTGTGCTGCGATGTAAGTCGACGAACTTCCGACCACATTCCAAGCTTCGCCAGGCGTTGGCGCACCTGAGTCGAGCGCTTCCATCGTCAGGATTTCGTCACGGACGAATGTGACGCCGTTCGATTGAAGATGTCGGGCGATCACTTGGCCAAGTCGTTGCGGATTGATGCAGCGAGCCGCGTTTGGGAAAAATATGCCGCCCGAGATGTTCGGTGCCAGACTGGGTTCCAATTCGAGGACCTGACCACTGCCGAGCCGTTGCGCCGCAATGCGATGCGCTTCGAAAACCGGGATCATCCTGGCACGTTGTTCCACGGTTTCGGGCCGCAAACACGCAACTAGGGCGCCGCGACGTTCGAGCATGTCGGAGGCGCCGACGGATTTGAGCATCGGGCCATAGCTGTCGATGGCGCGAGTGGTCAGCGTCGCCAGACTTCGGTGAATTTCCAACTCCCGCTTGCTCGACATACTTCGAAACAGGCGGATTCCCCAAGGGACCAATGATGGGAGATAGGGCGGGTCGATAACGAGCGGCCCGTCCTTGTCGAGCAGCATTGACGGCACGCTCAATAGGGCTTGTCTGGTCGCGGGCGGGAATATGTTGGCATCCGCCAGGTAGCCCGCGTTTCCCGCAGAACAACCGTCCATAGGCGCCTGCCGGTCAATGACCGCGACGCGTTTTCCCCGGCGCCACAGCTCGTATGCGGCGCCAAGCCCGACAATTCCGGCTCCGATGACAATGGCGTCGAAGCGCTGTTGGTGGTTCGACAAAACGTTGGTCATGGGGGCGTCGACTCAGTGCGAACGCAAGTCCGACAGGAACTGCTTCGCGCGCGGGTGTTGCGGCTGCGTGAAGAACGCTTCAGGCTCGGCGACCTCGAGAATCTGCCCCTTGTCCATGAACCAGATGATATCGGCAACCTCGCGAGCGAACCCCATCTCGTGGGTTACACAGACCATCGTCATGCCTTCTTTCGCCAAAGCTTTCATGACCTGGAGCACTTCTCCAACCATTTCTGGGTCGAGTGCGCTGGTCGGCTCGTCGAACAGCATCACCGGTGGATTCATAGCCAGCGCTCTGGCAATCGCCACACGTTGCTGCTGCCCGCCGGAGAGTTGGCCCGGATAGGCGTCGGCCTTGCTCGCCAATCCGACGCGATCGAGCAGGTCCATGGCCTTTTTCCGAGCTTCGGCCTTACTCATCCCGCCCACCGAGGTGGGGGCGAGCGTGATGTTCTCAAGCGCAGACATGTGAGGAAAGAGGTTGAATTGCTGAAAGACAAATCCAACCCCGGAGCGAAATCGATTGACGTCCAGTCCGCCGGCATGCACGTCATGACCGTCGACGGTAATGGAACCGTCCTTGATTTCCTCCAGACGATTGACTGTTCGAATGAGGGTGGACTTACCCGATCCCGATGGCCCGCAAACGACCACGACTTCCCCTTTTTTTACTTGTGCCGTGACATCGACCAGGGCGTGATATTCCCCATACCATTTATTTACCTTGAAGAAGTAGATCATTAACTGGTCTCCGCTTGATCGAAGCGCCCTTGCGCTTGTTGTGAATGCGCTTCTCGAGGCGATGTGCAAACTGGGTAAGGACAAAGCACACGATGAAGTAGGTCAGGGCCAGGATGGCAAATACGCCAAACGGCTGGGTTAGCAGGTTGTTGTTGACCTGGTTGGCCGAGAACGTGAGCTCTTGCACGCTGATGACGTATCCGAGCGATGTTTCCTTGATCGTCGACACGAACTGACTCACCATGCTCGGCAGCATGTTGTAGAGCGCTTGAGGTAGTACTACGCGCAAGGTTGTCTTGAAGTACGACAAACCCAGCGCGCGAGCCGCTTCTACCTGACCACGGGGGAGGGCTTCGATGCCGGCGCGGATGACTTCACCCAGATACGCTGCCTCATAAACCACGAGCGTGCACAACAGCGTGGTGAAGCCGGTGACGGGGCGGCCGATAATCGAGGGTACGAAGAAGTACGCCCAGAAGATCAGCATGATGAGTGGAACGCCGCGCACGACATACACAATCACGGTGGTTGGGATTCTGAACAGCGCGATCGGGCTCGTACGTCCCAGGGCAATAAGAATGCTGAACGGAAACGAGAGGCCCAAACCTGCCACCGACAGAATCAGCGTGAGCGCCAGTCCACCCAGTGGGCCGTTGGGGTACTGCCCGAGAAGCAGCATCTCCCAATTGTCTTTCAGGATATCGAGCATGAATTAGCGCCCCTTGATGCGATACTTGCCAGCCGTGACGGCGCCGGTCGCCATGATCAATAACGAAATCAGCAGATACACGACAGTCGCGATGAGATAGCTTTCGAAGGTTCGGAATGTGTGATTCTCGATCTCGCGTGTTGCGTATGAGAGTTCCGCACATCCGATCGCCATGGCCAGACTGGTGTTTTTGAACAGCAACACCGAATGGTTGATCAAGGCCGGCGTCGCTACCCGAACGGCTTGGGGTAGGACGACGTGACGCAACGTTTTCAGGTAGGACAGTCCCAATGACCGTGACGCCTCCTGTTGGCCGTAGGGCACGGCTCGCAGCCCACTGCGCAGGTCTTCCGAGATATAGGCGGCCATGCACAGCCCGATGGCGATAACGGAGAAAAGAAATTCGCAGTTGTGCGCGTTCATCCAGCTTTGCGCTGGCTCGGGAAGTATCGAAGATATGCCGAAGTACCAAAGCAGAATTTGCACGAGCATCGGCACGCTCTGATGATAGGCAACATACGCTTGCACGCACTTCTCAATGACTCGGCCGCCGCCAAGACGCAATACGGCGAGTGCGGTCCCGACGATAACCGCCAGAATCCACGCCTCGACGGTCAGAAACAGCGTGAGTTTCAATCCTCTGATGAGCATGGCGCCGTACTCGCCATGCAATATGGCGTCGAAATCAAGACGGTAGTTCATAAGCATCCCATCGTTACTGTCGGGGGCGGGGAACCCCGCCCCCGGTGTGGCTTTATTGAGTCTTGATGGGTTGAATCGTGAACTCACGAGTCATCTTGAAGATCGTGCCTTGCCCCAACCATTTGTCGAAGATCTGCTTCGCTTCGCCGGACTTTTCCATGGATTGGAGCGCCGTGTTCACCGCCTTCAGGAGTTCAGGCTGATCGCGGCGCACGCCCAAGCCCCAGGTCTCTTCGCCGAGTGCCGGCGTAAGTACCTTGATTTTTCCGTCGCCCCCCAGCTTCGCAATGAATCGACGCAGGAGCGTTTCCGACAGCGCGTATGCGTCCACTTTCCCCTGCGCGAGCGCCATGAAGGCCGACGGACCGTCTTCGAAACTGACCAACTGCGAGGTCGGGAGAACCTTGGCCAGGAAGACTTGGCTACTGGTGCCTTTGATGATGCTGATGCGTTTTCCAGCCAGATCGTCGCGGGATTTGTACGGACCATCGGCACGGACCGCCAAGCGGTGCTGGCTCACGAAGTAGCCATCGCTGTATCCGATCTGCTTGGCCCGCTCCGGCGTGTATCCCAACACCGCCGCGAGCAAATCGACGCGTCCACCCAGCAGTTCGGGGATGCGACCTTCGAGCGATACCACTTTAAGCTCGGCCTTCACGCCCAGCTGTTTGGCCACACCCTTGCAAAAATCGACATCGTAGCCTTGGAGTTCACGGGTACTCTGATCTTGGAAGCCGAACGGGTCGAGGTTGCTTTGTACGCCGCACACGAGTGTCCCGCGCGCCTTGATGTCACTGAGTGCATCCGCATGCACGCTGTCCACGAAAGCGGCGCTCAGCACGCATACGGCAAAGGCGATTTTCGCAATCTGCTTCATTTCTTGCTCCATCTACGTAGCGGTGGTCTGGATGTTGCGGTGACCAACGCCATGGAGGCGTATCGAAGCGAGACAGTTACCCGTTTGACGACTCGCCGGTCACCGTTGAGTCGATTGTTTCAGGGCAAAAATAGCGAAAATAGCGATATTTTTTTATGATTTTTTATGAAAAAAAGAAATGTGTTGTTGCGAAGCCCCTGAATCAAGGGCTTTGCGAAGTCGCATCGCGTGTGTGTTTCGCGCGATCGACATCACGTCGCGGGAATTCCCCTACGTCTGCCAGGCGGGTTACGCGACTGCGGCGCGAGAAGGAGATGGCTGAAGTCGCAGTGTTCCGCCGCGAGCTTCGCGATTTCGGCGTTCAATGAATAGGCGTGATCGGCGCGATATAGGGCAACGTATTCGATGGGAGGAAGCGCTGGGCGCGTCCGTATCTCCTGCAGGGAGCCATCGGTGACCAGGTAGTTCAGGCATGCTTTGGGCAGATAGCTGACACCCATACCCGACAACGTCAATCCGATCTGAGCCAAAAGGTTGTTGCTGGCGAACACTTTGGGCACGCTCACGCCATGCTCGACAAGGAACCGGCCGTAGGTCATCCCGGTGCCGGAAAGGTTGCCTTGAGTCAACATGGGAAACTGGGCGATCTCGGAAAGAGGAATCGATCGGGCGGTCGGTGCCATCCCGGGGACGCAGAGCCATGCGTTTTCGACGGAGGCGATGTGCGTCGAAACGAAACGTTCGCTGACAGCGGCACTGGGCACGACGATGAAATCGATCGTGTTTGCCTCAAGCCGCTCCCGTAGCGTGGCGCTCAGTTCGACTTCGGCTTCAACGATGACCTTCGGATACGCTTGCTTGATTGCGGAGATCAGTCGGGGCAACCAGGTCAGCGCAGTCAGTTCGGTCACGCCGAGACGCAGCCGCCGCACCAGTACCTCCTTCGCACTCACGCGTTCGACGATTTCGTCGCGCCGCTCCAGCAACTCTTTTGCGTAATGAAACAGTTCCTCGCCCTTATCAGTCAGTCGGGCGGTGCGCTTCGAGCGATCAAATACCTCGAATTCGAACGTGCTCTCGAGCTCTTGAACGCGTTTCGAAATCGCCGACTGGCTTGCATTCAACTTGCTGGCAGCCGCCTCGAAAGAGCCGAGTTGCACAATCCAGTACAACGCCTCGACTTGCTTGAAAGTCAGCATCGTTGTCTCCAAGTATGAAAATTAGCGATATTTTACGATAGAAAAAAATCGCTTTTTTAGGACAATTTGACGCCGTATTGTTCTCTCCGTTGCGCCGAATGGCGTTTTCCAAGACGGAGATTTTTCATGAGCCTCACTGGCTTTCGCGTGAATCCGGCGCCTGCCGTAGCACCCACTTCCATCATTTCCGCGCTTGAAAATGTCGTGGTCCCGCATTTGAGCGACAATCTCGCGCGTAGCGTCGGTATCGTCGGGCTCACGCGCTACAACCGCACGCGCAAGCTCATCGGCACCGCCTTTACCGTCAAGTGTCGCCCGGGTGACAACTTGATGATCTACAAAGCGCTGACGATGCTCCAGCCTGGCCACGTTCTGGTGGTGGACGGTGCGGGCAATGCCGAGAATGCGCTCGTTGGTGAACTGATCAAGCTGCAAGCGCAAGCCAGTGGCTGCGTGGGCTTCGTTATTGACGGGGCGATCCGGGATGTCGCCAGTTTCGACGATTTTCCTTGCTATGCCCGCAGTGTTGTCCATCGTGGCCCGTACAAAGATGGCCCGGGTGAGCTCAATGTTCCGGTGAGCGTTGGCGGTCAGATCGTAAGTCCCGGGGACATCGTCGTGGGCGATGAGGACGGCGTGGTTTGCTTTCCGCAATCGGACGCTGGCGAACTCATGGTGCTTGCGGCAAAGCACAACGAGAAAGAGCAGGCAATTCAGGCTGAGATCGCAACGGGACGCCGCGATCAAGTGTGGATAAAAAAGATTCTCGAAGCCAAGGGATTGGTAGCGTAACTCATCAGGAATTTGCGAGCACAACATGTCGAATACCACATTCCTTTCGGAACGTATCCATCGGATCAAGCCGTCGCCCAGTCTGGCTGCCAAAGCACTCGTCGACAAACTACGGGCAGAGGGGCGCGATATTATTGATTTCACTACCGGCGAGCCTGACCTGCCGACTCCCGCGCACGTCATTGAGGCGGCGATCGCCGCCATGCACGCGGGACAGACCAGATATACCCACTCCAGCGGCACGCCAGCGTTGCGAAAGGCAATCGCGACAAAGCTCCTGCGGGACAATCAAGTCGCATTCGCCCCTGAGAATATCGTCGTGGGTGCCGGCGGCAAGCACATCATTTTTCACGCGCTGGCGGTGACGCTCAATCCGGGAGATGAAGTCATCATTCATGCGCCGTACTGGGTCTCCTACCCGGATATGGTTGTCGTGAACGACGGTGTTCCGGTCGTTGTCGTCGGTAGCGAGGCCGAAGGGTTCAAGTTGACGCCGCAGGCCTTGGAGGCGGCAATCACGCCGGCCACGAAATGGGTCATTTTGAACACCCCGAACAATCCGACCGGTGCTGTCTATTCGGAAGCGGAGATCCGGGCGTTGGGCGACGTGCTCAAGCGCCATCCCCACGTCTGGCTGATGTCCGATGAAATTTACGAACATTTCGTCTTCGACGGGAGCCGGCACGTGTCCCCGCTGGCGGTGGTGCCGGAGCTCAGGGACCGCAGTCTGATTGTCAACGGCGCGTCGAAAGGGTATTCGATGACAGGATGGCGACTGGGGTACGGCGCCGGTCCGGTGGCGTTGGTCAATGCAATGACGAAGTTGATTACGCAGACGACGACCTGTCCGAGTTCCATCAGCCAGGCTGCGGCGATCGCTGCATTTTCCGGAAGTCAGGAGGCACCGCAGCATGCAGCCAGGGTTTTCGCTGCGCGCGGCACGCTCATGGCGCAATTGCTCGAGGACGCCTCGGGAATGTACGTGACGCCGCCCTCGGGCGCGTTCTATCTTTACCCTTCCGTTCGCGGGTTGGTGGGAAAGAAGACGCCGAAGGGCGTGACGTTAAACTCCGATCGCGACGTCGTCAACTATTTCACCGAGGAAGCTGGGGTGGCCACGTTGGATGGCACCGCATACGGCGTCCCCCCACATATTCGGCTGTCGTTCGCCACATCGGAGGATGCGATTCGCGAAGGATGCAGGCGCATTGTCGCGGCTTGCGCCGCACTTAGCTGATCGGGTCATCAGGCGCCGCCGACACGGCAATGTCGGCGGCGTGAATCGCTTGCACAATGAAAGCATTTTGCGAGCAGGAGAGAGACATGCGCGCCGTCGCAAATCAAAACATGGACGCCGCGTCGCAGCGGCCCAAACTACGCATTGGACTGGCCTTTCAGATTGCATTGGGGTTGGCCATTGGAATTTTGATTGGTTTTGTGCTGCATCATTATCCCGAGGCACGGGCCGATATCGCCGCTGACTATCTGCAGCCCGCCGGCGATCTGTTTATCAAGGTGATCAAGATGATTGTGGTCCCCATCGTATTCACCAGCATGGTCGTCGGCATTGCAGGTGTAGGCGACGCAAAAGCGTTGGGGCGAATCGGATTCAAGACGCTGCTCTATTTCGAGGTGGTCACAACGATCGCGATCGTCATCGGTCTCGCATTCGGCAATCTGTTTCAACCGGGTGCCGGTACCGACATTTCACAGCTCGGCAAGGTGGATATCTCGAAGTTGCAGAGCGCGGGTGAGTCGATGTCGGGCCATCATGGCTTCATGCAATTGGTGCTCGGCATCGTTCCGGACAACATCTTCGCATCGATGGCTCGGGGGGACCTGCTTCCCGTGATCTTCTTCTCTGTGCTGTTCGGACTGGGGCTTCAGTCGGTGTCACCCGAGCTTCGGCAACCGGTGCTAGCTACCCTGCGCGGCGTATCAGACACGATGTTCAAGGTCACGAACATGGTGATGCGTTACGCTCCCATTGGGGTCGCGGCACTCATCGCCGTGACTGTCGCGAATTTCGGCTTCGGTTCTTTGCTTCCGCTTCTGAAGCTTGTGGCTGTCACGTATGGCGCGATAGTGTTATTTGCCGTTGGCGTTCTCGGTATGACCGCAGGGATTTTCGGCTTCAATATCTTCACGTTATTGAAAGTTATCAAGGACGAACTGGTCATCGCCTTCTCGACGTGCAGCTCGGCAACGGTACTGCCGCAGTTGATGAAAAAGATGGAGGACTATGGTGCGCCGAAGGCGATTACGACATTCGTTGTCCCCACCGGATACACGTTCAATCTGGATGGCGCTTCCATCTATCTCGGGATTGGTGCGCTGTTCGTTGCCCAGCTCTACGACATTCACCTCGGACTTCAGGAGCAGATTCTGCTGACGTTGACGATGGTCGTGACCTCCAAGGGAGCGGCGGGCGTTCCCGGTTTCATGTTCGTCATTCTTCTGGCGACGTTGGCCAGCGCGGGGTTGCCGCTTGAAGGTTTGGCCTTTATTGCAGGAATCGACCGGATCATGGATATGGGGCGCACCGCGTTGAACGTCGTTGGTAACGCATTGGCTCCGTTGATTATTGCCAAATGGGAAGGGCAGTACGACGAGGTGAAAGGGCGAATGTACCTGGCGAGTCTGGAAGAAGCAAGGAAATGACTGTGGCACGTGTGGAGTAATCAAGGATCATCCATGTAGTACCTTCGAGCGGCGAGGCGAAAGCATCGCTGCTCTTTTTTCGTGTCGCACGTCAACGTGTTCGGTGAGTCGCAAGCGCTTTCGCCATCGGGACAAGTTCGCTGAACGTTGTCAGCGAGTGTTTGCCGATACGGTAAAGCGGCCGACAGCCGACTCAAGGATCCCAGACTGCTCCCTTAGCGAGCTCGCCGCTGCCGCGGCTTGTTCAACCAGGGCGGCGTTCTGTTGGGTTGTGTGCTCCATGTCTTGTGCGGCCAGACTGATGCCTTGCAAGCCTTCGCTCTGTTCCCGGCACGCATGTGCGATTTCATCGACCAACGTTGAAACTTGATGGACCGACGTTTGAATGTCGGACATGGTGGCCCCCGCGCGCTCAACCTGTTCGGCGCCTAGCTGAACCCTTTGCAGCGTTTCCTGGATCAACACCTTCACCTCGCTTGCCGCATCGGCACTTCGCTGCGCCAAGGTGCGCACTTCCCCGGCCACGACCGCGAAACCGCGCCCGTGGTGACCGGCTCTGGCCGATTCGACCGCAGCGTTCAGCGCCAGGATATTCGTTTGGAACGCAATGCTCTGGATGGTTGCAACAATGCTCGACATCCTGGACGACGCCTCGGAAACGGCGCGCATGGACGTAACAGCGCTGGAAACTGCTTGGCCGCCGTTGGCAGTCGCTGCCACCGCGTCAAGGGCGAGCTTTGTTGCGGAGAGGGCGTCAGCCGCATTTTTGCTGACCGTGACCGTCAGCTCCTTGATGCGGTGGGAGGTACGCTCGAGATTGCCGGCCTGGGTTTCCGTCCGCTGGCTCAGGTCGTTGTTGCCGCTGGCAATCTCGTCAGCGGCGATCGCAACACTTTGACTGGCGGTTCGGATGTTGCCAACCGTTTCTGCAAGGGCATCGCGCATATGGCGCAAGTCGAGCAGCAAACTGCCCTTGTCGCGCGCAGACACGTTGACGTTGATGGCTAGTTGTCCGGACGCCAGTTTTCTCAGCAAAGTAGCTGCGTACCGAGGCTCGCCCCCGAGCTGGGCGTACAGATTGCGAGCGACGATCACGCCGAACACCGTGGCCCCCAGCAAACCAGCCGCCGACGTGAAGAGCAGTATGGCTGACAGCATGCGCGCACGCTCGGCCGAGAGGTGATACTCGGCATTCGCAAGACTCACTTCCAAGTTCTTCAGATCCTGGAGCGCTGCCTTGACCTTGGGGAGCATGACGTGGACGTTGTTGTAGACAATCGCGCCGGCGGTTACCGGGTCGCCGAAGTCCAGTGCCTTTTCAAGGGGCTTGAAGGCCGTGTCCCGCAGCTCCGCATACAAGCGTTCGTACTGGCCGGCCAAAGTGACTTCGCTCGGCGTCAACGGTCGCGCTCGGAACTGCTTCCAGACATTGTCAATCTCGCGTTTTCGTTGGAGATTCTGGGCTATGGCGACCTTAGGGTTACTGTTGGCCGGATCAAGGGACGCCTCCGTAAGCACCGCGCTTTGCTCCTGTAGCCGATTGTCCAGTGTGGACAGCGATTGTATTGCCACCGTCCGATTCTCGTACACACTGCGCAGCCCTTCGTTTGCCGTGTATATGCCGAAGGCGCCGACGGCGACAAGTAGCGCGGAAATCACCAGCAACAAACCCACCAAGCAGGCGAGCTTTGTTTTTATCGTGTCGAATCTGATCGCTTTCAAGACTTCCCCCGGGGTTCAACGCATTGCGAAGCGCGGGGTGGCCGGCAGTTTGTTCTTTTCCCGCAGCGATGCGCCATTTTGAATGGCCGCGGTTAGTATTCCTCGCGGAAATTTGCAAGAAAAGCGACTTAATCCGATGGATTTGCATCACTTGCCGGAATGCTTGTTCCCAACGCCCTCCATTATCTGCGCGGTGATCGTGAGAAACCTGTCAATATCGTCAGCCGAGTGGCAATGTAGCGGGGATATCCGGATGGCGCCATCGATGCCGAACGAATCCAGCATGCGTTTTGAGTACAAACTCGTCGCAACCCGCTCATAGACGATAACGCCACGCTGTTCGTACGCTTTGACCGCTTCGGCCGGAGAGAAACCTTCCAAAGCGAGGGCGACAATCAAGTCGCGCTTGGTCAGATCCTCGTGGTCGAGGAGGACTGTTGCACCATGGATGTGACGCAACCCGGGAATTGCCGGCGCACCGTCGAGAATGCGGGCAAGCAGGGCGCGCTCGTGACGCTCGATACGTTTCATTCCCTCCACGAACGATCCTCGGCGCTCAGTGGGCGCCGTGCCGTCGGTGCCCAGCCAGCAAACATAGTCCACGACCGCCGTCATCACGGCGAATTGTGCCGGCGCCGAACTTCCAAGGTCCCAGAAGTCAACCGGTTTGCCGTTCAGTTTGTGGTGCGGTAATCGGGCTGCTCGGTCTGACAACCACGAAATGCCTGAACCGCGGCAACCGAAGAACTTGTAGGGCGCAATAGTGATCGCGTCGATCGGCATTTCTGCAAGATCAATCACGCCGTGTGGCGCATGCTGGACGGCATCAACAATGATGAACAGATCGCGCTTGATTTCACGGGCACGTTGAACGATCGCCTTGACGTCGATTTTCGCGCCGGAGATGTTCGACGCGTACATCACACTCAGGAGTGATGTGTTTTGATCAATCAGCGCAATGACGTCGTCTACGTCGATGCCACCTGTCTCGGGATTGCTCTTCGCGACCCGAAGCTCCTTGTCAAGGCGCTTTGCGTAGAGAGCGACCGCATCAAACGACGACGGGTGTTCGAGGCACGTGGTAACGAAGTTGGTTCCGCTGACGTTCTCGGCAACAGCGCGAATCATGTCGAACATCGCCCCGGATGCTGTCAGCGATGCGAAGACCGCCCCCCCTGTGGCGTTCAAGATGAGACGGAAGTCATCAGTCCCTTTCGCTTGAATGGCTTGAAGGTGTCTGGCGCTACGATGGGTACGCTCGGTGCAGTCAGGGATGGCATCGATTACCGCATGCTGCTCGACGGCGGCCTTGAGTCGAAATGAGCCGCCGGCATTGTCGAAAAACAACCTGGCGTTCCCGTTAAAATCGTTGTCTACGTAATGAAATCTCTCTTTGATCTCGCGTGTGAGTGCGCTGGGGAACAGCTCGCCTATCAATTCATTCATGATTTGAAACGTGGTTTTTCCACTGTGTTGTCGGGGGTTTTCAGGGAGAGTCTTGTGAGACTTGCGGACACGATAAGACACCGCTGTAGTGAGAAAAAGCGAGTTTTTGTAATGGCTATATATCGATTTTTCTCAACAATTTTCCCAATTCGAAGCGCGCCTCATTCCGCTCGGCCGATGAACATTTCCGACATCTGCGTGGTGCGCGTGCACCTACGTCTGGAGCATGACCCGGAAGTCGCAGCATTCCTGCGCGAGTTCCACAATTGATGCAATGAGTGAGCTGCGCAATTCGCTTTTATATGTGGCCACATAGGTGACATCCGGAAGTCCCGGCGTGACATCCAACGGTTTGAGCATGCCCATGGCGTTCATCTGGCTCAGGCAGTGCTTGGGAAAATAGCTGATGCCCAAGCCCGAGACAGCCATGCCGATAAGCGCGACGATGCTGTTGCTCGTGATGATCTCGGGCGACTGGAATCCGTTTGATTTGAACCACCTGTCGTAGAGCATACCGGTGCCGGATTTGTCGGCAAGCAAGCGGTACGTCGCAAGTTCGTGCAGCGGGATTGTCCTGTTCGAGTCGATCAAGCCGGGTTTGCACATCCAGACATTCTCGACCTTGCCGACCGGCTTCGATGCGAAATGTGGATCCGGGTAGGCATCGGGCACGATCATCAGCTCGATGTCATCTGCCAGGAGCTTCTCCCGAAGATTGATGCTCATGTCGACGTCCGGCTCGATGACGACTTTGGGATAGTGCAGGTGAATCTGATTGACCAGCTTGGGTAGCCACGTCATCGCTGTGAGTTCGGTGATGCCGATGCGCAGACGACGTTCCACGACATCCGGCCGTCCGAATTGTTCAACCGAGGCATCGCGCTGTTCAAGCAGGCGCTTGGCCAGCATGAACATTTCCTCACCCTTTTCGGTGAGCCGCGCCGTGCGTTGAGCGCGATCGAAAAGGAGCGTATCGAACAGCGTTTCCAGTTCATGGACACGCTTGGAGATCGCGGATTGCGTTGTGTGAAGCTTCCGGGCGGCTTGGGAGAAGCCGCCGGCTTGTACGACCCAATAAATGGCTTCGAGCTGCTTGAACGTGACCAATGCCCCCTCCTGTCAGTGTTTTTAATATAACTTATATTCATGCAAAATCATTAAAAAATATCGCTTTTGGACATTCTATTCGTGGCCGAGAATCTCTCGTGAGGAAATTTTCGGCTGACATCGCACAGGAAGTGAAAACCGGCCGATGAGACGCGGGCGGCTCGTGCTTGCTTCGCCTGGAGCGCCAACACGGCGCTTCACCTGTCAACCGAACTGCGCAAATGCGCTGACTTCGACTCAAGTGATCTCATGGAAAATTGCACGCTTGGCATGGAAGACATTCGGCAAGCCGCCGACCGGTTGGGCGGGAGCATCGTGCGCACGCCGGTGCTGGCGTCACCGATGCTTGACGCCGCGGCGGGTTGCCGCGTTTTCGTCAAGGCGGAACCGCTTCAGCTCACTGGCTCCTTCAAGATTCGGGGCGCCATGAACAAGATGCTGACGCTGGGTGCGGAGCGCCTGCGACGTGGCGTCATTACCTATTCCGCCGGTAACCACGGCCAAGGTGTTGCCGCAGGAGCGCGACTCCTGGGGTGCCCGGCGGTGATCGTTTTGCCGGACACGGCGCCCGCGATCAAGGTGGAGAATTGTCGCTGGTGGGGCGCGGAGATTGTCTTCTACTCGCCCGATACGCAAGATCGCGAGACGGTTACCGTCGCGATTGCGCGTGAGCGAGGCATGACATTCATCCCCCCGTTTGATGACATCGATGTCATGGCCGGGCAGGGAACATTGGGTTTGGAGTTGGTCGAGCAACTCGCTAAACGGAACGTCGTCCCTGACGTCGTATTGGTCAACTGCAGTGGTGGCGGGTTGGCGTCGGGGGTCATCACTGCGATCAAGCATGCCTTCGCGCATACACAATGCTATGTGGTCGAGCCCACAGGTTTCGAGAAAATGGGGCGCTCGCTTCGTAGCGGACGACCGGAGCACAATCCGACGGTACCGAAGACGTTGATGGATGCGATTTCGGGACCTGTAGTGGGCGCATTGCCGTTGCGGACCCTGCTCACGCATGATGTGAGGGGAATCTCGGTCACCGACGATGAGGCGTTACAAGCCGTGGCTCATGCGTTCAGATGGCTGAAACTCGTCGTCGAACCGGGAGGGGCTGCAGGTTTGGCTGCGGTGTTGGCGAGGAAAGTGGCGCTGGACGGCAAACGCGTCGCATTGGTTTGTTCCGGCGGTAACGTGGATCCGGCCGTCTATGCCCGGGCACTGACGCATTCCTGAACCTTTTCGGCGATTTCGCCCAGCCTCAAGGGGGCGAGCAAGGGCGGTCCCCTAGGATCTGCCTATGGCTGCCAAAGCAAACTTGTATTTGTGCGCGCAGCGATCTCCGATTCCAATGTGACTTGTTCTCGGGGCATTGGCTGTGCGACTAGCAGGGACGAAATCGAAGTGGGTCCACGTATGGGCGGTAACCGCGGCGAAAGGGGTTCCACGCGACACAACCACTTTGTTCAATGAGTGGTGTCACAGAATATGGAGTAGGCAATGAAAGTGTTGGTGCCGGTCAAACGGGTAGTGGATTACAACATTAAGGTTCGCGTCAAGAGCGACGGCAGTGGCGTCGACATCACGAACGTGAAAATGTCGATGAACCCCTTCGACGAAATTGCCGTGGAAGAAGCGGTTCGTCTGAAGGAAGCGGGTGTGGCGACGGAAGTAATCGCCGTGTCCGCAGGTGTCACGCAAGCCCAGGAAACGCTGCGCACGGCGCTGGCGATCGGCGCCGACCGCGCCATCCTGATCGAGTCGGACGAAGACCTGCAGCCGCTGGCCGTGGCCAAGCTGCTGGGGGCCTTGGTGGACAAGGAGCAGCCGCAACTGGTGATCCTGGGCAAGCAGGCCATCGACGACGATTCCAATCAAACCGGTCAGATGCTCGCGGCACTGGCGAAGCTGCCGCAAGCCACGTTCGCTTCGAAGGTGACGGTGGCCGACGGCCGCGCGCAAGTCACCCGTGAAGTCGACGGCGGTCTGGAAACCCTTTCGCTGTCGTTGCCGGCCGTCGTCACGACCGACCTGCGCCTGAACGAGCCGCGTTATGTGACCCTGCCGAACATCATGAAGGCCAAGAAGAAGCCGCTTGAGACTGTCAAGCCGGCGGATCTGGGCGTCGATGTTTCGCCGCGCCTGAAGACCCTCAAGGTCGTCGAGCCGCCCAAGCGCGGTGCGGGCGTGAAGGTGCCGGATGTCGCCACGCTGGTCGACAAGCTGAAAAACGAAGCCAAAGTGCTGTAAGGAGACGATGAAATGAGCATTCTGGTTATCGCGGAACACGACAATCAATCGATCAAGTCGGCCACGCTGAATACGGTCACGGCGGCGCTCAAGTGCATGCCCGACGATAGCGACGTGCATGTGCTGATCGCCGGCGCCAACGCGAAGGCTGCCGCCGACGCCGCCGCGCAAATCGCCGGCGTGAAGAAGGTGGTGCTCGCAGATGCGGCGCACCTGGGCGACGGCCTAGCGGAAAACGTGGCCGCGCAAGTCGTCGCCGTCGCCGAGGGCTACACCCATATCCTCGCGCCGGCCACGGCGTACGGCAAGAACATTGCCCCGCGCGTTGCGGCCATGCTCGACGTCGCGCAAATCTCGGACATCACCAAGGTTGACAGCGCCGACACGTTCGAGCGACCGATCTACGCCGGTAACGCCGTCGCAACGGTGCAAAGCGGCGACCGCGTGAAGGTCATCACCGTGCGCGGCACGGGCTTCGATGCAGCGGCATCGGGGGGCGGCAATGCCACCATCGAGTCAATTCCGGCGGTGCAGGATTCGGGCCTTTCGCATTTCGTGGGTCGAGAGGTGACGAAGCTGGACCGTCCGGAGTTGACCTCGGCCAAGATCATCGTCTCGGGCGGTCGTGGCTTGGGGTCGGGCGAGCACTACACCAAGGTGCTGGAGCCGCTGGCCGACAAGCTGAACGCGGCGCTGGGCGCATCGCGCGCGGCTGTGGATGCGGGCTACGTGCCGAACGACTATCAGGTCGGACAGACCGGCAAGATCGTCGCGCCGCAACTGTATCTCGCCGTGGGCATCTCGGGCGCGATCCAGCATCTGGCCGGCATGAAGGATTCCAAGGTGATCGTGGCGATCAACAAGGATCCGGAAGCACCGATCTTCTCGGTGGCCGATTATGGGCTGGTGGGTGACCTGTTTGCCGCCGTGCCCGAGATTATTGCGGCGATCTGACATCGGATCGGCCCACTCGCGTTGTGAGAATTGACATGTCAAATACTGGCGGATCGCAAAACAGGTCCTTCCTTTTCGTGCCCGGGAGTCAACCGGATCGGTTCGGCAAAGCCCTCGACAGCGGCGCGGACGCGGTCATCATCGATCTGGAGGATGCTGTCGCGCCGGAAGCCAAGGTGGAGGCTCGTCGTGCTTTAGCGGCGTGGGTATCTCCCGAGCGACCGGTCTTGGTGCGTATCAACGCAAAAGGCACGCCATGGTTTGCCGAGGATGCCCAATTGACCAAGCTTCGTGGCATCGCAGGGATTATTTTGCCGAAGGCCGAGGCCGCATCCGATGTCGTAGACTTGATCTCCGTCACGAGGACGAAGATACCCGTTTTCCCGTTGATCGAAACCGCACAGGGCATGTGGGACGTACTGCAGATTGCCAAAGCCCCCTTTGTCCATCAACTCATGTTCGGTACCCTGGATTTTATCGCCGACATGGGGATGGGATCGGATGCCGAGGAACTTGATACGTTCCGTGCACAGTTGGTGATGACTTCGCGCATCGCCGGTATTCGATCGCCCATCGACGGTGTCACGCCGAGTCTCGAGGACGTGGATCGGCTGACCGCCGATGCGGCAAAAGGCAGGCGCTGGGGATTCGGCGGGAAGCTGTGCATTCACCCGAAGCAAGTGCCTGTCGTCAATCGATGCTATACGCCGACCGAGTCCGACGTTTCCTGGGCCAGGCGAGTATTGGATGCATCGGAGAAGGCGAATGGCGCGGCGATTTCGATCGACGGGAAGATGGTCGACAGGCCGGTTGTCCTCCGTGCGCAACGCATTGTGGCGTCGGCGCGTACCTGATGCGGTTCTGAGCGTCGGCTGAAGCCGCAGGGCTTGGTCGTGCTGCGCGATGTTGCGCCCGGACCCGGTTGATTCAAGGCAGCCGCATGTTCGGGCGTCGTATGTGCTAACGGCACATGCGACGCCACACGTTGTCTCTCGCATTCCGCTGAATTGGGGCGAGCGCCATTTGGCGAGCACCAGTTCGGTTCATTGTGGCGTGCCGGTCTGCTACCGCTCAATACGTTTACAATCAAAGGCAGCATCACCGCAGCCCGGCATTCGTGCCAACTCCGTCACGTTTGGGATTCAGAAGGTCATTTCATGGACGTTCGACAGCTTCGATATTTTGTCAGCATTGTCGACTACGGAAGCTTGGGCAAAGCGGCGGAAAAGCTCTTTGTGGCGCAACCGTCCCTGAGCCAGCAAATGGCGCGCCTTGAAGAGGACCTCGGTGTGTCGCTTTTGCTTCGCAGCAACCACGGAGTGACGCCCACATCCGCTGGCGACGCGCTGTACCGCCACGCCCGTCTCGTATTGCGGCAAATGGAGCAGTTGAAGCAGGAGGTGACCAAGGGCGCCGGAGCCGAGTCGGGTACTGTTGCCGTCGGCCTGCCGACGACGATGTCGTCGGTGCTGGCCGTGCCCCTGTTCGAACGTATCCAGGCGGCGTATCCGGGGATCCGGTTGCAGCTTTTCGAGAGCATGAGCGGATATCTCAATGAGCTGCTGGCAAACGGCCGTCTTGACCTTGCTATCCTGTTTCGTGGCGCGGATTCGCCGGGCATCTCGGCGTTACCGGTCCTCAACGAAACCCTGTACGTGTTGGGCGAGCCGGGCGGGGACGTCTCTGCGCGCTCAAAGACATGCCCACTCTCCAAACTGGCTGGCGTACGGCTGGTGGCGCCGGGTGTCTCGAATGGGTTACGTCTTCTGATGGAACGTGCGTTCTCCCGGGAAAACGTCGATCTGAACATCATTGCCGATGTCGATTCGTTACCGACCATGATTGCCATTGCTTATTCGGGAAAGGCATGCACCATTCTCCCGGCATCTGCGGTCGCGCAATGGGATACGTCCCGGCTCCCCAGGATGCGGCGCATCATCGAGCCGACGATAGACCGTCCGGCAAGTATTTGCTGGCCAAACGGCCTGCCTGTTCATGCGGCAACGCTTGCCGTACGTCAAACGATGGTCGATATCATTGCGGAGCAGGTGGCAAAGGGCGTTTGGCAGGGCGTCACGTTGCAGGGCGATATCGGCGCGGGCGGCTGAGAAGTTCTCGGCCGGTGCCGCCCGATTCGCCTATTACCTGCGACTCGCCTGGCAACACGTGCAGCAGATCCTAACGCACGGCCGAGCCGACGGGCGCAGGCGTGATATCAGTCGACCCCGGCGCAATGTCTTCGAGCGCATGTCGGCTTGTCTCGACGCGTAACACCGCGATGGCGACGCATAATGCCGCGAACACGACGCTCACCATTGCAATAACCCCCGAAACCCCAAAACGTTCGTAGAGCACCAGTGCGAGGTACGGCGTGGCGATCGAGGCCGCTCGCCCGACCGTGCCTGCCACGCCGGTGCCACGCAGCCGCACTTCTGTCGGGAACAACTCCGGGATGTACCCGAACAGGCCAAGCGTCGTAATCGTATAGATCGCCGTGACGAGGCAGAAACCGACGAAGATGATCGCGGTAGTGTCGCGAAGCGAGACATAGATCCAGCCCAGCACGATACTCACCACCGCAGCCAGTACGATGCCTTTGGCACGGCCGATGCGGTCTGCGATGAAATATCCGACGAGCCCGCCGACGGGCGATCCGATCGACATCAGGAGCACGAAACCCAGTGATTTCACGATCGACAGGCCTTCTGCCACGAAGAAGGTGGGCAGCCAGGCGATGAACCCGTACAGCCCGATATTGACGGCGACCGAGGTGAGAGCGGCGACGCACGTGCGACCGCGCATGCCCGGAGCGAACAGCGCTTGGAATGAGGTTTTGCCGACGTTAAGATCGACCGTGCGCTGAACCGGCGGCAACTTTCCGACCTGGTCTTCCACCTCGCGTTCGATGGCCGCGAGCGTGGCTTCCGCTTCATCGAGCTTGCCGATCGATTCCAGCCAACGCGGCGATTCCGGCATCCTGTGTCGAAGAAACCAGACGACGATCGCCCCCACGCCCGCGACAGCGAACATGTAGCGCCAGCCAAGATGAGGGATGATCCAGTAGCCGGCCGCAAGCGCGACGAACAAACCGCTGTTGATGATGATGGCCAGCAGCGAAACCCAACGTCCCCGCGTCGCCGGGGGCACGAATTCGGCGAGCGTTCCGGCGGCAACGACGAGTTCGGCGCCCAGCCCGACGCCCATGATGAAACGCAAGGCAATGAGCCATTCGATGGTTGGCGCAAAACAGGCTGCAATTGAAGCAAGCCCGAAAATGGCCAGGTTGAGCTGATACGAGTAGCGCCGACCGAGTTTGTCGCCGACATAGCCGGCGGCGAAGGCACCGATCATCATCCCGACAAACGTTGAGGAAACGAACATCGCGCCATGGCGCAAATCGGTAAATCCCTCCTTGACCATGGCCGCAACCGCGCCATTGGCGAGGTATATATCAAACGCGTCCAGGAACGCGCCACCGGCGATGAGTCCGAGAATTTTCCAGTGAAAGCGTGAAATGGGTAGGCGGTCCAGGCGACCGGCTGCATTGACTGTGCGTGACATGTTTGTCTCCTGTATTGCATTGACTTGTGCAGTGCGCGACGAGCGGGGAGCTTCGTTTATCGGGCGAAGTCTCCCCAAGAGGGTTGCTACATCGGGTTGGGTCAAATCGCGCCGGATCCGTGCATCTCCGCGATCCGGGATTCACTGAACCCCAGTTCGCGCAGAATGGCATTGGTGTGTTGGCCGAGCGCCGGTACGGCGCCCATGAGCGCGTCATCGCTTGGTGCGACGCCGGGCGGATAGAGTGCCGGTATTTCTCCAGCGGGAGATTGAACTGTCGTCCATCGCTTGCGCGCCGACAGTTGTTCGTGGTTCCACACGGCCTGCATGTCATTCATGTGGGCGTTGGCAATACTCGCCTCTTCGAGACGTTCAATCACCTGTGCTGCGGTCATGCCGGCGAACGCTTCCAGAATGAGGCGGGTGAGTGCCTCGCGGTGTTCTACCCGCAAGCTGTTCGAACAGAATCGTTCGTCCGAGTGCAGTTGCGGCTGCCGGATGACCGTTTCGCAGAAGTTCTTCCACTCACGTTCGTTCTGCAAGCCCAACATGACCGTTTCCCCGTCGCCGGCCTTGAACGGGCCATAGGGAAAGATGGTCGCGTGCGACGCGCCGGTTTGACGCGGCGCCGACTGACCGTCGATCGCGTAGTAGAGCGGATAGCTCATCCATTCGACCATGCTCTCCAGCATCGAGACGTCGATGTGCTTGCCTTTCCCCGTGCGGCTTCGCTCAAGAAGCGCCGCGAGGATGTTTGTATATCCATACATCCCGGCGGCGATATCCGCGATTGAACAACCGGCCTTGGCAGGCTGGTTTTCGGACCCGGTGATACTCAGGAATCCGGATTCGCTCTGGATGAGCAGGTCGTACGCCTTTTTGTCCCGGAACGGTCCGTCGAGGCCATATCCGGAGATATCGCAAACAATCAGGCGGGGATATCGAGCGCTCAGCGCGTCGTAGTCGAGTCCGAGGCGCTGGGTTGCCCCGGGCGCGAGGTTCTGGACGAAAACGTCGGCATCCGCGAGCAGCTTGTGGACGACGTCGATCGCCAAAGATTGCTTCACGTCGAGCGTGACGCTTTCCTTGGAACGATTTGTCCAGACAAAATGGGATGCCAGGCCGGAAACACGCTCATCGTAGTTGCGCGCGAAATCACCGGTCCCTGGGCGTTCGATCTTGATGACGCGTGCTCCGAGGTCGGCGAGTTGCCGAGTACAGAACGGCGCGGCAATCGCGTGCTCAAACGTGACGACTTTGATGCCTTCCAATGGGCGCATGATGGGGCCCTCGCTTAGAACGAACGAGGCAGGCCGAGAATGTGCTCGGCGACGTACGACAGGATCAGATTCGTCGAAATGGGCGCGACCTGGTAAAGACGCGTTTCCCGGAACTTGCGCTCGACGTCGTACTCGGATGCGAAGCCGAAGCCGCCGTGGAACTGGAGGCACGCATTGGCCGCTTCCCACGAAGCATCTGCCGCGAGCAGCTTGGCCATGTTCGCTTGAGCGCCACAGTGCTGGTGCGCGTCAAACAATTCGCACGCCTTGTAGCGCATGAGACTGGCAGCTTCCACGTTGACGAGCGCACGTGCAATCGGAAACTGAACGCCCTGGTTTTGCCCGATCGGGCGACCGAACACGATGCGATCCTTGACGTACTGGGACACCTTGTCGATGAACCAGTAGCCGTCACCGATACACTCGGCCGCGATGAGCGTTCGTTCTGCATTGAGCCCATCGAGAATGTACTTGAATCCTTTGCCTTCTTCACCGATCAGGTTTTCGGCGGGAATTTCGAGATTGTCGAAGAACAACTCGTTTGTCTCGTGGTTCACCATGTTCGGAATCGGGCGAACCGACATGCCGTTCCCGACGGCCTCGCGCAGGTCAACGAGGAAAATCGACATGCCTTCGCGCTTTTTCTTCACATCGGCGAGCGGCGTGGTGCGAGCGAGCAGAATCATCAAGTCGGAATGCTGAATCCGGGAGATCCAGACCTTCTGTCCGTTGATGACGTAGCGGTCGCCTTTGCGTTCTGCCGTCGTTTTGATCTTGGTCGTGTCGGTGCCGGTCGTCGGCTCGGTCACGCCCATCGATTGAAGGCGCAATTCGCCCGTGGCAATTTTGGGCAGATAGCGTTGTTTCTGTTCGGTGGATCCGTGACGTAGCAGGGTACCCATGTTGTACATCTGCCCATGGCATGCGCCGGAGTTGCCGCCGGAGCGGTTGATCTCTTCCATGATGACGGATGCTTCGGTCAGGCCCAGTCCCGAACCACCGTATTCCTGGGGAATGAGCGCAGCCAGCCACCCCGCCTTGGTCAGAGCCTCGACAAAGGCTTCCGGATAGGTCCGTTCGTCGTCGATCTTTCGGAAGTACTCTGCGGGAAACTGTTGGCACAGATCGCGGACGGCGTCACGAATATCCTGATACGGATCGGCTGAGGTATTGATCATGATTGACTTGTCTTCCTGACAATGATGGATTAGGCGAGCGTGGCAAGGGCGGACATGGTGAGCCAGCCTTCATGGTCCCTGGACCAAAGCTCGACACTTTTGCCGTCCGGTGAAGGGCGTGCGCAGAGATATAGCGTGTTGCCCATGAAACTTGGCCGGACGGCTTTGAACGAGAAGTCCAGCACCGTGGCTTGTGGCGCAAACCTGCGGAGCAGGTCAATGAGCAGCGTCGCAATCAGGGGACCGTGAACGACGAGATTCGGGTAACCCTCCACCTCGACCGCGTAGGGTTTGTCGTAATGAATTCGATGACCGATGAACGCCAGCGCCGAGTAGCGAAAGAGGAGGACTTCGTCAGGCGTAATCGCTCTGTGCCAAAGCTCGTCCGTACGCGCCGCCGTCGGCGAGGGTGTCGCCGCGCCCGGAATCGCCGGCTCGCGATAGACGATGTCTTGCTCCTCCTCGATCGCCAGTGCATCCGCGTTAAAGATTTGATGCTTGACCGTCACGAATGCGAGCTTGCCGCTTCGGCCTTCTTTTTCGCTGACGTCAAGGATGCGCGATTCGCGCGTAATGGCTGCGCCGATCTTCAGTGGGCAGAGGAAGCGCAATCTTCCGCCGGCCCACATGCGTCGAGGCAGTCCAAGGTCCGGCAGAAATCCGCCTTTTTCCGGATGCCCGTCGGTGGCGATTTTCGATTGGCGGACGGTCGGCCTGAAGAAAATCCAATGCCACAAATGGGGAAGGGGATCCCCTGTTCCAGGGGCTTCGGCGTAGTCGAGGGTTGCATTGAGTGCAGCGACTGAGGTGAGTGCGACAACGTCGGCTGCGCTTTCCGCCCGGTCGTTCGGCGCGGAGGAATGAGGATTCATCGTCGTCTCCGTCGTTGGCCGAAGCCAACAGATATTTTTCCTGTACGGGGACTTTATTTGAAGGCGACGGTCGACGGAAATACGAGTTTCATGTGCCGGTCATAGGGCAATCCTATTCCGGTAGCGCTTCGTCAAGATTGACGGAACGCTTTGTGTAAGGTGGTTCACTCTCGTTGGCAAGCCATCGCGCCGTTGTCCATTTTCCGCTTCGGACGGCTTCGTTCATGACCGCGACGAGGATATCGACCACGCAAGCCACGGCGGCGGCAACCCGGCGGGTATTGGGCAGCGCAAGGACGATTTTGCGCTGCAGGCCTTCGTCCGACAGTGGGGCGGCGCTCAGGAGTCCGCGGGCCACGTCGTCGACAATCGCGATGCTTGGCAGGATCGTGACGCCCAAGCCTCCCAGCACCAGTCCTTTCTGCACGCTCATGGCGTTGGTTTCCGCCACGATGGACATGTCGATGCCAGCCGCGGCGCATGCTTGTTCCACGAGGCTGCGAATGCCATGAGGCGAATTGGGGAGAATCAGCGGTCCGTCGGTCACCTGTTTGAGCGGCAACGGCGAATCTGCCCGGAAGCCGGCTTCCGGACGCCCGACGACCCACAGCTTTTCTTCAAGAAGGGGTTGCACTCGCATGGTCGGGGAGGGCTTCGGGTCGTACAAAAGGGCGGCGTCAACCTCGCCCAACTCGAGCCAGTTCTGAAGGTGGCCGGTATATCCCATTGACAGGCGGAGTCTGACTGCGGGATGCGCGCTGGCCACGGCGGCGACCAATTCGCTCGCCAGCAAGTCGCACGTGCTCGGAAGCAATCCGATGGTGACCACGCCTGAAACGCCCTCGGCGGGTTGAATCTCCGAGCGGGCACGATCGAGCTCAGCCAGCGCTCGGCGCGCGTACTCGACGAATATCTCACCGGCTTCAGTCAGCTTCATTCCGTAGCGGCCTCGGGAAAACAACTCCGTACCGACGTCCTCCTCAAGCAGGGCAAGCTGCCTGGAAACGGCCGGCTGGACGATATGCAGCAGCGTGGCCGCCTTGGTCACGCTGCCGGTTTCGGCAATCGTCAATAACGCTCTGAGCTGCTTGATGTCCACGTTTACCCCTACTGATGCCGTTTCTGCATAGAGAAATCAAAATATTCTATTTCTTGTCGCATTAAATCACAAACTAAGATTCCTGAATTCACCTTGTCTTTGGAGAGACACAAATGAGCACACCAGCGGCGCAGGCGCCCGCGTGGCAGCAAGCCATCTACGACGTTCTGAAAGTCGGGGACGTCAAGCAAGTTGCGTACGTTCCCGACGCGGGGCATTCCCATGTGATTCGCAGCGTTATCGCTGACCCGGATATCCAGGACGTTGTCCTGACGACCGAGGAAGAGGGAGTCGCGGTGACCAGCGGCGCCTGGCTGGGTGGGCAGCGAGCGGTTCTGTTGATGCAGAGCAGCGGGGTCGGCAACTGCGTGAACATGTTTTCGCTGCTCCAGAGCTGCCGGTTGCCGTTTTTCACGCTTGTCACCATGCGCGGTGAGTACGCCGAGTTCAACCCGTGGCAGGGCCCGATGGGCAAGCAAACGCAGGCAGCACTCGAGTTGATGGGAATCACGGTATTGCGTGCCGACGATCCGGATCAGGTCGGCGAGATCGTGAGCGCAGGTTTCGACGCCGCATTCGAGGCAGGCGAGCAGGTTGCGGTCTTGCTGTCGCAGAGCCTCATCGGCCGTAAAAAATGGGAGAGAAAGTAATGGTCAAGTCGTCGTCTTCAGCCGTCATTAATCGTCGTGACTTTGTTGCCAGCCTGATCCAGTCCGTGCCGGACGCGCTTGTCGTCACCGGTCTGGGGTCTGCATCGTACGACGTATTCGCCGCGGGTGACCGCCCCCGGAATTTCTATCTCTGGGGCGCAATGGGCGGAGCATCCTCGCTTGGACTTGGACTGGCGCTAGCCCAACCGGACAAGCCGGTACTGGTCATCACCGGTGACGGCGAACAACTGATGGGGGTCGGCAGTCTCGGAACCATCGGCGTCAAGCAGCCGAAAAATCTCACGATCGTTGTTCTCGACAACGGGCATTTTGGCGAGACGGGGATGCAGCGTAGCCATACGAGCCTTGGCACCGATCTCGTTGCGGTTGCGAAGGGCTTTGGTATTGCCGATGCGTTTGCTGTCGAGCATCAAAGCGGCGTTTCTGGCGTTGCCGAGCGGGCGAATTCGCGCAGCGGCCCGGTATTGGCCCAGGTGTTCATCACGGCAGACGAGCCCCCGCGTGCGCTCCCGCCGCGTGATGGCGTCTACGTCAAGAATCGCTTCCGGGAAGCGCTCGGCTTCGCGCCGTTCTAAGTTTGACTGCGTCCCGCACCTGTGCGTACGGGCGCAGGTTGGTATGGGGGACATCTGAACCAGGGCTCCATTGAAGGAGGTTCTGACGAGGTGTCCACCGATCGGTGCACGGATTGACTTCGAAGAGAGAGTGATGGAACGCTATCGGCTGTATATCGACGGCAAGCACTGCGACCCGGATAACGGAGAGTGGTTGACGAGCGAAAACCCGTTTACCGGTCAAGCATGGGCGGAGGTGCCCCGTGGCCAGGCTTCCGACGTCGAGCGGGCGGTGAGCGCGGCGCATCGTGCCTTTGATGCGGGCACCTGGCCTGAGCTCAGCGCGAGCGCACGCGGCCTGCTTCTGCATCGATTGGGCGATCGGCTCGCGCAGGAGGCGTCTCGCCTCGCGGAGATCGAGGTCAGGGACAACGGCAAGTTGTATGCCGAAATGTACGCCCAGATGAACTACTTGCCGCAATGGTTTCGATACTACGGCGGCCTGGCCGACAAAGTCCAGGGCAACGTCATCCCGCTCGACAAGAAGGGATTCTTCAACTACACGCGCAAGGAGCCGCTCGGGGTTGTTGCCATCATCACCCCCTGGAACTCACCCCTGATGCTGCTTGCGTGGAAGCTGGCGCCGGCGCTCGCCTCCGGTTGCACAGTCGTGATCAAGCCGTCGGAATTCACGTCCGCCTCGACCTTGGCGTTCGTCCGACTTTTCGACGAAGTCGGCTTCCCTCCGGGCGTTGTCAACGTCGTGACCGGCTTGGGTAACGAGGTGGGCAGTGCGTTGGTGAGCCATCCCCTGGTGAAGAAGATCACGTTCACCGGCGCCGATGGCACGGGACGCCGTATCAATGAACAGGCCGCCAGAGATTTCAAGCACGTCAGCCTGGAACTGGGGGGCAAGTCGCCCAATATCGTCTTCGACGACGCGAACATCGACGATGCCGTAAACGGCGCGGTCGCCGGCATCTTCGCCGCCACGGGACAGACGTGTATTGCAGGCTCAAGACTGCTTGTTCAGGACGGCGTCTACGACGAGGTCGTGAGTCGCGTGGTGGAACTCGCCAAGACGGCCCGGATGGGCGATCCGATGGCGAAGGAAACGCAAGTGGGGCCCATCACGACAAAGCCTCAGTTCGAGAAGGTGCTCAGCTACATCGAGATTGCGCAAGACGAAGGCGCAACGCTTGTGCTCGGCGGCAAGGTGGCGCAACGCGCGGAGTGCGGTAACGGATGGTTCATCGAGCCGACGATCTTCACGAACGTCAACAACAAAATGCGAATCGCCCAGGAGGAAGTGTTCGGGCCGGTGCTCTCGGTCATTCGGTTCAAGGACGAAGCGCAAGCCGTCGACATTGCGAACGACGTGCGATTCGGTCTCGGGGCAGGGGTCTGGACGCGCGATATCGGGCGCGCATTCCGTATGTCCGAGCGAATCCAATCCGGCACCGTCTGGGTCAACACATACCGCGCCGTGAGCTATATGTCGCCGTTCGGAGGATACAAAGACTCCGGACTCGGCCGTGAAAACGGCATCGACGCCATACACGATTTCTTGCAAACGAAGAGCGTCTGGATCAACACAGGGGCTCCGACCGGGAATCCGTTTGTCATTCGTTGAGGCACTGACACGATCAGGCGTGGCGCGCGTCACGCCCGATATGGATTCCAGGCGCCCGTGCCCCAGCAGCGAAATGCGACGTCAGAGCGCAATTTTCCAACCATATTCATGGAGACATCATGTCAGTTGAAACCTTGCACGCTTCCGCCGTGTCGCGCAGCAGCGAGACCCGACGGAGCATAAGGGCCATTCTCGGTGCATCGTCGGGTAATCTGGTTGAGTGGTTCGATTTTTTCGTATATTCGTTCTGCTCGATCTATTTCGCGCACGCGTTCTTTCCGAGCGACAACCCGACCACGCAGTTGCTGAATACGGCGGGGGTATTCGCCGGCGGCTTCCTCATGAGGCCCATCGGTGGCTGGTTGTTCGGACGGATTGCCGACAAATACGGGCGGCGCGCCTCGATGATCATCTCGGTGTTGATGATGTGTGCGGGCTCGTTGATCATTGCCGTGTTGCCCACATATGCCACGATCGGAGCCGCCGCGCCGGCCCTGTTGATCGCCGCGCGTTGTTTTCAAGGTCTTTCCGTCGGTGGCGAATATGGCACGAGTGCCACCTACATGAGTGAGGTGGCAGTAGCGGGGCGCCGCGGATTTTTCGCTTCGTTCCAGTATGTCACCGTGATTGGTGGTCAAGTGCTGGCGTTGCTTGTCGTAGTCGTTCTCCAGCAGTTGCTGTCTCTCGACGAATTGCGTGCCTGGGGCTGGCGCATTCCGTTTGCAATCGGCGCATTCGCCGCGCTGATATCCCTGTATCTGCGGAAGTCCCTGGAGGAAACATCGTCCAGCGCGACGCGCGCCCGTGCCGACGCGGGAACGCTGCGCGGTCTGTTTACCCATAAGCGCGCGATTGCCACCGTCGTTGGATTCACTGCGGGCGGTTCGCTGGTTTTCTATACGTTCACCACCTATATGCAGAAGTACCTGGTGAACACGGCGGGCATGAATCCGAAGACGGCGAGCGGTGTGATGACCGCTGCGCTGATCACCTACATGCTGATGCAACCTGTTTTCGGCGCGCTTTCAGATCGTATCGGACGGCGTAAGTCGATGGTTCTGTTCGGCGTATTTTCAACGATCGGCACCGTGCCCATCCTGTACGCGCTCAAAGGGGTAAGCAATCCGTACGTCGCCTTCGGTTTGGTGATCGTCGCGCTTGCGATCATCAGCCTCTATACGTCCATCAGTGGACTGATTAAGGCCGAAATGTTTCCCCCCGAGGTTCGCTGTCTGGGTGTGGGTTTGTCGTACGCGGTGGCGAACGCGATATTCGGTGGCTCTGCAGAATACGTGGCCCTCTGGCTCAAGTCTGTCGGACGCGAGCCGGCCTTCTATTGGTATGTGACCGCCTTGTGTGGGATCGCAGGCATTGTTTCGTTCTGCATGCGCGACCCGTCAAAAGAGGGATACTTGCGCGGTGCGAAGTAGGCGGGTTGGGCATCTTGTCCTGATCCATACCTTCAAAGCGTTCTTTACCCATGAATCTTCGGCATCTACAATTTTTTGTCGTGCTCGCGGAAGAGTTGAACTTCAGTCGGGCTGCAGAGCGGCTACACGTCGCACAACCCGCTTTGAGTCAACAGATTCGAGTGCTCGAGGATCGCATGGGTACCCGGCTCGTCGATCGTGGCAGCCGCCCGCTGAGTCTGACTGAGGCCGGCCGCTATTTTTGCATTGAGGCACGACAGATCCTGGAGAGCTTTGAGCAGGCTACGCTGGGCACGCGTGAGATAGGGCTCGGTCGGCGTGGCTGGCTTGGCATCGGTTTTACCCGTTCAGCCATGTATAGCGTGCTCCCGCCGGCACTCAAAGCATTCCATCGGAAGTTCCCGGACGTCGAGTTAAAGCTTTTCGAAATGCTCACAGAGGAGCAGGCCGATGCGTTGCATGAAAAACGCATTCACGTTGGCATTGGCCGGCAGGTGCAGCCGATTGCGGGATGCACGATGCTTTTACTACTCCGTGAACACGTGATGATCGCTCTGCCTTCGGACCACCCGCTCGCGTCCTGCAAGGCCGTTCGTATGGAGGAGCTCGCCGACTCACCTCTGGTGCTTTACCCAAAGCATCAGAGCGCGAACTTTGCGCGTTTCGTTGAGTCGTTGTACCGGGACGCAGGGCTCACCCCATATGTGGCCTACCAGGCTTACGAGATTCAGACTGCTATCGCGCTCGTCGCCGCGGGGCTCGGCATCACCTTCGTTGGCGAGTCGGTCGCCCGGCTCGGTCGCTCGGATGTGGTGTACAGGCCCCTGCTCGGGGCCGGGTTGGCGCAGACAACTACGCTTGCCGCGAGCTTTCGAACCGAGGACGACTCGATTCATCTTCGGGCATTCCTTGATTCGTTTGGCCTGCAATTGCCGTCACCCGACGAAACTATAAGAAAAACCCAATAGAAGAATAACAAGCTGGTCTTGGACGTCCCAGGGTCTCGTTCGTACCATGAGGTATCACTTCCTCATTCACGATCGGAGACAAGACCATGCAAACCACGCTGTCACACGCACCAGTCGCTGCGCCGGAATGCCCGGCGATTCCTCATGAATACACCACGCTCTCCGCGGCGGAGGTGTCGGACGCCCTGGACAAACTCGGACTGCCCGGTAGCGCGCTGGGCATCGCGCCTATCGGAACCGAGCCGCGTATGCTCGGTCGCGCATTCACGGTTCGCTACGCTCCGGTCGATCTGGAGCCGGGTACGGTTGGCGACTACATCGACGACGTACCCGCCGGTAGCGTGGTGGTGCTCGATAACGCGGGGCGCGTCGACTGCACTGTGTGGGGCGGAATCTTGACTGAAGTCGCTTCGCGTACGGGGATCACGGGCACGGTCATCAATGGTGCGTGCCGTGATGGCGCGGCGGCGGGACAATTTGGGTACCCGATTTTTAGCCGCGGCCGCTTTATGCGTACCGGCAAAGACCGCGTCCAGGTTGCGGAGGTAAATGGCGTCGTATCGCTTGGCGACGTGCGGGTTCGACCCGGAGACATTTTGCTGGGCGATGGCGACGGCGTGGTCGTGATTCCGCGCGAGAGAGAAACGGAAGTTCTTCAAATCGCATTGCGTACACGCGCGGCGGAGGAAAAGATCATCGCCAGCTTTCGCGACGGTAAAAGTCTCACGGACGCACGGAACGAGCACAACTATCACACACTGCAACGGATCCAAAAATGAATCGTCCCGATTTGTTTACGCAAGCTTTGCGTTATGGCTCCGCGACGTTGCACGAAGCGTTCAACCGCCAAGGCGACCTGCCGGCAACGATTCGTGCCGCCGCACGTCGTATTCCGCTCGCAGGTCCGGCGTTGACGGTCTCAACGTTGCCGGGGAACAACCTGTTGATTCATCGCGCGCTTGCGCAAGCCAAGGCAGGCGACGTACTTGTTGTTGCGATGACCGAACTGACAGACGGCTGTCACGAATTTGGTTACTGGGGCGACATTCTGACCGCGGCGGCAATCGAGAAGGGCGTTGCCGGCCTTGTGATCGACGGCTGCGTGCGTGATATCGCGGCCATCGAGGCAATGGGTTTCCCGGTATATGCACGCGGCACGGCCATTCGCGGGACAACCAAGGTTGCGCAAGGAGAAGTCGGCGGTACGGTGCGCATCGGGCATGTGGAAATAGCGCGTGGCGATCTCGTGGTCGCGGACACTGACGGGGTTGTCGCGATTCCTGTCTCGTCAATCGACGAAGTCCTCGAGCTTGCCGAACAACGAGAAGAGAAAGAGCGCCAGATCGTCGAGAAAATCAGAAGCGGTCACACCACACTCGAACTGTACGGGTTCAGCTAACCATCTGTATTTTGATTGACGCTTCGACGAGGCATCGAAGCGCGAGTGGACTTCCCCTGGATGGAGACAAATCATGACGTATGAGCACGAAACGCTCACGATGAGAAAGGTGTATCGGCGACTGGTGCCGTTTCTGTTCCTTCTTCTCGTGATCAACTATCTTGACCGTGTCAACATTGGATTCGCCGCACTGCGGATGAATCAGGAGCTTGGCCTCAGTTCAACTGCGTTCGGATTCGGTGCCGGCGTGTTCTTCGTGGGGTATGCGCTGTTCGAGGTTCCTGGTAACGCAGTATTGTCCCGCATAGGCGCGCGCCGTTGGATTGGCATTATCTTGATCGGATGGGGGGTGGCGTCGGGAGCCATGGCGTTCGTGCCAAACGAAACCTCCTTCTACGTATTGCGCTTTCTTGTGGGTGCCGCCGAAGCCGGATTCATGCCGGGCGTCATCGCCTATCTGGCGACCTGGTTCCCCTCGCGCTACCGTTCTCGCGCCAATGCCGGCGTCGTCGTCGCAACAGCCTTGGCCTCGGCGATCGGCTCGCCGATGTCAAGTCTTCTCATGAAATGGAACGATGGCGTGCTTGGCATGTCAGGCTGGCGCTGGATGTTCATTTATGAAGCGATGCCCGCGGTACTTCTGGGCTTTGTGGTGTTTTACTGGCTGACTGACGCACCTGAGCGTGCGAAGTGGCTCACGCAGACTGAACGGGAGTGGCTGAGCGCCGAGCTGAGCGCAGAACGGCGCCATTTGGCCGCGACTTCGAAATACTCACTTGTGCAGGTACTCAAACTCCGCAAGGTATGGGCGTTGTCGGCACTGTTTTCGTGCTTTCTTTGTGCGCTTTACGGGGTGTTGTTGTGGGCGCCGCAGATCGTCAAGAGCTTTGGTCATTTGACGGACATTGAGGTGGGCCTGCTGGGTTCGTTGCCTTTCTGCTGTGCTGCTATTGCAATGCCGCTCATTGCCCGACGGTCGGATCGCCGTAATGAGCGACGCTTACATGTTGCGGCCTCGATGAGCGTAGGCGGCATCGCGCTGCTACTGAGCGCTTGCGCTTCGAACCCCTATATTGCGTTCATGTTGTTGTGCGTTGCTGCGGCAGGGATTTGGGGAAGCCTGGGTGTTTTCTGGAGCATGACCAGTACGTTTTTGGCGGGGCCGGCAGCGGCACTTGGCATTGCGGTAATCAATACGCTGGCGCAAGTCGGCGGGTTCATCGGGCCATCCTCAGTTGGGTTTATCAAGGACCGCACTGGTAGCTTCAGCCTGGCTTTGGCGGTCCTTGCCGGCTTTGCACTACTTGCCTCTTTGATTGCCTACCGACTCGACGACTCAACGACGACGCAAATGAAAGGGGCGATGTTTTCTGCCAATTGAGATTGGGGCTGCAGCTAGCGGACTTGATGAGCGGCGCAAGTGTCGGGGCAGTCCTGACACGAAGCTGCCGCTGTAAGTTACACAACCGTCGAACTGGCGCGCTTCGGTCGCTGTGCGGCAGTCGTCAGCAAGGCGACGACTGCATTCACCAGTGGGTTTTCACGCGCCGAACTCCAGGCCATTGCCGTTGTCACCACACTCATCTTTTCCTTCAACGGACGGAATACGACGTTCTCGGGCGCCAGTTTCTTCAGCGAGGCGGGGACGAGCGCGATGCCCTGTCCACACCCGACAAACGCAACCTGCGATGCGACCGACCGAACCTCGTGAAGCACTCGCGGTGAAAACCCACTGGATCTGCAGGACGCCACCAGACTGTCGAAATACACAGGACTAACCTGGCGTGAAAACATCACGAAGTCTTCGTCCGAAAGGGACGCCAGACGGATGCGCGATTGATCCGCCATCGGGTGCGTTCGTGGCATGGCGACCGCCAGTCTGTCTTGCGCCAACGGCATGGACCGGATTGTCCCCCCGAGCTCCCCCTCCAGCCGGGCAAAGGCCAGATCGATGTCGCCGGCCACAAGCGCCGGAATGGCTTCGGCGCTATCGATTTCCTTGACCGATACCGTCAGGTGCGGATAGTCGGACTTTAGCCGTTCGACGAGCGGCGGCAGAACATCGAGCATCGCCGACGATATCGCGCCAATGGTCAGGACGCCACTTCGACCAGCGACAGCCTCGCGTACCGCCAGTTCGAGGCGCTCCAGTTGTTCCGCAAATTTGCGCACTGCCGGCAGGATCGCAGCCCCCATCGGGGTCAGTTGCGCGCCACGTCGCGAGCGTTCGAACAATTTGACCTTCAACGCCAATTCGAGGGCCTGGATCTGCTCGGTCAGAGGTGGCTGGGACATGTTCAGGCGCTTGGCCGCGCGCCCGAAATTCTCCTCCTCGGCAACCACCAGGAAGAGCCACAGATGACGGACGAGTCGGAAATTGATCATGATCTATTGATAGGTTTTGCGTATCAAATGCTTAAATTTTACGGAATATACATATTGAACTGTAGGTGTGAAAGTGCGACATCGCAACCAACGTTCGACCACACCCATGACCCAAACGTCCCTGCTTGATCGTCTTGCCGCGTTAGATACCAATACCGTGTCTGACGCGCTGGATTTCCTTGGTTTGCCCGGCGCGACTTTCGGCCTGCGTCCGTTATGGGATTGCCCGAAGATCGTCGGGCGCGCGAGCACCATTCAGCTGGGGCCGAAGACGGACAGCAAGCCGACGGTCCACCTCATTTCTCCTGTCATCGCAGAAATCGCGTCGGACGACCGGGTACTGGTCATCGCCGGGGGGACCGACGGCATCTCGTGTTGGGGGGACATCCTGGCCAGTGCGGCCCAGTTCAAGCGGGTCAGGGGTTCGGTGATCGATGGCATGAGCCGGGACATCGAGGGCAGCGAATCGATCGGGTACCCGGTCTTTGGCCGAGGAGTGACCATGATCAGCGCGCGCAATCGTGTCGTCCAGTTGTCTTCGGGGGAACCCGTCAGAATCGCAGGCGTCGTGGTTTGTGAAGACGACTATGTCATCGCCGACCGCTGCGGTACCGTCTTCGTGCCGGCCGCACGCATCGAAGAAGCGATCGAACTGGGCGAACGAATTGCTCGGCGTCAGGACGTCATGGTGCAGGCCGTGCGAGGCGGGCGATCGGTGACCGACGTCATGCACGACAAGGAATTTGAAGCCATCAAGGAAGGGAGAAAATGATGAATCACGAAGATCAGGAACTCGTCGCGCTGTTTGCCGGGCTCGATACGCCAGGCGTCTCAGACGCCATGGATAAACTGGGACTTCCCGGACAATGTCTCGGCATTGCGCCGTTGGAAAACTACGCCGGCGTTGTCGTCGGGCCGGCGTTTACGGTCAAGTATGTGCCCGCGCGCACGCCCGCGGGAACGGTCGGTGATTTCATCGATGATGTCGGTGAAGGCGATCTGGTGGTGATCGACAACAACGGGCGTACTGATTGCACTGTGTGGGGTGACATCATGACCCAGTATGCGGGTATGAGAAAGATCGCCGGCACCGTCATCGATGGCGTGTGCCGCGATGTGACAAGAGCCCTTGGTGACGGCTACCCATTGTTTACCAAAGGTCGCTTCATGCGCACCGGAAAAGACCGGGTCCAGGTCGAAGCGGTCAACGTCCCCGTGTCCATCGGTACCGCACGGGCTTGCGCACGTGACATCATTGTTGCCGATGCCAACGGCGTCGTTGCTGTCCCACGCGAACGCGCACGCGAAGTTGCCGCCACGGCACGCCAGATTGAAGCCGTTGAAGCGGACATCCGGGCTCAGATCTCACAAGGCAAGACACTCGGGCAGGCGCGCGAGGCGTTGGGGTATCACACCTTGCAGCGGAAGGCATGAACATGGACCAACAACGACTGAACGTTCACGTCGCGAAGGCACAACCTTCCGCAACCTATCGCATGATGGACCGCGTGGCGACGCGCCGTGCATCGGGCGTCAAGATCATCTCACTCAGCGCCGGCGAACCGGACTTCGACACCCCCGCGCATGTTTGCGACGCAGCGGTCGCAGCGATTCGGGCGGGGCATACCCGTTATACGCAGGTCGCCGGCATGCGTGCACTTCGCGAGGCTGTGGCCGCGAAGTTTCAGCGCGAGAATGGTCTGAACGTTGGCTGGCAGGATACGCTTGTCTGCAGCGGCGGCAAGCAGGTGATTTACAACGCGCTGGCGGCAACCCTTAACGAAGGAGATGAGGTCATCGTGCCGGCACCATACTGGGTGAGCTACCCGGAGATGGTTCAGTTGTGTGGCGCCAGGCCGATCATCGTTGCCTGCGGCAGCGACAGCGGCTTCAAACTGACGCCGCAGGCATTGGCAGGCGCCATCGGACCCCGCACGCGTTGGGTGATCCTGAACTCGCCGTCCAACCCGACGGGGGCGGTCTATACCCGTGGGGAACTTGCGGAACTCGCTGAGGTGTTGCTTGCCCATCCGCACGTACTCGTACTGTCGGATGATATCTACGAACACCTGATCTTCGACGGGGCTACGTACCACACGATTGCACAGGTCGAGCCGCGTCTGACGTCGCGTACGCTGACCATGAACGGCGTGTCCAAGGCGTATGCGATGACGGGATGGCGTATTGGCTTCGGCACGGGGCCGCGCTGGTTGCTCGATGCGATGGAGAAACTCCAGGGGCAGCAGACCTCAGGCGCCAGTTCGATTTCACAGTATGCGGCGTTGGCCGCTCTCACTGGGCCACAGCAATTCATCAGCGAGTCGCGAGAGGTGTTCGAGAAGCGGCGAGATCTGATGGTGCAATGGCTGAATGAAACGCCGGGACTCACATGCGCAACGCCGGGTGGCGCATTCTATGCGTTTGCATCGTGCGCGGGCCTGATCGGGTGCACCACGCCGGCGGGTACGCTATTGAAAACGGACGAAGACGTGGCGGGCGCACTGTTGGATGAAGCCAATGTCGCCGTGGTGCAGGGGAGTGCGTTTGGCCTGGCCCCCTACATTCGTATTGCTTATGCGCTGGACGACGAGGCATTGGTGCAAGCGTGCCGCGCGATCAAGCGCTTCTGCAAGTCGCTTTCCGGAGAACATTATGTCAACGCGCAGTGAGACCACAAAGGAAGTCCTGGCACTGAATGTGCAAGGCATCGAGCTTGAAGTCGCGACAATTCGTCGTGCAGGGGAATTGCCACCGATCGTTTTCCTGCACGGGTTCGGATCGACCAAAGAAGATTACGCCGATATTGCCCACCATCCCGCGTTCGCCGGACGCGCCTTTATTGCATACGATGCACCGGGTTGTGGCGCAACATCGTGCGGCGATCTGTCGAGGGTCTCGATCCCTTTCCTCGTGGAGACGGCGAAGGCCGTGCTTGGTCGTCTAGCCATCGAAAGATTCCATCTAGTCGGGCATTCGATGGGAGGGCTCACGGCGCTTATGCTGGCTCATGAAGCGCCGGGCGATGTGCTGAGCTTCATTGACATCGAGGGCAACGTCGCCCCCGAAGATTGTTTTCTTAGCCGGCAGGCGATCGACTATTCGTCTGCCACTGCTGAAGGATTCCTCCACGACTTCATCGAACGAACGTGGCATTTGCCCTTCTATTCGTGTCCACTCTATGCGTCGAGTCTTCAACATAAGGTAAGAGCTGAGGCCGTGCGCGGGATCTTCACATCCATGGTTGCGTTGTCCGACGATGGGGATTTGATGACGAAATTTCTGTCACTGCCGTTCCCGCGAATGTTCATGTACGGGGAGCAGAACGCTTCTCTATCGTATTTGCGACGCTTGCGGGCCAATGGCGTCACGCTGGCAGAGATTCCGCACAGCGGGCATTTCCCGATGTACTCGAACCCTGTCGAAATGTGGGAGCGTATAGCGGCGTTCCTCCCGGTTGCGCCAAGCGCTTGAACGTGATTGTTGTCAAGGTCAAATGTTCTGGGCAGGGTGTCGTCGGCGCCAAAGGCGAAGAACGAATCCTGCCTCACCCGGTGTTGCGTAGACCTGCGGCGATTCCGTTGATGGTCAGGTGAATCCCCCGTTTCACGTCTGGGTGGTTGTCCCCCGAGCGATGTCGTCTGATCAGTTCAACCTGAAGATGATTGAGCGGATCGAGATAGGGGAAGCGGTTCCTTATCGAACGGGCAAGAAGTGGATTGTCGGCAAGACGCTCGGTACAACCGGTGATGATGGAAAGCGCATGCGTCGTGCGTTTCCATTCTTCGACAATCCGTTGGAAGGCGTGCTCGCGCCCTGGGTCGTCCGGCGCAAGCCGTGCGTACCGCGAAGCCACCGCGAGGTCCGTCTTTGCGAGAACCATATCCATATTGGACAGCAGGTTCGAAAAAAGCGGCCATTCCGCGTGCATTGCCCGCAATTCGGCGAGCCGATGATTGCGATCGGATGCGTCGGGTGCCGCGTCGAGATACGTGCAGACGGCACTACCGAATCCGTACCAGCCGGTCAGAAGCAGTCGGCATTGGCCCCACGAAAATCCCCAGGGGATTGCACGCAGGTCCTCGATCCGGCGGTTTGCCGTGTCCTGGAGTTTTCGCGAAGCGGGGCGGCTGCCCAGATTCAGTTCTGCGATCTCCGAAATGGGCGTCGTCGAGAAGAAGTATTCCTTAAACCCCAGTGTTTCGTAGACCAGGGAACGATAGCTCTCCAGCGACGCGTCGGACAGCTTTTGCAATACGCCCTCGAATGCAGGCAATTGCTTGGGCACGCCCATGTCAGGTTTCAACGATGCTTCGAGCGTGGCAGCGACAACCGCCTCAAGATTTCGTCGACCGATTTCCGAGTTTCCGAACTTGCTTGCAATCACTTCGCCTTGCACCGTGAGGCGGATCTGACCCGCAACCGTGCCGGGTGGTTGGGACAGGATGGCCTGATAGGTTGGGCCACCACCTCGTCCGACCGTGCCGCCGCGACCGTGGAACAATCGAAGCCGGATATTTTTCGCTTTGAACAACGCCACCAGGGCGAGCTCAGCCCGATAAAGTTCCCAGTTCGATGCAAGAAATCCACCGTCCTTGTTGCTATCCGAGTAGCCGAGCATGACTTCCTGCTCGTTCGCCTGGTGCATTATCAGGTCGCGTACCCCTGGCGCCGCGAGGAAATCATCCATGATGTTCGCCGCGTTGAGCAGATCGGAGATCGTTTCGAACAGAGGGATGACCATCAGGGTATTCCGGGCGCCTGACGGCAGGTTGCCCAGCGGCCCTTGAAGCAGCCCCGTTTCACGTTGAAGCAGCAGGACCTCAAGGAGATCGCTGACGCTTTCCGTATGCGAGATAACGTAATTGCGGATGGCATCGGTTCCGAACTTACCGCGTATCGACCGCGCGGTATCCAGCACGTCAAGCTCGCTTGTCGTCAGGTCGGAATAGGTTTCGTACCGCGTGCGCAACAGGCGTGGCTGCGCCAGCTAAGAGAGCAGAAGACGGCATTTCTGCGTTTCAGTAAGCACGGCATATTCGCTTTCCACGCCGGCTTTCGCCAGCAGCTCCGCCACCACGTGCTCGTGGACATCCGAGCTTTGCCGCAGGTCGACACTCGCCAGATGAAAGCCGAATGCTTCGGCTGCACGTATGAGCGGCGCAAGTCTGGGGGCGACAAGGCTCGCACCGTGATGGGCCGCCAGGGAGTTGGCCAGGACATCTAGGTCCGAAACAAAATCACGTGCACGACGGTATGCGCTAGCGCCCTCATGCCGCCTGCGAGCGTGCACGACGCCAACGCCGAGACGCACGTCCGCGCTTGCCACCAAGCGGGCGTAAATGCCAATCAGTGCTCGCCTGTAGAGCTCGTCGGCGCGATGCGGCGACGTATCCGGAGACAATTCGGCAAGCGCTTTCAAGGCGTCACTGGCGCCCACAAGCAAACTTGATACCGAAAGTTCTGCGCCAAGTTGATGCACCTCTTCCAGATAGTGATCAAATATCACAGACGCTTGGCGCGTGACGGCATGCTCGAGTGTGTGTGCCGTTACGTTGGGATTGCCGTCCCGGTCGCCGCCGATCCAGCTTCCCATCTGGAGGAAGGGAGGCAACCGTGCCGGGTGGCCGAGTCCATCAAGCGAGACCTCCAAGTCTGCATACAACGCCGGCACTTCCTTCAGGAAGGTCGTGCGATAGTAAGAAAGCGCGTTCTCGATTTCATCTGCGACGGTCAAGCGCGCATCGCGCAACATTCGGGTTTGCCAAAGCGACGTGACTCTTGCGCGTAGCATCGCCTCGTTCTCGGAACGTTCGCGCAAGGTCAGTTCCCTGTCGCGCTCGGCAAGGAGTTCGGCGATTCCGTATTGCGCGTCGAGCACGCTTTTGCGTTGCACTTCCGTGGGATGCGCTGTCAGGACCGGAACGACATGCGCAGTTCCGAAGAACCCGACAAGTCTTTCGGTGTCTTCAGACCCGGGGGTATCACCAAGCACTTGCTGCAACGCATATGCAATCGTTCCAGCTTGGGGAGGCGATCCTGTAAGTGCATGAATTCGCCGCCGGCGGTTGTGATGGCGGTCTTCGGCGATATTTGCGAGATGGGAGAAGTAACTGAACGCTCGCACGACACACACCGTTTGTGCTGGCGTCAGGTCCCGCAGTTGAGCATCGAGACCCGCAAGTGCTGTTGCATCGTTGTCTCGCCGAAACCTGACTGCAGCTTTGCGGATTGCCTCGACAATGTCAAAGACCGCATCGCCTTCCTGTTCGCGGATCACTTCGCCCAACAAACGGCCCAACAAGCGGATGTCTTCAAACAAGGGGCGGTCCTTATCCTCTGCGATCTCCGGGAGGTCAGGTGTCGCAGGCTGAGTCATGCCCAAAGCCCCGCTCGCTGACGGCGGCTTCGCAGCATGGCCAGTGGCAGATCTGGAGATCAAGGAAGATGATTCGAAGTTGGGCGATGGATTCGAGGTTTCAGGCTGCATATCGTTACCGTGATGTTCGGCAGAGATTTCGCGATTGGGCGATGAGGGCGTCTATCGATTCTCGACGTTGGCGTTGACTTTACCGCGTGGGCAACGGTGGTCGGAAATACGAGATGTCACTGCCGGGTATAGGTTGGGCCTATATCAGTTGGCGGCATACTGTCCGGTCGAGACCCAACCTGCAAGCGGTTTGGCATTCGCGGACGCGATAATCGACGGATCATCAAGCATGCTTTCCTAGCCGGAAAGGTGCGGGGACGGTAGCCTCAGGGCTGTCCCGGGGCTGTTGGCCGGGCCTTGGGCCGTAGTCTCGCGGCAGACGGCTCGAAGAGGAACAGAGGGCACGTCAGCTGGAGCGCAAAGCTGCAGACCGCGAGAGTGGTCCGTCAGTCGCAGTATGCTTGACGCTGCTGACGTCCACCAGCGCTGCTGAATTCATTGACGGTCAAACGCTTAAGAGCGTCCAGCGCATGCGCTAGGCGTTGTGGCGGGTCAATATTCCTGATGTTTTCATATGGTATACCAAGACTTGAAATAGTATAATATTGCCATAACCCCTTTTGGCCAAGACGTGTCGTCCAAGGCGCACGCCAATCGGCTGACCCAGGCGTATGCGCCGGCTGTCTCCATTGCTGCACTGAACTGAAAGAATGTTCGTTACGCCTACTGAGAACAAATCACTCTCCACCGCAGAGCGCGCTTACGAAGAGATTCGCAAGCAGATCTTGTCCGGACAACTGTCTGAGGGTTCCCCTATTCGCCAGGACGACATCGCCGCGCAACTCGGCGTGAGTAAAATTCCAGTGCGAGAGGCGTTGATGCGGTTGCAGTCCGAAGGATGGGTTTCGCTCAAGCGTAATGTTGGCGCCATCGTTTCTCCTCTGACCGTGAGCGACTGCGTCGAGATGCTGGACATGCGAATCGCCCTCGAGTGTCGTGCCCTTGAGCTTGCCGTGCCGAACATGGCGCCTAGCGATTTGGCGCTGGCAGAGCAATTGCTTGAGCGTTACGCGAAGGCGGATACACCACAGGCTTGGAGCGATCTGAATCTGGCGTTTCACCAGTGCCTGTACTCTCCCGCGAATCGCCCCAAGCTGGTGGCCACCGCGCAGGCGGCTCAGGAACGCATGGGGCGCTTCCTTCGCCTGCACGTGTCAATGGATGCAGAACACCAACGCTCAGCCGACGAACATCTGGCGATTCATCAAGCCTGCGTTGCGGGCGACACGAAGACCGCTGTTCGTCTGTTGCGCAAGCATCTCGAGCAAACCCAGCGTGAGGTGATGGCCTATTTTCGCGCAAGCGGAAACCCTCCCGCCTGATCAACATCGCCCCTCAGTTCCGGACGTCGCGCCTCGTCAGATCTGCGACGTACTCGGCATTATGCGCGTGAGTGCGGCCGGAGGAGAGTTCAACTTTCACGATCGGCATTCCTCGACTCCTTTCATATTGCGGGGGATCCACCCGTGCTTCCCAAATGTGCGCCAGCTTCGTCTGTATTTCCATCGACTAAATCGTATACGAAAATAATAAATAATATACGTAATGTTTTTTGATCGCGTATAGTTCACCTGTGGGCGTCAAGCCGCCGCCCGTCGGTCGACATGTGCAATATGGGCGTGATCAGTGCAAAGGATCACGCAGATGCATTTCTGACGCTTCAGTCCGGCCAAATCGCGAAATTGGCGAATTGAGAGGCTGATGCACCGGCCGCAGACGCTCAGCCACGCGCCCGGTCATCAGGCCGGGCTTGCCTGTTGTCAAGGGGGCGAAGGTGTCGTGCTCCCATCCCGATGCGATGGTTTTGGTAGGGAGTTCCGTCATGAAAGCAGACTTGGTTGTTGTAGGTGGGGGCTTGATCGGATCGAGCATTGCGCTGTATTCGCTGCGCGCGCGCAATGCGGCGAAGGTTGTGGTGATCGAGCCCGACCCGACCTACAGCCTGGCGTCCACGCCGCGCTCGTCTGGCGGATTTCGGCGACTGTTTTCGCGCCCGGAGAACATCCAGATGTCGCAGTACAGCATCGAGTTCTTCAAGAACTGGGAAGACGAGGTGTCCGTTGACGGCTATGCGCCGGCCGTCGGGCGTGCGATGACCGAGCTCATCCACCACGGCAAGTATCAGACGCTGGACTTGTCGAACATGAGTTATCAGCGCGTCATCGACAACAAGGCATATCTGGAGCAGGGCATCACCTGAGCCCCGCATTGCTATGTGGCACACCTCATCATGTTGTTTTCCGAGGTAGGACTTTCCCTTAATCCACGCAACACCTGGTTGCCAGTTTTCGAAAGATAGATTTATTGTCTTTGCATGTATATACAACTACCGGCGCGCATCTGATCATATCTTTCTGGAGAGCTATATGTCTGAGTCGAATTGTCTGCAAGGCGCCAGCGCTTGGCGAGGTGTTGAGATGGGTCAAAACGATCGATGGGTCAAAGAGTTTCCCGCTGTCGTACTGGAGCAGATCGATACAGCGCTCCATACGACCAGGGATCTAGACTGGCGTAAGGTCAATCGTCAGAACTTCCCGCTGCCCGATGTTGGCGCATTCTTTGACGACGTACGTGAAGAGCTGGAGAACGGCTCCGGTATGGTCAAAATGCGCGGACTGGATGTGAGTCGTTATGGCCAGGAACAACTTCGTCGTATCTGGTACGGTCTCGGCGCTCACCTCGGCACGCCTATGTTCCAGAACTGTCGCGGCGAAGTCATGCGCGAAATCAAGGATGAGGGTATGGGCGTCGGCGCCAAGCTTTACGGCGCGACTGTCGATGACTCGGGCAAGCAGTTTCTCTCCTCGGGTGCCCGTACGCTTTCGCCGGGGCAATTGCGTTTCCACACGGATCGTTGCGACGTTGTGGGGCTGCTATGCGTGCGCCAGGCCTCTGAAGGCGGTGTCAGCAAGCTGGCGAGTAGCGTCACCGTCTACAACGAGATTCTCAAGCGTCGCCCGGATCTGCACGCCTTGTTGTGCAAACCGATCCCACGCAGCCGGTTCGGCGAAGAAGCGGGCGGCGAGCACATTGTGTACGATTTGCCGATTTTTGGGGTGCGCGATGGCAAGCTTACGAGTCACTTCTCGCTCACCTACATCGAAAACGGGCAGATGCTGCCGGGCGTGCGGAGGTTGGCCGAAGCCGAGCATGAGGCGATACGAATGTTGATGGATGTGGCCGAAGAGGAATGCTTCGAGATGCGCTTCGCGCCTGGGGACATTCAACTGCTGAACAATCACATTGTTTACCACGGTCGCACGGCCTTCAAGGACGACGTGCAAACAGGGCAAGACCGGATGCTCATGCGTCTATGGCTCTCGATGCCCAATTCCCGGGTCCTCCCGGAGGACCATGCCGTGCTTTGGGGGGATGTCGGCTCGGGCAAGCCGCATGGCGGCATCGCGCAGCCGGCTATGGCCCCCTTCGCATAAAGGAGGATGTACAGATCGTGAAATGAGATCCATCAGCCGTTCCGAATGAGGCAAGACGAGGCGGGCGACCGGTTCGGCAAGCCACCTCGGCAGTCCGCCTCAAGTACCGGCTTTCCGACGAAGTTTGATGCAAAACGAAGATACAAGGAGACACCCAGTGAAACAGCACGAAAAGAAACGCGCAGGTCGTCAAATGCCCCGCATGTGCTTGCTGCTCATCCCGCTCTTGCTTGGCGGCTTCTCGGTCGGTGCATCGGCGGCCCCGGATTACGGCAAATGTGAGGTCACCGGCTCGCGAGGATCTGTCAAGCTCGAGACGGTGGTTCCAGGGGCTCTGTCTGTTCGGCCGGTATTGCCTTCGCCGGGATGGTGGAATGGCGACTCGCCAGATACGATCAGGGATGGTTTCGAGTACTGCATGGCGGCCAACATGGCTTACCGTGCAGGACTCGATCGCGTGATCGTCGTCAATCGTTCCTTTGCGCAGGTCATCGCGGGGCAGGCAAAGGGGTTCGACATCGCGCTGAGCGAAATCACAATCACCGACGAGCGCAAAAAGGTCGTGAACTTCACCGAACCCTACTTCAGCTCTGACCAAGGCATTCTCGTCAAATCGGGCACCAAGGTAGATAAAGACAGCATCAAGAAAATGCGCTTGGGCGTAAAGCAAGGCACCACAATACTCCAATACATCATGGACAACGTGAAGCCAACCGAGCATCCCAAGGTCTATACCGATACCGCCGCCATGTACGCAGCCTTGGCAGCCGGTCAGGTGGACGCCGTGCTCTACGACACACCCAATGTGTTGGTAATTGCAAAGCAGTCCAATGGATTGTTCCAGGTTGTCGGGCGCTATGACACCAGCGAGAGGTGGGGAGGGGTTGTCAACAAGGACTCTCCGAACATCGCAGAGTTCAACAAGCTCATTGCGGAGATGAAGAAGGACGGAACGTTCGACAGGTTAGCCAGCAAATACTTGGCCCCGAGTCTCGGAGCGGACCCCACCAAGCTGCCGATTTTCACACCGTGAGAGCATTGCGTCCATGAGCAATCCAATTCATAAGGTCCCCGGCGCCATTGTTGGCGCGCCGGGGCGGGAGCGGCGACTGAGCATCGGCGGCATTCCGTCCGCGCCCACGGTGCTGTTCTTTTCCGCACTGCTAGGGGTGGTCATCGCAATTGCCGGCAGTTGGTACACGATCAGAGCATTGCGGGAAGGTCTTCGCGGCAGCAATATTGATGGCTGGTGGGTGTCCACAGGGTCTGTGTTTCTGGCGTTGGCGTCGATCATCGTTGCTCTGCCACTGTTCCGCGCTTTCAATCCATACCGAGAAGTTCGTCGCGCAACTGTGCGTATGGATATCGTCGCGGCACGCGTGGCGCGATCGGAGGCATGCGTTCAGAGCTGGATAACCCTCGGCTATACGCTGGCTCAACTCCTCGTTGTTCTGGCGCTCCAGTTCCTTCTGGCAAACAATCTAGCGGTCGCGAAGACTTTTTTCTTCGTGCCCTTGATTATCAACACGTTCCCCTTGGTGCTCGACGCATTCTGGGTCAATGTGCAGATTTTCGTTGTTGCCGAGATTTTTGTTCTGATCTGGGGATTGATTGTGGCATTGGCGATGTTTGCACCGGGGCAGGCGGGGAGGCCCCTGCGCTTTATCGCGACGACATACGTCGATATCTTTCGTTCCGTGCCGGCGGTCCTGGTGATCTATCTGGTCGGATTCGGCCTCCCGCTGACCGGTGTGCCAATCCTCAAAGACCTGTCATTGACGACCTATGTCGTCATTGCGTTGACACTTACCGTTGGCGCCTACGTGGCGGAGATTTATCGCGCCGGCATTCAAAGCATCCACTGGAGTCAAACTGCGGCAGCTCGCTCACTGGGTCTCTCCCACGCGCAGACCCTGCGTTTTGTTGTCCTGCCTCAGGGCATCCGGCAAATCATCCCGCCATTGCTCAATGCATTTATCGCCTTGCAGAAGGACACTGCGCTGGTGAACGTCGTAGGGGTGATCGACGCTTTCAATCAATCCATGGTGATCGCGTCGAATCACTACAACCTCTCGGCTGCCACCACTGTGGCCATTCTGTTCATCGTCATTTCGATCCCGCAGGTCCGCTTTGTGGAGCGGATGGCGCAACGCGATCGAGCCCGCATGCGCGCAGGCAGTGCCTAAAGGAGCGAATGTCTATGTCATTTATCGAAATTCGTGACATCGCCAAGTCATATGGCGAGTTGTCGGTCATCAATGGCTTGGCGTTGTCGGTGGAAGAGCATCAGGTGGTGTGTCTCATCGGGCCATCGGGTTCCGGAAAATCGACACTGCTGCGTTGCATTAACGGCTTGGAGTCCATTGATTCCGGTGAAATACTTGTCCATGGTGACCGGATCACAGGCCCCGGCGTCGATGTCAACTCATTGCGTCGGGACATCGGTATCGTGTTCCAGGGCTACAACTTGTTCCCGCACATGACCGTGCTGGAAAATGTGACGCTGGCGCCAATCCAGGTTCTGAAGCAGTCCAGGGACGAAGCCGAGGAGCGGGCCATGGCGCTGCTCAGACGCTTTAGTCTGGCTCATAAGGCGAAGGAGTATCCCGACCGCATGTCGGGCGGTCAACAACAGCGCGTAGCTATCGTCCGTGCGCTGGCGATGGACCCCATGGTTTTACTTCTGGACGAGATCACCTCCGCACTGGACCCGGAGCTGGTGTCCGAGGTACTGAACATCGTGCGGGACCTGGCGGACGATGGCATGACCATGTTGTTGGCGACGCACGAGATGGGCTTTGCGCGCGAAGTATCGTCCAAGGTATGCTTTCTGTGCGACGGCGCAGTCTGCGAGGAAGGGCCGCCGGAGCAAATCTTCGGTGACCCCCAGCGAGAACGAACTCGCGCATTTCTACGTAGCATTCGACAGGCAAAGCGTATCTAGCCATGAACCATCGTACGGTTGGCAGTCTCTCAACAAGATCATCTTGATTGGAAGAGGACGACGCAGCGGGTCGCTATTTCAGTTCGCTCGGCATCAGGAAATTCGACAAGGTGATCAATAGCGGCCTGCCGCGCAGCGTAGAATACCGCCAAACTCGTTATGGATGCGATCGGGTAGCCCTGCACCCCGGAAGAGTGGCAAAGCTTTCCCGAGGTCAGCCCCCGGGGCGCTGCTCAGATGCCGCCGGCACAGTTGAAGGCAATGGTCCAGTGTCTGGCGTCAACTAGAACCGCCGCTGGCGACAATTAAAATTGCCGCCCTATGCCGCTACTGCGGCTGACGCCGTCGGCTTCGCGCCGGCGGCTTTTGCCCGATAGCTCTCGACGCCCATCAAGTCGAGGACGACGCTGTGGTGCACGACGCGATCGATTGCCGCAAGCGTGGTCATCGGATCCTTAAAAATGCGTTCCCATTCCGAGAACACGAGGTTTGTCGTAATGACGATGCTCTTGCGCTCGTAGCGCTCGGCGAGCAAGGTGAACAACACCTCCATTTCGTCGCGGTCGTGCTGGATGTAGCCGATATCGTCAAGGATCAAGCACTCGAAGCGATCCAGTTTTGCCAACTCCTGCGGCAACGGGAGATCGCGCTTTGCCGCAAGCAACCGCTGCACCAAGGCACCCGTCGGAGTGAACAGAACTGGGTAGCCCTGCTCGACGAGAGCGTGACCCAGAGCGCTTGCAAGGTGGCTTTTCCCTGCGCCAGGCCGACCGACGGCCACTACATTGATCGCATCTTTGAGGAAACCTCCGCTGCGTAAGCGCTCGATTTGCATGCGAGTCGCCGGATCGAACCGGTCCAGGTTGAGAGTCCGGAAGGCCTTGTCTGGAAGCAGTTCGGATTGCCTCAAGAGCCGCTCGATTCGGCGAGCTGTCTTTGCGGCGCGTTCGATGCGGGCAAGCTCGAGCAGGAACGCCTCGTGGGTCAACCCTTCCTTGGCTGCTCGCAATGCCGTGTCTTCCACGGCTGCCGCCATGGCACCGAGATTGAGCGCGCGAAGCGACGCCAGCAGTTCTTCACGTGCGTTATGCATGGCTGCTCCTTGAGGGAATCAAAGCGTCGTAATCGCGTAAGTTGATGGTGGCCTTGCCAATCTTCGGAACGGCTGTCGGCGCAGGGCTCGCGACGGACTCGCGTACGGCTTCCAGCGTTGGTATGCGCTCGTCATCCATCAGGCGGCCGATTACTTGCTCAATTTCGGCCTCTGATGTGCTCGCGGCCAAATGCAGAATGCGAAGGTATTCCCGGTCGGCCTTAGTTGGAGTTGCCGCGAGCAGTGCGTCGTAGGCGCGGCGAAACGTGGTTGTCGGAAACAATTCGTCCCGATAGCAGTAGGCAGCAAACGCCCCGGGTTTTCTAACCAGCGACCAGATGAGATGTCGATAGTCGATGCGACGCTGATTGCGGCCAGTCAGGCGCGGCAAAGTAAGCACGTGTACCGGTCCGTGGTAAAGGTCCAGGATCTCCGACCGGATACGCACTTTCGGCGTCGCCCCGATCAACCTCGACGGAACCGAGTAGTGGTTGTTGAGCACCCGGATCAGACTGAAACGGGACACACGGACCGTGAGCTCGCGCGGGAAGTCCAGCGGTGCCCCGGGCACTGGTTTGAGCGCTGCCCGGTCTGCTTCGAAACGTTGCATGCGAGTGAGGTTACGTTGCCGAACAAGCTCACCCAGGAAGTGCTCGTAGTCGCTACGCGATCCGAAGTCTCGCATGCCACGAACGCGTAGCGCCTGGTCGACAGCCTGCTTGAACCGGAAATGCGATTGTTCGACATCGCCGTTTTGATTGGCGCATCCCGCTGTGTTTGCCGATGGCTGCATCCCATAGTGGGCGAGCAAGGTGCGATAGTTTTGCGTGAACTCGTGCATACCGTCGCGATCGAGGTCACGTACGGCTGCAGTCAGATTGTCGGTACGATGGAGCTCCGGGACTCCGCCGATCTGCCACAGGCACGCTTCCAGGCCTTCGGCCAGCGCCTCGAAACTTTCGGAGAAGCAGACGCGCACGGCCTCGACGTTCGAGTATGTCAGCACTAAATGATAGACGAGGTGCGGGAACAGGGTGCCCGCGATCGTTACCCCGAGGCTGTTCATCGAGGTGAAGTCGGACTGAGCCATGCGGCCGGGGATGTGCTCCTGTGGAAACACGACTTCTTGCTCTGGGCCATGACGAACTCGCCACGCCTGAACATGCCGCTGCAGCGTACGCAGCTGGCCTTGCTGGTATCGACCTTCCATGCCTTCACCGGGCGCTTACGTCTGAATGCACAATCACAGACTTTGATGGCTTGAGTCGCCAAAGCGCCATCAACAATGCATCCAGAACCAGCTCGCGTGCCAGCGTGGGCTTCATGGACCAACCGACAACTTTGCGCGAATGCAGGTCAATGACTACGGCTAGATAAAGCCAGCCCTGCCAAGTGCGCAGTTAGGTAATATCGGTCACCCAAGCTTGATCGGGAGAGTCGACGGTGAACTGTCGGTTCAGCCGGTTCGGGGGCGATGATCGAAGGGCGTCCCGCAAGACGCCGTGGTGCCTTGTAGCCTCGAATAGCCTGGATTTTGTTGGCCTGCATGATTCTTTCGACGCGATGCTGGCCGCAGGTCTCGCCGGCTTCGCGAAGATCACCGAATACTCGCCGGGCCCGTATGACCTGCCCCCAATGGTGGCCCCCCCCCCAAGTTCTACCCCCCGTTATCGCTCGAGACGCTCGAGGATTGCGGAAATCCGCATTTCGCGGACGGGCTTCCCTCCAACCGCCCGCACGCAACGCGGAATCGCACCGAAATACCCCTGCAGCGAGGCCCACTTTTTGAGGCCCGAACTCCGCTGTGCGTGTTCGAGCATCTGGAAGAGTGCAACACACTCCTCGACGTCAGCCGGGGTCACCTTGTCGAGCCGCTCGCGCAGCTGTTCCCACGCGGAGCGCCCCTCCGGCGGCGGAGGCGACGATTGCAAAAGGACGCGCGGATCGACTGTACCATCCATCTTCTTTTCCGTTGCGTTCTCCTTATTGGTCCGCCCGCATTGAATCGACGGCGGGTCGGTCGCCCCAAGGGCGACCGACGTGGTCCATCCAACCGCAAGCCTTCACACGATTAGGAATACGATTTAACCCGTAGCGACCTTCCGCACGCGACCCTAACGGCCGCTGCAGAATCCGCGCTTCGCCACCTCGAGACGCGGGCAGGGGGCAGGCTACGTGCCCGTTGTGATGCAAATGCGGAAAATCAAACGCCAGCCAGGGCCGGCATCGGGCACCACTGCTAGACGGAGTTCATGCGCTCGACGCAGAGTGGACGCACGAGCGTGGCCTTAAGCCAATGCCAACGGCTGAAAATTGAGAGCAATTGCCGCCGCTTCGCGCCGACGGCACACAAAGCAGGGAGAGACTTTCTGAGGGCGCGCGATTGGAAATCCGCGCAGACTTGACGACGCGAGCGTCTACAATCTGCACACGGAAACCTAACGCGTGTTGAACAATAATGCCGATCGAACGGCTGTGGCTGAGATTAACACGCGTGCGGATCGAAGCGCAAGGGGTTTCCCGACGACATCACGCGTCGTGACCGCTCAGTCCTCCTGCATGTCACCTGCGATTACCGAGGCGATGCGCCGGGCTCCCCGCTGACCAACGACGCGAGGTCCAGCTCCTCTTAAAAATCCGTGACGCCCTTCCGCGCGCACGAGCCGTCAATCCGTTTGTTGCAGGTCGAAAGGCTCCGTAACCCGCACAGGAATGCGGGCGAACCTGCGAACATCTCAGCACGGTGGTCCTCAGGAATTGGCGTCTACGCGTCGACCGTTGGGTGTGTCGCGGATGCCGGCGAACACATTTCTAGATTCTCCGCGGTCAGCTTGAAACGGCGAGTCAAATATGTAGCCAACCTGGCAGGCGCCCTTGATCAGCAGTGTCCGCCTCGATTCCCCTCCATCTGCACAGGTGTGGAAGCCGACGCCTTGGAAGTCGGCTTGCATTCAGAGGATTCCGTGAGAGTCTGGTCTTGTCGGCGCGATGAAAGACGCGGCGATGGAACGGGTTGGGTGTCGTCCGCATACGTGTCGATAGCATCCACGACGCAGTCCCGCGTCGCAATTGCCGGCCACGGCTATAGGGTACCCGCCACATTGCATGACACCTGATTCGTCGTCCGATCGCGGCCGATCCACCCTCTTTCTTCCGACGGAGAAACAAAAAATGAACCGCTTCCGGCTTTGGAAGGTTTTCGTGCACGAGTGCCTCGACTTCTTTCTTGATTGTGTCCAGCCGCTAATTCTGCTCGCCCGCTGGATCAGACAGCGCCGCAAATGAACCTATCGGGGCGCCAGGGCATTTCGGCACCCGGACTAATGGACTGGAGGACTTCCAATGAAAATCCGTCGCTTCATCTTCGCTGCCAACAACCGGGAGGTCGTCGCAATCTCCGATGGGCGTGCGAAGGTTCTGATCCCGACCGAGGTTCCCGGTGAGGCGATCGAGCATTTCCTGCGTCGACTGTGCGACCGGATAGCCCGCCCTTTGGCATGGAAGCGCCGCGATGCCCGTAAAGAGCTTCGCGAACGCATGAAACGACTTTATCGTCGCCGGCGCGTGGAGTGTCACGTGCCAGTGCACGCGCCGCGATATCGGCGTCGCGAGACGCGCGGCTCTGTTCGCCGCCGCTGGGGCATCCCGGTCTGGACGCGTCGCATGACCTGACTGCACGACCCCGGTTTGTGTTGGCGATGGCGCGCGCGAGACTGGAAACCAGCAGTCAATCGCGACACACGTCGCCCCATCCGCATCTTGCTTGCGAGGAACACATGAATATTTTTGCCATTCAGAAGCGCTATCGTTCGCGTCGCGCGCGGGAGCAACTCATCGTCGACGGGGGCCGTGTCTGGGTTGCGCTCGACGCGAAGATCACGCGCTCCGCGCCTACTGTCGTTGAGCGTACGGCGCCGGCCCACCCAGTTGAGCCGGCGCCGCCGGCTCCCGCCGTCACTGTAACGCCCGCTGCTCCGGCTGGCCTTGCCGCTCCCGTTGTCCCGGCAGATTCACAGGAGCCGGCCATCCGCACGGCCGTCCCGAGACGGCCCGTAGCCACTGAACGGCCACCAAGGTCGGCTCCCCGCACGCCGTCAGCGCACGACTTTAGCAACAGCGTCCGGCAGCCCCGGCGAACGTTCAAGCACTTGGTCGGGATGGCCGACACCAAGCGGCGACTGCTACGCGCCGCGCACGACATTCTCGCGGGCGACGACGGGGTTGGCGAGCCGCGCAACGGCATCCTCCTCTTCGGCGAGCCGGGTAACGGCAAGACGCTCTTTGCAGAGGCCCTCGCCGGCGAGCTCGAGGTACCATTCCTGCCAATCGCCTTTGGCGACACGGCATCCAAGTGGATCAACGAGACCCCGGAGAAAATCAAGGCCGTCTTCAACACGGCACGCCGGATCGGCGCCTGCGTGCTCTTGATCGACGAGATCGACTCGTTCCTCAAACCGCGCGATGGCAGCGCCCACACACACTCGATGGACCGGGACGTCGTCAACACGATGCTCACGGAGATCGTCAATCTGCGCGGATCAAAGGTGATCCTGGTAGCGGCGACCAACTTCATCGAACAGCTCGATACTGCAGGCATCCGTGAAGGTCGCTTTGACTTCAAGATTGAAGTTCCCCCGCCCGACCTGGAAGCCCGCGTGAACCTGATTGGTCACTCCATCTGCAGACAGTTGGGTCCTAAAACGGTCGCGCGTGCCACCGCCGAAGCGCTGGCTGGTCGCTGGGACGGATTCAGCGCGGCACGGCTGAGCGCGCTGGGGGGCCAGTTGCGTGAGATGCGTCGCGAGGGTGAGTTCAGCGGTCTGGTCACCTTCGACATCGCAATGCGCGCGATGCGTCTGCTTCAGGGGCGCCGCGGCCGGCTGCCGGAAAACGTCAAGGCGGTGGACGACATCCTCATGCCGGCCACTTCCCGCAACGTGCTGCGCGACTTGGCGTACCGGATGCGGGAGGTCCACCGCATCGAGAAGCTCGGCGGCAGCCTGCCGCGAGGCCTGCTCTTTTACGGACCGCCCGGGACCGGCAAGACGCAGGCCGCAATGGCGCTCGCGAAAGCGTCCGGCTATGCGTTCCTCAAGACTACTGGCGCCGACCTCATCGCGCGGCCGGATTCCTGGGAACGCCTCGTGCGGGAAGCTAGCGACATCCGGCCGGCGATCGTGTTCGTTGACGAGGCGGACGATATCCTCGCAGACCGGCGCTACTCGAATGTCGCGATGTTGACCAACAAGATCCTCGCCACGCTTGACGGCGCCAGCGGGCGCATTCGGGATGTCATTTTCATTGCGGCCACGAATCATCAAGACCGTATGGATCCTGCGGCCCTGCGCGGTGGACGGTTTAGCGAAAAGGTCCGGTTTGACGTGCCGGAGCGTGCGGACCTGGAGCGCTACATCAGCACGGCATTATGGCAATTCGCCAAGGAACGCTATGGGCTGAAGCCTGGGACGATCCGCCAGTGCATGGCCGAGCTCTCCGGACGCACAATCGCGGACGCGGACGCCGTGATCGCTGAAGCCGTGAACCGTGCGGCCACCCGGGCGATTCGCGAGAACGTCGCCGAGATCCGACCCGCCGATGTCGCAGCCGCCGCGAGGTCCGTACTTACTACGGAGACGGTCCACGATTGAGCTTCGCGCTGGATGAAGGCGCGGCGTGAAATGCGGCTGCTTCCGATCACGTCCCTGGCCACTCGAACACGCACGAACGCAGCAACAACCTTTTTGAGTGCACCGATCACTTACACTTTCAACGCCAACGACAAATCATCGGCCATTGCTGACAGTCGGGTATGGACGTCGGTGAGGCGTCTCCAGGTTGTTTCCCGGACATTCGGGGCTCCGTAGCCCCGAATGTCCGGTGTCACTGCCGGCGGATGCGTACTGTCGACCCTGAGCGGCAGTTCCGTATCGCTGTACGAAAGACCGCTTTGCAGCGGGAACTGCCGGCCCTCACTATGCCGATCTGCGCGTTCAAGACGAGCCTCGGGCATGGATGACCTGACTCATCCAACATCGGAAGGATCATGATTCTTGAGCTCGGCGAACTTGGCCGCCATCGTCGGGTTGCCCCGAGTCAGCTTCTTGATCGTCACGTCCTGCGCCTTGTCGTTCGCAAGACGAAGGTTCCGATCGGTGCCGAGCAGGGCCTCCTTCGTCTTCTGCAGGTGATCGATCGACTTGTCGATCTCATCGATCGCCGTTTGGAAGCGCCTAGAGGCGAGGTCGTAGTTCTTCGCGAATGCTGTCTTGAACGTCTCGAGGTCGGTTTCGAAGTTCGTGATGTCTATGTTCTGCGCCTTAACGAGTGCCAGCTCCGACTTGTACTTGAGCGAGTTCATCGCCGCATTCCGCAGAAGCGTGATGATTGGAAGAAAGAACTGCGGTCGGACGATGTACATCTTCGGGTAGCGGTGGAACACGTCGACGATCCCGGTGTTGTATAGCTCACTGTCCGGTTCGAGCAGGGAGACTAGCACCGCATACTCGCACCCCTTTTCGGTGCGATCCTTGTCGAGTTCCTTCAGGAAGTCCTCGTTCTTGTTCTTCGTCGCGGTGCGATCGCTCTCGTTCTTCATTTCAAACATGATCGAGACGATCTCAGTGCCGGCCTCATCCGAGTCGCGAAAGATGTAGTCGCCCTTGCTGCCAGTCCGCGTGTCGTTGTCCTTCTCGAAATATGCCCTCGGAAACGCCGTCGCTCGAATGCGGTTGAACTCGGTCTCGCAGTGCTGCTCGAGAGTTTCGCCAACCATTTTGGTCGATAGGCGAGCCTTCATGTCCCGGAGGCGATCGATCGCGTCATCGCGATCCTTGATCTGCGTCTCGTACTTGTCTTTGAGCGACTTCTCTGCGAGCTGCTTCTCAAGCTCCGCTCGCTCAAGGCCGCTCCTCAGTTCGTCGCGCTCCTTCTCGACCGCACTGACTGCCTGGGTGATCGCAAGCTTCTGCGCGACCTCGATGGCGTCGAGCTTGGCCTTCAGGCCCTGGATCTCCGCGTCCTTCGTGGCGGTGGCCCCCTGCAGTTCGTTCACGAGCCTCGCCTCGGATAGCTCGGAAGCGGATTGCTTGTCATGCTTCGCCCGCTCAAGTTCGTTCGCGAGCGCGTCACGCTCTTTTTCCACGGCGCTTAGGGCCTCGGTCACGGCGAGCTTCCGCGCGACCTCACCGGCCTCGAGCCTGGACTTCAGTTCCTGAATCTCGGCGTCCTTAGCTGCGGCAGTCTTCTGCAATTCGCTGGCGACCTTAGTTTGGGCGAGTTCGACGGCGTTCCGCTTGTCCTGCTCAGCCAGCTCAAGCCGCTCGTGCAACTGCTTCTCGAACTCGCTATCGCGAACCTGCTTCAGGATGTCCGCGTACCCGGCCTCGTCGATCTTAAATGCCTTCCCGCAGTGCGGGCAGATGATTTCATGCACGACTACTTACCCTCCGCCTTGGCCAAGATTTGCATGAGCATCTCTGGCACCGCTCCCTCGGCCTTCAGTGTTTCCGTTCGGTACGCGAGTTGATTCTTCGCGAGACTGATACCTGCAGCAGCCTCGACGTTGTTGCAGGCCGCGAACGTCGGCGCGTGATAGCAGCGGTCATTCGGCGACCGTATTCGACCGGCAGGAGCCGCTATTAAACCAGACTTTCGGGGCCGCGGGCTGGATGTCTCGTCTTGACCGACAGCACCGATTCGATGAACGTTCGACAGAACGGACATTGGAATCCTCAACGTCAGCTTTCCGGTAGATTGTGTGAACGCGATCTTCCGGCCAACCGCTGCCGGACGCATTTCTCACAGAGCCGTCATTCGAGCGACTGGTCCGCTCCGTAACCTGCCGAATGCCCAACGGGGCAATTCGGCCGAAGCGGCCGTTGAGGTGACGACGTCGGTGAGGCGGCTACAGGTCGCTTTCCTGCCGTTCGCACGCCGATGGCCGCGAATGTCGGGTCTCACTGTCCGCGAATGCGTGCTCCCGACCCATAAGGGGCATACAACGCTCTCGATAAGGGACATTCGGATGGCGATCAATAAGTCGGCCTAAGGGGCCAAACTCATGGTTGCTCGACTTCAATCTTCGTAGTGCGGAAATCAGTCTAGAGCGTTTCGAGTGCGGCGTGAGGTGATTTTTGAATTCAGAATTCAGTTCGCCTCTTGACGACGCCAGACCTTGTTATAGAGAACGTTAGTGTAGTCCAATTTCAGAACACTCAACGCGCTGAGTCGGGCGGCGGCAGCAGTACCGTATTTATCAATTTCATCGAGCGAGATAAAGGACTGTTTCGCAAAGCGTTCATATTCCGAAATGAATTTCGCGACCGTAGTATTCTCGACATTTTTGAATAATGGGGAGTCGTGAATCAGAATGGGCAGATCGGAAAGTTCAAAAATTGCCAAATCAAAGACGACCAAGTTCGAGTACGCTTTCCCCGTTCCCGTATCATCGGTAACTTGGTAAGAATAGTTGGTCTCGTGCAGCGTCAGGTGCGGAGCCTTCGACTCCTCACCGTAAATTCTCTTGACAATCTTCGCAATTTCCTCGTTTATCAGCGCCTGGATGTCATTCAATACCGATGTCTTGATATTCGACAACTCAACCATCAAATCAGAAAGTTCTCGATCAAGATCCCCACGTTTCGTATAGTACTCGTTTTCTCGTCTTAGCTTGTTCCACTTCTGGGATAGTGACGAGACTCGCTCAATTAATGCGACGGGGTTGTCGTAGTTTTTCAGACGTTCTGAAATCCGCGTATCGATCTCAGAAATCGCAGTATCGATAGTTTCCAGTTGAGCGAACAAGCTTCTCTGGTTTTCCTGAAGTTCCTTCTTGAGGACAGAGGCTAGAGAACTGTGGAACAGCTCGATTCCCGCTATGCGTTCGGCATTAACGGACGGAAAAAAATCACGAAGAGATTCGAATTGCGCACTTTTTATGAACTTGTTCTCTTTCAGATTACGCTGAGTCCGCTGCAAATTTGCTTGCAGAGGCAACTTTTTCGCGAGGAGTTCATCTTTCTGGCTTTTTAAGTCCAGCAAGTCCCTATCGACAACCTCGCGGATATTAAGAGAAAATTTCGCGATATCATTTTTTATGACGTCGACCTCTTTTTGAATCACGCTGAGATCGACAACGTTCTTCGAGTACTGCGTTTTTGAGATTCGCTCTACGATGGAATATTTGAAGGCCGTGTTGAGTGCCTTTTTTTCAGAGTCTTTGCCGGTTACCGCAGCGCTAGCGGAATCGATTTCATTATATCGATCAAATATCTTTATTATGGTTGAAATGCAGTCGCTAGCCGCTTGATTAGCCACTGCGTGTAACGGGTGACGTACATTTGTGACGTTCGACTTGGGCCAAATTCGAGAAAAAAGCCCAACCATCGCTCGAAAGGAGATGTCGTGTCCTTTGGTTAAATATTTCTCTTTTAGCCAGCTCGTGTAAGAACGCAGGTTGAGCTCTTGCACTGGTTGATAATCATCGGCGCATTTAAAAACGATGGTTGGATTCTGGGTGTCTCGGCGAAACCGCGTGACGGCTCCGTCGAATAAAAAACTGAATTCATAAAAATGATGCCCCAAAGCTGTGATGGCATCGGAATTCGTTTCTAGAAATGTATCGCCTCCAAAAACAAAATCGATTATCATTAATGCAGTCGATTTTCCAATCGAATTCGTCGCATTTTTATCGCCGAGAACCACGTTCAGGCCGGCGTGGAACGAAATATTTCCTGCTCGAAGTTGTGGTGATCGAATTTCAATTAACATATTCGACAGATTCCGATTCAAAATCAATGTTAATTTTGTCGAGAATATAAAGTACGTCCAGAGCGTACAGAAATTCGTCGATGGCGGAAAAATGATCCGCCGTCAATGCATACAGATCCCGAATGCTTATCGTTTTTGCATCGACGCGCATGACTGGGAGTCGAGAAAGTATCGACTGCTCAAAAGAAATGAATTTGCTGGGAGTGATCATTCGAAGAGCTCGCAGTTCTGGACGTAGAACGCAGCAATTACTTCCGCGGCAGTTTCCGATGCGCTTGAGTATTTCGAGTTAATCCATTTTACCGTGTTCTCGAATATCTCCTGCTGATTTGTGGTGAGCATTTTTTGTTTCAAATAAAATGTTTTCACCTGATGCGAAATCAAGACCGCCTTCCCCGGCTCCGACCGCTCAAGATCCGCGAATCGCTCTCGAATAAATAGATAAAACCAAGTGACATTGTTTTTTATTTTGCGTTTTGCAAACGGCGTAATTGTGCCGTCTAGTTTTTCGTCAACACGCTTTGCTTCATTCAGCGAAGACTCTTCGAATTGAGCATCTTCTTTACACAACGATTCGATAATTTCAGATATCTCTGTCTCAAGATGATATTGTGAAAAAACGTTTTGCTGCGCCCGCTGCTTGATAATATCTTCTTTCTTCTTGACTAGATCTCGATAGCCCGCGATAGTTTTTGGATTATCGTAGATGTTGTGACAAGGAAAGCAAAGCGGTATGAGATTGTCCTCGTGATTCGCATCGCTTGAAAGCCTCTTTTCAGCCTTAAGTAACTCGATCTCGTCGGCTGTTGGATTGAGAGGATAAATGTGTGCGATCTCATAATTGCGCCATCGCTTCCCGCCTTTTGAAATGAATAATGCGCTGCTGCAATTCGGGCAGACTTGATTCACCTCGGTGCAGAGGGATACTTCAAATGCATTCCCAATGTGTGGCCGCGGATTGGAAGTTTTTTTTGCGCTTTTCTTCGAGGTCGTCATTGCAGCCTTTGACAGCTATGGTCGTCGCTGATTATCGATGCAAGTACGCTGCGATATGCGTTCTGGATCTCGTTCTTGTAGGCATGGTGAGACGGGTAGCCTAGTACCAGAATATACCAGTGATGCATGGCCTGGGTGGTTACGAATGCACAACGCGGGCGCAATGGAGAAGTGCTCTTGCAGCATCAAAAGTAGATGATCTGAGGCATCTCTCCTCCGGGCCGCTTTTTTCAGATCGCGAAGGCAAATTGTCGACGATTTGGCTTCTGGTGTCGACCGGCAGATGTTGGCCGATAGCACCAGTTCAATGAACGTTCGACAGAACGGACGTTGGGACCATCAACGTCAGTTTTCCGGCAGTTTGTGTGAACACGAACTTCCGGCCATAAGGAGACATTTACGCTCGCAGAGTCTGGAGTCGCCGGGATCGGACGAGCATGGTGCCCCTCACTGCGCGAGAGGATTCCATCGTGGCGCAGTCACTCCGAACTCGCTAACTACAGGGCGCCATCGTAGTGCTCTTGCGTGAAATGGTTTTTGCCCACGGGTCACCCGGGCGGATAATCGGCGCCAGACGAAACGCGTGCACTTCTTCCTTTTGGGTCATACAATGGCTTCTGGATCGATGAGGCCGGCAATGAGGTCTTTTGATGAAAAGGATCTACACCTACAAAGGCTTTGAGGTCACCGTCGAACTTGAACCAGTGTGGGAGGCTGCTGGGCGTATCACTGTGTCGCCCCCTCGGGGCTTTGTAGCTGTCGTGGATATTAGAGCCGCGGGCGCCACTCGCCCCATGGTTGCGCCGATACGCCTCATGGCGGACAGCCATCGTCCTTTCGCGACAGATGCCGAAGCGCTCATGTCAGGGTATAGTGCTGGACAGCGGGTAGTAGACGACTTGCTCGTCCCCTGAAGATACGCAGTGACAGCAATAACGAGGGAAATTCAATCGCTATAGTGATATATAAATTAGGGAGACGAAACGATGCCATTTGACGTCAATGCCCTGCGCGACGTTCAGCAAGCCAATTTGAATCTCGGCGTCAGCCTCAGCAATCTGTGGTTGGAGAATATGAATCGCACACGCGCGCTCGCCTTGAAAGAGGCGCACCAGGGTGCGGCATCGATACAACAGACCTTCGCAGCGCTTGCCGGCGCGAAAGACTTGGCATCCCTTGCGCCGCTCCAGATAGAACTGGCGCAAAAACAGATGGCGCAATCAGGCAACTTCTGGCAAAACTTTCTCACCGAGACACAGAGCAACCAGCAGGCGATCCTGGACGACTTCAGGAAGGCCATGCAAGGTTGGCAGGCGAGCTTCTCCAAGGCGCTGGAGCCGGTGGCCGACGGTACGCCCACAGGATTAGCTTATCAGCCCCTGAGCGCCGCCACGCAGCACATGTTCGACCTCGCCAAGGCAACACTCAACTTGCTGCAGCCCCAAGAGACCAAGACGCCTCCGGCCGCTAAATCGCGCGGCGCCTGAACTACGGTGCAGCGGGTTCCCGCTGCGTCACCAACGGCACGATTGCACGCTACCCCGGGCGGCCCATCGCCCGGTGGGGCCCCATGCCTTCTCAAACAGATCCAACATCTTGAACTCATTGGGGGGCGAGCATTGCTCCCGCGGAGGTCATCATGACTTCAGTATCTGTCAGCTACAAAGGTTGCGTGATTCTGGCTCAAGCCGAGCTGGTGGGTCGCGGAGGGACCAAGGTTCCCGCCGGCGACCGGCAGTATGTGCCACTGGCGATGGTGGCCCGGGCTGTTGGGTCCGACCATTCACTGCGCGCATTGGAACTCTTTCGCACCAAGGGGCGAGTCCCCATACCGAACCCCTATGCAGCCATGATGGCCGCGATTCAATACGCCACAGATCTGGTCGACGCCATGGTGGCTGGGCTGGCGGTTGACGGCCCAGCGGCGGTGGGCGAATTTGACCGGGGCGGGGTGCACTGGCGCTGGGACCTGCTCAACGTAGCGCATGACGCCGCCTTGACGCAGTCGTCGAATGAAATGCGCTGAAACAGATCAGCGGGCATGCATGGAAGACCTGAACAACAAGTATTCCACCGAGAGGAGAGTGTCATGACCAAGCGGATTGCGTTAATCACGGGCGCCATGGGCGGGTTGGGCGAAGCGATTAGCACCAGGCTTTACGACGCGGGCTACGCGGTGGTGGTGACCCATTCGCCGTCCAACGCACACGTTGCCGAGTGGCTGGCGGCGATGGAACTGCAGGACCGCAAATTCACCGCCTACGGCGTCGACGTGGCCGATTATGATGCTTGTCAACGCGTGGTGGCAACGATTCAGGAGGAAATCGGCCCGATCGATATGTTGGTGAACAACGCCGGCATCACGCGCGACATGACCTTCAAAAAATTGAACAAGGTGGACTGGGATGCGGTGCTGCGCACCAATCTCGACTCGGTATTCAACATGACCAAGCCGGTCTGCGACGGCATGGTCGAGCGCAACTGGGGCCGGATCATCAACGTGTCTTCGGTCAACGGTTCGAAGGGCGCTTTTGGGCAAACCAATTACGCGGCCGCCAAGGCCGGCATGCACGGTTTTACCAAGGCCCTGGCCCTTGAAGTGGCCAGAAAAGGCGTGACCGTCAATACCATCTCGCCCGGCTACCTCGCCACCAAGATGGTCACGGCGGTACCGCAGGAGGTGCTGGAGTCGAAGATCCTCCCACAGATTCCGATGGGTCGGCTGGGCAAGCCGGAAGAGGTTGCGGGACTGGTCGCCTATCTCTGCTCCGAGGAAGCCGCGTTCATCACTGGGGCAAACATCGCGATCAATGGGGGCCAGCATATGCAGTGAGCATGCATTGTGTTGTGAAATTGCACCCAACCCGGCGCTCAACCGGACCTGAGCAAAAAGCCGCGCAGGTCCGGTTGGCTCTACGTCGAATGGGCGCTTCGAAGAAGATTGACTGGCCGCTTAGGGTCGCTATGTAAAGCTTTGCATAGCGACCCGGAGCGGAAGCTCAAGAGGCCGGATACGATGACCACAAGCCGACGTTCGAGGGGGGCGCCGCGACCACTTCGACGAGGTCGACGCCTGAGGCGCTGATCGAGTTCGGGCATCGGCAGATCGGCAGCACCCGACGTCGCCGTGCCGGAGCCTGTGGCGCGGACTGCAGCCCGAAGCCCAAAGCTCAGAACTAAGCCCTCAGAGCCAGTCCGCAGCGTCACGCGATGCGCGGCGCTTACCTGGCTCGCTTCAAGACCACTTCGGCCGTGCCACCGCTGGAACCGGCCGGCGTCGTCCACTTTAGTTCATCCCCGGTGATGGTGAACGGTCGCTTCTGCTGGACCCCGGTCCAGTTGGGGAACGTACTGGCTACGATGTGGAAGGTGATGGTCTTGTCCGCCTCGTTGACAGTGTATGTGCCGAAGTGAGCGATCGATCCCTGCACGACGGCCTTGTTCTCCTCCGGCGTGCCCTCCATCCGGTTGGGGGACGCGAATTTCGCCAGGCCAGCGCGCGAGGTCATCAATACATAATGCCCACTGCCATCGAAGCTCGCGAGCCCCTGCGGATTGGGGCCGAACATTGGCACCCGGCTGCCATCCTGGCGCACGGTATCGACCGACACATAGGCCCAGGTTCCGACGAGTTGTTCTTTCAGCGTCTGTTGCTGGGCGACCGCGTCGCCCCAGGGTACCGTCACTCCAAACAACAACGACGCCAAGGTAGCGCAGGTCAGCGTGCTGGTTCGGCTCATGATATTCCTCCTTGAGGGCATGATCGATATTCCCCTGCTGGCGCCTGTCCACGGGTTTGGCGCGCACCGCACGAGAGGCGCTTGCGGCAGTGAACCACTTGCTAGGTATCCTGGGAAGAATAGCGCGCCATGCGCAGCGTGGCTAGGCTCGTTTTTCAGCACGGAATCTACGATTTGATGTACAGCTAGCGATTGTTGCTGCTGAGTCCCGACAGCGGACGGCCGCGAATGGCGGGAGTTGGCTGCCGGTGGGCGCGGGCGCCGCAAAGCAGCCATTCACCGAAATGCGCCCCCCGTCCATTGCCCGCTTTCGGCGAACATTCGGAACCGCGGCTCCCGGCTATGAGCAGTTGGTCCCGTGCGACCGCCAAATGGTCGGACGATTGCCTTTCAGGTCACCGCTTGCCGGCCCACTTGACTGCTGATATTGTTGCCAAACTGGCTCCCAGAACTGATCGGACTGACTCGGACAGCGTGGGCCACTCATTGCCCGTCGAGCGATAGTGCTACAGTTCCACCTGGTGCAGCGTGAGTAGAGCAGTCGATCGCTGATGCGATGCACCGACACCGTGCCCGCAGGAGGAAACCATGCGACTCACGACTCTGGTGGCTGCCGCCTCCTTGTCCTTCGCGTTGGCCGTGCCTGCCGGCGCGCACGACGTCGAGGAGCACACTGGCCACCTCGGCACGGTCAGCTTCGCCAATTCATGCGACTCAAAGGTGCAAAGTGAACTGCAGCGGGCGTTCGCTATGCTGCATTCGTTCTGGTTCTCGGCCGGCGAGAAGGCCTTCCGCCACGTACTCGAGGACGACCCGTCGTGCGGCGTGGCTACCTTCGGCATCGCGGCGATCCTTATGAACAACCCGCTGGCCGGGCAGGGCGCATCGCCCAAGGCTGCGGAGAGCGCGCAGGCGGCGATCAACTTGGGCCGACGTCGGCACCAAAACGCAGCGCGAGCGTGACTACATTGAGGCGGTGGCCGCCTACTACGCCGACTTCGCGAACCGCCCCGAGCGCGCGCGCCAGGCTGCGCGCGCTCGGGCCTTCGAGGCGCTGGCCGCCAAGTACCCTGACGACGACGAGGCGCAGATCTTCGCCGCGCTATACCTGGCCAGCACACAGTCGCAGGCGGACCAGACCTATGCTGCCTACCTCAAGGCGGCGGCGGTGCTAGAGAAGGATTTCGTCAAGTACCCCGAACACCCAGGCGTCGCGCACTACTTGATACACTGCTACGACGCGCCTCCGATCGCGCAGCTGGGACTGCCGGCAGCGCGCAAATACGCAGGCATCGCGCCAGACGCGCCGCACGCGCTGCACATGCCCTCGCACATCTTCACCCGCGTCGGTGCGTGGCAGGAATCGGCGTCGACCAACCGCCGTTCGGCCGACGTCGCCAAGATGAACGGCGACACTTTCGACGCCTACCACGCTGCCGACTACATGGTCTACGCATACCTTCAGCTCGGGCGCGTCAAGGAGGCACGCAAGGTGCTCGACGAAATCACCCATTTCGCGAGCCCGACGACAGCAACATTCGGCGCCCCATACACTGCGGCGGCGATGCCCGCGCGGCTGGCTCTCGAGCGCGGTGACTGGGCCGCGGCCTCGCAGCTGCCTCAGCAGGGCTTTTCGTTCGCATTTGTCGAGGCGATCACGACCTTCGCGCGCGCACTCGGTGCGGCGCGCAAGGGCGATGTGACCGCGGCGGATCAGGATGCGCAGACGCTCGAGGCGCAGCACAAGGCGTTGGTCGAGGCCAAGAACAACTACTGGGCCACCGAGGTCGAGGTGCAAAGCATGGCCGCTGCCGCCTGGATCGCCAAGGCAAGGGGCCAGCCCGAAGAGGCCGTACGTCTCATGCGCACCGCCGCCGACCTCGAGGACCGCAACGAGAAGCACATCGTGACGCCCGGCCGTTTGGTTCCCGCACGCGAGCTTCTTGGCGAGATGCTGCTCGAGTTGAAGCAGCCAGCTGCCGCGCTGAATGAGTTCGAGCACTCGCAGGAACGCGAGCCAAACCGCCTACGCGGCTACGTCGGGGCGGCGGCCGCGGCTGCTGCGGCCGGCGAGCGCGACAAGGCGCGCGCGAACTACGCGAAGCTGCTCGAACTGACGCGCGACGCCGACACGCCGCTGCCCGAGATCGCGCTCGCGAAGAGCTATCTTGCGGCGAAGTGAGGTAGCGGGCAGCGTGCGTGGTGGATTGCTCCATGACGGAATGTTCCCGCGAAGCTTGCGGTGGCGTGAACGACTACTATAAGACAGCTTCCATGCCGCCCAGCGAGCAGTCGTTAAGCGAATATCCGTTGTGCGCCGTCACGGTGAGAAGGCTGGACGACCGCTTTGGGTTCACTGCCGTTGCGCGACGGTCAAAGCTGCCGCTCGCCCGAACTGTCCGTCTGTCGGGCAGCTGAACGACCTATACCGGCCGTTGACTTGTTGTTGGACCGGCGGCAGCAAAGGCAGATGACTTGTCCGTGAGTGACGGTACAGAATGACCGTTCCGCTTTGATATCCGCCCTTGGAACTGCGACGGCTCGACCTGCGCATAGGGGGCGAAAGTACGCGTTCGCTGAAGTTCGAAGCGGACATTCGCTGCTACAGACCAGCAAACGTCCGGTCAGCGGTGGGTAGCGGACACGTCAGCGCCGACGGGAAAATGTCGGCCAAGGCCGAAATTGAGACGCTCGCCAAACTTTACTGACGGGCAGAAGCGGGTTGAAACCACGCATCCCCGGATGATGAATTCGGATGTACGCGCCGGCCAGGTCGCCGCTGCTAAACTTGTGGTGAACGTATGGGCTCGGGTGGGGCAGATCTAACGGACAACATGCGCCGAAAGTGGACAAAGTCGACGTCGGCATCGACTCTCCCGCCAGAGCAGCGGCGTCGGGGCACCCGGCGTTACGGCGGACCTTTGCAGGGGCGGGTATTCATGGTTCGAAGGGAACATGGAACGGTCAACGCACGCGCTGCTTGAATACCACGAACGCAGCAAGCACCGCATCAACTTCTACGCGCCTGGCCCCGGGCGACTCGACTGGACAACTCAGCCGGATCCGTTCCGCGTGTTTCAGGGCGCACCGCGCGTTGAACTGCCGTTGGCTGCCGACACTCTGGCCACACGCTACAACGCGCTGCGCTGCGGCGCTCTGCCGCCGGCGCACAAATTCGATCTTCACACGCTGGCCATCCTGTTCGAACTCTCGCTCGGCCTGTCGGCGTGGAAATCCTGTGGCGGCGAGCGGTGGGCACTGCGCTGCAACCCTTCGAGTGGAAATCTGCATCCGACCGAGGGCTATCTTCTGTGTCCGGCGCTTCCCGGCGTGTCCGCTGGCGTCTACCACTACCTGAGCCGAGACCATTCGCTTGAACATCGCGCTGCATTGGATGATCCGAGCTGGACCGAGGCGTTCTCGGACAGTGGCGTCGTGGTCGGCATCAGCTCGATCCACTGGCGCGAGGCGTGGAAATACGGCATGCGCGCCTGGCGCTACTGCCAGCACGATTGCGGCCATGCCATCGCCGCGGTGAGTTACGCGGCGGCCGCGCTCGGTTGGCAGACGAGACTGGTTGAGGCGGCTGCGGATGATACGGTGGCCCACTTGCTTGGATTGGACCGCAGCGAAGCGTTCGGCGCGGCCGAAGCGGAGGCGCCGGATGTCCTGCTTTGGATCGGCAATCCTGAAATACGCCCGGATCTCGAACGAATGGGGGCGGCTTTGGATAAGGCACGGTGGTACGGCTGCGCGAATCAATTAAGCTCAGGGCAGGTGACGTGGCCGGATATCGAGACGATCCATCGCGCCACGCACAAGTCCCATACTGCCGAACCGACCTCGCTGAATCCGGAGCCGCACCTGTCGCCCACGACGCCCGCCCTCGATCTCACTTTTGCCCGGATTGCCCGGCAGCGCCGCAGTGCTGTGAACTTCGACGGTATGACACATATTACCGACGTGGCTTTTCTCAGCATGCTGGCGTGCCTGTCGGCATGTCGCGATAGGCCGCCGTGGAACGCGATGATGTCCCCTGCGCAGATGCATCCCGTGCTACTGGTGCACCGCGTGGACGGCCTGGAGCCGGGCCTGTATGTGCTCGTGAGGAATCCGAGTGCGCTGACCGACTTAAGGCAGTCCATGCGCCCAGAATGGCTGTGGCTAAAGTGCGGACCGGACCCTCTGCCGCTCTACTTTTTGTTGCCGTACGATTTGCGCGACGCGGCAAGGCTGATCTGCTGCCACCAGGATATCGGCGCAGATTCCTGTTTTGCGTTGGGGATGCTCGGCAGATTCGAAGTCGCCTTGAAGCAACCCTGGCGTTATCGTCATCTGTTCTGGGAATGCGGCATGCTCGGCCAAACGCTCTATCTCGAAGCCGAAGCCGCTGGAGTGCGCGCGACGGGGATTGGCTGTTTTTTCGATGATGAAATGCACGCGCTTCTCGGCGTCAAGGATTACGTCTGGCAAAGCTTGTATCACTTCACCGTCGGTGGCCCGGTGGACGATCCTCGTCTGTCCACATTTCCGCCGTATGAGGTTCAGCCTTGAGACGAAAGTGATGGCTACAAATTAGGCCTTTGGCCAGCCAGCGCCGATGTACCGGACCATGCCGCCTGCATTTCGGCAATCAGCGCTGCCGAGCGTCCTTCGTAACGCGGCGAAAAGTGGAACGGCACAACCGCCCGGGCTCCGAGCCGGCGCGCGATCAGACCGGCCTGGCGGGCCGTCAGGTGGTTCTTGCGCAGACCATGCGCCTTGTCCTCGTCAAGAAATACGCTCTCGATAAAAAGCAGGTCCACATCGTGCATCAAATGCGACAGGGTCTCTACATTCGATTCCGTGTAGCGCAAGTCCGTTACGTAGCCAATGCGCTGCCCAGGAACAATGGCGAGGATCAGGTGCCGTAGTTCGCCGACCTGTCGAGTCATGGCGTGCTCGCCATGCCGATCGCGCCACAGCACCTGAATTGGGGCCTCGTCAGGCGCGCCGGTCAGCACGGCGTGTTTCAGTTCGCGCAGCCACGCACCGGCCGACACACCCTGAGCCTCGAGCCGGTCCTTCGCGACTTTGACTCGGGCCTTCTCCTCGATCACGTACGCAACGCACGGGATGTCATGATCGACAAAGCGGCCACGCACGCGAAAGGTTGCTTCGTCGTGCACCACGTCATCAGATCGCCCAAAGGACGCACCGGCTTCGCGGGCGAACCGTCTCCGACTTGAAAAGAGTGCGCGCTGCCCGCCACCGCCCACGCCGAGTTCGCGCGCGTCGATCACCAACTCGACCTCGTAACGATGCACCACGTTCCAGGTATAGGCACGCAGCTTGTGTTCGATTTGGTCAAGAAAGTCGGGGCCGCCAAACATGACGATGCAAGCCTTGCGCCCGAGAATCACGCGCAAGAGATGATCGAAGCCGCAAAAATGGTCCATGTGCGTATGGGTAACGAACACATGTGACAAACGCATCAGTTGGCGGGGCAGCAGCCTGGTGATATCGCCAAGATCGAAAAGGAGGGCGCGCCGTTCGTCGCGAAAGTCCACATACAGGCCCGGGTCGCCAAACGCGTCATTGACAAGCCGGGGGTCGAAAAGGGCGTGCATGGTTGGGGTCTCAGTCCCGGCTCGTAAAGACCGTCAATATGCCCGTATAACCGTAAAGGTGGTTCCTTGCGATCTCTCCGCCGGCGAAGAATCCCACCAGCGGCACGTCACCGAGCGCATTTCGCACCGTCTGCAACTCCGCATGCCGCGCTCCGAAGTGCGGGCCGCCCCGTCCCGAGCAACTGACATACAGGGCACCCGACATGTGCCCGGCCGTGCCGCATTCCAGTTCCGCGCGGATTTCTGTTGCAATGCGCACCAGATCGACCAGCGCGGCTTCGGGGCTGCGCGTGCAAAAGGCCAGATGCATGCCGGGCTCGGCCAGATCCGCAACCTCCAATGCCCGGTGCTTGGGATCCACGCCCACCAGGTGCCGCACGAGTGTATCCGTGCCGAACGTTCCGGGCCGCTTCGGCACATCCTCGGCGCCGATGCTTAAGCCCGCCAAGGTGGTAGACAGCGCCTGCGACAACGTGTCGGTTGGCAAATCCCGGTCGAGTCCAAGATCGTCCAACACGCAATCGAGTGCTGGCTTGCCATCCAGTGTGATCACCAGGTTGTGTTTGGCCTGCGTGATCGTGCGCACCGGACCGATGGGCTGGCAGCCCTGCGTCACGCGTGAGATCAGACCAACCTCGGGGCCGAAGAGTACTCCTGACAGCCCCCCGGTGAACACGCCGTCTGCGATGTGTAGCGGTCGGTTTCGCGCCGAGGATAGCCCGCCGAAGAGATAACCGGTGGCCGTGCGTGCGCTCAGCTCGTGCAGCAATTCCTGCAGGTCCGGCGTGCCGCCCTCGGCATGGACCAGCGCGGTATGGGGCACAAACCCGGAGGATGTCGCGGGCAGTGGCTGCCGGCCGGAGAATATCCGGAACGAGTCGCGTGGCAGCGGCGCGACCATCAACACCAGGGCTGGTTCGTCGATGTATTCGACGCCGTTGGCAACCACGCCGACACCGACAGTGCCGATCCAGGCGACGCCCGGCAGAGCGCGCTGCAGTTCATGGACGATTGCCTCGGACGCGGGTGCGTAATAGTCGCTCAGGTAGCACCAACCCAGCGTGAACTGTGCGGATTTATCTTGCTGTGCCGCACGCGCCGCAATTTGGGCTTGAACTTGCCTCTGGCACTCGGCCAAGGCCACCCGCCAATCGGCGTGGGCAGCGTGCGCGTGGACAAATAAAGCGTGAGACATGGCCGAAACCTGTCAAAGACAACAACATTCAGTGTCTCACTTCCTCTTGCCGCCTTCAACGGCCATCGGACGGTCAACTGCCGACGGCAGCTTCGGGGCGGTCGGAAGTATGCATCCCTGGATGGTGAAACCGGACTTTCGCGCCTGCCTGGCCGCGCCCGTCCGGTTGCCGGCCTTTACCGAACACCCCTAAGCCGATTCGCAAATGGCGGCTTCGGCAAAAGTTCCGCCTCATGTCAAAAGGCTATTGTTGATCAGAAGCGGACCCGGAACCAGGGCTCCCAAAGGCGCCCCCAACGTAAGAGTATTCTTTATTGTCGGCGACGGCGCATATGTGATACAAGATAGCCGCACGTCTGGCGCAGGCCGGCGGCGTCATCTAAAAGTAGCCTTCCTTGGAACATTCAGAACATGGCAACAGGTACCGTCAAGTGGTTTAACGATGCGAAGGGTTTTGGGTTCATCACGCCGGACGACGGCGGCGATGACCTGTTCGCGCACTTCTCCGAGGTTCAGGGAAACGGCTTCAAATCGCTTCAGGAGGGCCAGAAGGTCAGTTTTGAAGTCAAGCAGGGCCCCAAGGGGACGCAGGCAGCGAACATCAAACCGCTGTAAGTTTTCCGTGCCGTGAACGCGTCCTGTCAGGGCAGCGATCAGGCCGATGCGTGATCGCTGCGGGTCTGGGGCAGGGCGGCGAAAGGGGGGCGCCTCCGCCTTTGCTCAACACTCGAGAAAGGGCCTCAACTTGTCAGCGCGACTGGGATGCATCAGCTTGCGCATCGCCTTGCTCTCAATCTGACGGATCCGCTCGCGGGTCACGTCGAACTGCTTGCCGACCTCTTCAAGCGTGTAATCAGAGGTCGTATCGAGCCCGAATCGCATCCGCAGGACCTTGGCCTCGCGCGGCGACAACCCGTCGAGTGCCTCATCGATCGCAGCGCGCATGTTCGCGTGAATCGCGGCCACAGCCGGTGAACTCGCAGAGACATCCTCAATCATGTCGCCGAGCGTCGCGTCGGCATCGTCGCCCACCGGGGTCTCGAGCGAGACAGGTTGCCTCGAGATCCTGAGGATACTGCGCACTTTTTCCTCGGACATCTCCATGCGCTCGGCGAGGACGGCGGGATGCGCTTCCTGTCCCGTCTGTTGCAGGAATTCGCGCGAAATCCGATTCAGCTTGTTGATCGTCTCGATCATGTGGACCGGCACACGAATGGTCCGCGCTTGATCGGCAAGCGCACGCGTGACAGCCTGCCGGACCCACCAAGTGGCGTACGTAGAAAACTTCCATCCGCGCCGGTATTCGAACTTGTCCACCGCCTTCATCAGGCCGATATTGCCTTCCTGGATCAGATCCAGGAACTGCATGCCCCGGTTCACGTATTTCTTGGCGATTGAAATGACAAGGCGAAGATTCGCTTCGATCATCTCTCGCTTGGCCTGCCGCATTTTCAACTCCGCGGCACTCATCTGGCGGTTGATCCGCTTGAGCTGCTGGAGCGGCAGCGAGATCCTGGCCTCGATGTCGATGAGCTTCTGCTGCCCGGCCTGAATGGCCGGCAGATGTCGCTCGAGCGCCGCGCCAAACTGCCGCGAAGTCACCGCCATGCGACTGGTCCATTCAAGGTCGGTCTCGTGGCCCGGGAACGACTCGACAAACGCCTCGCGCGGCATGCCGCAACGGTCGACGGCGATCTCAAGGATGCTGCGCTCGATCGCACGAACCTCAGTAACCTGTTCGTGCAAACTGGCACACAGGCGGTCGATGGTTTTGGCCGTAAAGCGGACCTGCGCGAGTTCGCGCTGGATCCCCAAGCGCACTTGCGCAACGGCTGCGGAATGGGATTTCCCGGTAACGGGTGCATCCGGCAACTTCTCGAACAGTGCACGCACGCGCGCGAAAATCGCGAGACTGTCGATCGTGAGTTCTTCGAGGCGGGCTGCGTTCGCGTTCTCCGGATCCCCGGCGTCCGCTTCAGCGTGATCACCGTCCGGGCCATCGTCGGAGGCGTCTGCTTCCACTTGAACTTCATCGGACTCTAGGGTCATTTCGTTTTCGTTCACGTCGTCGCTGATGCCATCGACCAGTTCGTCAATACGCAGTTCGCCGGCAGCGATGCGGTCCGCATCGACAAGAATCGTGGACACGACCGACGGGCACGCGGCGATCGCCTGAACCATGTCCTGCAGACCGTCTTCGATACGCTTTGCGATCTCGATTTCGCCAGCGCGGGTCAGCAGTTCGCTGGCACCCATTTCACGCATGTACATCCGGACCGGATCGGTGGTGCGGCCGAATTCGGAATCGACGGTCGACAGTGCAGCTTCCGCTTCCTCGTCCGCCTGATCATCGGATGTCACGGCAGCCGTGGCGTCGTTTAACAGGAGTGTCTCTGCGTCCGGCGCCTGCTCGTACACGGCCACCCCCATATCGTTGAACGTGCCAACGATCGTTTCCATCGCGGCAGTTTGCGCAAAATTGTCGGGCAGGTGATCGTTGATGTCCGCGTGGGTGAGATAGCCGCGCTCACGGCCAAGCGCGATCAGCGCGCGCATCTGGCGTTGGCGCTCCTCGTCCTGGAGCGCCATCGACTCGATGTCCAGCGGTGTTGCGACCCCCAGGGTCTTCCCCTTTGGGGCGCGGCGGCCGGTCTTTGACGTGACGGCGATTTCGCGGGATGCTGATTTATCGCGAACAGGATTTGCCAATACATTCTCCTGGACAGGTTGGCCGACGATCGTCGCGGGTATGACGGCAGGTCAATTTGCCTATCAGGGTGCAAACGGAATCGTGGGGATTGACACACGGACAGTCGAGACCGGAATGTCTCCGGCGGAATCCGGTGTGCGCAGATTGGGGAACAGTAAATGATACCGGACGACGTTGTGCGACGCAATATGCACTGGGTAGATTTCCGGTGGGTACGGCTTTGTCAAGCTGGCGGGAAAGGGTGCAAAAGGGGGGAAGGGCGCAGCGTCATGGACCGGCGCGTCGCGCCCCCACCCACTTCGGTAACCAGATCACAGTGTCGCCCGACGCGTGCAATTCCCGCTCGACCCCCTAGAGGGTGCTAGCCTGCGGCTGCCACGACCTGTGCACGAAACTCGCGTGTGTAATTCTTCGAGCCTGACCGGCGACCCGGTGCCTTGGCTTCTATCATCTGATCCCCATTAGAAATTTCTAATGGGGATCAGGTTGCCGTCGTCATGCCCTCATGAACAGACGGTGCTGGGTACTCGCTTACGATGGGTTCGAATTCGAGCGTTGTTTCTCATGGATTTCGCCCGAGCGCCGTTGCATTACCAGCCTCGGGCCGCCAGGTTCGTTTTGAACACTGTCCCTAATATAGTTGACGGGGAAAAGTCCGGTGTCAATACAAAGCCGCCAATGTGCTCGTCTGCCCAAGTTCGGGCGGCCATGGCGTTCGCAAAGCGTCCGACAGAGTATTCGAGGAAATCAAACTTTTCGTCTGTCAGCTTCGACAGGCGAGTCTTCTCCTTATTGTCCGTCTGTCCAAGTTTGCAAGTTTGCTCGTCAAGTGGCGCATCGTTTCCATTGCTGCTGCGCCGCGCCTTTGACAAGACGCATTTGCACGCTGTGTCAGGAAATTTCCGCCGTCACACTTGCCTTGCCGAGTAAGCCTCTGTGCCCAAGTTGACGCTTCCGCGCATCTTCTTAAACGCAAGTTCGAAGAGTGCTCACGGCGCGGATTCCGCGGTGCGCGTTCTGCGCGCGATGCCCAATGGCAACGTCAAGCCGCCTATTTCGGTGGCATCGAGCACTCTTTATTCTTGGTGCACGGCAAGCTCAGTCGACCCACCAAGGTCCCAGGTTACACGGAGCGCCCTGCCGAGGCGAACTCGCACGAAATATGGGCCATATTTGCCCATAGGTTAGCTGTCTGAGAACGTATCCTGTTGCCGTCGCAATGCGACGTGGTTGCGCACACCCGCCGACTGGTCACTTCCTGCCCCGCCCGCCACATGGGGGTCTATCGCATCGATATGCGCACTTTCGAGAGACCCTTTGTGTGTGGCTTTTTTACGCTGTGTCAGGAAACACCCACCGCCACATTTGCCTTGCCATGTAAGCCTGCGACATAGACTTTGCGCTTCCGTGTCCCCTCTAAAACGCAAATTCGAGCTGGCCACAGGCCGCCTCGCAATTCGCCGTCGGTAACGCAAACCTGCCCTGCAGCGGGCTGGATACTGCGGGACACCCGTGCACTGCGAGCAGGCAATTCGAAGTCGTTTGCGCCTCGTCGAGCAGGCTTATGAAGTCGCATGATTGGCCAGGGATGCGTTCTATCCAGAAACCGCGCTCACCGCCTGGCACCTGCCCGAGATCTCGCCACGGTCCAAGACATTGCCGCTCATCCCGAAAACAGAAGATCCCGACGCCACACGTTCACGGTGCTCCAGCGTCATACGCGGAGCAAAGGTGCACCACAGGCGCAGCGAGATGAACGCCCCACTTACCGCTTACAGATGGCAACTAAAGAGCGCTACACCGATTCGGTACCGTATCTGGTAGATCTCAGAGGGTTTAGATGCGCCAGGCCATTCTGTATGCCTCTATGGAAGAGATATCTGGTACATACTTCACCCTGAGGTACTCGGCTACGCACCCAGCAATGACGGCAGTGTGGATCGTTCGCCGGGAACTCGGGAACCATGAGTCGAAACAATGTCCGGTGCCCGTTCAAGTATGACTCTCGAATTGACTTCCAGTCCTGTGCATGGGCCTGCCACGGACGACTCTCTGGGCACCAGCTATCAGAGGCTCAGGCGACTTTTGACCAGGAAGATGTCGGGATCTGGATCTTGAGGAAATGATGTTTGCCGAGGTCCGCGATCCGGATGTGTATGAGCCGGATTTTTCCAACTTAGACCGATACTGATTTTGGGCTAGGGTCACAAATGCAGCAGGACCCAGGACGCGTCGGCCTCCCGCGAGCGCTCACCTTCAGTGTGTGTGAAAACGTTAGCGAGATCCAAACCCTTGCGACCTACGACGCCTGCGCTCCGACGCTTGCCCCATTGCGCACACGATACAAACGTGATCACTACAATAACCGAAGCGATGCGCCCTCGGCAGACGGTCGAAACTTGTGCCGCGCGAAAGTGGAACATAGCGGTGTGTGACTCAACCGGACGGCAAGGTGGTCGGGGGCAGCCGACGCGGCGACGTAGAGGCTGGTGGCCAACATGACGAACCGTGCCCGTGTGGGAGGGTAAGGCGTGAACAGACTTGATGATCCAGGATCCGTCGACGTAAATCCAATGTATAAGCCAGAATCACTTCTCATCGCCCGAAATTTCGTCTGCCTCAGCGCGCCCACTGGGCCAATGTCCCAGTGGGCCTTGTCAGTATGTGACCCTGCTGCCGCACGGCAAAAGGTTGCGATGTTTAAGCAGCGTCTCAGTCTATCACTCGTGACGCGCCGAAATTTCCGTAATTTCGACACTTACTCTCTCTGACGCGGTGTCTAAAAAGGCATACCACTGTTGCTCAAAGTTGGCGGCTGCCGCCTCAAGAAACCGCTCTCCTCGAAAAGAAATTGGATCGCCCGTGAAGCAGACCTGGAGTTCGCATAATTCCGTCGTCCCCAGCTCAATCAGGCGTTCATGAAATTCGCGCAACATATTCACCACCACATATGCCGCCGCCTCAGCGAGCAGATCGCTCAGGCCAATGCCACGGCATTTAGGCTCAACAAAAACTGACCCAACTTCGATCTCGGCTTCGGGGGCACTTCCACCGCCGTAGTAACCCAGGTTTGACGTTAGTGTGCAGAATCCGACCGCATCGGTTTTCGAGCACAACACGAAACGATACCGAACAGTTGCTGACGCGTATCCGTCCTCAGCCACCACACCGTCGACGCTCGCGTCTGGCCAAATGCCGGACCTCTTGCTCAGGTCAAAAGGCGTCAGAAACCTCCCTTCGAAGAAGGATGACTCATCGAGCTCACGTGCAGCGTGGAGCTTCTTGAAAAGTGATCGCATCGTCGCGCGCTCCGTCTTGCCCGGTGCGAAATTCGAGAAGACCGCCCACTCCCACTGTCCATTCGGATCGCCCATCGCGGCGAATGGAGTCCTCGCACCGTCTATTACTGAGAACGGCAACGACAACGCATCCTCGATTGCATCGTCCAGCCGCGTTTCGACGGCCAGATCTTGCGCGCACTCGTCGGCCAACGTGCTCGTTACCGCGTCGAGCCCCGTCTCCATGCTGTGCTTCGTCATCCCTCTACTCCTTGAAAGCCCCGCCCAGCGATTGCGGGCGGCCAGACGCCGACCATTACATGGCCGCTGCCATTGACCTGGATCGCGCTCTCAAACGAAGCGCCCTCGTCACTTGAACCTGTGTTCCGAATGTCACTGCTTGGCCATCGGCCACCCCCCAACTGCCGGCATTTCCCTTGCGCTTGCATGCTCAACGCGCACCGATTAGAAATCGCCCCCGATCGGCTTGCGCGTGGCCAGCCAGGCACTAACGTCGGATTCAAGCCACCCGACGGCCCGCGCTCCAAGTCGCACTGGGCGGGGAAACAGATCCAGCTTGACCCACTCGTAGATCGTCGTCTTTTTCACGCCGACCATCTCCAGCACACCAGGCAGACGCAAAATCTTGTCGTTCATTCTGTTCCCCTCATCGTTAACTTGAACGTTCGAGACCTAGGAAGCCCCTACTCGATAGATGTGTTCACGCCAAATGCCGCAAGTAAATCGGAAGGAACCATCCCCGCCGAAAGCGAAAGCAAATCCAGGCGCGATTCCGTATTAGTCGCTTGCGGTACGGGCCTGTGTTCCAGGCGTTCCCCCACGTCTAATCTCGCAGACTGGTTGTGATGCCAGCGCAACGCTTCCTCCGCGAATCGCTTCAGAAGCGTCGCCCGTGCGCGAGGATCGCGCTCCACCTCAAGGGTGGCGTGAAGGCTGGGAAATTCTTCCTGCCGAATCGCGACTCGCATATCGAAGCTGAGGCATTCATGTCCGGCCTGGGGAATCGTCGCCATACGCGACAGGTCCAGTCCAAGGCCCGACGCTTCGGTGCAGGCTGCGCGAGCGCCGTCCTCTGCCAGACGCTTGAGCCATCCAGCGCGTGCACGAGGATCGGAAAAGGCGGAAAGTTCGGCGACCAGCAACGCGTAGACTGGGCCACGAATCACCACAGTCAATGTGAGCGGCGTCTTCATCGCGTGACTCACGACCTGTGTTGTTCGCCGAAGAGCACGAACCCGATCGAGTTGGTCAACCGTCCCTGCGCCAACTCGATGAGACGATTCCTCGGAAACACCATCGCCAGCGCATCGCGGTACAGCGGGCCGCCGCCTCCGGTCAGGACCAGCGTCAAATCCTCCGCACTGCGCACCTTGGCGCGCAGCGCGCGCGCTGTTTCGACCGCTTGGGCTTTCCCGCGCTCGACGTAGCGTGTGATGTCGACCGCTTGGCCGAACGCCAGCAGCGGGGTCCCGTTGCGCAACGCCAGTTCGATCGCGTCGACGCCCTCAAACGGCTCTTCCAGCTCGCCCGACAGGGCCTCGGCGATCGCACGGTAGATGTGGCTCGCACCCCCTGGCCGACCGCCGCTGCGGTCGAACTGGATAGTGAACCCTTGAGATGAGACGATCCAATCGGCACTGTAGTGCCCAATGTCGACCAGGCAGATGGTCGTTTCCACGAGCGACGCGTCGCCCTGCGCGACCACCGTGAGCAACGACCCGACCGGTTGGGGCACAACGACAACCCGGTCCACCAACACCGAGCGGCCTCCAAATGAAAGCATGCCCCGGAACGTCTTCTGAAGCGTCTCCGCATACCGCGCGAACGTGTGCACGGGCAGCCCCAAAACTAACGTCGAAACATGGGTCGCGTCGAGGTAGGCGAGCGTCGCGCCGAGCAGCGCACGGTATTCGGGACGACCGGCAAAATCATTCGCCTCGTTGCGCTCGCCGAGCGCTTTCCCGACACGCGAATTCTCGTCGACGTCGACGTCAAACAGTTGCCCATCGACGGCGATCGTCTTGATTGAACTACTCGCCTGCGCACGACGCAAGGAAATTGCAAGCGTCGAGTCGATATGGGGCAATGCGACAGAGCGAAACGAGCCCGTACGTATGCGGCCGGTTCCATCGCGGAACGCCCACTTCGTGAACCCATGCCCCACGTCCAGCCCTAGTACAGAAATATGCATCGTGTCCTCCAACCTGTATGTCAAACACTGCCCAGTCACGGTTGGCCAGACCACACCGCCCCGCAACCGGCACTAGGACCTTCGCCCGCGCCCGGCATCGGGCGTCAAGGCAGTCCCACAATGAACAACGACCACAGAAACCACGAACCGCTCAGCACAACGAGAGAGATCACACCCGATTGGGTGGCGGCCGCCCGCGGGCGGCGCTGAAACGCGCATGGCTGCGCGAGAAAAACTTCTGGATTTCTGGCCGGCCGCGAAGACGCGGCGCGAGGGATCGATTTCGAGCGCGCGCACCGAACGGAGGCGCAGAATTGATGGCGTGCCCTGTCAAGACACGCGGTGGTCGTTGAAGTGGCGCTGAGCCCGTTGCGAAGGAGACGTTGCGAAGACAAAAAAGCCCGTGACCGCTAGCGCGGTCCGGGCATTCTGGGGCGGCCTTCGACGCAGTCGCGTCAAGATAGGCTGCCTACGCACCTCTCCGGACATGGCTGCCCGGTTGAGGCGACTTTCCTATTGATTAATGTTCTTATCGTGCCAGCCTGGCTGGCCTGAAAAACCGTGCCGACCTAACGGCTGAGGTGATTCTACGTCAACTCTACGAAACGGTACAAGCGCTCACTTGATTTTTTCGTTCCAATTTTTTCGAAGCCCGTAGCACGACCTTTTATCCCTTCACCGTGGCCGGACGCAAGCAGACTGAAACGAACTTCACTGAACGTCTTGATCGGTGGGGTTGGATTCTGCAAGGATCTTCCGCCCGGTGGAGGCCTTCTTTCTCAGATTGTCCACAACCTCAATACGCTCATGGCCCAGTATTAACTCGCCCGCCGTCGGGCTCTGCGAGGCGTCGGGAGTTTTTGCCTCAAGAAACCACTGGAGGTCGCAACGCCTCAAGGCAGGAATCAGATCCGGGCGCCCATCGCGCCATGCCTCCATGCACGCCTGTCGGGCCGCCTGTCGAACTGCTCTGGTCAGTGACACGAGATCCTCGCCCGCCCGTGCGCCGCTGCCCACACAACTCGCGAGTGCCATCGCGCCAATCTCTTGCAATGCGACCTCGGGAAGATAGCGTGCGACCAGTTCGACCATCTCGACCCGAATCTGGCGTTCGCGAGTGTGCGCGTGCCACGGACAGGCGCGGTCCGCAAACGCTTCCGAATTGGCCCAACGCCAGATCTGCCTCAGCCGTCGGATAAGCGTCTCGGTCCTGATCACGCCGACTGGCGACATGGCGCGAAACGCGTGAGAATCGACCTCGCCAAGTTCAGCAACAAGCGGATCACCTATTTCCTGCATGGCTTGTACGAGCAGACGTATTTCCTTCGTAAAGATACGGCGCGCCTTGATCGCTCCAGGCCTGTGGCGTTCTGCAAATTCGATGATCAGCCACGAGAGCCGGATCGGATCGGGCGCGACCGTCGAGGCGCGCCTCATCTCCAGCCAACGCGCATACGCCGTTTGCCAGTCGGAGCCAAGCGAGACCTCCCGGCCACTCGCCAGATCCCGGATGGCAAACCGAGCCTTACCGGCCGGACCGTTCCGCAAGATTAGTCCCTGAGGGTGGAATAAAATCATATCCATAGGAGTTCTAACGTGGTTGGTAATACGCAAGAATCGGACGGAAATGGCCGAGCTCGATGCTGACCAGTTGGAGGGCTGCCATGAATTCGTAGCCCAAGGCCGTGAGCTCGCGGACACGCCGCTGCGCGTAGGCGTGTCGCAAACCATGTGCTCCGGTGGAGCGTCCCAAGGCGATCAAGCTCGCGTCGCTGAAGCTTTGACTGAACGCTTGACCGCCACCAATATCGTAAAGCGACTCCCGATGCACACCACGGTCATCGATAATGAGCGGTGTCGACCGGCGGCGCTTCTCCAACGCGTCGGCCAGACAGCCCGAGAGGGCAACGGGGCGCCGCAGTCCCCCCTTGCCCGTCGCGACCATCCGCACCACATCGTGGCGGCCGAGAAACATGGACACTGGCCATGTGCGATGCCGAGAAAGCTCGAGCTCGTCCAAGCGGCGCAGCGTATGCAGTTCCGACGCCCGCAAGCCAGCGTCGTGTGCGACCAGCGTTGCAAGCGCATTCTTCTCGTGTTGATGCGATGCGATTGCCTTCACTTCGTCCCACCGCGTGGCGCGCCCCCACCGCACAGTCTCGATGAGGCTCTCCACGGGTGGCAGCCGAAGCGACAGGACCCGACCCAGAGCGATACGGGTTGTATCCATGTCGGATTGAACGTGAGCTTCTGCGTATTCCTGCAGAAACTCCATGACCTCGAGCTTGAGATAGGGGCCATCAAGGTCAAGACCGTTTTCTTCGCGCCATTCCAGAAAACGCCGCTCTGCCTGCATGGTCACGCGTTCGGTGCCCACGGACGTAATGATGACGCGCCGATTCTCGCCCAATTCGGATTTGGGTATCCCATGCAACGCAATGGACTTGCGGATATTACTGATCGTTTTCGACTTGCTCATTTTTGGTATCGCTCCATGCCGTCCACGAGACCCCAGGCCACCATGCGACGCTGCAAGGTTGACTCAGCGAAGCGGCGTCCGGAGCGGCGCTCGATCAGGCGCGCCAAGCGCGCGTATGTGTAGTCCGAGCGATCTCGGGCGCGCGCCCGCCGCTTAATAAAGGCCTCGGCAATGGTCCGGTAGGGATCGAGTGCCGAGTGGCGTCGGCGCCGTCGCGACGGGCGCGCGTCGGGCCCTGCGCCCGACGAACCGGCGAGCGGGGGATCCGCCGTCGGCGGCGCCCCCCCATAGCGCGCCTCCAATTGCCGGACCAGCGCTGAAACAATCGAACTCGGCATAGGTACTCCCTGTAGGTGCGCGAGAGGAAAACCAAGACACGGGGGCAGCGGATGAAGCACGCGGCCGGCAGACTGGCCACGGAGTGATGCAAGCAAGCGGGAAGATTTCTGAGCGGCGCGACGACATGATCGCGAACCGCGACGGCGTGGGCAGAGGCGGCGTCGCGTGGCGCCATCTTGCGCGCAAGCCACGGTCCGCCGCGCGGCGAACGGATTTTCAGTGAAGCGGGAATGTCGCAAGGACGTCGCGCCAACGCGCACGGCTGCGCGGAACGAACGCGCGGCCGGCGTCGGGTGCACGCTGAGCTATGCAGGATCAGCGGTATCGCTCGCGCCCTGCGCGCCGCGGCCGGCGACTGTCAGAAGGAGTGCTGCCGATTAAAACGGCTGGCGAGGATTCTTTCATCCCGTGCGCGCGCTGTCAACGGCGGCGGTCGCATGAGCTTCACGCATGCCTCTGGCGCGCGTCGCCGTCTCCTGCTGCAAGGACAGTTGCCGGCCAACGGAAAAGACGGGGGCGCCCCGCGCTTACGCGAAGCGGTTGAGGCCCGCGCAATGTCGGGTAGATTTCGGGTAGGCGAGCCAGAAATGGACAAGGGGTTACAGACGCGAATCTGTAACCCCTTGAATTTCCTGGTCGGGGCGAGAGGATTTGAACCTCCGACCACCTGCACCCCATAAAGGTTTTACACAATCCTGATGCATCCTTACCAATCCTAATGGAATTGCACAATACATTGAAATATAAGGATATAATGGACTTGTGCGTCCGGCCGCGTACTTAAATCATCCTGTGCCATCCCCGATTTATGTTGGGGTCAACGTTGGGGTCAAGAAGTGGCAAAGGTTACCGTCAAGCAACTGGAGGCGTTTAACTCCGACGATATCGGTTCAACGATCCGCGATGAAGGCGGGTTGTGGGGGAAAGTTCGGAAAGCGGGTGATAGCGTGAGCGTGACGTTTTGGTATCGCTATCGATGGGGCAGCAAGACCCGCGATTGCGCGTGCGGTACGTGGCCGAACGTCAAACTACCAGCGATTCGCGCGACGCGCGATAAAGCGCGTGAGCTCGTGGCGCGCGGGATTGATCCGAACGAACAGCGCGAAGCCGATCGGCACGAACGCGAAGCCGCAGACGCTGCACGCAAGGTCGCACAGGCAGCACAGGATGCGCGACTGACGGTAAGCCAGCTGTTCCACAACTGGGCGATGACGGACCTCGCTAACCGCAAGGACAAGGGCGCGGAGACCAAGCGCGGACTTCTTAAAGACGTCCTGCCCGCCATCGGTGCGCGCTACGCGGACGAGATTAAGCGCGCGGACCTCATGAAGATTCTCGACGCCGTGAAAACCCGCGGCGCGCTCCGGTTGGCCAATCGGCTGCTCGCGGAACTTCGACAGATGTTTGGCTATGCGGTTGTTCGTGAGATCGTGACGGTTGACCCGACGACCGGCATCGAGAAAAAGCATGTTGGCGGGCCAAATGAAGAACGCGAACGTACGCTGTCGGACAAGGAATTGCGTGCCTTGTCCGCCGCGCTCAAGGCCGCCGGTCTGCTCGATTGCACGCAGCATGCGGTCATGGTGCTGCTGGCAACCAATGCGCGAGTGGGAGAGCTCATCAAAGCCTGCAAGACCGATATTGACTTGGATGCCTGCACGTGGCGCATCCCGCCCTCGAACGCGAAAAACGACGATGCACACCTGATCTACTTGTCCCCGTTCGCCGTCGCGCATATGACGCGGCTACTCGCGTTGTCGCACAGCAAGACGTGGGTTCTGCCTGCCTCTCGTGACGACGGCCATATCGATCAGAAGTCCATTACGAAGCAGATTGCGGACCGGCAACTTCGGTTCTACGACCGCAAAGCACACACGAAGCGGACGAAGCAAGAAAACGCCTTGTTACTTGGGGACGAGAAATGGACGCCCCATGACCTGCGACGCACAGGGGCAACGATCATGCAGGCGCTTGGCGTACTGCCCGCTGTCATCGAGGCCTGCTTGAACCATCGCGAGCAGAATCGGATGAAGCGCATCTATCAGCGACACGACTACGCCGCTGAAAAGCGCGAAGCGTGGCGGCTGCTCGGTGATCGGCTTGACTTATTGACGCGGGACGATACTTCGAATGTCGTCGTGCTGGCGGCGAAGCAATAATTATCCCATTTGCATCCGCTTCGAATGCGTGGCATCCTAGTTGTGTATGACGTCCATGCCAGTGCAGCGGCGTGCTATGCATGATGATGTCTACGCAGGCCTCCGCGCCTTCAATGGAGTGAGCAGCGGTACTCGACTGTCTGAGCAACGCTCAGCGGTAGTTCAATAGTCGTCTCGCAACGGGTCGGCGAAGCTCACTCCGGCGCGCTCTATTTCTCTTTTGAGTGAACGCCGGTCCAACTAACCGGCGCGGTCTCGTTTGCCTGCGCCCTCGTAATGGACGCATCATGGGCATTACCTTTACCCACAAAGCGGCGGCTCCCACCGCTGTTTCTCCCGCCAACACTACTGCTCTTGCAGACGTGACGCCAACGCAAAAGAAAAGGCGCGGCGGCGGTGGCGTCAAACCCAAAGCGCCGTTGATCGACTTGAATCAGCCCGGGCGCTTGAGGGTCGCCAACCTGATGGCGCTGTACAACCTCGCCAGTGCCAACACACTCTATACACGGTTGCACCTGGGAAAAATACCACCGCCTGATGGTCGCGACGGAAAAAGCCCGTACTGGCTGACCAGCACAATCCGCGCACATTTGGAAGGCCAGAAATAGCGGCGCCTCGTCGCACTTGATTGCAAGATGCGTGCGGACGCGAAGGAATGCCATCGGCAGAAAAAACGGCCCGAGGTGCTGCGATCAGCATCCGGGCCAAGTGTAAATTTCGTTTAGAGGAAGCACGTATTATAGGCGTGCATAGACAACCATGTCAGTCACAGTTTCGAACAAACCGCTGGTCGATGCTGCACAACAAACCGCTGGGATGGCCGTTGCGGTCGTGGATGGGTTGCCGAAACCATCCGCGACAAGTGGATCGCCTGTAGCTCCGGCAGGCGCCTCGGATTGCGCGGTGTTTGCTTCGACCGCGACAGGGACTACCTGCTCAACCACGAACCCAAGCTGGAAGTTCAGCACGCAACAGTTCCACGGGTACCAGGTTTATAAAAATTCCTTCGAGTTGAAGGCACTGCAGTGGGTCGAGGATCATATTCACCTTAGGCCCGAACTGTTCGGCGACTACCGGAACGTGTTAATCCAGCTTCACATCAGCGAAAAGGCGTTTTGTGACTGGAGCGCGGCACATGGCTTGGACCGTGCCGAAGCGCGGGAATACATGCTCTATTACAGTGGCGTCAACCACAGTGTGGCAATGGCAAAAGGCATTCCCACCTCGGAGGCGGAGAATCTCAAGCCGGAAATAACAGTAAAGCCCGATCTGATTTTTTCACTGGCTTGCGAGTGCGGATTTATCTGGCACTCCCCCTGGAAATCCAATGCTGAGGTCGATGAGGAAGAGGCTGCCAAACTCGCCGCGCAAGCCGAAGCGAAAAAGGCCCTCAAACTCGCTTCAATGCGATATCAGTTACGGTCGGCCACGGACCTGATGAGCGCGCCACCGATGAGGTGGCTGGTCCGCGACGTATTACCAGCGACTGGTTTGGCAGCACTGTATGGCCCACCGGGCTCCGGCAAAAGCTTCCTGCTCCTCGACTTATGCACTGCCGTCGCCAGCGGCACACAGTGGTTCGGACATTTTGTGAAATCTCCAGCGCCAGTCGTGTACGCTGTGCTGGAGGGCCAAGGGGCGTTCGGCAATCGACTCCGGGCGTGGCGCACCGAACACAACAATACGCCGCTCCCGGAGCGCCTGAGGCTCATGACGGATCCGCTCGATCTAAAAAAGCCAGGCGATGTGAAGGACCTGTGCGACGCGGTGCTTGCTAACGGTGGTGAAGGCGGATTGATTGTGCTCGATACGTTAAGTCGTGCAGCACCGGGCATGGACGAAAACAGCGCCTCAGACATGGGTAATCTGATCGCTGCCTGCTCAACCATTCAGCAAAAGACCAACAGCATGGTGCTAGTCGTACACCATACAGGCAAAACCGAAGGCAAGGGTCTTCGCGGTCATAGCAGCCTCACCGGAGCGGTAGATACTGCGATCGAAACCTCGCGTAATGGCGACTATCGCGAATGGACTGTCGCGAAGTCCAGGGACAGCGCAGACGGTGAACGTCACGGCTTCGTGCTGAAGCTGGTCACCATGGGTCCCGATGAGTACGGCCAGCCGGTGTCGAGCTACGTCGTTGCGCCGATGGATGGCCCAGCACCACCTGCGAAGAAATTGCCTGCAAGCCTTGGGCAGGTGAAGCTGGTGTTCGATCACCTGAGCAAGGAGGCAGCACCCATGAAATTCGGCAAGCTGTGTGAGGCTGTCAAGGCATGGTACGCCAACCAGGGCAACGAGAAGGGATTCAACAAGTGGAACATTCGACGGGACTACGCGAAGCACTTCGGAACAGACAAGCCGGGAGATGACACGCTGGTTTCTCTTTGACTCCTCAGCCTTAGTCATCAGTTCCTCCACCCCTCAACCCTATAGGGTTTTGAGGAGAGTGAGGAGGACTCCTCAAGCTTCATCAAATTGAATTGAGGAATTGCCAAACCCTTTCTGGTATTGGGATTTCGGCCGATTTCACTGCTCCTCAGGGGAGCCTTTCCTCAACCCGCTTGAGGAGCTCCGAAACGCCGTAATGAAGAAGCGTCCGTGATTGTCTTTCATGCGGCGCGGAACACTTGGGCAAGACCTTTGTAGCCTTCGGAGTTGTCGGCGAGCAGGTGTTGAGACTGTCGCAGCCTGTACCACGAAACAGTTGCAGATTGAACTTTATGTCGTGTGCATTGTTCGGTACGCTTCGCCTCGGTATGCTGCTATCAGTACCCATAGTTTAGGGTTGAACGATCCGTGCAATCAATTGCACGACCGGAAAATGGTGGCGCAAACATGACGACGGCGAAGCAGACGGCAGCCAACCAAAAAAACGCCCATAAGAGCTTGGGGCCAGTAACCCCTCAGGGTAAAGTCAAGGCCAGCGGCAATGCAATGAAGCATGGCGTCTTGAGCGCGCGACTGCTTCTCGATGACGAGAACCCGGAAGATTTCCAGCTTCTGCTCGACGGGTTGCAGGCGTCGCTGCGCCCGAACGGTAGTCTCGAACTGACTCTGGTCGAGCGAATCGCCGTGTCGATATGGCGGCAGCAACGCCTGGTCCGCGCGGAAACCGCAGGTATCGAACTGAGCCGACGTCTCGAGGCGAAAGGTAATCGCCGTCAGATCGAGAGTGCGATGGGCATGGTCTACCCCAAGCAGATCGAAGACGGCGATCTTGAGCCACCGTCTGATGACGACGGGCTCGACGCCGAGTATTTCGAATACTGCCAAACCCTCGTCGAGGAATACCACAACCTCGACCGGACTTCACTCGAGGGCAACGACATTGCCCGCTTGGAGCAAGTCGCCTCGACTATGCATGCGGCGTTGCGTGAGGAGGCAGCCAGTGCTCACGTGACCGTCGCGCAGTATGTGCAGACGCTCAAACGTGGTCTGCTGGGCTGGGTCAACAAGACAGTGGATTCTTGCTGTTCCGAGATGGCGCATATGCGTCGGCGCGCCACTATCGTCGAGGTGGCTGACTTCGTGCGGTCCCGCCAGTCGGCGCCGATCGGTCAGGAGCTACTCTGCAAATACCAGACCGCGCTGGACAATGAAATGTACCGGGCGATGCGTGCACTGCGGGAAGCTCAGGAATGGCGCCTCAAGACGCTCGACGACGGTACCGTGGCCGCAGCCTAGAGTGATACGTCGGGCAGAAATGGGTTCGTTTGGGAGGTCGGCAATCTGAAACTGGAGTCTCACGAGGCCCCCGCAGTTCCTGCAAGCAATTGCAACGGCTGATCGCGTCCTCAGCATCGACCAACAATCGGAGGTTTACTGCCTTGGGAAAGGTCATCGATCTAATCGACGGCAAGCCGTGCTGGCAGCTCGTAGCGATCCGTGATGGCGCGAAGTAAACCGAAGCCACGACAGGCTATCGGGCTTGGTCGAGCGCTTTACATCACCTATGATAATGCTGTACCCAGCGAAACCTCGATTTCAATCCCCGGGGCCCATCAGTGAACAGGCTAAGGTATCTGATCGCCGTGCTACGCGCCAGGTTTGGCCGTCCACAGATACGTGACAAAGACCTTGCGTCGCTTCGGGATGCATTGTCCAAAGTGGATTTTGAGTTCGCCACACCGCATGAGGAGCGTATCCGCCCTTTACGGCTGTCGGGGAATGGGCAAATGAAGATCAAGATGTATCAGGAGCCAGGGCATTCGAGGCCACATTTTCACGTGGACTATGGACCGTATAACCACGTGGCGGTTTATGCAGTGGATACTGGGGAAAGGATAGAGGGTAACCTCGATCAAAAGTACGATAAAGCTGTATCCGCCTGGGCCATTGCCAACAAACCTAACCTGTTCGCGATATGGCGTGCTCTGCAAGCTGGCGAACTGGAATCCGCGTTTGTCAAATCTTTATCGGCGCTTTAAACCACGGGGCCACCCCGAGCACCCTCGCGTGTGCCGTCTTTCCAGCCGATTGCGTTGGAGCGCCATACGACCTTGATCCTCGGCCGCCGATAATCTTTTCCGTCATCCGATGGCACCGCTCTCAAGGTTCGGGTCGCTCCAATGCAATCTGTGGCTTGACGCTGAGACGATCGCTGATTTTGCAATGATTGCAAATTCGCACAGACGGAAAGCGCGTACAGTGATCGATCCGCGTGCTTGTCCGAACAGCTAAGCCCAGGTGGTTCTGCTATGCTTTTTGATGGGCGGTCATGAGTCAAAAATCAAAAAAAGGCGGGCTATGGACTATGACATCATCGGGGACGTGCACGGTCATGCGGACAAGCTGACCGCACTGCTGCAGCGGCTCGGCTACCGCGAGCGGATGGGGGCATGGCGTCATCAGGATCGCACGGCGGTCTTCGTCGGCGACTTTATCGACCGCGGCCCACACCAACTCGACACGATCGATATCGTCCGCCCCATGGTTGATGCTGGCAGCGCGCTGGCTGTGATGGGGAACCACGAATTCAACGCAATTGCGTGGTACCTGCGTGATCCCGATCAGGACGACGAATATCTGCGGCCCCGCAAGGGCGAGGTGGGTGAGAAGAACCGCCATCAGCATGCAGCGTTCTTGGCCGAAGTCGAGCATAAGCCTGACCTGCACGGTGAAATCATTGACTGGTTCCTTACTCTGCCGCTCTGGCTCGAATTGCCCGAACTGCGGGTGATTCATGCCTGCTGGCATCCCAGCTATATGGCGGTGCTTGAAGCACGCTTAAGGCTGGGACACCTGCTGGACGACGCAATGATGGTCAAGGCCAGTCGCAAGGGCTCGGTTGAATACCGCATGATCGAGGCCCTCTTAAAGGGCTTGGAGGTCCGGCTTCCCGCGGGCTGTTCGTTCGTCGACAAGTCGGGCATTACACGCCACGAGGCGCGCACACGCTGGTGGGACGCCACGGCGACGACCTATCGGCAGGCGGCGCTAGTTCCCCCTGAAACGAAAGCCCAACTCCCCGATACCGAGATACCTGAGGGCGCGAGGATCGGCTATTCCGGCGACAAACCCGTATTCGTCGGTCACTACTGGATGACTGGCAGCCCCGCTATTCAGTCGCCTACGGTCGCGTGCGTCGACTACAGCGCCGGTAGGGATGGTCCGCTTGTGGCCTACCGTTGGAGCTGCGAGTCGGAGTTATCGGCGCGAAATTTTGTTTCGTCGCAGTAACGGGGGCAGCCATGTCGCCGAAATTTGAAGCGAAAATCAAGAAAGCGAAGCGGGGCGATGTCGACGCGCAGTTCGCGGTGGCGGAAGCGTATCGCACCGGCAAGGGTGTCGACGAAGATTGTGCGCAAGCGCTGTATTGGTACCGCGCCGCAGCGGGACAGGGCAACGTTAGCGCGCAGAACAATCTGGGCACGATGTTTCAGAGAGGAATCGGCACCGAGAAGAATTCAAAAATGGCGGTCTACTGGTATCGGCAAGCCGCCGAGCAGGGGGAAAGGGTTGCGCAGTTCAATCTTGCCATGCGTTATGCGCGCGGGGATGGCGTCGAACAGAACGATACGGAAGCCGCGCACTGGTTCGCGAAGTCGGCTGCACAGGGTTACACCGAGGCCATTGGGGAACTCGGAACAATGTACCGGTTTGGGCGAGGGGTGCCGCGGGACATCGTGGCTGCAGCCCGCTATCACACAACAGCAGCCCGGAAGGGCGACGTCACGTCGATCGGTAACTTGCTGGGTTATCAGAGTGAGATTGAAAGCGCTGCCTTGAGTGGGAGCACCGTTGCGGCGCTGTGCCTCTCCGAGATGTACGGGAACGGAGTGCCCGTCGAGAAGGATTTGACGAAGTCCCGCGCATGGCTGGAAAGGGCGCGAAGAAATTGCCGATCCGATGACCTCATTGAAACGTGGGACCAGTTGGCACAGATGGAACGGGAATTAGGAGCAGCGTCTGAAATGGGCGAGCAACTCGACAAGTATGGCCTCGACCCGGACAAGTTCGACAACGATTTTCCCGGTCGCCCTGATCCGGAACCGGGTTCGGACGAGGAAAACGAAGACTTCGAAGGCATCTACCAGTCGGGCGTTGTGGTGCCCCCGCACTCGTACTGCTACAAGGAATGGTGTGACTGGCTCGCGAAGAACCATCCTGGCGAGAAGGCGACATGATCGACGAACGGCCCCTGCGACAAGTGCGTTTTTGCAATCAATTGCACAAGACGTCGGACAAAGGACGCAGGCACTCGACAGCGGGGTTGGCCAGACGGAAAGCGGGGCAACCGACACCCGCTGATGAGGAAGCCCGACATGCAAGATTCCTTCCCCTGCGTACCTTCTGACCCGATCAAGCGCAGTCGCTTTCGCGGCTGCCTGGTGGGAGGCGCAGTCGGTGATGCGCTCGGCGCTCCAATTGAATTCATGAGCCTCCCGGACATTCGGCGCCAATTCGACTCCGGCGGCATTCTCGACTTCGCGGCGGCTTACGGTCGGGTCGGCGCCATCACTGACGACACGCAGATGACGCTGTTCACGGGCGACGGAATTCTGCGCGCCCACGTGGGTGCTGTTCTGTGCGGCGACACCCCTAGATTCGGGGACGCCACCGCGCAGGCTTACCTGCGATGGCTTCGCACGCAGGGCGTCAAACCGAAGGTCGCCGAGCCGCCAGGCGAGTCTGGCTGGCTTGCCGAACAGCGCGAACTGTTCAGCCGCCGTGCCCCCGGCAATACCTGTCTCGCTGTGCTTCGCGCACTGACCAGGTACGCTGATCGGGCCAGCAATGACAGCAAGGGCTGCGGCGGGGTGATGCGTGTCGCTCCAGTTGGAATGTTCGTTGCGAATTGGATCAATGATTCAGAGGTCCAGAACCCAATCGGGCAGGCGTTCTCCGTCGCCACAGATATTGCGGCGATCACGCACGGCCACCCTACGAGGCAGTTCACCGCGGGGGTTTTCGCAGTCGTCGTCGCGTTGTTGCTTGTGGGCGTGCCGCTGACCAATGCGATCGACCGCGCTAAGACCGAACTTCGACAGCGTGATCGGCACGAGGAAACGCTCGCTGCGATCGAGAATGCGGAGCAGTTCGCTGCGGACCGCCACGGGCAAGTTGATGCTCTGCAAGAACTCGGCGAAGGGTGGGTGGCTGAGGAGGCGCTCGCCATAAGCCTCTATTGCGCCCTCTCGACGCCTGACTTCGAGGCTGGCGTTGTGCTGGCCGTCAACCACGATGGCGACAGCGACTCAACGGGCGCTATCGCGGGCAATTTGCTAGGGGCCATGATGGGCGTCGATGCGATCCCTGAACGGTGGCGCGTGACGCTCGAGCTCGCCGATGCGATCGGTGCGATGGCAGACGACCTCGCTACGGTTCGAGAATGGCGTATCAATGATTCCTGCTGCACGACCGAATGCGATTTCTACGTGAGACGCTATCCGCCGTGCTCAACAATGAGCGAGCCAAATGGAACTTCAAATAAAACTTGAGCCACAGGTCACCGGAAACATTGGGCTCTACTACTGCTGCTACCGGCTCTCGCTACTTGGCTGGAACGTGATGCCAACGGCGCGCAACGCTCGTGGCGTCGATCTGATCGCCTATAACGCTTCAGGATCAAAATTCATCGGGGTTCAGGTCAAGGCCCTTAGCAAACGAAACGCCGTTCCGCTCGGAACAACCCTCGACAAAATAATGGGCGATTTCTGGATCATCGTTAATAACGTTGTCACAGAGCCAAATGCATTTGTCCTTTTGCCCTCGGAGGTAAAGAAGCATGCCGGTTGCAACAAGAAGGACGGTAAGGTTTCGTACTGGCTGGACCCTCCCCGCTACGATCAGGACGAGTTTCGAGACGCATGGCACCGCATTGGCTCGGGACTTGCCTAATGACGAGGTACGCCACCCTGATGTTTGCTGAACAAGCCGCCAACCAATTGCGTCTCGGATTCTGCAATTGATTGCAAGAGGCATCGGGCAAGTGACGCCGGGCTCGGAAAAGGGCGCGCGCCGTGCTCCCGCGACGCACCGATCTGCCCATCGGCGGATACGTAGATGTTCGCGCCAGTGCCATCATGACCGGCAGAAACCGACCCGACGCGGTCATGCGCTCGTCGCGATATCGGACACTCGCAATACCGCTTTGCGCTGTGCGAAACTAGCGGTTCGGCAGACGCCTTCAATAGGAGCTGAACATGGCGCCGGATTGGGATTTGGTGAGCAAGCTCGTCTTTCCGATAATCACTGCCATTGTCGTCGCTGCTATCGGCAAGCGAATGGAGAACCGGCCAAAGCTGGTTACATACATGGCGCATGCAGCCGGATTTACTCTTCCGCCCGCCCAAGGTCCGCTGCTTACGACAGCGGGCGCCGAGCCCAAAAGCCAAAATGACGCATTGACACCGCCAACTGGTGCGCCTGGAGCCCAGGTGCACGTTCACAGCATCATTGTAAGAAACACGGGAAAGAAAACGGCCTTTAATGTTCGCCTCGGACATAACGTGCAGATCGCTCATTATGTTATTGAACCACGCATCCAGCACGAAAGTAAGACCACAGAGGCAGGCGGGTGGGAGATCATCGTCCCCGCACTCGTTCCGAATGAGCAGATTATGGTGTCGTACTTATATTTCCCCCCTCTCACTTGGCATCAGATCAACGCATATACCAAGTCTGACGAGGGAATCGCTCGATACCTAAACGTTTTCCCAACGCCTCAGCCACCGCGGTGGATCGTAGCAGGTCTTGTAAGCGTGTTCTATATCGGAGTTTTGGCGATCACCTATGCAGCAGTGACCAGTGTGCAGTGGATTTTCGCGGTTACGCACTCGATGGGTTTAGCCAAGTGAGATGTCCCGATGTCCGACGTTTCTGCGTGGATGCAAGCATGTAGGCGAATGTCTGGAACTGGCCCACTGCCGCCCGACGCGGCTGGCCGTAGCCGACCCTGAGCGGAAGTTCAGCATCAGTACGGCCCAACGGCCGCTGCTGAAGGCGAAACGGACATCCGCGAAATAGGCCCATCGGCAAAAGCTCGGCCTTTCCGGACGGTCGCGGACTGCTAACCAGGCCTGCCGTGATGAGCATCGCGGGCGACGACGGCCGTCACCCGACGTCAGCTGCGATTTATCTAATCGTCAACGAAGTTTTTCGGCGATGCTTGCCTTTATCGACTGCACCACGCTCGCGTGCATAAGCGAAGGAAAAGCAAGCGCCATACCATACACCGCTGCTGTCAACCCAATGGCTGCGATTACGACCGCCAGCCCTGGTGGCGTCGCTGACAACGACAGGAGGCCAGTTGCGACTGTGCCAGCTATCGCACTTGCATGTGTGGCGGTCAGCACGCCGACCAACCCAAGGACCATCCCACCCAAGAAGTCGCCCCCGTCACCCAAAGAAGCTTGAGCGACAATGGGGGGGGCTGTAGCGGTGCCAATGGAGGTAAGGGCAGTGCCACCACATGCATGGCACGCCGTCTGAAGTCCAAACCAAAGCAGCAGTATCACTATCAGCTTCACCGGTCCCTTCATGATCATTCCTTTTCGCTCCTTGCAGCGATTTTTGGCAGAAGCTCTTCAAGCTGCCATAAATAAAACACGTCTTGCACATGCTTCTTATTGATGAAAATTGCTGGCGTTTGTCGAATGCCCTGCTGGACGAAAACCAATTGATTGAACCCCAGGAACGCTACATCATTTCGATTGGATGTGCACTGTTCGACGGTGGTGCCGTATATCCCGTGTTCCTTTCCCATCTGAAGCAACTTATCTAACTGCGGTTCGCCCGTTCGGCGATAGAAGTACCAGTGCGTCATGAATGGAAGTAGTTGCTCTTGTGGGACACAAGCCAGCACTCTCGCAAAGTTCACGTCCGCTTCCGAGCGAGGCATGATGCCAATGAGAACGAACAATTGGTCCCCTTTGATGGCCTGACCTAACAGGGGAAGTACCGTATTCCGGAACGTCGCAGCGCACATCGGGCAAGTGGGAGACAGGTAGAACTCTATCTTTGTTGGTGCATTCGGATTGCCAGCGGCAACGGCCGGAATGGCAAGCCTGTCGTCTGCAAGGGAGCCCGATATCAAGACGAAGCCAGTGAGGACCACCAGTACACGGGCTATGAAGTTTGTCATTTCTCGGCCTTGGTGAGGGTGTACACGTAGGAGCAATTCTCGCCCGGATCATTCAGCCGGATCTCCGAGTCGCCCGCGATGGCGCCATAGGCCTGAGAGTCTCTGCCGCGACCGTTCTTGTCGAGGAGCGTCAAGTCGATGGTTTTATCCTGCAGGATGACACCAACAACCTTGCTAGCACCGGCTCCAAAATAGGCTCCCTGAGTAGAGCCATTCGTCAGAATGCGTCCGCCTTTCACGGTGAACTTGAGCGACGGGTTGGGGGTGCAGTTGTTTCCCCTACTTACCGTTCCATGGCCGGACCAGACGCCATCGTACTCAGCCCCAGAATATCTCACCATGTCTGCCGACAAGTCCTGGGCATTCGCAGCCAATGGGAATGACGAGGCCACGACGGCGAGCAGCATTTGGTGTAGGACTTTTTGCCGTAACATTTGCTTTTCCCTTGCGCCGTCATACGGTCACTACGAAAATTGTCGCAATGCTTACAGCTCGTATCGGCGAGTCCACAATTTGTTTCCGCCCCTACCGTGACTTGAGTGCGTCGCATCGATTGGCTTCGCCTCTACGCACCCAAGCGATGCGGCAACTCGCCCGATCGCGGTAAGCAAGACACGCCCATACGCCGGGCATGCGCGGAATTCCCGTTGCTCGTTTGTTTATAGATCAAGCCAAACTAAACACAAGGGGATTCGACAGCGTCTCCAAAGATTCACAATGCAGTTATACGAAAACCAGGAAAACGCCGCCAGTCTATGTACGCATCTGTCGGGCGACTAGGGAAACGCTGATTTAGCCGATGCGCGCCTTGACTGCTTCGCCGCGCATTCGCCGGAAGTGCCGGGGTATCGCGAGGGCTTCACGGTCGTCCCGGAGCCCGGAATCGCTCAAGCGTTGCGTGCCTGGCTCGGCGAGAGGCTGACGCCAGCCAGTTAGGCGCTCACCGCGACAGGAGGTGATCCACGGACGCTTCCAGCCCGCGAGAGATGACCTCGCCGCGTTCGAGCTTTTCTTTCACGGTCCCGTCGGCACCGAGGAGGACGGCAGTCGGCAGCACGTAGGTCTTGCCAAACGCGCCGAGATCGTGCACACCGCCAGGACAGCTTGCTGGAGGACAGGCGGTCATGGTGGGCATCGCAATTCGTGCGCCCATCTGCTTCTCTTCCTCCTGCTTCTTGGCCCGGATCCGATTGTCGTCGTTGCTCAGGAAGATGACCTTGAGTCCTCGGCTCTGATTTGCCTTGGCAACTTTCTCGACGACGGGTCTTGCCTTGTGACACGGGATGCACCAATCAGCGCCGAAATAGAGTAGCACCGGTTGCCCTTTCAGGTCTGCAAGCGACAGGGCCGAGCCGTCAACGTATTCGAAGGTAGTGATTTCCCCGGGGACCTCACCAACCTCCGGCTTCCACGCGTGAGCCGAGGGCGTTACAAAAACTAAACTCACCAAGGTGCTTAGTAGTGTCGCTTTCATGGTGTTGATAGTCTCCTGGTTCAATTCAGACAATATGGGCTGAATCCGCGTCCTTTTGTGATACCCATTGTACGGCTGCGATCGTTTTTTTCTGCTTCACGTCCGATGACGATGTGGTGTCAACTCGTGCGGTGCATCTGCTGGGTTGCGGTCCTGTACGCGTACCTCGGCATTGGTAATTTCGCGTGGCTATGCAAGCCTGCTCGGCAAGGGCCCGGAGAAGCCCATGGGTGTTCGCCTCGAAGTTCCGCAAAGGCCGAGCTACTTCCATCTGACGCATCTTCGCGGATGTTCCCTGTCTGGCGATCAGCGGACGGTCATAGTTGAGACATAACCGCCCCCGTCAGGGACCGGTTCTGGCCGGTTTCCGCCCGGCAGACGATCAATCCGCTATTGACTCGCGGCCGAATATGTTGGTCGTGCAATGGCCGAAGGCGAACGGTTCTCCTCTCCGACGCAGTGGTCGAGGAGGAATTCCTAGGGAAGCGTCGATCAGAACTGCAATCAATTGCACGATGTCACGACTCAAGACTGTCAGTCTCTGTGAGGCGGATGCGCATGTGCTCGGTCGCGCGGGCTCAGGCCGATTTGTAGAACGCCGGACGCCGTATGGCCTCTCCTGCTGCCCTGTTCTGCGACGGCAGAATGCAAAAAGGCCCGCTGGTGCTCACCTAGCGGGCCTTCGGACGGCGACTACACATTAACGCAATTTGTGGGGGAAGGGCATTGCTAGTTCTGTGCGGCATCCAAGATGCCGTTGGTGAAATACAAATGCCCGCACGGATACACCCATTGCTCGCGTGTACCGGAACGGGCCTCAATTGACGCGCATTGGCACGATTAGTGCGACCGTGCTTCCTCGACCGTCTTGTAGCAATATTCCTTTTTTATCTCACTCACCTCGCAGTACGACTCAATCGCAAGGTTGGATTTTGCCGCCGCCTCTTTTGCTAGGGTGTAGTAGCGCCTGATGGAACCCGCCAATGCGTCTAGGCTCCTTTCGCCCCTTTCTGCCGCCACCTTATAGCTGACCGTCTCTAACATCAAGCTCCCCATGTATAGGCCGAACTTGAATGGCTCGGTTGCTCGATTCAATTGTTCATTTGAATGGAGTGCGTCTGTCGCACAACGAAACTTCCCCACCGAATCGCTTATATGGTGCTGGTTGCAGTGGAATGCCGTATCGTCACCGCGTTCGATCTCCGACCGCACTGTTGGTGCAGCAGCTGGTGCAGGAGAATCCAGATCGATACCAAACGCGTTGGTTGATAAGCAAAAAAGGGCAGCCATTGCTGCCCCAATCTTCTTGGTCTGCTTCATGTTATGCACCCCTTTTTGTGGTTACATCATATCCACCTCTTGCCCCCCTTTTCGCTAGATGCCCGAGGGTAGGCAAAAATGATGGGGAAGCTCAGACGAACAACTTGCCACGCGGGCTAACTGGTGCGCCCTGCGGTTGCGGTTCCAAGAATTCCTTGTAGAAGGCGTTTGGGTTCATACATGCCTCACGCGGATTGGTATTTGGTCTCGCCCCCTAGTCCTAGTAAGTGTAGAACCTATAGGTTTATTAACACAACCATATGGTTTTCACCAAGAGGCCTACCTGTCCGAGACTTGGCGGATGCCAGAACTCGACGAGAAAAAGGCTTTCGCCGCCCGCCTCAAGCAGGCCCTCAAGCGCAGCTCGAAGCCAACTGAGACCGCTTCGCAACTAGCCATTCAGTTCAATCTGCGCCATCCAGCCGAGCCGATTACGCCGCAAGCAGCCCAGAAATGGCTGACAGGCACGGCTCGCCCGACCGTCGATAAGATCAAAACGTTGGCCTCGTGGCTCGATGTGTCGGAGCAGTGGTTGAGGTTCGGCGTTACCGATATGAAGCGCCCCCGTCAGCCTGCGCAGGACCAGAAGGACGGAGCGATCACGCCAACGCCGGAGGAGCTTCAACTACTCGGCCGGTTGCGCCGCCTGTCCGGCTATCAGAGACAGCTTGTCGAAGGCGTGATCGAGCAGTTCAGCTTGGACCGGGAAGTGTGGAAAGACTGACACGGCGGTCACCCAGGCAGCGCGGGACGGGCGCTCAGCGCTGGCCGTGAGGTGAGTACTAATACGACCGGTTACGCACCCATCTGCACGCCTGTCTTTCAGCGGGTATGAAAACTAGATGTTGAACTTTCGTACCCCTGTACTAAAATAATTATAGGTTTTAGTACATCACGTGCCGTACGGCGGCCGTGCAATCAATTGCAACCCCATGGGGCAACCGTGAGCCGCGTTTTCGCCTACTGCCGCGTCAGCACCGTCGATCAACACCCGGAGAATCAGATAGCCGAGATCACGGCAGCTGGCTTCGAAGTAACGGCGAAGCGCACGATCACCGAGCATATTTCGGGCAGCGTGCCTACTAATGAGCGGCCGGGCTTCCAAAAGCTGTTGGACCGCATCGAAGAGGGCGATGTGTTGGTAGTGACGAAGCTCGATCGACTTGGCCGCAGCGCCATCGACGTACAGCAGACCGTGCAGACGCTCGCCGAGATGGGCGTGCGCGTTCATTGCCTGGCCCTCGGCGGAGTAGACCTAGCATCGAGCGCCGGGAAGATGACGATGGGCGTCCTAACGGCCGTCGCACAGTTCGAACGCGATTTGCTCATCGAGCGCACGCAAGCGGGCTTGCAGCGCGTGAAGGCGGAAGGCCGCAAGCTCGGCCGCCCCTCGGCACTATCGGACGAGCAGCAGACGGAAGTGCGGCAACGCCTCGCACGGGGTGCGACCGTCTACGCGGTCGCCAAAGAGTACGGGGTCGCACGCCAAGTCATCATGCGCGTGCGTGATCGCGCTGCAGCTTGAACACCCGGCAATGAGTCGTGCAATTGATTGCAACGCCATCACGCGCAGCGTGCCCAAGCTCAGTAGATTCTTGCAATCAAGTGCAATCGCTGGTCACCCACCTTAGCGCAGACACACGATCCGCGCCGACAGAGAAGATCAGATTGGTGTCCGTGATGGGGCCCATCGTGGCCTCTCCGCCTCACGACTGCCCGATGTGCCGAGTGTCCACAGCCCAACAAAGGTGGCGATCTTGAACACGGTATTTCTCGTCTCGTGTGTCAAGCAAAAGCGGGACGGGCCTAGCCCTGCGAAATTGCTTTACACCTCGGATTGGTTCCACAAGGCTCGGACCTACGTCGACGCGTCGGGGACGTGGTGGTTCATCCTTTCGGCGGAGTACAGGTTGCTTGAGCCGGAGAGGCACTTCGCTCCTTACAAGAAGACACTCAATCGGATGAGCATCAGCGAGCTGCTCCAGCGCCGAACATGGGCCAATAAGGTCATCAACCAGTTGGACGCTGCCCTCCCATCGGCGGATCGGATTGTCATGCTCGCCGGAGTCCGCTACCGTGAATTTTTGATCGATTACATGCTAACGCGAGCGCGGACGGTGGAGGTACCAAGGCAAGGATTTGGCATAGGCCAACAGTTGCGATGGCTGAAGAGTGCGAATGGACAGGCTTGACGACTTGCAGCGCTTCTATGCGATCCTCGCGCAGATCGAGGCGCGTCTCGGCGATAAGCTGAAGCTTCGCGATTGCCACCAACGGATTGGTTGGCCCGCACGCGGCGTTTATTTCTTCTTCGAAGAAGGAGAACATCGTACCGACTCCGGGGTAGGCTTGCGAGTCGTCCGGGTCGGTACGCATGCGCTGGGACAGTCGAAGGCGACCCTGCAGAATCGGCTGTCACAGCATCGCGGCATCATTCGCGACGGCTCCGGCAACCATCGCGGTTCCATTTTCCGCTTACTGGTCGGATCGGCGATAAAAGAGCGAGACGGTTTTGCCGAGCCTCGTTCGTGGGGTATCGGCGGGGATTACAGGCAAGCCGCGACACGCGTGGGGATGGCAAGCGAAGCTGTGAAGGAGGCGGAGATACTACTCGAGTGCGCTGTCACTTCCCATATCAAGGCGATGCCTTTCATCTTTGTCGCAGAGCTCGACCCGCCGGGCCCCGAGAGCATGCGCGGCTACATCGAGCGCAACAGTATCGGCCTTCTCAGCAACTACCGGCGCGACGCCCTCGATATACCCTCTGCACGCTGGCTCGGACGACACTCCGATCGGGAAAAGGTTCGCGAGTCAGGACTGTGGAACAATCGACATGTTGATGAAGGATACGATCCGGGATTCCTGAACATCCTGAAACGCCTGGCGCAGGAAACACCGCTACTCGCGATACGCTGAGTTGCGTGCATCGATGCGCCGAAGCGCGAACTGGGTGTCGGCCTCCGAGAGGTGACGTGTGCAATTGATTGCACGATTTTTCTTAAGGCCCCCCCAGTTCGGACACACGTCGATTGGCACACCGCGAAAAGTGCGGGACGCTTGGCCCGATTCTGCTACGGCACCTGTACAATATATGGCGCGAGCGCCGAGAAGACTGCCTCGTAGACCTCCCAGCCTCGCAACACATCGTCGGCGTCGGCACCAGCGCCCTGCTGTACCGGCACCTGTGCCACACTGAAGAAGTAATGCCGACGGAGGCAGAACCGAATCAGGTGTTGATCGCCCGCTTTGGTAACCGATCCCAGTGCGGTCCAAAAGTCAGTACCTTGCGCGCTCTTATCCTTCGTCCAGTCAGTCCCCATCCTCAAACTCAGCGTTCTTGAACCGCAGCACATTGCAGTTCTCCTTGACAGCACGCTGAAGCCCGTCATCAAAGCCGGTCGCAGAGTCGGCCTGAATCTCGATGGCGATCTTGACCTTCACACCCGGGCGGGAAGTGAATTGCAGGATAACCTCGTCGACCAGATCGGCAAACTGCTTTTTGGCCTGAATGGCGTCGAGTTCGATGCTGCCGTAGAACTGCTTCTTGACTGACTGCGGGGCTGCGCCAGCACCGCCAACGTAGGTTGACTTAGTTGAGTCCTCGACGCGCGGCGAGATGTCGCCACCGCCCGGGGTGCTCGGCGTGGTGTCAGTCGGCTTCGGGCGCGCAGACTCGTCGGCGACGCGCAGCGCTTGGGCATACTCAGCCGCGGTGACCGGTTCGATCAACAGAAGGGACGAGTCCAGGAACAGCGAGGTGCGCTTGCCATACGAGAAGCCGACAAAGCGCCCATTTTCCTTGCCTTGCGCGAAGCCGAAGAAATCCCGGCTCTCAGCGCCTGCTCCCATCGTCTGTTGGAAGACTGCGTCGTCCTTTAGTCGCGGGAGGTAGAGCTGCTGGCAGCTCTGCTGCCAGACATTAAGCGCGCTGGTTTCCTTGACGTCGTCCTTCCAGAACCAGTTCTTGAGCGCCGTGGCCAAGTGGATCGGAGCCCATTCGGTGATCAGTAGTTCGTTCTCTTTCAGCACACGCTCGATTTCCAGTGACAGGTTCTGCGCACCCGGATTGACGGGGAAATGCTCCCACTGGATCTCGGTCAACCCCTTGCCGGGACGTGCCTCTTGCATCGGCGCCACCATCCACTTGTAGGTCTCGCGGATCATCCGGCGCAGAGCCTCGTTGGCATCCTCCAGGCTCTTGCTGGCCTGCCGCGACTGGAACTGGTCGAGGTTGAGCTTCATCTCCTTGATGTCGCTCACGATGGACTGCCATGCCAAGGTCGAGCGCACCTGATCCTTGAGGCGGCTCACGCTGTCGGAGTCGGCGGCCAGGAAGATCAGGCGGTTCTGCTTGAAGCGCGGCTGGTCGCCACGGGTCTTCAGAATCTCGGTGGCGCGCTCGATGGCGAGGCTCTGGCCACTGCGGCTGAAGGCGGCATCGGGCGGCAGAACCACAAGGCGCAACTGCCAGTCATCCGGCACGTCGCCGCTGGTCGTGAAGATGTGGATGCCACCGAACACGCCGCTGGCAAAGGTCTTCTGCACGCGGTCACGGATCGCGGGGAACACGTCCTCCTTGTCCTGGAAGCGGCGCTTGCGCTCCTCCATCTCGCGGCGCAGGTTCGGGCGGGTGTCAAACCAGAAGCGGTTGTTTCCGCTGTTCAAGTAATGCAGGCGGTCGCCCAAGCGGCGCAGTGCATCCTTGTAGATGCCGACCTGCTGCCCCGGCTGTGCGACGCCCAAGGCCACGCGCTCCAGCTCGATGCCACGCACCATCTGGTTTGCCGTACTCGGCGCACTGCCCAGGAAGATCGCGCGGGCCGAGCGGCGGCAAGCCTGCACGCTGCCAAGACGCGTGTCGCGGTTCTCGATGTCGGTGGTTTCGGCTCGCTCGCCATCCACGTCACGCTCCACGACTGGGTCCCAGCCCTGCGGCAGGTAGTAGATCACCTCGTTGCGGGTGTCCGCATCCTGTAGCGGGAAGCTGCCGGGCATGATCAACGGATCTTTGTCGTTGTCCTTCCACAGGCGGTGGATCACCTTGGCCATCAGCTTCAGCACGCCACGGGTGCGCTGAAAGTTGTCGAGCGACGACCAGTCTTCGTAGAGGCGGTCGAACACCTCCGGGTGAATCGGGTAGGCGTGCATCAGCCGCTCAAAGTAGCGGCTCTCCTGTGTCTCGCGGGGGAAGTCCTCGCCGTTGGCCGTGTAGTAGTCCGCGAACGCTCGGCACACCGATTCCGCCGCCAGCTTGTCGTTGATGCTGGTGAATAGACGGCGACGGACGATCTCGAACGCTTCCTCGGTGCCCACCGGCTTCCACAGAGCCTGAATGCGGCCAAAGTAGTGCGCCAGGGCGGCAAGCGCTTTGACGCCACGTTGACTGCCTGCCTCCTTGTCCGACTCCGGCAACGAAGCCAGCAGCACTGCCGTCGGCACCGCCTTCAACGCTTCGGTCAGGGCCTGTACGAAGCTCAGGTTCGAGTCGAAGCTGCCGCCGGTCAGCGCCTTACCCTCTTCGAACTGGCGCACGTAGGCCACCAACTCGTCGATCAGAATCACACAAGGCGCGTAACGACTGAGTAAGGTTTCCAGCACGGCCTTGCCCGGCGAGGTGCCCGAGGCGTCGGCATCCGCCACCAGGGCGTAGCCCTCGGCCTTACCCAACTGCCACGCTAGATCGCCCCACAGGGTGCGAATGGCCTGCCCATCACGCACCACTGGCTGGTTGGGCGAGGACTTGATGCCGTCCAGCACTGCGATCCGCGCACGCGGCAGTTCCGTGACGCCAGCAGCATCAAGGATGGCCGGAACGCCGGGCAGATCGCTGGCCAGGGCTTCACCCTTGGCGAGGTGGTAGACCGCCAGCATCGTGTGGGTCTTGCCGCCGCCGAACGCGGTTTGCAATTGAATGACCGGATCGCCGCCTTTGCCCGACAAGCGCTTGACCACGGAGTCGAGCAGCAGACGCATCCCTTCGGTGAAGAAGGTACGCTGGAAGAACAGCGTCGGGTTCTGGTATTCGGCGGTTGCGGTGCCTTCGTGAACCCGGGACAGATCAGCCGCGAACTCGGCTTGCTGGAATGTGCCTTTCAGGACATCCTCATGCGGGACGGCAACTTCACGCCACGGTTTGAGATTCATCTTCAACTCCCCAATCAAATGTCCAGTTGCGTCTGCGAGCCGACGATGCCCACATCCGCCGATGCTTGTTCAATGCCAGACCACGCCGTGACCAGCTCGTTGTAGGCGCGCGCTTCTTCGGCCCAGCCCGTGCGTTCACACAAGGTGTAGAGCCGGTAGGCCAAAGCGCGTGACGGCTCAGCTTGGGCAGGCATACGCGCGAGCAATGCTCCGGCCACGGATTCGCCGTCCTGATTCAGTGCACGGATCAAGTGGTGCAGCGCCTCCCACACCGAGACGCGGTTGTCGGTTTCGGGTGACCAGTCGCGCGGCAGCTCGGCCCATTTGAGCAAGCGCAGGTTGCCGCCGCTGCTTTCCACCACGCCACCGTCCACCAGGCCGCCCACGCTGGTGCCCTTGGCGCGGGCCAGCACATCGGCCTCACCGAATTTGCCACTGGCCCAGCCCGTGCCCTCGAACCAGTGCAGGCAGAACTGGGTGTCGTGGTCGAAGTCGTCTTCGGCAAAGAAGCGGTTGATCAGTTGCAGGGCGGTCTTGACTCCCATCGGCGTACCGTCGGCCTCCAGCACAGCGGCGTACTGGCTGAAAATGGCCATGCCGGGACCGATGATGGCTTGAGACAAGTCAACCGGCGCTACCGGCGAATTGACGCCACCCCGTGTCATGTCGAGCAAGGCCTCGGGCAACGCGGCATTGAGCTCGCGCTGAAATTCGCGGCGGCTCACCATGGGCGCATCGGCCAGACGCTTGCGGCAGACCAGCACGATGCTAGAGGCCAGGGCATTTGAGTCCATGGCAACTTGCCGGGTTTTCATTTCAGTTCTTACTGGCCACGTACCTGTAATCGCAAAACCTGCATCCAGAACTGCCTGCAAAAAGGTCTCCCAGCCGGTGCTAGATGTGCCCGCGTCGTCCTTTGTTTCGCTTTGCTTGAATGCGTAGTAGATGGTGACCGGGAAAGCCGGGTGCGCTTGCTCCGCCAGGTTGTGCATGGCGGCTGTCATGCCGTCGAGAAAGAAAAGCTCGGCTTCGGCTTTGCCTCCATGTCGGTAAGGTGTAGCCACCAACTCCTCGGCTTTTGGTACAGCCAGTGTGGCGTACAGCCCGGGGAAGATGGGGCGCAGCGACTTGCGTAGCCAGACGTAGAAAAAGTCTGACAGATCCGCATAGGCGATGTTGTTGTAGTAGGGCGGGTCGGTTGAAACCACTTTCCCCGAACTTATGGTTTGCGACTGAGCGTCGAGCTGTTTGACCACGCCCGAGGTTTCTGTTGGCAGTAGTGGCAGTGGGTCGTAGCTGTAGAAGATCCCCGCCGACAAACTGCCGGTAGCATCTGCCAGAAAGTTGGGCTCCGCAAAGTCCCACAGCATCGGAAATGCCTGCCGTCCAAAGCTATGTTGCGCTTTCTCGCCAACCCCATTCCATCTGACCAAGTTGTTTCCCGTCATTGCCAAGCGGTCAATGGCAAAGGCCAGGTAAACACCCACAGCTTCGGCATATGCCTTTGCTCCAGTACCTCCTGCATCTAGTCCAATGTCGTCTTCAGCGATTCCGGCGGTTCGCGCGTCCTGTGCGCACCGTTGGATTGCTTCCTGAACTAGATCGCAGAAGGTCGTAAGCGCAGTTAGTTGACGCGACGTGAAAAGATCGCCCCACTCGCGAAGCCCATAGGGAACACAAGTGCCGCCAGTCATGCGTGCGGGCACTTCGCCAGACGGTTTCCACTGCGACTGCGCTTCACGGGCAACGGACTCGTGATGGGTTGTCGGCGCAATATAGACACGGCCACGCACACCCTCGGCAACGATAGCCATCAGCCGCGCACCCATGCGTCCTGCTTGGCCCTCGGCCTTGATGTAGTCGCCACTGATTGGCACGCCAGAGAGTACGCAACGGAAGTTCGCACCGCGACCTGGCGCCTTGGTGCCGTTCTCAGCCTCGACCGTCGGGGTGCCAACCCGCATCGTAAAGCGGTAGCTGTCGCCTTCGACAACCGGCTCCACATAGGCCTCCTTTCCCTCCTTGCTAGACAGCACAAAGGTCGAAGCCAGTGGTACTTCAGCGTGGCTGAAGGCTGGGTTGGGGCTGCGCACTGTGCGCGCCCACAACCAAGCAATCACAGTGAGCTTCTGACCCAGCAGAGGTTTCAGATCAGTGCGCTCGGCAACCATTTCTGCGGTGACTTCGATCTGCGGATACAGGTTGCCAATGCGCTGTTGCGCTTGCTCGCGCATCCACGCGCCATAGCGCCGCACGTCCTCGGCCAAGCCGCGAGCGCCGCTCCAGTCCTCACTCAGCTTGCCTTGCTTGTCGCCTGCAAGCCGTGGCCCCACCGGCGCTCGCCCGGCGAACTTGGGCGGGATCTCGATCATGGCCTTGTTGATGGTGACCGCTACCGGGTTCAGGTCTGATGCACAGCTTTCCAAGCCGAGGCGTTGCGCTTCCAGAGGCAGTGCACCGCCACCGGCAAAGGGATCATGAAAGCCGGGCAGCTTGTCGGGATTGAACAGCTCGGCGGCCTGTGGGTGCGCTTTGTTCAGGTCGCAGGTCTCACGCCAACTGCGTACGATTTCGGCGCGGGCACGGGCAAGCACCTCTTCGTTGCTGGTGTTCTCCCACAACACGAGGTCTTCGATGATCTTGAACAGGCGCTCGCGCTCAATCTCGGCCTTCTCTTTGTTCACGCCGTACTTGAATCCGCCGCCCTGCTGGTAGCCGGGATCGTTGACCATTTGCGCAAAGATCACTGCCCGCGCAGCCGCCAACGGCCGACGTGCCCACCACAGATGCAGCGTAGAGGGGTGGCCGTGCCGAATCGACTTTTCACGCGCGGCGGCCACGTTGATGGCATCGAGCGGCAGCGCGACCTCAATGAGTTTCTTGGGAGTTTTTATTGTGGTCATAGATCTCAATCGTCTTTATCGCGGTGGTGGCCTGCACTGCCTTCGCAAGCAACGCAGCCAGCCCAGAAGCTGTCTTCCATATCGCCAGCGTTCATATCCGAACACCAGCCACACTGTTGAATTTCGGTCTCGTCGAATGTCTTGAAGCAAGACGCGCAGAGCACGGTTCCTGCAAACGGCACCACCGTCTGATAGCCATCACAGTCTGCGCAATGTGCGGGATAGCCGCTCTCCCAGTTGTCCTTGTCACTGGCCTGCCGATCCCAGATATGCGATGCAAGCTCGGTGGGCTCGATGGCGTGATCGCAGTGCGGGCAAGAGGCGAAACCGCAGTCGTCGATGGAGACGGCCCTGCCGCACGCCGGACACGTCGTCTCCAACGAGGTCGTTTGGTAGTTGCAAACCGAGCAACTATGCTCGTTCAGCCCCGGCACGATCTCGTCAACGTGGTCAGCGTCGAATCCACAGGAAGGACACGCCTGAATCCGTTGCCCTTGCTGTGCCTTCTGCTGTAGAGCGTCCCGCTGGCCGTCATAGATGGCTTGTAAGTACTCGCGGTACTTGCGCATCTGTTGATCGAGTTCCTTGAGCGCCGCCAAATGGGGCTTGAATACGGCCGCCCAACTTTGCGTCAGCAGCACAAATAGTGAACGCCATGCACTGCACAACTCGGCAGCGACAGCTTGACGTGCCTGTGCTGCCTTTGCTCCGTCCAACTCGTGATGGAAGTGGACAATCTTGTTTCGATGCTTCGCCAGTTGCTTGAACCGCCGCGTGTCGTCAGCCGAGACCGGACTCCGTGCAACCTTTGCCAGCCTGTCGAGGCACTCGTCCAGCGTCACGGACTTGAAATCGCCGCGTTCGAAGCTGTCCCAGTTCGGGTCTTTGGAAACGACGAGAGACCAGTGTTCCGCCATCAGCCGAGCCTTGAGGAACAGCTCAACGGCAGCGAAAAAGTGAATCACCGAGAACTTCGGCTCAGCATCGAACTCGGCCAGCGACTTCCGAAAGAAGTCAAAGCCGTTGTTGACAATGCTCTCCAGGGAGGGGTGCTTTGCCATCAGACAGCCTCCGCCCTTGCCAACAACTGGTCGAGGTCGAGGTTGATGCTGGTGACCGCCCAATCTGGTTCTTGCGTGAACGGCTTGGTCACGTAGAACGGCCCCTCGTGCTGGTCGCCGTCTACCAAGACGATGGCCAGGATGAATTTGTCCTGCTGGTTCAGCCCGTAGAGGATTTCGTTTCGGGTCACGGTCACTGTGCTGTTGCCCTTGGCGCGGCCTTTGACCTCGATGTGACGCGAGGGCGGGAGCTTGCCGTCCAGCGCCTTCGGCATACTGGTCACGTCCCAGCCGCACTTCTGCGCTGAAACGTCGATTACGTCGTGGCCGAGGGCGCGCTCGGCGTCCATCACGGCCTTCATCGCCACCCATTCCACACGCGCACGGGCGTCTGCGTCCGCTGTCCAGCCGGGCGCACCCTTGCGCTGTGTCAGCAGGCCAGCCGGAATCACCAATGCGCCGCCAACCACCACCGGGGTGGCCGAGATAACGTGGCGCATCGCCAGCAATTCCTTCTCACGTGATTCGCGGCGAGCGGTCAGGTCGTCAATCGTGCGGCGGACGTTCTCCAGCGTGAGGCGAACGTCCTTGCCTGCTGAGATGTCGTCCTTCAGTTTGATGTAGCGATCCGACCAGTAGTTGATCTCTTTGACCAAGCGTTCGTGGACGGCGGTCAAGGTCTTGTCTACGCTGTGCTCGCGTCGGGTACGCACTTCGTCGAAGTGCTCGGGCACGAGGTGGGTGGAGGCATGCGCCAGTGCTTGCTGCTCCAGGTTTTGCGTGATCCAGGGTGCTGCAAGCACGTCCTCAATCAAGGCCATGTCAGCCTTGCTGATCGATTCCAGATCAAGGTGAGGAGCCCAACCTGCGTTGAGGGCACCACCCTGCGGATCGATCTCGACGAATTGCATCCGGCGAGAAACGACGTTGGCGGAATCAGCGCCTTCTTTCACGCAGTGGTCGATGATGAACATCACTTTGGGCGTGAGACCCATATCGCTGGAATCGACCAGCACCGCGCCCTGTTTGAGTTTGTTGCGATGCTGTTCCATGACGAGGTCGGTGACCGACTGCATCAGCGGATGGCCGGGGTGCATCAGGCTGGCCATAGGCGCGCCGACGCGGTCTGCAAGGCGCACGTACTGTTTCTCGAAGCACACGCGCTCGTATTTGCGCAGCACTGGGTCGAGATTGCGACGATCCCTGCCCGTGATCTGACGGTCACGCTCGCGGACGTTGGCCGGGACGTGGGTGATCTCGTAGCGTCCCTGTTCGCGGGGACGCAGTTCGCCGCCGAGTTGTTGGAAGGCCTGATTAAAGAAAGAGCGGATGAAGTACGGCTGGAGTTTGCGGGCCTCGGCTTTCTCCATCTCCTCCTTGACGGCGAACAGGCGGCGTTCGTCCATCACCTCTTCGCACAAGGCGTTGCGCTTGATGATGGTTTCCAGATGCTGGGTGTCGAGCGCGCCTTCTACCTTGCGGTGCAGCCGGGCGCGAACCTCGGGGTCTGCGCCGTAGCGGATGGCTTCGATCAGCAGGTCTTTGAGGCTCCTGTCCTCGAACACCTCGCCGAGGATGTCGAACACGCGGCCGCCCAGGGCTTTGCGCTCGACCTCGAGTTTTTCGAACAGGCGCTGGAAGACATCACCCTCGCGAGTTTCGGCGGCAACCATGTTCCACAGGTGGCAGACCTCGGTCTGACCAATACGGTGAATGCGGCCGAATCGCTGTTCCAGGCGGTTGGGGTTCCAGGGCAGGTCATAGTTGACCATCAGGTTGGCGTTTTGAAGGTTGACACCTTCGCCCGCTGCATCGGTGGCCAGCAGCACCCGCGCAGCCGGATCGTTGCGGAACAGCTCCTGCACCTTGCGGCGCTCTTCGCGCTTGACGCCGCCGTGGATCATCACCACGGATTCCTCGTTCCCAATCAGGCCGCGAATCTTGACTGCGAGGTAGTTCAGCGTGTCGCGGTGCTCGGTGAAGATGATGAGCTTGCGCTGGCGGCCATCGGCATCGTGCATCTCGGGCGTGTTCTGCAGTAGTTTGGACAGCTCGTCCCACTTGCGGTCTTGCCCGGAGTGAACGACCTGCCGCGCCTGTTCCTCCAGCGCTTCGAGGATGATGATCTCGGCCTCGAGCTCCTGGATGGTCTGTGCTGCCGTTGCTTGATCGACGACTGCTTCCTCAAAGTTTTCGTAGTCGTCGGGCGAGAGTGCGTCTGCGGATTCCCAAATGTCCTCGGGGACATTGTTAAAGCCATTCGGGCCGAGGGTCTCGGCTAGCGACTGACCGCGCTGGCGCAGTTTTTCTTCCTCAACGCGGCGCTTGAGTTTGTTGCGACGGCGCTTGAGTGACTGATAGATGGCTTCCGGACTGGAGGCCAGTCGGCGTTGCAGGGCAGTGAGCGCAAAGCCGACCGTCCCCTTGCGTGCGCCATCCTCCAGTTGATCCGCCCGGTTCATTTCCTCCTTCACGTATTCGGTTACGGCGGCGTACAGGGCGGCCTCGAGATCGGAGAGTTTGTAGTTGGCGGTGCGGGCGCGGCGCTCGGGGAACAGCGGTGTGCCGTCGAACTTGAGCAGGTCTTCCTTGACCATCCGGCGCATCAGATCGGTGACATCGACCTTGTGCGCGCCGTCGCGGAACTTGCCGTAGAAGCGGTCGGAGTCCAGCAAGGACATGAAAAGCTGGAAGTCCTCTTCCTTGCCGTTGTGCGGCGTGGCGGTCATCAGCAGAAAGTGGCGGGTGATCGAGCCCAGCAGTTCGCCGAGTTGGAAGCGCTTGGTCTTGTTGACCTTGTTGCCGAAGTAGCTGGCCGAGAGTTTGTGCGCTTCGTCGACGACGATCAGATCCCAGCGCGAGAGGCGTAGTTTTTCCTGCAGGTCTTCGTTGCGGGACAGCTGGTCAACCCGGGCGACCATCAGGTCGATGTCATCGAAGGGGTTGCCGCTGCGGGACTGCTCGACCTGCTCGCGGGAGAACAGCGTGAAGGACAGGCCGAACTTCTCGAACATTTCGTCCTGCCACTGCTCGACCAGACTGCCGGGGGCCACGATCAGCACGCGCCTGGCGTCGGCCCGCATCAACAGCTCACGGATGAACAGGCCAGCCATGATGGTCTTGCCCGCGCCCGGGTCGTCGGCGAGCACATAGCGCAGCGGTTGGCGCGGCAGCATCGACTCGTACACCGCCGTGATCTGGTGCGGCAGCGGTTCGACGTTGGACGTGTGAACGGCCATCATCGGATCGAACAGGTGCGCCAGATTGATCCGCCACGCTTCGGTGGCGAGCTTGAAATCTTCGCCCGGCGCATCGAAGGCCCAAGGGCGACCCGCCTCGGCCAATGAGAGGTGGGCTTCGTCGGTGCGGAATAGCATCCGCTCGCACAGTTGCCCGTCCGACCTCTTGTAGTACACGGTAACGGCGTTGTCCCCGACAGGCTCTGTGGTGACGATCCGCACCACCTGCCCGGGCTCAATGCCGGAGATGGCTGCGCTCTTCTTGATATCTTCTAGCTTGAGCATGTGTTACCTCACGCATTCAGGCTTAGTGAACCGGCGTCCTGAGCGTGAACGCAAAGATTGCGGAATTGTTGCCAGGAGCCATTTTAACGCAACGTTTCACTACGTTAGCTATCGACGGAGCCCCAGCTGCAGCCTCTATTCCCAGCTTGTCGATCCGACACTGAATCCTGCCCCGAAAGCTAAACCACGCCAGAGGCAGGAGCAATAGAATAGCAGGGTCAAACATCCGGCCCAGAGTCGATGGGGGGCGCGGCTACTGGTCCGCAAGCTGCAACGTTCGCCAGCGCCGCTACGTCCAGGCCAGCATCATTGCTAGCGGCTCCAGCTACATAGGAGTCCGTGGCGGCGCCCCGTGCACTTGAGTGCAGAAAGTGTTTGACAAACGCTACCCGTGCGACATGGCCCGCTAGCCAAACAAATGCGAGGCGGTCCGGAGATTGATGTCGAGCGCGCGACTGATGTCACCGGGCCGTCCGGCCCAAGTTCCTGCTCAGCGGTCAGCCGGACAACGCAACCCCTATCCTGCGATCTGTTGGGGTCAATGTTGGGGTCAAATAGCGCGGAAAGAAAAAGGGTCAGCGGTTACTAACCGACTGACCCTTACTACGTCTGGTCGGGGCGAGAGGATTTGAACCTCCGACCACCTGCACCCCATGCAGGTACGCTACCAGGCTGCGCTACGCCCCGTGAGTGACGCCGTAAAGGCATCGCTCGAAAGCAAAAGAGTATAGCAGAGCTTTTGTCGAAAAGGGAATGGGTTAGACCCGCCGATGACTAACTTTTTTTGTTGTCGTCTGCGCCTGGGTTGATGGTATTCCCGGATGACGGCACCGGGCCGCCTCCTCATAATGGAATCCTGCCCAATCGAGGCGCCGGAGGCATGAATGCCGCAAATCCTGGGGTTCGAGGCTGCCCGCGACATGTTGATCGCGCAGCGGGATCAGTATGAAGTGGCATATCGCGATTTTCGCTGGCCGGTGCTGAGCGAGTTCAATTGGGCGCTGGATTTCTTCGACGAGGAGGCGATTGACAATTCAGCCCTCGCACTCTGGGTTGTCGAAGAAGATGGCCGCGAGACACGCCTGACCTTCGCGGAAATGTCCGACCGTTCCAACCGTGTCGCCAATTTCCTGCGTGCGCATGGCGTCGTGCGCGGCGATCGGGTGCTGCTCATGCTGCCCAATCAGGTCGAGCTATGGGACCTGATGCTCGCCTGCATCAAGCTCGGCGCGGTCATGATTCCGGCGACGACGCTCCTGGCCCCCGCCGATCTCGCCGATCGGCTCGGGCGCGGCCGCGTGGGACACGTCGTCACGACGGCCGTCGATGCAGTCAAATTCGACGCGATCCCCGGGCAATATTCGCGCATCGTCGCTGGCGGTACCCGCAAAGGCTGGTCTCCACTCGCCGCCGCCTACGACCTAGCCGGAAGCGACCTCTTCGTGCCCGACGGACGCACGCTCGCGACCGATCCGCTACTGCTGTATTTCACGTCGGGCACGACGTCGCGGCCGAAGCTCGTGTTGCACACGCATCAGAGTTACCCCGTCGGGCATCTGGCCACCATGTACTGGCTCGGCCTGCAACCCGGCGACGTTCACTGGAACATCAGTTCTCCGGGATGGGCCAAGCACGCGTGGAGCTGCTTCTTCGCACCGTGGAATGCCGGCGCCGCCGTCTTCGTCCACAACGTTGCCCGCTTCGATGCCCGGACGGCCCTTGAGACGGCAGCGCGATGCGGTGTCACGGCACTGTGTGCGCCGCCGACCGTCTGGCGGATGATGATTCAGGAAGACCTTGCCCGGTACCCGGTGCAATTCCGCGAACTGATCGGCGCCGGCGAGCCGCTCAATCCGGAAGTGATCGACAAGGTGCGCCGCGCATGGGGCATCACGATTCGGGACGGCTACGGCCAAACCGAAACGTGCTGCCAGATCGGGAATCCGCCCGGGCAGACGGTCAAGCCGGGGGCAATGGGGCGGCCGATGCCAGGCTATCGCGTGGCGCTGCTCGACCAGGACGGCAATGAAACCGACGAAGGGGAGGTCGCACTGGTCCTCGCGTCGCGCCCCACCGGCCTCATGCAGCGCTATGAGGACGACCCGGAAACGACGGCCGACGTGATGCGTGGAGGCTATTACCGTACCGGCGATGTCGCCATGCGTGATGAGCGCGGCTACTACACCTACGTCGGCCGCACCGACGACGTGTTCAAGGCGTCCGACTACCGTATCAGCCCGTTCGAATTGGAAAGCGAGTTGATCAAGCATCCGGCCGTTGCCGAGGCAGGCGTTGTCCCGAGTCCCGATCCCATCCGGCTTGCGGTGCCCAAGGCGTTCATCACGTTGCGCAGCGGATTTGCCGCTGACAGCGGCCTGGCGCTCGACATCCTGCGCTTCTGCAAAGATAATCTGGCGCCCTACAAGCGGGTGCGGCGCATCGAATTCTGCGAGTTGCCGAAAACGATTTCCGGCAAGATTCGCCGCGTCGAATTGCGGCGTACTGAAGAAGCGCGCAGCCTCGAATCGCGACGGCCGAACGAGTATTGGGACGCTGATTTTCCGGAGATGTCTTAGCGTGAATGGGCGTCAGGCACAGGGGCGGTACGTGCGCTTTTCGTGGGTGGCGCGGCGAACGCGCAGCGGATTTTCTGCCGCCCGATAAAACGAACGCCTGCGAAAAACGCAGGCGAGTCCGCACTTAGCGAAGAATCCCGGTGACGTGGGCCATAACACCGGGCGATGTATTCAATTTAGGCCCGGCGTGCGTGCCGCACAACTCGTTGCAACCATTACGGGATTCTCCGATTCGGGGTGACCCGGCCTGAATCGTCCCTGCTGAGGGGCCGGTGGGGGGCGTCGGCACGTGATTCGGCGTGGCGTCCGACGGGATTTTCCGTTTTCAGTTATGCTCAGGCCGAACTCGCGCCGTGCCGCGCGCCGGCGCCGCCCGATCGCCCCCCCGATCGTGGCGTCCGTGCCTTCGTCGGCGGCACCCCGTAGACCACCGTACGCCGAAGGGCGTCAGCGATCCGTTGGATCGTGCCTCTCCAGAGGGATGGAAGTTGGAAAATCAGAACCGTCATAATCAAGAACCGAATCAGGACGTGTACCGCCGTCGCCTCGCGCTCATCGGCGAGCCCGAGCATCGAGCGCTATTGGGTGACGGCCTGTCCGGCGTCGAACGCGAAACGCTGCGCGTGGACGATGCGGGCGTGCTCGCGCTGACGCCGCATCCGCGCCCGCTTGGCGCTGCGCTCACGAACGAGGAAATCACTACCGATTATTCGGAAGCGCTGCTCGAATTCATCACGCCGCCGCAGCACGATGCGGCACAAGTGATCGCCCGGCTCGATGAGATCCATCGCTTTGCCTATCAGGTGCTCGACGGCGAGATGCTGTGGAACGACTCCATGCCGCCGGCGTTGCCCGGCGAAGACATCATTCCGATCGCATGGTACGGCACGTCGCATATCGGCAAGCTCAAGCATGTGTATCGCCGCGGCCTGGCCCTGCGCTACGGCAAGGCCATGCAGTGCATTGCCGGCATCCACTACAATTTCTCGCTCGCGGAGCCGCTGTGGGGTGTCCTGCGTCATGCCGAAGCATCGGGCGAAGACGCACGCGACTACCAATCCGCCCGCTATGTCGCATTGATCCGCAACTTCCGCCGCTATAGCTGGCTGCTGATGTATCTGTTCGGCGCCTCGCCCGCGCTGCATGCAGCGTTCGTGCGGGGCCGCAAGCACGGGCTGGAGCGTTTTGACGAACACACGCTCTATTTGCCGTACGCCACGAGCCTGCGCATGAGCGATCTTGGCTATCAGAACAGCGCGCAGTCGGAAGTCTCGCCTTGCTACGACTGCCTGCCCAGCTATATCGAGGCGCTGACGCAAGCTGTCAGCCAGCCGCATCCGCCGTACGAGGCGATCGGCACGAAGCGCGACGGTGAATGGCTGCAGTTGTCGACGAACCTGCTGCAGATCGAAAACGAATTCTACGCAACGATCCGCCCGAAGCGCGTGACATACAGCGGCGAGCGTCCGGTGCAGGCGCTCGCGCGGCGCGGCGTGCAGTATGTGGAAGTCCGCTGCATCGACATCGATCCGTTCGCTCCGGTCGGCATTGATGTGAACACGGCACGCTTCATCGATGCATTCCTGCTGTTCTGTGCGCTGGAGGACAGCCCGTCGTGTTCGGCGGCGGAGAATGCCGAGAATCGCGACAACTTTGCGCACGTCGTCAAGGAAGGCCGCCGTCCGGGCTTGATGCTGCACCGTGGCGGCGAGCCGATCACGCTCTCCGATTGGGCGAACGATCTCCTCGAACGCATCGATCTCGCGGCGGCGCAATTCGACGCGCAACGCGGCGCCACGCACTACGCCGATACGATGGCGATCCAGCGCGCGCGCGTTGCCGATGCGTCGCTTACCCCCTCGGCGCGGGTCGTGGCGGCGCTCGAACCGTTGCGCAACACGCCCGCAGGCGCGTTCCAGACGTTCGGGCTGGCGCAAAGCCATTTGCATGCCGACGCGTTCCGGGCCCGCCCGCTAGACCCGGCGCAGACCGAGCGTTTCGAAGCGCTGGCGCGCAAGTCGCTTGAGGCGCAAGCCGAATTGGAACGCACCCAAGTTGGCGATTTCGACGCTTTCGTCGCTGCTTATCACGCGGGAACGCTTGGGACGGTGACGGTGTAACGCCGGGCAGGCGCCGCCGTCTTCAGCCGAGCACGCCGAACTGCCAGGCAAAGAAGACGGCGAGGCCGGCGCCGATCGTCAGCAACTGGTGCCGTGTCAGCGCGCAGATGCCGATGGCGGCGATCCCGGCCACGAGCTGGGGGTTGCGCCACGTCAATTCGAGGCCGCTGCCGTGCGGCGCGAGCATCATCGGCACGATGATGGCCGTGAGCACCGTCACCGGTACGAACGCCAATGCCTCGCGCAACCATTCCGGAAACGTAACGCGATCGCCGAGAATGAAAATACCTGCCTTGATGGCGACGGTGACAACCGCCATGCCGACGATCATGAGCGTGTAGTTCATCGCGCGTCTCCCGCATTGTCCGCGGCCGTGCCATTGACCGGGGCGTCATGTCTGCCAGGCAGGTGCCGCACAGCCATGCCTGCCGCAATCCCCGCCAGCACCGCCGTGAGTAATCCGAGTTTGTACGGAAGCCCCCGGAGGCCGTATGCGCACGCACCGGCGACGACCGACGCCACGAGCCACGGCATGCGCCGCAACTGCGGCACGATGATCGCAATGAAAGTGGCGACCATCGCGAAGTCGAGGCCGAGGGTCTGCAGGCGTGGAAACGCTGCGCCGAAAATCAGGCCCAGCAAAGTCCAGAACTGCCAGTTCGAATACATCGAGATGCACGAGCCGAGAAAATACCAGTGGCCGAACGGATCGCCGGGATGCTTGTGGTAGTGGCTGCTCATGACCGCGAACGACTCGTCCGTCAGCAGGAAGCCGAGCAGCCAGCGCCAGCGCGCCGGCAGGTGGCGGACATGGGGTAGCAGATTGGCCGCGTAAAGCATATGGCGCAAGTTGACGATGAACGTCGTCGCCCAGATGATGAGCATGCCGGTGCCGCTCGCCACGAGCCCTGCAGCAATGAACTGGCTCGAACCGGCAAAGACGAGCAGCGACATCAGTTGGCCGTGCCAGGGCGCCATCGGCGTGGTGGCGATCAGCGTGCCGAAAATCAGTCCGAACGGGGCGGCGCCGACGAGCATGGGGATCGTATCGCGGGCGCCAGCCCTGAAGCTTGCCGCGCGGGACGGGTTTGACATGGGGATTCTCCTTTCCCACACAAGGATAGTGCGGGAACGCCGGCATGGCTTGTATGTTCTTGCGCTTGCCAGCGTTCGGAGGCGCTTTTGCTGAGCGGGGCGGCGCGTTTGAGCGCGCCCCGTCATCAGGCTCAGGGGTGCTTGAACATATCGAGGATGCGCGCCTTCTCCCGGATATCGACCCCGCCTGGCGAGGGCGGTTGCGCGGCCGCCGGCGCCGGGGCGGAGGGCGAGGCGCTGCTGCCGAAGAACGGCAAGGAGAAGCCGGGGCTGTCGTCGACGCCGATGCTGGCGACGAAGCCGCTGCCCGGCAGCTTGTCGGACAGATAGAGCTCGCCGTTCACGACGGACACGCCCTCCGGCATCGCCATTTGTTCCTGTGGCACACCGGCGAGCGCCGCGCCCATGTATTTCGTCCACACCGGCAGCGCGAGCTGCGCGCCGAATTCCCGGCTGCCCAAGGTCTTCGGCTGGTCGAATCCGAGCCATGCGACCGCGACAAGCGTGTGCTGGTAGCCGGCGAACCAGCCGTCGAAGGCGTCGTTCGTCGTCCCGGTCTTGCCTGCGAGGTCGGTGCGCCTGAGTGCATTGGTGCCCGCACCGGTGCCGTGCTGCGCGACGCTCATCAGCAAGCTGTTCATGAGGTACGCATTGGGCGCCGAGATCGCGCGCGCGGCATTGACGCCGGCGATCACCGGCGTGGCCTTCGACAGGACGTTGCCGCGAGCATCCTGAATCTGGCCGATCAGGTAGGGCGCCACGCGATAGCCGCCATTGGCGAATACGGCATATGCGCCGGCCAGTTGCAGCGGCGTGGTCTGTCCTGCGCCGAGCGCCATCGGCAGATACGGGGGCACCTTGTCGGGGTCGAAGCCGAAGCGGGCCGCATATTCCTGCGTATATTCGGTGCCGGCAAATTGCAGCAGACGGATCGCGACCAGGTTCTTGGAGCGTTCGAGCCCGGCGCGCACGGTCATCGGGCCGCTGAAGGCGTCGTCATCCTTCGGATCCCACGGCTGGCCCCCGGTCTGCGACGGACTCAGGTTGAGCGGCGCGTCGTTGACGATGGTGGCCGGACTCACGCCTTTTTCCAGTGCGGCGGAATAGACGATCGGCTTGAATGCCGAGCCGGGCTGCCGCCACGCCTGCGTGACGCGATTGAACTTGCTCTGATTGAAGTCGAAGCCGCCGATCATGGCGCGAATGGCGCCATCGTCGGGCGAAAGCGAGACCAGCGCGCCCTGGACTTCGGGCAACTGCGAGACACGCCACTTGCCCTTCGCATCCTTCATGATGCGGATGATCGCGCCAGGCTGGATGCGCAAGTTCTGCGGTGCCTTCGACGATAACGCCGGCGCTGCGAAGCCGATCCCTTCGCCGCTGATCGTGATCGTGTCGCCATTGAGCGGCACGGCCGTGATCTGCGAGGCGCTCACCGCCACGACGACCGCGGCGGCCAGGTCGCCGTTGTCCGGGTGATCGAGCAGGGCGTCTTCAATGGCTTGCTGACGGTCCGGCATGGCAGCGGGCAGTTCCACGGTGCCTTCCGGGCCGCGATACGCGTGACGCCGTTCGTAATCGAGCACGCCCGCGCGGACCGCTTCGTACGCGGCCTGCTGCTTCTTCGAGTCGAGCGTGGTGATGACCGTAAAGCCGCGCGTATAGGTGTCGTCCTTGTACTGGTCGTAGACGGCTTGGCGCACCATTTCCGCGACGTATTCGGCGTGCACGTTGTATTCGTTGCCCGCCGTGCGTGTGCGCATCGGTTCGCGCAAGGCGTCGTCGTACTGGTTCTTGCTGATATAGCCGAGGTCGAGCATCCGCTTGAGGATATATTCCTGGCGGATCTTGGCGCGCTTCGGATTGGTGATCGGGTTGTACGCGGAAGGCGCTTTCGGCAGGCCTGCCAGCATGGCGGCCTCGGCAAGCGTAACGTCCTTGAGGTCCTTGCCAAAGTAAATGCGGGCGGCACTCGCGAAACCGTACGCACGTTGTCCCAGGAAAATCTGGTTCATGTACAGCTCGAGGATCTGGTCCTTGGAAAGGGCCGATTCGATCTTGTATGCCAGCAGCATTTCATAGAGCTTGCGCGAGTAGGTCTTCTGCCGCGACAGGAAGAAATTGCGCGCTACCTGCATCGTGATGGTGCTCGCCCCCTGGCCCTTGCCGCCATGCAACACGTCCGACACGCCTGCCCGCAGGATGCCGATAAAATCCACGCCGCCGTGTTCGTAAAACCGGTAGTCCTCGATGGCCAGCACGGCCTTCTTCATGACGTCCGGAATCTGGTCGATACGGACCAGGCTGCGGCGTTCCTCGCCGAACTCGCCGATCAGCACGTGGTCAGCCGTGTAGACGCGCAACGGCACCTTCGGACGATAGTCGGTGATGACGTCGAGCGGCGGCAGGTTCGGCCGCATGACGATCATCGCGTAGGCAAGCAGCAACGCGCCGATGACGGCCATGCCGCCGATGAGCGTGATCAGCAGGGCAAGCACGGCGAAGCCGCGATCGCGGCGCGCACCGTGCGCCGTCAGCCCGGAAAGCCTGGCGGGCCGGGAGACGGGAAACGAACGGGACGGCAATGCGGAGGACGGGGACGACGGAGAACGGTGCTTCAAGGACATACCCAACGGAAAAGACGAAAACGGGACGGACATGCCGGCCTGCGCCGGCACACGGACACCCCGCACCACACAACAGGTGCATTGAGCGTTGCAGTATGCCATGCCGGCGCAAACCGTCCCAAAAAACGGGGGGCGGCTTGTGTGGCGAACACGGCTGCGGAGGAAATCAACGCCGCGCTTCGGTGGCCATGCGCAGGGCGAGCGCGCCGAGCATGCCGCCCATGAGCCAGCGTTGTACGAGTAGCCAGGCGGGCCGGCGGGCCAGGAACACGGCGATGGCGCCGGCGGACAGCGCGACCAGCGAATTCACGGTCAGGCTGGCCAGGATCTGCGTGGCGCCCAACGCCAGCGACTGCGCCAGCACGTTCCCTTTCTCGGGATGCACGAATTGCGGCAGCAGGGCCAGGTACAGCATGGCGATCTTGGGGTTGAGCACGCTGGTCAGAAAGCCCATGGCGAACAGCCGGCGATTGCTGTCGCGCGGCAGGGCGCGTACCTCGAACGGCGAGCGGCCGCCGGGTTTGAGCGCTTGCCAGGCAAGATACAGCAGGTAGAGCGCGCCGCCGATGCGCAACGCGTCGTACGCATACGGCACGGCGAACAGCAGCGCGGTAATGCCGAAGGCCGCGCTCAGCATATAGACCACGAAGCCCAGGGCCACGCCGCCGAGCGATACGAGTCCCGCGGCCGGGCCTTGGCACAGCGAGCGCGAGACCAGGTACATCATGTTCGGCCCGGGCGTGAGCGCCATGCCGAGGGCGACAAGGCCGAAGGCGAGCCAGGTGGAAGTTTCGGGCATGTTCGGTTGGGTGGGGCACAAGCCAGGCTGCAAGATACCACGACCGGCGTTCGTTCATCTTGTTTCGTAGGCAAGCGCTGTCATGCAACAGGCGCGTGCCCGCGGCTCTCGCGTCGTCGCGCTTTATCCTCTTTATGGTATCGATAGCACAGAAAAAATTAATGAAAATTAAGTATTTACGATTAATGTAATTACAGATTACAGATCATAGAATCGCTTTGCCATGCCCCGGACCGGCGCGGGCGACAGTTCCGGTGAGGCAACGCGCGCGCATTACGGGCCGCCGGCAGGCCGCGGCGCGTGCCTCGGCTTGCATGCGACAGCATGGCTCAATGTCCTGGAGAGATACGAGATGAAGACTCGCTTGAAGGTTTGTGCTGCCTTGGTGATGGCGTCGTGGCTCGGCGCGCACGCGGCGTATGCGCAGGTGACATCCCCTGCATCACAGGGCCGGGCGCGCCATGGCGCCATGGTCGCGGCCGCCGACCTGCCGTCGGTGGTGCCGGAGGCCGCCGGAGTCGATTCCGTGCCCCTGGTGAGGATGTCTGAATGGTTGCGCGGCGACCGCCTCGACGTGCGCAGCCTTGTGGTCATCAAGGACGGGAAGGTGGTGTTCGAGCGATATTCGGGCGGGCTCGAGCGCGACAACAACTATGAACTGTATTCGGTCACCAAGACCATCACGTCGCTCCTGGCCGGCATCCTCGTCGGGCTGGGGCGGCTTGCGGCGACGGACAAGGTCGTGCCGCTCGTCGCGAAGGGGCGTCCCGACCTGGCTGTCGATCTCGCGGACAAGCAGGACATCGAACTGCGCCATCTGCTGTCGATGTCGAGCGGCTTGCGGTACCAGACGCGCGAGGGCACCGATCCGCTGTACTACGAGGCCCCGGATCGCCTGCGTGTCGCGGTGACGAGCCGGGCGGAACTGCCGCCCGGGCAGAAGTTCGACTACATCGACGTCAATCCGGTGCTGGTCGGCACAGCGGTGAGCGTGGCCGCCAGGGAGCGCGAAGACCGGTTCGCGGAGGAACACCTGTTCAAGCCGCTCGGCATGCGTCACTACCGTTGGGACGGGGCCGACAAGACCGGCGCCGTATCGGGCGGGTGGGGGCTGCGGCTGCGCCCGATCGACATGGCCAAGATCGGCATGCTGCTGCTGCAGGATGGCAGGTGGCACGGCCGCCAGGTCGTGCCGCAGGCGTGGATTCGCCAGATGACGACGCCGTCGCCGGCGGCGGCTGACTACGGCTATTACTGCTGGATCCAGCATGTGGTGGAACATGGCCAGCCAGAATTCGGCGCGATGGGTTTCAAGGGGCAGTTCATCACTGTGCTGCCGGCGCAGCGATCGGTCGTCGTGATGACGAGCCTGCTGCCGACGGACGGCGGCTTGCGCGACGCGACTTATCTGCAGATGTATCGCCGGATGGTCAACGAGTTCATCCTGCCGGCGCTGCAGCCTGCGAAAAAGCCGGCGCAGAGCGCCGCACGCACGCAAGCGCTGCGCCATGAGCTTGCCCTCGCCAATAAGACAAAGGGCGTGCCCGGCACCGCCGCGGCATTCAACGACGCCCCGGAGCGCTGAGCGCACGGCACGCATATCACCCCACTCCAGGAGGAGAGCAAACGATGGCAACGATGTTGAAACACGCGCCGGCGCGTCCGGCGCAGCGCGACGGACAACTGTGGCTGCGGGCGACGCTCGCATTGCCGCCCGGACTTCGGTCGGCTGCGCGCGCCGCTGCCGTGGCGGTCATCGCCGGTGCGGCCTTTGCCGCGCCGGCTGTGCTGGCTGCGCCGCCCGAGCCGACCGCAGATGGCGGGCTGCGCGCTGCTGCGCCGGAGCAGGCAGGTATTGATTCGCGCGAACTGGTGCGCCTGTCGGAATGGATTCGCAACGAGAAGCTCGATGTGCACAGCTTGCTGGTCGTGAAGGACGGCAAGCTGGTTTTCGAGCGCTACAGCGGTGGCGTGACACGCGACCACAACTATGAACTGTATTCGGTCACGAAGGGCGTGACGGCGCTTACGGCGGGCATGCTTATCGGCCAGGGCGCGGCGAGCCTGGACGAACCGGTTGCCGCCGTCCTGTCCCAATGGCGGCCCGACCTCGCGGCCGATTTCGCGGACAAGCGCAGTGTCGAATTGCGCCATGTGCTGTCGATGTCGAGCGGCTTGCATTACGACTTCAAGCCCAAGGACGACCCGATTTACTACACGGCGCCCGACCGCCTGAAGCTCGCCGCCGCGACCCAACCGAAGGAGGCGCCCGGCGCACGCTTCGAATACACGGACATTAATCCGATCCTTGCCTCGGCGGCATTGAGTGCTGCTGCGGGCATGCCGATCGAGCGCTATGCTGCGCAGCGCCTGTTCGCGCCGATGGGCATGCGCAACGCCGTCTGGGACCGCGCCGACGCCCGCGGCCTGGTCTCGGCCGGCTGGGGCTTGCGGCTGCGGCCCGTGGACATGGCGAAAATCGGCATGCTGGTGCTCGACGGCGGCAAGTGGCAGGGCAAGCAACTGGTGCCGAAAACGTGGATCGCGCAGATGGTGTCGCCGACCAGTGCGCCGGATTTCGGCTACTACTGGTGGGTCAACAATATCGTTCGCGGCGAGCCGGAATACGACACGATGGGGTTCAAGGGGCAGTTCATCGTCGTGCTGCCGCAGCGCCACACGGTCGTGGTGATGACGAGCCTGATGTCGGTCGACGGCGGCCTGCGTGACGCGGCCAACGTGCAGACGTTCCGCAAGATGGTCAACGACTACATCCTGCCGGCGCTCGACAACAAGCGGCACGCCAAGCCGTCCGCGGCAAGCCGGACCGCGTTGCGCCAGGAGCTCGAACTGGCTGCCCAAAGCCGGGGCGTGCCGGGCACCAGCGCTGATCCGACGGACACGCCGCGACTGCCCTAGCAACAGGCCCCGGCCAGCCGCCGCCGCTGATGCCGCGCCGCCGGCCGGGCCGTCTTCAGGCGGTGTCCGTGCCCGCTGACGGTGTGCCGTGCTCGCGCTCTAGCCGGCGCAGGAACACCGTCATCTCCTTCTCCGCCTGTCGGTCGCCGTGGGCCTGCGCGGCGGCAATCCCTTGCTGCCAGGCCTCGCGTGCCCCGGCAATGTCGCCGGCGCCTGCCCGCGCACGGCCGAGCAGCTTCCAGGCCGCCGTATAAGCCGGATCGAACGCCACGCAGCGCGCCAGATGCTCGGCCGCGCGCGCAAATTCCTCACGATCGAGATAGCCCTTGCCAAGGCCGAAGCGCAGCAGTGCGTTGTCCTTGCCCGCCGCCAACAGTTTTTCGAGTCCTTCGATCATGATTCGGATAAAAGTGGTTGATTTATAAAAATGACGTAATATGATCTCGCTTTGCCGCCCGGCACCGGCGCGTTGTCGCGGGAGATCATCAGGCGATCGTTAACCCGGAAGATGCTCAAGTTTGGGGCCGGCAGGGCCGATGTGACAAGTACGGAGCACGGCGCGCAGACGCCGGCCCGAAAGAACGCCGAGCGCGTTCCGGGAAGTTCCAACATGACAGGACGGAGACGAAGTGACACTGCGCAATCTGACCATCAAGGCCCGTCTTGGCCTGACCATGGCGCTGCTGGCGGGACTGCTGATTTTACTGGGGGCGTTGGGCATTGCCGGGATGACGAGGACCGGCAACGCGTTGCGCGAGACTTACGCGAACCACCTGGCGGCGACCGTGGCGCTTGGCAAGGACAACGCTACGCTGGCTCGTACCCGCGCGATTCTGGACCGCGTGGTCCTGCACCCCGAATCTCCCGACGTGCCCAAAGTGGTGTCGCGCGCGCGCGGCATGTTGAAGGAAGCCGACGCCGCGTGGCAGGCCTACCTGGCGTTGCCGAAGGGGGGCGAGGAAAAACGGCTCGCCGATGACGTGGCCGGCAAGCGCGAGGCATTCTTCAAGTTCGGCATGGCGCCGATGATCGCCGCCATTGAAACCGGCGACAGCACGACCATGGACCGCATCACCATGACGGAGCTGCCGAAGTATTACGCCGCGCTGAGCGCCGCGAGCGATGCCTTGTCCAACGAACAGATGGCGCTGGGCAAGGCGAGCTACGAGTCGTCGATGGCGCAGTTGACGACGTTCCGCTGGCTCGGCGTCGGCGCGACCGTCGTTGGCGTGCTGTTGGCCCTGGCCTGCTACGTGACACTGCGCGCAGCGATCACTCGCCCGCTGGGCCAGGCGCTCGAGCACTTCGAGGCCATTGCGGCGGGCCGGCTCGACAATCCCGTCGAGGCCCGCGGGCGTGACGAGATGAGCGCGCTCATGCGCGGGCTGGCGGACATGCAGGGGCGGCTGGCCGACACGATCCGGGGCGTACGCCGCGGTTGCGACACGATGGCCGTGGCGACGGCCGAGATCGCGGCAGGTAACACGGACCTGTCGGCGCGCACCGAGCAACAGGCGGCGTCGCTCGAAGAAACCGCGTCGTCGATGGAGGAGTTGACCGCGACCGTGCGCCAGAACGCCGACAACGCGCGCCAGGCGAGCCAGCTGGCCGTCAACGCGTCGGATATCGCGGCACGCGGCGGCAAGGTCGTCGGGCAGGTGGTCGATACCATGCACGGCATTTCGGCGAGCTCGGGACAGGTCGTCGACATCATCTCGGTGATTGACGGCATCGCCTTCCAGACCAATATCCTTGCCCTCAACGCCGCCGTGGAAGCGGCGCGCGCGGGGGAGCAGGGGCGCGGTTTCGCTGTCGTGGCCGGTGAGGTGCGTACGCTCGCGCAACGCAGCGCGGCAGCGGCCAAGGAAATCAAGACGCTGATCGAAGCGTCGGCGCAGAAAGTCTCGGACGGCTCCTCGCTGGTCGCCGAAGCGGGCCGTACCATGGAAGAGATCGTGCAGGCCGTGCAACGGGTGACGGACATCATGGGCGAAATCTCGGCCGCGTCGAGCGAGCAGAGTGGCGGCATCGAGCAGGTGAACCTCGCCGTCACGCAGATGGATCAGGTCACGCAACAGAATGCGGCCCTGGTGGAAGAGGCGGCTGCCGCGGCGGCGTCATTGCAGGACCAGACCGATGCCTTGCGGGCGGAGATGGCGCACTTCCAGCTCGGCGACGAACGCCTCCCGGCCAGCACACCGCGCCGGCCGGCGCTGCACGCGGTCAGCGCCCGCGCGCCGATGTCGGCCGCCGCCTGACGGGGCGCCCGGTAACCGCACGGCCGACATGGCAGGGCGGCGGTGAACCGGGTACTATCTCGCTTATTTGTCAGTCAAGGGAATGAAGGCATGAAGCGAGCGGCTCTGTTGTCGGCGGCGTTAATTCTGGCGGGCCTGGCGGGTTGTGGCCAGGTTCAGCCGTTCACCAAGCCTGATCCGGCGTCGGGACGGATTCTTGATCAGGGGACCGAAGCGGACCGCTTCATGGTGCTTAATTGCGTGTATCACGGCTGGAGCGAGCTGTCACCGGACGTCGACACGACCGGCGTAGAGAAATTCGGGGTCGAACGTGTGCGCGTCCATCGCGGCAACGATGCCGCGGGCAAGCCCATTTACGATCCGGTTGTAGATATTTCCCAAGCCGGGTTCGGCGCCCGTATCGTCTACACCGAGGCCACGCCCGGCAAGCTCTCGCCGGACTATCTGAATACCGTCAAGCGTTGCATGGTGCCGTACTCGGGCCACGTCGACTGATCTTGTGAACGCATCAGCAGAAACGCCACGGCGATGACCGTGGCGTTTTTGTTTCGTCACGCCGATCGGGGTGACCGGCGCGCAGCAGCGTGCCGCTTCTTACCCGTGGAAATCCTCGCGGGCTTCCACGACGGCCTTGACCACGCCCTGACGGACGAGGAAATCGCCGAATTTTTCGCCGGCGTTGCGTTCCTTTGCATAACGCTGGAACAGCGGCGTGAGTTCGGAGACGATCTGGTCGTCGTTGACGGACTCCTTGTACAGCTTGTTCAAGCGCTCGCCATGGAAGCCGGCGCCGAGATACAGGTTGTACTTGCCCGCCGACTTGCCGACGAGCCCGATTTCGGCCAGATACGGACGCGCGCAGCCGTTCGGGCAGCCCGTCGTGCGGATCGTGATCGGTTCTCCGGCGAGGCCGGCGTCGTCCAGCACCTTTTCCAGCCGCGTGACCAGATCGGGCAGGGCGCGTTCGCTTTCGGCCAGCGCCAGACCGCATGTCGGGAAGCCGACACATGCCATCGAGTTGATGCGCAGCGCGCTTTGCTGTTTGCCGTCGAGCAGGCCGTACTGCTTTACGAACGCGTCGATGGCCGGCTTGTTCGCTTCGCTCACGCGGCCGATGATCAGGTTCTGGTTCGCCGTGATACGGAAGTCGCCGTCATGCACCTTCGCGATTTCCCGCAGGGCGGTCATCAACGGATACTCGTCCCAATCCTTGATGCGGCCGTTCTGGATGAACAGCGTCAGGTGCCACAGGTCGTCCGCACCCTTGAGCCAGCCGTACTGGTCGCCGTTGGTCGTGAAGACGAACGGGCGCACCGGTTCGAGATTCCAGCCCAGGTAGCGATTCAGTTCTTCCTTGAACCACTCCACGCCGCGATCGTCGATCGTGTACTTGAGGCGGGCGTGCTTGCGATTGGTCCGGTCACCGAAGTCGCGCTGCACCAGCAGCACCTTCTCGGCCACTTCGACCACGCGGTCCGCCGGCGTGTAGCCGATGACCGACGCCGTGCGCGGGTACGTCGCCGCATCGCCATGCGTCATGCCCATGCCGCCGCCGACCGTGACGTTGAAGCCTTGCAGCTTGCCCGCGTCGTCGACGATGGCGATGAAACCGAGGTCGTTCGCGTAAATGTCGACGTCGTTGTTCGGCGGAATCGCGATCGCGATCTTGAACTTGCGCGGCAGGTAATGCTTGCCGTAGATCGGCTCGTGATCTTCCTTGCCCGCGCCCAGGCGCTTGTCGCCCAGCCAGATCTCGCGATAGGCGGTCGTCTGCGGCAGCAGATGCTGGTCGATCTTCAGGCACCAGTCGAGGGCTTCGGCATGTGCCGGCGACAGATGCGGGTTGTTCGAGACCAATGTGTTGCGGTTGACGTCGCCACAGGCCGCGATCGACGTCATGGCAACTTCATCGATGCCGCGCACGAGCGGACGCAACTGATGCTTGAGCACATTGTGGTACTGCACGGTCTGGCGCGTGGTCAGGCGGATGGTGTTGCCGCCATACTTCTGGGCCAGATCGTCGAGCTTGAGCCATTGCGCCGGCGAGCACACCCCGCCCGGCATGCGCAGGCGGATCATGAACTGGTAAGCGGGCTCGAGCTTCTGCTTCTGACGTTCGGCGCGCAGGTCGCGATCGTCCTGCATGTAGGAGCCATGGAACTTCAGCAGCTGCGCATCCTTCTCGAAGATGGCGCCGGTCAACGGATCGGCGAGCCCTTCGGCGATGGTGCCGCGCAGGTAGTTGCTGACGTCCTTGATCTTCTCGACTTCGGAGCGTGCCGCGTTCTGCGCGGCATTCGGTGCGGTGGTTTGCGTCATGTGGGCTGCTTGTCTTTTAATAAACGTCGCGCTGATAGCGTTTTTCGCGCTGCAAGGTTTTCACGTACTCGGCGGCGGCGTCCGCGGCCAGGCCGCCATGCTCCGCCACGATGTCAATGAGGGCGGTGTTCACGTCGCGGGCCATCTGGTCGGCATCGCCGCACACATACAGGTGCGCGCCTTCCTGCAGCCAGCCGTACAGTTCCTTGCCCTTCTCGCGCATGCGTTGCTGCACGTAGACTTTCTCTTCCGTGTCGCGGGAGAATGCGAGGTCGATATTATGCAGGGCGCCGTCCTTGACGTAACGTTGCCATTCCCGTTGATACAGGAAGTCGGTGCGGAAATTACGGTCGCCGAAGAACAGCCAGTTCTTGCCCGGCGCGTCCGTTGCCTGGCGCTCTTCGATGAAGGCGCGGAACGGGGCGATACCGGTGCCCGGGCCGACCATGATGACCGGCGCGTTGGTGTCCGACGGCAACTTGAAATTGCGGTTCGATTCGATGTAGACCGGCAGCGTTTCGCCTTCGCGAGCCAGGTCGGCCAGGAACGTGGAGGCGACGCCGGCGCGCCGGCGGCCGTGGCTTTCATAACGCACGGCGCCCACGGTAATGTGCACGGCGTCCGGATTGGCGTTCAGGCTCGACGCAATCGAGTACAGGCGCGGTTGCAGCGTGCGCAGCGTACCGACGAACTCGGCCGCCTTGACCTTGCGCGCCGGGAACTGCCGCACCACGTCGAGGACGTCGCGGCCATACAGATACTCGCGCAGGGCCGCTTCGTTGCCCGTGGCCAGCAGCGACTTCAATTCAGCGGCGTCCGTCAGCGCGGCGTATTTTTCAAGGAACGCACGCGAGAGTGTCGTGATGTCGTAGGCGCGCAGGAACGCGTCGCGCAGCGTCAACGTGCTGTCTTGCGTCGTCGTCGTGGCGGCCGGATCGAGCTCGAGCGTCCCGATCAGTTCGTCGACGAGCTTTTCGTCGTTCTTGACGACCACGCCAAGCGCGTCGCCCGGTTCGTACGTCAGGCCCGAACCTTCGAGCGAGAATTCGATGTGATGCACTTCCTTCGACGAGCCGCGACCGGACAGCTTGACGTTCTCGATCACCGTCGCTTCAAACGGGTTCTTGCGGCTGTAAGCGGTAACAGCGGGCGCACCGGCGGTGGCCAGGGCGAGGCTGTAGGCGGAATCGGCGCCGGCCGGGGTCGCGCTGGCCGGGGCCGCCACGCGCTTGAGGGCGCCCACGGCTTCGTCGATCCAGCGTTCAGCGGGGCCGTCGTAGTCCACGTCGCTGTCGACGCGGGCCACGAGACGTTCGGCGCCGAGCGCGGCCAGGCGGGCATCGAAATCCTTGCCTGCCTGGCAGAATTTCTCGTAGCTGGAGTCGCCCAGGCCGATCACGGCGAAACGGGTGCCCTCGAGCTTCGGCGCTTTCGGGCCATGCAGGAATTCGTGGAAATCACGGGCGTCGTCGGGCGGGTCGCCTTCGCCTTGCGTGCTGACGGCGAGCAACAACAGCTTGTCATTCTTCAGGCGGGCCGGCTTGTAGTCGCCCATGGCGAACAGATCGACCTTGAAGCCGGCGGCAACGGCGCGCGCCTTGGCGTGCTCGGCGACTTCCTGAGCATGTCCGGTTTGCGAACCATATAGAATAGTCAGTTGCGGCGCGGCGGCTGCGCTCGCCGTGGCGGCCGGCGCAGCGCCGGCGGCCTGCTTGACCGAATGGCTGACGCCGGCGAGGAATCCCTTCACCCAGGCCATCTGCTCGGTCGTGAGTCCGTCGACCAGTTGGCTGAGCAACTGGGCCTGCTGCGGTGTAAGGGGTGTCGTCTCTTGCATGTCTTATGGGCTCCAGGGGCCGGACCAAGGCGGGCACCGGGGTTTTTCGCAAACCGCAAGGCCACCCCCAACGGACCGGCAAGGGGATAGTCGACACGATATCGGGCGCGGATTAGAAATTAAAATAATAAAATTTAATATTTTTATATCTAAATCCCATATAAGACTCGAACCCCATATGGATACTGGGTTGCCACCCGATCGGGCGCATCCCGCCCCGTGAAGAATGTCTGTGCAAAAAGCCCGATAACGACGGCTTTCCGGGTGGGTAGCCAGCCGGAAAACGTGCTATGCTCCGCTCCGTGATTGATCAGGTCCTTCCAAGCACCACTTGATTCTCCGCAATCCGCTATCCGGTCAGGCCGTGTCGCGGAAGGTTTCGGTAACCCGCTATTTCTCGAGACACTCGACGAAAAGGTGAGCGCAAAATGAGTTTGATGGAACAGTTCCAAGCGAACTCGTACTTGTTCGGGGGCAATGCCCCGTATGTTGAAGAACTGTACGAATCGTATCTAGATAATCCGGCTTCCGTGCCGGACAACTGGCGCCAGTATTTCGACGCGCTGCAAAACGTCCCCGCTGTAGATGGCTCGAACGCCAACGACGTGGCTCACGCTCCGATCGTGGAATCGTTTGCGCAACGCGCAAAGGCCAATGCCTTCATCCCCCGCGCCGGCGCAACCGACATGGCTGTCGCCCGCAAGCAGGTGCACGTGCAGTCGCTGGTGGCCGCCTACCGTTTCCTTGGCGCCCGCTGGGCCAATCTGGACCCGCTCAAACGTCAGGAGCGCCCCGCCATTCCTGAACTGGAACCGGCGTTCTACGACTTGACCGAATCCGACATGGACAGCGTGTACAGCGCTGAGAACACCTATTTCGGTTTCGATCAGGCCAGCCTGCGCGACATCCTCAAGGCCCTTCGCGATACGTACTGCGGCTCCATCGGCGCCGAGTACATGTACATCAGCGACCCGGTGCAAAAGCGCTGGTGGCAAGAAAAGCTTGAGAAGAGCCGCGCAACGCCGGCATTCTCGGCTGAGAAGAAAAAGCACATTCTCGAACGCCTGACGGCTGCCGAAGGCCTGGAGCGTTTTCTTCACACCAAGTTCGTCGGCCAGAAGCGTTTCTCGCTCGAAGGCGGCGAATCCTTCATCGTGGCGATGGACGAGCTCGTCCACCACGCCGGCGACAAGGGCGTGCAGGAAATCGTGATCGGCATGGCCCACCGTGGCCGCCTGAATGTGCTGGTCAACACGCTCGGCAAGATGCCGGGCGACCTGTTCGCCGAATTCGAAGGCAAGCACGTCGACGATCTGCCGGCCGGTGACGTCAAGTATCACAAGGGTTTCTCGAGCGATGTCTCGACGTCGGGCGGCCCGGTCCACCTGTCGCTGGCGTTCAACCCGTCGCATCTGGAAATCGTGAACCCGGTCGTGGAAGGTTCCGCCAAGGCCCGTATGGACCGCCGCGGCGAGCCGAATGCGGCGCAAGTGCTGCCGGTGCAGGTCCACGGCGATGCCGCCTTCGCAGGCCAGGGCGTCGTCATGGAAACGCTGAACCTGGCGCAAACGCGCGGTTACGGCACCCACGGTACTGTCCACATCGTCATCAACAACCAGATCGGCTTCACCACGTCCGATCCGCGCGACTCGCGTTCGACGATCTATTGCTCCGACGTCGTCAAGATGATTGAAGCGCCGGTGCTGCACGTCAACGGTGACGATCCCGAAGCGGTCGTGCTGGCGATGCAACTGGCCCTCGAGTTCCGCCAGGAATTCAAGAAGGACGCCGTCGTCGACATCGTCTGCTTCCGCAAGTTGGGCCACAACGAGCAGGACACCCCGGCGGTCACGCAGCCGCTGATGTACAAGAAGATCGCCCAGCATCCGGGCACGCGCGCACTGTATGTCGAGAAGCTCGCGACGCAAGGCGTAATCACGGCGGAAGAGGGCGACGCCTACGTCAAGGCCTATCGCAAGGCCATGGACGATGGTCACCATACGGTCGATCCGGTACTCTCGAACTACAAGAGCAAGTATGCGGTCGACTGGGTTCCGTTCCTGAACCGCAAGTGGACCGACGCTGCCGACACGGCCGTGCCGCTGGCCGAGCTCAAGCGTCTGGCCGAGCGCATCACGACCATCCCGGACAACTTCAAGGTGCATCCGCTGGTTGAGAAGGTCATCAACGATCGCCGCAACATGGGCCGTGGCGAGCAGCCGCTGGACTGGGGCATGGGCGAGCATCTGGCATTCGCTTCGCTGGTGTCGTCCGGCTACGCGGTGCGCCTGACCGGCCAGGATTCGGGCCGTGGCACGTTTACGCACCGCCACTCGGTGCTGCACGATCAGAATCGTGAGCGCTGGAACGACGGCACGTATGTCCCGCTGCAGAACGTCGCCGACGGTCAGGCCACGTTCACGGTGATCGACTCGGTGCTGTCCGAAGAGGCCGTGCTGGGCTTCGAATACGGTTACTCGACGGCGGAGCCGAACACGATGGTGTTGTGGGAAGGCCAGTTTGGCGACTTCGCCAACGGCGCCCAGGTCGTGATCGACCAGTTCATCTCCAGCGGCGAAGTGAAGTGGGGCCGCGTGTCGGGCCTCACGATGCTGCTGCCGCACGGCTATGAAGGTCAGGGTCCGGAACACTCGTCTGCACGCATCGAACGTTATCTGCAGCTTTGCGCGGAAACGAACATGCAAGTGGTCCAGCCGACCACGCCGGCACAGATCTTCCACCTGCTGCGTCGTCAGATGATCCGTCAGCTGCGCAAGCCGCTGATCGTGTTCACGCCGAAGTCGCTGCTGCGTCACAAGGAAGCCGTGAGCGACCTGTCGGAACTGGCCAACGGCGGCTTCCAGCCGCTGATTGGCGAAGTCGACAGCGCGATCGAAGCAAAGAAGGTCAAGCGCGTGGTCGCGTGCTCGGGCCGTCTGTACTACGATCTGATTGCCCATCGCCGCGAAACCAAGGCGAAGGACATCGCGATCATTCGCGTCGAACAGCTCTATCCGTTCCCGCACAAGGCGTTCGAGAACGAGCTGAAGAAATACGAAAACCTCACCGAAGTGGTGTGGGCCCAGGACGAGCCGCAAAACCAGGGTCCGTGGTTCTACATCGAACACCACCTGGCAGACGGGATGACCGCCGGCCAGAAGCTCGCCTACGCCGGACGTCCGGCTTCGGCCTCGCCTGCGGTGGGCTACTACGCCAAGCATTACGAACAGCTCAAGCAGCTGCTCGAAACCGCTTTCGGCCGCCTCAAGGGCGCCACCGTGGTGCAGTAACCGGAAGGGTCTAGTCAGCGGTCGTCCTCCCCCAAGGGCGGCCGCTGCCGTATTTCCGAATTAAACGTTTATCGAATCCAGGATCCAGAAATGGCCATCGTAGAAGTCAAAGTCCCCCAGTTTTCCGAGTCGGTTTCCGAAGGTACGCTCCTCGACTGGAAGAAGAAAGTCGGCGAAATCATCGCTCAGGACGAAACCATCATTGAAGTCGAGACCGACAAGGTCGTGCTCGAAGTGCCGGCGCCGGCCGCCGGCGTCGTCATCGAGGTGAGCGCCGGTCAGGGCGACACCGTGACGTCGGACCAGATCATTGCCAAGATCGATACGGAAGCCAAGGCGGGCGCCGTGGCGCCGGTCGCGGCCAAGCCGGCCGACGCCGCACCGGCCGCTGCCGTCGTCAATTCCGCAGCCGCAGCGCCTGCCGCTGGCGGCGCGAGCGGTGGCGTGGCC
>NZ_CABPRZ010000016.1 GCF_902459695.1 Pandoraea terrae
AGTTCAATGACGGACTGGCACCGGCTGTTGCGGAAGAAAAACTTAACGCAGTGTCCGGGATGAGTTGACCACTACACCACAATGCTAACTGGAGGTCGTCACATCCGACTCAAGGCGGCCCCCAGTATCTCCCCCATGCGCTTGGCGCCATCGCCGCTCCGAATGCCCGCATAATGCTTTTCGACAGTCGATTCTCGGTCATTCAGAACGAGGGCGGCAGTTTTAATGTCCCCGTCCTCAGACTTGAGGATGGCCGTCGCCACGATATGACGGAACGCGTGCGTGCCAATCCCGTCGCAACGCCACAGATACTTTCGGGTCAGCGCCATCACCCGGCGACTCAGGTACAAGGAAGGAAAGTGCGAAGCGTCGGCTTCAGGCGAATCCCGAGTCATCCAGTGGTCATCCGAGAAGTTTCCGCCTTTGTCGGCGACAAGAAAGGCCAGTTCCGTGGGGGTGCGTACCAGGGTGTTGCGATGCCGAAACAGGTATCGCTCGAGGTCCAGGGTCGCACTGGCGTGCACAGGTGCATCGTAATCATGCACCGCCGGGCCGCGTCGATTCTTGAGCAAATGCTTGGGAACAAAAATCCACCAGCTGCCGTCGGTGCGCTGGTAGAGCGCCGGACGGTCATCAGGCTTTCTGCCGTCTTTGTATTTGGGGGAGTAGCACAGCGTGGCGATGTTACGAAGACGAAGTGGATTGGTTGTCAGCAGCTTGATGAGAAACATATCACGTGACCAAATTGCCTCGGCCGTGGGGGACGCAATGGGACGGTCCCGGCGCATCCGTTGCACCATATCGGCGACTGCTTCGAGCGGGTCCGGCAATTCGATGATGTGACTCATTGGTTCAAACGGATTACGGCCCTTGCGAACCAACGACCGCAATGACTTCTTGAACTTGAGGCATGCTTGATATTGCTCTATGCACATATCCTTCCAATTTTTCGTGTGAAAGCGTGTGGGGAGCGTCACGAGAAGCTCAGGGCGCTGAAACAGATATCCGTCGCCGGGGCGCAGCATCCACCCCATAAGCCCGAAAAACTCAAGAATCCCGTGGGTATATTTGCCGCCGCGCTTTTTCACCCATTCGCAGAAGGGCTTGAGGTAGCCGGGGGTGGCCAGCCATGCCAGCGTTTGGAGCTCGGCAACCGGAATGGCCGCGCCTCCTCGTTCTTGCGGGAGTGAGAGCCACCCCAAGTAGCCGGCGACCTTCGCCCATCCTGACTTAGCGGAAGGAACCTCGACGCCATCGAGGAACATCCACCAATTCGCGGGGGAGGGCTTCACGACCGGTATCGGCGCGAATGACCAGCGTCCCGCTTCGGAGCGCTCCAGGTCTGGGGCAAAGTCAGTCTTGTACGACATCAACTCCGTCCATTGCCGCCGTAAGGGGGAAGCCTCGGATGGTCGAAGCCAAAATTGGTCCTGTGTTCGCTCGCCGAGCGTGCTTCGGTATTCAATGGGGGCGGCATCTTCGATTGGCGTACGCCCGCGTGATTTGTTCAAGATACCCGCCAGTGAGACCAGACTGTCTCGCTGGAGCCCGAAGAAATGTTCGATACGCCGCACATGTGCAACGTTGACGGACTGAGGCTTGCGCCCCTTGAGCCAGCCGCGCAGCATGTCAGGTGGTACGCCGGTTTGGCGGGCAACGCGTTTGACGGGGCAGTTCCCAATCAGGTTCTTGACCTCTACCTGGAACGGCGTGGGCGCGTCGTTGGCGATGGCGCGAATTTCGTCAAGGGCAATCACTGCGTTTTTCCAGGGCGTGAGCGCGGCACGGGTGTTTGAGAGGCTGCGGCCGCTGCGGCCTTGCGCTTGTTGTTCCAGCACCAGACATTCGACGGCGCGGGGATACTGCGTGCGCATCTCGGAACCGACGACATCGGCCTCTGCGATATGGTTGGCTCGCAGAAACGCCCGCAGCGCCGTGGCTCGGTTGGCTGCCGTCTGAGGGTTCATTTCGCCGCGAGCGACCTGACGGTTTTGCTCGTCGAGCAGCATCGCGTAGGTCAGTGTTTCAACTTGCATGGTTATTCTCCGCGCCCGAGCCGCTCGCTTGGTCGTCTGCGAAGCAAGTAAAGACGACGGGATGAAATACCTGCAAGACGCGTAAGTGTCTGTTTTTTTATGAGGTTTTTCCCCTCCGTGGCTTGCGCCCTTTTGATTCAGGGGGGCAGTAGGTGCAGGTATCCGGGATGCCTCATCCAGGCTTGTGATTCGGGCGAAAAAACTCTTCGCTCAATCTATAGCGAAATGTTTTTGGCGATGAGGAGGTCCTGTGTGACCAACGTCTGGTCAAGGCCGGAAACCAAATCCTCCTTGCAGACAATGAGAGCACCGAGGCGTTTGATTTCGTCCAACACCGCGAGTCTTCGCTGGCGTTCGAGCGAGAGCGGCGACTCATTCTGCTGGTCGTGGACGCACCCGATGTGTCCAATCGGGTGCAGACAGTCTGGGAAGTTATGATTCCTGCGCTGACTTTCGTCTGCCTGCGCGGCCGAAACGAAGCGACCCGGAACGTCACGGGCACAGCGTCAATGGCGGACCGGTTTGACTACGACTATTCCGACGCCGAGCTCGGCGGGCTGGGCGGTCGAGTGCGCACGTGGCAGAACGCGTCGCGATTGCCCGCGTGCCATTCAACAATGACTACGAGGACGAGGAGCAGCGCAATGCAAGCGTCAATTCTCGTCAGCCAGATTCAGTGTTTCGGCGGTCGGTGTCAAAACGTGTTTGCTGGGGTGCGCGACATCCGCTGAAAAACCCGCCACGAACGGCAACTTCTAGAAGATAAAGATAGCCCGCGTCGGGCGCACACGCGAATCGAGTTTCCTCCGAAAGCATTGGATTCGGCGTGTCGCGCAGCAGCGCGTCAGCCAGCACTAGCCGGCCGCCCTTGCGACGATTCATATAATCATCTCTCGTCGTCATTCATTTAGATGTTTTTCATGCGGGTCACTTGGCCCGGTTCCTGGGCTCGTCCCGAGCGGGCTTGGAGTATGTGGTGCCGAGGCGTCATGCGAGCAGCCCACGATGGCTGGAAAACACAACGCCAACGAGATATCTGCCTGTCGGGTCCGTGAATTCAACGACGCGCGGCATCCTCGCGCAGCACATCGGAGGTGACGTCTGCGGAGGTCGTCACTCCGTTGATTTGACACCAGGCATCCCAGACGTAGCGCGCGGTCGCGTCCGTGCCTTGCCGACCTGTGAGCGAGTAAACACGCCCCGACCTCGTTACGCCAACGCGTCGAGCGACATCAAATCGCACAATCGCCGAACTCACGCGACCGCTGCTCTCGTCTGCACGAACCCCCACAAAATGCAACTCATCGTCCTTGATTCGATAAATCGCCCAGCGGACGAGCACGATTTCCGGCTCTTCCGTGACGGGGCGGGACCTCCAGATTGGCATGGGGAAGCTCCTGATTGCGATGCGTTGAGGCCAGGGACAGGTCGTTATCGGCATGCGGCGACGACGCGTCTCCAGCGTCGTTGGAGTTCAGCCCACTCTTTGAGCATTTCCTCTTCCAAACGCAACTGGCACTCCGGTTGCAGCGGCGCCCCGGGGAAGCCCCAGCGCTCAAGCACCTTGCGGGCGGATTCCACAACGAGTCGCGCTTCCAGTGGATGGAGGGCGTGCTCGCTGACGAGCTCGGTGCGCGCGTGCGCCAGCATGGCTTGTCTGGCCTGCGGCGTGAGCACGACCGTCGCTACAGCGAGGCGTTTGGCGTACCAAGTCAACAAGTCGACACGCCATTCGACCTCGCCCGGTAATTCGTGCGCAGACAGCACGACGCTTTTTCGGCCGAGTTCGACGGTCACCTTGCCGCCGAGTTCAGCCAAAACCGCGCGCGTCGTGGCGGGCACATATGTCACGACTGGTTCCTTCAAATCTTCCCCCAAAGTGATGGTGACGGACCAAACGCCATAGTCGCGGCAAGTGCGCGGGCCGACAACGACTTTCGATTACGAAACCCCCCTGTTCGAGCTACTGCCACAACGTCCTTCCTCAGTTCAAGCGCCCGGCACTTCGTGGTTGGAGGCGGCGCTCGCGTCTTGGTGCCTATACGCAGTGGATTCGGCGTGGGCCGAATGTACTGAGGTCACGATGGAGACAGACAAGCGGAACTTGGGGGGACGCCCGGGGATTACGGTGCAAGACGTACAACGGGCGTGCGAAGCACTGCGAAAGCAGGGGCGAACTATCGGGCCGACGAACATACGGCTCGAATTGGGGCGCGGTAGCTACAGCACCATCATCCGAGCGTTGCGAAACTTGGGGCTGTCGGCTTCCAGCAAGCACAAGGGAGGGGAGTAACACGGCATTTTCATGATTGAGCGGCCCCGGAAGGGGCCGCGTGACCCCGCGTGTCTTCTGCCGACAACATAGGCGAGGAGATGTTGGGGCGGTATTGCTGGCGGCTTGCCACGCTGCCCGGGAGGTGTTTTGACAGCGTTTGGCGGCCGAGAAATGCTATGTCGTTTGTCATGGTTGCATTGATAATATGTTGCTGAACGTGGACAGGCGGTCATCGCGACCAGCTTTGAATAACAATGTGTTGCACACCACAGGGCATCTTTCGGGGATGTGGTGCCATCGGTTCATGACTTGAGGGAACTATAACGATGCAAATGTCTTCGGTTGAGCCAGTCATCATTTTCGTCCTGCTCGCGGCGGTCGTCGCGTTGCTGTATCGGCGGACACGCAACCGACGGGAAAAGCCGGACTCCGGGTTGACCACGGTTCCGTCAGCAGGGCAACGTTCAAACGAAGCCCACGCCAATCCGAGCGGGATTGCCATCGTCGATGCGGCATCGGCACCACTGGTCACGATTCGGGCATCTGATTCGTCTGAGGCGTTCGGTAGGGCGAAGTCCGTAAGCACGGACGACGGCACCATGGGGCGGCTGAGTGGCTTGCTCCAGGCGGCGCCATCGGTGCTCGTCGCGTCGGAGGCAAGCGGCAAGCAATTAATGGAAGTGGTCATTAACGGAGACCTGATTCGGGCTGCGGACGGCAACGGGCTGCGCGCAATTGCCATGGGGCCCGACGGAATCAAAGAGCATGCGCGGCTCTTCGAGGTCAAGAACCTCCAAAACATGATTAATGCTGCGGCCGTTTGGCAAATTGCCTCAGTCGTCGTCGCCCAGAAACATTTGGCCGATATCAGCAAGAAGTTGGACGAAATCAAGGCTGGCGTGCAGAACCTGTCCAGTTTTCTGGACGAGGAACGGCGGTCGCGCATTGAAGCGACGTATGAGTACCTGAGCCAAGCGTATCGGGCAATCAAAGCTGGAGAACTGCCATTAGCCATTCGGGCGGAGTTGGAGAGCTGCGAGCGCGAATTGCTGGCGATTGAGCTTCATCTCGACAAGGAGTATCGACGGGTGGTCGAAAAGAAGGTCAAGCATACCGAGACGCTTGGCACCGGAGATTTGGCGGCTGACATTGAGCGCAAGATTGATGGTTTGGCGCAGTTGGGGCAAGACATCGAACTCTGTCTAAAGACACGCATTGCCGCATGGCACGTGTTGTCCCTTTATCCAGGAGAGCCGCAACTGAAACTGGAGCGCCGCGCGAGCATCGAGCGGTCCATTGAAGGCATCGAATCCCTCGTACCCTATACGTCTACCGAGTTGGCGGGGGAAATTGGCGGCATCAAATCGGCATGGAACCGGGAATCGACATTGGCTGAACGCAGGACGAAGCTCTCCAGACGGAGGGAGTCGGCCCAAGGTGGACTGGCGAATTGCAGTCAAACGGCCAAAAGCAGTGTCGCGAAAAGCAGCGAGCTACTCTTGACGCACGACAAACCGACGCGCATGTGGCTCGAGGTTGAGAAGGGTGCCGTTGTTGGTGCTCGCATTGACGTTCAGTAGTATTGGGTGCGGCACTTCGCACAAGAATCGTTCGGTGCCGCGTCAGGGACGTTTTTTTCTCGCTGGCTAAACTTGGGGCGCTAGACATGTCATCCTTCCTTTTGAGAGGCATGTCATGCCTGAAATCCTTGTCAAAACAGACGTCCTGGTCCTCCTGGGCATCTCCGAGCGCCTGCTCGAAAACTGGGTGCGCGACGGCAAGTTTCCTCGTCCTGTGCGCCTGGGCAAGCGTGTCGTTTGGCATCGGGATGCCGTTGACCAGTGGAAACGCCTGACCTTTGCTCACCAGTTCAACTTCGACCCGCAGCTTGGACAACTGCCGTAACAGCGGGACACGCTTTGCTGCGGGCGACCGCTTGCGCGCAGGCGGTTGGGGGGCACCTGTATTGGCAGCCAGCGCACGCAGTGTAGCGCTACCACGACCGGGGCGGCTTGGTTCATGTGCGGCGCCACGTGACGGCGCCGTGCTCGCGTGCGAAAATCCCCTCATCCGCGCTCCCAACTGAGTCTGCCATGGTGCGCCTGCCGACCCTCTTCGTCGATTTTGACGGCGTGCTGCACCCATTCGGGGAGCCGATTTTCGACGAGCACTGTCGCTACCTCGGCAACCCTGTGCTGTTCTGTTGGGCGCCCATCCTCGACCAATTGCTCGCCCCTTATCCCGACGTGCGCGTTATCGTCAGCTCCGATTGGCGGCGCATTTTCGATGATGCGAACCTCATCAAGCTGCTCGGGCCGCTGGGGCCTCGGTTCGTCGGCGTGGTGCAAAGTTATCAATCGACGCGCGCGGAGGAAATCTTGGCCGAGGCGCGGCGCCGTGCGCTGGTCGAGTGGCTTGCCATCGACGACCATCCGAGTGTCGCCCAGGCAAGTGTGAGCGAGCGCCGTTTCATCGCCTGTGCGCCGGATTCTGGCATCAGCGCCTCATCCGTGCAGACCGAGCTGCGCACCAAGCTCGCGGCACTCAGCGGCAACACCGATTAATCGGTCACCACAGCGGAGGCATATATGGAGGGCTTGACGAGTGAACGGCGCAAGCGGGCGGACGTATTGTTGCGTGACGCGCAGATGCCGGCGCTGTCCGACAGGACCCGCATCGAATGCGCGTTCGATGCCGGATACCTATATCTCCTTGATGTGGCTGCCCGACGGGGCCGGGCCGCGACGGTTGACCACCCGAGTGCGCGTACCTTGGCGGCGGGATTCGAAGGGCTCGAACTGGAGCGCGCCGACAGGCGGCTCGCCACGCGGTTGCTGCGCTGGGTTCGACGCCGGGGCGAATGCCCGGCTATGCCATGCTCGGTGGACGATGCCATTCGGTGGGGCATGAGCATTGCACGGTCGACTGCACCCCGTAGTTTGCTCGGACTGAGCTGACGTTGAGCAACGGACGTGCGGGTACGCAATCACCGCTCACGGCGTTGCCACATCTCGGGTGCGAGACGTGCCCCAGACGCGGGTTTCGCTTCGATAAGGTCACGGGGGCGACATCGCATGGCCCACGCCGACGAGATGTCCAGGCGCCGCCGACACTTAGTGACGTGTAATCGACGACGCTGGTGTGCAATGTACATTTGCGAGTTGCGTGCCGCACCCGCCGGCGAAGCGGCCGGCGGGCATGACGCGGTTGCAAAGCGGGCGGCGAGCTGGTTACCCAGCCCGGCGTTGCCGCTGTGCTGCGTTAGGCGACGGCGCGTCGACGTGCCGCGAAGTCGACGGCCACGACGTTGCCAGCTGCGGCGTTCGGATGTGCCGCTTCGGCAATCGCTTCCACGCTCGGCGTTGTGCTTTGTACGCGGCGGGCCTTGTTGAGGCGTCGCATCTCCCCAATCGAAGGCGTGGCGGGACCGGCGCAAGTGGGGGTAGGGGAGCCGGACGGCGGTGCGGGCTCGGTGGCATCGAGCAGCTCGAGCACGTCATCGAGCATGAAATGCGTGTAGCGCGCCAGCATGGCATCGGTCTGAAGTCCAGTGATTTGCTTGAGCAGACTCGGGTTGCGCAGTCGGCGCGCATGGCGCGTGGTGCCAATGTGGCGCGTGTCGTGGAACCGAAAATCGCTCAGCCCCGCGCGCTCGCAGGCGCGGTCCCAAGCGGCGCCGACGGCTTCGGCCGACATCGGGAACACGCGAGCTTCCCCGGCCTCGCGCGGCAGGTTGCGCAGAATCTCGACCGCGCGCTGCGTGAGCGGCACATGCACGTTCTTGCCGCTCTTGGTGCGATGCAGCACCGCTTCGCGGGCCTCGAGGTCGATGTCGCTCCAGTGCAGCTTCAAGAGGCTGCCGCGCCGCCCGGTAGTTTCGATGGCGAATTCGAACAGGGGCAGCATGAGCGGATTGTCGCACTCGGCCAGGGCTGCCTTGAAGCGCGCCTCGGCCTCGGCTGAGAGCACCTTGTCGCGCGGAGGGCCGCCCTTGGGGATTTTCAGTTTGGCGAGCGGGCTCTCGAAGGCAACCCAGTTCCACTCGTTGCTGGCCATATTGAAGGCGTGTTTGAGCAGTGCCAGCTCTTTTTGCATGGTGCTGTCGGACAGGCCGTCGGACTTGGCCTTGGCCAGGAAGGTGCGGAAGTCGGCCGGACTGAGGTCCTTGACCAGTCGGTTGGCCAGGTGGGTGCGCCATTCATGGGTACCGGCGTGATTGTCCATCCGCGTCCGGCGGTGCGCGGCGAAGGCGCGCGGCAGCGCTTGCGCGGCCAGCGGCTGCGTGAGGGGGCGCAGCGTGATGCCACCACTGGCGCTGACCTCGGCTTTCAGGCGCGGCAGGCTGGCCGCTTCCAGGTAGCGGCTGATGCGGTCGAGTTCGGACTTGTAGCTGCGCTTGCCGATGGTATAGAGGTGTGCGTACTCGAACAGCATGCGCGCGAGCGTCACTTTGGCCGGCCCGCCCAGGCGTGGCGTGTGCGCGGTTTTGCGCATGTCGGTAGCCATCTCGTCGGCCCAGGCGACGGCCGACTTCTTGTCGGCGAAGTTCTTTTTCTGGTTGCGGCCGTCGACGGTGACGCTGGCTTGCCAGCCGTTGCGATGGCGATAGACGCTGGCCATGTCACACCCCGCAAGACGTGAGGGTGTGGCGGGCGCCGCCGCGCGGCGAAGGGACGGGGTGTTGCATGATGAGTGACTCCATAGTTAGGAGCACTCTGTAGCGAGCGATTTTAGCCGGGCCCGCATTGGGGCGCGGTCAACCGCAATCAGGCGCAGGCCAATCTGCCTCCGAATCTGCCTCCCGGGGGGAGACGAAGCCGTAAACGTCAAAGGCCTGCATGCGCAGGCCTTTGATTTTCCACTGTATTCATTGGTAGGCCGTGCGGGATTCGAACCTGCGACCAACGGATTAAAAGTCCGCTGCTCTACCAACTGAGCTAACGACCCAACGAAGTCAAAAATTATAGCGGGAGTCCGCAAATTCTGTCAATACCTCGGCAGTATTCCGGCGCGGATTCACACCTTCATTTCGATGCGCCACATCTGGTATTTGAACCCGCAGACGCCGCCGGCGAGAATTGCCGCCAGCGCCACGAACGAGCCCAACGCCAGCGTCGAAACACCCGAAAGGCCCTGACCTACGGTACATCCCAGCGCCGTGACGCCACCGAATCCCATCATCACGCCGCCGGCCATATGGTTCGCGGTGTCTTCGGTATCGTAGAAGCCTTCCCAGCGGAATGTCCGGGACACGACGGCATACGCGAACGATCCCGAAATTACACCCGCCACGCTGGCAATCCCGAGCGTCATGACGTTGCTCGTGTCGCTCCACATCATGAGCCAGTACAAGGTATAGGCCAGCGGTGACACAAAGCTCAATGCTTCCATCCTGCCGGAGTTCGTCGCGAGGAAGCTCTCTTCCAACGTGTTCGGATTCTCCGCCAGGTAGCCGACCTTGCCCGATACGTACCACAATGCCACGATGATCGCGCCGACAACCAGGCCGCCGAGCAGGTTATCGAACGTCCAGAACTCGCGGCGGCCGAGCGCCGCAATCACGAACGCGCCGCCGATCACCAGCCCGAGCACCAACTGCGCCAGATGCACGTTTGCGCCGAACGCGCCCTTGAGCAACGTCGGCAAATCCTGAGATGTCGAAAGCGTCATCTGCACGCTGTCGAGGGCATTCACGCGAAACACGGCGAACAATCCCTTCAGGGTCATATACGCCGAAATGCCGATCATGACGAACACCAGCAGCGACTTCAGATTCCCTCCGCCAATGCGCACCAGCGTCTTGCTGCCACAGCCCGAGCCCAGCACCATGCCGAAGCCGAACAGCCAGCCGCCCACCACGTACGACAGCCAGGTCACACGCGATGTCGTATAAATCGCCTTCACCGGATCGATGATGCCTTGCCAGGCAAGCAGGCCGGTGCCGATCGTGGCCACGCCGATGGCGAGCCACCACATGCGCATGCGGTTCCAGTCACCGATATTGACAATGTCGGACAGCGCACCCATGGTGCAAAAATGGGTCCGCTGCAAAACGGCGCCGAATACGAACGCAAGGCCAAAAGTCAGCCACACGACGGTGTGGCTCAGGGAAGTCAGATCGACGTCGGTCATAGCAAGGATCAGGGGGTGCGAATTCACGGCTGCGGCGCGCTGCCGCTTATGGGTATAGGACGCAACCTCATATTCTACTTGACCCATGGCGCCGCCCACAAACGACAACGCCGCCAAGCGGCGGCGTTGTACGTTTCGACAGCGTGTCGGCGGAGCAGGGCACTTGCGCGCCATCACCCCAGGAGCGGTTAGCGCAATTTTGCCAACCGTTCCTTGGCCACTTGCGCCGATTCGGTGTTGGCGTACGTCTTGATCACCGATTCGAGCGTTTTCTTGGCCGCCGCCTTCTGGCCGGCTTCCGCCTGGTTGTTGGCAATCGCCAACATGGCTTCGGCCGCCTTCGGGTGTGTCGGATATCGGGTCACGACTCCCTGCAGCGTCGCATTCGAACCCTTGTAATCCCGCAGGGCGTACTGCGCATTGCCCAGCCAGAATTGTGCGTCGGGTTGATACGGGCTTTCGGGATAGCGCTTCACGAAGTTCTGGAAACTCGCTGACGCACCCTTGTAGTCGCCATTGCGGAATTGATTCAACGCCGCATCGAAGGACTCTTTCTCGCCCGGTTGGACGGTCCCTTCCACGCCGTTGACGGTCATCTTCTGCGGTTCGAGCTTCTTCATCCGGCCGTCGAGGTCGGAGTAGAGATCCTTCTGGCTCTGCTGAATGGTGGCCAACTGATTGCGCAGTTCTTCGTTCTGGCCGCGTTCGGCGGCCAGGTCGCGCTGCAACTGCTGGTTCTGGTTCATCAGATCCTGCACGTTGCGCGTGAGCCCCTCGATCCGCGTCCGGTCGCCGTCGAGCCGGCTGCGAATATCGAGAATCGCCTTGCGCGCCTCGTCGTCGTCGAACAGCCCGGCGTGCGCCATCGGCGCCAGCAACGATGTGCCGAGGACCCCGGCGCAAAGCATTGTCTTAAGCAAACGAGACGTCATGGCGATTTATCAATAGGCCAGATCGGCGCGGCGGTTTTCCGCCCACGAAGCTTCGTCGTGGCCCTGCGCGCGCGGCTTTTCCTTGCCGAGGCTGACCGCTTCCAGCTGATTGGTGTTCACGCCCAGCAGGTTCAGCGAACGCACCACGGCTTCCGCACGCTTCTGGCCCAGTGCCAGGTTGTACTCGCTCGTGCCGCGCTCGTCGGTATTGCCTTGCACCAGGATCTTGCGAGTGGTGTGGCCGGTCAGGTATTTCGCGTGATTCTCGAGCATCGACTTGTAGTCGTCCTTGACACTGTAGCTGTCAAAGTCGAAATACACGCTGCGCTTGGCCAGTACACCGTTCGGATCGTTCAGCGGGTCAGCCGAGGCGTTTACCGACGCGACGCTGCGTGCATCGGTCGTGTTCTGGCCCTTGTTGGCGTTGGCCTGGTCGTCGAGCTTCACGCCCGACGAGCAAGCGGCCAGGGCGACCAGCGTGGAAGCAGCAAAAATATTACGAAGCAAGGTGCTCATGTGAGCCTCCAATCGATGTTATCGAGTTATTGCATGAATGGACCCCAGGAAGGCTCGCGAACCTCGCCTCCCCGGACTGAAAGAATCTGCCGTGTTCGCCCGTCCACCGACACTGCCGCCAAGACCTTGCGGCCGTTGGCTTGTGTTGCATAAAGAAGGTACTTGCCGTTGGCAGCAAAACTCGGTGACTCGTCGTGGGCGGTGTCGGTCAGGGCCGTAACATCGCCGGTGCTCAGATCCTGTGTCGTCAGCTTGAACGCGCCCCCCTGGCGGGCGATATACGCCAGCGTCTTGCCATCGGGACTGATACGCGGGCTGACGTTATAGCTGCCCTTGAAAGTGACGCGCTGTGCCGAGCCTTCACTCTCGCCGCCAGCCGGCATGCGGTAGATCTGGGGACCACCGCCGCGATCGCTCGTGAAGTAAATCCACTTGCCGTCCGGGGAGTACTGCGGTTCGGTGTCGATCGCATTGCTGCGCGACAGACGCTTCAGGTTGCCGCCCTGGGCGTTGACCGAATATATCTGGGTATTGCCGTCACGCGAGAGCGCCACGGCCACGACATGACCATCCGGAGACCAGCTCGGGGCGCTGTTGTTCCCCTTTTCGTTGGCCAGCACTGCACGCTTGCCCGTGGGCAGGTCGTGAATGTAGATGATCGGCTTGCGTTTCTCGAACGAGACGTACGCCACCTTGCTGCCGTCCGGCGACCACGCCGGCGAGATGATCGGCTCGCGGCTGTTCAGCGCGATGCGCGCGTCCTGGCCGTCCGAATCCGAAATCTGCAACTGGTATGTGCTGCCGTTACGCACGACGTACGACAGGCGCGTGGCGAATACGCCGCGATCGCCCAGCAACTTCTGATAGATGTAATCGGCAATCTTGTGCCCGGTCAGGCGCAGGTTGTCCCCCGACGACGTGATCGACAACCCGCCGAGATTCTGCTGGTTGGCGGCGTCATAAAGGCGGAAACGGACGTCGAACGTGCCGTTCGCCAGCTTCGTGACGCTGCCGGCCACGAAGGCGTTCGCGCCCTTCGCCCGCCAGGCGCCAAGGTCGACCGAATCGACCTCGCCGACGGTCGCGCCGCCCACATCCACCTGATTGAAACGGCCGCTATTGGTCAGGTCGGAGCGCACCACGTCGGCAACGCTCGTGGGGGCCGAACCGGCGTCCTTGAAATTGGCGACAGCAATCGGGTATCGGTTGGAACCGACACCTGTAATGTCAACGGTCAACTGGGCATGGGCGATCGTGCACGTAGCTGCGGTAAGCCATGTGGCCACCAGTGCACGCCATGCATATTTGCCATAAATTCGCATGCGTTCGGTAGGTCAGTTACTTGTTGACGAGGGTCTCTTTTACCATACCTTGGCGAAAATAGACCGTCATCAACGGGTTTCGTTCCCCATCCGTGACCATTCGCGTTCAGTCTTTCGGCCTGAAACGCAGCTGGATGACCGGGGGGGCCTTGCCGTCAGTGTCGCGCGGCAACGGATCGGACAGTTTTACCGCCGTCTGAACAGCTTGATCCCAACCTGATATGCCACTTGACTGCACCAGGTGTTGGGACATCACGCTGCCATCGGGGGCCAGCCTCACTTCGATGATCGCGGTCGGATTGCTCGTGATCGCGTCGGTATACGTAATATTCGGTTTCACGCGGCGGCGCACACGGTCGATGTAGCCGGGCGAGGCGGTACCACCGGCGCCGGCGCCCGAGCCGCCCTGGCTGCTGCCCAGGCCATTGCCGTTTGCGCCCTCGGCGCCGCCGGCCGCACCGCGCAGCGCCGCCAGACGTTGTTGACGCGCCTGATCGGCCGCCTTCCTGTCCGCCGCTTCCTGCGCCGCCTTGGCTTTCGCGGCCTTGTCGGCTTCGGCCTTTTTCTGCGCGGCGAGTTTCTCGTCCTGCACTTGCTGGGCCTTCCTGGCCTGCGCTTCCTGTTCGTGTTTGGCGGCGTCGGCCTTCTTCTGGTCGGCCAGTTTCTGCTTCGCGGCGTCGTCGGCTGCTTTCTTCCTTGCGGCATCCGCAGCGGCCTTTTCCTCGGCCAGTTGCTTCTGCTTCAAGGCTTCCTGACGCGCCTGTTCGCGTTGTGCCTCAAGCAGGCGAGCCTTTTCCGCGGCCGCCTCCGCCAGCTTGCGCTTCTTTTGCTGCAGTGCAATGTCGGCGTCCTCGGCGGGCGGCGTCGGCGCAGCCACCGCAGGCGGGGCCGGCGGGGCAGGGGGCGTCGGGGTCGGCGTCGGTTGCGCCAGTTCGGGCGGCGTCCACAGTTCCGCTTCGGAACCTGCCGGCGAACTGCTCTGCCAGCGCATGCCGTAGAACAGCAGCGCGAACAGCAGCGCGTGCATCAACAGCGCCAGAAGGAACGCCCGGCCGGAACCGCCCTCGGGGCGCGGGCCTTGAGGCCGGGCGGGGCGGGCAAGCGTACGTTTCATTTCTGTTTCACGAGCAGGCCCACGCGCTTCACGCCCTGGGCCTTCAAGTCGGACATCACGTCCATGACGATTTCGTAGCGCACCGTCTTGTCGGCGGCGATCACCACCGGCTGTTCCGGATTGCTTTGCTGGCGCCCTTGCAGGAAGGCAAGCAGATCGGCACTGGACATGCGTTGTTCATACGCGTTGTCGCCGTCCTTGTAACGCACCAGCAACTGGTTGTTCGCCTCGATATTGACCACAACCGGGGGCGTCTGCTGCTGCGGACTCGCATTCGCCACGCTGGGCAAATTGACGATCGACGGCGCGACCAGCGGTGCCGCCACCATGAAGATGACAAGCAATACCAGCATCACGTCGATATAGGGCACGACGTTCATTTCCGCCATTGCCCGGCGGCCTTTTCGGCCGCTTCGCATCGAACCTGCCATGTCGGCTCCCAGTGACTCAGTGAATCTGCCGTTGCAGGATGTTGGAGAATTCTTCGATGAAGCTCTCGAAACGGATCGAGAGACGGTCGACATCGTGGACGAACCGGTTGTACGCCACGACGGCCGGAATGGCCGCGAAAAGACCGATGGCGGTCGCGACCAGCGCCTCGGCAATACCGGGCGCCACGCTCGCCAAGGTGGCCTGCTGCACATTCGACAGGCCGCGGAAAGCATTCATGATACCCCACACCGTGCCGAACAGACCAATGTACGGGCTGACCGAACCGACCGACGCCAGGAACGCCAGGTTCGTCTCCAGACTGTCCATTTCACGCTGATACGACGCACGCATCGCGCGGCGCGCACCGTCCAGGATCGCCCCGGCGTCCGTCAGGCCCTTCTCGCTGGCCTTCAGGTATTCCTTCATGCCCGACTCGAAAATGCGCTCCAGGGCGCCGGTGTGATACCGGTTGTTCACTGCGCTCTGATATAGGGCCTGCAGGTCGCCGCCGGACCAGAAGTCGCGTTCGAAGCGCTCGGTTTGCACCCGTGCGCGGCGAATACTGAAGATCTTGCGGAAAATATGGGTCCAGGACAGCAGGGACAGCAGCAACAGCAGCGCCATGACGGCCTGCGCGAGCAGGCTGGCGTGAATGACCAGCGAGATGATGGAGAGGTCTTGGGCGGGCATGGTGTGGTGGTGACGAACCTTGTGGTTTTGTCCTTAGTTTGCGGCGGCGCGCTCGAAGTTCTGTCGCGCCGGCGGAATTTGCGTTTGCATCGCGGTTTTTACGTGGGACGGAATTTTTCCCGGCCGCAGGCTGCCGGCCGCCACGCAGCCGATCCTGATGCCGCCGCGCGCGAGCAGTGTGTCGCCGCGCCAGGCTTCCTGCGTAAAGTCGACGGAGGCGCCGCCAATGCGGTCGATCCGGCTTTTGATCAGGATTTCATCGTCGAGACGGGCAGGACTCAAGTAATCGACGGCAGTTTGCCGCACGATGAAGATCATGCCGGTGTCATGCGTCAGCCGCAGCTGGTCGATGCCGAGCGAACGCAGCCACTCGGTGCGGGCCCGTTCGAAAAATTTCAGATAGTTGGCGTAGAACACGACGCCGCCGGCATCGGTGTCCTCGTAGTAAACGCGGATTGACCAACTGGTATCAAAATCTGCCATGCCGCGCATTTTAGCGGATACCGGCAACAACGCGGGCGGCGGAAACATAATTTTTCAAACTCGCGCGATGTGCCTGTATTTCGGCGTCTTCCTGCCGCGAATGGCCCCGAATCGGTGCAAACGGGGCCGGGAATGGCGGATTCAGGGGCTTTCGGGGCCGCCGGCCTGTGATCGCCCCTATATAATGGGGGCCCGCTTGCCCCCAAATGAGCGTCGAACGGTCCTCCGCCCGCATGCGCCGGGCACCGGCCGTCTCCCCCCGTCATTCACTTCCTGCGAGGCACTACGTGAACTCCCCCAAACAGCAAGCCGCGCGCGGCCGAATTGCATTCCTCGGTCTCGGCGTGATGGGCCATCCGATGGCCGGCCATCTGGCCCGTGCGGGCCATGCCGTGACAGTCTACAACCGCACTGCCGCCAAAGCCGATCAGTGGGTCGCCGAGTACGGCGGCCAGTCGGCCCGTACGCCGCGCGAAGCGGTCAAGGATGCCGATATCGTCGCGGCTTGCGTCGGCAACGACGACGATCTGCGCAGCATCACGCTAGGTGCCGACGGCGCGTTTGCCGGCATGCGTGCCGACGCCGTGTTCGTCGACCATACGACCGCATCGGCCGACGTGGCACGCGAGTTGTACGCTGTTGCACGTGAGAAAGGCCTGAATTTCATCGATGCCCCCGTATCCGGCGGCGAGGCCGGTGCGAAGAATGGTGTGTTGACGATCATGTGCGGCGGCGATCAGGCGGCGTTCGATCGCGTGGCGCCCGTCCTTTTTGCGTACGGACGTGCCGTCACGCGTATCGGTGAAGCCGGCGCCGGCCAGTTGGCCAAGATGGTCAATCAGATCTGCATCGCGGGCCTGGTGCAGGGGCTTTCCGAAGCGATCCATTTCGGTCAGAAATCCGGGCTGGACATGCCCCTCGTGCTCGACGTCATCGGCAAGGGCGCGGCCGCCAGCTGGCAGATGGGCAACCGCGGCGCGACCATGATCGACGACAAGTTCGAGTTCGGCTTTGCCGTCGACTGGATGCGCAAGGACCTCGGCCTGTGCCTGTCCGAAGCCCAGCGCAACCAGGTTGCGCTTCCCGTTACCGCCCTGGTCGACCAGTTCTATGCCGACGTGCAGGCGCAGGGCGGCGGCCGCTGGGATACGTCCAGCCTGATTCGGCGCCTGCGCGTGCTGTCTGGCAAGGCGTAATCATGATGGCGGGCCGGCCTGCCGCCGGCCCGCCCGTTTCAATCAGGGCAGCGCGTGCCCGTGCCCGTGCCGCCGAAAGCCCCGCGGCTTGTGGTCGTCGGGACTGTCGATCGTACGCAGCGGATTGATGAACAGCGATGCCAGCGCGCCTACGCCGAGCAGCCCGGCCGAGATCATGAACGGCAAGGTATAGCTGCCCGTCATCTCGATCAGGTAGCCAAAGGCCACCGGCGAAATCATCCCGGCAAGGCCGAAGCCGGTGTTCATCATGCCGCCTGCCGTGCCGGCGAACTTGCCTGCAATGTCGAGCGGCAGGCTCCAGAGCACGGCATTGGTCAGTTCCAGGAAGAAGAACGAGAGCGACAGCAGCACCACCGCGTTGACCGCATCGGCGGTGAAGATCATCGGCACGATGAACACGAGCGATCCGGCCAGGCCCACGAACAGGATCGCGCCGCGCGCGAGGCGCAGGTTGCCGGTGTGCTTGAAGATGCGATCCGACAATACGCCGCCGAGCGTGTCGCCGACGACACCGGCCATTAGCGGGAGCGCCGTGAACAGCGCCAGTTGCTTGAGATCGAAACCGCGCGAATCCTTGAGGTAGGACGGCAGCCACGTGAGGTAGACCCACAGCGACCAGCCGTAGCAGAAGTCCACGAAGGTCACCAGCCACATGCGCTTGAACAGCCGGCGCCACGGCGTCGCCGCCTTGGCGGCGCGCTGGCATTCGCCGCGCGAATAGCCGATCTCGGTCATCTCCTCAGGCGTGACACGCTTGTGCTCGTCAGGCGAGTTCTTGAAGACGAACGCGTAAAGCAAGGTCCAGGCAATGCTGATCGCGCCGAGCACGAAGAACGCCTCGCGCCAGCCGTGCGTCGCAATGATCGCGAGCACGATCGGCGGCGTGACCGCACCGCCCAGGCGCGCGAAGCTGTGCGTGACGCCTTGCGCGAAGCCGCGCTCGGCCACCGGCATCCAGTAGGTAAATGCACGCGTCGCCGTCGGAAACGCACCGCCTTCGCCGACGCCGAGTGCAAAGCGCAGCAGCACGAGGGTGAGCACGCTGCCCGCGAAGCCCGTCAACAGGGTCGCAACGCCCCAGATCACCGACAGGCAGATCAACACCTTCTTGGGCCCGAATTTGTCGGACAACCAACCGCCGAGGATCTGCATCACCGCATACGGATACGCGAAGGCCGAAAACACGAGCCCGAGCTGCGCCGACGTCAGGCCCATCTCCTGCCGGATCAGCGGCCCGGCGACCGAGATGTTGACGCGGTCAATATATGCGATGAAGTACATCAGGCACATCACACCGAGGATGATGTGCCGGGTCTTGATGCGTTGCTTCATACCACCTCCTATGCGCGGGGTCGCGCGTGGTGACGGCGGGGCGGCGACCTGCGCCTGGGGCCGTGGCCCGGCGCTTCCGTGGTCGCTGGGGGATGCGGCGTGAGCCGCGCTGCCCCGTCATGAGCGTACAGCGGTTGTCTCCTGCATCTATCGGGTTGTCGGGGCGTCAGCTCCTTGGGAATGGGGGAAAGGGATGATTGATGCGCGCGTGCAGTGCCGGTCAGCCCGGTTCGAGCAGCTTCAGGCGCTGCACCTTGCCGGACGGCCCGCGAGGCAGTTCGGCGATGAAGCGGAACGCCTTCGGCGTCTTGTAGCGGCCCAGTTCGCGCAGGCAATGCGCGCGCAGCGCCGTCTCGTCGGCGCACGCGGACTCGCGCAATACGACGAACGCAACGATGTCCTGCCCGTAAGCCGGGTCGGGCACGCCGACGGCGGCCGCTTCGAGCACGTCGGGGTGGCGCAGCAGCGCCTCGTCGATTTCGCGCGGCGCGATGTTCTCGCCGCCCTTGATGATCAATTCCTTGGCGCGGCCCGTGATGAAGAAGAAGCCTTCGGCGTCGCGATAGCCAAGGTCGCCGGTCTTGAGCCAGCCGTCCTCGGTGAATGCGGCGCGCGTGAGCTCCGGTGATTTGTAGTAGCCGGCCATGACGTTTTCGCCCTGCAGCACGATCTCGCCGATCTCGCCGTCGCGCAGCGTCGCGCCCTGCGGGTCGATCACGCGCGCCCGCACGCCCGATGGCCGGCCGATGCTGCCGACGCGCCGCAGTTGCGAATCGAACGGATTGCTGAACGCCGGTGCGGCGGTTTCGGTCATGCCCATTGTCTCGATGACGCCGATGCCGAAGCGCGCCTCGAATGCGCGATGGTGCTCGGGCGGCAACGCGGCCGATGCCGACCGGCAAAAGCGTACGCCCTGCGGCGCGCGTCCGTCGGCATCGTTGAGCAGATAGGCGATGATCGTGGGCACGACATTGAGCCAGGTGCAACGGTAACGGGCCACGTCATGCCAGAACGCGCCCGCCGAAAACCGCCCCGGCATCACGACCGAGCCGCCGTGGACCAGTGGCGCGATCGCCGTCACGACGAGCCCGTTGATATGGTACAGCGGCAGCGTGGCAAGCACGCGGTCTCCGGTGCCGAGCTGATGCTCGCGGCTCACGTTCGCGCCATTGAATGTGAGGTTGCGATGCGTGAGCAGTACGCCTTTGGGGGTGCCGGTCGTGCCCGACGTGTACATCAGCAGCGCGGGCGCCTCCGGCCGCGGCGCGGGCAGCGCCGGCGCGCCGGGCAGGCGCACGGGCAACTCGGGCAACGCGGTCGCGGCCGGGGAGGTGACGACGACGGGCACGTCCCGTCCTACCTCGCGCAACGCGTCGCGAATCGCCGCCTCGCCGTCGGGCCACGTGAAAATCAATTGCGTGTCCGAATGTCCGACGATGTAGCGCAATTGCGCGGGCTGGCACAGCAGGTTGAGCGGATTGACGACAAGCCCGCTCGCCATCGCGCCGAGCAGCAGGCGCGCGGTCTGTTCGCCGTTGGGCATATACACCGAGACGGTCTGGCCGGTCTGCAGGCCTGCTGCCGCAAAACGCCGGTTCAATTCGGCCGTGTCGGCAGCGAGCGCGCCGAACGTCAGCGTGCCGTCGCGCTCGGGCGCGATCAGGTACGGCAGGGCGGCCGAGTGCGCCGCGCGCGCGGCGATGAGCGCGGCGATGCTCTCGAAGGTGATGGCTTGTGCGCGCGCGTTCATTTGCCGTACCTCGCGAAGTAGTCGCCGAGCAGCGCCGCTTCGCTCGGCACCTGCTCGGCGATCGGCGTGGCAATGCGGGTGATGTTGATGTATTGCCGCCAGCCGAGGTTCTCCGAGAAATTGTTGCCGCCCCACGTGCCACAGCCCATGGACAGCGAGAACGGCAGGCCGTTGTCGAAATTCCCGCCGGTGGCGAGGCAGTGCGCCTGGTTGACGATCACCCGCGCGACCGGCAATTGCAGGCCGAGTTGCAGCGCTTGCCCGGCGTCGGCCGAATGCAGGCTGACCGAATGGCCGGCGCCCATGTAGTCATAGATTTGCTCGACGCGCGCCATCGCCGCGGCGAAGTCGCGGGCGCGGTAGACGGTCAGCACCGGCGAGAGCTTTTCACCGGAGAACGGGAAGTCGGCGCCGACGCCGTCTTCCTCGACCAGCAGCATCGTCGGTTGCAGTGCCGACACCCGTTCCAGGCCGGCCAGTTCGGCGATGCGCCGCGCATCCTGGCCGGTCACACGGCCCGACAGCTTGCCGCCTTGCCACATGACGTCCTGCAATTGCGCCTTTTCGCCGGCGGTGAGCAACACGCCGCCGTGGGCGGCCAGCGCGGCGAGCATTGCGGAGTAGACGGCATCGAGAATCACGACGCTGTTTTCCGACGAGCAGCTCGTTGCGTTGTCGAACGTCTTCGAGCGCGCGATCTTGGCGGCCGCGTCGTCGAGCGCAGCGCTTGCGTCGATGATCGAGGCGACGTTCCCGGCGCCGACGCCGAACGCCGGCGTGCCGCTCGTATAGGCCATGCGCACGTTCGCCTGCGAGCCCGTTGCGACGACGAGGTCGGCTTGGCGCATCAACTCGGACGTGGTCGCTTTCGACACGGGGGCGGGCAGCATCTGCACGAGATCGGCGGGGACGCCGACCTTGGCCAGCTCGGCGTGGATGAACGACAGCAGCAGCTCGCACGCGCCTTGCCCCTTCGGCGACGGCGCGACGATTACCGCGTTGCCGCCCTTGAGCGCATTGATGATCTTGTTGGCCGGCGTCGCTGCGGGGTTGGTCGACGGCGTAATCGCCGCGACGACGCCCACCGGCCGCGCAATTTCCGTGATGCCGCTGGCGGCATCGACATTGATGACGCCGACCGTCTTGAGGCCGTGCAGATCGCGCAGCAGGCCGAGCGTCTTGCGATGGTTTTTGCGGAACTTGTCGTCGACGTTGCCCAGGCCCGTGTCGGCAACCGCGCGCTCGGCCAGTTGCCGGTTGCGCGCCGGGGCCATGATGGCCCACGCGGCTGCGGCCACGGCCGCATCGACGGTCGCCTGGTCGGCCCGCGCATATTCGCGTTGCGCGGCCCGCGCTCGCGCGACCACGGCGGCGACGATGCGCTCGGGGCTGGCGGATTCGTTGGCAAGGGAAGTTGAGGATGATGCCGGGGTGGCATCGATACCGCTGGACTGCCGGTGACGCTGCGCTTGCACGCTCATGTGTCGACTCCGCAGGTTGGGAAGGGGGCGCCGGTACGATTTTTCCTTCGCTTGGGGCCTTGCGTTGAATCTAGGTGAATGGTTGAAAAACGCTGTCCCAATTTGTGCGCTTTCTCAAACGCTAACGTCGCCTGCAAGCTAAAATTCAATTTTCGGGATAGATGAAAGTCCCGAAATCCGATAAATTTGATGCATGAGCAATCAATCGAACGCTGCTGCGGTGCGGGCCTTCCGCATCCTCGAAATACTGTCTGCCGCGGGGGGGCCGCTCACCCTGGCCGACATCGTCGGTGAGATCGGTTTGCCGAAGCAGACCGTTCATCGCATCCTCAAGCAGCTCGAATCCGCATGGCTCGTGACGCGCGCGGCGGGCAGCCGCTATTACGAGTGTTCGACGCGCGTGCGGCAAATGGCCGTCAACGTGCTGATGCAGGCCGGACCTGCGGCGGCGCGCCATGCGATCCTGCAGCAACTCGTCGAAAAGCTTGGCGAGACCTGCAACCTGACGATGCTGTCGGGCGACGACATCGTCTATCTTGATCGCGTGGAGACCCAGTGGCCGCCGATCGTGAACCTGCGGCCCGGTTCACGGGTGCCGCTGCACTGCACCGCGAGCGGCAAGCTGTTGCTGTCGTTCCTGCCGCGGATGCGGCGCGAACGGCTGATCGTCAACTTGCCGCTGCGCGCCCAGTCCGAGAACACGATCACAGGCATCGAGGCATTGCGCGCCGAACTGGCCGAGACGCGCCGGCGCCGCATTGGCGTGAACAACCAGGAAAATCTGCAGGGCATGATTGCCGTCGCGGTGCCGGTCATGCTGGACCGCAACCGCGCCTGCGCGGCCATCGCCGTGCAGGCGCCGCTTGCCCGCGTGACGCTCGACGGGCTGATGGCGTTCATCCCCGACTTGCGCGCCGCGGCCGAGACGATGGCCAAGACCTTCGCCGAATAACCCTCAACGCGCAGCCGCGGCATCTTCGAGCAGCATGTCGGCGGCCTTTTCTGCCACCATCACGATTGGCACATTGGTGTTGCCCGAGACGAGCGTCGGCATGATCGAGCCGTCCACCACGCGCAAGCCCGCGACGCCGCGCACGCGCAGCCGCGCGTCGACCACGGCCATGGGATCGTCCGCCGGGCCCATCTTCGCCGTGCCCGACGGATGAAAAATCGTTGCCCCGTACTCACGGCAGAAGCGCAGAATCTCTTCGTCCGTGCGCACGTCCTGCCCGGGGCGATGCTCGCGCGCCATCCATGCGCGCATCGGCTCGGTCTGCGCCACGCGGCGTGCGAATTTCACGGCGGCCACGACCGTGCGCCGGTCGAGTTCGTCGGACAGATAATTCGGCTGGATCTTCGGCGCGGCCAAGGGGTCGCGCGAAGCCAGTGTTACCGTGCCGCGCGAGGCGGGCCGCAACTGACACACGGAATAGGTGCAGCCCGAGAACGGATGCACGCTGCCGCCGGCCTGGTCGGCCGACAGTGTCGCGAAATGAAATTGCGTATCGGGCGTCGCGCTCTCGTCGCCGAGCGCGCGGCAGAACATGCCGCCCTGATTGATGCCGACGGCAAGCGGCCCGGAGCGCGCCAAGGCCCATTGCAGGCCGATACGCGCCTGCCCCCACAGGGAGTTGAGCTGATCGTTTGTCGTGATCGGCCGGTTCACTTCGTAAATCAGGCGAATCTGCAAATGATCCTGCAAATTCTGTCCGACGCCCGGCAAGTCGCGCACGACAGGAATATCCAGTTCACGCAATGCGGCGGCCGGGCCGATGCCGGACAGCTGCAGCAGTTGCGGAGATTGCAGCGCCCCGGCCGACAGGATGACTTCGCGGCTGGCGCGCACGTCGAACGTCTCGCCGCCGCGCTGGCAGCGCACGCCCGCCGCGCGGCTGCCGTCGAACAAAATGCGCGCGGCGTGCGCGTTGGTCTCGATAGTCAGGTTGGCGCGCTTTTTCGCCGGCTTCAGGTAGGCCACCGCCGTGGAGCAACGCAGTCCATTGCGGGTCGTTAACTGGTAATAGCCGACACCTTCCTGCGCGCCGTTGTTGAAGTCGTCGACGCGCGGCACGCCGAGGCGTTCGCCCGATGCAATGAACGCGTCGACCAGGGGATGCGGCGTGCGAATGCTCGACGCCCACAGCGGACCGCCGGTGCCGCGCGTCGGCGCGGCGCCGAGATCGTTGTGCTCGAGACGGCGGAAATACGGCAGGCACGCGTCCCAGTCCCAGCCGGGATTGCCGAGCGCGGCCCAGTGATCGTAGTCGGCGCGTTGGCCGCGAATGTAGATCAGGCCATTGATGGAACTGCTGCCGCCCAGCGTGCGCCCGCGCGGCCAGTACAGGCGGCGGTTCAGCATGTTCGGATCGGGATCGGTGTAGAACCCCCAGTTGTAGACCTTGTGGAACATGGTCTTGCCGTAGCCGATCGGGATGTGGATCCACATATACCGATCGGGCGGGCCGGCCTCGAGCAGGCAGACGGAATACTTGCCATTCTCCGAGAGCCGGTTGGCCAATACGCAACCGGCCGAACCGGAGCCTACCACGACGTAGTCGAACGCTCGCTGCATGGGTTTCGCTCCTCCGGGGCCGTTCACCCTGGGGCCGTCCATCAGGCCAATTCGGCTGAGGTGGCCATCTCCGATAAATGGAATGATTTGTTTCGACTTTATGAACGGATTCCGATAATCTCAAGCCAAATCCCCGCCAATGACAAAAAATGGATCAGAAAATCCAATTTCGTTTCATCTTCGGCGGATTTGAAAAACCGTGAGCCAAGTGTGGCGGAGATGGCGATGTCCCCCCGATCCGAAGTTGCGGCGACAGCCGCGAACCGAACGTCCGCCGAGCCGGGCCAGGCGTTCGACGGACAGCGCGCCCTGCGGCCGTTGGTCGTGCTTGAGCATCTGGCCTCGGCGGGCTTGCCTTTGACGCTCTCGCAACTTGCGTCACGCCTGTTGATTCCCAAGGCGACGCTGCTGCGCTTGATGGAAAGCCTGGAGGCGGCGCGCTTCGTCATGCACGCGCCGGACGAGCGCGGCTACATGCCCGGGCCCGCGTTGAGCCAATTGGCGCTGGCGAGCGTCGGCAACAACGCATTCACGCGGGCATGCCGGAACGTCCTGCGCGCACTCGTGGCGGATGTCGGTGAGACTTGCAACATCACTGCGCCCGATGGCGATCGTGTGCTGTATGTCGAGCGGATGGAAACGGCGGAGCCGTTGCGGCAGCACATGGTGCCAGGCATGCGCGTGCCGATGCATTGCACGGCGAGCGGCAAGCTGTTCCTGTCGCAGATGCCGGCGGCCGAGCGGCGTGCGTTGCTCGCAACGATGCCGCTAACAAGCATGACGCCGCGCACGTTGACCGCGCCGGATCTGCTCGCGGCCGAACTCGACCGCATCGCGGCGCGTGGCGTGGGTATCGACAACGAAGAGTTCGTGCGCGGCATGGTGGCCATTGCCGTACCGGTGCGCGCCGACGACGCTCGCGTGATCGCGGCCGTGGCCTGCCATGTGCCGACAGCGCGCATGAGCCTGTCCGAACTGATGGACGTGCAACCGAAACTCACAGCAGCGGCGCTGCGGCTGCGGCCGATATTGCTGCGAAGCGCTGCCTGAACTGCTGAAGCCTCACAGCACGGCGGCATCAAACGGGTGTGCTTACTGCGCACAGAAGATTCGGTGTGCGATACAAGAACTCGCGCTCGAATCGCGTACCCTCCCCGTCGGGCGTGAGCGTATAGATGACGGTGCCCGCCTGCCTGCCATTCGACGATGATGGCGCGCTTCATTCGCGGCGTCTCTCCGAGGGGCATCGCACGGCGTCATGATCTTGAATAAGTGCCGACAAGCTCGGCCTTGTCGAGCACGTGACCGCGCATGGCACGTTCGAGTTCGTCCTTGGTCGGTTCATCGAGGTCGGGCAGGGCAACGTTCAATGCGTACAACTTGAAGAAGTAGCGGTGCCGGCCAATCGGTGGGCACGGACCGCCGTAGCCGGTCAGGTCCCAGTCGTTGCGGCCCTCACGCGTGCCGGCGGGCAATTCATCCGTGCGCACGTCTTCGATGAGTCCTGTACTGTCCGATGGCAGATTGTAGAGGACCCAGTGCGACCATACGGTCTTTGGCGCGGCGGGGTCGGGCGCATCGGGATCGTCGACGATCAACGCCAGGCTGCGCGTGCCGGGGGGGACATCCTGCCAGGCCAGCGCAGGCGAACGGTTGGCGCCGTCGCAGGTAAAGCGTGCTGCCAGCGGCGCACCATTGGTGAACGCATCGGACGTCAGGCGCAGGCTCATGGCCGGTACCTCACGCGGCGGCGGCCTGATCGAGCCGGACGTCGAGCGCGACGTCGACCATCAGGTCGTTAGCCAGGCTTTCCAGCACGTGGCGAAGTTCTTCGGTCGACACGTTGCCGGGCACTTGCAACCGCGCGCTCGCGCGGAACAGGGTGCCGCCCGCCATGGATCCGTCAACGCACTCCGTGGTCAATTCCTCGATGCTCACGCCGCGCGAGTAAAGCACGTGCGAAATTTCCTTGACGATGCCGGGGCGGTCCTGCCCCACGAGGTCGAGTTGCAGCAGCCGCGCGGCGGCCGGGGCGCCCGACGTGCCGCCTTGTGTAACGAATACGCGCAGGCCTTGCGTTTCCAGGGCCTGCAATCCGGCTTTCAAGGTTTCGACCTGCGCTTCCGGGACTTGCAGATGAACGATGCCGGCGAACTGTCCGGCGAGATTGGCCAGGCGGCTTTCGAGCCAGTTGGCGCCGGCAGCGGCGGCCTGGTCGGCGATCGCGTTGACCAGGCCGGGGCGGTCCGGGCCGACCACATTCAGAATCAGGGACGTCGTCATGGGGCGCTCCGTCAATGGATGGGCATCGTGCCATGCGACGCCGGCGGCGCCGCACTCACTCCAGTGTAGTGCAATCGCGGCGCTCGCCGTCAATCCGGATTCAGCACACAGTTGCCGCGTCAGCGCGTGACGTCGTCCGTGCTGTCCTGGCCCGTTGCATCGCCGGCATCCGCGGCGTGACGCAGGTCGCTTTCGAGACTGCTGACGCGGTGTGCTACGAGGTCGATCGCCGGACGCGCCATGCCTTGCTTGTCGGTCCACACCCGCGGGGTAAGGGCGCCGGTCACGGTGAGGGCATCGCCCTCGTCAAGCGCGCGTAACGCGGCGCACGGTTGCGCGCCGAACGCGATGACATTGACGACGACCGCCTCGCCGTCGCCATCGCCGGCGTTGGCCCGCACGCGTGCGGTCACATAGACGGAACCATGCTGGCCCGTGCGCTCGTGTGCGGCGTCGAGCAGCCGTCCCGTTATCCTGCCTTCAATCATTTCGTTCTCATTTGCGCGCCGGCGCGCGCCGGACCCGCATCATGCGGGATTGGGGGATCGGCGGTGCGGCGAAAGCGCCATTATCGCGCGCGAGCGCCGGAGCGCGAAAGCGAATTCCATGAAAAAAGCGGCGGGGATGGATGTCAAGCGGACGCCTTCGTCACGGATGACGAATTTCGGGATGTCAAGCCTGCGCGCCAGCGGGTCATGGCCGGCGCGCAGCGGGGTGCGGCAAGCTCGGGCCTCAGTGCCGCAGGTCGTGCATGCGATGCGAGAAACGCGCCTTTTCGGCTTGTTCCATCAGGCGCATGAACTGATCTGTCTGCATGTGGATGAGCGCTTCGTGATCGCCTGCCTCGAAATAGATATCCGGCAAACTGGCGAGGCTTTCGTCCATCAGCGTCATCATGCCGTAGGCGGTGCCGATCGGCGGAATGGCGCCGACTTCGCAGTCCTTGAACGTTTCACGGACATCGGCTTCCTTGGCCAGCGTCAGCCGTCGGCCGGTTTGCGCCCAGAGTTTGGACAGGCGTAGATGATGGGTGGATGGCAGCACGGCGGCGACGTAGCCGAGTTCGTCTTCGAGCAGGATCGTCTTGGCGAGGCGGTCGCCCGGGATATGGGCCGCTTCGGCGGTTTCGATGCTGCTGTAGCTGTGCGGGTGGCGGACCACTTCGTATTGCGCGCCGGCATTGCGCAGACAGGCCTCCAGGGTGGATGCAATCGACATGAGAAACCTCCTCTCGAACGATCCGGCCGCCGTTGATGCGCCGGCGGCCCGGGTTTTCAGCATAGGGCGCTTTGGCGGCGATGCAAGGTGAAAAAATTAACACCGCCAGTGAGCGCTCGCCAACCGGGCTTATTGGCCCCACCGAGCATGCGCGGTGAGTACGCACTGCGCAACTGCGATACCAAGCGCTGCGCCGGCAAGCACGTCGCTGACCCAGTGAAAGTTAGCGCCCACCTGCCCGAACGCGGTCAGCACGATCGCGAGTGCGCACAAAAGCCGCAATCGGGGATGGCGCACCGCGATGACGGTGCAGCAGGCCAGCAACAGCGACAGGTGGCCGGACGGAAACGCGGAATAGGCGGCATCGCCGCCCGCAAACAGCCGGAATTCGAACACGCCGTTGGCAATGAACGACGGGTTGTTGTGGACCCAGGTTTCGGGCCAGGTGCGGCCGAAGATGAATTTGAGCGCGAGTTTGGCGAAGCTGGCGCTTACCACGGCGACCGACGTCAGCCATAACGTAAGCGCCCACCCCGGCAGACGTCTTCGCCAGACGTATGCAGCGCTCGAGACGAGTAGCACCGGCGCTCCGAGCGCAAATAGCGGAGTGGGAATGTCGCTTGCGAGGATCACCCAACGATTGCCGTGCGTGAGCGCATGGGCGGCAAGCGAGACGGGGCGGTCGAGCCAAGCGATGGCCGCCGGCGCGAGCAGCAGGCAGACCAGGCTTGCGAACCACCACGCGCGGGCGCGTGAGGCAGGCGGGACGACGGGTATTGTCGATGGCATGGCGACAGCAAAAGAGGACGGGCGGCCGGTGGCAAGACAATCGTCCCGGCGGTAATCGTCCCGACACGTGGGCGACGCATATTGTAGGCACCGTTGTGTGACAGCGGCGTTGGCTCGGCTGCACTACGGGGGAAATGCCGGTTCGGCGGGGGCGGCGCAGTCCGATCTTTGGCAAGGAATGGAAAGATTCTTTGCGAGAGCAGGGCGCAACGTCCTACAATCGTCCCCTATGTCGCGGGTTGCGCCGTGGCCGATGGCGACCATCCCGCGCTTCACGAGGCAGGGTAGTCGGGGCAGTGTCGCGGGTGTGTTTGCAAGCACTGACTGACATCGATAGAAAAACAGAGACGTTCAGGGGGCCGCAGTGAATCGGGGATTTGTCAGCACGATCGATAGGATTTCGCGCGAATTTTGGCGCGCGGCACACGCGCGTCAGCAACAGCGGGAAAAGGCCGAGACGGGCGGATTGCAAGCCGTGCGCGATGCCGAGCGTGCGCGGCGCGCGTACGAAGAAGCGCCCGGCGCAGACGAGGCCGCGCGACAGAAAGCATTCGCAGCGATGCGGCATGCCGAGACGGCGGCCGAGACGGCGCGTGCCCAATATGCGTTCAAGTTACGTGAGCACTTGCTGGCGGAGGGATTGGCGCGCGACGTGCGCATTCCGCCGGCCGAATTGCGCGCGCGGGCGACGCCGCCGCCGGCAGACTTCTCGAACTTGCCGAAGGTCACGCCGAAGCCGGAATGGTCCGCCTATCAACCGGAAAAGCCGGGGCGCCTTGCGTTGGCGATGCCGGGGGCGAGCGCGCGCTTTGAGGCGGCAGTGGCCCGCGCGCGCAGCGAGTTCGTGCATGCCGAGCGTGAACACGAAGCCTCGAAGATTCGCCGCAACCACGGCACGACCATCAAGCAGTTGGCGCATCAGAAACTGACGGAGGTGCTGCGTGCGGAAGCCGCTGCGCAAAACGCTGCAGTCGCGGAGTTCGAGGGCGCACTGTTGCGCGCCGAGGCAGACGCGGTGGCGTGCTACGCGCGCATCGTGTTGAGCCGCAGCCCCTATCCGGCGGGCTTCATGCAGACGCTCGCTGCGCAATACGTGAACGAATCGCGCCTGCTTGTCGTCGGGTACGACGTGCCCGCATGCGACGCGGCGGTGCCGATCGCGGCATCGTATCGTCATGACGTGCACGACGACCGCATTGTCGCAGTCGCCGCGCCTGAAGCGGCGCGCGCCGCGGCGTACGCGTCGGTCGTAGGGCAGGTCGCGCTGCGTTCGTTGCACGAATTGTTCGCCGTCGATGCATTGCGCATGGTCGATGCGATCGTATTCAATGCCTATGCCGACGCCGGCGCGCCGGATCCCGCGGGTGTGGCGGCGCGTGCGTGCATCGCGAGCGTGCATGTCAGCCGCGCGGAGTTTGGCGCGCTCGTGTGGGAAACCGGTGATCCGCCAATGGCGGTCGATGCCGCGACGCAGCTTGGCCGGTTGCGCGCGCGCCTGTCGGCAGCGCCTGCCGCGCTCGCGCCGGTGATGCCGTTCGTCGAGATCAATATGACGCGCGCCGTGACCGATGCCGATGTCATGGTGGACCGCCGTCTGAATCTGATGGCGCTGCCGGCGAAGGATTTCACGCAGGTCATGTTCCATCTGCTGTGTTCGCTTGCATTGGAAAGTGCGCCGCCGCAACCGTCGGAGGACGGTAGCCACGAACTGCGGGCGTACGACCCGCACCCGATCTTCGGCGGCGACGTGGTCGTGCACGTCAAGCGGCAGGCGGCGAAGCTGGACGCGGCGGCTGTGCGCGCGGTGATCGCCGAGATGCAGAAGATCGGCGCCGCACGGGGCATGTTGCTGACCACTGCGGCACTGGATGAAGGTGTCGAGGAGTTGGCGCGCAATCATCGCGTGGAACTGCTCGCGGGGCACAATCTTGTATTCCTGATGAATGAGAATGCGGGCGTCGAGGCCAGCGTCGACGTGCCGGCAGACTGGCGCGATGCTGCGCCCGCGGCGGCGTGAAACGGCGGACATCCCGAAGCATTTGAAGCCGTACGCGCCGCAACTTTCGGCCGCCGGCCGGGCAGGTGGCATGAACGTACGTCAGCCGTGATTCGCGGTGGCATCGTGGCCTCATCGATTTGCGCTTCGTTGGGTCTTTTCAAGGCGCCATTGCAGCCGTATGCTGACATGCATCCTTGAATCGGGTCAGCCTACGGAGCGTTTCGATGTACCTGCCCACCGCTTTTCGCGACGATCGCCCCGAAGTCGCTCACGACGTCATTCGCCGTCATCCGCTTGGCCTGCTGGTCAGTGCCGGCAGCGGTGGCCTGCTGGCCGATCCACTGCCGTTTCTCGTTTATCCGGAAGAGGGCGAGTTTGGCACGCTGCGTGCGCACTTGGCGCGCGCGAATCCGCACTGGCAGGTCCTGTCCTCGGTGGACGAGTGTATGGTGGCGTTCATGGCCGAGCAGGCGTATGTTTCGCCCGCCTGGTATGCCGCCAAACGCGAACACGGCAAGGTCGTGCCGACCTGGAACTACGCCGCGGTGCACGCATGGGGGAAGCCGCGCGTGATTGAGGATGCTGCCTGGCTGCGCCGGTTGCTGAACGACCTGACGCACTCGCAGGAGTCGCATCGCCTGGAACCGTGGCACGTGGACGATGCACCGGCCGACTATCTTGAAGTCATGGTGGGGGCGATCGTTGGCGTGGAAATTCCGATCCGCCGGCTGGAAGGCAAGTTCAAGGCGAGCCAGAATCGTCCGGCGGCCGATCGCGCGGGTGTGGTGGAGGGCCTGCGCGCAGACGGGGCCGCAGCGATGGCGGCGCTCGTAGAAGCGCGTGGTCAGGGCAAGCTGTAAACGCCTGAAAGATTTGTTGTCCGGTGATTCGCGACCCGTGAGCGAATGCGCGCTTACAATGCGGCATCCACACCGGCCAACACCATGAGACTTCTCCTTACCCTTCTCGTGCTCCTGTTGTGCGTGCTTCTCTTCGAAGAGGCATGGCTGCCGTCTGCACAAGCTGACGAATGCGGCGACCTTGCCCCGGCGCAAACCCTGCAGTGCGCCGCCGGGCTCGGCACAGGCGAATAACGCAAACCCTCCGACGCCGCTTCGGCTACAATCGCAGGCCCACGAATTCCCTTGGGGCCTGTGAACAGGCCCTAAGCAGTGCAATGAATCGCAGTCAGCAGGACAGGGTCGTACGAAAGCGGCCGGGCAAGGTCAGGTTGCAGTGCTTGAGCGTGTTGGGGATCGCATTGGCCTTCCCCGCGTGGGCCGCGCCAACGCAATGCGGTGCACATTACTGGGCCGGCGCAGCACCGGACATCGTCAATGCACGCGTGGCTTCGCAGACGCGGGAAGTCTGTTTCAGCGCGTTTGGCGTGATGCATTCGGGCGTAACACGCACACCGCTCTGGTCTGCAGAGCATCTCACGCGCGAGCGGCTCGACGCGGCGCGCGACATGTCCCGCGTCAACAATTTCCACTCGGAACCTGCGCTACCCTTGACAGAGCGGGCAGAGCTGAAGGACTACGTACGTTCGGGCTATGACCGGGGGCACATGGCGCCATCGGCGGATATGCCTGATGCGCGCGCGCAGCAGGAGAGTTTCTCGCTGTCGAACATGGTGCCGCAGAACCCGGAGAACAATCGTTACCTCTGGGCGGGAATCGAATCGAGCGTGCGCTATCTGGCACAGCAGCGCGGCGACTTGTACGTGATCACCGGACCGCTGTTCAAAGGCGCGCAACTGACACAGCTGAACGGTCGCGTCATGGTCCCGTCGCAGTTGTACAAAATTGTGTACGATCCGCGCCGTCAGCAAGCGTCAGCCTATCTTGCCACGAACGAGGCGACAGGCGATTATGCGGTCGTGACGGTGGCCGATCTCGAGAAACTCGCCGGCATCGACTTTTTTCCCGAGATGCCCGCGCGCGTGAAATCGACGCTGTGGCGTCTGCCGGCGCCAAAGGCGCATGAGGGTGGCCGCAAGCGCGACCCGAAGATGCCGTCCTATCGCGAAATCAACACCGTGCTCGACTTCCTGCGCACGCTCCTCAATTGACCTCGGAGACCGCCATGGCCGGCACCCGCCACGATACGCAGCTCTTCACGCCGTTCGCGAACGAGGCCGATGCCCTGAGCGTGGGCGAGTTGTCCGTCGAGAATCACACCGACCGGGTGACGATCTTCGGCAATCTGGAGATTACGCGGGGCGCCGCGGGGTTGCAGCAGGCCAAAGCGCTCAAGATGGTTCTGGACGCCGTGGTGGCGGCGCTCGAGTCTGGCGTGCCCGCGACGGACGACGTGCCGGCGGCAACCGTGAAGAAGGTCGTCAATCCGTTCGGCGAGTAACTGGCGGCCAATAAGCCGCAAAGGTGCCGCCTGATCAGATAACCATGGCTTGGGTATGGTTACCCCCGGCCTCGATCGTCGCAAAATCAGCACGTTTGCGGCGCGTCCGCCAGTTTGAGACGTTCTTCGACACAATCGATGGTGCGGTGCAATAGAGGGTTTCCACGTCCCCCTTTTCTCGGCGTGTGCGCCTGATAACCGCTGAATTCCTTCGGCTTTTCGTGGCGCGCGGTGTGCGCGTTGCGCGCGTTGTGCCGGGATGCGCGCGCTGCGCATCGCAAGGCTTCATGCGGGTTTGCGCGACACATTGTCGCACCTGCGACAATGTGTCGCATTGACAGGGCGTGCCGCAGAATCGATTTCGACCGGCATTCGGGATTCATGACGACGAAATTCGCGCGCCATTTGCCGTTGGAATGGGGGTGCCGATTTCGTGCGACGCAGCACCGAAAGGGGGTTTACGGAAAAAACGAGAGGCGCATACTACCTACGCAGACACAGTGATTGTCTTTAACAATCGCTGAAGAGATTGAGCCGAGCACTACACAACGAGAGGTAACTTATGCACATCCGTTGGAAAAAAGTGTATTCGAGTGGATGGGGCACGATTCATCACGAAGCCCCCCGTACGGTCCCTAGCGCGACGGAACGCCAGCAGACCTTTCAACGTCTTTTGACGGTCCTGATTACCCTGAGTTTGGGTGGCTTCGTGCTGATGACCGTCGGCGCGGCACTCGTCGGGAAATAATACCTCTCAGATTCGTTTTGCGCGCCGCGCCCACTCAGGCGCGGCGCTCGCGCAACGATTTCATCTTTGCCGGACCTGATGCGCACTACGTGTCAGGACGCGCACATCGCTATTTTCAACATTCCTGAAGTGCATTGTTCGGAATTTCCGCAACAATGCTATCTGTGTTTCCCCGTTTATCCCCCGCGGACATCCTTGAGGATGGTAATTGCGCTCGCCTATTGCATTCCCGCCAGAATAGTGCGATCTTCGAGACGAAAATTGATGTAAGAAAAATTAGGACTTTTCCGACGGGATTAATCCGAATTGCGTCTGGTGCTGAAAGTTTTGAAGATGAGTCAAAAGAATGAACTAGCGAGGTGTGCAATGGAAATTCGCTGGGAGAAGCTGTATTCGGGCGGATTGGGGCGGTTTTACGACACTTCGGAAGCCAGTCGCCGCCGTGCGCGGCGGGCGCAGTTGCGCTGGTTCGGTGTCGGAATGAGCGTTGCCGTTGTTGTCGGGGCGTGTGCCATCGCGCTGCGTTGGCTCTGATGGACGACAGGGCGCCGTCGGAATTCGCCGGGTAAGCCGGGTAAGGGAAGGGAATCGCGGGAACAAGGCTGTGATCGATGGGTTTGCCCTCATCTGGTCCCGGCCAAGGGAGGAAGCGATGCAAGCGAACCGTTTTTGCAAGCCGTTCGCGGCGGTGCTATGCCTTTGCGTATCTTGCGCGGTATGGGGGCAGTCGGAGCCTGTCGACGCGCAGGGCTTGTCTTGCGGCAGCCTGGGCCATGCCGGCGCCGATCTCAATCACTACCACTTCGAAGTTTCGAACGGCTGTCAGCAGCCCATAGAACTCAAATATCGCTGCGACAAAGCGCCGACTGAACAGACGGTGCGCCTGGCACCCGACGCGTCCATCGATATCACCTGCGACAAGGCCAAGGACATGGCGGGGCAGATCGACTACCGTTTTCTGCCGCCTGCACAGTAGGGCGGGCGGTGACGGCGTCGATTATTGCAGATTCCTTGACGCGCCGGGCGTCAGTGCCAGCTGGGGCGGAATGCGGAGCGTTGGTAGGAGCGGCCGCTTTCGGTCAGTTCGAGCCGGCCGTCGACACGCCGCACGAGATCGCGGGCAATCAGTCCGTCAACAATGCTGTCGGCGACGGGGCCGCCATGGGACCCTGCGGAGATTCGCGCGATCGCTTTAAGGATGACGTCTTTGGTAAGGGCAAGCATTGCGGTCTCCCGATTGTTGTATCACGTCAGTATGCGCGTTTTCTGTGACGGAATGCGCATCGGCAGGGAAAACCCCACGGAGATATTCGCGCTTGGGACGATTCAGTCCCCAATGCCGCTTGTTCCGGGCCTCGGCCGTCATGTTCGCGCTCGTTCACTACAATGATTTCAGACACCTTCGGAAACGATGCGACAGCGGTGGTTTGCTGCCCCCGAGCAGGTGCCCAGAGGAGAAGGAGACGATGATGAAAGAGCATTCCTCGCAGTTCCTGCGCTTGTCCGTCGCCCTGCTTGCCTTGGGTGCGGCCGTCCCGGCCGTTGCCGAAGACGCCGCCATGGGTGAGATGGCAATGGTCAATCCATCCGACATCAAATGGAGTGACGCGCCGGCATCGATGCCGAAGGGGGCCAAGGTAGCCGTCCTCTACGGAGATCCGGGCAAGGATGGACCGTTCGTGATCCGGCTCAAGATGCCGGCCGGGTATAAGATACCGCCCCACTGGCATACACAATCCGAAGATTTGACCGTCATTTCAGGGGCGCTCTATCTGGGCGAGGGAGACATGGTGGATATGAAGAAGGCCCATGCACTCAAGGCGGGCGGCTTCCACTATTTGCCGGGCAAGGCGCATCACTATGCGTTTACGAAAACACCGACGGTCGTCCAGGTGAGCAGCACGGGCCCGATCGACATCAACTATATCGACCCCAAGGATGATCCGGCGGCCAAGCAGTGAATCCCCTCCTTGAGCGCTGCGCCCAATTTGGTACCATTCTCGTCCATTGGGCCGGAAACTACGTTTTGCGAGCACCTTTCGACCCCCTTCCGCCTGGAGTGCGGAAGGGCGAATAATCAATAACTTCTCCGAGAGAGACTGACGTGGTTTTCAGCAGCATTGCGTTTCTTGGGTTCTTTCTCCCACTGACGTTTCTTGCGTATTTCGTGACACCCGCAAGGTGGCGAAACAGCACATTGGCGACGGCCAGCATTCTGTTCTATGCGTGGGGAGAGCCGCGTTTCCTGCTGCTGATGCTCGTTTCGATCGGCATCAATTTTCGACTGGCCATATGGCTCGACAGGGCGGTCAACCGAAAGCGCCTGGTCGCCATTGGCGTGGGAATAAACCTATTTATTCTCGGCGCGTTCAAGTACGCGGCATTTCTCGTCGACAACTTGAACGGGGTATTGCTTCCCTTGGGGTTCGACCCCATCGTCATGCGCCCGCTGCCGTTGCCGATCGGCATCTCGTTTTACACGTTTCATGCGATCTCGTATCTGGTCGATATCTACCGGCGCAATGCCTCGCCCAACCGGCGCTTTGTCGACTACACGCTCTACATCACGTTGTTCCCCCAATTGGTCGCGGGCCCGATCGTGCGATACAAGGACATTCAGGCCCAGTTGGCCAAGCGGCTCGCAGGTCTGGACGATGTCACCGCCGGCGCATTGCGTTTCACGATGGGCCTGGCGAAGAAGGTCCTCATCGCCAACCAACTCGCGGTTGTCGCCGACGCGGGATTCAGTGTGCCGGGCGGCCAGTTGGCAACTTCCGTGGCGTGGCTGTCGTTGATCTGCTACACGTTGCAAATCTACTTCGATTTCTCGGGCTATTCGGACATGGCCATCGGACTGGCGCGGATGTTCGGTTTTCGCTTTCCGGAGAACTTCAACTACCCCTACAGCGCGTCGTCGATGCAGGACTTCTGGCGACGCTGGCACATGTCGCTCTCGACCTGGTTCCGAGACTACGTATATATCCCGCTCGGCGGAAACCAACTCGGCGGTCTGCGAACGCTGGCAAATCTGTGGATCGTCTTTTTGTTGACGGGCTTTTGGCACGGGGCCACCTGGAACTTCATTCTCTGGGGCGCCGCACACGGCTTGCTGCTGACGATTGAGCGCGTAGTCCTGCGCAGCGGCGTAGAGGGTGACACCTTGCGGCGGGGCGTTCGCCACGCGTATGTCATCTGTGCCGTCATGCTCACTTGGGTCCTGTTCCGTGCGGATTCGATCGAACACGCGGGCCAGTTCTACCTCGCCCTGTTCGGGCTCGCCCAGCCTGATGGCGCCGCTGTGACGTTCGCGTCGTTGTACAGCACCCATCTTGGCTTGCTTCTGCTGCTGGCCATTGTTCTCGCGGGTGGCGCATTCCGGTACCTGGTCAATGCCGGCGCCCCACTCATCGCGGCGCTGCGCGCCCGAAGTCTCGACGGACTGTGTGCCGCACTCTTTGTCGCGCCGGCGCTCATTCTGAGCGGCATGTCGATCGCGCTTGGGCAATACAACCCGTTCATCTATTTCCGATTTTGAGGCGCCCAGGAATGTACGAACAAAGCAGCACTCGCCCCATTGACGGCGAGCGTGCCGGCCCCATGCGCACGTTCAATCGACTCGCCGTCGCGCTCGTTTTCTTTTTTCTTCTGTCGCTGCCGATTTTGTGGTTCGGACGCGCGAGTTTCGCGCCAGCCCCGTTGCACGAGAATCGTGTCCTGTCGCAATTTCCTGATTTGTCGATACGTGCATTTCAGCAATTTGAGCGTTGGTTCAGCGACAGGTTCGGCATGCGTGACGCGCTTGTTTACTATGGTTCACGCCTGCAGATGGCGCGAACCGGTGCGCCCACGAACCAGGATGTCGTTGTGGGGCCGACGAAGTGGCTCTTCTACGATCAATACTACGTGCCCGGCCAGCCGCATTTCGCGGACACCATTGGCAAAGATCCGCTTTCGCCGTCAGCGCTCAAGACGATCGGTGCGAACGTGCAGGCTGTGCATGAGGCCCTCAAAGTATGCAAGATCCCGTTCTATTTCGTGATTGCGCCGGACAAGCAGTCTGTTTATCCGGAGAAACTCGGCATTCATATCCCGACCGCCGCCCAATCGAACGCGGACCAGCTGATCGAGTACCTGCGAACGACGGATTCGGGGTTGAATATCATTGATCTACGGAATCCGCTGGTCACGGCAAGGGCGGGGGCGCCGTTCGACCTGTACAAGCGGACGGATACCCACTGGAATTCCTTGGGGGCGTTCTATGGCTACCAGGCAATCGTTCGCCGGTTAACCGCAGATCGCATACTGCCAGCGAGCCCGCGATCGGATCTTGCCGACTGGGATGTGACGCAGGCGCCTTTCGACAACGGCGATATCGCGGTGAACCTGCTCTCCCTTCCAGGTTACTTCGAAGACTACAACACCCATTTTGAAGCGAAGACCGCGAGACATGCCCAATGGAGCGGAGACGAGCGCCGGCGGCAGTCGCAGAATCCTGAAGGGTTGGGAAATCTGGTCATGTATCGCGATTCGTTCGCGGGAGAACTGTTGCCGTTCCTGGCGGAGGACTTCGAAAGCACAGTGTCGTTCCTCAGTCACGAGGTCGATGGCGACACGGTCCGAAATACGAAGCCGTCGGTGGTGATGCTTCAGATTGTCGGGCGCAACATCCGGATGCTGAAGGAAGGCCCGAAAAACCTGGGTCACATCTGCACGCCATGACGCGGGGCCTGTTCCGGACGCCTCATGCCGGGGCGTCGAGCACCGGCGGTGTGTGCTCGAGCCAAGTATCGATGACGAACACAGCCGCCGGCATGACCGCCGCGTCGACGGCGATCATGCGGCGGCAGGCCTGTCAGGCAGTCGACGCCGTTGGGCGGCTTAAATTTGTTTCGGCACGGCGGCCGTGTGGACCGGTGAACGACGCTCCGCGCGCTCGACGCCCAGCCAGGCGGCAAGCGCCGGCAGCAAGAGCACGGCGCCGAGCAGGTTGACGAGGAACATGAAGGCGAGCAGCACGCCCATGTCGACCTGGAACTTGAGCGCGGAGAATGCCCACGTACCGACGCCGATAAACATGGTGAACGCCGTGAACAGGGCCGCCGTACCGCGTTGCCGCATGGCTTCGAAAAATGCGTCGCGAAGGCTCGCGCCGGCACGCAACTCATGTTGCAGGCGTTCGTACAAGTAGATGCCGTAGTCGACGCCGACGCCGACGCCAAGCGTGATCACCGGCAGCGTGGACACCTTCAGTCCGATGCCGAGCCGCGCCATCACCGCATTGCACAGGATCGACACGATCGTGAGCGGTACCACGATGCACAGCACCGCACGCCACGACCGGAACGTGACGAGGCACAGCAACGCAATGGCGCCGAAGATCGACAGGAGCATGGCAATCTCGGCCTCGCCGACGGCTTCGTTCGTTGCGGCCATCACACCGACATTGCCGCCGGCGAGATTGAACTTGACGTTCGGCAAAGTGTTCTGGTCTGCGAGGCGCTTTATCTCCGAGACAATGTGCGCAATGGTTTTTCCCTCGTGATTCTGGGTATAGATCAGCACCTGGGATGCCTTGCAATTCGCGGTGTTCATCCCGTTGTCGGGATCGTATGCGCTCGCGCCTTGCGTAAGCCCGTCACTCGTACGAGGCAAGGCCGCCCAGCGCGGATTGCCTTCGTTGAAAGCGGCAATCGAGACCTTCGCGCCCGTCGGCACGCTCACCACCGACTGCACGCCCGCCACGCCGCGCATGCCAACTTCAAAACGCTCGATGGCGCTCATTGTCGGGTAGTCGAGACAGGCACTCTCGACGCCGCTGGCTTCAACGATCACAGAGAGCACGTCCACGCCGATGTCGTACTGGCTGGTAATGGACGCGTTGTCGAGGTTGTAACGCGATGTGCTGCGCAACTCCGGTGCGCCGGCGCCGATGTCGCCGATTTCCAGGTTGCGCGATGCCTGCGTACCAAGGCCGAGCAGAACCAATGCCGCTGCAAACACCGCCATGGCCGGAACCGGGCGTGCGAACACCGCAAGCGCCGACCAGAGGCGGCTGCCTCCGGCCGCTTCACGCCGCTTGGCATGGGCCAGGGTGCCGGCTTCGATGCGCGTGTACGACAGCAGGATCGGCAGGAATATCTTGTTGGTCACAATCATCAACAAGACGCCCAGGCAGGCCGTCACGCCAAGCTCGCGCACGATGTCGATCTTGATGCGCATGATGACCAGGAAGCCGAGCGCATTGGTCAGCAACGCAACGGTGCCCGGCACGAACAGCTTGCGGAATGCATCGCGCGCGGCATCCGTTGGCGAAAGATCCGCGACAAGCGCCTGCTTCCATGCGTTGGTCATCTGTACTGCGTGCGACACGCCGATAGAGAAAATCAGGAACGGCACCAGAATTGACATCGGATCGATGCCCAAGCCGAGCATCGGCAATGCCCCCAGCAGCCACACGACGGGCAGCAGCGCGACGAACAGCGCGAGCACGGTGGTCCGCAGCGAACGCGTGTACAGGAGCAGGAGGCCCGCGGTAATCAGAAAGGCAAGCGCGAAAAACGCCATCACGCCGCTGATGCCCGCTTCGACATCGCCGACGAGCTTCGCAAACCCGATGATGTCGACGTCGATATCCTGGTTCGCATAACGCGCGCGAATCTCCTCCAGTTGCCGCGCCACCGCCGCGTAATCCAGGCTTGTGCCGCCGGCCGAATCGGCATCGCGCAGTTCCGCACGCACGAGCGCCGACTTCAGGCCGTTGCCGACAAGACTGCCGATCTGGCCCGAGCGTGCCACGTTGCGCCGCACTTTCGCGAGATCGTCCGGATTGGCGCTGGAAAACTGTCCGGGCACCACCGAGTCGCCGCGAAACCCGGCTTCGGTCACCTCGGTGTAATGAACGTTCGGTGTGAAGATCGAGAACACGCGTGAGCGGTTGATGCCCTGGATGAAGAAGACATCATCGGTCGCATGGCGAAGCGCTTCCATGAATTTCTGATTGTAGATGTCGCCCTGTCCCTTCCAGCGCAGGCTGACGAGAATAGTGTTCGCTCCCGGAAAAGCGCTCGTGTAGCGATTGAACACCTGCATGTAGGGATGCTGCATCGGGATCATCTTCTCGAACCCCGGATCGAGGCGCAGCCGGGTGGCTGACATCCCGAGTGCAACGGTCGCCGCAACACACAGCAAGAGGAGGATGCGCCGATACCGGATGAGTGCGTCGGCGCAGCCGTCGACCCAGCGTGCGGTACGGGAAGTGCCGGACGAAATCCGGCGGCGAGACAAGTCGTTCATAAGCATCTCAGGGGAAAACAGAAGGAACGGTACGCGGCGGCGCCGGCGATCTACGCGCCCGGCAGACGATTCGCGTACGGTGGCACGGCATCAGGAGGGTTCGGCTCCGCTCGCGGACGCGGAGGCTGCCGTGGACGGGGCAGGCGCAGCGGGCCGCGCCGTTGGCTGGCGCAGGGCAACCGATACACCGGCATCGCCGCCAAGCGCCAGCTTGCCCCGCCCGATGTCGAGCACCGTGACAAGGTTTTGCGCGCCGCCCGCACTTTGCACGGCAAACGTACGTCCTTCGTCCTGCGAAGTGACAATCGCGCCCCCTTGCCCGACCAGCACAAGCTCGCCGTTCGCGAGCTGCGTGGCGCCGAAGTATGAGGCATTGACGGTACCGTCGGCGCTGGTCCAGGTGTCTCCGTGGTCCGTGCTGCGCAAGACGTGGCCACGCATGCCGTACGCGATCCAGTCTCCGTTGGCGAGCACCAATGCGCCGAATAACGACCCTTCGTAAGGCACCGGGCGTACCTGCCATGTGAGGCCGTTGTCGGTCGAGCGCAGCAGCGTGCCGGATTCGCCGGCGATCACCAGGCGGCCTTGCCCGTCACCGACGATCGCGTTGAGATGGCGGTCGCCCGCCGGGGTGGCGACGGTGGACCATGTCACGCCGGCATCTCGCGAAACGAACAACTGCCCGAAGCTGCCAGCGGCGAATACCTGTCCGTCGCCATTGCCCCATACGGACAACAACGGGTCCGGGCGCTGCCGCTCGAAACGCACTTCGCGCCAATGTTCGCCACCGTCTTCACTGCGCACGATCAAGCCATCATGGCCCACGGCGATGCCGACGCGCGGCGAAACAAAAAAAACTTGCGTAAGGCTCGAACCTTCGTCAGGGGAGACTTCCGCTTGCCGCCATGCGGTGCCGCCATCGTCGCTGACGATGATGATGCCGCGTTCCCCCACAGCCACCAGCCGGGTTCCGGCCTTGGCAATGCCGTTGATCTGAACGTTGTTGGCCCGAACAACCGTCGGCGCGAAAGCCGGCAACGGACGCGGTGAGAACGCGAGCAGCGCTGCGCATAGCGTCACCACCGAGAACGAAATGCCGGGGATAGTGGTTTTCATGTGTTTTTCAGTCTTCCGTGATGTCGCAATTGCCACTACGTTGGGCGCGGCATGCGTGGAGGTCGCCCTGCGTTGCGCGGCGCTCCGGTTTGCTCGCGTGCAAGCCTCAGGAAATCCGCCGCCTTCAGGAATTGACGATGCTGGCCGCTAGACCCGCACCCGATCCCATGCTCCCACAAATGCAACTCATGATGTATTAGGGAATCCCAGTAATTCGTGTTGACGATTCGGCGGTAATTTGCTCCCCCTACGCTTCGCCAACAACTAACAGGTAGGCACTCACTGGAGGGGAAGCGATGTACATGCAGCGACTTGGGTTGGGCGGGCCACGCGTGCAGTGGCGCAAGACGGTACTGGCAACGGCGATGGCCGCCGCGGCCATGCCCGCATGGGCCGGAGACACGATCAACCTCGGGGCGGACACCACGCTCGACTATCACGTGACGGTTGGCTACGGCATCGGCTTGCGCACGCGGTCGCCGAGCGACGCGTTGCTCACGCCGGACAACATCAACGGTGACGATGGCAATCGCAATTTCAAGAAGGGAAGTCTGATCCAGAACCAGGTGAACCTGCTCGCCGAGGGCGATCTCAAGCACGGCGACCTGGGGTTCTTCACGCGCGTCAGTTCGTTCTACGATCAGGTCTATCACCGTTCGAACTACAACAATGCGCCGGACACGGTCAACCAGCCCGGGCCGTTCAACGAGTTCACGCCGACCGCGCGGCGTTACCTCGGCGGGCGCACCAAGCTGCTCTCGGCCTATGCGTATGACACGTTCAAGCTCGGCAGCACAGAGCTGAACGTCAAGCTCGGCGAACAGGTCGTTGCGTGGGGCGAGAGCCTCTTTTTCGGGAACATCGCAGCCGCCCAGGGGCCGGCGGATGCAGTGAAGGGGTATGTCGCCGGCGCGGAAGTCAAGGACATTCTGCTCCCCACGCCCCAGCTGTCGATGCAATGGAATTTGACGCCGAATTTCAGCGTGCTCGGGTACTACCAGTTCCAGTTTCGCCCCAACGAGCTTGTGCCGCAGGGCGGGTACTTCAGCTATGCGGACATCATCGGTCCCGGCTCGCCGTTCATGATCGGCCCCGGAGGCATGCAGATTCCCCGCGGTCCCGACATCCTTCCGAAGAATCGTAACCAGTGGGGCGTGGGCACACGCTGGCGTGCAGAGCAGGGCACCGAGTTCGGCTTCTACCACCTGCACTATAACGACACGAGCCCGAACGTCATCACGAGCTTCTTCCCCACGCTGCAATACCAGCAGCAGTACTTCACCAATATTGCGCTGACCGGGGCCAGCTTCTCGACCGACCTGGGCGGCATCAACGTTGCCGGCGAGACGTCATACCGCAACGGCGCGGCGGTGCTGCTCAACACGGGGGACGGACCGCTGCCCACGCGCGGCAATGTCTGGCAAAGCAACCTGTCGGCCATCTACACGGTCGGGCCGACGTTCCTCGCGGCCTCGCAGTCGCTTGTGGGCGAAATCTCGTACGTTCACGTCACCGGCTTCACGCCGCTGCAGGGCTCGACCGAGCTGACCAATACGCGCGGCGCGGCGGCCTACGCGATCAACTGGACACTCAGCTACAAGAATGTGTTCGATGGCTGGGATCTCGATGTCCCGCTGACCTACTCGCACCAGTTCTCGGGTAACACGTCGCTGGCCGGATCGCTCGGGTCGCTGACCGGCGTGGGCGACACGCAGCTGTCCGCAGGCCTGACATTCACCTATATGAGCAACCTGAAGCTCGGTCTCGTCTACGCGAAGTATCTGGGGACTGCGAACCCGGTGACTCGCCCGCTCGCCGACCGCGACTACGTGCTCGCCACGGCGACGTATTCATTCTGATAAAGGAGTTCCGAAATGAAACACATGCTTTGCCCCACGCTGCGCGCCTTTGCATTGGTCGCCAGCGCCACGTTCGCCATCGCGGCTTTCGCCAAGCTCAGTCCGGAGGAGGTCAAGCAACTGGACGGGCCGCTCACGCCCATGGGCGCAGAGCGCGCCGGCAATGCCGACGGGTCCATCCCCGCGTGGACCGGCAAGTTCCTCGGCGCGCCGCCGGGCTTGGCCTACACGCCGGGCGATCGCTACCCGGACCCGTACGCGAGCGAGAAGCCGCTGGCCGTGATCACCGCGCAGAACATGCACCAATACGAGTCGAAGCTGACCGAGGGCGCCAAGGCGATGTTCAAGCGCTTCCCGGACACGTTCAAGATGTCCGTGTATCCCAGCCACCGCGACTTCCGCCTGCCCGAGAGCAAGTACAAGGCGATTCGCACTTGGGCCGGGCGCACGACCATGACCGGGGACCAGAATGGCCTGCGCGACTTCCCGCCGTTGGCGCCGTTTCCGATTCCCAAGACGGGGGTTGAATTGATGTGGGACTTGCGTTTCGCATCCACCCTCATGGCCGAAGATGCGATCTACGATCAGGCGGTCGTCTATCCGAACGGCAACGCCGTCTGGGGAAAGACGCAGTACACCATCTTCTCGCCGTTGGGCGCCGACGTGTTCGACCCGAAGAACCCGCTGAACAGCAAGAGCTTCTTCCGCCAAACGACCATGCTGCCCCTGTCGGATCGCGGCACGATCATTACGGGCTACGAGATGTGGGACCAGGAGGTCACGGACAATCGACGCACTTGGGTATATAACCCCGGGACGCGGCGCGTACGCCAGGCACCGGAGTTCGGCTTCGACCAACCGCAAGGGCCGGGCGGCTTTCGCACTGTCGACGACGACCGGCTTTTCAACGGCTCGGGCCAGCGCTATGACTGGAAGATTGTCGGCAAACGGGAAATGTATGTGCCGTACAACAACTACAAGCTGATGGACTCGAAGATCAAGTACGCGTCGCTGCTGACGAAGGGGCACGAAAACATGGACTACATGCGCTTCGAGCCGCATCGCGTGTGGGTTCTGCAGGCAACGCTCAAGGAAGGCTTTCGCCATCAGTACGCGAAACGGGTCCTGTACATCGATGAAGACACCTGGAACGCGGTGGCTGCCGACAACTTCGATGCACGCGGCACGTTGTGGCGCACGAACTTCCTCGCGTCCATCTATGCGTACGACGCGAAGGACTTTTATGCGACCGCGACCTTCTACCACGATTTGGTTTCCGGCGCCTATTACGCGGACCGTCTCACCAACGAAGGACCGATGCCCGCGCTGACGCCGAACGCAAAAACCGTGGAGTCGTACTACTCGCCCGACTCGATTCGCGGCGCAGGCAAGTAAGCGGTGCAGTGCGCGGCGGCACCCCGGAGCGCTTCCGTGGTGCCGCCGCGCTTGTTGTCGATCACCTCAACGTAAGTCGAAAACATGAAGATATTGACCCATTCCCATCCGCGCAGTGGCTGGATCGTGGTCGTTGGTTTGGCAGTCGTGTTGTGCATCAGTTTTGGCACCACCCTGAATGCCCTCAGCGTATTCGCGCCGCCGATCATGCAGGCATTCCAGTGCTCGAACGAGCAGGTCGCCCGCCTGGCGACGGTGTTCCTCCTCACCATGACGCTGGCGATGCCGGCCGCGGGCTGGCTGCTCGATCGCGTTTCGCCGCGTCCGATCATGACCGGTGGCGCCATCCTGACAGCCATCGGCTACCTGATCGCCGCGCATAGTCCCGATATTACGGTGCTTACCGTCGCCCTGGGCGTGGCGGGTGTCGGCGTGGGGGCTTCGACCTACGTGCCGGCCATCATGCTCAGCTCGCACTGGATCGCGCCGAACCGCCAAGGCCTGGCGTTCGGCATCCTGCTCGCGGGCGCGGCAGTTGGCGCGATCATCTTCCCGATGCTGGTCACGCACGCCACGAACGCATTCGGATGGCGTTATGCGATGGAGACCATCGGCATGTTCGTTGCGCTGACCTGCGTGCCGCTCCTGCTGTGGGTCGCCCGCATGCCGGCCACGCGTGCCACGGCGCACGCGGCAACGCCGGACGCGTCGCTGCTCGACGGCCACGATATCGCCGAAGCGCTGCGCATGCCGCGCTACTGGCTGTGGATCGCGATGATGCTGTTGATCACGCTGAGCAGCCTCGGCGTGTACATCGCTCTGGTGCCGTACCTGATGTCGACAGGCTATTCGGCAGAGCACGCGGCGGCGATCTATGCCGCAGTCGGCGCGTCGGCGTTCGTGGGCAACTTCCTGTTCGGCGCGCTCAGCAATCGCTGGGGCGCGAAGACGGTACTGCTGATCGGCACGACGGCCAGCGCCGGCGGCATCCTCTGCCTGCTCGCGGCGCACGACCGTGCCCTGGGCATGGCTGCGATTGCGCTTTTCTCGCTGATTTGGGGCAGCACGTTCAATCTCGCGAACCAGCTCTCGCCGCTCCTGTTGGCCGAATCCATGGGCCAGCGCAATTTCGGGAGCCTGCTCGGCATCGGTAACCTGGTGTCCGGCGTGGGTTCGGCCTTTAGCCCCGAGGCGCTCGGCTACCTCGTCGACGCCACGCATACCTACACGATCGCACTCGTGCTTTGCGCTGCGCTGATGGCAGTCGCCCTCGTGCCAATCTTCCTGCTGCGGGTCACGCCCGTCCGTGAGGTGGCCGCATGAGGCGCTCGTACCTGACGGCTGCGCCTGCCGACTATGAAGCGGGCGCCGTCTCCATTGAGCATAGCGGGTGGCCGCCGCAGGAGCGGTTGGCGACGTATGGCCCGCTCTGCGATGACGCGCAGGCCGACGTCGTTGTGATTGGCGCGGGACTGGCGGGGGCGTCGCTCACGCTGCACCTGGCAGAGCGCGGCATGAGCGTGGTGACGCTCGAGGCGCGTCAGCCTGGAAACGGCGCATCCGGGCGCAACGCCGGGCATGTCCAGACATTTCTTGACGACCTGGACGCGCTGCGGTCGTGGGGCGACCGTGCCAGCCGTTTCGTCGCGTTCTTCATCGAACATCGCGACATTGTGTTCGATCTGTGCAAGAGACACGGGATCGATGGCGATGCCGCGAAAACCGGCATGGTGGAGGCCGCGTATCGCCCTCAGGCGGCGCTTGCACGCAAGGCCGCGCAGTGGAAGGCGTTCGGCTACGACGTCGACGTGGTGACGACGCCGGCGCTACGCGATCTGCTCGGCACGGAAAAATACCATTACGGCCTTCACTGGCGCGAGGGCGGACACGTCAACCCGTTTCTCTTTACCCACGGGATGGTGGCGGCGGCTGTCCGGCTTGGCGCGCGAGTGTACGGTGATTCGCCGGTGATTGCATGCCAGCCTGAGGGCCGGAGATGGCGTGTGCGCACCGAAACCGGTAGCGTGCTTGCACAACGGGTGGTCATCTGCACGAACGGGCACGTCGGCAACACGTTTTTTCCCGAACTGTCCCGTACCAATTTTCCGCTCGTGGCCTGTGCCATGGCGACCGAGCCATTGCCGGCGGCGCTGCTCGATGTCGTCAACCCGGCCCGCGTTGCCATGACGCACTATCCGACCGGACTTTATCCATGGGTCGTCGACGGCCGCAATCGTCTCGTTACCGCGACCATTCCTCATCCCGGGCGTGCGCACGACGCGAAAACGTACTTCGGTTATTTCCTGCGCCACTTGCACCGCCTCTATCCGCAAACGCGCGACGTCAAGATTGAGCTGGGTGCGTACTGGACCGGCATGACGGCGAGTTCGTCGTCCGTCTACCACGCGGATTTTCCGAAGCTGTACGAAGTAGACGACGGCGTGCTTGCCCTCATGAACCTCGGAACGTGGGGCAACGTCATGGGGCCGCAACTCGGCATGAGCCTGGCGCACGCGCTTGCGAGCGACTGTCTCGACAAGTGCGTGCTGCCGCTCGAGACGCCGCAGCCGGTGTCGTTCCCGCGACTGTTCGAACTCAAGACCCGTCACCTCATGATCCCTGCCGCGAGAATTATCGACCGGCTCCAACTTGCTTGAAGGAATTTCCCTGATGACAATTCAACATTTGAACCCGGCCGGCCTGCTCAGTTTCCCTGGGCTCAGCCAGGTCGTCGTCGCCGCGGGCAGCCGCCTCGCGTTTGTCGCTGGCCAGACGGCATGCAATGCGCAGTTCGAGGTCGTGGGCGGCAGCAGCTATCACATGCAGTCGACGGAGGCTTTGAAGCACCTGAAGACCGCCGTGGAAGCTGCCGGCGCGACGGTACATCAGATTGTGAGCAGCACGGTCTACCTGAAGAACCTCACGCCCGAGGTGGCCGAACAATTCGTCACCGCGTTGTCGAGCGCCCTGGAGGGTGAGCCGTTTCCGGCCCATGCTTTCACGATGGTCGGCGTGCAGGCGTTGGCAAGCCCCGACGTGCTGGTCGAAATCTCGGCCGTGGTAGCCCTGGACGCGTAAGCGGGCCGCGCGAAGCGGCCAGCGGCGTCATGCGATGCCGTCGGCCGCTTCGCAGCGACACTTGCCAATGCACGGCTGCGAGACAAATTTGGCAAGATCTGATAGCATCCCATTAACGCATCATCAGATGCATTAATGGGATGCGAGCGATAAGGAGCCGTCGCCTCAAGCTATGATGCCGGGTTCAAACAAATACATGAGTGCGATCCACATGAGTGTAAAAAATGGTCCTGGCCAAGTGAGACCGGGGGGGCGAACCGAGGAAGTCCGCAAGGCCGTTGCAACGACAGTGCTGGGCCTCATCGAGAAAGGCCGTGTTGACTTTGAATTGCAGGAAGTGGCGCGGCTGTCCAACGTCCACCGCACGACGATCCATCGTCGCTGGCCCGACAGAACCGCGCTGATTGCTGAAGCGCTAAGCGAGCACAACTCGCGAATCGACGTCCAGTTCTCAGGCGACTGGCGGATCGACATTGCGCGTATGGCCCTGGCCTTGCGGGACTTTCTCAACGATCCGGTCGAAATTGCGATGAACACACTTCTCGCGTCGGCCAATAACGCCGAGTTTCGCGAAATGGTCGTGGCGCATTGGGCGCCCGTCATGACCTACTTCCAGCGGCCGATACTGGAAGCACAGGCCCGGGGAGAGATTGACCCGAAGCATGACGCCGAGATGCTGGTGACGATGATGATCGCGCCCATCGTTACGGTCATCATTTTCCTCAAACAAAGGCCCGATGATCAGTTTATCGAGCGGTTGGCGATGCAACTGATCAACGCGTGCACCTGAGGCCCGCCGAAGACGCCGTCGACGGCGCCAGGTCTTGAAGGGGCATGCGGGGCCGTGGCGCATCAGTACCAGGAGACGACGTATGTTGGAAGCTGCGACTCGACAGCACGTGAGCCTGCCGGTATTCGGGCTGGCGGCGCTCAGTTCACCGCAGTTCAGCGCACTTCTGGAGAAGATTTACCAAGCGCCGCTGGAGTCGTCACCCTGGCGCGGGGCACTTGAGACCATTCGTGTGATGTTGCGCGCCCGGCACGCAACACTGATCCTGCATCCTCCCCTCGGAGGCTGGCCGGGCGTCATGATCAATGTGTCCGAAGCCGGTGCCTGTTCATTGCCTACGGCATCAAATCACTCACATGATCACGCGCTGGATCCGTTTGTCGGATTGCCGGCGGATCGCTTTACGACCGCGGACAAGTTCCTCGGGGCGAAAGCGTGGCTCGACGGCAAACTATACAAACAGTACCTGCGCCCGCTCGACGTCCGCTATATCCTCGGGGCGGATATCCGGACCACCTGTGGTGTCGGATGCCGGATCCGCCTTTGCCGGGGTCATGACGCACCTGATTTTACGGTGCAGGACGAAGCCGTGAGCACTGTGCTGGTGCCGCATCTGAAACGCGCAGTCGATTTGCATTTGAGGCTGGGTTTCGCGGGCACGGAACGCTCGATCTGCGAGGGCTTGGTGAATCGTCTCCCGGCGGGCATGATCATGCTCGATGACGCCGGGAAGATTCTGAAAACCAACGTCGCTGCTGACAACATCCTGAGTGATGCCGACGGCATTTGGCGAACGGGCGGGACGCTTGCGTTTTCCTGTGCGCAAGCGCAGCGCCGATTTGGCGAGTTGCTCCAGCGCGTGCTCCTGCCCGTTGCGCCGCGCGGCAGTGCGTCCGACGTGGTTGAAGCCATGTCCATCGCCCGTCCCTCGGGCAATCCAAAATTGGGGCTATTGATTCGCGGGATGCCGAGGGACGAACGGCAGACGAGGGCCCAGTGGCGGCCAGCATGCGCAGTATTCCTTCGGGATCCGGATTGCCGGGGAGCACCCTCGCATGACGTGGCGCGCAAACTGTTCAATCTGACGGCGTCCGAGGCCGCCCTGGCCGTGCGATTGGCCGACGGCTCGTCAGTGGAGGACGCCGCCAGCGCACTTGGCATCAGCGCGAATACCGCGCGAGCCTATTTGCGCGTCATCTTCATCAAAACAGGCGTCACGCGCCAAGCGGGGCTGGTGAGTACATTGCTCACCAGCGTGATGCCGCTCGGCTAGCCACTGGACTACGCCTTCGGCTCCGGATGAATATTGTCAACCCAATGCACTTGTTCCGGATTGGGTTCCTCATTGGGCAAATCCAGATTCACCACCACGGGCTCCTGGCCGCTGCGCACCACGACGCACGATAACGGTTCGTCATCACTGGCGTTGATTTCCTGATGCGGTACGTAAGGCGGCACATAAATGAAGTCGCCGGGACCGGCTTCGGCGGTGAACTCGAGCCGATCGCCCCACCTCATCCGTGCCCGCCCGGTGACAACGTAAATCACACTTTCGAGCGCCCCGTGGTGATGGGCGCCGGTCTTGGCTTTGGGATGGATCACCACAGTGCCCGCCCAAAGTTTCTCCGCGCCGGCGCGGGCGTTCGTAATCGCCGCCGCGCGATTCATGCCGGGTGTCTGGGGTGTGTTGAGATCGAGCTCGCCGGCGTGCACGACCCGCACGCCACGAAGCCGCCATTTTGATTCGGAGGGGGTAGGCATGGCTCCTCCTTGCACAGAACCATGCTCCCCATTTTACGCGCTTCGTGGATCACCACCCACTCCAGCGTGGCACGCGGAAGCCGTGCCGCCTGCCGTCGGTTCAGGGAACGAGAATTGCTGTGCCGGTGCCGGTGCCGCGCAGCGCGGCAATGTCTGCATGCGCACGTGCAGCTTCTGCGAGCGGGTAGCGCGCAATCTCGACTGTGCCGAAAACGCCACGCACCAACGCCTCGAACACAGCACGGTTATATATAGTTATCCAAAGTGTTGTTATCAGTCGGGGAAGGTATAGGAATAAAATTGTAACGAAATGTGTAAATAAATAAGCAAGTACCTAACCCAATCATCCTTGTGGTTCCACGGAAAAGCGGATTAATGCGCGCTCTGTCATGTGCATTTAACAAAGCGACGTCAGATTGATGGTCGGCCGCTTGGCAAGATGGGCGATCCATTTTCCACAAACGCATAGGACAGGCTCCCGAACCGGTGGCGAGTCTTCTGCAAAAAAATACAAAAAGTCGCCCAGTGGGGCATGCGGCCATGTAAGCAGATACATATTTGTCATTTGGAGACGATGTATGACGAAGCGACTCGCGCTTGTTACCGGCGGCATGGGTGGACTGGGAGAGGCCATCAGCGTGCGGCTGCATGACAGCGGATATCACGTGGTAGTGACGCATTCTCGCGGCAACGACCACGTCAACGACTGGCTGTCCGGCATGGATGCGCAAGGCAGACAGTTCCGCGCTTACGCAGTGGATGTGGCGGACTACGATGACTGCCAGCACTGCGTGGCCAAAATCCAGGCGGAGGTCGGGCCTGTCGATATCCTGGTGAACAACGCCGGTATCACCCGAGACATGACGCTCAAGAAGATGGGCAAGATCGATTGGGACGTTTTGATGCGCACCAATCTCGACTCGGTTTTCAACATGACCAAGCCGGTGTGTGAGGGCATGGTGGAGCGCGGCTGGGGGCGGATCATCAATATCTCGTCCGTCAACGGCGCCAAGGGGGCTTTCGGGCAGACCAACTATGCGGCAGCCAAGGCCGGCATGCACGGATTCGCCAAATCCCTGGCGCTCGAGGTCGCGCGCAAAGGGGTGACCGTCAACACTGTCGCGCCGGGCTATCTTGCGACCAGGATGGTCACCGCCGTCCCGCAGGATATCCTCGATACCAAAATCATTCCGCAGATCCCGGTCGGGCGCCTGGGCAAACCCGAGGAAGTGGCCGCGCTGGTGGCCTACCTGTGCTCGGAAGATGCTGCTTACGTGACCGGGGCAAATATCGCCATCAATGGCGGTCAGCACATGCAATGATCATGAAAGGAGAACATATGTCGTTTTTCAGCCTGGACCAAGCTACCGCGGCCTACAGGGCCAATGTTGAAACGCTGCTGGGCCTGAGCACCAAGGTTTTCGAGAGCGTCGAACAACTGGTCAAGCTTAACGTGCAAGCCGTCAAGTCGACGCTGGAGGACAACGCGTCCCACACGCAGCAGGCGCTGTCGGTCAGGGCGCCGCAAGAACTGGCGACGCTCCAGGTCGGCGCGGTACGGCAGGCCGCGGAGGAAATGCTGGCATACAGCCGTCACCTGTTCGAGATCGCATCGAGCACCCGACTGGCCGTCGACAACGTTTCGGAAACCCACCTGTCCGAGAGCTTCCGGCAAGTGCATGCCTGGATCGACAGCGTTTGCGCCCACGCACCGGCGGGATCCGAGGCGGTCGCGGCGATGGTGAAGTCGGCCCTCGACGCCGCCAGCAGCGCGCACGAACGCGTGCAAACGGCCGCCAGGCAGGCCCTTGAGATGACCGTTGAGCAGACCGCCGTCATGGCGCATGAGGCCACCGAAGCGCGTCGCGCCGCAAAGAAAGCGGAGGCCTGATAGCGGCGCTGTCCGGAACGCAACCCGCATTTTCGGTCGCGCGGGAGGTCTGCCGACTTCCCGCCGCGGTCGTTTGCCGGGTTGCGGCAGAGACAGAGGAGCCCGGCTTCGTGCCGGGCTTTTTTGTCCTCGGTTGATCACCCGCCCCAAAAAATGCGTTGATGCTGGGCAAATTTCAGCTCTTTCTCGACGTCTTCGCGACAAATGGCGTGGGTATGTGGTGAACCTGCTTGCTTCCGCACTTGGGGCATTGCGGATGAGCAGTTTCATGCTCAGCGAGATGTTCGACATGCTCGAACGTCTCGCCGCACTTTTCGCAACGGTATCGGTAGGTCGGCATGACAGTCCTCCAGGGTGAGTTTTCCCCGTTTGGGTCGTTCGGTCTCAAGCCGCGCGCGGCGCATCTCAGGCCGACATACGTCAGCGGCCCTTATCGAAGCGTTGTCGGGTCATTCAATGGACGCTTTCCGTCGATGATGGCTTTTGCTTCGTCAATGGCAGCATCCAACGCCCAGTCTTCACGACGATAGCCCTCTTCCTCAAGGCATTGAACCGGAATTTGCGTGGCGGGCTGAGCATCAGAGTCGTTCGGGATAAGCACAAAGCCGTGGAACCCGAATATCTGCAAATCCTCACCTCCGACGCCATGTTTCGGGAGCGTTTGAACTGAATATGTAAAGCCGTTGTGCGTGTTCTCAGCGTGGGCCATGTTCGTCTCCTGCGTGGTCGTCTTTTGATCCTAGCACGACCGAATCGGGTGCGATTGTGTCACCGCGCTGTACGCGTCGTCGTGATGCATTTGGCCCGGAAATGGTGCGACGCGCCATCCGTTTGCGTCATTTTCCAGCATCGCTGTCTTGTTGTTTCGGCAGCCGAATGCCGTCGAAACGGAGCGGCACCGGGTCACACGACTGCGTCGAAACGCCTGTGCCACGCCATATTGCGGCCGCATATGCCGCAACGCTCGTGAGCTGTGGCACGGCTATTGCTTTATCAAGCACGAGGCCAATGGCGGCCTTGATGCGAATTGGCAAGACACGACGACACGTCCCGCAAAGGGACGTTCGGGGCAACGGCGTCCCGAGGCGATATGCCTGTGAACAGGAACGACCGGTTCGCAGGCATATCGCTTCGGGACGCTTTTTTTTGGTCGTGCGGATCCGTGCAACCCTGCTGACACCACCTGCAAGGCATCGAATGAACGTTTCGCCCACACAAGCACGCCAGGCCGAAGTGTCCGTCGAGACCATCGGCGAGTTGATCAACCTTTCCGGACGGCAGCGCATGCTGTCGCAGCGGATCGTGCTCCAGATGCTGCTCGCGTCGCAGGGCGACACCGCTGCGTTGGACGTTGCGCGCACGTGCCTGTCGATGTTCGAGTCGGCGCACTCGGATCTCGTGATGGGCAATGATCGTTTGCCCGGCGCATTCTCCGATGCCCTGAAGCACCTGTACTTCGGCCATCGAGGCGCCGATGCGCGTATCCGCCAGTTCATCGGCCTGACAAAAACGGCGATGGACGCAATGCAGGCCGACACCGCGCGGAGAAGCTCATCCCTCGATGCGCTCGTGGAACAGGCCACGCCGCTGCTTGAACTGCTGCAGGCCATCACGCAGGCCTACCAGCAGGAAATGCACCAATGCGAGGTCGGGCTTCGCAAACGTCAGACCGACATCGCGGAGCGCCTGGGCAGCATTTCGATGCAGGCGAACATCGTCGCATTGAATGCCCGCATCTCCGCGGCGCGGGCGGGGCAATACGGCAAGGAGTTCTCTGTCATCACGATGGTGCTCGCGGACATCATCAAGGAAATGGATCAACTGATCCGCCACGTCGTCGACTCGAACGGTGCTCCGAACGCCGGCGCTGATCGCAGTCGCGGCGCGCAACCTCCGCCGTCCGGGTCGTTCGGCACGCCTCAGTCTTCCCGCTTCCAACCACTTAACGTCAAGAGGGCCTAATGAAAACGCTATCGCAGTCGCTGAAAAGCGGAAACTGGCGCGCGCTGCTCGCCTGTTTCCTTTACTTCGACACGGGTTTCACCGTGTGGGTGATGCTTGGCCCATTGGCACCGTTTATCGGCAAGGATATTACGATGACGCCGGCGCAACTGGGCTTCCTGGTTGCGGTGCCGGTGCTGGGTGCCGCGATTTTGCGCGTCACGCTCGGCAATCTCTATCAGGCGTACGACGGACGCCGGATCGCGCTGATGGGGATTGCGCTGTCGGCGATCCCGTCGGTGGTGCTGCTGTTGATGCCGGGTTTGCCGTCCTACACGCTGCTGCTGGTACTGGGCGTATTACTGGGCGTGGGTGGCGCGAGCTTCGCCGTGGCCCTGCCGATGGCGGGCAGCAATTATCCGCCGAAGGTGCAGGGGCTGGTGCTGGGTCTGGCGGCGGCCGGTAATGTGGGCGCGGTGCTCGATGGCTTCATGTTCCCCGCGTTGGCCGACCATTATGGTTGGGCGCACGCCGCGGGGGCCGCGCTGCCGCTACTCGGCCTTGCCGCGCTCGCGCTGGTGTTCTGGGCCAAGGATCAGGGCGTCAAGTCGGGCAGCGCATCACGGGCATTTGTGAGCTTCTTCATCACGGTGTTCGGGCTGATCGCACTCGTGCTGTGTGTTCATGGCGGCGCATTCGGTGCCGGCAAGACGGGTGTGCTGCTGCTGCCGTTCCTGGGTGCGTTGCTCGCTATCGCGGTACTGCCGCGTCACTATCGCGGCGTGCTGGGCGAGCGTGATACGTGGGCGGTCATGCTGGTCTACAGCATCACGTTCGGCGGTTTCGTTGGCATGTCGTCGTACGTCACTACGCTGCTGATCTCGCTGTATCAAATGCCGCGCATCGAAGCGGGCCTGGTCATGTCGCTGCTGGCATTCATCGGTGCGTTGGTGCGTCCGGTAGGCGGGCTGGTTGCCGACCGCATTTCCGGCGTGCGCGCGCTGGTGTTGCTGCTGGCGGCTATTTCCGTCTGCGACTTCGCGTTCGCCGCATGGATGCCGCTGCAAGCCGCCGGGATTGCGCTGCTTGTGGCCATCTACGTGTGCTTCGGCTTGGGCAACGGCGCCACGTTCCAGCTCGTGCCGCAACGATGGCAGGGCAAGACCGGCCTGATGTCCGGCATTATCGGCGCCGCCGGAGGCATCGGCGGCTTTTACCTCCCGGTGATCATGGGCATCGCAAAAGAAACCACGGGCAGTTATCAAATGGGTTTCGCAACGTTTGGCGGGCTGGCGGCGCTTGCTTTCGCCCTGGTGGTCGCCCTGCGTACCCAATGGATGTCGTGGGCGCTGCCGAAGGAAGTCGCGCCCGCGCCGGTCATGCCCAGCATGACGCAAGTGGACGGTAGAGTGTGACGCGATGAGGCGCGCGTCCTGTGCAGTACGCGCAGGACGCTCGGACTACGCACGGCATTTCGAGGCGGTGTGGCGCAAGCCCGTGCTCAACCTCCTCCGTAAAGCGCGTTCAAGCGTTCCATCGTGCCGTCCTTCTGCGCGCGAATCAATTCTTGATAGACCTCCTCACGGGTTTTTCCGGTGCGAACCACATCGCCGGCCCGTGGCATGGCGGATTGGGTGGGTGCCGAGGTGGCTTGCGCCGTCGTCGTGGCGCCGTTGCTGGATGTCGCCGTTGTAACATCCGCGTCGCCGGCATACGCTTGCGCTGCACAAACCGATAACGCAGCGGCAGCTATCATAGTCAGGGCTTTCATGACAATCTCCAATACAGTAAATAAGTATTCCAAAGTGTATTCGCTGGAAGTGGTACGCTTCAGCGTGAGACGTCGTGTGAGTTGCGGGGATGTCGACAGTCCTTGCAAATACTTCCGACGTACACTTGTTAAACTGCGGCGACACCCGCTTTATTCCTCGTGAGCACCTTTTGGCGACCTTCCTCCGCCGGCACCGCTTGTTCGAACGCATGCAGGTTGGTTGGCAATGCATCGTGATAGTGAGTTTCGGATGCCTGCATGATTACGTCAGGTTCCAAAGTAAATGTTGTCCAGGGCGGGCGTCATGGGCGAGGCGGCGTTCGGGGGATCCAGTTGTGCACATCCGGCACCCGCAAGGGTGACGAGGGCGATGCCGATGGCAATAACACTTTTTGCAAATCGCATGATGACCTCCTGTCGGGTCGCAATGCATCGCAGACGCAGAAAAGAATTGGCCTGCAGATAAATGGGTATCAGAGCGTCACCTGGTCGTCGTCAGGGTTCCACGGGACACACTGCAGTTCCACCTCTTTTGCTCTGTGGGTGTTCTCAACGACTTCCGGGCTTTCGCTTTCCATCCATGCGCACACCGCGCTTTTGCGCTCCGGTTCCACGGTGCGCCAACCCGGATCGCAATGGGGATACGCCTCGCCCCACGGCAGGGGATCGCGCATGGGTAGCGGCACCGGTGCCGGAGGCGGAAGCGAAAGCTCCACAAAACCAGAATCTCGCTCAGTGCCGGCATTCGTTACGTTGCTGCTCAGGTGGAGGGCGAACACCATGCTGCCCAACCTGGCCGGGCGGAGAAAATCGCGTCGCTTGATTTGCCCGTTCATCACATCCTCCTGTCCAGGAAACGTTGGGTCGTGCTGTTACCTGTATAACTCCCGGCAGCCGGCATTTATTCTCACGATATTTTTTTGCTGCCGCCGCCGCGCCGGGAATAAAGTGAAGCGAGCGCGAGTATTCCGATGCATTGCCACGTGCCTATGGCAATATTGAAAATCGGCTACCTTGGGCGGAAGGCGACGGTCGATGTGGCGGGACTTCCCCTGGCGAGTGGGCGGGGCCCAGGGGGCTCATGTCAGCGTTGCTGCGCAGTCTAGGCGGAGGGCAGCATGGCAGGCGTTCGATATCTCCGAAGCTTACGGCCGGCAGGGGTGCGCTCTGTCCGGCTGGCGAGCGGGCTTGTGCTGTTGACCTATGTCGGAACGCATCTGCTGAACCATTCGCTCGGTAATATCTCGCTCGAATGGCTCGAGCGGGACCTGCTGGTGCAGAAATTCATTTGGCAAGGATGGCTTGGCACGGCGTTACTGTACGGTGCGCTGGTGACGCATTTCCTCCTGGGCCTGTGGGCGCTGTACGAGCGGCGTTCATTGCATTGGACGCCGAGCGAGGCGGCGCAGCTCGTTCTCGGCTTATGCATACCGCCACTGCTTGCGAACCATCTCGCAAACACGCGGATCGCCTTCGCAGCGTTCGGCTTGAACAAGGGCTATGCGCAGTTGCTGTACTCGTTCTGGATTGCCTCGCCGTTCTTTGGCCGTGTGCAGCTGATGTTACTGGTGGTCGCATGGCTGCATGCGTGCTACGGCATCTGGTTCTGGTTGCGGTTGAAATCATGGTTCGGGGCGTGGCGGAGTGTGCTGCTGAGCATCGCCGTGCTGTTGCCGGTGCTTGCCTTGCTGGGTTATTTGCAGGGTGGCCGGGAAGTGATGGCGCTGGCCCAGGATCCGGTCTGGCGCGCGGAAGCGACGCGGTCAGCTGTCGTCGGGACAGCGGCGCAAAATCTGTGGCTCGCCGATCTGCGCAACGACTTCCTGCTCTTCGATGGTGGCGCGCTGCTGCTGGTGCTGGCGGCGCGGCTGGCGCGCACAGTCCGGGAGCGCCGGGGAGGGCGGCTCGGTGTCCTGTATCCGGACGGGCGAAAGGTCTACGTGCCGCTCGGATTTTCGGTGCTCGAGGCAAGCCGGATGGCCGGCATTCCCCATGCGAGCACGTGCGGTGGCCGCGCCCGATGCACGTTGTGCCGGGTGCGTGTGGTGAGCGAGGTGGCGCTGCCGGCACCGGCGGAAGCGGAGCTGCGCGTGCTGGAGCGGCTGGGCGCTGATTGGCGATCGGTGCGCCTCGCGTGCCAATTGCGTCCGAACCACGATCTGTCCGTGTGGCCGCTGGTGCCGCCCGCAGCATCCGCAGCCTTTCAGCAGCGGCGCCAGCTGGACGCCATGCCCCAAGAGCGATTCGCCGCGTTCATGTTCGTGGACATGCGCGATTCCACCCAGCTCGCGGCGGCGCGATTGCCATTCGACAGCCTATTCATCGTCAGTCGTTTCCTGAGCGCAGTCTGCGCCGCAGTGGTACAGGCGGGCGGCCTGCCAAACCAGTTCCTCGGAGACGCGGTTCTCGCGATCTTCGGTCTACATACCGAACCGGCCACGGCTTGTCGCCAGGCGCTCAGCGCGGTGCCACTGATAGCGGGCAACATCGAAGCGTTGAACAAAGCGCTTGAGCAGCAGTTGCAACAGCCAATCCGGTTTGGCATTGGCGTGCATTGTGGCTACGCGATCATGGGTGAGATCGGCTTTCGTGAGCACGTGACGTTCACCGCGCTGGGTGACCCGTTGAATGTGGCCTCGAGGCTTCAGGCGCTAACCAAAGAGATCGGCTGCGAGGCGATCGTCTCGGATGAGGTGTTCCACCATGCGGGCCTTTCGGCCGCCGGACTGGCACAACTTGCTGCACGCCTGCGAGGCCGCGATGACTCGGTGCCCGTCCGTGTGCTGCCGCATGCAGCGCGGATGCCCGGTACCTGAGCTGTCGAGCAACGGTTTATGCCGCATTCCTAGTCTCGACCAGGCGCTCCCAGGGGAAAGTACGCGCGGTACGGGCGGGCTTCCTCCACGGCCCGGGCGAAGGACGGGCGGGCAAGTAAGCTCGCGCGGTATGCGCGCAACGCGGGATAGGCCTCGGAAATCCGATGCGTCCAGTCCGCGTAGAAGAGCGAGGGTGCGGCTGCGCAGTCCGCAAGCGTGAAGTCCGTGCCCGACGCCCAGGTCTTGCCGGCAAGCTGCGTTTCGAGCCAGGCATAAGCGCGCTCCAACTTTTCCACCGCAAGCGCCAGCCCTTCCTTGTGCTTCACAGGATCCCCCGTCAGCGCGCCGCTTACCGCATGCTGAACCGGGCTCATCACATGCAGGTCGAAGAAGCGGTCGAGGAAGCGCACGTCAAGTGCGGCCATCGGATCCGCCGGCAGGAGCCGCACCGGTCCGGGATATACGAGCTGCAAGTACTCGATGATGATGCTGGTCTCGGCGACACTGCGTTCGCCATCCGCCAGCAGCGGAAACTTGCGCAGCGGCCAGCGTTGTAGCCACTCGGCCGTGTGCTGTGGCGCGTCAGGCTCAATACAGCGCAACTCATGGGGGATGCTGTTCTCATACAGCGCGATAAGCACTTTTTGTGTGTATGAGGAGAAAGGATGACCGTAGAGTACCAACGACATATTTAGGGGCACCTTCTGCGTGTTAGCGAAGTAGGAAGGCTAATCGATCACGGACCAGAGCATTGTAAGGCGACTTGGCACCTGCCGCTGAAACGGCTAAATGGCAGTGTACGCTCCTGACTGCGGATTCAACCGGTCGCAAACGGCTGGTTTGCGGACATTCGGCGCTACGCACCGGAATTGAGCATGCTGCGGACGCTCACGGTGCTTGCGCACCGAGAGTGTGCGGCGACGCCCATGCGCAAAGGGATGAAACGCGGCTGTACTTGCGCTGCGCAGCGGGCATGGATTGTGCTTGAGGACAAACATCAGGCCAACGGCGGCTTGGTGACGTCCCCCAAGTGCGCGGCGCGGTGTTCGCGGTGCGGGCGACTCGAATTTACGGACAACGGCGTCCCGCCCCTGCATTGGCTTCGGCCGGTGCAGGGGCGTGGGCGCCTTCTGCTTTCTTGCCCTTCCGCTCAAAGGAAACCCAATGGCCTACCTTGCTCCTGCCGAGTTTGTCACCAAGATGGTCGATGCCGGTGAGTCCAAACTCCTGATGTCGACCCGCGACACCCTGATCCGCGCCTACATGGCCGGCGCAATCCTCGCCCTGTCAGCCGCCTTCGCGGTCAGCGTCAACGTCAACACGGGCAATCCGCTGATCGGCGCGCTGCTGTTTCCCGTGGGTTTCTGCATGCTTTACCTGCTGGGCTTCGATCTGCTGACCGGCGTCTTCACGCTGGTCCCGCTGGCTGTGCTGGACAAGCGCCCAGGCGCCAGCTGGGCGGGTGTCCTGCGCAATTGGGCCCTGGTGTTCGTCGGCAACTTCGCCGGTGCGCTCACGGTGGCGGTGTTCATGGCCATCGTCTTCACCTTTGGCTTCTCCGAGGCGCCCAACATCATCGGCGTGAAGATCGGTGGCATCGGAGAGAGCCGCACGCTCGGCTATGCGGCGCACGGCGCGGCCGGCATGCTGACGCTGTTCATCCGTGGTGTGATGTGCAACTGGATGGTGTCGACGGGCGTGGTGGCCGCCATGATGTCGACCTCGGTGTCGGGCAAGGTCATTGCCATGTGGATGCCCCTCCTGGTGTTCTTCTACATGGGTTTCGAGCACTCCGTGGTGAACATGTTCCTGTTTCCCTCGGGCCTGATGCTGGGCGGCAAGTTCACGTTCATCGACTACCTGTTGTGGAATGAGATTCCCACCGTGGTGGGCAACATTGTTGGCGGCATCACCTTTGTTGGCGCGACGCTGTATAGCACGCACTACAAGACCGCGCCCAAGCGGGTCGTGGCCTGAGATGCAATCGCTGCGCGTCGCGCTCGGCCAGCATTCCCAGGCCGGGCGCAAGCGCATCAACCAGGATTTTCATGGCGCCGCGCTGCCGGCCGAGCCGAGGCGCAGCGCCAAGGGCATTGCCGTGGCGCTGGCCGACGGCATCGGCAGCAGCGCCGTCAGCCAGGTGGCCAGCGCCGCAGCGGTGCACAGTTTCCTCGACGACTACTACTGTACCGCCGAAGCCTGGACCGTGCGCCGTTCGGCGCGGTGCGTGCTGGCAGCCACCAACGCCTGGCTGCATGCGCAGAACCAGCGCGGCGATGCGCGCTTCGACAAGGATCGCGGCTATGTCTGCACCTTCAGCGCGCTGATCTTCAAGGGGCGCGACGTGCATCTGCTGCACGTGGGCGATTCGCGTGTCTACCGGTTGCACGCGCAAGCCTGGGAGCAGTTGACCGAGGACCATCGCATCCGCGTGTCCTCGCTTGAGTCTTATCTGGGACGCGCGCTGGGCGTCGGCCCTACCGTCGAGGTTGACTATCGGTGCTGGCCGGCCGAGGTTGGCGAAGTCTACGTGCTGGCGAGCGACGGCGCGTACGAATATCTCGATGCCGCCGCCGTGCAGCAGGCCTTGGCCGAGCATCCGCAGAACCTGGACGCCGCAGCGGCAGCGCTGGTGTCTACCGCATTGGCGCGTGGCAGCCAGGACAACGTGACGGTTCAGCTCGTGCGCGTCGAGGCCTTGCCCGTGGGCGATAGCACGCGCCTGTCGCGTCAGCGCGCCGAACTGGCGCTGCCGCCGCCGCTGCAGCCACGCATGGCGTTCGAGGGCTATCGCATTGAACGAGAGCTGGTCGCCAGCGCACGTTGCCACGTCCACCTGGCGCTCGACCTGCACACCGGCGCGCGCGTCGCACTCAAGACGCCCTCTGTCGACCTGCGCGAGAACTCCGACTACCTCGACCGCTTTCTGCTGGAAGAATGGGTGGCGCGCCGCATCGACAATGCGCACGTGGCCAGGCCGCACGCCACAGACCGCCAGCGCCGGCATCTGTATGTGGCGATGGAATTCATCGACGGCCAGACGCTTGGGCAATGGATGATCGACAACCCGAGCCCGCCACTGGAGGACGTGCGGCAGATCGTCGAGCAGATCGCCCGTGGCTTGCAGGCGTTCCACCGGCGCGAGATGCTTCACCAGGATCTGCGACCGGACAATGTCATGATCGACCGGGCCGGCACCGCCAAGATCATCGATTTCGCGGCCGTGCATGTTGCCGGGCTGGCCGAGGGCAGTAGTGATCCACATGCGCTGGCGCCGGTCGGCGCACTGCAGTATGCCGCGCCCGAATACTTCGTAGGGCAGGGCGGTACGCCCGAATCGGATTTGTTCTCACTGGCGGTGATCACCTACCAGATGTTGACTGGCCAACTGCCCTACGGCCTCCAAGTGACGCGCCTGCGCAGCGTTGCCGACGTGAGCCGGCTGAACTACGTTAGCGTGCGCGATCGGCGGCCGGAGTTGCCGCTATGGATCGACAGCGCCCTGCGCCGTGCCTTGCATCCGCTGCCAAACAAAAGACAGGAAGCCCTATCCGAGTTCATCCAGGATCTGCGCGTGCCGCGGCAGCAACAGCGGCACCGGGAACCCCCGCTGATCGAGCGCAATCCGGTGCGCTTCTGGCAGGTCTTGTCGGCGCTGCTGGCGCTGGCCGTTATCGTGCTGTTGGGGCTGTCGCTTGGCGAACGGTTGTCACCGCAGCGCTTGGCCACGCTCGATCCGCGGGCAACGCTTGCCAAGTCTGATAGCACGCGTTCAAGATGAATCTGGGCGGAACTTCGGCCTTTGGCTGAGTGCGACGGCTTGACAGCGCGCATCTCACCTCACCGAACTCGTGATCTTTCGCCTTGTCAAAGGAGAATCGCCGGAGACATGTATGAAGCGCCTTGGCTCTACCGCTGTACTGATTGTGCTTGCCGCCGCCAGCTTGCCGACAGCCTTCGGCGCAAGTCAGGACAACGTCCCACCGGTTCCGGCGGATGCAAGAAATTGCGTCCCGCCGGCGTCTCCTGACGCGACGCGGGGCCCCCAATCCCCGTCAAAACCTCCGTTGATCCGCGTGTGCGCTGGCGATTCCGACACGCAACTGAACCTGCCTTGGTTTCTTACCGACATCATCAACGCGGTGAACACGCACCAATCGGGCCGTGAGTTGCTTCACAAAATGCGAAAGGATTTTTGACTCGCGGCCAGCCCGAAGGCCTGACCGGTCGCACGTGAAACGCCGTCCGGTGGGTGCGAGTCCGAGCCATGCGCCGCTGAACGTCCCATGTATGGCGCCCCACAAGTCACAAATACGTTGTCCCCATAGGACAATCCCTCGGACGTCGGTGAAAGATCCGGAAACGCGCCAAACGGATCCCGCCCACTTTGCTCTCCAATACGCGCAAGCTGTGTGACGCTGCGCGGGGCAAGGGCGTCAGCGTCTATTTCGCCACGATCCACTTTCGTCCCAGCTATCCGGAAGTCAGTCCGTTGAACAGGAACGGGCAGGGAATCAAGCAACTTGGACGGTTCGTCGACGACCAGATCTCGCCGGAACTCGGCCAGCAGGCCACTGAACCGCTCATCATCGCGCATCGTGCCGGCGTGTTCTTCGGTACCGACCTGCGGGTGCGGCTTTCCGCGCAGGGTATCGATACGCTGCTCATGGTGGGCATTGCGTCGACCGGTTGAGTCCACAGCCGATGATTGCCTTTCGCACCCATTGTTAGCCGCCGTCATGACCGCGGCCGTTTCTGCCTTCGCAGGCGAGACTGAACCATTCGAAAATCGCGTACACATTCTTTGCATACTTCACTGCGTCCAACATTGGCCGGACGAGATGCACGACTCGGCAGAGTAGCCCGGCACCCGCAAACCCCACACCTCCAGGGGCCGTGTAATCTTCAAGGAAGTGTGACGGGGGACTACGGCGGCCCGGTTGATTCATCCGACTTCAAACGGTTGACCCCCGCTCTTTTGGGGCAGGTGTGATGGCGCGTCCTAGAACATCTGATGCCAAGGACGCGCATCCAGCTTCTGCATCGCATCTGCAAAGCTGACCAGGCACGTATCCTGATGCGATTTTTCCTTGATGAACCCGGCCAGTGTCGCTGCGTCCACGCACGTGCAGCCGTAATCGGCGCGGGGGAAATTGTCACCGAGCATCGCGTTGTAGAAGACGTAGGCCGCGTGGACCCGATAGCCGTTCGATCCCGACAACGCCTCGGCGGCATCGAGCAAGTCGAACAATTGCGGCAGATCGATTTTGTAGGAAGTCAGATGTGCTCTTGCGATGATGTTAAGCCGCTTCGCCTGCACCAGATACGCCTGCTCCCCACGCCCCCACAGCCAGTCGGCGCCGTACTCGACTTCCAGCTTCGCGCCCTGTGTGCTAGTGATGTAGAAGTCGTCAATGCCTTGTTCAACCGCCTGCCGGTAGATCATGGCGAGATTGACGCTCGTCAGCGCATCTTCCCGAACCATCTCGCCGAGATGTGCGCTGCTTTCCATCGTGTCCCAAGTCCATTTCGATTGCGCTTCAAGTATCGTTTTGAGGCTCATCATCGTGCTCCCGCGTCGAGAATATGAAAATTGGGTTCATACATGACTCCACTGGCAGCCAAGCCTTACTGCGGCGGCGCTCCCCGCTTCGGTGCCACTTCCCTGTGGGGGCGCATCGCAGCGATGCTGCGCGTGAGTTGCTCCGGCACGTTGAACTTGATGATGCGTTCGAGCGCGTCCGAATTGAGAAAGGTGGATTGATCCGGCGGCAGGATCTGATTCCACACGCCGATGATTTGCGGCGAAGGAATCCGGAACACGTAATCGCCGGCCATCGCGTAGCTCGTGGTCGATTTTCTGTCGGCGGACGATGCCTCCGTGCGCGACACGCTGAAGCACAGGAAGCCGCCGCCATTGGAGACATTGCGCTCTGAGTGTTCCTGTAAGGCTTTCGTGGCGGAGGTTTTGATCCTGAGCTTGATGGTCACGTCCTTGACCAACAGCACGGCGACCGGATAGCCGGGCAGGGTGGCGTTTGCGAGCCTGCTGCAGTTCGCGGCGGCGATCTCCCTCGTGGCTTCGCCGCCAAGTGCCTTCGCCAGCAGCGTGTCCTTGGTCAGGCTGGCGTCCGCCGGCGTGGTGACCACTGTGTCGAGTGCCTTGAAGTACTGTCTGGTCAAGGCGAAGACCTCGGGGTGCATCCACGGCCGCTCTATCACAACCTTGGTCGCGAGCATGCCGATCTGGATATTGGATTCGCTGTCCATGAAATTCGCGGCGAATTTTTGCGATGCCTCGGTGCTTTCCCCCCCCGCGCTGCCGAAAAACAGGTCGACGTTCCAGTTGGTCTGGGAAAACGACGTGCTGGTGCTGGACTGGGCCGCCATGTCGCTTTGCGAGACGGTCAGCGTAATCGGCGCCCAGCGGCGATTGATCGCGGCGTCCGCCACCGATGCGAATTCCGGTGTGTCGGACGTGCCGCCGGCCAGAGTGGCGAGTCCGTCGCCATTGAGCACGACGGCGCGCCCGGCGGAAGCATTGAAATTGTTAAACGACGACAGCAGGGTATTCAACTGAGCGTTCAGCTTGGTCAGGATCGGCTCGATCATCTCGCGCAGCCCTGCGCCCGCGCCGGTCTTCAGATACTTGGTCGCCGCATCGGCAAGGCGTTGCCCCTTGGATACCATGCTGCCGGTGTCGTCGACCAGCTTCTTCTGGGCGTCGCCGACGGCTTCGGCCACTTCCTGCCAGTTCGGCTTTCCCGGTTTGTCGACCAGCTTCTTCTCCTCTCCGCCGTTCTGGTCATGCAGCTTCGTGATCAGGTCGTTCGCGCCGGCGGTTTTCTGCGCGTCGTTACCCTGCTTGTATTGCAGGTAGGTCTTGACCGCCAGTACCGTGTTGTCCGTATAGTTCTTGATCAAGTCGCTCGTTGCGGTGTAATAGGCCTCACGCGCCGAATTGAAATCGTGCAGGGCCTGCGCAATGGCGTCCTTGTCCGCCGATGCGGGAATCTGCGAGAGCACGGCGTTGAATGCGAAGATCTGCTGCGTCAATTGCTCGATGCAGAGGTCTTGGTAGCGCTGTAACGCGTCGGGCGCCGCCAACAGGTCCGTGAATGTGGTCGACGGCTTCAGGGCGCTGCCCCAATCGCCCGGAATTGCCTGGGTGCTGTAGAAGAAGTTGCCGACCTCGGGCGGAATCGGGATCGCAGCATTGCGTACGTCCTGCTTGGCGCGGAGCAGAGCGGCGGCATCGTGCGCGTCGAGAATGGCGAGCGCGTCCTCGAACTCCGATAGCGGAAAGTCGGCCACCATCCGGTTGTAGGAGGCATTGATGGCGTCGATATAGCCCTGCGCGTTGTTCTCGTACCAGGTGACGTACTGGTCCCACCAGTCCGCGTCGCCTTTCGTCTTGAGGCGTTGGTACTCGTCGGACTTGAGTTTGGCCCACGCCTGCTTCTTCTCGATCCAGCGCTCCTGAAGTATCGAGAACTTTTCGAGCAATGTCACGGATGTCTGCACCCCGTTTATATCGACCTGCACCTTCTGGTCAAGCCGGGCGCGGATGACCCGTTGCAGGTCGAGCAACCGTTCGTTGGGGACCGGGCCGAACGCCTCGAGCGCTTGTCTGTATCGGTCGGAAACGCGTGTGCCGTCAGGCTGGGTGATCGGGGCAATGGGGTAGTACTGGTCGAAGAGCACCGACTGGGCGATTTGCACGAGCGTGTCCGGTGTGCCGACCTTTCCTTCGGGCAGCTTGTACGGATCGGCATTGAGCACCGTGCCCGGCCACACCAGCGAGAAGAGCTGTTGCGGATTCTGGTTGCCGAAAACGCGGGCCAGCTCCGTGTAGAGCTTGTCGGTCGGCGATGCGGTCTGCTCGCCGGCGGCGAGGCGGGGCGTGGGCGGAGGGCGGACGGCCCGATGCGCCGGGGTGTCCGTTGTCACCCTTGGTGTTCCCTTGGCAACGACGGGTGCGTCCGGTTCGGGAAGTTGTGTTTGTTCGAATGCTCCATTTCCGTCTTTTAATTTGGATAACTGATTAGTTTCCATGGAAATAATTCCTGAAATGGCGATTGGTTGACGAGCGCGCCCTCGCGCGGCGCCGTGCAAGCGGCGGTCGAACGAAGAGTCTCAGTCGCTACGAAATGGCGTGACAGTCCCGGCAATCCCGGTTGCCGTCAGTATTTGCAGCGTTTCGGGCGCGTTCGTATTGTGAACGATCTTGCGAAGATGGCAGTCGCATGTAAGGCGCCGCGCGCGGTCGCGTTGATTCGATTCGACATGACTGGTCCTTTGTTTATTATATGTATCGTGAATCTGACTCCCGTTACAGCGACTGCCAGTTGAGTATAGAAAAAATCTCTCGATGGTCAAGCGGCTTAATCATTGGCATTTTCTTGGGATGCCGGCGGATTGAAAGGGAAATATCAATATCGGAATCCGATCAATGTCACGGTGACTTCATCATTGCGTGGCAGCGAAAGAGTGAGCGCTGACTGCCGAGTGGGGTGGTTCGATCCGCATCGGTTGCGCGTATCACGGAGTCTATGTTCCTGCGGCCGCAACGCCCCGGGAATCCCGCGTTGCCACGCCCCGCCTGCTGCAAGGCCCGACATCGTATCACTGCGTTTCGGCCTCGGACGGAAACTCGGCCGGAGCGGGCGTCTGCGTGTCGGCGTTGACGCGTCCGCGACGCGGCACTGACCGGACGTGCGTCGCTAAGTGGCTGCGAACGTCTGATTCCAACTTCGACGAATACGCATCTTCGACCCAAAGCCGCCCATCAGACATCCCGAAAACAGACGCGCAACTTTGCCGTCGTGAGCTCGGCAGGATAAGCGAGACACCGAACAGCGATATACTTCCCTGCTTTCATAGCCTTCGTTAGGCATCAAGGATTACACATGAGCGCGTTCCCCCCGTGTCCCAACTGCAGTTCCGAGTTCACATACGAGGATGGGGGCATCTATATCTGCCCGGAGTGTGCACATGAATGGTCGGAGCAAGCAGCTATGCCGATCGAGGTGGTTGGCAAGGTTTATCGCGATTCAGCGGGGAATGTCTTGCAGGACGGGGATACCGTCACCGTCATTAAGGACCTGAAGCTGAAGGGTTCGGCTGGAGTGATCAAGATGGGTACCAAAGTAAAGAATATCCGGCTGGTAGGCAGTGATCACGATATCGATTGCAAGATCGACGGCTTTGGCGCCATGAGCTTGAAATCCGAATTCGTCAAGAAGGTGTGACCAGGCGCATGGCGTGTGAATGGCTGCTGTGAGCCGGGTGAAGGCATCCGCTGCCCCCGCCAAGGGCGGACATCCGCCTAACTGGCTTTCTCAAGCCAACGACGGGCGCTTCGCGGAGCCCGGACACCGCGCTTCGACAGAGGCAAACGCGTAGAATTGCGGGGTGCTCGATCCTTCCAAGCCACGGAGTCGCCCCATGAGAAAGCTCATTGCATCCACCTTCGTCTCGCTCGAGCATACCTCGTACAAAGCAGATACGTTTCCCCGTACGCCCAGCCGCAATGGCTGGGGCGGGCGGGCACTAGGCGAGGTTGACGAACCGTTCCTCTCTTGGACTAACGGCACCCCCGGAGGAGTCCTCGCATAGGCCCGCCCAACGATTCACGGGCCGAAATATGCGCCGGCGAGCTCGGCCGCAGAATGCGGCCGTTCGCCACCCAAAGAGGTTTCGAGTCGTCAAACTCGGTTGCGGTTGGTAGAAGCGACGAACCCAGTGTAGAGAGGCAAGCGGGCCGGCACAACCCGTAAACCCGGGAATCTAAACGATTTCGGCAATTTTCCGATTAGTCTGATCTACACATTGGGATAACGTCCGAAGCGTCGATAGGATGCGTCCAAGTGGGCGATAGTTCGGAGGTCGACCTTCGATACGATCCTGTCAATTTTCCGCATGCTGCCGTGGGGGAGTGATACAGAGGATCGTCGTCGGTATACCAAGGGTGCTGCAAATTCACAAGCGTCCGAAGCGCAACACGTCTGCAGAACGGTATTCATTTTGGTGCAGGGTCAGGCCGAGCCCGCATTTGGCGCGGCGAAGCACCGCTGCGGTGCGTAGGTAGGAATGCTCACATTCCCGGGCGTGCATTAAGCCAGCGAAGCCGCGGTATCTGGCACGGAGTTTGCTGCAGCCCCATGTCGGGGAAGTCGAGCACGGTTTGCCAGCAGAAAAACAAGTGACGACAGACCTGACACTTGAACGGTCCAGGATCGTCATTTTTACCATCATGATAAAAGCAAGAACAGGCTCCATATCCAGCGGCGGTGCGCTTGCGCCCCTGGATGCGTTTGAACGTGCCATCAACATGGAAGGTGACCGCGCGGTCGGCCATTTCAGGGGACTGCGCCTGCGCAGCCATTTTCAGCCGATATATAGTCCGGCGCATCGTCGCATCGTGGGTCACGAAGCACTACTGCGGGCAACCGACGGTGGCGGCGCGGCTGTACCTCCGCCGCAGGCGTTTTCGACGGCCCAAAATGATTCGGAGCTCGTATTTCTGGACCGTCTATGCAGGGCTCTGCATCTGCACAATTATCGGTGCCACGGCGATGGGGATACGGACCCGACTTGGCTCTTTCTGAACGTCTCGACCCAGATCCTCTCGCGCCACGAGGCGTTTGGCGGGTTCTTCGCAGAACTTCTGGACTGGCACAACTTTCCGGCCTCGAGAGTCGTGGTGGAAATCCTGGAGGGCGCGATTCCGGATCTTTCGCTGCTGAGCGACGCCGTAGCCTGGTACCGCGACATGGGGTGTTTGGTGGCACTCGACGACTTCGGTGCCAACGCCTCCGACATCGAACGTATCTGGAGGGCGGGCCCCGATATCGTGAAACTCGACCGCAAGGTCATTGCCGCCGCCGCACACTCCGCCAAGGCGCGCCGCGTCCTCCCGGCAGTGATTTCTCTGATCCACGAGGCTGGCAGCCTTGCACTCATCGAAGGGGTGGAAAACCCGCAGCAGGCCGCCATCGCGCTCGACTGCGATATCGATCTGGTGCAAGGGTTCCATTTTTCCCGCCCGGCTGCCGAACCGTTGCACCGGGGCGACGGCGGTATTGCCGAATTGATGACCATCCAAACCTTGGCCTCTGCCGAAGATGGGCCGTGCCGATCGCTTGAGCCGTACGTCACCGATTTCAAGCGCGTGGCCTGGCAGTTACGCGAGGGAAGCTCGATGTCTGCAGCTTGCGCTCAACTGTTGGCACGCTCCCGCTTGGACCGTTGTTATCTGATCGATGCCGCCGGTGTGCAGATCGGTGCCAGCTTGCTGCCGCCCGGGCGCGAACTGACTGCGTCCCGCTTTGCCCCGATGGAGGGGGCGGCTGGCGCCAACTGGTCGCGCAAACCCTACCATTATCGGGCGCTGGCCCAGCCGGGCGAACTCCAGATCAGCCGGCCCTATTTGTCGGTAGCCAATTCCCGTATGTGCGTGACCCTCTCGCTGGCGCTGAGGGTGCCCGAAGGTCTGCGGGTGCTGTGCTGCGATATCAACTGGGAAGACGGCTGACAACCGAGGTGACACAATCTACGCGTAAGGTGTCATGGATATTGGCAATTGTCCGAAACAATACGCCACCATAAATAGGGGAACGGCATGCATTTTTTTTCGAATATGAAAATCGGCGTCCGCTTGGGTATCGGGTTCGGGCTTGTTCTATTACTGCTGGCCGCTTTGGTCGGGGTGGGGACGTCGAGCTTCGCCGGTGTCTCTGAAAATAGCCGCCAAGTCGCCGACCGTCAGATGAAGTTGGACGCGGCTCAAATCATCAACGCACGCACCCGCGCGAATGCCAGAAATACCCTGGAACTCTTCATTGCGCCCGACAAGGGATACGTGACGAGGATTCACGAATCGATCAAGGACAACAAAAGGGCCATAGATGCGGCCCTCGAAACGCTGGACCGACGGGTCGCATCGGCGCAAGGCAAGGCCCTGCTGGCAAAAATCAAGGAGACCCGCGCGCAGTATGTGGTGTCCTTCACCAAAGTCGGAAAGTTGCTGGACGATGGGCGGCAAGAAGAAGCGACCGAATTGGTGCGTAAAGAAACGCTACCCGCCCTGGATATATTGCAGGATCACATCAGGGAGATGGTCGTACTGCAGCGGCAGCAAACGGCCATTGTCACCGCGCAGGCGGGCGGCGCCATCGACTCGGCGCGCAACCTGATGCTGGGGCTGGGGGTGAGCGCAATCCTGATAGGCATCGGCTTTGCCTGGTGGATTGCTCGTAGCATTACGCGGCCGTTGGGTGGGGCCGTACAAATGGCGCAGGCTGTCGCCGCCGGCGACCTCACCGGCTTGATTGACGTCACCTCGAAAGATGAAATCGGGTTGCTTATGCGAGCGCTCAATGAAATGCAAGACAGCCTGGTCCGCACCGTGGGGAGGGTGCAGGAAGTCACCGGCACCGTTGTCACGGCCACCCAGCAGATCTCTGCCGGCAACACGGACCTGTCGGCGCGTACCGAGCAGCAAGCGGCTTCGCTCGAGGAAACCGCGTCCTCCATGGAAGAGCTGACGGCAACGGTCAAGCAGAACGCGGACAACGCGCGTCAGGCAAGCCAATTGGCGGTGAACGCATCGGAGATCGCGGCGCGCGGCGGCGAAGTGGTCGGGCGTGTGGTGGGCACGATGCAGGGCATTTCCACGAGCTCGAACAAGATCGTCGACATCATCAGCGTGATCGACGGCATCGCCTTCCAGACGAACATCCTGGCGCTGAATGCGGCGGTGGAAGCGGCGCGGGCCGGCGAGCAGGGCCGAGGCTTTGCGGTGGTGGCGGGCGAAGTGCGCACGCTGGCGCAACGCAGCGCGGCGGCGGCCAAGGAAATCAAGGCGCTGATCGAAGACTCCGCGCACGAGGTCCAGGACGGCACGCAGCTGGTCGCGCAAGCCGGCCAGACGATGGAAGAGATCGTACAGGCGGTCAAGCGCGTGACGGACATCATGGGCGAGATCTCGGCGGCGTCGGCGGAGCAAAGCGGCGGCATCGAGCAGGTCAACCGCGCCGTGGCGCAGATGGACGAAGTGACGCAGCAAAACGCGGCGCTGGTCGAGGAAGCGGCAGCGGCGGCCGGTTCGCTTGAAGAGCAGGCCAGGCATTTGCGCGATGCCGTCGCGGTGTTCCGGCTAGATGCCGACGCAGCGTCGGCGCAATTCGGAGTGCACCGTTTCGATGGGATGAACGCGGTTTTGCCGCGATCTCTCGCCTTGTAGCGTCAACGCAAACTTGCGATGATTCGGACTCATGATCGCGATTCGGTGTTTGCCGACAACGGCGAGGCCATGTTCAACGATATCGCGGAGACCCAGCTCAACGAGCCGGGTGGCTACGCAATACGGGCGAGCTCCAGCAGCATCGGGTTCTCAGCGCAATGCAGTGCCTTCACTTCCAGCGGAATGGCGATGTGTGCGCCGAACTTCTGGGCTTGCACGAACGCGCGGCCCGCAAGCGCCTCGCCCGAGATGCCGGTGGGGAAACCCAGGTAGTTCTCGATGCGCGCGCTTGCGCCGGCTTGCCCTCCCGGGGCGCGGCAATCGAACACGGTGACCGACAAACCCTCTGACGCCGCGTAGACCGCGCTCGCCAGTCCGGCGGGGCCAGCGCCGACCACTGCGAGATCGTAGATATGGGTGGCGTCGAATTCCGGCAACAGCCCGAGGCATGACGCGAGCTGACCGTGGTCAGGATTGCGCAGGATGCTGCCGTCGGGGCAGACAACCAGAGGGAAATCATCGCGCGTTGCCGTGATGCGCTCGAGCAGCGAGATCGCGTCCTGGTCGGTCTTGGCGTCGAGTGCGGTGTGCGGATGACCATTGCGGCGCAGGAAGCCTTGCAGCCCGAGCATTCCGGGCTCGCTACCACAGCCGATCAGAATCGGGCCGCCACCGCCGTGCTCAATCAACGCGACGCGCCTCAGGATCAACGCTCGCATGATGCGCTCGCCCAGTTCGGCTTCGGCCACGAGCAGCGCGCGCAGTCCTTCCGGCGACGTGAAGCACATCACTTGCGGGGCTGGATAGTCGCCAACGCGAGACCCGCTCCTGCGAACGCGCAAGCCGCGGACACCAGCGCGACGGCGCGCAGCGCGTCAGCGATGGCGTCGGCTTCCGCCAGCGCCACGGGTGTCTGGGGCGGCGTATGGGCATCGCCGGCTGCCGCCCCGGCTTGTGCGTCCGGCTCCAGCAACTGCCCGGTCTGGCGTGCCTCCTGAGGAACGTGCAGTTCATCGAGCCGCACCGCCAGCGCCGCGTGGTGCGACCACACGAACACGATGCCGAGCACCGCAATCGCCAGCAGGCTCGCCACGCGTGCAACCGCGTTGTTGATGCCGGATGCGACGCCTGCGCGGTCGCCCGGCACCGAGCCCATCACAGTCGTCGTGAGTGGCGCGACGGTGATCGTCATGCCGAGCCCGAGCACGGCGAGCGCAGGGAAGAATCCGGCCCAATAGCTGCCGGGCACGAACGGCAATGCCAGCATCACGAACCCGATGCCGGCGACGCCCGGGCCAGCGCTCAACAGGACCCGCGAACCGAAGCGGCTCGTCAGGCCGCCGGTGAAGTGCGAAAGCAAGCCGATGGTGACCGGTACCGGCAGTAGCGCCGCGCCCGCTTCGGTTGCCGTGTAGCCATGTGCGCGGATCAGCGTGAAGGGCAGGAAGAACAGCGCGCCGCTCAGACCGAAGTAGAGCAGCAGCGTGACGACGTTGGCGCCGGTGAAATCGCGCGAGCGGAATACGTCGAGCGGCATCATGGGGTGACGGCTGTTCGCTTCGATCATCACGAATGCGGCCAGCACGATCACGCCGGCGCCGATCGCGCACAGTACGAGCGGATGGGCGAAGCCGCGCGCCGACGCCTCGGTCAGGCCATAGGTGAGGGCGGCGAGCCCCGCTGCCGCGCTCAGCGCGCCGGGCCAGTCCAACTGATGAGGCGCATCGAGCTTGTGGCTGTTCGGCACCGACGAAATCGCGAGCGCAATCGTCACTGCTGCAAGCGGGACGTTGAGGAAGAAGATCGCGCGCCACGACAACGCGTCGACGAGCAAGCCGCCCGCGACCGGCCCCACCGCCGACGTGATCGCGCCGACGCCCGCCCAGGTGCCGATTGCCCGTCCGCGCGCCTCGCCTTCAAATACGGCGCCGATGATCGCGAGACTGCTGGGAACGAAGAGCGCCGCGCCAATGCCCTGTACCGCGCGCGCGGCGATCAACGAACCCGCGCTCGGCGCGAGCCCGCAGGCGGCCGACGCCAGCGTGAAGACCCCGATGCCCGTGATGAACACGGTGCGGCGGCCGAGCTTGTCGCCCATTGATCCGCCCACCAGCACGAGCGACCCGAGAAAGAGCAGGTAGGCGTTGACGATCCACTGCATCGCAGCGACGCTCGCGCCGAGCTCGCGCTGAATGGCGGGCAGCGCGACATTGACGACGGAGCCGTCGATGAACGCCATACTCGAGCCGAGGATCGTCGCCGCGAGCGCAAGACGCTTGCGCCGGCACGGGCGGTCAACCGCGGTGGGCTGCGTGCGGATGACGAGCTCGTCGCACGGGCTCGCTTGCGCAGCGACGATGTGCGCGGTCTTTGGGGCGCTATCGAGAAGATCCGGGTTGGCCAAGCTTGCTCCCGTGCGGGTCGATGGTGACAAGAGTTGGCAATGGCACCCGTGTTCGGAGCGCATCCTTCGCTGGCGACCACGGGCCGCCAGCGGACCAATATAGTGGGAGTGCCGCATCGGCGCTGGCCGAGTGCAGGACAGGCAGCAGGAAGGCGCGCACTGCAATGATAACTTCCTCAAGCGTCAGTTCTTGAAGTCTGTTCTTCTTCAAGAATGCCAGCCATTGTGTTTGCTTCTGCGCATCTTGGGCAAAAGCGTCCGTGAGACCGAAGGGAGCTTGCTGCGTCAATGCCGTCTTGCGACGATCAAACGTGCGCTGCGCGGCTTGGCGGAGGATGTCGCCGTCGAAGTCGGTGTGGCGAGCCAGTATCCAGAGATCAAAGTAATCCTTCATGCGACTGTTGGCGATGCCCAGCGATGACAACGCCTCGAACTTCTCTGCGACCACGGTGTAGCGTGGATAGGCGCGCAGCTTCGGTGCCGCGAACTCCGGCAGCATGACGGGGTACTCGACATCTTCAGGTCCCGGCGTGACGGCGTCGCCAAAGCCAATGTCGATTTGGATCTGACAGCGTGCACTATCGATCATGCCGAGCAACATCACCCGCACACCGGCGTAGTTGGCCTCTTTGCGAATTTCGGCGGCGCGCACCGTGTCAGGTTGAAATGCCACACCATCACGGACTTCGATGCCACAGATCTCCTTGAAGATGCCCTCGAGGTGCGGCAACTCCGTCGCACCAAACCCCAAAAAGTCAGCATCCCGCGTCGGACGGTGCGGGATGTCGAACCACAGGTCGAACAGCAGCGCACCTTTCAGCAGGAACTGGTCAGCGTGGTTCGAGATGCTGATGCGATACAGCAGGCGCTCAATGGCATAGCGCGTGAGTACCAGACTGAAATCCTGCTGGGTCTCGCGTGCGCGATTGAGCAGCCGGGCACGTACGGAGGCTGCCACGTTGCGATCGTTCATGACAGACTCTCCATGTAGGGACGCATGACATTGGCCACCCGGCACAGGGTGGCGTAACGCCAGAGATCATCCATGCGGACCCGTTTGGCGTGCCAAGCCTCCTGCAGTGCCTCCAGCGCCACATCAAGGCCGATCTTGTTGCGGAATTTGAAGCAGTCGGCCACGGTGCGGGCGACGCTGGTCACGCGGACCGTCACGCCATCGACCTGGTGTTCTTCGATACCATCGGTCAGCGAAGATCCCGAAAACCGTACGATGCGCAGTGGCGGGTACTCCAGCTTTGGCGCCCGCGCTTTGTTGGGAATGCCCAGCCAAACCTCGAACGGCGACTGCGTGGTGAGGTCGTGCACGCGGAGCGCCGACAGCAGGCAGACGATGGCATGCGGATGCTTGCGTGCTACTTCGGCCAAAGAGCCATGCTCCGACACCGGGCGGTCAGGAATCGCGTACAGACCTCGACCGATGCGAGTGAGCAGGCCCTGCCGAACCAAACGTGTGAGCGCAACACGAGGCAGCCCTTGCGCGACGAGGTCGCGCGGGCGGAGGAGTCCCAGCGTGCGGGCCAGGTCCAGGATGTGTTGGTGGCTGTTCTCCATGCGAAATGATGTTCCGATATGTCGGTGATTGTCAATTATAACCGACATAATGGAACTTGCTGGGTGAAGTGCCACAGAGGATCGTTCCCTCTGCCTAAACGCCGAGCGAGAGGCGTTTTTTTCCTTGCCCGCGAACCGGTATTTGAAGCGCCACCACTTACCCCCTTTGGGGGAGATCTCGATATACAGCCTGGCCGCGTCGGTTATCCGGACAGGCTCGTCAGAAGGCGTTGCGTTGCGCAGTGCAGTGTCGGTAAGTGTCATTGGGGGCAACTGTTTTCGGCAGAAGCAAAATGCCCCCAGAGTTGCCCCCGAGTTGCCCCCGAGTTGCCCCGAGTTGCCCCTGATGTCGTTGGGTTTCGTTGGACAACACTGTACAACAAAAAACCCGCGTAGCCAGAGCTGACGCGGGTTTTAGGACAACTTTGGACAATCTTGGACTGAATATTGGTGGGGCGGCGTCAATCTCATTGTGGCTGGAAAGCTTTATTGTTGCTTGTTCTGTGACTTTTGGAATTCAGAAGTACCCCCAAAAGTACCCCCAGAATACTACCCCCGATGTGTCCCAAGTGGGCGGCGCTTTTTCTGTAGGCGGGCGGACATCGGAATTGTTGCCTTCCCGGCCCGCGCTCCCTGCGAAGCGGGGCTGCCCCAGAATTCCTGACCAGACCCCCGGGTGGGGGCAAAACGCGTCCCTGCGCGGGTGAAGGTGTTCGCGCCCTGTGGTGGATGGGGCGGGGCTATTTCTAGCGCGAGAAATGCCCCACGGCCTTGCGCTGCTCTGTCGGCCCGACACATTCCGATTCTTCCTGCCCACACGACCCTTCGAGCAGCCCGCGCCGTCCATTGATCTGCTGAACTCTCGGTACCCGCAGCAACGCTCACCGCTTCAACGCTACTCGACGCCATCCCGTCTCGGTCAGCACCAAGCCGCCATGCCAAGCGTGTGTGGCATAAGCCGTCCACATGAAATGACCTTAACCATCCGTCTGTCTCCTTTATTGCTGACCTGCGAGTAATCCGCCTTGCATGCAAGTTTTATGCGTGACAGAGTAGGCGTGCGACTCGTCCACGTTGCGCCAGCCTGGGCTGGTGTATACAGCATTGACGAGCGCAATATCGGCTTTGCGCATGGCTGGCGTGGCATTGCTACGCGCAATCAGTTCAAGCTCATGAGATTCCGGCGTCCCTTCGTCACGCGCCTTGACAAACAGCGCGGCTAATTTAGCGAGATTGTCACAAACTGCGGCCTTGTTGCCTTGAAACGGTTGCGGTGCAGGTGCGCCGGTCGGGTCCGCACCGGCCCAAGTGATACTCAATTTCCCGTCGGCTGACCGCTTCCAGCACCCCATTGCCGTTACCTGACCATTTGGCGCAATGTATTGGACGACGCGACCTGGCATGTCAGGAACGGGGTATCCAACGCTCGCCGCGTCACTGCAACCCATTTCCATGTGCAGGATTTCATGGCCGCCATTCGGTGTTCCAATGGCTCGCGTGTCTTCGGCGTGTGCGGACGTCGCGGAGACGGCGGTGAACGTCGTAAGTACTGCAGCCATTTTAAGCATATTTTTCATATCCTGTTTTGCGTTTCTAAAGTCGGTCTGCCTGAGCCAGTTTGATATTCGACAAGGGCCGTCGGTTCGCTGCTCGCTCGGAATCCGCAACGGCACGCGCGATTGTCGCGTCGAGTTTGTCCAGCTCGTTCCCGTTGATCGTCATGATTGCTCCCGTGCTGGCGGCCATTGGTGGGCCGCGTAACCCGCTATCAGCAAAGCCACTACAGCAATCATCTTTTTCATGGGGTCGCCTCAGAGTTCTGATTTCTCGTCCGTCAGCGCTAAAGAAAAGTCTCTGATTCCATTGATTCTGCGACGCGGCTATCGTGCTTTGATTTCCGAATTATGGGGTAACCCCAGCCACAAACCCGCCCGACCTGAACGGCTCAAAGCCCATCCGGCGTCTTGTTTTGCTCGAACCAAGCGGCACTGTCGGCATACATCTTCGACACGGCCGGATCGGTCTCTGACGCCAACTTCGCGTGGATGAAGCTGAGCGTCTTTTCTTTGTCGCCCGAGAACTGATAAGCGAGCCACATCGCTTCCAACGCTTGGCCTTCCCGACGCTCTTTGGCCAGCGTCACCGCCAAGGGTGCCCAAATGCTCGTGCGCCTCGCGTTGATGGACAGCGCCAGAACGGCTGTGTCTTCGGCTTTGATCTGATCGCCTGCGGCCGAGTAGGCGAATGCCAGGTTGCCGAGAGCCTCCTGGTCTCCAGGATCGGCAAAGGTAGCCTGGCTGAACAGCTTTACCGCGCGGTTCGTATCGCCGGACGAGAGCGCCGAAAGCCCGTCATTATTGAGTTTGCGCGCGGTTCCGCGGTCGCCGCGGGCAGGCTTGGGCAGTGCGGCCATGGCCGTGGCCGCCGCCATGGCCGCCGCAAGGTTTTGCGACTTCGCCGCAGTCAACATCGCCTTTGCGCAGTCGGCGGCGGTATGGCAGTTGATTACCGGCGCCAGCGGGTCGGATTGAGCGGCCGTCGCAACGACGGGGGCCGCCGGCCCATTGGACACGACGGGACCTGGCGGGCTCGATTCGGTTGACACGGTCGCGACGGCAGCCGGCAGCGTGTTGGCACTCGGCTCCTCGCTCGGGCCGATGGACACTTCGAGCCCCGAGGACCGCTCCGATCCGACGTAGCTGCACGTCATTTCGCCATTTTTCGCGCTGCCCCTGGGCCACGGGTCGACCGCGTAAGTCCATGCGGAGGGCGCGACTTCGCAGGCAGCCGATAGCGCCGTTCGGACTTGTACCGGAGCCACGCCTGCGGGAACCTCCATGATCGCCACGCTATAACCGCCCGACCGCTTCCACTGCACCGACAGTTCATGCACCGGAAGACCATAGAATGTGTTGACCGCGTTGAGGTCGCCTTGGTCCTGAAATTGGTCAAACAGCGTTTTGCGCGGCGCGAATGGGTCCAGCGCGCGCTCCAAGAGGTTCGTTCCGCGGGGCGCCGGTGCGGCCGTAGCATCCTGCGACGACGGGCCGCGGGTTGCTGAGTCAGGCATCGGGCCGCCGGTAGCTTTAAACGAAAGGTCTTGAACCCGGTTAGCCCAACGGAGCGGCAGGGACATGATGTGGTCGTTCGCCGCGTCCGATGGGACTGCAGCGCCATCAACTTCGGTGATCCTTTCAACACCCATCAATTCGACGGACGACACGGAGGGGCAATGGCTCGCGAGTAAACTCATGGCGGCCTGGCCATGCGGCGTAACGCGATCGTGAATGTGTGCCTGTTCGACGATGTTGCCGGTCGAGTCGCGGGTGACCACCTTGATCCATAGATCGGAGAAATTCAAGCCGGTGTGGTTATCCACATCGAAGTGAAGGTCGCAATATTCAGTGGACTGGGTTTGCTTGCTCGACAAGGTGACGCCGATCCAGTCCTCGGCGCCCGACGGTGAATTTGAATGAACCTCAGACGTCGGGGCCGCTTGGGGCGATTGCGTGCTCCCAGATTGCGAGGCCGCCGCTTCGGTGGACGTTCCTGCCGGTTTTTGGCAACCCGCGATGCAACCCAAAAGTACAGTGGCAATGCCGATGCATGTTGCGCTCCGCCTTCTAATCATCTTGGCCCCCGTGTGCGTTCGATTTTTGTGTTGCATCTTGTCGGGCCCGCACGTTGCCGTCGTCCCGCGTTCCGTTTCGGCCGCCAACGGGCGGCCATAGATGTCATGACTTGTATTTCAAACTGGCCGTGTTTGCATTCTACGCGTTTGCAGTCCTGCGATTCACCGGGCGGGAACACTGCCATGCATTTTCTGCATGCCCTTGTCGATGTGGGTAGAGAATTTCGAGTCCATGAAATCAAGCAGAAAATCACAAACAGCATTGCAGATTTTAGCTACAGACTTGGGATTACATTTATCCGCGCCGGGGCTAAGCCAGCCGTGCGCAAAGATGTGCCGAATGGCAGCAGCAAGGTCGGCGACATTGCATGGTTCTCCGTCAAGGTAGCTCTTAAGCTGAGTCTCCAATTTTTTGTTTACGTGCTTCTGAAGAAATCTAAAGAAGCGATTGTCCTTGTCCGCCTTCCGAATAGTGGCAAGGAGCGACTTCGCGCCGTGTGCGTCTAGATCTGCTCGGACAGCCTCCGTGTTTTTTTCCCCTGTGATTTTGAGGAACGTTTCAAATGTTGAATAAACGAGCAGGACCTTGCAGAGCGCCGCGTAGCCTAGGGATGTTTCCTCCGCGATCCCTTCGAGGTCAATTCCCCGAAAAGACTTGGCGACCCGGAACCTCGCGGCAAAACGATTGACTTTGGAAATGGGCGTGACAAAGCTGAATAACTGCTCCCCTCTTTTCTGCGCACCACAGAACGTCGACCAGGCAGTGGGAAAACCCTTTGGGTCCATGCGTATCCCTCCAGTGGATGTTTCGTCCAAGAAACGATGGTTTGATGGATGCTGTCCGCCTGAACGCCCGACCTCGTGGAAAACCGTGCAAAAAGCACCCAGTATCAGCTTCCATCTTTCAACGTCCGACTATACTGGATTTTCATCGCACAACCTGGAATCGTATGTTGATTGGCTACGCCCACGTCTCCACGGACGACCAGCACCTTGACCTGCAACGCGATGCGTTGGCCCAGGCCGGATGCGAGCGCGTGTTCGAGGACACCGCGAGTGGCGCGAAAGCCGAGCGTACCCTCCGGCCCGACCATCTGCCACCAAGTGTGCAACGGCATGGGCCGGGATTGCATGCTCTTCTGCAACGAATGATGGCGGCCGCATTAGGCGCGGTTAACATTGCCGCGTCGACCTTGGTTCGAAATATCCGCGAGGGGGCGCGACGCTACCCCGCACCCCATCCAGAAAATTTTCCGTCGCTCACCCAAGAATTCCCGATCAGCCCATCGGGTGTAGTCGTGTCGTACGAGCCCATCGCATGCGTCCCATCAGGGCAAAAGCATGCTTCGTCGGGGCGACCCCGGGTGGGGGGAAAATCGGCTCAGCGGAAATCCATATCTGGCCTCGTGAAGTGATAACGCCTCCCGGTGATTTCTAAGCCAAGAAACGAACCCGTGTCAGCGCGACGACCTGTCAGAATCGCGCAGGATGGCCTCGCGCGTACTGGTTGATACTGATATACCCGAGGAGACATGCAGCGCCCCGCCAACCGCTGCTGGGGCCGCCTGGCGTCCTCCGAGGGGCGAGAGGGGGCGCTTCGCCGAAAAGGCGCACATCACCGCTTGAGATGGTGTCGCAAGCCCCTCAATTCATGATGAGCCTGCTGCCCACGCGTCCGTCTTGGCAACGCTGCTCCCGGGCACCTGACTGAAGCGGTGGATACCCGACGGCAAAGGGGGCAGGTGCTGACACGTCCATGTTTGCACGGACCAAGCTCATTAGACTTGAGGGCGTGGTTGAAATGCCCGGAAACAGGCGACGCATTTTAATATCCCAATGGAGATTCTCCATAAAAACAAGGTGTATGGAGCATGCGCGACCATGAGCGAACCAGATAAGCATCACTACCTTCCAAAGTTCTACCTTTGCGGGTGGGCAGGACATGACGGCCAGGTGGTCCGGTACTACCGTCCTCATCGAGACGTCGTGGCCGCGCCGATTGCCCCGAAAAATACCGGCTACGAGCGCGGTCTATACGGCCTCGACGGGTACGTTTCAGAAGCCAAGAACAGTATCGAAAAGAATTTCATGGCACCCGTCGTGGACGACCCGGCAGCGCGGGCACTCAATGTATTGATTGAGCGCGACAATTTAAAGCTCACCACCGAACTCCGTGAGGCATGGACTCGCTTTGTGATGTCACTTCTCGTTCGCAGTCCGACCAAGGTCGATCAGATCACCAAGCAGGCGGCTGAAGGGCTTCGGCAATCTCTTCGCGCAAATCCGGAAGAATACGCGGCTGTTCGCGGTGCGAATGACCCGCCGACCTTAACCGAGTGGGTGGAACGGAACGCGCCACAAATACTGGGCAACTATGGCAAGCAGCTCCTGCCCGGCATCATCACACATCAAGAAACGCATGACGCGCTTATCCGGATGCGCTGGTGGACTGTGGGCATCACCGAGGATTTTCCGGATCTGCTCACCGGCGACCGCCCCGTGTATTTGTCCCACGGGGTCGTCGATGACCGATGCTTCGTCGCGATGCCTCTTTCACCAAAATTCATCTTTTTCGCAACCCGTGCGCAGACCGCGTTTGACAGCGTGATGTCACACGGAATCAAAGCAGTCACCAAATCACTAAACAATTTGATCGTGAGTCAGGCGGATAAATACGTGTATGGCGCACACGACCAGCATCTTCGATTTGTCGAGAACCGTCTTGCCCGCAGGCGGGGGTAGGTACTGGCGACTCAGCATCTGTACCTCCCGCGATGAGAATTTCTTCAACGCACTGACCAGAGGGTGGCGCAATACCATCACGTAGTTCAGGCAAAATGCTAATGGGGGCCTGCAGAACCATGCCCGGTCATATTGGACGAGCGGCTGTTCATGCCGCACTGGAGGTCACTTTGACTGATTCAATGAATGAGCAATCCCGCTTGATACTCGACCGCCAAGCTCCTGCCAAAGTGATAGAAACTCACTTGGGGCAGCAATGTGACATGATTCGAGAGCTTGCGGACTACGGCGCCGATTTGATTTGCAGTGCATACGCCCACAGTCCGCGACAACTCACGGACGCCATTGCGCTCGGGGTGCTGCTGAAGCAAGTCGTTGCGATGGTCGATGCCGCCGACGCGCTGATTCGAATCGGCGCCATTCATTCTGCGCATCTGCAAGCTCGCGCCGCGTGTGAGGCGTCGTTTTACCTTGAATGGATGTTGTCGTCCGATTCGGAAAACAAGGCAAAGCACTACTACGTGGCTTCGCTGCGCGATCAGAAGCAATGGGCGATTCGAGCCTCTAGCGGAACGCCAGAAAATAAAAGGTTCGTCGATAGTCTTGCACAAGCGGGCATTGACGATTCGTGGACATCGGAAATGAATCCCGATGAGACGGCCACGTATCTGGAAAGGGTGAATGCCATTCTGGCTCAACCTGAACTGGCCGGAATACAAGAATCGTTTGAGAAATATACGAAGAAGTATCGGCGTCCCGCACAGTGGTATCAGCCGATGGGTTTCAAAAGCATTGCTGACATCGCGTCCGCACTTTCTCGAAAATATGAATACATCATCTTCTACTCCAAGGGTTCGAATGTGGTCCATTCGGGGTCACACTTCGATCACATCGCATTCTCGAAATCAAACGTACGCTTCAAAGGGATTCGAAGTGTGGACAATTGCAAAGAATCTATCATGCATCTCGTCCAGATTGCGATGCGATCCTATCGGGCGGTAAATCAGCGATACATTCCGGAAGATGAGCAGGCGCTTGGGCGTCTTTGGATCGAACGCTGGAGAGCACCGTTCTTCTCCATGCCGGACTTCGAATTTGAAACCAAATAGCTGCCGTTCAGGAAAGTATCAAGTGCGCCCCCTGAGGGGGCATCCCCATGCGATGCCGTGGGCCGAAATGTTAATGCGTACACTGCGGCGAGTTTCGGGACGGCACCTGCAAATCGCATCTCGATTGTCGTCTAGAATTGATTTCAATTCAGTGTTTCAGGGGATCGCGCCATGGCTCTTGCCCTTCTCGCTTCTCACCAGGGAAGCTGCTACACCGACGAGGACCGACGCGCCGCCGTCGTCCAGTACCTCCTGCTCGGGAACATCCACAAGGTGGCGCATGCCACAGGTATTCCGACGCGCACCCTGTACCACTGGACCCAGACCGAGTGGTGGGCGCAGATGCTGGCGGAAGTTGGCGCGGAAAAAGGGGCGGAAATTGATGCTGCCCTCAGCCGGATGATCGACTTGGCGATGGCTTCCGTGATGGACCGGCTGGAGCAGGGCGAGTACGTGGTGGCCCGCGACGGGCGGGTGCTGCGCAGACCAATCGTGATCAAGGACCTGCTGGCGATTCTGACCATGACGCTTGAGCAGCGCGAGCGGTTGCGAGTGAGCACAAGCACAGCGGCTGCCCGAATGCCGCTCCGCGAGGTCGCGGACAGATTGCGCGCGTTTGGCGCAAGGCAGGGCGGCTCCGCTGCCGGGGTGAGTGACGCGGAGGCCGCGCCCCTTTATTCCCCCACCTGAGATGCCCGTGGTAATAGTGCTTGGGGGGACCTCCAGCGCGACTCGCCGACACGGCCGGGAGAGGAAACATGAACCAGCAGCAAAAGCGCATACGTGCCGCTGCGGTGGCATCGATTGTTCCAACGCCGCTGTTCTCGACGACTGCCTATAATGCACGAAGGGCGAGTTGTTTATGGTGGGCGGAGGAACAACATGGCTATGCACTTGAAACAATGGGGCGAGCTTGGATTTTTCGTATTTCTTGCCTTAATCCTGCATGGGGCACAAGCACAGGTCTGCCCGTATGCGCCGGAGTGCCTGAATAACCCATACGGCGCTGGCAGTCCATATAAGGCAGGCGGGCTGATGAACCCATACAGCGAGAATGGCAGTCCCTACAGCAACAAATCCTGGACGAATCCGTACGCGACGGATGCGCCCCGGATATACGACAACCAAGGCCAGTACCACGGTCGCCTGAGTACCAATCCGTACGATCCGGACTCCACGTCGAACCCTTACGGACGCTATGGCAGTCCGTATTCACCGGACAGTATCAACAACCCATACGGGGCCGGCAATCCGTACCGGCCGCCGTTGATCGTCGTCCAGTCACAATAAGGCCCTCTCGGGCACCTTGAGGATATCCAGCATCCGTTTTCCCCGCACGAGGCACCATGACTTTGATATCCAAAAATATGGGGCGCCATCTGATGCTCGGCGTTTGTCTCGGTGCCATACATGCGAGCCTGGCGCACGCAGAGAGCACCGTAGCGTATGCCATGAGCGGGGATATATTCAAGGCGACGAAGGCGATTACTGCTGATGAACGGGAGCTTTTGGCAATGGCGCGTTTGCTGCGCGGAGAGGAGCGATATCTTGCCGAAGACATATTGGCGCAAGCCGATGCTATTGACCAGGCAGGCAAATCGGCGTCAACAATGCTCTGGCTTGTCTCGGAGGGCCACGGTGATCCGACATCCACGCAGTTGCGGATCATAGGCGGGGAACTCGCCTTTCTTGATCAGCACATTGACCTCAGTCTGCAAGCTGTACACGAAGATCAACGCGTGGTCCAGACCCCAGCTCTCGCAGCGGGCGCGGAACGATTAAAGACCGATGCTACAGAGTTACTCTCACGCATCAGGCGGGCGGAAAAGGCTTTTCCGAAAAGAGACTAGCAGTACCCCGATGAATACCCCTTCAACGCGGGCAACCAGAAGGCATCCGGCATACGCTGCGGAACTGCGCACAGTTCTTGTGCCATCCCGCCCCATCGGCAACTAACTTGTAGTTCATAGTCCTACTTGCCGACACAGCCAGCACTTCGCGCTCATGTCGCGCGGGACCTCGGCCTTCGCCGCCATGGACCGGGGCGATCTGCAAGTTGGGCGGGATCATGGGCTGGTTCTTCTATTTCGTCGATGCGCCCGGCGGGAGGCTGAGGGGTGGCCTCATCAGGTCGTGGGCGAGTTTGCAACTCTGCTGCATCTGCAACTTGGCTGGGGAAGTTGGGGCGGGAAGTTGAGCTGGCGTACCGGGCACACGCGCACACAGGCACTCAATCACTCGCCGCCGAACTGGGCGACGCATGAGCACAAGCACAGGCTCCTCATCCGTGCGCGGAGGCAATTTTTCGTATATCTGCCTATCCCGTGCAACCTGTGGAACCATGAAACCAAAAACCCTGTAACGTCAGTCATGGCGCGGGTTTCCGAGGTTCCCTGGGGGTTGGAACCTGCTGCAACCGCTGCTCCCGATTGCGGGGGTCACTGCTGCGTCATGTTGGTTCCAAGGGTTGCATAGGTTTCATTGGTTCCGCGGGTTGCATCAGTTCCATTGGTTCTCATTGTTAAGGTGGTTGCATTGGTTCCTGGATAGTAGCGACGCCTTACTCATCCACATTATTTTTCAACGATAAAGTACTTCCCTTCCCTGTTCACGATGTGCCCATTTGCCACCATCCGAGATAGGCGCGATTTGGTCGTCCCCGGTGATATGGGGCTTGCCGCGTCGACGATTTCCTTCATCGTCAAGGGGCCGCGCTCTCGCAGCAGGTCGATGATGGCCTGATGCTCCGCCGATAGGGGGGCGTGTGCTTCCTCCCACCGGCACAGGTCGGGGTCCCAGGTCATGGGCATCTTTTGCTCTTCCACGTCCCGGCCCGTCACGAACAGGTTGGCCTGATTGCTCCCCCGTGGCCGTTTCAGCACCATCGCGGTGTCGGCACAACCCATTAATCCGGTGGTGCCGCTGATCTCGTTGAACGGGTCGTCGGAATCCGGCATCTTGCGAGTATGGTGTACAACGAGGATCGCCACCCGAAACTCGTCGGCCAGTTGCTTCAGGCCCTCCAGCGCGGCATAGTCTTCCCCGTACGAGTTGCCGTTGCGTTGGCCCTGCGGCTTCACTTTCGCCAGGGTGTCCACGATTATCAAGCGGGCCTCGGAGTGCTCCTGCAACCATTGACGGATGTCCTTAAGTCCGCCGCTGTCGAGGCGATACCAATTGGACTGAGATGCCAAATACAACCTCTCGGGCGGCGTACCATCGCCACACACCTGCGAAAGCCTGTCCTGCAACCGGTGCTGCGTATCTTCGAGGGCCAGGTAGAGGACATCGCCTCCAACATTTGCCACATCCACGGCGGTTTGCAGCGCCAACCACGATTTTCCGCACTTGCTCTTCCCCGCGAGGAGGCTCAGGCCCTCGGGGATGATTCCGGGCACGATCCAGCGCTGTTCAGGGAACTCGCGGGTCGCCAGCTCGGCAGCGCTGATGATTGACGCGAGCGGATTGGCCCGCCCCGTCTTCGGTGAGGATGAATCTGCCCGTTTGGGGTCGCCGGGTTTGGTGCGTGCCCGCCGAATCTCCCCTTCGAGCCATGCGCGGCCCTGCTCACGGGGCTTTTCGCTCAGCCCGTTCGCAGGATCCATCAGCACGCCGATGATTTCATCGCCGTCGTGGCCGCACAGGATCATGGCGCGGACGGCCCCAAATAAAGCCTCGCTGCGCTCCCCCGTTGGCTTGCCCTCGCGGATTAACTGCTTGATCTCCTCGGGCACGCGCAGGTCTTCCACGCGCACGTCGGGGGCGGGAGTGTTTGCCGATGCCGATGGGGCGAATAGTCCCATCAAGCCCTCGGGCAACGGCGCAGGCGGCGTCGTGTTCTCCCAGCAGTACGCCACGCCGTCGACAACGGAAGGGCGCGCGACGATGTATCCGCCGTCGGCTCGCACATCGATGCCGGGCATGACCCCATTGCCGGAGCCGAGATCCGGGCAGCCCGGCGGTAGGTTGAAACATAGATGCAGGCCGCCCGAGGGTGTGCGGACCTTGAACGTGTCGAACGGGCCGTAACGGGCTTCGAGCTGGTCCAGGGACGCCATCCCCGACCTGCCGTCCTTGACGTCGACGTCGATTACTACGAGCCCCGATGCGCGGCCAGTGACGATGCCGATGTTCGCGTCTGGCCACTGGGCCCACCAGTCGCGAATCACTGCGTGGTCGGTGGTCGCGTCCTTGAAGCCGTGCGGCGTCAGCGGGGCTTTGCCGCCGGGCTTTAGAGGGAACACTGGGCAACCCTGCGCCGCGTACCGCAGGGCCGCTCCCTCGTAGGACAAAAGGGGCGACGTGTGCTCGTGCTCCCCCTCCCCGTGGAGCTGGGTGGCCTCCTGCACGACCTCGTCTGCCTCACTACGTGCCTTGGCCTCGCACTGCCCGATGAACTCCGCGTCAGCGTCCGTCCTCAATCCTTTCGGCTTACTGCACCACGGGCGCAGCGGGCCGTCTGGCAGCGGGCCGTGGTAGCCAACCATCATGCCCTCGCCGTGGTAGAGCACGATGAACCTGCCGTCGGCTATGCGGCGTTGTCCATCGGCGGCGAGATCGGCGGGGGGCACGATTCCGTGCTGCGCAAGGGCCTCGCGGAACTGATCGATGTCATTCTGGTCGTTATAATTCGTACCATTCATTTGAGTATGTCTTTCCGGCCCGGCGCTCCCCGTCGGGCTTTTTGTTTCGTACATCATTGCGCTTCCCCTTACCCGGCGATCTCGCCGACGGCGCTGCGTGCGCGGTAGGCTGCGGGGTTTGCCAAAAATGCGTCGATGTCCCCAACGCGCCAGCCAACGGCTCGGGGACCAAGGCGAACGGGAGCGGGGAACGTCCCTTCCTGAATTCGCTGGTAAATGCTTGACCGAGAAATGCCGACCAAGGCTTCGACTTGGGGGCGACGGAGGATGCGCTTGCGCTCAAGCGCTTCTTGAATTGCGTTGGCCATGTTTAATTAACTCCCAATGAGTCGTCCGGGGCTGCCCCGGAACACATGACCAAGCATAGAAAGCGGGTTCGCCGGTAGCCGGTTAAGCGCGAATTTTAAGTGCCGCCTTCGCCCTGCTCACACGGTCTTTAAGGCCGTGGATGGGGGTTTTTTTGATCGTTTTGTCGTCGTCCTGCCATTCGATAAAGGTGTCGGTGACGGTCATGATGACGTCGTCTGGTTCCAACTTTTCGAGTTGTCTGAGCACCCGTTTTGCGCCGTACGTCGGGTCCGCCTCCACGATTTCTTCGATGAGCCGCTGAAGGGCATCCGGCCGGGCACCACGTGGCGCGCTGGCGATTTTCCTTTGGTGCCGACGGAAGTTGTCCTTGTACACGTCCGACATTTTCAGCGCGTCCGCCAGCCATTTGATGCGCCAGTAGGCGAGGGCGTAGTTGTGGCATTGGACCGGAGACGGATGTTCCGCGATCCTGTCGGAGAGCTCCATGAACCGTGCTGCGGCGTCAATGATCCCGACCGCCGCCATGAACGGGTACCGCGCGAGGTATTGCGGATCGATGTCCTGCTCGGTCATTCCATCTGGGAAATTCTCGTTGGGGTACATGTGCTTGGCGAACATGAGGGCACGGACGAACGCATCTTCGTCTTCTTGTAGGGTTTGCAGGTCGGCGCGATACTGATCGCCGCCTGTCCGGATATCCGCGTCCGCCAGGAATTGCGTCGCCACAGCCACCAGCGACTCAACCAAGTCGCGGTCCTCTTGGATCGCCGGATGCATCGTCGGCACCGTCATTGCCTTTTTGCGCTTGTCGGTCATCCGGCCCTCAGCACGATCACGTTCTCGGCGTCTTGTTGGGCGAACCGGGAGTCATTTGCCGCCGGACTCTCCAAAAGGCTACGCCCCCTGTCGAATGGGGACGACCGTCGCGCCGCGTTTCAACTCGTCCAAGTAGTCAGCCCACCGCTGCATCATTTCTCGCCGTTGGGGTAGGTGGGCGGTACGGTTGTACGCGCGGCCCAGCGGGTCTTTCACGGCATGCGCGAGTTGAGCCTCGATCACCGCCACCGGCACGTCGAGCACCTCGTCCAAGATCGTACGCGCCATTGCCCGGAAGCCGTGACCGGTCATCATGTCGTTGTCGTACCCCAGGCGGCGCAGGGCGGCATTGATGGTGTTGTCCGACATGGGGCGGTCAGAGGTCCGCACACTTGGGAACACGAAGCGTCCGCCGCCGGTCAGTGGTTCAAGCTCGCGCAGAATGGTGATGGCTTGGGTCGGCAATGGGACGATGTGAGCGCCACCATCAGCCTTGCCTTGTTTCGTCCGCTTCATCCGTATGGTGGGGATTTCCCATGTCGCGCCGTCGAGGTCGAACTCCGACCATTCAGCATTGCGCAGCTCACCGGGGCGTTGGAATAGCAGTGGAGACAGCCGTAGCGCGCAGGAGACGGGCAAGGTGCCGGCGTAACCGTCGATGGCGCGCAGCAGTTCCGCCACCATGGCAGGATCGATCAGGGCGGCAAAGTGCCGTTTCTGCACCGGGGGGAGTGCGCCTCGTAGGTCGGCGGTGGTGTCCCTGCTGGCCCGTCCAGTCGCCACCGCGTAACGCATGACCTGGCCGATGTTGTCGCGCAGACGGTGAGCGGTTTCGAGCGCACCGCGTTTTTCCACCCGCCGTAGCACGTCGAGAACCTCGGGGGGGGCCAAGCCAGCGATGGGCCGGCCACCGATCCAGGGGAAGGCGTCAACCTCCAGTCGTCGCAGGAGGCGCGCCCCGTGTCCCTCTGACCAAGTGGGCGCGAATTTGGCGTGCCACTCCCGCGCGACCGCCTCGAACGAATGTTCGGCATTTTGCCGCGCTGTGCGCTTGGTCGCTTGCTTCATCATGGACGGGTCAATGCCATCGGCCAACTGCTTCTTCGCGGCATCGCGCTTTGCCCGTGCGTCCTTCAGCGACACACCTGGGTATGCGCCTATGGTCAGAGCCTTTTCCTTGCCGCCGAATCGGTACTTCAGACGCCAATACCGCCCACCATTGGGGCGGACTTCCAGATACATACCTCCGCTGTCAGCGAGCCGATATTGTTTTTCTCTCGGGGCTGCTGCGCGGACCTGAACATCGGTCAGTGCCATCGTTCGATCTCATTCGGGTACAAGGCCATCAGAGGTACCTATTACCCTGGGGTGTACCTGATTTGGGGGTACCAGATCGGCAGTAGTGTCGGTGTACCCCCAGGTGTACCCCCAAGTACCCCCGGATTCCCTCAGATCATTATAGACGATGCTGGAAAAGAAAAACCCCGGAGACTCATATCTACCGGGGCTTTCAGAACTTCCCAGGAACACTCTGGAAGGTATTTTGGTGGAGGCGGCGGGAATCGAACCCGCGTCCAGAAGCGATCTACGACCAGTTCTACATGTGTAGTTCTGTCTTTTGATTTAACCGTAGCGACGCGGACGAACACGCTGCGTTACGGCGATTCACTAGGTTTTCGACCCGGGCGTCGTGACGCCGCCAAGGCTTAACTGACGTATATGACCTCTGGCGGTATTGCTACCGGTCTTGCGACGCTAGTCCGTCAGTGAACTAGGCAGAGGACGGCGGCCCTTAGGCTGCCAGTGCGAACGTGTCGTCGTTTGCAGTTACGTTTTTCCCATTGATTAACGAGGTGACGGGTCCTCGACATGCCCTGGCCGCTTCACAACCCCTGTCGAAACCAGGTCGCCCCCGCAGCAGGATGACCCGCATACGCGAGTCAACATACATTCTACAACAGGACGCCCCGGGCGTCACGCCGCGCGCCCGGAACCCGCCTACTTGAGCGCGAAGTCGACGCGGGTCGTCGCGCCCTTGTCCTTGATGCCGTCGGCCGTCAGCTTCGGCGACACCACGAACACCCGGTCCGGCTCGATCTTGCCGTCCATCCAGCTCTGGACATTCTGCGCCCGCCGATCTGCCAAGCGCCGCAAGTCGTCGTCCGTCACCTTCATGTTCTCCACCAACAGCTTCTCCATTTCGTCCGGCGGCAATGACTTCGTGAAGCCGATCATGTTCTTCGGTTTCGGGAAATCCTCGGCTTTGTAGGCCGCCGTCAGGAATTTGTCGCGCTCGTTCGGCTCAACCGTCACGCTGTCAATGTCGATGCTCTCGCCTTTGCCCACCATCGATTTCACCTTCTGGGCCTTGATCCGGCGATCCGCCATCGCTTCACGCAAGCCTTGGGTGTCCTTCGACGGATCCACGCGGCCCACGATGTCCATCTTCAGCGACGGACGATCCTTCAACGCCTTCACCAGCGTGTCGAGCTTTTTCTCTTCCTCCGGCGTCAGCCGCGCACGGCCCGGCGCGAACGCCACGTAGCTCAACTCCTCCGCGCCGCTGCCGCCAAATGCCGACGCCAGCAGGCTGAACGGCGCCGTCACCGCTTTCACGATCAGATTGACGAACGCCCGGAAAATCACGCCGCCCAAACTGAACTGCGGATCATCCAGCGACCCCGAAATCGGAATGTTCACGTCGATCTCGCCACGCGAGTTCTTCAGCAACGATACGGCGAGCCGCACGGGCAAGTTCGTCGCCGTCGGGCTTTCCACCCGGTCACCGAAGGTCAGCTGATCGATGAAAATGTGATTGTTCGCCGTGAGTTTCGCCTGATCCAGCAGATAGTGGACGTCGACCGTCAGCTTGCCTTTTTCGATCGGATACCCCGCGTACTTGGTGGAGTAGGGCGTCAGGTTCGTCAGTTCGATGCCGTCGGCCTTCGCGCCCAGGTCCACGAACGCCATCGGCGCGAGCGGATTGATCTTGCCCGTGATGTTGATCGGCGCGTTCCGGTTGACCTTGCCCTGCAGCACCACGTCCGCCGGGGTGGTCGTTGCCGTGCCGAACGCGCCGATGCGCCCGCCGATGCTCGTCAGGTTCGCCGTGTAGTTCGGCTTCACGAAGTTGTCCGTGAAGTTGACGTTGCCGCCCTGCAGCGTGATCCGTCCGACCATGACATCGGCCGGCAACGCCTTGCCTGCGCCATAGCCCGGGCCGGCATCTTTCTTTGCCGGCGGCGCGCCGGCTTCGGACGGCAACGGCTGGCCGGCCTCCACCGCTGAGGCCACCGCATCCAGCGGTGGTTTGCCGCCGATCGTTTCGGACATTGCGGCATCGGCCTGGCTTGCCGATTTGGTGTCGAGCGGTACGCCCGGATTGGCGCGCGTGAGCGACTTCGGCGCTTCCTGCTTGTTGCCGACGACGTCAGCCAGATTCAAATGCCCGTTCGGGCTGATGATGAGCCGGGCGTAAAACGTCGACAGCGCCACGTTGCCGATCTGGACGTTCGGCTTGCCCGCACCCACCGCAACGTTGATCTTCTGCACTGCCAGCGAATTCCAGCGCATGAAGTCGTCCGCCGACACCTTGTCCAGCAGGCGGACATTGCCCAACGTCGCGTCGCCGCGATAGGTCGCCTGTGTCGTTGCGCCTTTCTGGGCGAACGTCGCTCGCCCGTCGCTGCTGAGCAGCGCGCTCGCAATGCTCGCGTTGAGCTGATCGCTCATATAGGAATCGAACGCTGCCAGATCGAGCTTTTCCGTGCGTATCTGCAAGTCGCCCGCCAACGGCTGGGGCGTCACGCTGCCCGTCGCAGTCAACGTGCCTTTCTTGTTGAGCGCGCCTTTGACCTCGAGCTGCATCGGCTTGCCCATGTCCTGCGACACTCCCTTGACCGTCACATTCAACGGCGAGAAGCGCGCCTGAACCGGGCGCCCCTTCACCGCACGGTCCTCCAGGCCCAGGCTCGCGTCCTCGAGCGACACGCGGCCGATCTGCCATTGCCAATCGCCGTTGCCGGTCTTCGCGGCCGATGGTTTCGCCGCCACGCGTTTTGGCGCTGCTTTGGGGGCGGCGCGGCCGTTGACGTTTGCCGCCGCGCCGTTGTTGCCCGCCAGCGCCATGAGGTTGATCTTGCCGTCCTTGTCGCGCAGCGCTGCCACGTCGAGGCCCTTGATCTGGACGTCGTCGACCACCACTTGGCGCTTCGCCAGATCGAAGTGCGACAACTTCGCCTCGGCATGCGCCAGTTTGAGCGGGGCATCGCCCTTGTTGCCCGTCAGCCATTCAATCTGGTCGAGCGTGGCCGTCGCCGGTGCGATCTGCAACTCGGGCGTGGCCGAACCGAACGATGTGTGGAACTTCACCTGCGCGCCGATCGTGCCGTGCTTCAGGTCGCCGGCCAGCGCACCCTGTGCGAACGGCAGCAACGGGCCCAGCGCGATGTCCTTGGCATCGATGTCGCCGCCGGCTGTGCGCTTCGGCAGGTCGAATGCCCCCTTGGCGTCCAGGGTGCCGCCGCCCGACAACTTCAACCCGACGTCATATGTGGCTGGCGTCTTGCCTAGCGTGGCCAGGTTCTTGACGCCAACGTGTATGTCGTCCAACGCAACCTGGGCAGGCTTCGCCGCGCGATTGTCGGTGACATGCACGGCGCTGTTCGTCAGCTGGACGTCGCCCAGCAGCAGGTCGAGCGGATTGCCCGCCGGCGCGGCGGGCTTGGCCGCCATCGCACCCGAAGCCGCTTGCGGCGCGGATGCCGCGGCCGGGCCCGGTACAGACTGAGCCGCGTTCGCTTCCGGATGTCCTTGCGGCGCCAATTGCGCGAGGGCCAGTGTGCCGTCCTTCGCGATTACCAGGTTCTGGTCGAGCCCGTCCACGACCACCGTGTTCACGTGATAGATGTTGCGCAGCGGCTCGAGATTCGCGAGATTCGCGGCAGCGTGCTTGAGCGTGGCGATCTTTTCGCCTTTGCGGCCGTCCACCGCCACGTCGTCAAGCGACACCTTGCCCGCGACGACGACCCGGTTGACCGACGCCTCCCGCCGGAACTTGAGTTGCAAATCGGTCGTCAGTTCGCCTTTCTTCAGGACAACCGGCAATTCCGTCGGCACATAGCCCAGGTAGCGCGGGATATCGAGGCGGTCGAGTTTGATGTCGACGCTCGATTCCAGCGACTTTGCGAACGGCTTCGTCTGGCCCGAAATGTCAAGCGCCGCGCCGTCGACGGACGCCTGCAGCAGCGGCTTCACGAAAATGTCGGTATCGGACGGCAAGTTCGCGATGAACGGGACGCCGACGTTGAGCTTCTCGACGGCATGCTTCTCGTTGCGCACCTGATCGTCGAACTGCACCGAACCGTTGCGGATCTGCACATTCGATAGCGAAAACCGCGCCGGCTCACTTGGCTGGGGTTTGGGTGGTCCGGCCGTGACCTTGTCGATGATGTCCGAGAAGTTGAAGCGTTGCTCCGCCGTGCGGGCGATGTGGATGACCGGGGTGTCGACGTACAGTTCGTCGATGACCGGGGCGAGGCGGAACAGCGACGTCCAGGCGGCATCCACGCGCAGCGTGCCGATGTCGACGAACGGCTGGCCCGGGGCCTTGTCGCCGATATGCAACTGCTTCAGGTCGAGCCGCAGGGTGTACGGGTTGAAGGTGACGTTGCCGACAGTCACCGGCCGTTCAAGATAGGCGGACAGCTTTTCCACGGCATAGTGCTTGAGCACCGCGGGCACTGTGAAGTAGCCGATGACGCCGAAGGCGGCCAGCACACCGGCCGTCCAGAGCGCGGCCTTGCGGGTGCGCGGCGAGCGGCCTATCTGCTGCGCGCGGGCAAGGCCCTGTTGAAGTCGAGGGGTGCGATCATTCGCTTGGTCGGCCATGCGGTCTCCCGAAAGCAGTCATGGACATCCGCGCCGCGCGAAGCGGGTATGGCGGGGCACGACATGACTGCGTAAGTCTGTCGATAAGCAGCACGCCCGGCAACCGGTGCCGGGCGGATTTCGTGTCAGGCGCCGCGCAATACCAGCGGCGCGATGGCGCTCGCCCGGGCGACGGTCGCGTCGGCCTGCCAATCGGCCGGCGACACGGCGTCGCCGCAATAGCCATAGGCCGCCGCAATGGTCGGCATACCGGCGGCCTTGCCGGCCTGCACGTCGCGCAGGTCGTCGCCGACATACACGATATGTTCCGGCGCCAGGCCCAGTCGTTCGGCGGCGAACAACAGCGGCGCAGGGTGCGGCTTGCTGTGCGGCGTGGTGTCGCCACATACAACGCAGCCGGCACGGTCGGCCAATCCGAGCAGCTTCACGAGCGGCAGCGTCAGGCGCGTGGCCTTGTTCGTGACGATGCCCCAGGGTACGCCCTGCGCCGTCAGGCGCGCGAGCAACTCGGGGACGCCGTCGAACAGCCGGCTGTGCACGCACAGCGCGGCTTCGTAATTGGCGAGGAAGGCGTCGCGCAGCGGCGCGAAACGGGCGTCGTCCGGCCCGATGCCGTACGCCGCGCCGATCAGGCCGCGCGCACCGTGCGAGGCTTGCAGGCGCAACGTTTCGTAGGGACCCGGTTCGAGTCCTTGATCCGTGCGCACCTTGTTGACGGCCGCCACGAGATCGGGCGCCGTGTCGGCGAGAGTGCCATCGAGGTCGAACAGCACGGCGCGGATGTCGCCCGCGAGGGCGGGGGTGTCGACGGCGTGGCCATTCAGGGGCTGGGCGAACGTATCAGGCATCACGCGTGCAGGCCACCATATAGTTGACGTCGGTATCGCTTGACAGCGCGTAGTGCCGCGTCAGCGGGTTGTAGGTCATGCCGCGCAGGTCGTCGATTCGCAGACCGCTTGCGCGCGCGAACGCCGCAAGTTCCGACGGTCGGATAAACTTTGCGTAGTCGTGTGTGCCGCGCGGCAGCATGCGCAGGACGTATTCCGCGCCGACGACGGCCAGCAGGTAGGCCTTCGGATTCCGATTCAGCGTCGAGAAGAATATGCGGCCGCCCGGCTTGACGAGCGTGGCGCACGCGGCCACCACGGACGCGGGCGAGGGCACGTGCTCGAGCATTTCCAGGCAGGTGACCACGTCGTACGTGCCGGGTTCGCGCGCGGCGAGCGCTTCGACGGCAATTTCTTCGTATTCGATGGACAGGCCGCTTTCCAGGCTGTGCAGATCGGCCACGCCGAGCGCCTTGGACGACAGGTCGATACCCTTGACCCGCGCGCCCTGGCGCGCCATCGATTCACTGAGAATCCCGCCGCCGCAGCCGACGTCGAGCACGCGCTTGCCTTGCAGCGGCACGTGTTGCTCGATCCAGTCGAGGCGCAACGGATTGATCTCGTGCAACGGCTTGAACTCGCTCTGGGGATCCCACCAACGGTGGGCCAGTTCGCTGAATTTCTGTAATTCTTGGGGGTCGGCGTTCATCACAATGTTAAAAACGGGGCAGGCGGCGTGCAGTCCGGTGCCGGCGCCACGCTTGCATCAACGCAAAGGGCACCGCCAGTAATACGCGGTAATACGCCGCGGCAGGACGGCAAAGCCGTCGGGATGCTGGCAGTATAACGAAGGCGGGCCCCCCGTGGCAAAGCCGTTCCCAAGCCGGAACTCCCGTGCGGCGGTGCATTGCGTCGCTCGGTCAATCCATTCCGGCGGCTGGAAGCCCCGTCCGGGACCGGTTTCAGGGCAGGGAAAACGCGTACTGCGGGGGCCGTGGAAATCGGACACACTCGCCCCAAACGCCCTTCAGGGCGTCTTCCAACGTGCCTGTGGTCCGCCTCGGCGCAATCCCCCGATGGCGGGCAAGCTCCTCAGGGAGGTGCCATGCCGCAAGACGCTGCCGTGCCCCGGCACCCTCGCCGCCGGTGGGGATGGACCGCGCTCGCATTGTTGGCTCTGCTCGGCATCCTCGCATGGCGTTTCTGGCATCACGAGACGCCGCCGGCCGCGCCGCCGCCGGCGGCCGTCACTGCCGTGACCGCCGTCGTCGCGGCCCAGGATCTGCCGCGTTACCTGACCGGTATCGGCACCGTTCAGGCCACCACTTCGGTCACCGTACGAGTGCGCGTCGACGGACAACTCGAGCGCATCGATTTCAACGAGGGACAAGATGTGAAGGCCGGCGACGTCCTCGCGCAGATTGACCCGCGGCCGTTGCGCGCGCAACTGGAACAGGTCCGCGCGGCCAAAGCCCGCGATGCGGCGCAGCTGGCCAACGCCCGCGTCGATCTGCAACGGTACCTGGCCCTGGCAGAGCAGGGTGCAAGCTCGCGCCAACAGGCCGACACGCAGGCGGCGCTGGTCAAGCAGCTCGACGCCGCCGTGCAGACCGATCAGGCCGCCGTCGACTACGCCGCCGTCCAGCTCGGCTACACGACGATCCGCTCGCCGATCTCCGGGCGCACCGGCGTGCGGCTCATTGACGTTGGCAATATCGTGCACGCCGCCGACGCCAATGGGCTGGTCGTGGTCAACCAGATCGACCCGATCACGGTGCTGTTTACCTTGCCCGAAGACGCGGTCGGGCGGGTCAACGCGGCCATGCAGGAAGCCGGCGGTCAGCCGCTTGTCGTCGATGTGTATCCGCGCGACGGGACGCAGAAGCTCGCAGCCGGGAAGCTCACGCTCGTCAACAATCAGATCGACACCACTACGGGCACCGTCTCGCTGAAGGCCACGTTCGACAATCCGAAGCATGTGCTGTGGCCAGGCCAATATGTCAATGTCCGGCTCGAAATCGGCACCTTAAAGCAGGCGGTCGCGGTCGAGACGTCGGTGATTCAGCGCGGGCCGAACGGGCCGTTCGTCTTTGTGGTAAAGGCGGACGACACCGCTGCCGTGCAACCCGTGCGGCTCGGCGCGACGCAGGGCTCGCAGACGGTCATCGAAGACGGTCTGGCGCCCGGCACCCGCGTGGTCGTCGACGGCCAGCTCAAGCTGCGCGCCGGCGTGAAGGTCAAGGAAGCACCGGCGAGAGCCGACGCCGGCGGCGCCCCGGCGACCGGCGCGGGGGCTGCGTCGTCGGCCGCCGCCACGTCGTCCGCTGCCTCGGCCCGCCCGGCCGCGGCGCAGCCGTAACCTTCGCCCCGGCGCCGCGCTCATGGCCATCTCCGCCAATTTCATCAAACGGCCGATCGGCACGTCGCTGCTCGCCATCGCATTGTTCCTGGTCGGGGCCGCCGCGTGGCCGCTGTTGCCCGTCGCCCCGTTGCCGCAGGTCGATTTTCCGACGATTCAGGTGTCCGTGGCGTTGCCGGGGGCGAATCCCGAGACGATGGCGTCGAACGTGGCAACGCCGCTGGAGCGCCAGTTCTCGCTGATCGCAGGCCTGTCGCAGATGACGTCGACGAGTGGGCTGGGGGCGACGTCCATCACGCTGCAATTTGACCTGAACCGCAACATCGACGCGGCCGCCGTCGATGTGCAGGCGGCCATCAATGCTGCCGGCGGCCAGTTGCCCACCAATTTGCCGAGTCCGCCGACCTATCGAAAGGTCAATCCGGCCGACTCGCCCCTCCTGATCATGTCGGTCAAGTCCGACACCTTGCCGCTGACGGTCGTCAACGACTATGCCGACAACATCCTCGCGCAGCAGATCTCGCAAATCGAGGGGGTGGGGCTCGTCAACATCGGCGGCTTGCAGAAGCCGGCGATCCGCCTTCAGCTCGATCCGGACAAGGTGGCGGCGACCGGGCTCGATCTGGAGACGGTCCGCACGGCGCTGGCCGCGTCGACCGTCAATTCGCCGAAGGGCAGTTTCGACGGGCCGCGCCAGAGCGTGACCGTCTATGACAACGGCCAGCTGCTCGACGCGGGGCCCTGGAACGACGTCGTCGTGGCGTATCGGAACGGCGCGCCGGTTCGCGTGCGCGACATCGGCACGGCAGTCCCCGGGCCGGAAAACACGCGCTTCGCCGGCTGGGCGTATCGTGGCGCGGCGATGCCCGAGTCGACGCCGCTCAAGAGCGGGCGCTCGGTGTTTCTGGCGGTGACGAAACAGCCGGGCGCGAACGTGATCCAGACGGTCGAGCGCGTCAAGGCGGCGCTGCCGCGATTGCAGGCATCGATTCCGCCAGCCGTCGAAGTCAATATCCTGACGGACCGCACGCAAAACATCCGCGCCTCGGTCGAAGAGGTTGAATTTACCCTGGTGCTCACGGGCGTCCTGGTCGTGCTGGTCATCTTCCTGTTCCTGCGCAACCTGCCCGCCACGCTGATTCCGGGGGTAACGGTGCCGCTGGCGATGATGGGCACGGCCGCCGTGATGTACGTCATCGGCTTCAGTCTCGACAATCTGTCGTTGATGGCGCTGACAATCTCGGTCGGCTTCGTGGTCGACGACGCGATTGTGATGCTGGAGAACATCTACCGGCACGTGGAGGGCGGCATGAAGCCGCTCGAGGCGGCGTACCGGGGCGCGGCGGAAATCAGCTTCACGATCGTGTCCATCTCCGTGTCGCTGGTGGCCGTTTTCATTCCCCTGTTGCTGATGGGCGGCATTGTCGGACGCCTGTTTCGCGAGTTTGCGATCACTGTTACGTTGACCATCGCCATTTCGGTGATTGTGTCGCTGACGCTCACGCCAATGTTGTGCTCGCGGTTCCTGCGCGAAGCGTCGCAAGAGCATCACGGTTGGCTGTATCAATGGTTCGAGCGCGGCTTCGACAGGATGCAGGCCGCCTACCGGCACGGATTGCACGTCGTGCTGGACCATCAGTTCATCACATTGATGGTGTTTCTGGTGACAGTCGCGTTGAGCGGGTTCCTGTATGTGGTGATTCCGAAGGGTTTCTTTCCGCAGCAGGACACGGGCTTCGTTTTCGGCTTCTCGGAGTCGTCGCAGGATACGTCGTTTCATCTGATGAGCGAGCGCGTGGCGCAGGTGGCGGAGATCGTGCGACAGGATCCGGCCGTGCTCAGCTTTGTCGCCGCGACGGGCGGCAGCACGGCCAATACCGCCAATTTCTACATCAATCTGCGTCCGAAGGCGGCGGGGCGCAAGCTCAACGCGGATCAGGTGATCGCGCGGCTGCGGCCCAAGCTCGCACAAATCGAGGGCATCAACCTGTTCCTGCAGGCGGGACAGGATATCAACGTCGGCGGCCGCCTTGCGCGCACGCAATACCAGTACACACTCACGGATGCCAACATCAGCGAACTGAACATATGGGCGCCGCGATTGTTCGACCGGCTGCGGCAACTGCCGGAGCTGACCGATCTGGCGACGGACCAGCAAAGCAATGCCCCAATCGCCACGCTCACGATCGACCGCGACCGGGCCGCGAGCTTCGGGATCTCGCCGGCGCAGGTCGAAGCCACGATCTATGACGCCATCGGTCAACGCCAGATCGCGCAGTACTTCACGCAGATCAACAGTTATCACGTCGTGATGGAAGTCACGCCGGCGTTGCAGACGGATGCGAGCCTGTTCAACCGGATTTACCTGAACTCACCGCTCACCGGCCAGCGCGTGCCGTTATCGACCTTCGTCCATCTCGACACGAGCAGGACAAACTACCTGCTCATCAGCCATCAGAGCCAATTCCCGGCCGTGACGATATCGTTCAATCTTGCCCCGGGCGTTTCGCTCGGCAACGCCGTAGAGGCGATTCGCCGCACGCAGGCGCAAATGAACCTTCCGGCATCGCTCAACGGTAATTTCCAAGGGACGGCGCAGGCGTTCCGGGATTCGTTGGCGACGCAGCCGTACCTGATTCTGGCGGCGCTGATCGCGGTGTATATCGTGCTGGGCCTCCTGTATGAGAGTTACATCCATCCGCTCACGATCCTGTCGACCTTGCCCTCGGCGGGCGTCGGCGCGCTGTTGATCCTGATGGCGGGCGGCTACGATCTCAGCGTAATCGCGCTGATCGGGATCATTCTGCTGATCGGGATCGTCAAGAAGAACGGGATCATGATGGTGGACTTCGCGCTGACGGCCGAGCGGGAGCACAAGATGTCGCCTAAGGAGTCGATCTATCAGGCGTGCCTGCTGCGTTTTCGTCCGATCATGATGACGACGATGTGCGCGCTGCTCGCGGGTTTGCCGTTGATGCTGGGCACGGGCGCGGGGTCGGAGCTGCGTCGGCCGCTGGGCTTCGCCATGGTCGGCGGATTGCTGCTGTCGCAGGCGCTGACATTGTTCACGACACCGGTGGTGTATTTGTATCTGGACCAGGCCAGCCAGTGGTATCACCGCCGCAAGGCGCGGCGCGCGGCGACCTAGGGCCGCCGCGTGAGGCGTTGCGTTGGTTACGCGGCCACCGGCATTTGCGCGAACAGCACATGCGGATCGACGCACGGCAGACCGAGCGCTTCCGCCACGCCCGCATTCGTCACCTTGCCGTGCGCAACGTTCAGCCCGCCCAGCAGATGCGGGTCGGCGCGCAGCGCGGCGTTCGTCCCGAGATCGGCCAATTGCAGGATGAAGGGCAGGGTGACGTTGTTGAGCGCGAAGGTCGATGTGCGCGGCACGCCGCCCGGCATGTTGGCGACGCAATAGTGCACCACGCCGTCGACCACGTAGACAGGATCCGCGTGGGTCGTGGGGCGCGACGTCTCGCAACATCCCCCCTGATCGATTGCCACGTCGACAATCACCGAGCCGCGCCGCATCAGTCCGAGCATGTCGCGCGTGATCAGCTTGGGCGCGGCAGCCCCCGGAATCAATACGCCGCCGATCACGAGGTCGGCGTCGCGCAGATGCTGCTCGATCGCATGCTGCGTCGAATAGACCGTCTGCACGCGTCCGCCGAACTGCGCGGACAAGCGCCGCAGGGTGTCGACGGAGCGATCGATGACGACCACTTGCGCGCCCATGCCGGTCGCAATCGTGGCGGCGTTCGAGCCGACGACACCGCCGCCCAGAATCACGACCTTGCCGGGCTCCACGCCAGGTACGCCTGAGAGCAGCAGGCCGAGGCCGCCATGGGACTTCTCGAGCGCGGTTGCGCCGGCCTGAATCGCCATGCGTCCGGCGACCTCGGACATGGGGGCGAGCAGGGGCAGGCCGCCGAGCGCAGAAGTGACGGTTTCGTACGCAATGCACGTGGCGCCGCTCTTGAGCAGATCGCGGGTCTGTTCCGGGTCCGGCGCCAGGTGGAGATAGGTAAACAGGGTGTGATGGGGTCTGAGCCGTGCGCGCTCGATCGCCTGCGGTTCCTTGACCTTGACGATCAACTCCGCGCGTTCGAACACTTCGCTGGCTGTGGCCGCGATGTGTGCACCGGCGGCGGCATAAACCGCGTCGTCCATGCCGATCCCGTCGCCGGCGTGGGCTTCGACCCACACTTCGTGACCCCGCGCGACCACTTCGCGAACGGCGGCGGGCGTCATGCCGACGCGATATTCATGGTTCTTGATTTCCTTCGGTACACCGATCTTCATGGTTGTCTCCTGGGTTTTGGTGAGTTATTCGCACAGCATCGGCCCTCTGCGGGGCGTTCAAACAAAAACGGCACCCGAAGGTGCCGTGTGCATCAGGCGAAGGCCGGTTCGGCCTGCGCATCGAAGCCGCGCTCATAGCGCGCGACGCCGAGATCGTCGGCCAGGATCGCCGGCCGGCGGCCCGACATCAGGTCGGCAAGCATTTGGCCGGAACCGCAAGACATGGTCCAGCCGAGCGTGCCGTGCCCGGTGTTCAGGAAGAGGTTGCGAAGGCCGGTGGCGCCGACGATCGGCGTGCCGTCCGGCGTCATCGGACGCAGACCGGTCCAGAAGCTCGCCTGCGCGGTGTCGCCCGCGCCCGGATACAGGTCATTGACGACCATTTCCAGCGTGGCGCGGCGGGCCGGGTTCCGACGCTTGTTGTAGCCCACGGCTTCCGCCATGCCGCCGACACGGATGCGGTCGTCGAAGCGGGTGACAGCGATCTTGTACGTTTCGTCGAGCACGGTCGACACGGGGGCCTTGGCGGCGTCGACGATCGGCACCGTGATCGAGTAGCCCTTGAGCGGATAAACCGGAATATCGACGATGTCGCGCAGGAACGGCGTCGAGAACGAGCCGAGCGCGACGACATAGGCGTCTGCCTTTTGCAGGGCGCCGGCACAGACGACGCCGTCGATCTTGTCGCCCGACACGGCCAGGCCGTCGATCGGCAAGCCGTAGCGGAATTTCACGCCGAGTTGCTCGGCCAGTGCGGCCAGGCGCGTGGTGAACAGCTGGCAGTCGCCAGTCTCGTCATTCGGCAGGCGCAAGCCGCCAGACAGCTTGTGGGCGACAGCGGCCAGCGCCGGCTCGGCGGTGGCCAGCGATTCGCGGTTCAAGAGTTCGAAAGGTACGCCGGCTTCCTTGAGTACAGCGATGTCGCGCGCGGCGTTGGCGAGTTGTTCGTCCGTGCGGAACAGTTGCAGCGTGCCTTGCTGGCGGCCTTCGTAATCGATGCCGGTGTCGGCGCGCAAGGTGCGAATACAGTCACGGCTGTATTCGGCCAGACGCACCATGCGTTCCTTGTTGACCGCATAACGGGCGGCTGTGCAGTTGCGCAGCATGTGATAGAGCCAGCGCAGCTGGGTCAGCGTGCCGTCGGGCCGGATCGCCAGCGGCGCATGTTCCTGGAACAGCCATTTGACGGCCTTGAGCGGAATGCCCGGCGCTGCCCACGGCGACGCGTAGCCCGGCGAGATCTGGCCGGCATTGCCAAAGCTGGTTTCAAGCGCAGGGCCCGGCTGACGGTCGATCACGGTGACGTCGTGGCCCGCGCGGGCCAGATAATAAGCGCTTGTTACGCCAATGACGCCACTGCCAAGGACGATGACCTTCATGCCAGACTCCTGTAAAACCACGGTTATTCATTAATTAATGCCATGCTATTATTTGATCACTAGGTTTTGTTAATGAAAATTTCAGGTTTTCAGGAATAAATAATGCGGACCCAACAGCAGACGATACGCGCGCTCGACCGGCTTGACCGGCGCATCCTGACGTTCCTGCAACAGGACGGCCGGATGTCGATGAAGGACCTCGCGGAACAGGTGGGGCTGTCGATCACGCCGTGTATCGAACGGGTCAAGCGGATGGAGCGCGACGGTGTGATCACCGGATATTTCGCTCGGGTGAATCCGGCGGCGCTTGGCGCCGCGTTGCTGGTGTTCGTGGAGATCACGCTCGATCACAAATCGGGCAACATGTTCGACCAGTTCCGGCGCGAAGTGCTGCGCATTCCCGAGGTGATGGAGTGTCACCTGATCTCGGGCGACTTCGATTACCTGATCAAGGCGCGCATTCGCGAGATGTCGGAATACCGCAAATTGCTCGGCGATATCCTGCTCCAGTTGCCGGGCGCGGTGCAGTCGAAGAGCTACGTCGTCATGGAAGAGATCAAGGAAACCCTGACGATCGCGGTGGAGGAGTAGCGGGCATCGACGGGCCGAAGGGGGGCTCAGGGGACCTCAGGGGGCCTCAGCCGGGCGTCATCAGAACAATCGCAACTGATCGCCTGCCGCCGCCGGCGCGGGTGCTTCCGCTGGCGCCGCTGGCGCCGCTTGCAATTGCGGGACACGGAACAGGTCCGTGCGCAAGGGCGCACGCGCTTGATCGAAACCGAGTTTGCGGCAAGCCAGGTGGAACCGCTGCCGCACCAGTTCGGCATGTTTGCCGGTCCCGCGCATGCGTTCGCCGAATGCCGCGCTGTTGTGACGCCCATCGCGTACCTGTTCGATCAGGCTCAGGACGTGGCGGGCGCGCAAGGGATAGTGTTCTTCGAGCCACGCTACGAAGATGTCGTGTACCTCCAGCGGCAGACGCAACATTACATACCCCGCGTAAGTCGCGCCCGCCTCGGCCGCGGTGCTCAGCACGCGCTCGATATCGAAATCGGTCAGGGCGGGCACGATGGGCGCCACGATGACGCCGGTGGGCACACCTGCTGTCGTCAGCCGGCGCACGGCCTCCATCCGCCGTGCAGGCGTGTTCGCGCGCGGTTCCATGCGCCGCGCGATCTCGGCGTCGAGCGTGCCGATGGACATGAACACGCGCACCAGCCCGCGCTCGGCCATGCGGCTCAAAATATCGATGTCGCGCGTGACCAGCGACGACTTGGTGGTAATGCCGACCGGATGTCCGAATTGTTCCAACACCTCGAGGATCTGCCGCGTGATGCCTTGTTCGCGTTCGATGGGCTGATAAGGGTCCGTGCTGGTTCCCAGCGCCAGCATGGCGGGGCGGTATCCGGGCCGCCGCAACTCGGCTTCCAGCCGCTGCGCGGCATTGTGCTTGGCGTATAGCTTCGTCTCGAAATCGAGCCCTGGCGACAGCCCGAGATACGCGTGGGTCGGCCGTGCGAAGCAGTAACTGCAGCCATGCTCGCAGCCGCGATACGGATTGATCGACCGATCGAAAGGAATATCAGGCGACTGATTGCGCGTGATGACCGAGCGCGCCGTCTCTTGAATCACCTGTGTGCGGAAATGCACCTCGTGTTCCTGTGCGGCGTCGGATTCAGGGCGTGTTTCGTCGGTCTCGCGCGTCCATGCGGAAAATCGCGACGCCAGATTGTCGGTGGCGCCCCGGCCCTTGCGGGCAGACGGAGGCGCAAACGAGGATGCCATGACGTTCTCCTTGCAACGGTTCGCACAGGCGGGACACCGCGGCGAACACGTCATCGATGAACATCATTATACTGTGCTTTTGTACAGTGGTTGGGGCGGGATTATTCTGAATCATTGGCGGCGGCGATCGGGCGTTCGGACATCGCGCCGTGCGCGGCCACCGCAGCCGAGATGGCCTGCAAGGCTGCCTCGTCGGCTTTCGGCCGCTGGCGGGCGAGGCCGATGGCGCGCTCGATGAGCATGGCGTAGAGGGCGGCATGATCGCCGCCGGCGGCGGCCAGGGCGGCGGCGTGTTTGGCGACGACACCCGCATCTCCGCGCGAGACCGGACCCGCCAGCGCGCCGGGCAGGCCCTTCTGCCGCGCGGCGTCGAGTGTGCCGTTGACCAACGGCCACAAGGCTTCGCGCGCCTCGGTTTCGTCCATCCCGATGTGCCGCCAGAGTTGCACGGCCTCATCGAGCATGCACAGCAGAAAGCTCGCAGCATAGTTGGCGCCGGCGTGATAAAGCATGCGTTGGCCTGCCGGGATCGTCAGCGCGCGGCAGCCGATCGCCGCGGTCAGCGCGCGCAGCGTGTCGCCCAGGCGGCCGTCCGCCTCCAACGTGATGGCGCAACCGGCCAATCGCTCGGCGTCGTCGTCGAGACCGGCGAACAGATAGAGCGGGTGGAAGCCGCCGATGGCCGCACCGCGCATTTGCGCGGGCGCGAGCAGCGCGACTTCGGACGCACCGCTGCAATGCACAAGCGCCTGACCGGGCCCGGGCCGCAGGACTGCGGCGGCCGGTGCGATCGCGTCATCGGGTACCGTCAGGAATACGAGATCGGCGTGGGAGAAGATGGCCTCCGGCGCGACCGCCGTACAGTCGGGGAGCGTTCCTGCCAGCCGCTGCGCATGATCGGGCGTTCGGCTGGCGACCGCTGCCACGCGCCAGCCGGCGCGAACGGCAGCCTTCGCCAGCGCGCGGGCAACCCGGCCCGCGCCAACAAACCCGAGCGAAGGCGATGGGCTCACTGAGACAACCGGTTGGCCGGCATTGTGGCTTCGAAATACGTCTGAAAGCCGATGGCAAGACCGGACATCATCAGCATCGCCCCGATGAACAACGCGCAGATGACAATGATGACGGCCGTCCATCCCGAACGCGTCGGGTGCGTCGTTCCGGGATTGAATTGCGCGTCCCAACGCGCGTCGGGACGCAAGCCGTAGACAATTGCCGCCAGAAATGCTGAGAACAACGAGACCGCGCCGCAAATCGTCAGCACCCAGCCGGGAATCGACTGCAGCTCGCTTGTCACCAGCAGTCCCCAGCCGGCCACGCCCATGGCGGAGCCGGCCAGGTGCGCCCAGCCGAAGCCGTCGCGCAGGCCATACAGATAGAAGCGATGTGCGCCGAGGGGCCCGAGGAGGAACGCCAGCCCGGCGGTCAGGGTTTTCGATTTGTGAACGGCGGCGGTCATTGGGGCGTCATTCCGGCATCTTGCCGGCAGGCGTTTGTCGGATCACCTCGACGAGCGTCCAGCGCATGCGCGACGCGTCGGCGGGCGGATTGGCCACGGGCTCGCCGTGGATGCGCACACGGTATTCTACGCCCGGCTTCCAGTCGAAGCCATCGATGTGGTCGTACCAGAGTTCCCAGGGGCCCGCGCCCCCGGCCGATGCCGCGTCGCGCACGCGCAGGCATTTGCGCGGGGCCACGCCCATGCAGTCGGCCTGCCGGGAGTCGACGTCGAGCACGCGATCGGTACGCCTCGAACCGGTCGTCGGCACTTTACCGGCGACGTTCGGAATCAGATTCGTCTGATTCGCGTAGGTCAATCTTTCCGTGTTCGCGGTTTTCAGCACCAGTAGATTGTCCTGGCGCTCGTAACCGGTGACGCGAGCCAGGGTTGCCAGATAACGTTGCTCGAACGCCATGGCGTCGGGGCAGGCCATGCGCGTGGCGGCCGGCGCCTTGATGGACAGCGTGTTGCCGGCGCCGGCGCTGTATTGTCCGAAGATGCGGTTGCAGCCGCCAGTGCCGGAGAATTCGCCCTGGTCGTTCAGGGTCAGCGTAACGACGCGTCCTTCGGGCAAAGCCGGCACCTCGCCGCTCCCTTCCCAGCGAATGAGTTGCCACGTGCCGGTCACGTCCCCGGGTTTGGCTGCCGATGGCGCCGTCGCGGCGCCCGGCTCGCCCGTCGCTGCGGGGGCGGCGCCGCCCTGTGGCTGGGCGCAGGCCGCGAGCAGGGCGACGGGCAGAAGCAGCCTGGCGGCGTACTTCGCGGTGGCGGGGAGGAGGGCGCGTAGGATCATGATGGTCGGGAATCTCGTTGAAGAGGATGGAAAGTCATCGATGCGCCCACGAGCGGCGCATCGGCAGGATGCCATGCATTGACCAGCGCCGGCGCGGCTCGGTTCCGTGCGGCACGACGGGCGCGGCGCATGTCATGATCCGGGCCGGTATGAAATCCGATAGATCGCGCCGGCCAGATCGTCGCTGACAAGCAGCGCGCCGTCCGGCATGACGAGCACGTCCACGGGGCGGCCCCAGACGGATTCGTTCGCCCCGAGCCAGCCCTGCGCGAAGATTTCCTGGCGATCGACGCGGCCGCGCTCGTCGAGCACAACCCTGACGACGCGATAGCCGATCTTTTTCGAGCGATTCCAGGAGCCGTGCTCGGCGATGAAGATGTTGCCCGCGTAGTCGGGGGGGAATTGCTTGCCGGTATAGAAGCGCATGCCGAGCGCGGCCACGTGCGCGCCGAGCGGCGCCATCGGCGGCGTGAATTCGCCGCACTGCCGTTCGTGTCCGAACACGGGATCGGCAACGGTCCCCGCATGGCAGTACGGGAAACCGAAATGTTCGCCGGTTCGCGACACGCGACTGAGTGCGTCGTCCGGGGTGTCGTCGCCCATCATGTCGCGCCCGTTGTCCGTAAACCACAATTCGCCGCTGCCGGGGCGCCAGTCAAAGCCGACGCTGTTGCGCACCCCGCGGGCGACCACCTGCCAGTTGCTGCCGTCGGGTTTCATGCGCCCTATCATGGCGTAGCGATCTTCATCGCGGTTGCAGACGTTGCAGGGCGCCCCGACGGGCACATACAGGAGACCGTCCGGGCCGAAGGCAATGAAGCGCCATCCGTGGTGTGTCTCCGACGGGAGCCTGTCGGTGACGGTCTGGGGTGCCGGCGGGTGTTCGAGACGCGCTTCAATGGCGTCGAGCCGGACGATACGGGAGACGGCGGATATATAAAGGGCATCGCCGCGCATTGCCACGCCGACCGGCATGTTCAGGCCGCTGGCGACGGTATGGACCCCGGTGGCGCGGGTACGCGATGCGTCGAGCGTGACGGCGTACACTTTGCCTTCGCCCCGGCTGCCGACGAACAGCGTGCCTTTCGGGCCGAGCGTCATCGCACGGGCGCCAGGAACCTGGTCCGTCAACACGGCTATATGGAAGCCGGGCGGCAACACGATCCTGTCGACCGGCAGCGGCGCCGCCCGCGCCAGGGCAGGCGCGGCGCAGAGGGCTAACGCAGCCAGCGCGCCCAGAAGGCGCTGGCGTATCGTCGGCAGGCGGCCGCGCATGCTGCCGTTGTATTCATGCGACGCGCGCCGCGGGGAGTGGGGCTGCGCATCCGCGCGCGGCACCGGGCGCTGCCGTCCATCGGGGAATCGCTGCATGCCGGACTCGCGTCGAGGGAGTATGTCTGGCATTGTAGTCCCCGCCGCGCGGGACGGGGCATTCCCGGGGGATTACCGGGGCGGCAGGACGATTCCGGGGAAGTGTTTGTTTTGACGACGTTTTTGCGCTATAATCACGCGTTTTCTGTCCGAACACCTCAGGATTTCAAGGAATTATTATGGTCGTTATCCGCCTGGCTCGCGGCGGCGCGAAGAAGCGCCCGTTCTACAACATCGTCGCTACCGATTCGCGTAATCGCCGCGATGGCCGCTTCATCGAGCGTATTGGCTTCTACAACCCGGTCGCCGGCGAAGGCACGGAAGCCCTGCGTATCGCGCAAGACCGTCTGACGTACTGGCAAGGCGTGGGCGCGCAACTGTCGCCGACCGTCGCCCGTCTGGTCGCAGGAGCGAAGACCGCCGCTTAAGTTCAAGCGTCGCGTCGAAGACGCTGCCGGCCTGACCTTTCGGCCGACTGGCAGCGCAAGTATTTTCACGGCGGTACCGGTTGAAAGACCGGCGCCGCCGTATGTTCGTTACAACGGTTGATTTGCATGGTTCGCCCAGTTCGCCCCGCGCGGTCCGCCGCTGCACGCGTGCCCCTGAAAATCGGGGCCGATGCCCGTCAAGCCAAGCCGGCCGCCGCCGAGCGTGTGCTGAATCCGGTCACGGATGCCGATGCGCCCGCCGACCTCGTCGAGTTGGGCTATATCGGTGACGCCTACGGCATTCGCGGCTGGATCAAGGTGCAGCCGCACACCGGTGAAGGCGAAGGATTGCTGTCTTCCGAGCGCTGGTATTTCCGGCGGCCCGGACAGTCTGCACTGTTTCTCGCCGAGGTCGTGCACAGCCGTGCGCATTCGGGTACCGTGGTCGCGCAATTGCGCGGCAGCGATAGCCGGAGCGCGGCCGAAGCGCTCAAGGGGCTGCAGGTCTGGGTGTCGCGCGCCGATTTCCCGAGCGCCGGCGAAGACGAGTTCTACTGGGTCGACCTGATTGGCGCCGAGGTCACGAACGTGCAGGGCGAAGCCCTCGGCACGGTCGCCGGGCTGCTCGACAACGGGGTGCATACCGTGTTGCGCGTGGCCTACGACGCGCCGGCCGTTGCGGAAAAGCCCGCCGCCAGGCGCGAACGGCTGATTCCGTTTGTCGGCCACTACGTGCAAAGCGTCGACACCGGCGCCGGGCGCATCGTGGTCGACTGGGGCCTGGATTACTGATGACAGGGACACGGCTCGATGCAGTTTGATGTCGTCACCCTCTTTCCCGAGATGTTTCGGGCGCTGACCGACTGGGGGGTGACCAGCCGGGCGCTGAAGCAGTCGCGATATGCGTTGCGTACCTGGAATCCTCGCGATTTCACGCACGACAACTACCGCACTGTCGACGATCGCCCCTACGGCGGCGGTCCCGGCATGGTGATGCTGGCCAAGCCGCTCGAAGACGCCATCGGCGCCGCCCGGGCGGCACAGGCCGAGGCGGGGGTAGCGAAACCGCGCGTGCTGATGATGTCGCCGCAAGGCAAGCCGCTCACGCATCGCCGCGTTGTGGAACTGCGCGAGCAGGCGCAGGGCCTGGTGATCCTGTGCGGTCGCTACGAAGCGATCGACCAGCGTCTGGTCGATCGTTGCGTCGACGAGGAAATCAGTGTCGGCGACTTCGTGCTGTCGGGAGGCGAATTGCCCGCGATGGCGTTGATGGACTCGCTGATCCGGCAATTGCCGGGCGTGTTGAACGATGTGCAGTCGGCCGAGCAGGACAGTTTCGTCAACGGTCTGCTCGATTGCCCGCACTATACGCGGCCTGAGGAATACGAAGGCATGCGGGTGCCCGATGTCTTGTTGGGCGGCCATCATGCCGAGATCGAAAAATGGCGGCGCCGCGAGGCGTTGACCAATACCTGGCGCAAGCGCCCCGACCTGATCGAGGCGGCGCGCCAGAACGGATTGCTCAGTCGTGCCGATGAGGCATGGCTGACAAGCCTGGCCAAGCCAGCGTAAGCGGGCTGGCGGGCAAACGTGGCGCCGCCGTTGGCGGTGCTTGATTGACACCATCCTCTGTCGGGACCGGTACAACCCGGTACATAACGCCGATACGATGGCACAAGGAGTGGTAAATGAACCTGATCGAACAGATCGAAAAGGAAGAAATCGCGCGTCTGAGCGCGAACAAGACGATCCCCGCATTCGCCCCGGGCGACACGGTGATTGTCAGCGTGAACGTGGTTGAAGGCACCCGCAAGCGTGTCCAGGCTTACGAAGGCGTCGTGATCGCCAAGCGTAACCGCGGCCTGAACTCGTCGTTCATCGTCCGCAAGATTTCGTCGGGTGAAGGCGTTGAGCGTACGTTCCAGACGTACTCGCCGCTGATCGCCAGCATCGAAGTCAAGCGTCGTGGCGATGTGCGCCGTGCCAAGCTCTACTACCTGCGCGAGCGCTCGGGCAAGTCGGCACGTATCAAGGAAAAGCTCGAGTTCAAGAGCAAGCCGGCTGCTGCAAAGTAAGCGGTTTTGCCTTGATGCGGCGTGGCCGATCGCGCATCCGATCGGTCATGCGAGAGAAAAGCACCTTCGGGTGCTTTTTTCTTTGGCGACGAAGTTGACGTACCGCGAGTAAAATAACGACATCCTCATTTCTTATCGCCCCGTGGCCCCACCGCTCATCCTGCACCCGGAAGCTTTGCCGATCGTCTCCACGGGCGAAGGCGAGCCGTCGGTGCCGGCCGCGCGGTTGACTGCACAAGCCCTGCGCGACCGCCTCGCGCATCCGCCTGTCTGGACACCCGAAGCCGGGGCGCCGGAAATTGTACCGAAGCTGCCGTTTTCCCCGCGAGCGGCGGCGGTGCTCGTGCCGATCGTCATGCGCCCGCATGGCATGACGGTCTTGCTCACGCGGCGCACGCAGCACCTGACGAATCATGCGGGGCAGGTCAGCTTCCCCGGCGGCAGCAGCGAGCCCGAGGATACGACGCCGGTCGCGACCGCCTTGCGTGAATCGCGCGAGGAGATCGGGCTCGATGCGGACGCCGTCGAAGTCATCGGCAGCATGCCCGACTATGTCACCGGCACCGGCTTTCGCGTGGCGCCGGTTGTCGGTCTGGTCAGGCCGCCCTTCGATCTGGTCGCCGACACGCATGAAGTCGCCGAAATTTTCGAAGTCCCGCTCGATTTTCTGATGAACCCCGCCCACCACCAGATCCGCGTGTTCAATTACCTGGTCGGCGAGCGGCGTTTCTATGCGATGCCGTATCCGCGCCCGGCGGGCGGCGAGTACTTCATCTGGGGGGCAACCGCCGGGATGCTGCGCAATTTCTACCGTTTGTTGCGCGCTTAGGGGCGGTGACACGCCCTGGGCGGCGGTTGGCGTAAAGGGCTGGCGGATTGCCCGCAAAGTCGCACCAGGCGGGCATCTGCGTGAAGCTGTGCTATCGTTATGACATTCTGTCCTGTGACCCGATCGCACGCATGACATTTTTCTCGGTACTCCTTGCGCTGATCCTGGAACAGGTGCGCGCGCTGTCCACCCATAACCCGGTCTATAACCTGGTCCGGTCGCACGCTGCGCACATCGCGCGCACGTTCGATGCAGGCCGGCACAAGCATGGCGTGCTGGCGTGGCTCGCGGTCGTCGTGCCGTTCGTACTGCTCGTCGGCGTGGTGTACTTCCTGCTGATGAAGGTGAACTTCGTGCTGGGCTTCGCCTGGAACGTGGTCATCGTCTACCTCACGCTCGGGTTCCGCCAGTTCAGTCATTACTTCACGGACATCCACGTCGCCCTCAACAAGGACAATCCCAACGAGGCGCGTGAAATCCTGCGTCAATGGATCGGCATCGATACCGTCGACATGCCGGTTGACGAGGTGGTTCGCCACACGCTGTTGCATGCCGTCATCGCTTCGCATCGCCACGTATTCGGCGTCTTCTTCTGGTTTCTCATGCCGGTCGGCCCGGCAGGTGCGGTGCTGTACCGCATTTCGGAGTACCTGTCGCGCAAATGGAACGAAGATGCGCCTGACCGCAGCGTCGCCTTCGGCCTGTTTGCCAAGCGCGCGTTCTATGTGATCGACTGGGTGCCGGCGCGGCTCACGGCGATCGGCTTCGCGATCGTCGGCAACTTCGAGGACGCCGTCTACGCCTGGCGCAACTACGCCAAGCAATGGCCAAACGAAAACGAAGGGATTCTGCTGGCCGCCGGCAGCGGCGCGCTGGGCGCGCGTTTGACCGGGCCGTTGGCGGAGCCGTCGAGCGTCGATGCGCTCAACATTGGCGACGACGCCGTGCTGCCGGTCGGCAGCGATTGCACACCGCGCACCCTGCAAGCGGCGGTCGGCCTCGTCTGGCGGGCCGTGCTGCTGTGGATGTTGCTGTTGCTGATGCTGACGTTGGCCGTCTGGCTCGGTTGAGCTAGTTCCGGTCCGGTGCGGCAGCGCCGCATTGCCAGCACCGATCGAACTGCGGTTCGAGCCATTCGCCGCACGACGCGCATCGCCAGCGCGGCCCGCGTGCGGCGGGCCGCTGGGCCTGGGCGATAACGGCTTCGGCACGGGCCCTGTCGCGGGCGTCCATCAGCCAGAGTTCCGGTCCGCATTGATCGGGCGGGAGTTCTCCCGCCGCGCCCAACGAGTAGAAGTTGTGCAACTGGCACGCGATCCCCTCGGCCTCCAACAGATTTCGCCAGTGGCTGCCAATCCAGAGATTCGGGGCGCGTACCAGGCGGATCATCTTGGTGCTTCCTGCTCCGACTCATGCACCAGTTGCGCGTAGAGGGTGTGGCGTTGCGGCGCGATGCGCCCTTGCGCGAGCGCGGTCAGCACCGCGCATCCCGGTTCCTTCAGGTGGTGGCAGTTGTAGAAACGGCAGCCGGTCAGCAACGGCCGGAATTCCGGGAACGCGCGCTCGAGCGCCCCTTCCTTCAAATGATGCAGGCCGAATTCCTGAAATCCGGGTGAGTCGATCAGCAGGCCGCCCTCGGGCAGATGGAACATCCGGGTAAAGGTCGTCGTGTGCTTGCCGGAGTTCAGGACGGTCGAGATTTCCCGCGTCGCCGCATCGGCGTTGGGCACCAGCAGGTTCACAAGCGTCGATTTTCCCATCCCCGACTGGCCCAGCAACAAGGTCGCCTTGTGCGCCAGATGCGGCAGCAACTGTGCGCGTGCATCGTCGGGTGATTGCCGGATCGACATCTCCAGCACTTCGTAGCCGAGCGCGCGGTAGGGCGCGAGCCGCTCCCGCGCTGCCGGCAGGCCGGCGGTCACGTCTGTCTTGTTGAGCACAACGAGCGGCTTGAGTCCGTGTGCTTCGGCTGCGACCAATGCACGGCCGAGCAGGTCTTCGCTGAAGTAAGGTTCCGTCGCCAGGGTGATCAGCAACTGGTCGATGTTGGCCGCAAACAGCTTGCTCTTGAACTGATCCGAACGGTACAGCAGGTTGCGGCGGGGCAGGATCTCCTCGATCACGCCCTGATCGCTGCCCGCGCGCGCCCAGGCGACTTCGTCGCCGACCGCGATCTCGCTGCGTTTTCCACGCGGAAAGCACAGCACTGTCTGGCCATCCGACTCCACGACATAATGCCGGCCATGCGCGGCGGCGACGCGCCCGCGAAAATGGCCGGCGGCCGATGCGGCGCCCGAAGCGCCTTGTGCGCCGGCGCGTTCGCCGCGCTTGTTCAATCGCTTCATACGTGCCCCAGCAGACGGTCGATACGCTGCGAGGCGGGCGGATGCGAGTAGTAGAAGGCCGTGTAGACGGGGTCGGGCGTGAGCGTTGACGCGTTGTCCTGATACAGCTTGACGAGCGCGTTGACGAGGTCCGTCGCCTGCGTCTGGCCGGCAGCAAAGGCATCGGCTTCGAATTCATGCTTGCGCGACGTCAGGCTGCCGATCGGGCTCGCGAAGAAACCGAACACGGGCAGCACGAGGAAGAACAGTACCAGCGCGAGCGCATTGTTGCTGCCGGTCATCGAAGGCAGCACGCCGAGGTCAATATAGAACCATGTCCGGCCAGCCAGCCAGCCGAGCAGCGCGAGGAACGCGAGGCTCAGCGCGAATGTCACGACGATGCGTTTGGTGACGTGTCGATGCTTGAAATGACCGAGTTCATGGGCCAGCACCGCTTCGATTTCGGCCGGCGACAGGCGTTCGATCAGCGTGTCGAAGAAGACAATCCGCTTGGCGGCGCCGAAGCCGGTGAAGTAGGCGTTGCCGTGCGCCGAACGGCGGCTGCCGTCCATCACGAACAAGCCCTTCGCCGCGAAGCCGCAACGCTTCATCAGACCCTCGATGCGCGCCGCCAGCGACGCATCCTTGAGCGGTTCGAACTTGTTGAACAGCGGGGCGATGACCGTCGGATACAGCACCAGGACAAAGAGATTGAAGGCCACCCAGACGGCCCACGCATACAGCCACCACAGCGGCCCCGCGCGGTTCATCAGCCACAGGACGACGAACAGCAGCGGCAGGCCGAGCACGACCCCGACGGCCACGCCCTTGAGCATGTCGGCGAGGAAAAGCCCGAATGACATCCGGTTGAATCCGAAACGTTGTTCGATGACGAACTGGCGGATGTACGTGAACGGCAGGTCGACCAGGCCGGAAATCACCAGGACCGCGCCGATGAGGGCGATCTGGCCGACATAACCTTCGCCCAGCCATTGCGTGATGCCCAGGTGCAGCAGATGGAGACCGCCCATCAGGGTGAGGGCGACCAGCAGCACGGCTTGCGCGAGCGTCTCGGCCATGCTGAGCTTGGTGCGCGCGACCGTGTAGTCGGCGGCGCGCTGATGATCGGTCAACGCGATCGTTTCGGCAAAACGGGCGGGGACCGCGGCGCGATGGCCCACCACGTGCCGGATCTGGCGCGAGGCGAGCCACAGCTTGGTCAGCACCATCGCCAACAGGAAAACCACGAAAAGGTAGGTGAGCATGCGCTTATGGAAAATCCGAAGTATGCGAGAATTATAGATTCTTTCTATTGATTGCCCCATGTCCGACATTTCGACTGACGCCGCCCCCGCCCCCGCCCCCGCCCCCGCTGAGCCCGCCCCCTTGGGCCGCCATGAATTCAATCTGGTCTGGCTCGACATGGAGATGACCGGCCTGCAGCCCGACAGCGACCGCATTATCGAAGTTGCGGTTGTCGTCACCGATTCGGCCTTGACGCGCCGCGTCGAAGGTCCCGTCTTCGCGATCCATCAATCGGACGCCATCCTCGACGGCATGGACGACTGGAACAAGTCCACCCACGGTCGCTCGGGCCTGATCGACCGCGTGAAGGCGTCGCTCGTCGACGAGGCTTCGGCCGAAGCGCAACTGATCGAGTTCCTGTCGCAGTATGTGCCGCCGAACAAGTCGCCCATGTGCGGCAACTCGATTTGCCAGGACCGCCGCTTCATGGCGCGTTACATGCCGGGTCTGGAGGCGTTCTTCCATTACCGCAACCTGGACGTCAGCACGCTCAAGGAACTGTGCCGCCGCTGGGAGCCGGCCGTCTACAAGGGTTTCACGAAGCGCGGTGCGCACACGGCGCTGGCCGACATTCACGAGTCGATCGACGAACTGGTGTACTACCGCGCCAACTTCCTCAAGACGGCTGTGCCGGCCACGCCGTAACTCACGCGCCGGCTTTGTTCGGGCGCTGGGCACTCTTCGGACGGAACGCGCGGCACACGGCGTCGTTCGTCTCGATGTACGGCCCGCCGATCAGGTCGATGCAGTAGGGCACTGCCGCAAAAATGCCCGGCACCACGGAATGGCCATCGGCATCGCGCAAGCCTTCGAGTGTTTCCTTGATCGACTTGGGCTGGCCGGGCAGATTGATGATCAGCGCCGCGTGCGCGGGCGCCTCGCGGATCACCGCGACCTGACGCGAGAGGATTGCGGTCGGCACGAAGCGCAGGCTGATCTGGCGCATCTGCTCGCCAAATCCGGGCATTTCCTTGGTGCCCACGCGCAGCGTGGCTTCCGGGGTAACGTCGCGGCGCGCGGGGCCCGTGCCGCCGGTCGTGAGCACGAGATCGCAGCCGGCCTGGTCGACCAGCGCGATGAGCGTTGCGGCAATGCCGTCGGCGTCGTCGGGGATCAGGCGCGTTTCGGCCACCCAGGGGGATTGCAGGGCGGCGCCCAGCCACGCCTGGAGCGCGGGGATGCCCTGGTCGTCATAGGTGCCCCGGCTCGCGCGGTCGCTGATCGACACGAGACCGACACGCAGTTCATCGGGATGGCTGCGGGTGATCATGCGTCGTCCTCGCGTTGCGGAAATTCCGGCAGGTTGTCGTCTTCCTCCGAAACTTCGGTGGACGATGCGGCGGCGCCGGTACCCATCAAGTCCTTGAGCATCTGGAACAATTCGCGAAACGCCTTGGGCGGTTTTTGCTGTTCCTGCTCGCGTCGTGCGTTGCGGATCAGCGTACGCACGTGCTGCGCGTCGAGGTCCGGATACTGTGCCAGCAGTTCCGTCAGCGCTTCATCCTTGGCGAGCAGGCGTTCGCGCCAGCGCTCGAGCGCGTGGAGCTTTGCCGTCTCGGCTTTCGACACGCCCTTGATGATGTCGAGCGCGGCGCGGATCGCATCGACTTCGGTTTCATGCAGGGAGCGCATGACCTTGCCGACATACTGCATTTGGCGGCGGCGGCCTTCGTGGGCCTTGATGCGTTGGCAATCCTTGCAGGCGTCCGCGAGCTTTTCGGGCAGCGGCATGCGCGCCAGGCCTTCCTTCGACAGGCCGACGAGTTCTTCCCCCAGATCCTGCAGGGCCAGCATGTCGCGTTTGCGCTGCGACTTGCTCGGCGGCTCGTTCGGATCGGGAAGTTCGCTGTGAGCGATGCGGTTATAGCGGTAAATGTGCGTCATGGGTGCTATTGTAACGCGAGCGCCCGCCGGCAAGGTATCGGCAGGCCTGCCATGGCAGTGCAAGACCAGACGCGCAAATAGTTCGGATGCCCGCCGCACAACGGCCGTCAAGACGCGCTAAGATGGCGGTTCCTCAACGCCTCTCGCCTACCGCGCCGATGTCTTCTGCGAACCCGCATTTCACGCATACCCAGGACCAACTCAAGGAAATCGTCAGCGACGTGCTGCAATACGCCCGTTCGCTCGGCGCGACCGACGCTGCCGCGGAAATCTCCGAGGGCGACGGCCTGTCCGTCTCGGTGCGGCGCGGCAAGATCGAAACGATCGAGCGCAACCGCGACAAGCTGGTCGGTGTCACGGTCTTCATCGGCCAGCGCCGCGGTAACGCCAGCACGTCGGATTTCTCGAAGAAGGCACTTTTCGACACGGTCGACGCGGCCTACAACATTGCGCGCTTCACGGCGGAAGATGACTGCGCCGGTCTGGCCGAAGCCGATCTGCTGGAAATGAACCCGCTGGACCTGTCGCTGTTTCATCCGTGGGACATCACCGCCGACGATGCGGTGGAACTGGCGCGCCGCTGCGAACACGCCGCGCTCGAAACGAGCCCGCTGATCCGCAATTCCGAAGGTGCGGGCGTCTCCGCGCAGCACTCGCAGTTCCTGCTTGGCACCACGCGCGGGTTCCTGTCGGGCTACCCGTATTCGCGCCATTTCCTGTCTGTCTCGCCGATCGCCGGTTCCGGCAGCGGCATGCAGCGCGACGATTGGTATTCGTCCAAACGTGCGGCCGATGACCTGTCGCAGCCCGAGGCGGTTGGCCGTTACGCTGCCGAACGGGCGCTTGCGCGTCTGCATTCGCGCAAGCTCTCCACGCGCAAGTGCCGTGTGCTGTTCGAGGCGCCGCTGGCCGCCGGCCTGCTCGGCGCATTCGTGCAGGGGGTCTCCGGCGGAGCGCTGTACCGCAAGGCCACGTTCCTCGTGGACAGTCTGGGCAAGCAGGTGTTCGCGCCGCACATCGGGATCCATGAGGATCCGCACGTGCCGCGTGCCATGGGCAGCGCGCCGTACGACGAGGAGGGCGTCCAGACGCGCAGCCGCGACGTGGTGAAGGACGGCGTCGTCGAAGGCTATTTCCTGTCGACCTATTCGGCGCGCAAGCTCGGCATGAAGACGACCGGCAACGCCGGCGGCTCGCACAATCTGCGGCTGTTCAGCCGCGACACGCTGCCGACGGACGACTTCCGCGCCATGCTCGGGAAGCTTGGCACGGGGCTGTTGGTGACCGAACTGATGGGGCAGGGCGTCAATTACGTGACCGGCGATTATTCGCGCGGCGCGGCGGGCTTCTGGGTCGAGAACGGCGAAATTCAGTATCCGGTCGAAGAAATCACGCTGGCAGGCAACTTGAACGACATGTTCCGTCAGATCGTGGCCGTGGGCGCGGATACGCTGGTCCGTGGGACCAAGGAAGTCGGCTCCATCCTGGTCGAGGAAATGACCATCGCCGGTCATTGATGCTGCAAAAAACGCCGAATGCGCGATATCTGCGTCGGGATCGTGCATCACGGCAGTGCATGTGCTGTGCAATTGCCCAAATCTTGCGATTTCTGCGTTATCCTTAGGAGTTTTCTTAAGCCAAGGCTTAAGAACGGGGTTACGTAGTTTGGGCAAGGGGCGCGCCAGGTCACATACGCGGCGCGCCTTTCCATAACTAGAGACTGGATTTCGGAGGAAGGGAACACATGAAGAGCACCATGAACAAGCTGCTGGTGGCGCTGGCTGCCACGGGTATGGTGGCGGCGGCCAGCGCGGCGGATCTGAAGATCGGCGTGGCCGAAGCCCTGTCGGGCGGCGCGGCGCAATATGGCGCGGCCATCAAGAACGGCTTCCAGCTGGCCGCGGACGAGATCAACGCTGCCGGCGGTGTCAACGGCAACAAGCTCGTACTGCAAATCGAAGACGAACAAGGCAAGAAGGAAGAAGCCATCAACGTCTTCAAGAAACTGATTTTCCAGGACAAGGTGCTGATGGTGTTCGGCCCGACCCTGTCGAACTCGGCGCAAGCGGCCGACCCGATCGCGCAAGCCGGCAAGACGGTCGCCTTCGGCACGTCGAACACGGCCGACGGCATCACGTCGATTGGCGACTTTGTGTTCCGTAACTCGGTGACGGAAGCCGACGTGCTGCCGGAAACCATCAAGATCGCAGCGAAGAAGACGGGCATCAAGAAAGTCGCCGTGCTGTACGGCAACGACGACGTCTTCACCAAGAGCGGCTACGACAACTTCAAGAAGGCACTGGACGACTTGAAGATCCCGGTCACGACGACCGAAACGTTCGCCAAGGGTGACGTGGACTTCAAGGCGCAATTGACCAAGATCAAGGCGACGAACCCGGACGCGATCGTCCTGTCGGCGCTGATCGCCGAAGGCGCGCCGATCATGGTGCAGGCCCGTCAACTGGGTATCAAGACGCCGTTCATCGGCGGCAACGGCATGAACTCGGTCAAGGTGTTCGATCTGGCCAAGGGTAGCTCGGACGGCCTGTGGGTCGGCAGCCCGTGGTCGATCGAGAACGCCACGCCGGCCAACACCAAGTTCATCGCCGCCTACAAGGCGAAGTACTCGGTGGCCCCGGACCAGTTCGCCGCGCAATCTTATGACGCGATGTACATTGCCGTGGCCGCGCTGAAGAGCGTGAAGCTTTCGGGCAACCTCGATGCCGACCGCAAGGCGTTGCGCGATGCGCTGCCGAAGGTAACGCACGACGGCGCCACCGGTGCGTTCGCCTTCCGTCAGGCCATGGGCAAGAATGGCAAGCCGGCAGGCTACGACGCCAGGCAAGCCCCGATTGTCAGCGTGACGAAGGACAACAAGTACGTCATCGAGAAGTAAACGACACCCTACCGGGTAAGTCCGCATGGGCGTAGGGCCACAAGTCCTACGCCCTTCGGCGTTTAAGACGGACAGGCATCTACTGCCTCGCCGTCGTCCCCCTCAGGCTGGAAAAACACCATGCTGGAACAACAACTCGTCAATGCGCTCTCCCTCGGGTGCGTATACGCCTTGTTCGCCCTCGGGTTCACACTCGTGTTCGGCATTCTCGGCGTTATCAATCTCTCCCACGGCGCGGTCTTCATGGTCGGCGCGTATGCTGCGCTTGCGGCCGTGGCGAAATTCAATCTGCCGTTGTGGGCCGCACTGATCGCGGCGGTCGTGATCTCCGGGTTCGCCGGTCTGCTGATCGACGTGCTGGTACTGGGGCCCCTGCGCAAGCGTAACGCGCCCCACCTGATTCCGATGATCGCGACGATCGGCGTCGCCATCCTGATCAACAACGGCATGCAGGGCTACGTCGGCGCGGAGAACATGCGCTTTCCGTTCGGAACCGTCAGCAGTTCGTTGGTGACGATCGCCGGCGTGCACATGACCTCGCTTGAACTGGGCATCATCTTCCTGTCGTTCGCGCTGATGGCCGTGCTCATGACGACCATCAAGAAGACGCAGCTGGGCCGCGCGCTGCGGGCCATTGCCGAATCGCCGAAGGCTGCGTACCTGCTCGGTATCAATGTCGAAGGCCTGTTCCTGATGACGTCGTTCGCGGCAGCGGCGCTGGGCGGCATGGCCGGCGTGCTGATCGGCCTGTACTCGAACGCCGTGTTCCCGCTGATGGGGCAGCCGATGCTGCACAAGGGCATCGCCGTCATCATTCTCGGCGGCATGGGCGATATTCGCGGCGCCATGCTCGGCGGCCTGTTCCTCGGTTTTGCGGAAGTGCTGTCGGTGGCGTACATCGGCTCGAACATGCGCGACGCGGTGGCCTTCGGCCTGCTGTTCCTGATCCTGCTGGTACGTCCGCAGGGCTTGTTCGGCAAAGTGCTCGAGCGCAAGGCATAAGGGGACCGCAATGGACTGGTTTGCAAATTTCTGGGCGGTCTACAGCAATCTGGTGCTGACGCTGGGCACCAACGCCCTGCTGGCGCTCTCGATCTACCTGACGCTGTCGTGCGGCATGTTGGCCATGGCCAATGCCGCATTTATGGGCATCGGCGCCTACACGGCGGCGATCCTGACGATGAGCTATGAAACGCCGTTTGCGGTTTCGCTCGCCGGCGGCATGGCCGCCCCGGCGCTGATCGCGTTCATCATCGGCAAGCCGACGCTGCGGCTGTCGGGGGTGTACCTCGCCATGGCCACCCTGGGCTTCGGCGAAGTCGTGCGCGTGCTGATCCTCAACACCGAGGACCTGACCGGCGGCGCGCTGGGCCTGAACGGCATTCCGCAACTGACGCAGTGGTGGCATGTGGCGGCGGCGGTCGTCATCACGCTGCTGGCGCTGTGGCGCCTGCGCCGCTCGAAGGTGGGGCGTGCGTTTGAAGCGATCAAGGAAGACGAAACGGCCGCGGGCCTGATGGGCATCAACGTCACCGGGTTCAAGATGCTGGCGTTCGTGCTCGGGGCCGTGCTGGCGGGGCTTGCCGGCGCGCTCAATGCGCACCTGACGTTCTTCATCGGGCCGAATGAATTTGGCTTCGATCGCGGCGTGGAAATCCTGACGATGGCGATTCTGGGCGGTATCAACGGTCTTGCGGGCCCGGTGCTGGGCAGCACGATCCTGACGCTCCTGCCGGAACTGCTGCGCGCGTTCCAAGCCTACCGCCTTGTGGTCAACGGCTTGATTCTCGTGCTGATCGTGCTGTTCCTGCCGAAGGGCATCTGGGACCCGGCGCGCATGCGCCGCTGGTTCAAACCGGCAAAACAGGCGTAAGGAGATCGGCATGCTGAAACTTTCCAATATCTCCAAAAGCTTCGGCGGCCTGCATGTATTGCAGGACGTGAACATCGAAGTGCCGCAGGGCTGCATCTTCGGCCTGATCGGGCCGAATGGCGCGGGCAAGACGACCGTGTTCAACCTGATCACCGGACTGCTGGCGCCGTCGGGAGGTCAGCTGACGTTCGCCGGCGATTCGCTGGTCGGCCAGAAGCCGCATCGGATCACGCAACGCGGGATTGCGCGCACGTTCCAGAACATCCGCATCTTCAAGGAGATGACGTTGCTGGAAAACGTGGTCGTCGGGATGCATCGCCATATGCATTACGGACCCGCCGGACTGCTGCTGTCGCTGCCGAACTTCCGTTCGATCGAGAAGCGCTCGCGCGAGCGCGCGCTGGAGCTGCTGTCGTGGGTGAAGCTCGAGCACAAGGCGAGCGACGTTGCGGACAATCTGTCGTACGGCGACCAGCGCAAGCTGGAACTGGCGCGGGCGCTTGCGACCGAACCGAAGCTGCTGCTGCTCGACGAACCCGTGGCGGGCATGAACACCGGCGAGAAGGTCGATCTGATGAGCGAGATCGAGAACATCAAGGCGCGCGGCTACACGATCTTCATGATCGAGCACGACATGCGCTTCGTGATGGGCTTGTGCGAGCGCATCGCGGTATTGAACTTCGGCCGCATCATTGCCGAGGGCAAGCCCGACGAGATCAAGAACAACCCGCAAGTGATCGAGGCCTATCTGGGGCGCGATGACGACGACGAGGAACATCAGGCCGCTGGCGCGGAGGTGAAAGCATGAGCGCGCTGCTCGAAGTCACGGGCCTGGAAGTGGCCTATGGGCATATCGAAGCCGTCAAGGGCATCGATTTCAAACTGAAGGAAGGCGAGATCACGTCGCTGGTCGGCGCCAATGGCGCGGGCAAGTCGACGACGCTGCTGGCCTTGTCGGGACTGATCAAGAAGGCGAAGGGATCGATCAAGTTCGAAGGCGAGGAAGTGGGCGGGCTTGCACCGCACCAGGTCGTGCAGCGCGGGCTCGTGCAGGTCGCGGAAGGGCGTGCGACGCTGACCACGATGTCCGTGCGCGAAAATCTGGAACTGGGTGCCTACACGCGCAAGGATCGCGGCAATATCAAAGCCGATCTCGACCGCGTGCTGCAGCGTTTCCCGCGGCTGGCGGAACGTCTGGACCAGTTCGCCGGCAATCTGTCGGGCGGTGAACAGCAAATGCTGGCCATCGGCCGCGCGCTGATGGCGCGACCGCGCCTGCTGTTGCTCGACGAACCGTCGATGGGGCTCGCGCCGATCATCGTGCAGGATATTTTCCGCACGCTGAAGGAAATCAACGCGGAAGGGCTGACGATTTTTCTGGTTGAGCAGAACGTGCGCCAGGCGCTGAAGATCGCGCAGCACGGCTACGTGCTGGAAAACGGCAAGATCGTGCTCGACGATACGGGCCGGAATCTGCTGGGTAACCCTCGGGTGCTGGAGGCGTATCTGGGCGGGTAAGTCTACGACTTTCCCTGCACGGCAGATGGTTGGCGCCAGATTCGCCAATCCCATGAAATCGTTGCTGAAATGGGACTGGCGAACTGGGCCGCAATCGGGCGTTCGTCACAGGTAGCGTGGTGCCCCATGTGGGCAGTTCTTTTTTGTTTCGTGCAGTGGATGCCGACGGCGCTAACCGATATTACTCGCCGGGCGAACCGATACGTTCGTACGTCACGTACGCGAAGTCGAAGTCGTTCGGCGCAGGCGAATGATGCGTTTCCCGGGCAGTTTCCTGCCAGACCGCCGGATCCGGCGTGGCGAAGTAGGCATCGCCCTCGAACGCCTTCGCGATTTCCGTGACGATCAGCTTGTCCGCGCAGGGCAGCGCCTCGGCGTAGAGCTGCGCGCCGCCGATGAGGCAAATCTCGTCGGCGCCGACGCACAGGCGTTGCGCATCCGTGAGCGAACCCGCCACTTCACAGCCTTCGATTTTCAGCCAGGGATTGCGCGACACCACGATATTGCGGCGCCCCGGCAACGGGCGTCCGATCGAATCGTAGGTCTTGCGGCCCATGACGACCGGCTTGCCCATCGTTACCCGCTTGAAATGCGCGAGATCTTCCGGCAAACGCCACGGCAATTGATTGTCGCGACCGATCACGCCGTTGACGGCGCGGGCCACCACCAGGGTCAGGATCGTCATACGGCCACCGGCGCCTTGATATGCGGGTGCGATTCATAGCCGACGATCGCGAAGTCTTCAAAGCGGTAGTCGAAGATCGAGTCGGGCTTGCGCGCGATCTCGAGTTTCGGCAAGGGCAGCGGCGCACGCGCCAGTTGCGTTTCGACCTGTTCGATGTGATTGCTGTAAATGTGGCAATCGCCGCCGGTCCAGATGAAATCGCCAACGTCGAGGTCCGTCTGCTGCGCCATCATGTGCGTGAGCAGCGCATAGCTCGCGATGTTGAACGGCACGCCCAGGAAAATGTCCGCGCTGCGCTGATACAACTGGCACGACAGCTTGCCGTCGGCCACATAGAACTGGAAGAACGCGTGGTTTTCTGACATCGGCCGCTTTGTGCCCAAAACGTTACGGGCTGCCGAGGTGGCTCTGGAATAAATCATTGTAAGTTGCCAAAGGCTGTTAACTGGCGGACGCGACGGAATGCATTTGCGTGACAGCCAATACTCTGGGGCGCGTGCCGCACTGGCCAGTATCAGTTGCTGGTGCCCAATTGGTATTCTACGCCATCACACATTGATAACATCTGTCGTTGGAGCAGAAGCGCACCTAACATCCGCGAACAGCTATGCTGACGCTGATGAAGTCTCGGGAACAGGCAACGTACTAGCAGCATGTGCGTCGTCATGAGAACAAATACCACGGTTCGGGGGATATGGGGACATGAGTGAAACAAAATGGTGGAAGTGTGACTTGCAAGTTGCGACGCCAGCCTGGAATTTTCGCTTTCCAGCGAATTCGGCGTACGACATCGATAGCCCCGAGGGTCGGCAGGTCTTTCTCGATGACTACATGGCTGCCGTACGTGATGCTGGGATTGAGATTATCGCACTGGCAGACCACAACACTGGTGAGTGGATTGACGCCGCAAAGGCTGCAGGAGCACGCCATGGTGTCATCGTGTTCCCGGGCTGTGAAATTACCACGCACACCGGGGCCGATGGCGTTCACCTGATAATCTTGGGCGATTTGGACAAGACCAGCCAGGACTTTGACCGTCTAATATACGGGGCCCTTGGATTTGGCGATGAGCATCCCCCGTTTCATCGTACTAACGGTCTACGTTCGCAACCTGGTTCGTCCTCAAAGACACTCATTCAGATACTGGACGATTTGCCCGAAGGCTACTTGGCCGTCGCTCCCCATGCTCTCAATGACAATGGGATTGCGTCAAGGGACTCAGTCCAAGGGGACCTCCGATATAAAGCACTGCACCATGAGCGCTTAGTCGCTGTTGACCCTGGCAATTGTGCAGACGTCATCGGGGATGCGTTCAACAGCAGATTTCGGCGGAGAGAGCTTGATAATTTTCCTCGTCTTCGTGATTTGGCTTTTCTGTCAATGTCTGACGCGTACTCGATGGACGAAGTCGGCAGTCGGTTTGCGTGGATACGAATGGGAAACGTGAGCATAGAGGGGCTTAGGCAAGCGTTTCTTGACCACGAGTCCCGAGTTCTCTGCGATTGGTCGCCTGTCCTCGCAGGTTTTCCGGAACGGAACCCCAACATCGTCAGGCATGCCTGGATAACTTCGGTTCGGCTCGCGGGGCAGCTGACAAATTCTGCAGAGCCCCTATCGCTATCCTTTCATCCAAGCTTGAACGTCATCATCGGCGGTCGCGGGAGTGGCAAGTCTTCAGTGGTCGCGGCGCTGCGAGCTCTATATTCCAGCTCGGAGGGGCTACCCCCTAGATTGATGGCAGAGGCAGATGGATTTGTCGACACAGTATTTGCACACGCGGAGCTAACCGCTTCTCACAGGGTGCAAGAGTCACAGGAGCTGCAGGAGTCGCGGTGGACTCGTGCATCGGGCAGTGTCACAGAGGTTGAAGGTCTCCCAGTTCCAACACGTTACCCCGTTACGGTCATCAGCCAAAAGGAGCTTTTTGAGCGCGCCGCCGGAGATAAGAACGACCGATACCTTTCATCTCGAAGCCTACTTGCACTCATCGATGCAAGTGTCGGCTTGAGCGGGTCTGACACTCGCAGCGTTGACAGCTACGGGCGTCGTTCAGAGGATGCGCGGAGTGGCTGGCTGATAGCCGTGCGTAACTATGTCCTTCTAGTGGGGGACCTCGGCCAACTTCCGGGCTTGAAGCAGCAGGAGACGACCCTACAAAAGCAAGTGGATGCATTTTCGTCGGAAGAGGTGAAACAACGACTGTCGCGAATTGATGTTCGAACACATGAAGCTGAAGGCTGGAATGCGAATGAAAAGTCGGTGGAGCAAGCGTTAACCTCTGTAAGAAAACTGTCCGAAGATTTAAGGTCCCTAAAAAAATCCGACCTTTCAGCCCAGGAGCCTTACGCCGTTGAGTACGCCCATCACCTTCGCGAGGCTCAGGGTATTGTCGCTTTGCTGATTGAGCAATTGGACGATATTGGCACCAAGGCTGGCGCCATCTTCGAAAAGGTACGCGGCACAGTTCAGGCCGGGGCTTGGTATCAGGACGTTTTGGCTGCCCGTGCTGATTTCGAGGCTTACAAACTTGGGCTGGAGCAGCAAGGACTATCAACCTCAGAGTTCAATCGAATTCAAGGCGAACTGAGCAAGGTCCGAGAAGCGATTCGTACGCTCGAGGAGAAGGAGCCCTCTATCGAACCCGCTCGGCAGCGAGTTGCCGAGGCGTGGGAGGCCATTCTCGCCTTGGTCGCTGACCGTAGAGCGGAACGGCAAGATTTGCTCAATGAGGTTCAGGCGCGAAGCGAGCGACTTCGCTTTAGAGTGATAGCTCTGGCTGATACGGCGCCCTGGGTGGAGGTAGTTAGAGAGATGTCCGGCTTCCGTGCCGATGCGTTTCTTGATGACGTGCCGGCGCTTGCTGCGTGGCTGTGGGAAGGGGCTGCGGAAGGTCTGAGCGAAAGGTGGGAGATTTGGCGAGATGCACTTGCAACAGGCGAAATGACATTGCTGCAGCGTGAAGCCAAGCTACGGCCTCAGTTTGTCGAAAGACTAAAAAAACTTGATGAGACCGTCAAACTTCGGGTGGCCAGTCAAGTGCCCGACGATGTTGTGATGATGGAGTTTCTCAAGGAAGGAGGGGTTGCGGAGCGGGACGCAGATTGGCAATCGATTACTCAGGGTTCTCCGGGGCAGCGGACGGCAGCGATGCTCGCGTTTGTCCTCCATCATGGACGAGAGCCTTTGATTTTGGACCAGCCTGAAGACGACTTGGACTCAGAGTGGATATCGCGGTTGGTCGTGAAGGAACTTCGGCAGAGTCGTTGGAGCCGCCAGCTCATTGTTGTTTCGCATAACGCAAATATCCCCGTCTTGGGTGACGCCGACCAAGTTGTTGCGCTTGAGAATCGCTCGGGCGTGCTATCAGTGAGGTCCAGCAAGGAACTGCGCGCCGCCGGTGAGGAGTTTGATGTGCTGCACGTCGGGCCGGTTGAGAACCGATACGTGCGACATGATATCCAGGCGATTATGGAAGGTGGGGTCGCAGCATTCGTACGCCGCGAGCAAAAGTACCACAATGAGACTCAGAAATATCGCACGCGGTGATGCTGCAAAAGGCGAGTGGGGAGGTGTGATTCTGTTTGCAAACGCACTTCCCTTGGCCTTTTCTGCTCCCCACTTTAGCTCGGCATGTGTCTCGTATGTTCCGAAAATAACTCAGTCTGCGCGTGATGCTGACGCGTACGAAATACATAATCTCAAACACATCCTCTATGCGATTCCTGTCTGCCCTTCGGGTCCTCAATGCAAAGCAAGGAACTGTTCCGGACCCCTTGAAGCCTGGTTTTGACGAACGTGTTTTTCGGGAGCGATATTTGGCGTTGGCGGACGGTTCCCCTGAGGACCATTCGGCAGGTGTGTTGGGTGTGCTTGTTGGAAGCCGCATGTCCAGAATTTTTGCGACGCTGAACGAGCTTCGTGTTCAGACGCGACGTTGTTCTTTGGAAGAGGTGGCAAGGACTGTTGCAGCGTTTCTCGAGTCACAGCAGTTGAGACTTTTCTCCGAACACTGGGATTCCTTTGCGTCACGCGACATCATAACAATGGAATCGCTTCGAACCAGTAGAACCGCCACGGATGCCTCGGGGAATAGGTTCACTCCGCCGGAGGTAATGGAGGCGAGCTTTGATGGCGTGAGACACATACTGCGCGAAGCATTTGACGGAGGTGGATTCGGCGAAGGAGGCGACGGAAATGTTGACCTTGAGAGTGCCATCGGATTCACGATTCGCCTGGGAAGTTTGATTGAGACGCTTCGCTATCAATGGCATTCGGTTGTCTGGACGGGAGCATATGCGCAGGTGCATCCTATGCCGCCGAATGACTACCTATTGGATATGAGGCACGCGCCTTTGGCTCGCTTGGCCCTCGTAGACATTCAGCGACGCAATGGACTCATGGCGCGAGACGTGGCGGAATGCAGCAAGCTCTTGAGTGTCAGAGAAGTTAGTGCTCGTAGGGTTCTAAAGCTGGAGCGTCAGCAAGAGGGATTCGCGCTTAGTGTCGCGGAGATTCGCGACTTGGACGACGTTGTCCAAAAGGTGGCGGTGGAACTGTCGGCTGTGTATATGGGGCTTATAGAGTCTCACGCCGTATTCTTTCTAGATGAACCTCATCCCTTGGTTGACGGTGCTACCTTTCGCGAGGTCATCGACGCTTGGTTTCTCTTAGCACTTCTTTGTCATCAAATCGAGTTGATGTATGCCGACGGTGCGAGCCGGACCGAGGGGCTCGAACCAATTCGACTGTCTAGGGCAGAATTGGTGAGCCGATTTGTTCAAGTGCTAAACGTTGATTCAAGCATTTCCGAAGCCATCGTCAGCGCGTTCAACTATGGGGGAAAACACCAAACTCTTTGGAGCCGACCCCTTCTGAGCGTTGGGGATGAGCTCTTTCTGCTTCGATGGCCGTTTCAGGCTACGCATCTTATGCGCTTGGTCTCCGAGTGGGCCAAGCTAGATAAGAGGAAGGCTGCGGTGTTTTCGGAAAAAGGACATCGATACGAAGAAGTCGTGTCAACGGTCCTGAAAAGCATTAGCTTGTTTCCGACTCAGGCCATTGAATTCAAGCCTATGAAGCACCGTCTTCAAGTTGAAGGGAAGACGGATGATGGGCGAGATGTGGGAGATGTTGACTGTGCCTTTGTCGTGGAAGATACACTTTTCATTCTGGAGTGCAGAGCGGTGCCGCATCCTGCGGAGCCATTCGAGTTTTGGTTAGTCAAGAAGGAACTTGAAGGAAAGGTTGAGCAGGTCTTGCGAAAGAAGAGATTTCTCGAGTCAAACCCCGAGGTTGTCCAAAAGTGGCTGTCAGAGTGCGGGAGGATGTCTAGTGCGACGATTTCTCGGGTTGTAGCTCTCGTGGTCTCCAACTCCTATCTATTAGAGGGGGAGCAGCGATGCGAGCCGTATTTTGTTCATCTGGATACGGTGTTTAACCTTCTTTTGACTGGTGGCGCTACTTTCGGAGTGGGTGTTGACGAGGGCGGGCAAGAGAAGAGCATCCTTGTTGACCGACGAATGCAATTTGCCACCGTGTCAGACGCAATCGTAGCGTCGCTAAAGGCGCCAGCGAAAGCTGAGGCTTTTAAGATGATGGTATCGAACCGTCAGGCCACTGTGCCGAAATTTGATGAGGCTGACGCCAGTGGAGTGATTTTGGGGCCCGTCCTTGAGGTACCCGAAGACCCTGGACAACTGTACGAATTGATGCAGAAGTGTTCGTTTGCGCCGCACATGGAATCAATTGCTGACTAGTTGCCCCGTGAGTTTTACTCATCCGGTTGAGCCGCTTTCACGTCCAACTTCCTAATGCGCTTGCTTCTCGTTCGGCGCGAATTTTTGAGGTTGACGCTCGCCGCGTCGACCTGCTTGAAAAGCTCAGATAGAGGTACGCCCAACGCGTCGGCCAGCTTTTGGAGGTTAGGAATACTCGAACGAGTGTTTTCGCGTTCCACTTGCGAGACGAAGTGCCTGCCGAGGCGAGCATTTATCGAGAGGGACTCCTGAGAAAGATTTTGCGCGTCCCTAAGGCGGATGACATTAATTGCCAAACGCTCGCGCAACGTCGATTTGTCTTCAGCCTTGCGAGGCAAGAGGGCGCCGGATGTCACAAGAGACAACGGGTCAACGTCGAGTGCGGCAGCATATCGGTCCAAAGTATCAAGTGAAAAGCTGACACCCGCGCCTTCGGTGCGGCTGACCCACGTGCGTTGATACTGAGCGCGCTGCGCGAGCTCCCACTGCGAGATGCCACGCAGTGTCCGAATTTCCTCTATTCGGCGGGCAATCTGTAAAACGGTCGCGTCGGTGTCTTTTTCCATGGCCGACGCAGGTTCCTACACGACCACCAATTTCATCAACCACGAATTAGTTACCCTTATATTTGATACCCCTGTTTACATCACCCCTATATTTATCTAAACTTGTCGATACTCGGACCAGGTGTCGGCAACTTAGCTTCCGGGCTTGTTTGGTGACAGTGCGTATGGCGTTTCTTCTTCCAAAAAGGAAGCTATCGGCGGTACAAGGCGTCTTTACTATTCCTGGCCTGCCTTGACCACATCCGCCATGCTTCCTGCACATACAGAAAAGGTGACGGCGTGGATTCGGTGTTGTTTCTATTTTTCAGCAGCCGTTTCGAACAGAACTGCGCTGGCGCGAGTAACGAGGGCTCTTCGGCATCGTCTTCCGAGCGAGCATTACAGGCAGCCTTCCAAATGCTGCATGAGGTTCTCGCTCCGTATCCCCATATTCGTATTGCGCTTGCGGATGAGAGGCCACAGACACGGACCTTCTTGCGAGGGCAGTCGGAATGGGAGCGAGACCTTGCCGCGCGGTACGTAGGGGACACCGTGGACCTGTATCCCGATGCGCTGGAACGAGCTGAAGCTACGAGACTCGACCGCATTCTGCGGTTTGTGGACCACCACAAGGTGGAACACTGGCTCGCGCTCGACGACACTTGGAAGTGGCCGGAGCGTTATCAGCGTTTTCAGGTCGGGGTGCCTCATGGGTGGCCGATTGTTGAGCCCGAGGTCGTCGAAAAGTTGGTGAACCGTCTTCGCTCCATGCCAGCAACCCCAAATCGATTTAACGACTAGGACAATATCGAGTGCCCATATGGAAGCCTAGCCCTATTCAGGCGGAGCACGTAGTTGAGTTGCACCATTGGCGTATTCTTGAAACGGTACTCGGGGAGTTGCATTTTTCAGGGGAACGTGCCGATGGAGACGGGCGTGCGAGTTCGGCCATCGTGCAGCTTGATTTGGAGGCGCGGGTTGGGACTACCCGTTCCGGTCGTCGTTATTTGCTTTGCGGCCGCCCGGGGGTGTCGCCTCAGGCCGACTATGTGTGGGACGCCTGGTGCCGCATTAACAACGTCGAGTCATACCGGGACGTAACGCATGAACTACTCGATGCTCCCTGAGCCTTGAACTCCAAGCCCGTCATGTCAACACGAGACCGATTGTTATTTCTTGACTACGACAACACCCTGCACCGGTCTGATGCGTACCTTACTGAGCAGGGCGTCGTAGCCAGCTCCCGTGGGGTGGAGCTATTTGAATTTGCACCGCTTCTTGAACAAATGCTTCGACCGTACCCCGACGTCAGCATTGTGCTGTCAACCGACTGGGTAGGGGCGATAGGATTTGAGCCAGCACGGGACGCATTGCCCTCGGTATCACTCCGTGAGCGGGTTATCGCCGCAACATACGATGCGGCTGGAACGAGCGTGGACCGGTTTTCGTCGATGACGCGCGGCGGACAGGTACTCCGGTTTGTTGCCAGATACCGGGTGAAGTCTTGGTTGGCAATTGACGACCGGCTGGATGGATTCGCTCATTGCGTTGAGCGACTTGTTCATTGCCAGCCGGGCGTCGGGCTTGGTGACCGCGATGTACAGGACATGTTAGCGCGCAAACTACGGTGGATGTTCTTCGTTAAGGGCGGATAGGCCTGAGGTCAAAGAGTGTCTTGTGACGAGGCCAAAGTAGGCTGCGGCTCGCGGCACACGAAGCCTTTTCGGCCATTACCTGTTCTGCGTGTTCTGCGAGATTACCCACGTAGCGACTTCGGAAGGAGATGCAGTGGCTACAGAGATATTCGCATGTGGTTACACCGCGTGGCTCACTCGGTGCCGCTGCGGCTTCGAGGTGACGGGCTTCATTGATGGCGACGAATTCATTATCGTTGCGGATACACCACGCGACGCAGAGAGGGGGTTCTCTCGCGCCGCACGACGAGCATGGCTGCGTCGAAAGCTCAGGTTCGCATTTGGACGGCCTGCCCGTGAGGGGCCACTGTTGAGTTCAGCGGACACGTATCGAGATGTACCCGTGCCCCTGCTTATTCGCATTGCTATTGGGGCGGTCGCTGCATACGCATATCGATGGGTGCGGAAGACTGTTTGCAGAATTCGGTAAAGACGTTCGCTGCGGTTGATGCACGCCCCCATCGTTGATTGCTAAACGGTGACGCCGGCGGCCACGAAGCCCTTTTGCATTTCATGACTGGAGGCGCTCCCATGAAGGGTTCCGCGAATGGCCGGTTCGCGCTGGCTGACGTTCTGTTATGCGACGCGCAGATTGAGGAATTGTCAGTCACTGCGCGGTTAATCTAGAGTTTTTGACGTTACAAACCGGATGCGGCACGCTCTCTATCCACAGGCACTAACGTCCCTCGAATGGCTGCCGGGCCAAACGCGCTCGCAGTGTCGACTCGAGGTATGGTCGAAGTGATGCGATGTCGGAATGTCCCATTTCCTCTGCCAGTTGATTGAGAATCGTTGCTTCTCTAATCGCGTTAATGTTGCCGCAGCGTGCAAGTTCCTTATCCAACAACTCATCGAGGCGCTCCGTGGCGAAGCGTGCCCTCACGCGATGGAGGGAAAGCCGTCGTTTCCGAGGCGCGTCAACGAACATGGAGTGTAGTGGTCTAATGAACCCGGACACTGATTTAGGCGAGAATACTCGCCATGAAGAGGTGTCTGATGACCAAGCAA
>NZ_CABPRZ010000017.1 GCF_902459695.1 Pandoraea terrae
GCGGTTCGCCGGAGCGTTGACCCGCTTTCCGCGTACGTGTGTTCTGTCGGGAGCGGAAAGCGGGTCAATGCTGCGGCTGGCGCGAGCATCAATAGGCAAGAAGGGCAGTTGAGGCCGGCGCGAGCATCAACAGGCAAGAGAAGCAGTTGAGGCCGACGCGAGCATCAAATAGGCAAGACGGGCCGTCCGTCAATACTGTAGCGATATCCGCGGCCTTACGCCCCCGCCTCAAGCGCATTGAGAAATGCAGGACGCTCCCCGCCGCCGTCGATCGTGAGATTCTGCCCGGACACATACGCCGCCCCTGGCGACGCAAGAAACAGACACGCGGAAGCAATGTCCTCAGGCTCGGCCATCCGGGCGAGCGGAATCGTCCCGGCAATGCGCTCGACCGCAGCTGGATCACCGAAATGCCCTTCTCGCGCCGACGCCGTCATCACCAGACCGGGACTCACCGCCATCACGCGGACCTTCGGCGCCCATTCCACGGCGAGCGATCGCACAGCATTGAGAATCCCCGCCTTTGCTGCGCCATACGGCGTGGTGCCTGGCGAAGGACGCAGCGCGCTGACGCTGCCGATGAACAGCTGCACGCCGCCTTCCGGCTGCGCTTGCATAACCACATTCGCGTCTCGCGCAAGCTGCAACGGCGCGATCAGGTTCAGCCGCAGAATCGATTCAATCCGACGCGGCGTGAGATCGTCCATCAGTCCATAAGGCGATCCGCCCGCGTTATGCACGAGCACGTCAAGACGACCGGCGGCCTCACGCACCCGCGCGATGAGCGTCTCGATCTGCGCAGGCTCGCGAATGTCCGCCTGGACGAAATGCGCGGCACGGCCGCCGACCGCCGGCAGCGAAGCTTCGGGATCGCCATCGATGACTTGCGGATCGTCGGACGGCGGCCTCCGGCCGCAAAAGAATACATCAGCGCCCGCGCCGAGAAACGCCTCGACAATCGCCCGGCCAATGCCGCGCAAACCACCGGTGACAAGTACCGTCCGGCCCTGAAAATCGAACGCCGGGGCAGCCGGATGCGGCGGTAACTTGTTCTCGAAAGTGCTCATTGGGGGTCTTCTCCTGACGGGATCGTAACGCCTGCGCGTCCGCTGAAAATCCACTGCAACGCGACGCGCCGCACGGCAAATCTTCACCCGCCAACGCAGGGACAGCAACGTCTGTTTGGATCACTCTGCGCATCACCTTGCGAAACGATCCTCGTTAACCCCTAATGCCGCCGGACGATGCCTCACCTCGCACGCCTCGCGACAATGACGCGCAGTTCCGACCATCTCATGCCCATCACCGAAGGAGGTTTCGCATGTCGCGCTCCCCAACATCGCTTGCCGGCAAGGTCGCCGTCGTCACGGGCGCCTCACGCGGCGCCGGACGCGGCATCGCCCTCGCGCTCGGCGCAGCCGGCGCCACCGTGTTCGTCACCGGCCGCACCGAACGCGCCGGCCAAAGCGCCCTGCCCGGCACGCTGCATGCGACCGCCGCCGAGATCGATGCCGCCGGCGGACGCGGCATCGCCGCCCCCTGCGATCATCGCGACGACGCCCAGGTGGCCGCCCTCTTCGAACGCGTCGCCCGCGAGGCCGGCCGTCTCGACATCCTCGTCAATAACGCCACCTTCCTGCATGACGAACTGATCGCCCCCGGACCGTTCTGGCGCAAGCCGCTCGACATGGCCGACATCCTCGACGTGGGCCTGCGCTCGGGCTATGTCGCGAGCTGGCACGCCGCGCCACTGATGGCTGCCCAAGGACGCGGCCTGATCGCGTTCACGTCGTCGTTCGGCGCCAATTGCTATATGCATGGCCCCGCCTACGGCGCGCAGAAAGCAGGCGTGGACAAATTCGCGCGCGACATGGCCATTGACCTGCGCCCGGACGGCGTCGCCGCCGTCTCGCTGTGGATGGGCCCGCTCGACACGGAGCGCACGCGCCGTGCGGCGGCCGATCGCCCCGATGCCTACGAAGCGGTGCTCGCCCACGCGGAAACGCCGGAGTTCACGGGCCACCTGATCACGCACTTGTATAACGACCCCGCGCTGCTCGACCGTTCGGGCGAAGTCATGATTGTGGCCGAAACGGCACAAGCGTACGGCCTGCGCGATCGCGACGGCGCACAACCGCCCTCGTACCGCGAAATGCTCGGCGCGCCGCCCGCGCCGCATCCGGCCATCGTGGCTTAACTGGAGCCTTTGCATGTCTATCGAATTCTCCCCATCGTTGCCTTTCCGTGTATCGCAAGTGAAACAGTGGGACATTGAAGCAGACGTCCTCATCGTCGGCTTTGGCGCTGCAGGTGCGTGCGCCGCGATCGAAGCGTCCCGCGCGGGCGCATCGGTCGTCCTGTTCGAAGCCGCTTCCGGCAACGGCGGCACAAGCGCGCTCTCGGGCGGTGAAATCTATCTGGGCGGCAATGGCGGCACCCCGGCACAACGTGCGGCCGGCTTCACCGACGAAACCGGCGATCTGTTCCGTTATCTGATGATGGCCGGCGGCCCGGATGCCGACGAAGCGAAAGCACGGCTGTATGCCGAGGAAAGCCTCTCGCACTACGAATGGCTCGTCGCACAAGGCGTGCCGTACAAGAACACATTCGTGCCGGGCAAACTCGTCGAACCGGCAACGGACGATTGCCTCATCTGGTCCGGCAGCGAGCAAGCGTGGCCGTTTTCCGAGCAGGCGAAACCTTGCCCGCGCGGGCACACGCCGCAGTGGACCGGCTGGGGCGGCGGCCGTCTGCTGATGGACATCCTCGCCGCGCGCGTCGAGGAACTCAAGGTCGATGTTCGCTACGACAGCCGTGTGCTGGCGCTGGTAGCGGACGACGCCAACCGCGTGCACGGCCTCGTCGTGCGCAGCGACGGCGTGACGCGTTTCGCTCGGGCACGCAATGGCGTGATCCTGTGCGCCGGCGGGTTCGTGATGAACCGTGACATGGTACGCAAGCATGCGCCTCACCTGATGCGCTCCGACGACCCCATCGGCACGCCCGGCGACGACGGCACCGGCATCCGGCTCGGCATGAGTGTCGGCGGTGCGGCCATTCACATGAACGAAGCGTTCTCGAGCTTGCCGTTCTACGCGCCGGAGTCGCTCGTCAAAGGGATTATCGTGAACGAACGCGGCCAACGGTTCATTAACGAAGATGCCTATCACGGACGCATCGGCCACCATATCCTGCAGCAATTGGGCGATCGCATTTACTTGCTCGTCGACAGTGAAACGTATGAGCCGCCGATCGAACTATTGCGCGTCGGCATCGCCGCAGCGGGCGATACATGGGAGGAAGTCGAGCAGGATTTGGGGATGACGGCCGGCACGCTCACGCATACCGTCGAGACATACAACCACCACGCAGCGCAGGGGCAAGACCCGTTGTTCCACAAGGCGGCGGCGTGGCTGAAGCCGTTGACGACCGGGCCGTTCGTCGCGCTCGACTGCCGCATCGACTACGCGTTCTATCCGCACTTCACGCTGGGCGGCCTCGATACGTTGCCCAATGGACAGGTGCTGACTGACCAGCGCGAGCCGGTGCCGGGACTCTACGCAGCCGGACGCACGGCGTGCGGCCTGCCGCGTTGGGGCGGCGGCTACAGCTCGGGGATGTCGCTGGCCGACGCCACATTCTTCGGACGGCAAGCCGGCAAGCACGCGGCCACCCCCGGCGCTTGAACGCCGACGTCAGCCTGCCCGCCACTCGCCCTCGATGGCGATCTCGCTGTTGACCGAGTTGGCGATATAGCAATGCTCATGCGCGTGGTGATGGAGATCCGCAACCTCGGCATCGGCGGGCAAGCGCTCACCGGCGAAGACGATCCGGGGGCGCAGCACCACGCGCGTCATCGCTTCCTTGCCGGCGGCGTTGGTCGCCAGCAGTCCCTCGGCTGCGTCGCGATAGCTGTCGACGACAAAGCCCGCCTTCGCGGCAAGGCCGAGGAACCACAACATATGGCAGCTCGACACGGCGGCAACGAAAGCCTCTTCGGGATCGACCGCCGCAGGATCGGAAAACGGAACCCGTACCGAGTGCGGCGAACTGGAGGCCGGCACCTGCGCCCCGCCATCAAATGTCCACAGATGCGCGCGGCTGTATCGGTTGTCGGTAAATTTGCTGTCCTTGCGCTGCCACTCGACGGTGGCGGTATGCACGCTGCTCATACGATTCCTTTGTGAAAATGGCAAACGAAAGCCGCAATCGTTGCGTACGCACATGGTAGCGCCGCCGATCCGGCGGTCAAGCGCGTAACACGCCCCACACGAGGCGCACGAGTTCATCCTCGAATTCCGGCGTGCCGAGCAAGGGCGAGTCTTCCAGCGCGGCGCTGCGCAAGGTCCCCATCACGGCGCGCGTGAGCACGAAGATCGTCGCCGCCGTCGGCGCACGCAGCGCGGGCGAATCGAGCCGCGACGTCGCCACGGCGATATGTTCGGCCGCTTCGCGCATGGCCTGCATGATGTTTTCGTGATGATCGAGCTGCCATGCAAGGCGAATCATCGAGCGCTTGAATCGCCCGCCCGCCCCGAACGCTTCGATCAACACCCGCAACCGCTCACGCACGATCCGTTCGGGATCGACCCCCTCCGCCGCCCCACGCGCAAGGCGCTCGTTGAGTTCGTCCATGACGCGCCGTCGCTCGCGCGCGATCATCGCCAGCAAAATCGCCTCTTTCGTCGGGAAGTATTGATACAGCGTGCCGATCGAGAAGCCCGCCTTCTTCGCGATGCGGTTCGTCGTCAGCGAGTCCTCGCCATCCTCCTCGATAATCTGAGCCGTCGCCTCGAAAATGGTCTGGACGGTATGCTGCGCGCGCGCCTGCATCGGCCGCTTGCGCATGGCGGACGCGGTGTTTGCAGGCGTGGATGGTCTGGATGCGGTCATGGATGAAAACCTGAGCGGTATGCGAGTTGCGACGGACGGCGCTGAAACTGAATAATGCTCACATTGCCGCCACGAATCAAGACCGAAATCATGTCCGCTCATCGCCCTGCCGAGCTTTGCGCCGGCGCCCAGGCCCCCCATGTCGCCGATGCCTCGCATGCCTCTTCTGATACGGCGCTTGAGGCCGACGCGTTGTCGGACCTGACCGTGCGCAAGCTCACCGTTGATCTCGCGGCAGGCTTCGGCCGTTATTGGCACAGCGGCGACGCATTCCGGACGATGTACTACAACGCCTTGTCGATGAGCTTTCCCGTCGGCGAGCAATCGTTTATCGATTCGGTCCGCGACGCCCTGCCGCTGCTGCCCGACGATCCCCGCCATGACCGGCTGCGCGCGGATATCGCCCAGTTCATCGGGCAGGAAGCGACGCACCGGCATCTACATGAGCAATACAATGCGCAACTCGCGCGCCAGGGGCTCGTCAACCGCTGGGAGCGGTGGGCCGAACCGAAAATGCGCCTGCTGTGGCGCTGGCACGCCGCCGAGGAGACGGAGCACAAGGCCGTGGCGTTCGATCTCTACCGCGCGCTCGGGGGCAGCGAGCGGCGGCGTGTGTTGCTGTATGTCTATGTTTTGCTGATGTTCAGCGCGGAAAGCCTGGCGCAAACGGCCCTCAATCTGCATCGCGACGGCTCGCTGTTCAAGCCGGGCACGTGGTTCTCCGCGCTGACGTTCTATTTCGGCCGGGACGGCGTCGCATGGCGCTGCGCCCTGCCGATGCTGCGCTACCTGGCGCCGCGGTTTCACCCGGAGCAGCACGGAGATCGCAATCTTGCGGCACGCTGGCTTGCCGAGCACGCCGACGCGTGGCGCGCGATTCGCTGACTTCACCACCGGTTGCACCCTTCCCGCTCCGTATACCGAGTATCAAATCGCGGTGATGATCATCGCGAGGTCTCCTGATCATAATAATCACGCCCCATGATGCACAGCATCCGCTCGCTCGCCGGTCCACGAGACCGATGAGATTCACGCGCTGCACGAGACGCACGAGACGCACGAGACGACAGGAAATGCGGGAACGGCCCGCGCCGCATGGCGGGCACGACCGTGACCTCACGGGACGCACACGACAAACATAATGAGCTGGAGACACGAATGAAAAAGGCAGCATCAGGCTGGCTGCGGGGCGCGCTCGCCCTCGCGATGTGCGGTGCGGCAGGCACTGCGTTGGCGCAGTCGAACGTCACGCTGTACGGACAGGTGGACGCCTGGGCCGGTGCCGTGAAGAACCCGGGCGGCGATCGCGCCTGGACGCAGGCCGGCGGCGGCATGTCCACGTCGTTCTGGGGTTTGAAGGGTCATGAAGATCTCGGCGGCGGCCTGAAGGCGGTGTTCGCACTGGAAGACTTCTTCCTGCCGCAGAACGGCAACTTCGGCCGTTTCACCGGCGACAGCTACTTCTCGCGCAACGCCTACGTCGGCCTGGATTCGGCCACGCTGGGCCGCGTCACGATGGGGCGCCTGACGACCTCGTACTTCGTGTCGACGATCCTGTTCAATCCGTTCATCGACTCGTACACGTTCTCGCCGATGGTCTATCACACGTTCCTGGGCCAGTCCGGTCAGGGCATCGTGGGCGATTCGGGCTGGAACAACGGCGTGATGTACACGACCCCCGATTTCAAGGGCCTGTCGGGCAGCGCCTCGTACGGGTTCGGCAACAAGGCCGGCGCGAACGGACAGAACAAGTGGAGCGCGGCCGCGATGTATTTCAACGGACCGCTCGCCGCGACGGTCGCCTATCAGCAGGTCAAGTTCGACGCCGCGCCGAACGATCAGGCCGGCATCCCGGGCTTTCGCAACCAACAGGCCGTGCAGTTGGGCCTGACGTACGACTTCCAGGTCGTGAAGCTGTACGGCCAGTATCAGTACATCAAAAACACCGTGACGGGCGGCAACGTGACCGAAAATGGCGGACAACTGGGCGCCTCCGTGCCGCTCGGCGGCGGCAGCGTCATGGCCTCCTACGCGTACACGAAGAGTTCGGGGGCGTCGGATGTCAGCCGCAACACGTGGGCCGTCGGCTATGACTACAACTTATCGAAGCGCACCGACGTCTACACCGCGTATCTCTCGGACAAGGTCAGCAGCCTGACGCGCGGCGATACGTTCGGGGTGGGCATTCGCGCCAAGTTCTGAGACACTCTCGTCACGCGCGGCACGCAACTCGCGAGCCCGCCCCCCGCATGATGCAGGACAATCGCCGCCCCGCGTGTTACGCGCCGGGCGGCGACATAACAAAAATCGAAGGAGCGCAAATTGCTGACCAATTACTTCAAGCTTCAGGAGCATGGCACCAGCGTCAGGACAGAGCTGATCGCCGGTTTAACGACCTTCCTGACCATGTCGTACATCATTTTCGTCAACCCGAACATTCTCGGCACGACCGGCATGGACAAGAGCGCCGTGTTCGTGGCGACGTGCCTGGCGGCGGCGATCGGATCGGTCGTGATGGCGTTTGTCGCGAACTATCCGATCGGCATGGCGCCTGGCATGGGCCTGAACGCCTTCTTCGCCTTCACCGTCGTGGGTGCGATGGGCTACACGTGGCAACAGGCCCTCGGTGCGGTGTTCATTTCCGGCTGCCTGTTCATCATCCTGACGGTGACGGGCATTCGCTCATGGCTCATTGCCGGGGTTCCCAAATCGCTGCGCTGCGCGATCGCGGCGGGCATCGGCCTGTTCCTGGCGATCATCGCACTCGGCAACGCCGGGATTGTCGTGGCGAATCCGGCCACCAAGGTCGGTCTGGGCGACCTGCATTCGCCGACCGCGCTGCTTGCGATCTTCGGCTTTTTCCTGATCGCCGTGCTCGACGCGTTGCGCGTGCGAGGTGCCATCCTGATCGGCATTCTCGTGGTGACGGTCCTCTCGATGGTGCTGGGCCTGAACAAGTTCCAGGGCGTGTTCGCGATGCCGCCGAGCCTCGCGCCGACATTCCTGCGGCTCGATATTCCCGGCGCCCTGCAAACCGGCTTTGTCCACGTGATCCTGGCCTTCGTGCTGGTGGAAGTGTTCGACGCGACGGGCACGCTGATGGGCGTGGCCAAGCGCGCCGGTTTGCTTGAAGGCACGCACTACAAAGGGCTGGGCCGTGCGCTGTTTGCGGACAGCATCGCGATCTTCTTCGGTTCGCTGCTGGGCACGAGCAGCACGACCGCCTACGTCGAGAGCGCCTCGGGCGTGCAGGCCGGCGGCCGCACGGGCCTGACCGCACTGACGATCGCCGCGCTGTTCCTGGCTGCGTTGTTCATTGCGCCGCTGGCCGGTTCGGTCCCCGCCTATGCCGCCGCGCCTGCGCTGCTGTATGTGGCCGGCCTGATGCTGCGCGAACTGCTCGACGTGGAATGGGACGACATCACCGAAGCCACGCCTGCGGCGTTGACCGCGCTGGCGATGCCGTTCACGTACTCGATCGCCACGGGTCTGGCATTCGGTTTCATTTCGTACGCCGTGCTGAAGTTGTTCACGGGCCGCGCCAAGGACGTGCACCCGGCAGCGTGGGTCATTGCCGCGCTGTTCATCGCCAAGTACGCGTTCTTCCCAGGGTAAGCAACTGCGACGCTGTTGCGCGATCGCGGCAGCCGCGTTTCGCGCCGTCGCCCGCATTGCAGTTCCCGCAGCCGCGCCGCCCTTTCCGCAAGGATCGGGCGGCGCGGCCGATTTTGTCTGGGAAAATACCGATTCGCCGCTCGGCTGCATGCGGCGTTGATCGTTACCCATTCGGGGCAGAGATTTTTTCGGAATTTTCGGATGTCCGCTTCTCCCGGCTTTGCGCGATAATCTCCGCAGACAATCAGTGCGCCGAACGTCAGCTTCGTGTGCAAAGCAAGCTTCGCCCGCGTCATCTCCCCCAGCAGGTTCAATGCCCCCCTCGACTCCTTTGCGTCCCGCCGCTGTGGAGCCGACCTTTCAATGCGGGCAAGGCGTTTGACCATGACTACTCAAGACCTCATCCAGCACCTGACTCAAGTGCAAGAATCCGCCGCCGAACAGAACGCGGTCGAGGAGATATCGCAGTTGGAGCTTGAGAAAATTACCGGTGCTGGCGGCAACTGGTTCGCCAATGCGACATGGACGAAATCCATCTAATCGCAATCTTATAAAAGGCTGACGTGCCGCCACGGGGTCAATCGGCCCCGGGGTAACCCGTTGCGAAAGGAGACTTAGGATGCGTCACGTTGAAATCATCCTGAAGGTCACGGAGCGATGCAACCTCAATTGCAGGTACTGTTACTTCTTCAACAAAGAAAACAAAGATTTTGAAGAAAACCCCGCACTGATTTCAGTCTCGACCGTAGAGAACCTTGTGCGTTTCCTACGAACATCTAACTACCAAATCGCCGAAACCGTTTTCCAAATAGATCTTCACGGAGGAGAACCGCTGCTACTTGGACCGGGGCGATTCTCCGAGCTTGTATCCATCATTGAGAACGGCTTGCATGACGCTAGAGAAGTCCGTTTCACCGTGCAAACTAATGCGACGATGCAGCCCCCTGCATGTCCTGTGTTTGGAAGAACATTTGCCAACATGTGACAAGTGTCGACACCCCGCTACATCGCATAAAAGGCGGGGTTTCCGATCAACCATCGGTCTACTGTGATGCCTTGAAGCAGGGCTACCTTAGATGCACAGAGTACCTTGCAAAACGAGGTACGCCGATCAGCCAAATCTCGAAGAATCTCATTTCCACTGACCAATTCCAAGCCCAATGAGACTCCTCAAAGCCCTCACCATCGCAATTTCAGTGGCCTTTCTCAAGCTCCCGTCCCAAGGATACGCGAGCGACCGAAGCTGCGCTAACGACTGGCCGAACAGCTCTGTTCGGTTCGACAGCGAAATCCTGTACGCGAATCAGGATCGAAAGACAGGCCCATTTGTCCGAGTTCAAATCAATGGCAAGACCGTATCAATGATGTTGGATACGGGTTCAAACATCAATCTCTTGTGGGACACGTCCGTCCTGGATGAGTCCCCTGGAGAACATCGACAGCGAGTCGACTTCATCGCCTCGTCGACGGACGCGCGAAAAGTGGGAGCTGCACTATCTGATAGCCACGGAAACCTCTCGCACCAGCAGTTCTACGTACTCCCCAACTCAACGCTTTCTGGAGACGGATACTCGGGAATCCTGAGCCCTCAGGCTGTTGCAGGCAGTCACGCGACCATCATTGACTTCGAACAGAACTGCTTCTTCATCAGTCCAGCATTTGAAATCCGCCCTGATATGCGCTTTCATGTGTTTCGCGGAACGACCATTCCGAACCCGTACGGTGTCATGGCTATTCCCCTTGAAATCGAGGGAGGGAAGATTCCCATCATCGTCGACTCCGCCGCATCAGAATCTACCATCCTTTCAACATTGGTCGCGACCAGGCCCAAGGGGCCCAAGAGTCCTAGATTGATGGACGTGATAGGAACCGAAATCCCCGCAGGAGTGCGAATGCGCCTTGTCGACCTCAAGATCAATGGGCAAGATTTTAGATCGCATCCGGTTATTCCCAAGTCCGCGATCAGCACCGCAGGGGTTACCGCCCTCGGCGCAGTAGGAATGGACATTCTGAAAGATCGCATCGTCTATTACCACGGCGCGCTACATCAGTTTACTCTCCTGAACCGTCGAGCAACGCCCCCCTCCACCGCAGTAAAACTCGATGACCGTATCGAGTAGCTGACCATAAGCATATGTTCCGAAAGGCAGCTCTCGACGCGAATCGGTCCCGACCTCTGGGCGACGTCATTGCCGCTCGGCCACCATCGTTGAAATTCGCGACGGCATTTTCCGTGGCGGCGTCTGGGGTATTGCTGGGGATCTTTGTGATGGGCAGCTATACGCAAAGGTCGTCCGTCGTCGGCCATCTTGTACCCCGGAGCGGCATTGCCAAGCTCTCCTCCCCCTCCCCGGGAACGGTCAAGGAGATGCTTGTTACGGATGGACAAGCCGTCAAGGGCGGCGACGTGCTTCTCATTGTCTCCGGTGAACGGCGAGATAGTAACGGCAATGCAACATTGGCCACCGTCTCACAGCAAATTTCGACGCGACGAGATCAGCTCGCGCAAGACCTGCAATCTATGGAAAAAGGTCATGGCATCCAGGTAAGTCAGCTGCAAAATCGTGTCACGTCTCAATCAAGAGAAATCGCCAAGCTTGACGAACTGATCGCCGATCATCGGCAACTCGTCACCTTGGCGCGGGCGAGCGCGAACCGATATCGACAACTCCACGTGCTGGACGCCGCTTCGAAGGAGCAAGCGCAACAGGCGAAAGCACAGTTCCTGGAGCGGCAAAGTCGTCTGCACACCCTTGAGCGCGACCGGCTCATAGCCAGTAGGGAACTTGCTGACGCTGAGAGCGCGTTAGCGTCGCTGCCACACAAATATCAGACAGAACGATCTCAACTTGAGAGGCAACTGGTGACGCTTTCGCAGGCGCTGGCAGAGAACGAAGTTGCCCGAGAATTTTCCGTGATAGCACCTGTGGACGGCACCGCTACGGCTGTGGTGACTCACTTGGGGCAGCGCGTTATCGAAAACAAGCATCTCGTATCGATCATTCCGATCGACCAACCCCTGGAAGCGCATCTCTATGTCCAAAGCGAAGCCGTGGGACTCCTGAAGCCCGAGATTCCGGTGACGCTGCGCTACCGGGCCTTCCCGTACCAAAAATTCGGTTTGCAAAAGGGACGCATTCTTTCCATTTCGGAGACCTCCGCACCTCCCGACGAGATCACGGACATCGCCCCCTACCACGGCCTTGCAAATGAACATGGGCCGCTATTTCTGGTGAAGGTCCGGCTTGATCGCCAGTGGGTTTCCGGCGTGCACGGCGAGGTGCTTCGCCTTCGAGCCGGCATGCTGCTTGACGCCAACATCGCACGCGAGACACGGCGACTCCACGAATGGGCTTTTGCGCCGCTATACCGGATAAGAGACAAGTTATGAATATGGAGGCTCGGGGCGCTACAAAAGCACGACTCTCCTTTCGACGACATCGCGCCATGCCGTCGATCCTTCAGACGGAAAGTGCCGAATGCGGGTTGGCCTGTATCGCCATGGTCGTCAGTCACTTTGGGCATCGCGTGGGGCTACCGGAGATGCGCAAGCGCTTCTCCATGTCACAGAAAGGTGGGAGTTTCGGCGACTTGATCCAGGTCGCCCGTCGAATGCATCTGGCAAGCCGTGCGGTAAAACTCGACCTGACGTCTCTCGACAAGTTGAAGACGCCCTGCATCCTCCACTGGGAATTTAATCACTTCGTCGTGCTTGAACGGGTCAAAGCAGGCTTGGCCCATATCCATGATCCGGCTCACGGGTTCCGCAAAGTTTCAATGGAAATCGTTTCGCGCAGCTTCACCGGAGCGGCACTCGAACTCTGGCCGACCGGCGAGTTCCGGCAAGGCGTCGAACGAGAGGCCGTAAGCCTGTCTCGTTTGATTGGATCGCTCACGGGGCTACGCGGGACTTTCGCCCAACTCCTTACCCTGTCTTTCTCGTTGGAGATTTTTGTTCTCGCCGCACCGTTTTTCATTCAATGGACGCTCGATCACGCGGTCCCATCAGGCGACCGGGACCTGATGCTTCTCCTGGCCATCGGCTTTCTCACACTTGCGATGTGTCAGCACGTAACAGCCGTTATGCGATCCTGGTTACTGATGTATCTGGGCGCATCGTGGAATGTACGCTGGTGCTCCAACATCTTTTCCCACCTCATCCGACTACCAGTCGATTATTTCATTAAGCGCCACTTGGGAGACTTGATCTCGAAGTTCGGCGCCGTCGACGAAATCCAGCGCACCGTTACCACATCCTTTCTCGAAGGCACGCTCGACGGCGTCATGACGTTCCTGACGCTCCTGCTGATGTTTCTCTATAGTCCGACACTTGCCGCTGTCGTATGCCTGAGCGCCGCACTATACACGTTGGTCCGCGTGCTTTGGTTCAGCCCGCTGCGTGCTGCGGTGCAAACGCACTTGATCCACGCGTCGAAACAGCAGACCCATTTTCTGGAAACACTCCGGGGAATACGAGCCATCAAATTATTCTCACGCGAGGACGAGCGCCGTTCCGCCTGGTTGTCATTGCTTGCCGATCAGGTCAACGCAGACATTTGCGTGCAAAGGCTTACCCTCCTGTACAAACATTCGAATGGACTCCTCTCCAGCCTCGAGAACATTCTTATCGTATGGTTGGGAGCCGCTTTCGTCATCGATGGTCAGTTGACGATTGGCGCATTAATGGCTTTCATTGCGTACAAAATGCAGTTTCAAACCCGCGTGAGCTCGCTTATCGACAAAGTCGCAGATTACCGCATGCTTTCCGTACAGGCGGATCGGCTATCCGATATTGCTTTGGCCAAGGCCGAGGACATCGAGGACGCCCCCCGTTCCACCGAAATCATCACCGAGGTCCGGGTAGATGTGTCGAATCTCGGCTTTCGTTACGGCGACTTCGAACCACGAATTCTCGAAGGTGTCAGTTTCACGATTCACCCTGGGGAGTCTGTCGCCATCACGGGGCCATCCGGCTGCGGAAAATCGACGTTGGCGCACCTGCTGTTGGGCATCCTCACGCCCACGGCAGGAGAAATCGTGCTAACCGGCGCCCAGAGCAAGCACATGGACGCTCATGCGCTGCGCCGAGCGTTCGGCACGGTCATGCAAGATGACATGCTGCTGGCCGGCTCACTGTCCGAGAACATCAGCTTCTTCGCCCCGGACGCCGACATGACGTGGGTCGTGGCATGCGCGGAGTTGGCATGCATTCATGATGAAATTCAGGCGCTACCAATGCGATATGACACGCTCGTCGGCGACATGGGGAGCGTTTTGTCCGGCGGCCAAAAGCAGCGAATACTGCTGGCCAGGGCACTTTACAAGAAACCTGCCTGCCTATTGCTCGACGAAGCGACCAGTCATCTCGACATTGCATGCGAGCGCCAAGTCAACGCAGCCGTGCGCTCCCTGAAAATGACCCGGATCATCATTGCGCATCGGCCGGAAACGATCGCCAGTGCGGATCGCGTGCTGCGTTTGGAACACGGGAAAATCGTCAGCAGCTGATGGCCGCACCAACGACGAAAGCCGGCGCCGCACAATAATCCTGCGCCTGCTCGACGATATTTCTGACATCACAACCTGTCAACCGCGACGGCCCCCGTCATTGCGAAGTCCCCGTCACGCACGCGCTGCAGCAATCAAATCGGCGAGTGCGGCACGTTGCCGCCCGTTTCTGTCGAAATTTTCCGACGTGAGCCACTGCTCGAAGCCGCGGCTGATCGCCGGCCATTCGCCGTCAACGATCGAGAACCACGCGGTATCGCGGCTGCGCCCCTTGTAGACGATCGCCTGACGGAAAATGCCCTCGAACTGGAAGCCATAGCGTAATGCCGCGCGGCGCGAGGGCGCGTTCAGGGCATCGCATTTCCACTCGTAGCGGCGATAGCCGAGCTCGTCGAACACTCGGCGCATCAGCAGATACTGCGCTTCGGTGCCTGCGCGCGTACGCTTGACCAACGGCGAATACGCAACATGCCCGACTTCAATCACGCCGTTGGCAGCATCGATGCGCATCAGCGCGAGCGTGCCGATGGCGCGGCCCGTTTCCAGATCGATGATCGCGTGATGCAGCGGATCGCTCGACACCGCCTGTCGCGATGCCGTGTCCCAGTAGGCTTCGAAATCGGAAAACGGTCCCGTCGACATGTAGGTCCAGTCGCGGCCGTCCTCGGCACACGCATAGGCCTCATAGAGATCGCGTGCGTGACGCTCGACATCCAGCGGCTCCAGACGGCAGTATCGGCCTGTGAGCGGTGTGCGCGGCGGTTGCGCCCGCGGCTTCCAGGCCGGTACCTCCGGCCCCACGGGTTGATCAAATTCGTTGAAAGCCCCGGCTTGCACTGTCATGAAACACATCCCCCAGAGAAATCGGTCAGCGCGAGAACATCTCGCGATAGTGGCAAGGTAACGCATCAGTGGTACGATAAAAAGCACCAGCACTTTATATTTCCTTGGTGCCATGACTGTCTTGCGCTCCCGTGCCGCCGCGTCGCCGTCTCCGGGCGGCCCGGATGACGTCTCCGCCCTGCTCTTCAGCCCGCTCGCCGCTCAGACAGGGCGCGGCAATTCGTTGCAAAAGCAGCTGCTCGGCCGCATGAAGCGGGCGATTCTCGATGGCCGGCTGCCGGCTGGCGCGCGGCTGCCGTCTTCGCGCACGCTGGCGGACGAACTGTCGGTCTCGCGCAATACCGTATCGATCGTCTACGAGCAGCTCGCGGCCGAAGGTTTCGTCGTCGCGCATCGCCAAGGCACCCGGGTTGCCGCCTTGTCGATCAAGCCGCATCGCGCGGGGTCCGCCCATGGGGCGCAGGCGAACGGCGTCCGTGCTCCCGATCAGCCTAATGGCGATCGCGCGGCCGATCGCGCGCGCGGGCCGATCGAGGCGGCCAAGGCCGGGGAAAGCCCGGCGCGCTCGCTTGACGACGCGCCGCGCGACGGCGCCGCCAACGATATGGCGGGCCGCGTGTCGCGGCGCGTCGCCCGCCTGCCCGCCTCGTATCGGGCAGCGCGCGCCGACGAAACGCCGCCGGCGTTCACCCCGGGCGTACCGGCGTTGACGCAATTTCCTGCCGGCGCCTGGCGCAGAACGCTCGACCGCGTCATGCGTTCGGCGCCGGCCCGCGTCTACGGCTACGGCGATCCGGCCGGCGAACCGGCGCTGCGCGAGGCCATTGCGGAGCACCTGCGCATCTCGCGCGGCGTGCGTTGCGACGGCGCACAGGTTGTCGTGACCGAAGGCGCGCAGGAAGCGTTGATGTTGTGCGTGAGGCTGCTGGTTGATCCGGGCGATACCGTGTGGCTCGAAGATCCGGGCTACCGGGGTGCGAAAACGGCCTTTCATGCCGGCGACCTGCGGCTGGTGCCGCTGCGCGTTGACGACGAAGGCGTGACGGTGCCGCCCGGCTTGTGGGACACCGCGCCGCCCAGGCTCGTCTACACCACGCCATCGCATCAGTATCCGCTCGGCGCGGTGTTGTCCGCGGCGCGGCGGCTCGACATGATCGCGCATGCGCGGCGCTGCGGCGCCTGGCTCATCGAAGATGATTACGACAGCGAATTCCGTCACCAAGGCGAGCCGATCGCGGCGATGCAGGGGCTCGTACCCGACGCGCCCGTGCTCTACGTCGGCACCTTCAGCAAGACAATGTTCCCGGCACTGCGCATCGGATTTCTCGTGCTGCCGCCGGCGCTGGCCGAACGCGCGGGGGGCGCGATGGGCGAATTGCTGCGCGGCGGCCATCGTTTCGAGCAGTTGGCGCTTGCGGAATTCATACGTAACGGACAGTTCGCCAGACACCTCGGCCGCATGCGCCGGCTGTACCGGGAACGCCAGATTGCGTTGCGCGAAGCGTTAGCGCGTCACCTCGACCCGGCTTATGCAGTCATCGGCGAGCGCTGCGGCCTGCATCTGACCGTACGCCTTGCACCATCGTACTGCGACATCGACATCGTGGCGGCAGCGCAGCGCGAAGGGATGAACCCGCGCGCGTTGTCGAGCTTCGCGCTTGCCCCTCGGCCCGAGGATAACGGGCTCGTCATCGGCTACGGCGATACGGACGCTGTGCGCATCGAGCCGCTGGTGCGGCGGCTGGCAGAATTGGTGGCCGACGCCGGCCGCGCGGCCCCCGCGTGACACGCAGGACCAGGATTACGCGCGGCGTGCCATCCACAATGTCAGCACGACCGCAGCCAGCGCCGCCCCTGCTGCGCACAAATACACCTCCGCGTAGCCGAAATGGCTGACGATCAAGCCGGCAACCGGGCCGGTCACGCCGAGCGCCACGTCGAGAAACACGGAATACGCGCCCAGCGCCGCGCCGCGATTCTGCGCCGGCACCAGGTTCACGGCAGCCACGCCGAGCGACGGGAAGACCAGTGAGAACCCCGCACCGGCCAGTGCTGCGGCAAGCAGCGCGGACAGCGCCGACGGGGCGAGCCACAAGAGCGTGAGGCCAAGCGCTTCGACCGCAAACGACACGACCGCCACACGGTAGCCACCGAAGCGGCCAATGCTGCTGCCGAACGCCAGACGCACGCCCATGAAACACAGGCCGAACGCCGTGAGCGCCAATGCGGCGTTCTGCCACTGGTGGCTGGCGTAATAGAGCGTGATGAATGTCGAGATCGAGCCGAAGCCGATCGAGCCGAGTGCCAGGCCCAGGCCGAACGGCATGACGCGGCCAAGCACGGCGGAGAAGGCGAGACGTTCGCCGTGCACGACCGGCGTCGGCCGCTTGGTCCGCGCCAGCAACAGGCCGGCGACGCCGGCGGCGGCGATTGCCGCGCCAAGCGCTTCGAGGCCGAAGCCGCTATTGAGCGCAACGCCCAGCGGGGCGCCGAGTGCGAGCGCACCATACGTGGCGATGCCATTCCACGAGATCACGCGCGCGGTGTGCGACGGGCCAACTTGCCCGATCCCCCACATAATCGCGCCGGTCGACACCCAGCTTTCGCCGAAACCGAGCGCGAACCGGCTCCCGACGAGCAGTGTCAGCGACAACCACGGCAGGGATGCGGCCGTCCCCGCCGCCGCCACCAGCAATCCGGACGCACCGCACGACACCAGACCGCACAGCACCGTGCGCTTCGGCCCCCAGGCGTCGGCCGTACGCCCCGCGTAGGGGCGGCTCAGCAGCGTCGCCAGGTACTGTACGCTGATCGCAAGACCGGCAATGACCGAACTGTACGCGAGATCGACGTGCACGAACGACGGCAGCACCGCAAGCGGCAGGCCGATGGTCAGATAACACAGGAAGGTGAAAAACACCGTCGAGACGATCTGAAAGGTCGTCGCGGCGTGACCGGCCGCGGGCGCGGCAGGCGACATCTTGAGGCAAGTATCGTTGGACATGCTGGGGGGCAGACTCGGGGAAGCGGCGTGAAAACCGGAACATCTTGAAACCCCGGAATGCACCACGCCCAAGCAGCGGGCAAGCGTTACCCGGGCGAGTGCATACTAGGGTTTTCCCGGATGATACGCCGATTTCCCAAAACGTGCCGGGCGGTGTCAAAACCGTCGCAAAGCGGCGACATGCGCCGAACTAGTCCCCGCCGTACGTCGAGCGCCCCGGCCAGTCAATGCCGCCGAACAGCGCGGCCGACCGGCTGGATGCCCCGGCCGGAGACGGCATCGCGGCATAGGGCAGCGCCAGCGGGCACGGATGGATGTCCTGTGCCCGGCGCGGCTGGCTCAGCGTCAGCGTCTTCCACACATCGTTGGCCGCGGCGAAGCGCGGTGTAGCCAGCAGCGGCGGGTTCTGCCGCCGCACGATCGGCGCAAGCGTCTTGGCGATGGCGACGTGGTCGTAGAACGTATGGTCGACGGTGCCGGCCTTCACATAGGGTGAGACGACGATTGCAGGTACGCGGAATCCATACTTGTCGAAACGGAACCCGCGCTGCGTCAATGGCGTGGGCGCGGTTGGAGTCAAGCGCTGGGCCGGGGGCACCACGGTGTCGTCCGGGATCACGTGATCAAAGAAGCCGCCGTGCTCGTCGAACACGATCAGCAGCATGCTTTCTTCCCAATAGCGCGACGCCACCAGCGCGTTATAGACCGAAGCGACGAGCGCCTCGCCCGCGCGCACGTCGCCGCACGGGTGCATCGACTCCCCGTTGCGGAAATTGCCGAACGGATCGTAAGTCGGCTCGATGAAGATGAAATTGGCGTCGAGCTGGCCGACCTGCAACTTGGTGATGAGATCCTGGTGTGTCAGGAAGCGCGCATAGTTGCGCTCGATACCCTTGATCGACCACGCCTGCGGCACGTCGCCGTGGGCGACCAGCCACTCCTGCGGCGTGATGCGCGTGAACAGCGAATCGCTGCCGTTGCCGAAGCGGGCGCCGTCGAACAGGTTGGCTTCGGCCGTCTGGACACCGCTCGGCGAATGATCGAGCCCCCACGAAGTCCCGGCGAGCGCGAAGAAGCGATTGGGCCACGTCGGACCCGGCATCGACGCGAACCAGCGGTCGCACACCGCAAACTGCCCCGCCAGGAAATTGAGCACCGGCAATTGGTCAGGGGTGAAGCAGCGCAGCGCGCTGGCCACATCGAACTGGTGCGCGCCGAGATCGTACGCAAAGCCCAGCTTGTCCGGGGCGGTCGCCAGCGGCTTGTAGAAGCCGCCAGGCAGCGTGAAGTCGTCCCTGACGCACGAAAGGCTTGGCACCACACCGGCGCCGCACATTTGCGCGAGCACATCGGAGAACTCATGCCCCGGGTCGAAATTCAAGCGAAACGGCGCGCCCTGACCGACGGAATACGCGTGGCCGTTGCCGTCGACGTTGACGATCGGCGGCTTGCCGAGCAGCCCGTCGGCACGCGTGGGGGTGCCGTCAGGCGTCCAGCCTTGCAGATCGGACCAACCGAAAATATTGTCGTACGAACGGTTTTCGAGCATCAGCACGAAAAGACGCTGGATTGGCGGCATGTCGGATGTCCGTGGAGCGGGTCAGCCAGCCTGGAAAATCTTGGCAAGCTTGTTGACGCCGTATGGCGCGAAGAGCGTCGCCCCCGAGACAAAAAATGCCCAGGCGCCGTTTGCGGCGTCGAGGTCGCGTCCATTGCATAACTGCCAGACGACGTAATAACCAATGCCGGAGAAGAATGTGCCGAGGATGACCGTTCCGACCAACGCGATCAGGCGCGACGTGCTCGCGACCAACGGCGGCGCCTGCCCCGCCGCCGGCGTCGGCGTGCCTGGCGGCAGGCTCGCTTCCTCGGACAACGCGTCCGCGAGGCTCCACCCCTGGCGCCTCAGGGTCTTCACGATCAGCAACAGGCTTGCGAAAAGTACGATCGTCATGCCGACGAAGATCGAGACGATCAGCGGCCTCGGCAACACCACGGGCGCAGCCGCCGTCGCTGCCGCCAGCGCCGAACTCGCCGCCCCGGGGAGGGTATCCGCCGCCAGCGCCACGGCCGGTGCGCTGGCGCCAAGTGCACCTAGCGCGGCGCCGAGCCGCCAGCGCTTGCGAAACGGAGCAGCGCACGTGGTTGCGCCGATGACAACACGATGGGCGAGGCGTCGTTGCATGTTGGCACTCCTTGCGAGCGTCGGCCGAGTCAGCCGACATCCGTTTAGGTCGCCTTATTGTAATCCAGACCCCGGGGCCTGTTCACGCGAATATCGCGCTCGCTTTGTGTGGCCCTAACCCTCCTCCACCTCGGCCAACGCTTTGAGTCCCACCGACAGCATCGCGAGATCGGCGCCGCCGGCCGCCACCTGATCCGCGATGACGCGGCCGTAACGGGTCAACGCCTCGTGCCGCGCGCTGCGCCATGCCTCGATCAGGGCGGCCGCGTCGCCATCGGGCGGTGCATCCTGCAACACCGCGCGAGTCAACCGCCGGCGCAGTTGCGCCAGTTCCTCGAGCAGCGTCGCGCGGGCGAGCATTTGCCAGTGGGTCTGCACCGGCAATGCCTGGATGCCGGTTTGCAGCCAGACGTAGCCGAGCGGCGTGTCGAGGGCGAAGTAGACGCGTGCTGCCAACGAGAGCGCGCAACCGCTCGCGCTTGCCACCTCCGCAATGTCGAGGATTGCGACACGCGCGCCGACGGCGGAAGCCGCTTGCGCCAATTCGGCCGGCACACCTGCATCCAGGTAGTGCCGGCAGCGTTCTGCGCCCGCCGCCGCGGCATCGTCGCTCAACAGGGTATCGAGCGTGGGCGCCAGTTCGTCCACCGCGGCCCTGAAGCGCCCGATGGTATCCGGCACGTCTTGCACGCGATGCCGCAAAAACCACAATGTCGCGCGCTCGTGCAACTGCGCGAACGCGGCGAACAACCCAGCCTGCGTCTCGTGCGGCACACGGGCATCGAGCGCATCGACCGCGCCCCAGGCGTCGTCGAGCCGGAACACCGCCCGCGCGATCAGGCTGGCCCTGACCACGGCGCCCGGCTCTGCACCAGTTTCCTCGGCCAGCCGATGCACGAAGGTCACGCCGCCGCGATTCACCAGTGCATTGGCGTGCATCGTCGCGAGAATTTCGCGGTTGAGCGGATGCCGCGGCATCGCGTCCGCGCAACGCGTCTGCAACAGCGGCGGAAAATATTCCGGCAGGCCGCTGGCGACAAACGGTTGATCGGGCAACTCGCCGGCGAGCAGCGTGTCGTACAGCCAGATCTTGCTGTAGGCCATCAGCACGGCGCGTTCGGGCGATGTGAGCCCAGCGCCCGCGGCGCGCCGCGCGTCGAGATCTTCGTCCGCCGGCAGGAATTCGATCTCGCGGTTAAGCCGCGCGCCACGCTCCAGATACCGCATGAGCCGGACTTCGGGATCGAGCCAGGTGGCCGAGTTGGTCCGTGCAAGCGAGAGCGCCTGCGTCTGGAAATAGTTGTCGCGCAGCACCAGGTCGCCGACGTCGTTCGTCATTTCCGCGAGCAGGACGTTACGCTGCTTGAGGGTCATCTCGCCGTCCGCCACGACAATCCCGAGCAGAATCTTGATGTTCACTTCGTGATCGGAACAATCGACGCCGGCCGAGTTGTCGATCGCATCGGTATTGATGCGTCCGCCGCGTTGCGCGAACTCGATGCGGCCCAGCTGCGTGCAGCCGAGATTGCCGCCTTCGGCCACGACCTTGCAGCGCAACTCCGCGCCATTGACCCGCAGCCCATCGTTACTGCGGTCGCCGACTTGCGCATGCGTCTCGCTGCTGGCCTTGACGTACGTGCCGATGCCGCCGTTGTAAAGCAGATCGGCCGGCGCCTTGAGGATCGCGCGCAACAGATCATTCGGCGCGAGTTCGGTCGCCTCCACGTCGAGCATCGCCCGCACTTCCAGCGACAACGGAATCGCCTTCGCGGTGCGCGGGTAGACGCCGCCCCCTTTGGAAATCAGACGCGTGTCGTAATCGGCCCAACTGGAGCGCGGCAACTGGAACAGGCGCTCGCGCTCGGTGAAGCTCGTGGCGGCGTCGGGCGTGGGATCAAGGAAGACGTGGCGGTGATCGAACGCCGCAAGCAAACGAATATGGCGAGAGAGCAGCATGCCGTTGCCGAACACGTCGCCGGACATGTCGCCGACGCCCACCACCGTGAAATCGGTCGTCTGGGTATCGACACCCATCTCGCTGAAGTGGCGCTTGACCGACTCCCATGCGCCGCGCGCGGTGATGGCCATCTTCTTGTGGTCATAGCCGACCGAGCCGCCCGACGCGAATGCGTCGCCGAGCCAGAAGCCGTACTCGGCCGAAATCGCGTTGGCATAATCGGAGAAGGTGGCCGTGCCCTTGTCGGCGGCGACCACGAGATAGGGATCATCGGCGTCGTAGCGCACGACGTCGCGCGGCGACACGAGGGCACCGTCGGCATAGTTGTCCGTCAGGTCGAGCAATCCGCGCAGGAATGTCTGATAGCAGGCGACGCCTTCGGCCAGCCAGGCATCGCGATCGGTGACGGGCGGCGGTTGCTTGACGACGAAGCCGCCCTTCGATCCGACCGGCACGATCACCGTGTTCTTGACCATTTGCGCCTTGACGAGACCGAGCACCTCCGTGCGGAAATCCTCGCGCCGGTCGGACCAGCGAAGCCCGCCGCGCGCGACTTTGCCGCCGCGCAAATGCACGCCTTCGACGCGCGGCGAGTACACCCAGATCTCGAACATCGGCTTTGGCTCGGGCAAGCCCGGCACACGCGACGGATCGAACTTGAACGAGAGGTACGGCTTGGGCAGGTCCGCGCGCCCGTCACCTGCGTCGCCCGCCGCGCCGTGCTGGAAGTAGTTGGTGCGCACTGTCGCCTCGAGCACGCCGAGGAATTGCCTCAGGATGCGGTCTTCGTCGAGATTGGGCACGTCTTCCAGCGCGGCGGCGATTTGTGCGCGCACGGCGTCGCTGCGCGAGGCGCGGGCGTCCGCTTCCAGCGAGGGATCGAAGCGTGCGAGAAACAACTGCACGAGCGCGCGGGCGATGGACGGATTGCCGGTGAGTGCGCCTTCGATATACGCATTACTGAAGGTCGATCCGATCTGGCGAATGTACTTCGCATACGCGCGCAGGATTCGGATTTCGCGCCATGTCAGTCCTGCCTGCAAGACGAGACGATTCAGGTCGTCGTTCTCGACTTCGCCGGACCAGATGCGCGCGAATGCATCTTCGAAAAGCATGCGTGCGGTATCGAGATCGACATCGGCGCCGTCGGTCGTCACCATGCCGAAATCGTGCATCCAGATCGCCGCAGCCTCCGCAGGCTCGATGCGGTAAGGCCGCTCCTCATTGACGCGCACACCGAGATGCTCGAGCATCGGCAGGCTGCGTGACAGGGCGATCGGCTGTCCGGCGCGGTAGATCTTGAAGCGCAGCGCGCCGGGCGGGGCTTCCAGGGGACGGTACAACTGCATCGAGAGCGGACTGTCGATCGGCCCGACAGCCGCGGGCGTCGCATGCGCGTCCCCCTGCGCGGCGACCGCCCCATCGGCCAGCAGCGGTTCCATCAACTCAATATCCCGCACGGCTACGCGCGCGGGGTAGTCCTCACGGAAGCCCGCGGGAAAGGCATCACCGTAGCGGCGCAGCAGACGTTTGCCGCGCTCCTCGCCGCTGCGTTCGGCCAGCGCGTCGGCGAGATCGTCCTGCCATCGCCGCGCGGCCTGCACAATGAGCGTCTCCAGATCGCGCACGTCGACATCGGGCACGTTGCCGGGCTGCGTGCGCACCGTGATATGGATGCGGGCGAGCATCGATTCGGACAACAGGGGTGTGAACTCCACGCTGGTGCCGCGGTAGGCCTCCTGCAGGAGCGCCTGGACGCGCATGCGCAGGTCCGTATTGAATTTCTCGCGCGGCACGAACACGAGACAGGACACGAACCGGTCGAAGCGGTCGCGGCGCACGAAGAGGCGTGTGCGCTGGCGCTCCTGCAAGCGCAGGATGCCCATGGCGATGTCGTAAAGTTCGCCGGTGCCGATCTGGAACAGTTCGTCGCGCGGATACTGCTCGAGGATCGTGACAAGCGTCTTGGCAAGGTGTCCGTTCGGCAGGAAGCCGGTGCGGCCGATCACGTCGGCAACTTTGCGGCGTGCCAGCGGAATCTCGCGGGCCGGCACCATGTAAACGGTCGACGTGTACAGCCCGAGAAAGCGGCGTTCGCCGCACACGCGTCCGTCGGCATCGAAGCGTTTGACGCCGACATAATCGAGATAACCCGGGCGATGCACGGTGGCACGCGAATTGGCCTTCGTGAGAAAGATCGGCGCGGGCGCTTCGACAATGCGCACTGCCCCCGGCGCGAGCCGCGTGATGTCGGGGGCGCCGGCCTCACGCAGCGACTCGCGCAATATGCCGAGCCCCGTGCCGGCCGTGCCTTGCAGAAAATGCTCGCCGTCCTTCACGACCAGTTCGTAATCGCGATAACCGAGGAAAGTGAAATGCTGATCGAGCATCCAGGCGAGAAACGCCTGGGCTTCGCGAATCTCGTCATGTTCTTCACTGCTCACGTCGGGCTGCGCGGCGCGTACGTCGAGCGCATCGATGGCGGCCTGGGCCGACGCCAGCATCGGGCGCCAGTCTTCGACGGCCGCGCGCACGTCGCCGAGCGCCTTGAGCAGGCCGTCATGCAGTTCCTGCATGCGCCTCGGCTCGGAAAAGCGGTCGACTTCGATGTGGATATACGACTCGAGATGCGCGGTGCCGCTATCGTCCGGCGCGCCCTGCGTGTCCTGCGGCAGACCGGCGCCGGGCGCCACGCGCACGCGCAAGCCCGAGGCGTCGCGCCACATGCGATAGACGGGATGGAATGCGGAATGCAGCGCGAGCCCTTGCCGATTGATCTCCATCGTGACGGAATCCACGAGAAACGGCATGTCCCCGCCGGCGATCTCGACGACCGTGTGGCCGCTATACCAGCCGTGCTGTTCGAGGCTCGGGTTGTAGACGCGCACGCGCGGCTGCCCTGTCTCGAGTTTCTGCCCGAGCTGCCAATGCGCCATGGCGGCGCCGTACAGATCGGCCACGCTGCGTGAGAGCACATCCTCGGCGTCGGCGAGACCGTAATAATGCCGGACGAACGGCTCGAATACGTCGCCAATGTCGGGGGCGCGCTCGCGAGCGAGGGCCACGACGTCAGCCATGTGCCGGCTGACCTTGTCTTCGGGTTGGGCGGGCATGCATTGGCTCCCGGTCGGGCGTGGCGAACCACGCGAATGACTTCGATGGAACGTCGCCGAAGGAAAGCGTGTCAGGCTTTCCCGCCCCACCGGCCGGACGCATCGGAGAACATGACACGGCCGCAACGGACGGGCGAACCCATGCTACGCCGCACTGCTGCGGCTGACAATGGGGGCAAACGGGAAGAGGCGGGCGCAAGCGGGGATAACCGGAGACGATCGCCGGACACAATCGCGCCCAAACCGGAGCCGGGCCATCCCGCCCGGTATAATCCGGCATGACTTCAAATCGCACCCCCGCCCCCGCCGCCGGCGCTTCCTTTGCCGCCCTCCCGCTTGGCGACGCCATGCAGGCCAACCTCGCGCAACTCGGTTACACCGAGATGACGCCGATCCAGGCCGCCGCCCTGCCGCTCATGCTGGCCGGCAATGACCTGATCGCCCAAGCCAAGACCGGCAGCGGCAAGACCGCCGCCTTCGCGCTCGGCGTACTGAACCGTCTCGACACACGCGATTTTGCCGTGCAAGCCGCCGTGCTGTGCCCGACACGCGAACTGGCCGAGCAAGTCGCGCAGGAATTGCGCCGCCTCGCCCGCGCCGAAGAGAACATCAAGATCCTGACGCTGTGCGGCGGCACGCCGCTGCGCCCGCAGGCGGACAGCCTCGCCCACGGCGCCCATATCGTCGTCGGCACGCCGGGCCGCCTGATGGACCACATCGAACGCGGCACCCTCTCGCTCGCAGGCATCAAGACCCTGGTGCTCGACGAGGCCGACCGCATGCTGGACATGGGCTTTTTCGACGACATCGCCTATGTGGCCAAACAATGCCCGGCCGAGCGCCAGACGCTGCTGTTCTCCGCGACGTACCCCGAGGGCATCGGCAAGCTCGCACAGCGGTTCCTGCGCAACCCGAAGGAAGTGAAACTCGCGGAACGGCATGACGCCGCGAAGATCCGCCAACGCTTCTATGAAGTGCGCGACGACGAGCGGCTGCATGCCGTGGGCCAGTTGCTGGCGCACTATCGCCCCGCCAGCACCATCGCGTTCTGCAACACGAAGGCGCAGTGCCGCGATTTGCTCGAAGTCCTGCACGCCGAGGGCGTCGAGGCGCTTGCGCTGCATGGCGATCTCGAACAGCGCGACCGCGACCTCGTCATGATCCAGTTCGCCAACCGCAGCTGCACGGTATTGGTGGCGACCGACGTCGCGGCGCGCGGTCTCGACATAGCGCAGCTCGAGGCGGTGATCAATGTCGACGTGACGCAGGATCCCGAAGTGCATGTGCACCGGATCGGCCGGACCGGACGCGCCGATCAGGCCGGCTGGGCGCTGAGCCTGGCGAGCCTGAACGAAATGGGCCGTGTCGGCGCGATCGAAGCGGCCCAGGGAACCGAATTCGAATGGCACAAGCTGTCCGAGCTCGCGCCGGCGCCGGGCGGCCCGATGCTGGCGCCCATGGTCACGCTTCAGATGCTCGGCGGAAAGAAGGAAAAGATCCGGCCCGGCGACGTGCTCGGCGCGCTGACCGGGGAAGCCGGATTGCCCGGCACGCAGATCGGCAAGATCAACGTGACGGACGTGTTCACCTATGTCGCCGTGGACCGTGACATCGCCCCGCAAGCGCTGCGCGCGCTCAATGAAGGCAAGGTCAAGGGCAAGCGCGTCAAGGCGCGTTATCTGACAGACTGACGCGCCTGATAGGGACTTCTCCTGAGTTCTGTGGGCGGCGTAGGGCAATTCACGTAGGATAAGCGAACCCCGTCACCCGATGCCATCGGACGCATCCGATTCTCGCCGCATGGTTTTGCGGGGCTTTCGTGCTTTTTGGTGGTTCATTGCCAGGCTGCCCAGGTCAGAGGAGTTCGCATGACGCTCACCCGACGTGTTGCCCATCTTATCTTCGCCGCCGGGATCCTGGCGCTCGCCGGCTGCAAGAGCGCAGGCGTGCCACCCAATCAGCCGCTTCAGAAAGACACCCTAGAGGAGTACGCCATCGTGATCGTCGGACTGGATTCGACGATGCAGAGTACCTGGGGACCGTGGACGTATTCGGAAAACTCGCAAACGGTCAACGGCGTACTGGGCGGCGCGTTGCTGCGCACGCTCAACGTCAACAAGCCTGGACAGGGATTCGTGGCGATGCGGGTGTCGCCGCCGCTCAAGAATGAGCGTTTCGGGCCAATGGAATTCGTGCCGGCGGATGGCGAGTACCGCTACAAGTATTGCAAGGGACGAAAAGTACCGACCGTGCAGGTCCGTGCGGGCGACGTCATCTACGCGGGCAGCCTGCTGGTCGGCAGCAACGGACCGAATCTGTCATTGCGCTTCGTCTACGACATGGTCGGCGCGAGACGCTTCGTCGCTGCCAACTACCCGGCGCTGGCAGACCGGCTGCAGGCGCAGCCGTTCGAGTTCTTCGAGGTCAGGACGCAGCCGACTTGCCGGTAGCCCGACCTGTCGGGAACGACCGGCATCCCTCGCGCGGGATGTGCAGCCGAAGGGGCTTTCGACTAGCCGTGGCTCGGGAGGAATACCTCGTCATTGTCCCATTGCGGGTCGTCATCGTTATCGTCACCGCTTGCCAGCCTGAGCGCCGCGCCTCCTGAGGGTGGCGAACCACTTTCGGTCGCCAATTTGAATGCAGTGCTCTGCGTGAGTCGCGTGACGCTTTCCCCTTGTGCGCGCGCCTTGCTGGCCGCTCTCCCCTTCTCGTACGACGCCTCCAGCGAACTTGCACTTGAATGCGCAGAGCGCTCCGAATACGCCCTCTGCGCACGCCTCAATTCGCCCAGGAATTCGCCCGGCATTGCCGGCATTGAATTGGGGCCGACGTGCGCCCGGGGGATCGTAATCGCCTCGCTGTCCGTATCGCTATCGTCGTCCCCCGGCGGCTCCGGCTCCACCTCGATGGGAACCACGGACGCCTGGGTCATGCGGAACGTCCCGGCGGGCCAACCGCCCTTCAATGTGCCGATCTCTTGCTGGTACCGCTCGATTTCCTGAGCCTTTGCGTCCAACTGCGACAAGTGCTCTGCGAACCGGGAGCCATGGTCCGGAGCACTGCCGAATCCGAATCCACATTGACGCAGTTGCGCCAACGTCACGCCAGCTTGCAGATTCACACTTTTCGCGTTCGGGTCACGAATGCGGATGACATCCAGCGCCAGTCTCGCCGCTTCGCGGCGTGCACGCACCGACGGGCCAAAGAAATTCCCCCATTTGAACCCCGTACGGACTGGCTTGAGAACAAGTTCGCCACGCCGCATCGCAACGCGCACCTCGGTATCGGGGCCAAAGATTGTCTGTTTGTCCGAGGCTTTCCGAACCAATTCATCGATCTTCAAAAGATATGCCCGGTCATACTGCATCGATAAAAGCGCCCGATGCAGCACGTGCTCCTGATGTTCGACGATATCCCGCAGGCTATCCACATGCGCCTTGTGGAAGGTTGACGCCGGAATTTCCTGATAAGGCGTCAGGCCATACGCCGCTTGTACCGCCGTGTTGAACGCTTCGACGGCTTTCATCTGGGCGTCGAAGTGCAGGGTCGGTTCGAAACAGCTCACGATATGGCGCGCTGGGGCGCGCCCCTTGCCCGCCTCACTCAGCGCGATAGCGCGTCCACGCATTTCAAACGACAGGTCCAATTCCGCGCTCCGGCTCGCCTTGAACCAGTGCGTCAGACATTGCGCCCACCTCGACTGATTGACGCCAGCGTAGAACATCTTGTCATCGATCGCATCAACGGACACCCACATGCGCCGATGCTCCGAGCACCATTCCTTGTACGTGCAATAACGCAAACCGTCGATGTTCACACGGGGCGTACTCGGATATTTGGTTTCGCCTCTGCGGCTCGCTTCGCTTGACACGGAAGACATCGACGCGACTGGGTCTCGCATCGGCGCCTCGTGCAACGGCGTCAATATGACGTCAGGCTGACCGCAAGTCTGATTCGCAGACGTTATTTCGCGGCGGAGTCCGTCGAAGCTGTCGAATAGCGGCCGATAGGTTCCCTCGGTGCCATAGACGGAATTTTTCGAATCGGGGCCAACAACACGGCTGACGGCAGCCCCTGTCGCCGATGATTGGCAAGCATAACGCGAGATATCAGGCATAGACGTGACGGAAAATGCGCCTGGCCCGGATGGCAGGCTTCTGGCGGCAAAGGTTAACGTCACTCGCCTGCCATGGTTTCTGAAAAGCGTCGCAAGCCTGTTGCCGACAGCACCGTTGGGAATTTGCGCGATCGATCGAAGCGATTACAAGGCCGCGTCCTTCAGCAACGCCGTCTGCTCCAGCCGCTCGGTGATCAGCGCGCCCAAGGGCGTATCGTCATGCAGCTAGATGAGATCGCGTCCGGCGAGCGCGATTCGCACCGCCCTCGCACCGGAATCCCGCGCGCGAATGCGTCCGAAAAAATCCCCGCGTAACTGTCAGAAAAACACCCTGTTTTCGCCTGCCATAAGCCGCGACGCCGGTTTCATGCACTGTGCCCGGACAGTGCCTCATTCACCGCCGGAAACCCCGCCTCGCAAGACGATATCCCCTGAAGTCAACCGCCTGTCGGTTTTTTCCTTGCGTTAGCCCGTGGAAGCCGCGCCACACGGCGTGCGGCCGCCTCGCCACCGGCACCGAAATTACTGGCGTCTTTGGCTATAATGCCCCACAATCCATCGGACGCTTGGGTCCAATGAGTCAGCAGACACGCCGCCAGACACGGGGAAAGGAAGCGGGGACGGTGTGCCAGACGTGATGCATGCACAGACAACAACAATGAGTTCAGATCGACTCCCCGCCGGCGTGCCCTTTGTCGAGCCGCCGGTTTTGTTGCCGGCCCTCGGCCGGGAACCGGTCCCGGCCGTTGCCCGGGCGTTGGTCGAACTGACCGGCGGACTTTCGGCCCATGTCACGGCCGAAGGACGCTTTCTCTTCATTGCCGATACCTCGCTGCGTTTCCTTGAATATTCCCGTGAGTATGTTGACCATGCGTCGCTTTTCGAGCTGACCGGCATCGACGACGTTCCTGTTGTCCAGGAAGCCCTTGCCGCTGCGCAGACACAAGGTCCGCAGCACTGTACCGTGCGCCTGCTGCGCGGCCTGACGGACCGTCTCTGGATGCAGTTGCACATCGCCCTGTATTCGCCGCGGACCCGGACCTTGCCCGCCACGTTCGTGGTCCGTGGCGTCGACATCACCGCCCAGAAGGACAGCGAACAGCGCCTGCGCGAGCTCGCCCTGTGCGACACGGTCACCGGGTTGGGCAATCGCGGCTACATCCAGGAGCGCATTGCCGGCGCCATCGCACACGCGAATGATGGCGGGCCGAACTTCGCCGTGGCGCTGCTCGACCTCGACGGTTTCAAGAAGGTCAACGACTCGCTAGGGCACGACGTGGGCGATCAGTTGCTGCGCGCCGCCGGACAGCGGCTCGTCGCACAAATCCGCGAGACGGACGTCGCCGGCCGCATGGGCGGCGACGAATTTGTACTCGTGCTGCCCGGATGCGATGACGAACAGGCGCTGAACGGCATCATGAAGCGCGTGCTGTCGGCCATCCAGCAACCGTTCCAGGTGGGCGACCAAATGCTGCACCTGACCACCAGCATCGGCGTGGCGTTCTACCCCAGGCACGGCACCTCAGACGGCACGCTGATCAAGCACGCCGACGCCGCCATGTATTGCGCGAAAGATCGCGGCCGCAACGGGCTTTACGTCTACACGGATGACCTCGGCGACTTGCAGCGCAAGGCGTTCTCGCTCGAGTCGGCCATGTTCGAAGCCATTCACAACGGCGAGTTCAGCCTGCACTACCAGCCGATCTGCGATCCGGTAACCCTCGCAGTCAAGGGCGTGGAGGCGCTGATGCGCTGGTATCCCGCGCTCGGCCCCGTTTCGCCGGCGGAGTTCATCCCGCTCGCGGAAGCCAACGGCCTCATCAACCTGCTGGGCGGCTGGGCGCTGCGCGCCGCGTGCATGCAGCTGGCCCGCTGGGACACGACGCGGCTCGGCGGCTTGTATATGTCCGTCAACGTTTCGGCCCAGCAGTTTCACCATCCGGCGTTCCCGAGCCTCGTCTGGCAGGCCATCGCCGATTCGGGCGTGGAAGGCCACAGGCTGGTGCTCGAGATCACGGAAAGCGTGCTGATGCGCGACCCGGAGCAGGCCAATCTGGTGCTGCGCGAACTTCAGACGCTTGGCGTGCGCTTTGCCGTGGACGATTTCGGCGCGGGCTATTCGAGTCTCGGCTACCTCAAACGCTTCCCGCTGTCGGCCTTGAAGATCGACCGCAGCTTCGTCAAGGACATGCCGACGTCGAGCAATGACCGCACCATCGTCACGGCGGTGCTGGGCCTCGCCCGCGAACTGGGCCTGTCGGCCGTGGCCGAAGGTGTCGAAACCGAGGAGCAACGCCAGATGCTGATCGACCGAGGTTGCGATTCCATTCAAGGATGGCTCGTGTCGCAAGCCCTGCCGGCAAACGAACTGGAGGGAGCCTTCGCTTCCGGCAGCCTGCATCTGGAGGGCGGGCGCTGACGCGCTAAATGCATACCATGAGCATGACGAAAGAAGGGACCCTCGAATTATTGTGGCAGCGCATGAGCGAGAAAGGCGACTTTCCCTCGCTGCAGCGTTCTGTCAGCAGCATTGTCTCCGCCATGCAGAGCGAAGACACCTCCACGGCCGACCTGGCGTCGTCGGTGCTGAGCGATTTCGCGCTCACGCAGAAAGTCATCCGTCTTGCCAATTCCGCGATGTACGCGCCGTTCGGCTGCAATGTGACGACCGTATCGCGCGCGATCATGATTCTCGGCGTCGACACCATCGGCCATCTGGCGCTGAGCCTGAAGTTGCTCGAAGGCTTCGGCGAAGTGGCTTCGCATCGCCAGGACATGGCGCGCGAGCTCGCCCGCGCCTCTCTGGCGGGCGCGTTCGCCCGTGACATCACCGCCAAGACCGGCATTCGCGACGGCGAGGAGGCGGTCGTCTGCACCCTGCTCCATCACGTGGCGCGCATGCTCGTGGCGTATTGCTTCCCGGAAGAATGGCAGCAGATTCAGCAGCTTGCGTCCAACGAGGGCATCAGCGACAGCGATGCCTGCGAACGCGTACTGGCAATCTCGTTTCCGGAACTGGCCGAGGCGGCCGCGCACAAATGGGGGCTGCCGGACGGCATCGCGCGCAGCATGCGGCCGGCCGAGCCCGCGGACCCCGACGAGCCGTTGTCGCATGCAGATTGGCTTTGCACCGTGGCGAATCTCTCCAACGAGATGGTCGGAGAGTTGACGAGCGGGGCCGATCCCGACCGTATCGCCGCACTCGCCGCAAGCTATGCGGATCGGCTGGCGCTCGACGCGACCGAAGTGGTTGCGATCGGCGAGGACATGGTGCGCGATACGTCGCATCAGGAATTCCTTTCGATCAGCACGGGTGCGCCCAGCACGCTTTTGCCGCCCGCCGGCAAGCCGCTCGATTCGGTGCGGCGCCTGGCGACCGGCCTGACGGAAGTGCGTGCGGCCACCCCGGGAGCCGATGCCGACAGTCTGCTCAATCTAACGCTCGAAGCGATCATGCAATCGCTCGGGTTCGCCAATTGCGCGGCATTCCTGCGCAATACGCACGAAAAAGCGTTCGAGGCACGTTACGGCATCGGGTGCGACATCCAGCCGGTACTCGGACTGTCGTTTCCCGCTGCGTTCGAACCGGACGTTTTCCATCTCGCGCTGACCAACGGCCGTGCAATCTTCATCGAGAACGCCCACGAACCGCGCATCGCCACTCGCATCCCGCGCTGGCACCGCCAGCATTTCGGGCACGTGAAGTCGTTCTTCCTGTTGCCGGTGCAGCAGCGCAATCAACCGGTCGCCCTGCTCTACGGCGATTGGGGTCACGTCCCTTGTGCCGGCGGACTCGGCAGCAAGGAGATGGAGTTCCTGCATCACATGGGGGACGAAATCTCCAAGAAGCTCGAAGGGATCGCGGCCCCGGCGGAACCGTCCCTTCACCGCAAACCCGCAGTCGCGCGCTGAAGATCGCGCCTCGCGGCGATCATATCGGATCAGACATTCCTAGCATTCTTCTTTTCATATGATGACCGGCGTGCTGCGGCCCATGCGCCCCACGCCCATCCTGCCGCTGCGCCTGCGCGTCACGGGAAAACCCCGACCCCTCAAGGCTTTTCGGCCTCTCCATCCGCTAAACCCACTATAGCTGCGGCCCCCATTGCGGGCCGCATTTCGGCGCGGGACACTAGCGCCACGATATCGCGGCAGCGTTCGCCGCGAGTCGGTAAAAAAATTACCTTCGGTGATCGACAGGTCACACGCACGGATCAAGGAGATGACATGACGCAACCAGCCGTACACCCGGTCGACGCGCGCTTGCCGTTGGCCAAACTCTTCACGCTGGGATTGCAGCACGTGCTGGTGATGTATGCCGGCGCGGTGGCTGTGCCGCTGATTATTGGCGGCGCGCTGAAGTTGAGCATCGATCAGGTGGCGTTCCTGATCAATGCGGATCTGTTCGCTTGCGGCATTGCGACATTGATCCAGACCATCGGGGTCTGGAAGTTCGGTCTGCGTCTGCCGATCATGATGGGGGTGACCTTTACGGCCGTCACGCCGATGATCGCGATCGGCACGAATCCCGCCCTCGGTCTGCTCGACATCTACGGGGCGACGATCGTGTCGGGGATCATCGGCATTGTGATTGCGCCGTACATCGGAAAGCTGCTGCGCCTGTTCCCGCCGGTCGTGACGGGCACGGTGATCACGGTGATCGGCGTGTCCCTGATGGGCGTCGGCATCAACTGGGCGGCGGGCGGCTTCGGCAATCCGGACTACGGCAACCCGGTGTATCTGGGCGTGTCGTTCGCGGTGTTGGTGTGCATCTTGTACATCACGAAGTATGTGCGCGGCTTCTTTGCGAACATTGCGGTGTTGCTTGGCATTTTGTTCGGCACGTTGGTCGCGTTGCTGCTGGGCAAGGTATCGTTCGCGGGACTGGCCGAGACGCCGTGGATTGGCATCGTGATGCCGTTCCATTTCGGCATGCCGAAATTCGATCTGATCGCGATCGCGACGATGACGCTGGTGATGCTGGTGACGTTTATCGAATCGACGGGGATGTTTCTCGCGGTGGGCGATATCGTGGGACGCCCGGTGGATCAGAAGACGCTCGTGCGCGGTTTGCGGGTGGATGGCCTCGGGACGTTGATCGGCGGCATCTTCAATACGTTTCCGTACACGTCGTTCTCGCAGAATGTGGGGTTGGTCGGGGTCACGGGTGTGAAGAGCCGCTGGGTATGCGTGGCGGGCGGCATGATCCTGATCGCGCTCGGGATGTTCCCGAAGGTGGCGCACGTGGTGGCGTCGGTGCCGCAGTTCGTGTTGGGCGGCGCAGGTATTGTGATGTTCGGCATGGTCACTGCCACGGGCATCAAGATTCTGTCGACGGTCGATCTGGCGAAGAACAAGTACAACCTGTACATCATCGCCATCAGTATCGGCATGGGGATGATTCCGGTCGCATCGGACAAGTTCTTCAACAAGCTGCCGCATGCGCTGGAACCGCTGCTGCATAGCGGCATCCTGCTCGCGTCGATCACGGCGGTGCTGCTCAATGCGCATTTCAACGGGCTTCGCAGCCAGGCGGAAGCCAACGCCCTGGCGCAGGAAGCCGGGAAGCAGGCGGACACGGCGCATTGAGTGAGGTGCTTTTGAGGATGGAAACCGTCGCGGATTGCCCCGGCTTCGGTTTCCTTCCTCGCTTTCACTGGCTGAAAACCCTCGCAGGTTGCCCGCGCGTCGCCCTCTCACGCTCCCGGGGCCGCCAACGGATCTACTTTTGCTTCGCAAAACCAGCTCCATTGCCGGCGTCATGCCTCCAGGTACGCTCGCGAGCCCTGCCACGCTGTCAGTGATTGTGTTGCTGGGGCTGGGGCTTTCTTAATGGAAGTTCCGACTATTGACGCTCAACTCGCCCAGCATCTCGGACAGATCCACCAGCTTTCGTGCCACCAGGTGCATGACGCGCCCCTCCCGCTGCCACACGCCCTCCACGCCCATCATGGACGACGCCAACAGCGGGGTACGCTGCGATTCCACGATATCCGGCCAGACAATCACGTTGATCACGCCCGTCTCATCCTCCAGCGATACGAAAATCGTGCCGTTGGCCGTTCCCGGACGTTGCCGCCCCGTCACGATCCCCGCCGCACGCACACGCCGGCCATTCGGCACGTCGCGCAAATCACGCGCCGTCCGCATCCGCATGCCGCGCAATTTTTCCCGCAACAGCTGCAACGGGTGGCGCCGCAGCGACAAGCCCGTACTCGCATAGTCGGCCACAATGTCCTGCCCCTCCGGCATCGGCGGCAAATTCACCTGCTCATCCTCGCTGCCCGGCATGGCATCGCGCAAAGTCGGCGCGCCCAGCAACGGCGTCGGCGGTTGATAGGCCGCCACCGTCCAACGGGCTTGACGGCGCCCGCCCAATAACGTCGCCAGCGCATCGGCCGCGGCAAGGGCGTCCAGGTCGTGACGCGTCAGGGCCGCGCGCGCCGCCAGATCGTCGATATCGGCGAACGGCTTCTGCCGGCGTGCCGCCTCGATCGCAATCGCCGCCGTATCGGACAATCCCTTGATCTGCGCCAGCCCCAATCGCACCGCCGGCTGGCGCGCCGGGTAGCCGCCACGCGTCATGCGCACTTCAAGCGTCGCCTCGGCCGCGCTCTCGCACACGTCGACCGGACGCACCTCGACTCCATGGCGCCGCGCATCCTGCACCAGCTGCGACGGAGAATAAAATCCCATCGGCTGGCTGTTGAGCAAACCACACAGGAACATGGCCGGCTCGTGACATTTGAGCCACGCGCTCGCATAGGCCAGCAACGCAAAACTCGCCGCATGGCTCTCCGGGAAACCATACTCCCCGAAGCCCTCGATCTGACGGCAAATCGCTTCCGCAAACGCCTGCGGATAGCCGTTCGCCGTCATGCCGTCGATGATCCGTCTCTGGAATTTCTCCAATCCGCCCTTGCGCCGCCATGCCGCCATGGAGCGCCGCAGTTGATCCGCCTCGCCCGCCGAGAATCCGGCAGCGATCATCGCGACCTGCATGACCTGCTCCTGGAAAATCGGCACGCCCAGGGTGCGCTCGAGCGCTGCCTTGATTTCTTCGCGCGGATAGTCGACATCCTCCTTGCCCTGCTTGCGCCGCAGGTACGGATGCACCATGCCGCCCTGGATCGGCCCCGGCCGCACGATCGCCACTTCGATCACAAGGTCGTAATAGGTCTTCGGTCCCAGGCGCGGCAACATGCTCATCTGCGCGCGCGATTCGATCTGGAAGACGCCGACGGTATCCGCACGGCGGATCATGGCGTAGGTCTTCGGATCTTCGTTCGGGATGTCGTGCAAGCCGATCGGCGTGCCGCGCCATGCGCTCAACATCTTCAAGGTGCGCTGGAGCGCGCTCAGCATGCCCAGCGCCAGTACGTCGACCTTGAGCAGCTTGAGCGTGTCGATGTCGTCCTTGTCCCACTGGATGACGTAACGGTCATCCATCGCCGCCGGTGCAATCGGCACGAGCCGCGAAAGCTTGTCGCGCGAGATCACGAAGCCGCCCACGTGCTGCGACAGATGACGAGGGAAACCGACCAGCCGGCTTACGAGATCGGCCCACATACGCGTCGTCGGCGCCTCGGGCGACAAACCCTGCGCCGCCATGCGCGCGAGCAGGTTGTCGCGGCCATCCCACCATTGCTGGCCTTGCGCCACCTGCTCGACGATCGAAGGATCGATGCCGAGCGCACGCCCCGTGTCACGCAAAGCGCTGCGCAGCCGGTAGGTGATGACGGTCGCCGCAAGCGCGGCACGTTCCAGGCCGTATTTTTTGTAGATGTACTGGATAACCTGCTCGCGCCGCTGATGCTCGAAGTCGACGTCGATGTCCGGCGGCTCGTTGCGTTCCTTCGACAGGAAACGGCCAAACAGCAATTGCACCTGATCGGGATCGACCTCGGTGATGCCAAGGCAATAGCACACCGCCGAGTTGGCCGCAGAGCCGCGCCCCTGGCACAGGATGTCCTCACTGCGCGCGAAGCTGACAATGTCGTAGACGGTCAGGAAATACGGTTCGTATTCGAGTTCGGCAATGAGCTTCAGTTCGTCTTCGATCAGTTGGCGAACCTTGGACGGAATCGTCTCGCCATAACGCCGGCGCAAGCCCGCCTCGACTTCCTGGCGCAGATAGGTCGCCGGGGTATGTCCGGCCGGCACAAGTTCTTCGGGATATTCGTAGCGCAAGCTGCGCAGATCGAAGTGACAGCGTGACGCGATCTCGACCGTGGCGGCCAGCGCTTCACGCGGATAGAGCCACGCGAGACGCATGCGCGCACGCAAATGCTGTTCGGCATTGGCCGCAAGCGCCAGCCCGCACGACTGTACCGACTGGCCGAGCCCGATCGCCGTCAAGGTGTCCTGCAAGGGCTTGCGCGATCGCACATGCATCAACACATGGCCGGTGGCGACGAGCGGCATGCCCGTGCGCGCCGACACCGCACGCAAACGGGCGAGCTGCGTGTCGTCGTCGGCGCGATGCAGGCGTTCAAGCGCAAGCCACACGCGGGTGCCGAAGGTCCGCACGGCCCATTGCGCCTGCGCAAGCAAAGTCGCCTCATCGGCGCCCGGCGGCGGCACGAGCAGCATCAGGCAACCGGGCAGTCCGCGCAAATGTGCCTGTGCCGGCGCGGGATCGGCAAAATCGCCGGGAGTCAGGGTATAGCCGCGCTTCGGTCCGCGCATGCGGCCCAGCGTGATCATCTCCGACAGATTGCCGTAGCCCTCGCGATGCTGCGCCAGCGCGACCAGATGCAACGGGACCTGCGGCGCATGCGTCATGTCCGTCTGCAAACGAAACTCGCTGCCGACGATCAGCGACAAGGTCGGATGATTGACGGACTCGGCAAGCGCCCGCACCACGCCCGCGACGGAGCATTCGTCGGTGATGGCCAGCGCGCGGTAGCCAAGCTGCGCCGCGCGCGCCACCAACTCCTCCGGATGGGACGCGCCGCGCTGGAAGGAGAAGTTCGACAGGCAATGCAGTTCGGCATAGCCGGGCAAGCCGCTCTCGTCGCGCTCGCCGATGCCACCGGCGCTATCGTCGTCCTCGTTCGCGGCAAGTCCGTCCGTCGGCCCCTGCCACGGCAAAAAAGCATCCATCTCCATCAGTCACCCGCATATGAGGTATGCCGGATATCCGCTCAACCGAACAGGCCATGCAGATACCAGGCCGCGGACGCGCCATGCACAGGGCGCTCGCGAAAGATCCACAACAACGCCCCCTCAGCGTCTGCCGCAATGAAATAGTCGCGCGTGACGGTGCCCGGCTCCCACCAGCCCGCCTCGATGCGCTCCGGGCCGCTCAACAAGGTCAGCGGGCCGTCACGCCACGGCTTTTCCTGGCGCATCTCCAGCCGCCGCGGTGCATCGAGCAACCACGCCGGGCGCGGCGGCGCCGCGCATGACACCGTGTCCGCCGCCGGCCCCGCACGCGCGGCGCCAGCCGGCAACGCGGCGCCATGCGGCATGCAGACGAACGCGGTTTCCGGGCGATGATCGCCACGCACATGCAGTTGCGTGACACGGTCTTCCCCCAGACGCGCAGACAAGCGCTCCAGCAGATGAACGAGGTCGTGCCGCACGCGCCCCGGCTCCGGCAACAACGCACCGCTCACCGGCGCGTAAGGTGCGGTTTGCGTGACGTCCAGACGCAGCGTGAGCACAGGCGCCGCCAGCGGCTGACGCGCCAGGCGCTCCTTGCAGACCGCCAGCAGATGGTCGGGCGACGCGCTCGGCGCAGCCAGCGCGATCGCCAACTGCGTGGGTGCAAGCGTGTGACGGCCAAGCGGTTCGTGTTCGAGCACGAGTGTGACGATGCGCGCGCCGAGTTGACGCGCGCCGAGCCAGCCCGCCAATTGCGCGAGCAAGCGGCGCAGGCCGAACAGCAGGACGTTCACGTCGCTGGTAAGCGCCGGCAACGGCAAGCAGGCCTCGAAGTGCGGCGGCGCGCGATACCAGGCGGGCGCTTCGACCTCCTCGCCGTAGGCGCGCGCCAACTCGCCCGGCAATTCGGCGCCGCAGCGGCGGCGAATGCCGGCGCGCGGCAACGCACGCAACGCTCCCAGGGTGGCGCAGCCGATTTGCGCGAGCCAGTCGAGCCACGGACCGGCACTCGTCAGCAACGCCACGGGCAATGCGTCGAGCTGCGGCACAAGGGCATCCAGGTCAATCGGTGCAGCCGCTTCCGGAACCGGCGCTGCCGCCACGCCGCCGGCTTGCGTGGCTTGCGCGGAACGACGGCGCCGCCCTCGCCCGCCGGCCATGTCACGCGCAAGCAGCGTCGCGCCGGCGGCGGTTGCCGCCACGCCGAGGGTGACGCGATGCCCAAGCGTATGGGCTGTCTCCACGACCAGGCGGCAGAGCGCCGCCAAGCCGCCAAACAGGCGCAGACTCGCTCCGGCTTCGAGCATCACGCATTGTGGTGCGGCAATGGCGACATCGGGACCGAAGCGCAGCAGCGCAAGCGCCAACGCTTCGAGCGCCTTCGCTTCGGCCACTTCGTCGCGATCATGGAAACGCGCCTGCGGCAGCAAGGCGAGCACGCCGCCGCGACGCATGCTGGCGCGCACACCGGCCCGCCGCGCCATCGCGCCAGCTTGCCAGACACGTGTCTGCGATAGCACGACGATCGGATCGTCCGCGTCAGGCAGCTCCGCCACGCCGGCCACTGCGGCCGCCGAACGCTCAGGCGTTCGCGGCGGTGCGATCTCGAGCGCCAGCTGCGGCAGGTGCAAGGCGATCCAGCAGGCCATGCCCGGCTCCTGTGTGAGAACTGCCGGCGCATGGCGCACCGGCGTTGTGAGATGCCGCCGGCTCGGCGGCCTGCACCGCACGCGCATGCGGCGCAGGCAAGCTCAGCCAGAGCGGTTCCGTGCGCGGCGGCCCGCGCCGTTTATGAAACCGCACGGCCAACCGGCTACCCGCGCCGACGGTCAATCCGAGCCGCAACGGCGACGCCGAAGCGGTCGCAGCCGCCATCGCGGGCCGTATCAGCCACGCGAGCGTATCGCCGCCCGACGCAGCCACTTGCAGACGCCGCACCTGTTCAGGGGTGGCAGCCGGCAACCATGCCAGCACCGCGCCGCAGCACACGCCCTTGAGTGCCTGTTCCGCCGCCCACAGCATGTCGCGATTCTCGCCCCGGGGCCGCGCCGTGCGCCGCCCCGCACGGACCGCCGGCGCAGGGACGGGCGGCGTGACGATCGTCAGTTGACGTAAATCGATGCCCCATGCCGCCAGCGCCGGCGCATAAGGCAGGAGCGGCGGCGCCACCAGGAGGACGGCCTGCCCGGCCTGTGTCAGATCGCGCAAGGCCGGCGCCAGAAGACGCCACTCCCCGATGCCCGCACGCTCGCATAGCAATTCGGTGACGGCCCCCTGCGGCCAGCCGCCGCCGGGCAATTCATGATCGAGCGAGGCAAAGCCGGTACGGTGACCCGGACGGGTATAGCGCGCCAGTTCGCTGGCACGCCAAAGGCCGGCTGGCAATGCGGAAAGCGACAGGGTCATGGCGGCAGACGAGTGGCGAAGCGGTGGAACACCCTCCAGGATGAGATGGTGCCCCGCAAATTACTGTATGGATGTACAGTATCCCAAGTCCACGCCCAATGCAAGCCGTGCGGCCCGCGCCTGAAAAACACAAAGCCTGCGCGCAACAAAACAAAAGCCCGCGTAAAGCGGGCTTCAGGGTCCAACGAACCTCAATGCGCTGTGGCGCAAGGCCTGGAACGGTCGGGGCGCCGTCGCACGCCGTCCAATGACGGCGGGATATTGCCCTGACTTGGCTTATCGACTGCTACCACCTAACTGCGCCAGCGTCGACCGTTCGGCCAGGCCTTTCAGTAACCGGCGGTTTCGAGCGCGCGGATACGTTGTTCCAGCTCAATGATGTCCTTCGACTCGGCCAGGAACGCTTCGCGGCGACGGCGCTCAGCATTTTCAAACCAAGTGTTCACGACTTCAAACAGGGCGGCAAACATGACGTTTCTCCAGATCAATAGTGTGCTGCATCGCAGCAGTGCTTCGCATTATATAGGGTTTTACCTCATAGGGTTGGCCCTAATATAGAAAATCTGGAAAAATTCTGCTAGAAGCCCCCCTCAAACGCCCCAAAAACCTAAATAATCCTTTATCTATCAATCATTTAAGTTTCAGTTGCTGCCGTACAACAACGCCCGGGGTGCCGTTTTTTCACACGCCGGCCCCTCATGTCAATGGTGTTGCGGATGGCAAGCCGGCGCGGATTGCGTCGGCAAGTCGGCGGCCGCGAGACCGTCGAGGATCGGACAGTCGGGCCGATCATCGCCATGACAATGATCCGCGAGATGTGTGAGCGTGTCGCGCATAGCCACCAGTTCGGCAATACGTTGATCGAGCTCGGCGACATGGGCCTGTGCCAACGCCTTGACCTGCGAACTCGCGCGCCCGCGGTCCTGCCACAAGGCGAGCAACTGACGAATCTGTTCGACACCGAAGCCGAGCCGGCGCGCTTGCCTGATGAAGCGCAGCAAGTGCAGTTCCTGTTCGCCATAACGGCGGTAGCCGGCATCCGACCGGGGACTTGGCGGAATCAATCCGATACTTTCGTAGTAGCGGATCATCTTGGCCGTGACGCCTGTTGCCTGGGCTGCTTGTCCGATATTCATCCGAGTTGCTCCGCGACACTCCGTCCTTCAGGGCGGAGCGGAAAGGCGCCGAGGCCGCAGGCCTCGTTGCCTTTCGTTGTTGAATAAGGGGAAGGCTGACAGGCGTAGCCATAGCCGTCACCGCGTTGCAGCACCTTGCAGTGCTTTTGTGAGATGCCTTGCACGGTCGGCACCCCCGGCTTCCCGGACTGAATGTTGAAGGAGCCCGTTTGACGGATGGCGACACGCCCCTGGTACGTGCCGGCCTTTTTACCGTTCGGCACCGTCGCGAGCACCATATCCCCGGTTCTAAATCCGAACGCGGTTTTGCTGCGCGATAGGTAAGCGCGCGGAAACCCGAACTGGTTGAGCCGCGTTCGGCTGCGCGAGCCGCGTCCGGAACACTTCACCACCAGCACCGGCGCAGCGGCGCCGGTCACGCCATCCGCCTGTCCCGTGCACGCGGCATCGAGGGAATGGGTTTTGGGAAGCCCCAGCCGCGTGCGATTGCACTTCGTCTGTGCACCGCTCGCCGTGGAGACGGACAAGCCGGTGCCCTTCAAGGCCTCAAAGAGCGCCCAGCGCGTCGTGTTGACGGCGGCGGCATCACGCAACGGTGCCTTGGCTCGCGCGAGAATCCGCGCCAGCCGCGTGGGGTCTTGCGCCAGAAACGCGCGGATGTCGCGGCTGTCCTTTTTCTGGTTGCACGGCGCACAGGCCAGCGCCAGGTTGCTCACGCGACTCGAGCCGCCGCGCGCTTTCGCATGAATGTGCTCGACCTGCAGCGGCACGCCGGTGGCATCGCAGTATTGGCAGCTGCGACCGAACTTCTCCAGCAGATATTCCCGTACCTCGTAGCCCGCCAGTTCACCCTGCTGATACTCGACGCCGGAAATCTCGGCATTTTGCATTAGTTGCATGTCAAAGCGCACGAGCTCCTGTGCGATGTGCGTGACCGGCGCGAGCTTGCACAGACGCCTGGCCCAGGCCATGGTCGTGTCGACGCGATGTTGCAGCGAGGGCGGCAGCCAGCCCGCTTTGCGGGTGCGGTTGTCAAAGCGCGGGGCGCGATAGCGCAGGTTGCCCCGCCTGCGGCGGCGCATCGCCGAGCGAGCCTGCAGCGCTTGCTTGATAGCGCGCCCCCGATGCACGAGCTCCATCAGGAAGCGGATGTGCATGACGCGATGGACTACGCCATCGCCATCGACCGATGCTGCCACACGACAGAGGGCCAGGCCGGTCGTCTGGCTACCCGGGTCAAGCTTGAGTTCCAGCGCTTGTAACCGGGAGTCAGCCGGTTGCCGGTCGATGAGCCGAAGCGTGAACGGATAGCGCCGATGCACGCGCGCGCGGCCAGCGCCGAGGAGCTTCCTCGCACGCTTCTCGCTGCACGGCATCAGCGGCCGTCCGTTACGACCCAACACAAAGACAGGCAAAACAGACTCCTCTTTCGTCAAATGGTGCTGTCTTTCCAGCCGTCAGCCCTTACGGGCCTTGTGACGCTTGCCTCTCGGCAAGGCTCTCCTCGGGAAGGTTGCAAGCCGGCTTGGACAGGTTGCCCTGTCTTGCAGCAGTCCGTTTCGAACTTACCCTGTCGCGTGTCTGCGACTGCTGCTTCGAATGCGCCTTGCGGCGCTATCCGGAACTGGAGAAGCATTCCGGCGTCGGTCTTGTACCTACTGGCAACGTAGCGGGTTGGGTACCGCTTTCCCTGGTCAACTCGAGCTTTTACAAGCTCCGGCATTTATGCCGGGGTGGTTGACGATCCATCCCGCGGGACGAGCCGGGCGCTGATCGGCGCATGGTCGGAAATACGCGACCACGGACGGCCGTGCAGCACTTTGGCGCCCTCGATGTGAAAGCCGCGCGCGTAGATGCGGTCGAGCCGCAACAACGGCAAGCTGCTGGGAAAACTGCGCGCGGGTCGTCCTGAACTGTTTTGAAACACTTCCGTCAGCGCAAGGCGTTCGGCGAGCAACGGGTTCGCCTGATTGCTCCAGTCGTTGAAATCGCCTGCGATGATCAGCGGCGCATCGTCCGGCACGGCCTCGGCCACGCGCTCGGCCAGCATCTCGAACTGGCGCCGCCGGCCCCGTCCCGCGAGCGACAGATGCACACACAGGCAATGCAGCGGCCGCGACCAGCCCGGTATGTCGACTTCAGCATGCAGCATGCCGCGCTTCTCGAAGCTATACGTGGTGATGTCGTGATTGTCCGCGCGCACGATCGGATAGCGGCTCAAAATGGCATTTCCGTGGTGGCCGTGGTCGTAGACGACGTTGCGCCCATACGCATGCGCAGACCACGTGCTGCCGGCCAGAAACTCATGTTGCGGCTGGACCGGCCAGGTGGTGTGACGCACCGCGTGGTGTAGATGCAGCCCCTGGACTTCCTGAAGGAATACAAGATCCGGTGCGAGGCCTTCAAGCCCTTCGCGCAGTTCATGAACGCGCAGGCGGTTGAAGGCGGAAAAGCCCTTGTGAATGTTGTAGCTTGCGATATGCAGAGTATTCGGCATGATCTCCGGCGCGAGGGCGACAGGCGATATCACTTGGATGGGGCGATGCCGTCCCTGTTCTCAAGTGGCGAAAGCCGTGGCGAAACAGTGGCAAAACAACGGTGGCAAACAGGCTGGGAGACGAATCCGGCGCACGCGGAATCGGATAAAAGCCCGTACCCATTATGCGCCGTCAAGTTTGCGCTCGTGCGGCAGGACGCCAACGGCGCAGTAACAAAGCGTTACTGACCACGCTGAAACTGCTCAGCGCCATTGCCGCCCCGGCGATCACCGGGCTCAGCAAACCGAATGCCGCCAACGGGATGCCGACCACGTTATAGGCAAACGCCCAGAACAGATTCTGACGAATCTTCGCCCACGTCCGCCGCGACACGTCGATGGCATCCGCCACGCGCGACGGGTCGCCGCGCATCAACGTAATGCCGGCCGTCTGCATCGCCACGTCGGTGCCCGATCCCATCGCAATGCCCACGTCGGCGGCCGCAAGTGCCGGCGCATCATTGATGCCGTCGCCGACCATCGCCACGACCGCGCCCGGCGCACGGCCCTGCTTCAAACACGCCACGACATCGGCCTTGTGCCCAGGCAACACGTCGGCATGGACTTCGTCGATCCCCAACGCGTTTGCGACGGCTTGCGCACTGCCTGCGTTGTCGCCGGTCACCATGACGCAGCGCACGCCCAGCGCATGCAGGCGGCCGACCGCTTCGCGCGCCGCCGGCTTGATCGTGTCGCCGAACGCGAGCATGCCCAGCATGCGGGGCGCATCAGTGCCGGGTGCTATCGAAACGAGCCACGAGATCGTGTGCCCCGTGCCCGCCAACTGCGATGCCCTGTCAGCCAGCGCGCCTTGCGCCACGCCAAGCTCGCCGAGCAAGCGCGCGTTGCCCAGTTGCAATGTGTGGGTAAGCTCGCCGTCGACAACTTGCGCACGCATGCCGCGCCCCGGCAGGGCGACGACATCGCTTGCCGGCGGCACGTTGACGCCGGCCTCCCGCGCCGCCTGCATCACCGCATGCGCGAGCGGGTGCGAACTGCCCGACTGCACCGCAGCGGCCAGACGCAGCAAGGCATCGGTCTCATCGGCCTGCACGCCCGGCGCCGGCGAAAGCGCCACGAGCCGCGGCTTGCCTTCCGTGAGCGTACCGGTCTTGTCGAACGCGACCACTTCGATCCGATGCGCAAGTTCGAGCGCCTCGGCGTCCTTGATCAGAATGCCGTAGCGCGCCGCCGCGCCTGTGCCGACCATGATCGCTGCCGGCGTCGCGAGGCCGAGCGCGCACGGGCACGCGATCACCAGCACCGCGACGGCATTGAGCATGGCCGCTTCGAAACCAAGGCCCCATGCCCACCCCGCCAGCAGCGTGAGCGTTGCGATACCGACCACGACAGGCACGAACACCGCGCTGACGCGATCGACGGCGCGCTGGATCGGCGCTTTGCCGGCTTGCGCGTCTTCGACCATGCGAATGATCCGCGACAATTCCGTATCCGCACCGACGGCGGTGGTCTCGATACGGAGCGTGCCGGCGCCGTTGATGGACCCGCCGACCACACCATCGCCTTCGCCCTTGTCGAGCGGCAACGGTTCTCCCGTCAGCAGCGATTCGTCGAGTTGACTCGCCCCGGCGCGGATTACGCCGTCTACCGGCACGCGCTCGCCCGCGCGCACGACCACCCAATCGCCGACGCGAATGTCGCCCAACGGCACCGTCACCGCTTCAGCCGCACCGTGCGGATCGCGCAGCACGCGCGCGGTATCCGGGCGCAGGGCCGCCAGTGAGCGGATGGCCTCAACCGTGCGGCGCTTCGCCCGCGCCTCGAGCCATTTGCCCAGCAGGACCAAGGTGACGACAACCGCGGCCGCCTCGAAATAGAGATGCGGCACCGCCCCGGCCGGCGCACGCCACCATTCGTAAAGACTCAAGCCATAGGCCGCGGATGTGCCGAGCGCCACCAGCAGATCCATATTGCCGGTGCCGGCCCGTAGCGCCTTGTAGCCGGCGCGATAGAAACGCGCACCGAGCCAGAATTGCACCGGCGTCGCCAGCAGCCATTGCAGCCACGGTGGCGACATCAGGTGAACGCCGAACGGTTCGAGCAGCATCGGCAGAAACAATGGCAGCGACAGCAGCGCAGCCACCGCGACCGGCCACCACGCCGGGCCGGACGGCTCGGCCGCCGCCTTCGCCGGATCGCGAACCGCGCTCGCCTCGTACCCCGCGCGCCGCACCGCTGCGATCAGCGTGGCTTCATCGGCCAGTCCGCGAACGCCGCGCACCGAGGCGCGTTCTGTCGCAAGATTCACGTTGGCCTCGCTCACCCCCGGCACCGCACGCAAAGCCTTTTCCACGCGCCCGGTGCACGACGCGCATGTCATGCCGGCAATCGCAAGCTCCCGTGTTACCTCCGCCACGTGATAGCCCGCGTCGTTGACCGCGGCTTCGACCGCCCCCAGCAACGCCGCCGGGGCAACATCCTGGCCGGCTTCGACCGACGCCGTTTCCGTGGCCAGATTGACCGTGGCCTGTGCCACGCCGGGCACCCGGCGCAACGCCTTTTCGACCCGAGCCACACACGAGGCGCATGTCATGCCCTCGATTTCCAGCGACCAGGTTTGATGCATATCCTGCCTCCGTGACGTACTTCACAAGTGGATGACAAGTTCAAGCCTAGACTTTTCCATGATGGGAAGGTCAAGCGATATTCCCGATTTTCGCCCCCCACCACTTCCACGCTTCCACACTTGGGAAGAGAACACCCGTTTCCCTTCAATGTACCGGACTGCCCACCCATGCGGTTTGGGGAACATCTCGCGCAAGATCGGCCGCATCCGAAAACCGCTTGAGCTTACCATCGTGGCAAGGCCCATAATGAATGCATCGAATCTGCAACCGACGCATTCAAGGAGCTGACAATGCTGCAATTCCAAGTCGAAGGCATGAGCTGCAACCACTGTGTCCAGGCGGTCACGCGCGCGATCACCGCCCGCGATGCGCAGGCGCGCGTCTCGGTCGATCTGGGCGCCGGCCAGGTGAACGTCGAAAGCCGCCTGCCAGCCCCCGAACTCGCTGCGGCGATCACGGACGCCGGCTACGCCGTCACGAAGACCCCATCCTGAAAGTACGCCGGAAATCGCCGCGCGCGCGTGCAGCTCACGGCGATTGGCGGCGCCACAGCCTCGTCCGGGCGGCCTGACCGATTCAGACGACGTTGCGCGCGCAACGAATGTGATACGCTTTGCCCGCTGATGTTGCTGTGCGGCAATCGATGCACGCGCAGCGGCGTCAGACACGTCTTCAGGGCGGGGTGAAAGTCCCCACCGGCGGTAAGTGGCGGCCATGGCCGCAACGAGCCCGCGAGCGCCTGTCGTGGCCATTTTCCGGCCGTGGCGGGGTCAGCAGATCTGGTGCGATGCCAGGGCCGACGGTCATAGTCCGGATGAGAGAAGATGCGTCGATTCCCGCGTTCTATGGGGCGGTTGCCTCATGGACACGTCCGTTCGCATGCCCTGAAACGTTTTTCGCCCATTTCATTTACGCGAGGAGCGTTTCATGTCCGTTAGCCACACGTCTCAATCTACCGCGCCTGCGGCGTTCGCCAATCTCGGCGCTTTCCCGCAACGCCTTGCCGCCGCGCTCGATGCCATGCGCGAAGGCCGCCCGGTGATCCTCATGGACGACTTCGATCGTGAGAACGAAGCCGACCTGATCGTCGCCGCCGAGAAAATCACCTCCGCCACGATGGCCATGCTGATCCGCGAATGCAGCGGCATCGTCTGCCTCTGCCTGCCCGACGAGACCCTGCGCCGCCTCGATCTTCCGCCGATGGTCACACAGAACCAGAGCCGCTATGGCACTGCATTTACCATCACGATCGAAGCCAGGCAAGGTGTCACGACGGGCGTGTCTGCCGCCGATCGCGTCACGACCATTCGCGCTGCCATAGCCGACGATGCCAAACCGTCCGACCTTTCGCGCCCGGGGCATGTTTTTCCGCTGCGCGCCCAGCCGGGCGGCGTGCTGACCCGCCGTGGCCACACGGAAGGTTCGGTCGATCTGGCGGTGCTCGCCGGCCTCAAGCCGGCCGCCGTGCTGTGCGAACTGATGAACCCCGACGGTACGATGACGCGCGGGGCTGATATCGAACGCTTCGCGGCCGTTCACGACCTGCCGATCCTGACGATCGACGAACTCGCCACCTACCGCGGCGCCCAGCCCGCCGCCGCCTAGACGTTTACCTCCACGCGCGTGCCGCACACGTCGCGGAGTTGCCGTCTATAATGTAACTATTATAATGAAAGTTACAGGTGGACAAATGACGGAATCCCTCAAGATGGATGCGGCGGCCGTGTTGGCGCAATGGGAGGCGGAAGAGGCGGCGATTCGCGCGCGTCACGCGATGGGGACCGCGCCGACGTTCGGCACATTTCCACCGAGTGACGCCGCCGGCCTGACCGGCGTGGAACTCTTCCAGGCGATGTTCGACGGCAAGCTGCCCTTCCCGCCGATGGGCGAGACCCTCGGTTTCATCGGCATCGAGTTCACCCCTGGCCGCGCGGTATTCCAGGGCCGTCCGGCGTTGCCTTACTACAACCCGCTCGGATCGGTGCATGGCGGATGGTTCGCGACGCTGCTCGATTCGTGTGTCGGGTGCGCCATTCACGCCAGTTTGCCCGCAGGCAAAAGCTATACGACGCTGGAACTGAAAGTGAATATGGTGAAGGCACTGACAAAGGATGTACCGCTGGTGCGCGCCGAGGGTACAACCGTTCATGTCGGGCGCCAGGTCGGCACCGCCGAAGGCCGGCTATATGGCCCTGACGGCACGCTTTACGCCCACGCCAGCACGACCTGCCTGATTTTCGATTTCCCGCCCAAACGGGATCGCCAATAAAAAAATCTATGGTCCCCCCCGTTTTGAACTGCTCCCCAAAAGTTGGACATGGATCCAGCCTTTGGCGGGCCGTGCAGTTGGGCGCTTTCGTCACGCATCAGGCCGGCGTCAATGTTGTCCGCCGCCGCCCTGCGCATCGTGCTGATGTTCCAGTGTTTCCTTGAGCGCGATCTGGAGTTTGGCGTGCATGCGCACGAACCAGCTTCGCAGCAACACAGCAAGCACGACGGCGCCGACGCCGGTCAGCACCAGCATCTCCGTCGACGGTAGAATGCTTGCCGATAGCGCCGCCACGATCAGCATGACGCCGACCATCCCGGCCAGCGGCAGGATTTCGGCAACCACGCGGCGCACGTGCAGCGTATAACGGCCGCCCAAACTCGCCGGCACCGACAATTCCACCAGCAGCAGGCTCAGCGACTTCAGCTTCCGGTACACGGCGACCAGGAACGGCAACGACAACAGCAGCGCCCCGCCCCACACCACGGCGCTTTGCAGACTGGTGTCGGACACCCACGGCGACATCAGTTCGGCCAGACGCCCGAAGAAGAACGCGCCGCCGAGGAAGACTGCCGCGACCATCGCCAGGTTCACCGCCACGTGCAGCGCAATGCGGCGCACGAAGCCCATCAGCGCGGCGCCGTCGCCTGACAGACGGATGCTTTGCAGCCACTGCGTATATTGACCCAGCACGTAACGTATCCGGCCCGGCATCATGCGGCCGAGCCAAAGCGTAAACGGGTCTGCGCCGCGAATCAGATAGGGCGTGAGCAGCGTCGTGATGACCGACACCGCCACGGCCACCGGATACAGGAAGTCGCTCGTGACCTTCAGCGAGAGCCCCAGCGCCGCGATGATGAAGGAAAATTCCCCGATCTGCGACAAGCCCATGCCGACACGCATGGAGGTGCGTCCGTCCTGCCCGGACAGGAACGAACCAAGGCCGCACGACACGACCTTGCCGACGACGACCGCCACCGTGATGACAGCAATCGGCCACAAATAATTGACGATCACGTTCGGGTCGAGCAACAGCCCGATCGTCACGAAGAAAATCGCGCTGAACATGTCGCGCAGCGGCCCGATGAGCCGCTCGATCGTGTGAAGCTGACGTGCCTCCGCCATGATCGCACCGATCAGGAACGCGCCCAGCGCCACGCTGTATCCAAGCTTGATCACCAGCAGGCAAAAGCCGAAACACAGGCCGAGCACCGTCACGAGCAGCATTTCATCGCTCTTGAACTTCGCCACGTAAGCCAGCGCGCGCGGCACGAGCAGGATGCCGGTCACGAGCGACACGATCATGAACAACAGCAGCCTGCCCAGCGTAAACGTCGCTTCGCCGGCGTCGACCGACCCGCTGATCGCGATCCCCGAGAGCAATGCGATCATGCCGATCGCCAGTATGTCCTCGACGATCAGCACCCCGAAGATCAGTTGCGCGAAACGTTCACGCTTGAGCCCGAGTTCGTCGAGCGCCTTGACGATGATCGTCGTCGAAGAAATCGCCAGCATCGCGCCCAGGAACAGCGAGTCCATCGGCTTCCAGCCGAAGAACCGGCCTATTTCGAAGCCGATCCAGAGCATCAGCACGATCTCGGTGAGCGCCGCGACCACGGCCGTCACGCCCACGCGCGCCAGCTTGCGCAGACTGAACTCCAGGCCCAGCGAAAACATCAGGAACACCACACCGAGTTCGGCCAGGATATTGATGGTCTTCTCGTCGTGAATCAACGCGAACGGCGGCGTATACGGCCCGATGATCACGCCTGCGACGATATAGCCGAGGACGACCGGTTGCCGGAAACGGTTGAAGATGACGGTGACGATGCCAGCCAGCAGCATGATCACCGCGAGATCCTGAATGAAGTCGACGGCGTGGTGCATCCGATAGGTTCCCCGAGGCGCTTGCGCGCCAATGCTTGATGTTTTCTGACTTCACGCGCCGCCCCCGCGGCGACAGCGGCCGGGCATTGCGTGGACATTTGAATGGTGGGTTGACGAGCCCTTGACCAAAAAATTCCCGCCGGGCGGCATATCAGCCGACAAAAATTTCCGCTTGCGGGAATGTGAAATATCACATTAATATTAGTTAAATTTCACAGCCATGGCGATGCATTCGTCCGATGGCCTTTTTCGCGGGCGCCGTAGCGGCCCGCAGTACGGCGCGCTGCGCCGGTTTTTCAGGAGAGTTTCTTGTGACGTCCCTCGAATTCACCTTGCCGGACGGCCACGCGACGGCGTCCGTCCACACCCTGATCATCGCCGGCTGGGCCGGTCGCGACCGCGCCGCGGTCGAGCATCACATTGCGGAACTGGCGGCCCTGGGCGTCCGGCCGCCGTCCGCCACCCCCTGCTTTTACCGGCTCGGCCACGCCTTGTTGACGCAGGACGCCGACATCGACGTGGTGGGCAGCGCCAGCAGCGGCGAGGCGGAGTGCGTGCTGATCCAGAGTCACGACGGCTTGCTCGTGTCGGTCGGCTCCGACCATACCGACCGCGAAGTCGAGACCTATGGCGTGACCGTGTCCAAGCAGGTGTGCCCGAAGCCCGTGTCGCGCGCCGCATGGCATTTCGCCGAGGTCGCGGACCACTGGGACCGGCTCGAACTGCGTTCATGGGTGACCGCCGGCGGCCAGCGCCGCCTGTATCAGGAAGGCGCCGTCACCACGCTCCTGAACCCGCTGGAATTACGCGAGCGCTTCGCGCCGGACGGGATGCGCGCAGGCACGGCGATGTTCTGCGGGACGCTCGCGGCCATCGGCGGCATTGCCGGCGGCGAGCGGTTCGAAGTCGAACTGCACGATCCGGTGCTTGGCCGCAGCCTTCGTCATGCATACGGCATGCGCACCCTGGCGATCGCCGACTGATGCCTCAGGCGGAAAATCCGCACGGAGGCGTCCCCGCGATCCCGTAGAATCGGACATCGCCGACGCAAGACGTCGTTTTTTCCAACCCGAACGCCCATGACCGCCCTGGACGCCCTCGCTTCCCCCCCGCCGCCGACGCCTGCGGCCGCCAAGCCCGACACCCGAAGTCTGGCTGAACGCGCATACGAGCAGATCAAGCACGACATCATCACGTTGCGCCTTCGCCCCGGCGAATACCTGAACGAAGCCCAATTGATGCAGTCGACCGGCTTCGGCCGTACACCAGTGCATCAAGCGCTGCAGCGTCTTGCGCTGGAGGGCTTGCTCGTGATCCTGCCGCGCAAGGGCGCGATGGTCGCGCCGGTCTCGCTCAATGACGCCCTCGAGATCATCGACGTGCGCATGGTCAACGAGGCGTACTGCGTGGAACTGGCTGCGCGGGCAGCGACGCCGGAGGATCTGGCCGCCATCGAAGCCGTGCTGACGCGATCGCGCGATGCCGTCGCCGCGCACGACGTGGCGGCGATGATGGCGATTGACCGGGACTTTCATCTGGCCGTATCCCGCGCATCGCGCAACCAGACCCTTGCCGACCTGCTGCGCGGCCTGCACGAACGCTCGCTGCGCTTCTGGTTTCTCGCGCTGTCGGCGCCGAGCCATCTCGAAGACGTCCACGAGGAGCATCTCGAACTGTTCGAGGCGCTCAAGGCGCGAGATGTCGCGGCCGCGCGCGCAGCCATCCAGCGGCATATCGAAGAATTCCGTACGCACATCCTGAAAGCGATCTGACATGACCCCCGACATCTCGCTGCAACGACCTCTGGCCGAACTGGCCGCCGCGCTCGACGGCGGCCGCACCACCAGCCGCGCGCTGACCGAACAGGCGCTCGAACGCATCGCCGACCCTGCCGGCCAGGGCGCGACCGTCTTTACCCGAATCGATGCCGATGCGGCCCGTGCAGCGGCCGACGGTGTTGATGCATTGCGCCGCGCCGGCGTTCGACTATCGCCGCTGATGGGCGTACCGGTGTCCGTCAAGGACCTCTTCGATGTCGCCGGACAAGTCACACGGGCTGGCTCGACGGCGCTCGCCGACGCGCCGCCCGCGACGCGCGATGCGGGCGCGGTGGCGCGGTTGCGTCAGGCAGGCGCGGTCATCGTCGGCCGTACCAATATGACCGAATTCGCCTTCTCGGGCCTGGGCCTGAATCCGCATTACGGCACCCCGCGCTCGCCCTGGGGCCGCGACGTGGGTCATATCGCAGGCGGTTCCTCCTCGGGGGCGGCGGCGTCGGTGGCCGATGGCATGGCGGCGACCGGCCTGGGGACGGACACCGGCGGCTCGATCCGGATTCCGGCGGCGTTCTGCGGCCTGACGGGCTTCAAGCCGACGGCATCGCGCACCCCGCGCGACGGTGCATTGCCGTTGTCGACATCGCTGGATTCCGTCGGGCCGATCGCACGCACGGTCGATTGCTGCGCACGCGTGGATGCGATCCTGGCCGGCCTGCCGGTCGACGAAACGGCGGTGGCGGCTTCGCGTCCGTTGCGGGGGCTGCACTTCGGTATATTGACGAACTATGTGCTTGATGGCGCTGAGCCGGCGGCACTGGCGGCGTACGAACGCGCGTTGCAGGCACTCGCCCGGGCCGGTGCGACGTTGACGGAGTTCCAGTTTGCGCCGTTCGACGACCTGCCGGCCCTGAACCGGTTCGGCTTCGCGCCGATCGAGGCCTATGCATGGCATCGGAAGTTGCTGGCCGGGAAGGCCGGCGATTACGATCCGCGCGTGCTGGTCCGCATTCGAAAGGGAGAGCCGGCGACGGCGGCGGATTACATTGACCTGCTCGCCGGCCGCGCTGCACTGATCGCGCAGGCAAATCCGGTGTGGAACGCCTTCGACGCCGTGCTCTGCCCGACCGTGCCGCTCACGCCGCCGCGCGTTGCCCCGCTGGAGGCCGATGACGCCGCGTTTACCGCGACCAATGCGCTGGTGCTGCGTAATCCCACGGCGATCAACATGATCGACGGATGTGCACTCTCCGTGCCCTGTCACGCGGCGGGTGATGCGCCGGTCGGTCTGATGCTGAGCGCTTGTAACGGCTCGGATGCGTCGCTGCTGTCTGTCGGACGCGCCACGGAAGCGGCGCTTCGGGCGGCAGGTTTGGGCTGCGCTTGATCATGCATCGCGGAACGCTCGTGCGCGTTGCAACGCTGTCAGTGATTGATATCTTGGGGGCCGACGGACGACCGGGTTGCGACAAGGGTACAATGCCCACGCCAACTAACGCCCGAGCCGGTTTTGCGCCGGCTCTCAACCGTTTGACGTGACATGAACGCCCATTCCGATGCTGTCCTGCGGCGCGAACGCCGTTTGTATCTGTTGTTGACCGCCGTCTGCCTCGCCCTGATCGGCGGCGCGCTGTATTTTCAGTACGCCCTCGGCGAGGATCCTTGCCCGCTTTGCATTCTTCAACGATATGCATTGGCGCTGATCGCGATTTTCGGTCTTGCCGGCGCAGTGTCGCGTGGCTGGGCAGGCATTCGCCTCGCACGTTGGCTGTCCGCGCTGTCCGCGCTCGGTGGCGCCGGCGCCGCCGCATATCTGATGTACGTGCAGGCCAATCCGATGGTCAGTTGCGGCTACGACGTCGTCGAAGGCTTCGTCGATGCTTTGCCGACTTCGCGCTGGCTGCCGCAGGTCTTCCAGGTGCAGGGCATGTGCCAGACCGTGTATCCGCCAATCCTCGGCCTGTCATTGCCGACATGGGCGTTGATCGGGTTCGTCGCCATATTCCTGGCCCTGGTGTTTCATCGGCCCAGGCGCACCTCGGCGCTAGCCTGAACGCCACCCTTTCGCCATTTCCGGGCCTCAGTCCGGACGCACCGCCGCCGCGGCCGCCGCCTTCGCCGCCGCATCGAGCTCCGTCGCCACATCGGCAATCCGCCGGCGCAACCAAGTCACCTCAGGCGCCGCATGCGTGCGTTCGTGCCACAGTTGATAGAACCGCATCTGCGGAAAGGCGAACGGCGACGGCAATACCCGAATCGGCAGGTAGCGCGCGTAGTGCTGCGCGAATTGCCGGCCAGTCGTGAATACGAGATCCGTGCGCATCAGCACATAGGGAACCAGCCCAAAATAGGGCATCGTCATCTGAATATTGCGGCGCAATCCCTGCTCCGCCAGGCATCCGTCGATGAAACTGTGGCGCTCCGCCACATACGGCGTCGGCGCCAAATGCGGCAACTCCAGATAGTGCTTGAGCGAAATGCCCTTGTTCGCCAGCGGATGCTGCGCGCCCACCATGCATACGACCTCGTCGTCGAACAAGCGCGACATGTGCAACTGCGGCGGCGGTTCCAGCCAGTTGCCGACCACGACGTCGAGCGACCCGTTTTCGAGCGCGCCGACGTAGTCGACCCCGGCCGAGATCGACTGGACGGTCAACCGCGCTGAAGGGGCATCGCGGCGCACCACCTCCGCAATATTCGGCAAGAAGACGGCATCCAGATAGTCCGGCGCCCCCAGTTTGAACACACGCGTGGTCGTCTGCGGGACAAATTCCGTGGCCGGATGCGTGATCCGGTCGATTGCCGCAAGCGCGTCGGTGGCATAGGCGAGGAGTTCGCGCCCGCGCTCCGTCGCGACCATCCCGCTCTTGCCGCGCACCAGAATGGCGTCGCCGGTGATCTCGCGCAGGCGGCGCAATGAATTGCTGATGGCCGGCTGCGACTGGCCTAGCTTGAGCGCCGCGCGCGACACGCTCTGCTCCGTCAACAGGGTATGCAACACCCGCAGCAGGTAAGCGTCGATCTGTTCACGGGGTCTTTGCATAACGGCGATGGTCAGTCCTCTGCTGGCGGCCTGCGATGGAATGAAGGTACCCCATCTGCGCCTCTCATGGTAAACACTGCGATCGCGCACGGGTACGGATAGTTTATGCCAATGCCGGGTCATCGGGGCGGCCGAATAGCCATCATCATTGCCGAGAAATACTTCCCGCCGGCGCCGGTGCTATCTTCGGGCCATACCCACTTGCACTACACTCAAGATCATGGAGACACAAGCCATTCGCTTCTTCTACCGCGGCCGTGTGCACGAGGTGACCGATCAGGCCACGACCCGCACCGTACTCCAGTACACGCGAGAAGACCTGCATTGCACCGGCACCAAGGAAGGCTGCGCCGAGGGGGATTGCGGTGCCTGCACCGTGGTCATCGGTGAATTGGCCGACGACGGCGGCGTCGCCTTGCGCGCCGTCAACAGTTGCATCCAGTTCCTGCCCACGCTCGACGGCCGTGCCCTGTTTACCGTGGAAGACCTCCGCCAGGCGGACGGCGCCCTCCACCCGGTGCAGCAGGCGCTCGTCGACTGCCACGGCTCCCAATGCGGATTCTGCACGCCCGGCTTTGTCATGTCCCTGTGGGCCATGTACGTCAACCGGCCGGAAGCCGCGGGCTGCCCGTCGCGCCGCGAAATCGACGACGTCCTCTCCGGCAACCTGTGCCGCTGCACCGGCTATCGCCCAATCGTCGACGCCGGCCAGCAGATGTTCAACCTGCCGCGCGCCGAGTTCGATCGCGCCGCGCTCGCCAAACAGCTGCAAGCCCTGCAACGCGGCGATATGCTGTCCTACGAATTCGACGGCCACACCTTCCACGCGCCGCGCACGCTCGCCGAACTCGGCGAATTGCGCGCCCGCTTCCAGGAGGCGCGCATCCTGGCCGGCAGCACCGACGTCGGCCTGTGGGTCACCAAGCAGTTCCGCGACCTCAAGCACCTCATTTATATCGGTCAGGTCAACGAACTGCGCGAAGTGGCGCGGCAAGGCGACGCCCTCTACATCGGCGCGGGCGCGCTGCTGAACGACGCCTACGACGCCCTGATCATCCACTATCCGGAACTTGCGGAACTGCGCCAGCGCTTCGCCTCGTTCCCGATCCGCAACGCGGGCACGCTCGGCGGCAATGTCGCCAACGGCTCGCCGATCGGCGACTCCATGCCGGCCCTCATCGCCCTGCGCACGCAAATCGTGCTGCACCGTGCAGGCGTCACGCGGGAAATGCCGCTCGAGGACTTCTACCTCGCCTATCAGAAAACCGCACTCGAAGCCGGCGAATTCGTGCAGGGCATCCGCGTGCCGCTGCCGCAGGCGGGCCAGCATTTCCGTACCTACAAGCTTGCCAAGCGCTTCGATCAGGATATCTCTGCCGTGTGCGCCGCCTTTGCGGTAACACTCGACGGCGGGAACGTGACATCGGCGCGCGTCGCGTTCGGCGGCATGGCCGCCACACCGAAGCGCGGCGCCGCAGTCGAAGCGGCGCTGGTCGGCCAGCCGTGGAATGAGGCAACCGCCCGTGCCGCGATGGCCGCGCTTCCGGCCGACTATCAGCCGTTGTCCGATATGCGGGCAACCAGCGGCTATCGGCTGGCCGGGGCACAGAATCTGCTGTATCGTTTTTTCCTGGAAACGCGACCCGATGCGCCGCTGTCCGCGCAGGAAGTCAACGCGTTCGCCTTTGCCTGACCGGAGACCGCCATGAACAAGCAAGTTGAAGGCTTCATGACGCAAGCCGGCGCCGCCGCCAACGCCGCTCAGCAGGTCGGCCGTTCGCGCACGCATGAATCAGCCGAGCTGCATGTCGCCGGCGAAGCCACATATATCGACGACATTCCCGAGTTGCAAGGCACCCTGCATTGCGCCCTCGGCATGTCGGCCAAGGCCCACGCGAAGCTCGTCTCGCTCGATCTCGACGCCGTGCGCCGGGCGCCGGGCGTGGTCGACGTGATTACCGCCGCCGACATTCCGGGCGTGAACGATTGCGGCCCGGTCATCCACGACGACCCGATCCTCGCCGACGGCGTCGTGCAATACATCGGCCAGCCGATGTTCGCCGTGATCGCCAAGTCGCACGACGCCGCCCGCAGCGCTGCGCGCCTCGGTGTCGCCCGATACGAAGATCTGCCGGCCGTCCTCACGCCGCAAGCGGCCAAGGCCGCCGGCGTGGGCGTGTTGCCACCCTACCACCTGCGCCGCGGCGATGCCGATGCCGCGATCGCCAAGGCTGCGCACCGCATGACCGGCACGTTCGAATGCAACGGCCAGGAGCAGTTTTACCTCGAAGGCCAGATTTCGTACGCCATTCCGAAGGAAGGCAAAGGCGTGCACGTCCATTGCTCCACGCAGCATCCAAGCGAAATGCAGGCGTTGGTCTCGCATTGCCTTGGCTGGCATAGTCATCAGGTCCAGGTCGAGTGCCGCCGCATGGGCGGGGGCTTCGGCGGCAAGGAATCGCAGTCGGGCCTGTTCGCTTGTGTCGCCGCGATAAGCGCCACGCGCCTGAACCGTCCGGTGAAGCTGCGCCTGGACCGTGACGACGACATGATGATCACGGGCAAGCGGCACGGCTTCTATTTCGAATACGACGTGGGCTTCGACGACGACGGCCGGATCACCGGCGCGAAAGTCGACATGACCTTGCGCGCGGGTTTCTCCGCCGATCTGTCGGGGCCCGTCGCCACGCGCGCCATCTGCCACTTCGACAATGCCTACTTCGTGCCGGAGGCCGATCTTCGTGCGTTGTGCGGCAAGACCAACACACAGTCGAACACGGCTTTTCGGGGCTTCGGCGGCCCGCAAGGCGCGCTGATCATGGAAGTGCTGCAGGACGCCATCGCGCGCAAACTGGGCAAGGATGCCCTTGACGTACGCAAGGTCAACTTCTACGGCAGGGCCGAGCGCAACGTCACTCCCTACGGGCAGACCGTGCGCGATAACGTGATTCACGAACTGGTCGGCCAGCTCGAAACGGAAAGCGAGTATCGGGCCCGCCGCGAGGCGGTGCGCGAATTCAACCGCACGAGTCCCGTCCTCAAGAAAGGCCTGGCGCTCACGCCGCTCAAATTCGGGATCTCGTTCAATGTCCAGGCCTTCAATCAGGCCGGCGCGCTGGTGCACGTCTATCGCGACGGCTCGATGCTCGTGAACCACGGCGGCACCGAGATGGGACAGGGGCTCAATACCAAGGTGGCGCAGGTCGTCGCCCATGAGCTCGGCGTCGATCTGTCGCACGTGCGGGTCACGGCCACCGACACGGCCAAGGTCGCGAACACGTCGGCTACGGCGGCGTCGACCGGCGCCGACCTGAACGGCAAGGCTGCGCAGAATGCCGCGTGGAAGATTCGTGAGCGCCTGGCCGAATTCGCCGCACACAAGTACGGCGGCAGGAAGGAGGACGTGACGTTCGCCAACGACATCGTCACCGCTAACGGCGAAGCGGTTTCGTTCCCCGATCTGGTCGAAGCCGCCTACTGGGCGCGCGTGCAACTCTGGTCCGACGGCTTCTACGCAACGCCGGGCCTGTCGTGGGATCCCAAGACCATGACCGGCAACCCGTTCTTCTACTTCGCGTACGGCGCAGCCGTCTCGGAAGTGGTGCTCGATACGCTGACCGGCGAATGGCGCCTGTTGCGCGCCGACGTCCTGCACGACGCCGGCAAGTCGATCAATCCGTCGATCGACATCGGCCAGGTGGAAGGCGCGTTCATTCAGGGCATGGGCTGGCTCACGACGGAAGAACTGTGGTGGAACAAGGACGGCAAGCTGATGACGCACGCGCCCTCCACCTACAAGATCCCCGCGATCAGCGATTGCCCGACCGACTTCCGCGTGGCGCTGTTCGAGAACAGCAATGTGTCGGATTCGATCCATCGCTCGAAGGCCGTGGGCGAGCCGCCGCTGTTGCTGCCGTTCTCCGTGTTCAACGCGCTGCGCGATGCCGTCGCGAGCGTGAACGACTATCGCGACGAGCCCGTGCTCAATGCGCCCGCCACGTCCGAAGCATTGTTGAACGCGATCACGGAACTGCGTACGCGCAGCGCCACCCACTGACATGCACGACTGGATCGAGCAGGCCCACCGGTTACTGGCGCGCGGCGAAGCCGCCGTGCTGGTGACGGTCGCGCGTGTAGAAGGCTCCGCGCCTCGGGAAGCCGGGGCGTGTATCCTCGTCACGCGCGAACACGTCTGGCAGACGATCGGCGGCGGGCATCTGGAATGGCGCGCCATGGAAGTTGCGCGCTGCTTGCTGCGTCAATATGGCCAGCAGGGTGGCCGCCATGTCGAGCGCTTCTCGCTCGGCCCGAGCCTCGGCCAGTGCTGCGGCGGGGCCGTCACCCTCGCGTTCGAGGTGCTGACGCTCGCGGATCTGGGCTGGGTCACCACCCTCGGCAAACGTCTCGCCGTCGGGCAAACGACCCTGCGCAGCGTCGCGTTCGGTGCGCCGGGAGCGGACGCCGTCTGCGTTGCGCATCAAGGCGGGCCCGTGACACTGGGCGAACCCGATGACGACGGCGCCCCGGTACGTCCCTACACGCTCACCCGCGACGCGGACGACGCGGCCTGTACGTTCTGGCAAGCCGAGGATGGCTGGCTGTGGCTGACCGAGCGCATCGCGCCGAGCGATTTCCATATCGTGCTGTTCGGCGCCGGCCATGTCGGCCGCGCACTTGTCGACGTCCTCGCGACGCTGCCCTGCCGCGTCACGTGGGCCGACGAACGCAGCGAAACGTTTCCCGCATCGGTGCCGTCCAACGTGACGGTCGAATCGACGGATACGCCCGAAGCGGTGGTCGACGACGCACCGGCCGGCACGTATTTCCTCGTGATGACGCACAACCACGCGCTCGATCAGCGCCTGTGCGAACAGATCTTCAAGCGCGACGACTTTGCCTACTTCGGGCTGATCGGCTCGATGACCAAGCGCCGTCAATTCGAACACCGCCTGCGCGATCGCGGTGTGCCGGCCGAGCGCTTCGAACAGATGGTCTGCCCGATCGGCGTGGCCGGCATCACCGGCAAGGCGCCGGCCACCATCGCCATCGCCGTCGCGGCGCAGTTGCTGCGGGTGCGCGAGCAGCAGGTCCGGCAAGCGCCTGCCACCGCACTTTAAGTTCTGTTCGGTGTCATGGTCCGCCGCGGCTTGTAAAATGGCCGGACGCATCCTTACCCAATGAGCGTACCCACTGAGAGGTCCCATGCCGCTGACACCCCAGCTCGCCGAAAAAATCCGCCGCATGCCCAAGGCGGAACTGCATCTGCACATCGAGGGCACCCTGGAACCGGAATTGATCTTCGCGCTGGCCGAACGTAACGGCGTGGCGCTGCCGTATCCGTCAGTCGAAGCCTTACGCCGGGCCTACGCCTTCCACGATCTCCAATCGTTCCTCGACATCTATTACGCCGGCGCCAGCGTGCTGCTGACCGAGGAAGACTTCTACGACATGACGCGCGCATACATCGCGCATGCGGTCGCCGACCATGTTCGCCACGCCGAAATATTCTTCGATCCGCAGACGCACACGGCGCGCGGCGTCCCGCTGGAAATCGTGATGGCCGGCATGGAGCGCGCGCTCGCCGAAGCTGAAATAAAACTCGGCTTTTCCAGCCGCCTGATCCTGTGCTTCCTGCGCCATTTGCCCGAAGAGGACGCACTCGCCACGCTCGACGCGGCGCTGCCTTACTTCCGCAGCCTGCCGCATCGCCTGATCGGCGTCGGCCTCGATTCGTCGGAACTCGGCCATCCGCCGGCCAAGTTCGCGCGCGTCTTCGAGCGCTGCCGTGCGCTCGGCTTGCGGATTGTCGCGCATGCCGGCGAAGAAGGGCCGCCCGAGTATATTCATGAAGCGCTCGACATATTGCGCGTCGAACGTATCGATCATGGCGTGCGCGCCATCGAAGACGAGGCCCTGCTCGACCGCCTCGCACGCGAGCGCATCGCGCTGACCGTCTGCCCGCTCTCGAACACCCGCCTCAAAGTATTCGACGACATGGCCGATCACACCTTGGGCGCGCTGCTCGACCGTGGCCTTGCGGTCACGATCAATTCCGATGATCCGGCCTATTTCGGCGGCTACGTCAACGCCAACTACCTCGCGGCATTCGAATCGCTCGACCTCACGGCGCAGGACGCCTACACGCTCGCACGCAACAGCTTCGAAGCGTCGTTCATCGACGACCGCGCCAAGCGCGCCCTGATCGGCGAACTTGACCGCTTCTGGCAGGCATCCTAGGGCAATCCCCGAGGCGGCCTTCGCCGGCTGCCACCCCCGCAAAGGCCCGCCAGACGGGCCTTTGTCACATCTGAAGCGTCGCATTGGCGCGTCATCATCGCGCCATGATGCCGAACATTCCTCGCCGGAAATGGTTTCGGACGACACGGATGCTATTTTTCAGACGCGTCAAGGTGCCCGTGGCGTCTGGCCCCACCGATCATGGCCAAACCCGCCGGACGCCCCCACGAACGTCCGCCCACGTTGATGCCGACCATGCGTAGTCGCGGCCTTGCGGTCCTCCCGGGGACCATCGAGTGCCGAGCAATACCGTTGAAACCACAGAACACCCAGGAGACATACCATGGACACTTCGTTCAGCCCCCCGGCCGCGGACGTGGTCACGACCGGCACGAACGCCACACCGGCCAGCCATGCCGAGGCCGCGCGCCCGGCCTCGCTGCTGGACCGATATTTCAGCATCCGCGCCCTCGGTTCGAGCGTGCGCACTGAAGTGATCGCAGGCATCACCACGTTTCTTGCCGCGATGTACATCATTGTCGTCAACCCGGCGATTCTGTCGTCGACCGGCATGGCGTTTCCCGCCGCGCTGACGGCCACGGTCCTGATCAGCTTCCTGGGTAGCTGCGCAATGGGCCTGTACGCCCGCAATCCGGTGCTCGTCGCCCCAGGCATGGGCCTCAACGCCCTGTTCGCGTTCACGATGGTCCACGGCGTAGGCATGCCGTGGCAGACGGCGCTGGGCTGTGTCTTCTGGTCCGGCATCCTGTTCGCCCTGCTCGCCGCGCTGAATGTACGCCGCTTCGTGGTCGACGCGATCCCGTCGAATCTGCGCTACGCAATTTCGTGCGGCATCGGCTTGTTCATCACGCTCATCGGGCTCGTCGACGCGAAGCTGGTGGTCGGCGATCCGGTCACGGTCGTGCGCCTGGCGCACCTGAGCCCGGCCACGGTGACATTCCTGATCGGCCTGGCGCTGACTTCTGTGCTCGTCGCCCGCCGCGTCAATGGCGCGCTGATGATCGGCATCGTCGTGACCACACTGATGTCCGTGCCGATCGGCCGTCTGTGGGGCGACGGCAGCGCCTATTTCCCGAAGGAAATCGCTACCGCCACGCTGGTCAACTGGCACGGCTTTTTCGCCGCTCCCGACTTCTCCGGCATCGGCCAGCTCGACCTGCTTGGCGCCCTGAAGGTCGGTTACCTGCCGTTCATCTTCGTCATGCTGTTCACTGCGTTCTTCGATACGCTCTCGACCTTCATGAGCATTGCCGAAGCCGGCAACATGAAGGACCGCGACGGCAATCCGCGCAATATGCGCCAGGCGATGATCGTCGACTCGTTCTCGGTGCTGATCTCCGGCCCGCTCGGCACGAGTCCCGCGAACGCCTACATTGAATCGGCCGCAGGTATCGCCCAGGGCGGGCGCACGGGTCTGACGGCCGTCGTTTGCGGCTTGATGTTCCTGCCGTTCCTGTTCCTGTCGCCGATGCTCTCGCTGGTGCCGGCCATTGCAACCGCACCCGCGTTGATTCTCGTCGGCGTATTCATGATGGAATCAGTCGCGCGCATCGAGTGGCACCGCATGGACGAGGCCATTCCGAGTTTCATCGCGCTCGTCATGATCCCGATTTCGTATTCGATCACCGACGGCATCGCCTATAGTTTCCTTGCATTCGTCGTGCTCAAGCTGTTCACCGGCCGTGCGAAGGAAATCAAACCGGCGATGTGGGTCGTCGCCGCCCTCGCCGTGCTGTTGTTGACGCAAATGTAACGTGACAGAGACACCGAATATGTCCGCATCGCCCCAAAAACAAGCTGGCCGCCGCGCGTTCCGCGCACAACTGCTGTACTTCGCGCACGATCCCGCACGCGCCTCGCTCGACGGCACGCCCGGCACTATCTACTATCGCGACGGCCTGCTCGTCGTCGACGACGGCCGCGTCGTTGCCGTCGGCGACTACGATCGGTTGGCACCGACGCTCGCCGACGGCACGCCGGTCGAAGATTTGCGAGACAAGCTGATCGCGCCCGGCTTTATCGATACGCACATTCACTACCCGCAGACCGACATCATCGCCTCGCCCGCGCCCGGTCTGCTGCCGTGGCTCGAGACGTACACGTTTCCGGCCGAGCGCCGATTCGAGAATCCGGAGCACGCGGCAGCCGTCGCGAAGTTCTTCCTCGACGAACTGCTGCGCGGCGGCACGACCAGCGCGCTGGTCTATTGCACCGTGCATCCGCAATCTGCCGAGGCGTTCTTCACGGAAAGCCATGCACGCAATCTGCGCATGGTGGCCGGCAAGGTGATGATGGACCGCAATTGTCCGGAATTCCTGCGCGACACGGCCGAGCAAGGCGGGCGCGACAGCGAATCGCTGATCCAGCGGTGGCATCAACGGGGACGCCAGATGTACGCCCTGACACCGCGCTTCGCGCCGACCTCGACGGAAGCGCAGTTGGGCGTCTGCGGCGAGTTGGCGCAACGCTATCAGGACGTGTTCATCCAGAGCCACGTCGCGGAAAACACCGACGAAGTCGAGTGGGTGAAGGCGCTGTTCCCGGGCCACCGCAGCTATCTGGATGTGTATGACCACTATGGCCTGCTGCGCCGCCGCGCGGTGTACGGCCATTGCATCTGGCTCGACGAGACCGACCGGCGCCGCATGTTCGAAACGGGCGCCGTGGCGGCGCATTGCCCGACGTCGAACCAGTTCCTCGGCAGCGGCCTGTTCGATTTCGCGGCGGCCGAAGCGACGCGCATGCCGGTGGCACTGGCGACCGATGTGGGCGGCGGTTCGTCGTTCTCGATGTTGCAGACGATGAACGAGGCGCACAAGGTGGCGCGTCTTTCCGGCTATCACCTGACGGCCGAGCGCATGTTCTATCTGGCGACGGAAGGCGCGGCGCGCGCACTCGACCTCGGCGGGCAGATCGGTACGCTGGCCGAAGGGGCCGAAGCGGACTTCATTGTGCTCGATCCGAAAGCCACGCCATTGCTGGCACGCCGCACAGCGCAAGCCGAATCGCTCGAAGAGTTGCTGTTCGCGTTCGCGCTGCTTGGCGACGACCGCGCAATCTCGGCGACGTATGCCGCAGGCAAGCCGGTTCACCGCCGGGAAGCCGCTCAGCATTGATATCGAATACGATGCCGTCGCCTGGGGGGGTGGCGGCATCGGCAACACCCCGCGGCGTGCAAGGGGCGCGCGGCAGGGGATCTCCTTGGGCAGCCGCTTGGCTGCCCTTTTTTTATTGCGGGTCCGATGCTATAATCCGCGTCGATTCATTGGGGAGTAGCCGCCCTGTCGTCACGACAGGGGTGCGCGTCAACAGACTTGGCCGAAGGGTTCTGACTTTGGCTATGGCGCGTACAGCCTCGGGCCTGGCGAGACCGATGACGACACTTCCGCCATCCGGGCCGGGAAGCGTTGTCATTGGTGCGTTCAGCATTCGGCCCGGCGGAGAACTACAAGGTGTCCCCTTTCCTCGTCTCGACCGGTGTGGTCGCGCTTGCCGAAATCGGCGATAAGACCCAACTGCTGTCCCTCGTGCTCGCGGCGCGCTTCAGGAAGCCCGTTCCGATCATTCTCGGCATTTTCGCGTCCACGCTGCTCAATCACGCCGGCGCCGGCGCCGTCGGCCAATGGCTCGCCACCGCCATCAGTCCGCAAATCATGCGCTGGGCCATCGTGGCCTCGTTCCTGTCCATGGCCATCTGGATTCTCGTGCCGGACAAGCTCGACGAAGACGAATCCGCCACGCGGCGTCACTGGGGCGTGTTCGGCACGACCGTCGTCACCTTCTTCCTCGCGGAAATGGGCGACAAGACGCAGATCGCAACGGTCATGCTCGCGGCGCGCTTCCATGATTTCGTCGGCGTCGTCGCGGGCACCACGCTCGGCATGATGCTCGCCAACGTCCCCGCCGTGCTGCTCGGCCACAAATTCGCCGACCGCTTGCCTACGCGCGCAGTGCATGCGGTCGCCGCCGTGATCTTTGCGGTGCTCGGTGTGCTTGCCATTGTGCAGGGCTGACGACGCGGTTATCAAACCGGCCGCCCCGGGCGCACACTTTCATAGGCAGAAACCTCGCTGGACCCCGCTCCCGCGAGCAATCCATTGTGCAATTCATCCGGGAATCGTCCCAAAATGAGGCCGATCCTATTGGCCGATCGCGCAAAGCGATGTATTTCTGCCGTTCCATTATCGGTGACTTTCTGCCAGAAACGGGAGTGACATGGCTCAAGTCGGCCATGTCCTTCTCGTCACATTCTCGCGGATCACAGTCACCGGTCGTCTGTTGTGGGCCAAAGGGAAATATCAGTTTCGATGAGACGCAGCTATCTGAAAGTGGGCGACAAGTCCTCATGCGACGGAACCGTGGTTGAGGGCATCCCGTTCATGATTCATCACGGCACCCCGCTGACGTTTCTGGGCGCTGCCGTGAACTGCCCGTCGTGCAAGTCGACCGGCCGGATTGGCGGCAAGGGGCCTCGCCTGCAATACGACTTCATGGGCAGGCAACCTGCGATGGAAGGCGATATCTGCATATGCAAATGCGACCCGCCTCCGGTGATGTTCGCTTCTCAAAGTGACATGTTCCAGATATTCGAATCCAACGATTTAGCGGGCAAAGGGTTGGATTCGGCGGGCGAAGCGGGCGCGGCCAGCGGCGCAGCAGAGGCGTCGGCCCCGGTTCCGAACGTTGATGATTGGTTCGTCATTCGCGATGCAAGTGGACGTGCCGTTGCCAATACTGGGTACACGATTCAGCGCGCATCGGGCGAGACCGAACGTGGAACGACCGACGCATCAGGGCGAACGCACCTGCTGTCGTCTGAAACCGATCTGGACAGCGTCACTGTCGATCTGGCGGGATAAGTACGAAACGCATTGGCTGCCGATGTGTGATGCCACAGCTTTCACGAGGAATCGATGACGGACTGCTTCAAAGATCATGAGTGCGATAAACAGGCGCTGAACAAGAACACCAAGGCGATTTCAGAATGCAAGCAATATTTCACGGAACGAAACGGGCGTAAGGGTAGAGTGACCGAAGTGCCGGTGCTGACGTGCGCTTGCATATGGCGGGCATACCAGAAGGAGGCCGAGGAAATTGTGGCGCCGGGCGGCAAGCTGATTGCTGACCCCAAGGCGCGCAATCGCGCCATCAATGCCGCCTACGCAAATTTGTGGCTGCATGATCGACGTTTTCAATGGGCGGGTTTGGCGGCTTTTGCATCCAAGCAAGTCGGCTGCGGCTTGTTGCATGCGTCGGAATCAATGGAGAAAATGCAGGCCGAGCACGAGGCACTCGAACGTGCGATGAACACCGCCAAACCGCGTTGGAGCTTTCGGAACTGGTTTCGTATCGGCAAGCTTGACGAACAGGCGGAGCGCGATTACAAAGAGGCCCGCCGCAATAATCCGGTGCCAAGCGCCGACATACGGCGGGATGGCGAATCGCTCTCGGTCCTCCAACGGCAATACAAGCATGTGTATGAAATGCTGGCGATGGGCAATACGACGCTGTTCCTGGACGTGTTCCCGCTGCATGCTTTTTACAAGAAGCGGGGGTTGAAGGAGCTTAAGACCTGTCTGCCGGCACGCGTGAAGATAGCGAATGATCCGAGGTTCCCTATTTTGTGGCCAATTGGGAACAGGCTCGAATTCGGCGTTGACCATGAGCAGATCCTGAAAGCCTTCGAGGCTATCGACAAGTGGAAGATCGCCGAGAGCGTTAAGTTTCTAGCTGAACACGAGCAAATCAACATCCTGCAACCGACAATGTACGACGACCGGCAACTGGTAGCGCTGTTGCGCGGTAACCATCTATCCTACGTCACAGGCTTTCCTACGGGCGTGGCGGAAGCCATCGAGCTGACGCTGACCAGTCAGTGCCACCGAGTCTCTGACGGGCGCACCATCGGCTTCGGCGACAACCCGATTGCCAACCTGGCCGACTTCAACCAGCGCATGCCTTTTGTGCTCAAGGCAGCAGAGCGCTTTGACCAAATGTTGAATACGGGAAATCACGCAGTGCTTCAGCAGTCGATCCGGGAGATTTCCCGGGGCTCGCGATGAATTGGCCACTCCGAATCGGCTGGCGGCGCTGCGTGCTGGGAATTGCCGCCGTCGCTATCCTCGCGCTGGCAACGGTGCGCCTGATTGGCCACGTTCAATCGGGCGAGCCGGAAATCGCTCTGGTGATTGGTGAGCCTTGGGAGACTATGCGCCTGCGCTCTAGCGCGGCAATTGATCGGGCGCTTCCAAACGAGATTTGGTACAACGTCCCGAAGTCGGATGCTCGCCTACGCTTCACGGACCCACAATATGGGTTTATGACACCGCTGGCTCGCTTCTTTACGGTTAGCTATGAGCGAGGCATCGTACGTAGCGTGCGCATGTCTCCCCAAATTGAACCGCTGCTGCTCGACGACGCGCTCAAAATCGTGCTGGACTTGCAGGAGCAGTGGCGTCGGGGCGGCTGGCAGCCGATGTTCGCCGAGGAGTGGCCGGCCTTTGCCGACACCGCACAGTGGCGCGCTCAATTGCAAGCTTGTAAGAGCAGTAAGACGTACTGGCAGGCAGATAGCAAGTACCAAACGTTAGTGACCATCGCGTGTTTTCAGGACGATAGGCACCCCGACGAAGAGCGGTACCTCATCACGCTTGCGCTCGCAAAACCGTGGTCGAAGTAGCGCGCATTGGATTCGCGCGTCGACCTGCCCGCCATCAACCAGCGCATGCCATATGTGCTCAAGGCAGCAGAACGATTCGACCATATACTCAAAATTGAGCATTGCCCGCTGCTGAATGATCGTTTCCGGCTGAGATAGGATTTTTGGTAATTTACGCCGCTGCTCGGATAAAGCTGATCCACGTTTCGGCTTTTGTCCCAATGCGTGGATCAGACGAATCCGAAAGTCGCGGGAATCGTTTAGATTCTTGGGTTTACGGGTTGTGCCAGACTGCTTGCCTGTCTACACTGGGTTCGTCGCGTTAAACAAGCGCGACCAGGTTTGACGACCTGAAACCGTAAATGGGGGCGAACGGCTGCGCTTTGCGGCCGACCTCGCCCTGGCATTGGATCGCTCTACTTTGGGCGGGCCTATGCGAGGACTCCCTCGGGAGTACCGGTGTTCCATTTACGGATCGGGTCGTCAACCTCGCCTAGTGCCCGCCCGCCCCAGCCATTGCGGCTGGGCGTACGGGGAAACGTAGCTGCTTTGCACGAGGTATCCGTATGTCTTCTTCTGATGCTCCTTCCACTGCTTTCACAGAAACACCTCCCACCGAAACACCCGACGTAGAAACGGTCGACAGCATCCTTGAGCGAATGCTGGATGCGACAGACCGTTTGACCGAGGTCACGAGTCGTATTACGGCGATGGCGTCCGCCGCAGCGCAGGGCGGCACCGAATCACTCGACGAACCGTTCGCGGGAGCGTACTTCTCACAGATGGAAGACCTTGCCATGAAAGCGCATGCCTTTGGCTGCTCGCTCGGGGAATGGGCGCGTCAAGCAAGGCAGTAAACTCTTCTGACCTGTCCGCCTGAATCGGTCGCGACCCGGATTCAGTACTCGGACACACCGCATCACCAGCGAAGACCGCGGCTTCGCTTCACTATTCCAGCTCAGTTCCCGAGAGGATCAGACGCCGGTTTCTACGACCGCCCCTACCTCGACGGCGCGCTTCGCCGGCATCCTTCGACGGCCTTAACGGGCAGCGGCGGATCGATTACTTCACTTCCTGGCGAACCGTCACCGTCCTGCCGCTCGGGAACGGCAGTTGTTTCAATGCCGCGTCAATCAGAAACGGCATGGCGGTCGCCAGCGAATTGCCGCCATCGGCCGTCTGCACCGAGACGCGATAGACTTCCTTGCCCGATGCGCGCGACGTGAAGCGCAGCTGCAGCCCGGCCAGCGCGTAAGGATAGTCGCGTTCGACATACATCGGCGGGCCCCAGTAGCCGGGATACCCGCCCCAACCCCACGGCCGGCCCCACGGGCCCCGCATGAACATCGGGTCGTAAGCCGGCTCGGCCACGCGCAACGTCTGCTGCGTGATGCCGTAGTCCATGCCGATCAGGAAATTCGCGGAATTCGGGCTCTGTTCCGAAAATCCGTCGCTTGACAGCCGGTCACGCAGCCAACGTTCGTACGTCGCGTGCTCCTGATTATTCTGCTGATCGGCAGTGCGCGTGAGCGCATAGGTGCGCTGCCCGTCGAATCCCGGCGTCTCACCGAACGCCGTCACCTGGCTGGAGACCGTGCTGGCGCACCCGCCCAGCAACAATACCGCCCCGGCCACCCATGCCATTCCCCATCTTGCCCACATGATCGACTCCTGAAGAAGGCTGCACGCGGCCGCCCTCCGGCCGCTCATTACAGCTTATGACGTTGGACGCGCCCGCCGTAACAAAATTCGGCATTTTTACGGCGCCGGCCCAATGTGGCAACAGTCCGTTACAATTTGGACATTCCCTGGCCGATAGAAGAAACCGTCCATGCTCCGTACCGATATCGCAGGCGTCATCTCACGCGCCGACTACACCCCGCCGGCATTCCTGATCGAAACGGTCCGACTCGAGTTCGATCTCGATCCGGACTGCACCACCGTCACGAACCGCATGCGGCTCGTACGCAACCCCGCCGGCAACGGCGGCGATCTGACGCTGCACGGCCAGGAACTCCAGCTCGTGAGCCTGGCCGTCGACGGCCAGGCGTGGCCCGGCTATCGTGTCGGCGACGAAGGACTGACGATCGTCGCGCCGCCCGACAGTTTCGAGCTGACCCTGGTGTCGCGCTGCAATCCGCTGGGCAATACCTCGCTCATGGGCCTGTATGTCTCCGGCGGCAACTTCTTCACGCAGTGCGAAGCTGAGGGATTTCGGAAAATTACCTACTTCCTCGACCGGCCCGACGTGATGTCCACGTACACGGTCACGCTGCGCGCCGATCGCGAAGCGTACCCTGTCCTGCTCGCCAACGGCAACCTTGTCGAAGAAGGCGGGTTGCCGGACGGCCGTCACTATGCCATCTGGGAAGATCCATTCAAGAAGCCCGCTTATCTGTTCGCGCTCGTGGCCGGCCGCCTCGTATGCGTCGAGGATCGCATCGTCGCCGGTGACGGCCGTGAGAAGCTGCTGCAGGTCTGGGTCCAGCCACAGGACCTCGACAAGACGCGGCACGCCATGGATTCGCTGATCCACGCGATCCGTTGGGACGAAACGCGCTTTGGCCGCGTGCTCGATCTCGACCGCTTCATGATCGTCGCCGTGAGCGACTTCAATATGGGCGCGATGGAGAACAAGGGGCTCAACATCTTCAACACCAAATACGTGTTGGCCGATGCCGCGACCGCCACCGACGACGACTTCGGCAACATCGAAGCGGTTGTCGGCCACGAGTATTTCCACAACTGGACCGGCAATCGCGTGACTTGCCGCGACTGGTTCCAGTTGAGCCTCAAGGAAGGCCTGACCGTGTTCCGCGATCAGGAATTTTCGGCCGACATGATGGGCACCGAGTCCGGCCGCGCGGTCAAGCGCATCGACGACGTGCGCGTGCTGCGTCAGGCGCAGTTCCCGGAAGATGCCGGCCCGATGGCGCATCCGGTGCGCCCCGAGAGCTACCTCGAGATCAATAACTTCTACACGGTCACCGTGTACGAAAAAGGCGCCGAAGTCGTGCGCATGTACCAGACGCTGCTGGGCCGCGAGGGCTTTCGCCGCGGCATGGACCTGTACTTCGAGCGTCATGACGGCCAGGCCGTGACGTGCGACGACTTCCGCGCCGCCATGGCCGATGCCAACGGCACCGATCTCACGCAATTCGGCCGGTGGTACAGCCAGGCGGGCACGCCGCGCGTGAGCGTGAGCGCCGCCTATGACGAACCGTCGCACACCTATGCGCTTACGCTCACGCAAAGCTGCCCGAAGGTTGGCGTGGAGTTGCAGGACACCACGCTCGTCAAGCAGCCGTTTCATATCCCGTTCGCGCTTGGCCTGATCGACCGCGCCGGCAACGACATTCCCTTGCGCCTGATGGGCGAGCCGGCCGGCGCCCCAGCGCCGACGACGCGCGTGCTCGACCTCACGCGCGCGAGCCAGACCTTCATGTTTACCGATGTACCGCACATGCCGATGCCGTCGTTGCTGCGCGGTTTTTCGGCGCCGGTCATCGTCGAACACGACTACACCATCGACGAACTCGCCTTCCAGATGGCGCACGACAGCGATCCGTTCAACCGTTGGGAAGCCGGTCAGCGGCTGGCCACGCGCCAACTGCTCGCGCTGGTCGAATCGATCCAGCTGGGCCAGTTGCCCAGCGTCGACAGCTTCGTGCTGGAAGCCTTTCGCCTGGTCCTGCGCGACGACACGCTCGATCCGGCCTTCCGTGCGCAGGCGCTGACGCTGCCGGCCGAAACCTACCTCGGCGAACAGATGACTGAGACGGACCCCGCGGCGATTCATGCAGCGCGCCAATATCTGCGCCAGCGTCTGGCTGCCGCGCTCCATACGGAATGGCTCGCCGCATACCATAACCATCGCGTGCCGGGGACCTACCAACCCGATGCGGCGTCGGCCGGCCAGCGCGCGCTGAAGAACCTCGCGCTGTCCTATCTTATGGAACTGCCGGACGCGACCATGGTACAGACGGCGCGCACGCAATATGACAGCGCCGACAACATGACAGATCGATTCGCCGCGCTCGCCGCACTGGTGCATCGCGGCGGCGCCGCCATCGAGGCCGATGAGGCGCATGGCGCGCCACATGCCGCCCAGGCGCTGGCGGATTTCTATACGCGGTTCGAGCGTGAGCCGCTGGCGATCGACAAGTGGTTCGCACTGCAAGCCATGCAGCGTGGCGACGGCAGCCACTGCGTGATCGACGCCGTGCGGGCGCTGATGCAGCATCCGGCGTTCACCCTCAAGAATCCGAACCGCGCGCGCTCCCTGATCTTCAGCTTCTGCAGCGGCAATCCCTCGCAGTTCCATGCAGCGGACGGCTCGGGCTATGTGTTCTGGGTCGAACAGGTGCTGGCGCTCGATGCGCTCAACCCGCAAGTGGCGGCGCGTCTCGCGCGCTCGCTCGATCGCTGGCGCAAGTACACGCCGTCGCTGCGCGAACGCATGCGCGGCGCCCTGCAGCAGGTGTCCGCGCACAAGACCCTGTCGAAGGACGTTCGCGAGATCGTCGACAAGGCACTCGCCTAGGCGTCCTCAGGCGGCCCTTGACACCAGGCGTCGACGCACCACATGCGTGGCGGCGACCATGTTTTCGAGGGCCGCATCCACCTGCGCCCAATCGCGCGTTTTCAAGCCGCAATCCGGATTGACCCACAAGCGCCCGGACGGAATCCGCGTCAACGCCGCCTCGATCAGGCCGGTCATTTCGTCCTGCGACGGCACGCGCGGCGAGTGGATGTCGTACACGCCCGGTCCGATTTCGTTCGGGTATTCGAACGTCTCGAACGCATCAAGCAACGCCATGTTCGAGCGCGTCGTTTCAATGGAGACCACATCGGCATCGAGCGCCGCGATCGACGGGAGAATGTCGTGAAACTCCGCATAGCACATATGCGTGTGGATCTGCGTATCGTCGGCCACCCCTGACGACGCCACGCGAAACGCCTGCACAGCCCAGTCGAGATAGGTCTGCCAATCGCCCCGGCGCAGCGGCAATCCTTCGCGCAACGCGGGCTCGTCGATCTGGATCACGCGGATGCCCGCCTTTTCCAGCGCCGCAACTTCGTCGCGCAAGGCCAGTGCGATCTGCAATGCGGTGACTGCGCGCGGCTGATCGTCGCGCACGAACGCCCATTGCAGCATCGTCACCGGGCCTGTCAGCATGCCCTTCACCGGCTTTTTCGTCAGGCTTTGCGCGTAGGCGCTCCACGTCACCGTCATCGGTTCGGGCAGATACACGTCCCCGTAGATCACCGGCGGCTTGACGCAACGCGAGCCGTAGCTCTGCACCCAGCCGTTCTCCGTAATGGCATAGCCCCACAGCAATTCGCCGAAGTATTCGACCATGTCGTTGCGCTCCGCTTCGCCATGAACCAGCACGTCGAGGCCGTATGCCTCCTGCTTCTCGATGGCCAGGCGAATCTGTTCGCGCATGGCTTCCAGATAGTGCAGGTGCGAGAGTTCCCGGCGTTTGAATGCAGCGCGTGCCGCGCGAATCCCGGCCGTTTGCGGAAACGAACCGATCGTGGTCGTCGGCAGGGGCGGCAGTTTGAGCCACGCCTGTTGCGCTGCCGCGCGCTCGGGGTAGGCGCTGGCGCGGCGGGCATCGGCCTGGGTCAACGCGTCGCATTTGCGCTTGACGAGCGGATTGTGGATGCGCGCGGACGTGCGTCGCGCGCCCTGCGCCAGCGCATCCGCGTCGAACGCCGCCTGCACGCACGCCACGCCATCGACGAGCGCGCGCCGCAAGACGGCCACCTCGCCGAGCTTCTGAACTGCGAAAGCGAGCCATGCACGCAAATCCTCGTCGACACGCGTTTCACCGGCCAGATCGACCGGGCAGTGCATCAGCGAGCAGCTCGACGCCACCCACAGGCGTTCGCCCAACGTTTCGTACAACGGTTGCAACAGCGCGAGCGCACGTTGCAGATCGCAACGCCAGACATTGCGGCCATCGACGACGCCGGCCGACAACACCTTGTCCGACGGCCACGTTTTCGCGAGGATCGCCAGTTGTTCGGGTGCGCGCACGCCGTCGACATGCACCCCCGCCACCGGCAACGATGCCAGCCGCGCGGCGTGCGCCGAGACGTCGCCGAAATACGTGGCCAGGAGCAGTTGCGGGGCAACGGATGCCAGCCGCGCATATGCCGGCGCGAACGCCTCGGCCCACGAGGCCGGGAGATCCAGCGCAAAAATCGGCTCGTCGATCTGCACCCATGCCACGCCTTGCGCCTTCAGCCGTGCGAGCAGGCGTTCGTATTGCGTCAGCAGCGCAGGCAGGAGCGTCAGCCGGTCCGCCAGTCCCGCAGTCTCCTTGCCGAGGAACAGCAACGTCAGCGGCCCCACGAGCACTGGCTTCACGTTGAAACCGGCGGCACAGGCCTCGTCGACCTCGTCGAACAGCCATTCGACGCCCTCCCCGAACGCAGTCGACGGCGTGTATTCGGGCACGAGATAGTGGTAGTTCGTGTCGAACCACTTCGTCATTTCCATCGCCGGCTGGCCCGCCGTGCCGCGCGCCGCACCGAAGTAATCCGTCAGGGAAAGCGTCTTCGGGTCGGCCCCGAAGCGCGCCGGCAGACCGCCCACGTGCGCCAGGGTCGTCAGCACCTGGTCATACCAATGAAAGTCGCCGACCGTCACCCAGTCGAGGCCCGCTTCGCGCTGCCATTGCCAGTTCGCCTGACGCAGCGCGCGGCCCGTTGCCTGCAACGCCGTCGCGTCGGCCTCGCCCCGCCAGAAGGATTCGAGCGCGAATTTCAATTCACGTTGCGCGCCGATGCGCGGCAAACCAAGTACGTGGGCGTGTGCCATGTCATTTGTCCTTGTCATTGTGTGGAGGGTGTCGTCCGCGCACGGTGCGAAGCGAGCGGCTACACCGGAACAGGCTGGCAGTATCGCGGGCGCTCATGTATTATTCAAACGAAAGTTTTTGCGAATCATCATTAAATTAATTCATGCAAAGAACGCCGATCGAATTGCGCCATCTTCAGACCCTGCTTGCCTTGCGCGATACGGGGAGTGTGTCGCGCGCGGCGCTCTGGCTGCATCTGACACAGTCGGCGCTCTCCCACCAGATCAAGGCGCTGGAAGATTTCTACGGGTTGTCGCTGTTCGTGCGCAAATCGGCGCCGTTGACGTTTACGCCGGCCGGCAAGCGTCTGCTGGCGTTGGCCGAGTCGGTTGTGCCGGCCGTCGAGGAGGCGGGGCGGGATCTGGTGCGCCTGTCGCAAGGCACCCAAGGCGCGTTGCGCATTGCGGTGGAGTGTCATACCTGTTTCGACTGGCTGATGCCTGCCATGGACGCGTTCCGCACGCGCTGGCCGGAGGTCGAACTGGATATCGTCTCGGGCTTTCATGCGGACCCGATCGGGCTGCTGCATCAGGACCGGGCGGATCTGGCCATCGTCTCGGAACACGACGCCGCCGAGGCCGTCGATTTTCATCCCCTTTTTCGCTTCCAGATGGTGGCGCTGCTGGCGAACGATCATCCACTGGCAGGCAAGCCGTTTCTCGTCGCCGAGGATTTTCGTGACGAAACCCTCATTACCTATCCCGTGCCGGATGACATGCTCGATCTCATCCGCCAGGTATTACGCCCGGCAGGCATCGAGCCAACACGCCGCACCAGCGAGCTGACCGTGGCGATTCTTCAGTTGGTGGCAAGCCGCCGGGGCTTGGCGGCGTTGCCCTTGTGGGCAGTCACGGGCTATCTGGAGCGACGCTATGTCAGCGCCCGCCCGATCACCGCGCAAGGATTGACGGCCGAGTTGTGGGCAGCGACCGTGCCGGCGGTGAGCGGCAAACCCTATATCGGCGAGTTCGTGGCGCTGATGCGCGAGACAAGCTTGCTCACACTGCCCGAGATCGAGTTGCTGTAGGCTGCCGGTGTTGTCGCACGCCGTGTCACTGTCTTGCGGCTTGCGCGCGCGGGGCAGGTCGCAGGTTGCGCTCGGCGCGCATCGTCACGAGGCATGCCGAACGGGATCGGCTCGCAACACTCAGTACTCCGCTTCCGGCCAGCAATGACCGTGTTGCGCGAGCATCGCCCCCGCCGCGACCGGCCCCCACGTACCCGCACCGTAGTGCTTGGGCGGCTTGGTGCTCATGCGCCAATGCGCCTGAATCGGTTCGACCCAGCGCCACGCCTGTTCCTGTTCGTCGCGTCGCACGAATAGCGCCAGGCGGCCATGAATCGCGTCGAGCAGCAGCCGCTCATAGGCATCCATGCGTTTGCCGGAAAAGCACTGGTCGAAATCCAGATTCAAGGAAACACTCTCCAGTTGCATGCCGTCACCGGGCCGTTTGGCGAGGCAGTGCAGTCGAATGGACTCCTTGGGCTGCAAGCCGATCACCAGGCGGTTTGCGCCGGCGCGCAACGACGACGCCCCGAGCAGGGCATGAGGCACGGCACGAAAATTGACGACGATCTCGGTGCCACGCTCGGGGAGCCGTTTGCCGGTACGAAGAAAGAATGGCACGCCGGCCCAGCGCCAGTTGTCGATTTCCGCCTTGATCGCAACGAATGTCTCGGTCTGGCTGCCTGCAGGAATGCCGGCTTCCTGAACGTACGCCGGCACCGGGATGCCGCGCGAGACACCCGCCTGATATTGGCCGCGCACCACGCACCGGCTCAATGCTTCACCGTCGATCGGCTTCAGGGCGCGCAGCACGCGAAGCTTTTCGTCGCGCACGGCATCGGCCGACATCGTGTGTGGCGGCTCCATGGCCACGATTGCCAGCAGTTGCAGCAAATGGTTTTGCACCATATCGCGCAGCGCGCCGGTCTGGTCGTAAAACTCCCCGCGTCCTTCCATGCCCAGCTCCTCGGCAATGGTGATCTGGACGCTGTCGATCCATTCGCGCCGCCATAGCGGTTCAAACAGTGCGTTGCCGAAACGCAGCGCGAGCAGGTTTTGCACGGATTCCTTGCCGAGGTAATGATCGATGCGATAAGTCTGCTGTTCGTCGAAAATCTCGCCTACCGTGTCGTTTATCTCCATCGACGACTTCAAGTCGTGACCGAGCGGCTTTTCCAATACGATACGGGCGGCCTCGTTCAACCCCGCGGTGGCAAGCCCGCGGCAAATAGACACGAACAACTGCGGCCCGGTTGCGAGATAGAACACCCTCGGCCCGCACGCGGCATTCAAGTGGGCGCCGAGCACCGAAAATTGATCCGGACACGCCAAGTCGAGAGAGATATAGTCGATGCGTCCGAGAAACGTCTCCCAGACCTGCGCGTCCCAATCAGCATCGACGTGAGGGCGCACGTTATCGTCTACCCACGCCAGGTAAGCCTCTGTATCGATCGCGACGCGCGCCACCGCGACGATGCGGCCCGCCTCGGCGAGCGTTCCGCTGCAATGTGCCCGATAAAGCGCCGGCAGGATCTTGCGCAGCGACAAGTCGCCGGTCGCGCCAAACAATACAAATGTAAAGGGAGGGGAAACGTCGATCATGTTGAGCATTCCTGGTAAGTTCGGCAAAGCGCCGGCACGGCGAATCGGCTCACGTCACCACCACGTCTCGAGTTGCACGCCAAACGTGGAACCGCTTCGCGACGCGCCGAAAATTCCGGTGGTTGACAGCGGATTCCCCGCAGGGGCCGCAGCTTGCGCTGCCCCGTTCCAACGACCGTAGGTATAGAAAAACCGCAGTTCCGGGCGGCTCCAGAACGAGCGTGCCATGGTCAGCGAGGGCGCAATGGTGAGCTTTGACAGGGTGCGCGTGGCGCCATTGTCGGGCGTGACGCGGTCGTGCCCCAGTTCAACGATCATCTTGAAGTGATCGGTGAATGCGTACACCGGGCGCACCCCGAACGACCACCAGCTTTGCGATCCGGTCGGCGCGAGATCGCGCTGATAGACGGCGGATACCATGCCGCTGAAATCCCGGCTGGCCTGCCATTCGTAGGCATCGAGCACGCGCCAGCGCTTGGTCCCGGTGTCCGGGGTGAGCGGCCCGGTGCTGCCGAGCCCGATGCCCGGGCCGACGCCGAATTGCAGCGCAAGCTTGTTCTTCCCGCCCAGCACGTCTCGCTGGATATGCTGCACCGTTGCCGACCAGCCGCTGTGGCTGCCGGGCACCTGACCGGCCTTCTGAACATATGACACGCCGAACTGCAGCTCTCCGCCCGGATTGGTGTCAATGCCGCTGAGTTGAAAATCATGACGCGTGGCGTAGTCCGGCTGGGCGATATTGTCGGCACGAAAGAGCGCGTAGCTGAACTTCACCCCGTGTCCCACCGGAACATCTTCCACGCCGGCCCCCACCCCACTGGGATTCCAGTAGAAAAAGTCGTTGATATGAATGTCGTTGCGGCGGTAGTAGATGCGCCCTATCCACGCGCGCGCCCCGTCCCATCCGGGGATGTGCGTCAGTTGCAAATAGGACTGTTGCAGGCGAATGTTGCCGTCATTCGGTGTAAACGTCGGGAAACGATCCAGGGTGTTAAAGAGGCTTCCCATGACGACGCCGCTCACGGTCAGGCCGTTGGCGAACTGGAACAGACGGACGTCGCCCTCCAACTCCGAGTACACCTCACATTCGTTGCCGAGACGGTATTTGCTCTGCGCGCCGGGCAGTTCGAAGCATGTCTGCGTATGCCCCTCGCTGGTGCCAACGCCTGCGCGAACGTAACCGTGAAACTCGAATGGATTCGTACCATCGTACGTGTAGGCATAGGCCGAACAAACGGGCATGGCGGCACTGGCGCCCAGCCACAGCAGGTGCTTGACGGATGGCTTCAACTTCCTGTCTCCTTTCCATGATGCCTATTTACGATTTCTATTAAAATAGGACTACTAATTTTTAATCCAGATGAATGCGTGTTGCCCGCCGTGTGGCGGCGGGAAGCGCCTCAGGGTTTATTTATGAATTCGCCGCGTCGGTGAGTCGCTCGACAGCCGAGGGAACGCCTGCGCCCTGTTGTCGCAAGAAGTCTGAGACTTCCGCCTCCGACGGGGCGTAGGGCCCGCGATGGCAGCACGCGATGGCCGCGCAGGCTGCAGCGAATACGAGGCAGCCTGCGGGATCGGACGCCTGCCCGGACAACATGCGCGCGAGCCACCCGCCCATCGCGGCATCGCCACATCCGACCGTGTCGCGCACCGGGACCGCATACGCCGGCTGAAAATACTCGCCGTGCGGCGTCAGCAGTTGCATGCCGTCCACGCCGCGCGTCAAGAGCACCGACGCCTCCGGGGCCCAGGCGCGCAACTGCGCGAGCGCCGCGTTTTCGCCGAGCCCCGGGAACAACCCGCGCAGATCCTCATCGGACACCTTGATATAGGTTGCCAGCGCCGCCATCCGTCGCAATGTCGGCTGATACGCCGCGTCACTCATCAAGCTGCGGTAATTGGGATCGAACGCAATCCGTTTGCCAGCCGCATGCACGGCTTCGGCAACGTGCAGCAGGTGCTCCGCCAGCGGCTGGCGCGCCAGACTGATCGAGCCGAAATGTACGATGTCGACGGCGTCCAGCCAACCTGACGGCAAGCGCCCGGCATCGAACGCGAGATCGGCGCTGTTCTCGCCGATGAAGAAATATTGCGGCGGATGTTGCGAGGCGATCATCGCCAACAACGGTGGGCGGTCAACTTGTTGGAGGAAACGCAGATCCAATCCCGCCGCCGTGCTGCGGGCCATGATCTCGGCGCCGAAAACGTCGTGGCTGACCGCGCCCGCAAACCCTGTCGGCACGCCCAAGCGGGCGCCAACGCGGGCCACATTCCAGCAGGAGCCGCCGGCCAGTGCGCGCCAGCTTTGCCCATCTTCGCGGATGAAGTCGGTCAGGGCTTCGCCGCAGATGACCAGTCGAGGCAAGGAGGTCATGATGCAATCGATTCCGTTGACTGGACACTTGCGCCACCTGATGCACGCCGCAGATAGCGCCGTATCAAGCCGTGTGTCGAACTGTCGTGATCGGCCACCTGTTCCGGGGAGGCGAACGCCGCTTCGATATGCAACGCAAGCCGTTTGCCCAATTCGACGCCCCATTGGTCGAACGAGTTGATGCGCCAGATCACGCCTTGCGTGAACACCTTGTGCTCGTAGAGTGCGATCAAGGCACCGAGCGACCGGGGGTCGAGCTTGTCGAGGCAAATCGTATTGGTCGGGCGATTGCCGCCAAACGTGCGGTGCGGCAGCAGCGCGTGTGCATCGATCAGACACGCGTCGCCTGTCAGGCTCGCGGCCACTTCGTCGGCCGTCATACCGCGCATCAGCGCTTCGGTCTGCGCAAAACAGTTGGCCAGCAAGGCGTCGTGATGCACGGCGAGCGGATGATGTGTCTGCAGACAGACAATGAAGTCCGCCGGGATCAGCGCCGTTCCCTGATGCAGCAACTGAAAGAAGGCGTGCTGGCCGTTGGTACCCGGTGCGCCCCAGACCACTGGACCGGTCGCATAGTCCACGCGCGCGCCGTCCCGGTCGACGCATTTTCCGTTGCTCTCCATGTCGAGTTGTTGCAGATAGGCGGGAAAGCGATGCAAATACTGTTCATAGGGCGCGACCAGATGTGTGCCTGCGCCGAAGAAGTTGATATACCAATGGCCGATCAGGGCGAGGATGACCGGCATGTTCCGCTCGAGCGGCGCCTCGGCAAAATGCCGGTCCATCGCATGTGCGCCGGCGACGAGCGCCTCGAAGTTGTCCATGCCGACACACAAGGCGATCGGCAGCCCGATCGCCGACCAGAGCGAATAGCGGCCGCCGACCCAATCCCAGAATTCGAACTGGTTGGCTGGATCGATGCCGAATGCCTGCACGGCCGGCGTATTGGTCGACACGGCAACGAAGTGGCGCGCAATCGCGGCTTCCGGCGCGCCGCTTTGCAGGAACCACGCGCGGGCGGTGTTGGCGTTGATCAGCGTTTCGCGGGTGGTGAACGTCTTTGACGACACCACGAACAGCGTGGTCTCAGGACGCACGCGCTTGAGAACTTCCGCAATATGCGTGCTGTCGACGTTGGAGACGAAATGGAAATTCAGGTCCGGATGGGCGTAGGATTCGAGGGCATCGCACACCATGTGCGGCCCCAGGTCGGAGCCGCCGATCCCGATATTGACCACGTCCCGAATGCGCTGGCCGCCGTGACCGCGCCATACGCCATCGCGCACCTGGTCCGTAAAGCGCCGCATCTTGCGCAAGACCGCGCGAACCGCCGGCATGACGTCCTCGCCGTCGACAGTGGTGGCCACATCGCGCCGGTCGCGCAGCGCGACATGCAGCACGGCTCGATCTTCAGTGCAATTGACGTGCTGGCCGGAGAACATCGCGTCGCGCCACGTCTCGATATCGGCCTGGCGCGCCAGCGCCATCAACAACGCCAGCGTTTCCGTGGTCAGGATGTTCTTCGAGTAATCGAGAAAGATCCCGGCCGCCTCGACGGAGAAGTGATCGAAGCGCGCCGCGTCTTGCGCAAACAGATCGCGCATTGAGACATCGCCCAAGGCGGCGCGGTGCTGCGCCAGCGCATGCCAGGCGGGGGACCGTGTGAGTATCGACATGATGAGTTGCTGATGGTGAAGGGGGCAGTTTGGAATGAAAGCCGGTCGCGCTAGCGCGGCGCGGACCAGCCCTTGTAGGCCGGCAGGTTTTCGCGCGTCACCAGCATGCTGGGGATCAATACCATTGGATTGGATGGCGGCTTGCCATTCATCAGGTCGTAGCCGATATTGACCGCCATCTGCGCCATTGCCCACGGATCCTGGCTGGCCGATGCCTGGATCAGCGTGTCGCTCTTGAGCGCTGCTTCGACGTCTGGCGCGCCGTCCACCGAGGCGATCACGATCCCCCTGCGATTGAATTGTCTGGCGGCCAAATCGCTGCCGATCGCTTGCGGATCGTTGATGGTAAACACCGCATCGATTTTCGGGAAGCGCGTCAGGTAACCCTGCATGGCGTTCAGGCCGCCTTCGCGCGAGCCCTTGCCGTCCTGATCGTCGGACAGGACCTTGATGCCGGGATTTTTCGCCAATACCGCCTTGCAACCGTTCACCCGATCCAGCACGGCGGAGACGGGAGGGCCGTTCTCGATAATCACATTTCCCTTCCCGTTCAATTTCCTGGCGACGTACTCGCACGACAACGCACCGGCCTGGATATTGTTGGTCTGCACCGTGGCATCGGCGCCTGCCGCCGCCACGTCGACGGCGACCACCACGATGCCGGCGGCCCGCGCCCGTTTCACCGCCGGTTCAATAGCTTTCGGGTCGGCGGCATTGAGCACGATTAAATCGACATGAGATGAAATGAAATTATCGATCTGGTTGAACTGCTTGTTCAGATCGTAATCCGCTGACATGGCGATGACTTTGACACCGGGATTCAGTTGGTGCGCGCGTGCTTCGACCCCTTTCGCGATGGCGACGAAATAGGGATTGCCCAGCGATCCGACGCTCACGCCGACCGACTTGAGAGGCTTGGTGGATGCCGGGGCGGCGTGCGCCACCGGCGCCGCGCACGCCACGGCGCAGATCAGCGCGGCGCAGGCAAGGGTGAGTCGTTGATGCAGCATGGTTGTCTCCAGACCGGACGTAGTGATTGGCGATACAAAGCGTTACCGGTTCCGCTTCATGTGCGCAGTCTTGACGAACTCGGCTCAGGTGCGCGCCGAGCCGCGTTGGCGGTAACGATCGAGTGCCACGGCGCCGATGATGACCAGACCCTTGACGATGTACTGCCAGATGTCGGACACGCCCAGCAGGACCAGACCGTTCGACAACACCGCGATGATCAGCGCGCCGATCAGGGTACCGACGATGGAACCCACCCCGCCGACGAAGCTGGTACCGCCGAGAATTACCGCGGCGATGGCGTCGAGCTCATAGGATTGACCCAGTTGCAGGCCATTGGCGGCATACAGGCGCGCGGCCGACATCAGCGCGCCGAGTCCGGCCAGCAACCCGGATACGCCGTACACGAAAACCTGCACCGCCCACACCTTGATGCCGGACAGGCGCGCGGCTTCCGGGTTGCCGCCCACGGCATAGACCTGCACGCCAATCACCGTGCGACGCAGAATGAACCAGGACACCGCCGTGACCGCGAGCGCAATCCACACCAGCCACGGCATGCCCAGCACAGAGCCGTTGCCGATGAAGGCAAACGGCAATTCCGGGTTGAACACCGTGGCGTCGTGACCTAACAGACGGGCGATGCCACGCACCGCGGTCAGGGCCCCCAGCGTAACGATGAACGGCGGCAAGCGCAGAAAGGCAATCAGCACACCGTTGACGGTGCCGAACAACAGCCCCACGCCCAGCGCCGCCGGGATTCCCAGCAAGCCCCAGCCGGGAACGTTGGAGACCAGCATGGCGCATACCGCCGCTGCCGCCAGCACCGCCCCCACTGACAAATCGATGCCGCCGGTGAGAATCACGAACGTCATGCCTGCGGCGAGGACGATATTGATCGACGCCTGCTGCGCCACGATCGACAGGTTTTGCCAACTGCCGAAGCCATCTGCCATGGCAGCGAAACCCGCGCAGAGCAACAATAGCACCGGCAGCATGCCGAGCGAGCGCGTGAGTTCCTGCATGCGCTCCTTACGTTCACGCGCAGATTCGCTGCGCGCCTGGTGAGTGCCCTGGCCGGCAGGCATGGCGTTGGCCTCAGGCTGTCCTGCGGTATGTCTCATGTCATCCTCCTGGTAGTTTTTGACGGACGGCGTAGCGCCCTGACCGAATCAAGCGGCCTTATCGGGTATCTCGCGGCCGGCACCGGTCGCCAATGCGATGATGGCTTCCTGGGTCATGGCTTGGCCGGTGTCGCCCCCCAGCTCGCCGGCCAGCTCCCCTTCCCTCATCACCAGCACGCGATCCGCCACGCCAACGATTTCCGGGAGTTCACTGGAAATCACGATCACGCCCACGCCGGACTCGGCGAGTTCATTGATGATCCGATAGATCTCGGATTTCGCGCCGATGTCCACCCCACGGGTCGGCTCATCCAGGATCAGAATGCGCGGCTTGGTCTCGAGCAAACGTGACAGCAACACCTTCTGTTGATTTCCGCCGGACAGCGTGCCGACTGCGATGCGCGCATGCGGCACGCGGATCGCCAGCGAACGGATCGCCTCATTGGCACGCCCGGCGCCGCGCGTCAGATTGAGCACGCCGCCGGCCCGGGCATCACGGCCGCACACGGCGACGTTGATGTTGTCGCGCACGCTCATGTCGAGGAACAGGCCGTGCCCCTTGCGGTCCTCGGTGAGATACACGATTCCGGCATTGATGGCATCGCGCGGCGTGCGCAATACGACCGGCTTGCCGTCGATCAGGACCTCGCCTCGAACACGCCGCGCCGCGCCGAAAATGAGGCGGGCCAATTCGGTGCGTCCGGCACCGACCAGCCCCGCAAGACCGAGGACTTCGCCGGCGTGCAGCACGAAGCTGCAACCGCGTACCCGGCCGGCGTCGGCCAGCCCGCGCACCGCAAGTATTTCCCTGCCCGGCGCGTAGGCTGTGTGCTGCTTGGTGTAGAAACCCGAGATGTCACGCCCTACCATCATCTTGACGAGGTTCTGCGCCGACAAATCTGCGCGCTCGAGCGTGCCGACATAGGTGCCGTCGCGCAATACGCTGACGCGATCGGAAAGCTCATAGATTTCCGACATGCGATGACTGATATAGATGATCGCCAACCCTTCGCTGCGCAACTGGCGGATCAGTTCAAACAGTCGGTCGGTTTCGCGCGACGATAGCGGCGTAGTGGGTTCGTCCATCACGAGAATACGGGCTTGACCATGCACTGCGCGGGCAATTTCCACCAGTTGCCGCTCGGCGATCGACAGATCGTCTACCCGTGTGTGGGGGCTGAAACGGGCGCCAAGCCGCTGCAATACACTGGCACAACCGATCTCCATCGCCTTGCGGTCGATCATGCCCCAACGCCCGCCGCCACGGCGCAACTCCCGGCCCAGGTAGATATTCTCGGCGACGGTGAGATTGGGGGCGAGGCTCATCTCCTGATAGATGACCGCAATGCCCAACGATCGCGCCGTCAGCGGATCGTCGATGTCGACCCGCTCGGCACCGATCAGGATCTCACCGCCCGCGTCGGCACGCTGGGCACCGGACAGGATTCTCATCAAGGTGGATTTGCCGGCGCCGTTCTCGCCCATCAGCGCGTGCACTTCGCCGGCGCGCACGCTCAGGCATACATCGCGCAGCGCGCGCACGCCGCCGAAGGTCTTGGAAATGCCGCGCATTTCCAGCAGCGCGGGCGCGATGTCATGCGGCTTCATGGCTACCCTCCTCTGGTTGGACGTCCGCGCCTTTGAGCACCCCGGCGCGTGGCGAGAAATTGAAAAACATCGGCAGGCTGGCCGCGCCGATGGCGCCGGCGTCCGAGCCAAACGTGCCGCGCACCAGCGCCGGCACGTCGCGCGCCTCGGGGACGGACGCGCTCATCTCGCGGTGCAGGCGTTTCATCAAGGTGTCGATCAGCCCACCGTCGACGTCGGCATCGAACACGACCACCGGGACGTCGATCATGCACAACGCAGCACGCAGCGCCGGCGCCAGGGCATCGATGCAGTCATCGAGCCATTCGTCCACCGCGGGAACACCACGCGCGATCAGCTTTTCCAGATCGGCACGGTTCTCGACCGTCTCCCCGCAATACTGGAGATGGCGAACCAGGGGGTTCAGCGATGCGCGCGACAACAGGATGTCCCACTTTCCAGCCGGTTGCGGGGCCGACGGCAGGCGACTCGGGGGAACCGGCATGACGGCAACGTCGCCCGCGTTGCCGCTGCTGCCGCGCAGGCAATCGCCATCCACCGCAATGCCGCAGCCGATGACGGGTCCGAGGAACAGGTAGAGAAAATCGTTGCACTGACGCCCACGCCCATAGAACAACTCGGCGATTGCGGCGGCGTTGCCGTCGTTTTCGCTGAAGACCGGCAGCCCGGTCATTTGCGCCAGTTCGGCGGAAAAGTCGATTTCGTCCCACGCACGAAAAGTCTCGGCCGGCAAACCCAGCTCACGCAGCCAACTGCCCAGGTTGTACGGCTGGGCGACACCGATCCCTGCGAGCCGTTCGCGCTCGTCATGCGCCAGCCCGAGAAGCATCGCCTGAATGTCGCGATGCACAATCTCCAGCGCTTGCGTCGGATGCGGCAAGCGCATGTCATGCGCATTGCGGGCGAGCACCTTGCCTTCGAAATTGACCAGCACCGTCTCCATGCTGGTGCGGTCAAGCCGTACCCCGATGCCGAACGCCCCCATGGGATTCAAGCGAATCAGCGATGCCGGCTGTCCCCGCTGCCCCGCCACGCGGCGCCCCGTGAATTCAATCAGCTTGGCATCGGAGAGCGCACTGATCATGCTGCCGACGGCGGTATTCGTGAGGTTGGCCAGACGCGCCAGATCCGCCTTGGAAGCATCGCCGGCACGGCGTAACGCTTGCAACAACAGGCGCTCGTTATAACGTCGGACGTTGGCCGAATTGCTGCCCCGGCCGCTGGGAAGGGCTTTCATATGTCTCCTGTGGCGATTGGCGTCGCTCACTCGTTATTAATTAATTCACGTTGATTTATTAAATGCGACATCCGTGCGGCTGTCAAGAATTCTGCTGGCAGGGTTTTCACTATGCGCCACCCGAAATCGGGGGATCGGTTGGGCAAAAGTGGCAGCGCCACATTCGCGCGGCATGTCATGCGGCGCGACAGGCGGAGAAAGTCAGGAGGGAATTCAGGAGGGAAGGCCGCGACGTGACCGAGCCGGCTGTGCGCAGGGACAGCGCGAACACGCCTGTCACACCGAATTTGTGCAACACGCTGGCGATCAGGAAGGCCGTGAAGATCGCCGAGAAACGGCTCCACGAATAGACAAAGCCGACGGCACGCGCGCGGATGCCGGTCGGGAACAGCTCGGTCTGATACGCGTGGTAGCTGTACGAAATCATGTTGCCGGCCAGGGTCAGGCAGATACCCATCGCGATCAACGCATACGACGATGTCACTTGCGAGAAGGCCAGGCCACATACGATATTCACGCCGGCCATGACGACGATCATCGTCTTGCGTTCGAACTTGTCAGCCAGCCACAGCCCGAGCAGCGGCCCGACCGGCGCAGCGAGCGCGATCACGCTGGAGTATGCAAGGCTCGTCGTCACCGTGATGCCTTGCTTGACCAGTAGCGTCGGCACCCAGTTGGCGAACCCGTAGAAGCCGACTGTCTGGCAGATGTTGAACAGGATCATCATGATCGCGCGCTTGCGGTACGGCGCCATCCATATGTCGGAAAACGAACTTTTCGGCGCCACCGGTTCGGCCGGCGCCGGGGCCGGCAGCGGCTTGCCGTACTCGGCCTGCACCTTTGCTTCGAGTGCCGACATCACACGCTCGGCTTCATCCAGGCGCCCCTTCTGCGCAAGTCAGCGCGGGCTCTCCGGCAACTGACGGCGAATCCACCACACGAAGATCGCGCCATGTGCGCCGATCAACACCACCCAGCGCCAGCCGTCCAGACCGAGCGGGTCGCCGGCAGACGGTCCAGACGGGCGGAAATATCGCCGGCGGCAAGCACGCCGTATGCCGGGGCGGTGCCCTGTGCAGTGGGGGAAAGGATGGACTGCGTCGAAGCTTGGGGGGATGGCATAAAAAGTCTCCGTTGCCTGTCCGTTCATTGCCGGACTTCATTGTGTTCGGCCTGACAGGCACCCGCCCGTCAGGCCGCGTATTGCCGGCGCAGGTCGTCGAAGCTGACGATGTGTCCCGCCAACGCGCTGGCCGCCACCGTGTAGGGGCTTGCGAGCCAGACGTTGCCCGGTCCCGAGCGCCCCGGAAAATTTCGGTTGATGGCGCTGATCGTGACTTCATCGGCGCGCGTGGACTGACCGGGGCCGCAATTCGCGCAAGCGCCGCAGCCGGGCATGATGAGCGTGACGCCAGCCGCCTCGAACGTCGGCAGATAGCCCTGCGCCTCACAATAGGCGCGCACGTCCATCGTGCCGAATTGCAGGAACAGGCGTTTCCCGGCGGGCACCTTGAGGCCATGATCGAGCCCCCACCGCAGGACTTCGTGGTAATCGTCGAAGTCTTCACGCTTGCCTGCCGTGCATGACCCGCCGTAGGCGATATCAATCGGCACCGGCCCGCCCTCCTGCGCCAACGCGGCGACGGACACGCCGTTGCCCGGGTCGCCCGGCCGGGCGAGCATGGGCGTGAGCGAATCGGCATCGATGCGAATGACGTCGCGGTACACGGCGTGGGCATCGCTCTTCATCCAGCTTTCGAGGGCGAAATCGACACCGCGGCGTGATTTCAGGAACGCGACGGTGGTTTCGTCCGGCGCGACGATACCCGTAAAGCCGCCGAGTTCGGCAACCATGTTGGTCAACGTGGCGCGCTCGTCGATCGACATCGCGGCGATCGCGCTGCCGGTGTATTCGAATACGAGTCCGATCGCGCCACCGTTGCGGATCGCATCGAGATGGAGCAAATGCAGCACGACATCCTTGGCGGTCACACCGGGACGCAAACGCCCATCGACCTGGACCTTCAGCGTTTCAGGTACCTTGCAGCGCACGTAGCCGGTCACCCAGCTATTGGCGATGTCCGTGGCGCCGGCGCCGAACGCGAGACAGCCGAGCGCCCCCGCGTGCGGTGTGTGCGAGTCCGTACCGACCGCGACCTGCCCGGGCAAGGCGTACTGCTCGGCCATGAGGGCATGGCAGATGCCGTCCGAGCCGGGCGAGTCCGGCAACTGCCCGTGCGCGCGGACCGGGTACTGCCTGGAGAAGCGGCGATGGCCTTCCATGAGGTTATCGACGCCGGCGAGCAGCCCCTGCTTGACGTGCGGAAAACTTTGCGGCGCAAGGATCAGGTGATCCTGGAACGCGATGATGTGATCGGGCTTGTAAAGCGGTGCGGGTTCGCCGAAGGCACGATGCATCAAGTGCGCGCACATGCCGGTGAAGTAGTCGTGTGAAAATCGCCAGTCGGCGCCGATGAAGACGCCGTCGCCGCGCTCGGCCGACGGTGTGGCCGGATGCAGGCGGCGCGCGATGATTTTTTCGACCAGCGTGCGCGCGCGGCCGTCGGCGGGGATTTCGCGCGGTTGCGGGGCGGGCCACTGCGCGAACTTGCTGTAGGCGAGCAAGCCGCCGCTGCGGATGACTTGCTGGGTAAGCGCGTCGCGGCCTTTGAGGAATTCCGTGATCGGAATGGCTTCCCCCGCGAGAATCCGGTCAAGCACGCCGAAGTCGGTCGTCGTGAGAATGCCAATGTTGTCGCAGTTCTGCTGATAGATACGTTCGAAACTTTCGGCGACGATCAGCCGGATCCCCGCCGACAGCTCTGCGAGCGGGCTCGATTCGCGCGACGACCCTTTGCCGTACCGCTTGCCGGCGACGGTGATCTGGAAACCGCCATTGCGGATGTCATTCTCGCCGATCGGCAACGCGTCGCCGGCCTTGAAGCCGACGTACGGATATTGGCCGAGCCGCTCGTCGTACGTCAGCATGACCGTGACGGGCGTGATTTCGTCGGTCGAGACGTTGTCGCGAAGCGCGCCGGCCTCCGCTCGGGTGAGCGGCTGGCCGGCGAGCTGCTTGCGGACGATGGCCGGGTCTTGCGAAAGGTAAAGGACGCGGCCGTCGAAACGAATATTGTCTTCCATGAGTCAGGAACCTCCAGAAACACAGAATAGCGGCCCAGGCGGCGCGCAGCGTTGCCGTCTCGGCATGGGCGCGTTGTCCGTTCACGATGACGGCGCCAAACGACGCGAACGCTCGCCTTGCGAACTCATGCCTTGGGAACTCCTGTTTTGGGAATATTCCGAATTCAGGCCGTTACAAATGCCGTAGCGGCAGGCGCCACAAGGCATGCCGCCCGACACCGTGTTTTCAGGCGACCGAACCGGCTAGATTGGAAACGCGTCACTCGTACGGGTATCCCGGATGCGTGACGCACGCGCAAGACCCGGCCGTTCATTCACCCAGGGGGCGAGCGGCCGGGGATTCGCGCGTCAGACGTTCCATTCCCAATAGAGGAGTCGATGCCATGGCATTTAATAACGTAGGGCCACTCACGTTCCTGAACCCGGGCCAAACGGCGTACTGGTGGTATGTGAGAAATGGGGGTGAAGACTACGGCACGCAATTCGCGAGCGCCGATGTCAAGATACCGAACCTGGGCGGCGTGCATCGTGCCGACAATCAGCGTAAGGAAAAGGACAACAACGGCCACACCACGTACTTCGTGGAGATCACCAATCTCGGGCCGGGAGGCGCTTTTCACAACCTGCAAGGTGGAGGCATGGTATGAAAATGACCGTTATCGTCAACGACCGCGGTGAACTCGTGGCCGCCCAGCAAGGCAGCGATTCCCTGCGCGGGCAAGATGCCGGACTCGTGGCCGGCCCCGGGCAGCACCTGCACGTCATCGACATCCCCGATGAGGTGAAGCAGCATCTTGCCGATCCGAAATCGTTTGCGGAACGTATTCAACCGCTGATCCCCCGCGTTTGAGTCCAGGTGTCACGCAGGCGCCGGGCGCTGCAGCCAATGTGGCCGCCCGCGCGCCCGTCCGCTTGTCCTTCTGACGGGCAAGCGGACGCAGCGCGGCGGCGGTTACGGTTGTCCTTGCGAGAGGAAATTGACGAGCGCGGCCGCCGACGCGCTCAACTGATCCCGCGCCGGAAACACAAGCCAGAGCTGGCGGGCCGCCCACGGATCGGCAAGCGGGCGCACGGCAATCTCGAGCGCACCCACGTAGAGCTGGCCGACCTGTTCGGGGGCAATGGCGATGCCCAGCCCGGCGTGGACCATGCGGCACAGCGCGTCGAGGCTCGACACGCGCATCTTGACCCGTGCCTCGCCGCCGAGCGCCACGGCTTGTTGATGCACCATCTGCGTCAACGCGCTGTTGCCCTTCAGGCCGACGAACGTCTCCCGGAGCAGCGCCTCGAACGGCACCTCCCGACGTCCGGCGAGCGAATGCCCGGCAGGCAGCACGACGGCCAGGCGATCGGCGCGATACGGCGCCATCTCGAAGGCCTCGATGCCCGCCACGGCGTTGCAGATGCCGAGATCGACGGCGCGCTCGCCCACGCGCTGCAGGACTTCGTTGCTGTGCTGTTCGTCGAGTTCCACGTCTACGGCCGGAAACACCCGGCCGAACGCCGCCAGGTCTTCCGGCAGGAACTGCACGATCGCCGACAGATTCGCCGCGATACGCACGCTCCCCCGCGCGCCTTCGTGAAACTGGGAGAGTTCCGCGCCCAATGATTCGATCGTGCCGAGAATGGTTTGCGCGTATCGCCGTACCGTCTCGCCAACCGGCGTCACCGTGATACCGCGCTGATGGCGCTGGATCAGCGGCAGGCCAATGGTCGCCTCCACATCGGCGATGCGCCTGCTGATGGCCGACGGCGCAATGAACTCCCGTTCGGCGGCCCGTGCCATGCTCTTTTCCTGGCATACCGCGACGAACAGCCGCAAAGACGTGAGATCGAGTTTTCTGAGCAGATTTTCCATGCCGGTCGCAGTCGTTGGGAGACACGTCTTTTGCTGGACAAACGACGGATCGTTGCCTATTATACGCATCGCGTACACAGCCGAGCTGAAATCCACCATGAGTGCACAGCAAACCTTCCTGCGCGACGCCATGCGCCGCCTGAACATGACCCGCGACAGCTTTGCCGAGCGTATCGGCGTTCGCCGGCGCGCTCTCGACACGTGGTTGCTGCCCGAGGACTCGAGCGAGTATCGCACGATGCCCAGCATCGTCGAGAAATTCGTCGGCGAAATCCTCGGTCGTGAAGCCCCGTCAGGCGAATCTACGCAAAGCGCACACAAATCGCTGGCCGAACGCATTGGCGTTTCCGGCAAGCCGCATCTGCTCTCCGTCGATCAGTTCTCTCGCGACTCGCTCGAAGACCTGTTCCACGTCGCCGACATCATGCAGCCCATCGCACGCCGCCAGAAAATCTCGCGCGTGCTCGAGGGCGCAGTCCTTGGCAACCTCTTCTTCGAGGCCAGCACGCGCACGCGCGTGTCATTCGGCGCCGCCTTCTGCCGCCTCGGCGGCTCGGTGTGCGACACCACCGGCTTCACCTTCTCGTCGATGGCCAAGGGCGAGTCGATCTACGACACCAGCCGCGTCATGAGCGGTTACGTCGATGCCCTCGTTGTGCGCCACCCCGAGCAAGGCTCGGTCGCGGAATTCGCGCGCGCCACCAACATCCCGGTCATCAACGGCGGCGATGGGCCGGGCGAGCATCCCAGCCAGGCCATTCTCGACCTGTACACGATCGGCCGCGAATTCTCGCGCTTGGGCAAACTCGTCGACGGCGCCCATGTGGCAATGGTCGGCGACCTGCGCTACGGGCGCACGGTGCATTCGCTGATCAAGCTGCTCGCCCTTTATCGCGGCCTGAAATTCACGCTGATCGCGCCGCCGTCGCTGGAAATGCCTGCGTATATCCTCGATCAGGTGTCGCAGCACGGCCACGTGATTGAACAAAGCCACTCGCTCGCCGATCTCAAGGGCGCCGACGTCGTCTACGCCACGCGCATCCAGAAAGAGCGCTTCGCCGACGAAGCCATCGAAGGCTATACGCCCGATTTCCAGATCAACGAAGCGCTCATCGACAAGTATTGCGACAGCCGCACGATCATCATGCACCCGCTGCCGCGCGACAGCCGCCCCGGCGCCAACGATTTGTCGACGGACCTCAACAATGATCCGCGGCTGGCGATTTTCCGTCAGACGGACAACGGCATTCCGGTGCGCATGGCCATCTTCGCGATCCTGATGGGTGTCGACAAGCAAGTGCAGCACAGCATGCGCGACGCCGCCTGGCGCGCGCCGTCGCATATCGGACCGGACGACGCGTCGTTCGACGGACTCGACTGATTTTCCTGCGCCGACGATCCGAGCGCGATTGCGGATTTCGCCCCGCCCCGTGAAAATCCGTCGGGGCGGTCGGCCAAGCGGGTAAAATTGCGGCCAATGACGCTTTTTTTGCTTCGGAGGCCCTATGCGGCGCAAAACCCTCACCCAGTATCTCATCGAGCAGCAGCGGGAATTCAATAACATTCCCGCCGAGCTGCGTCTGCTCATCGAGGTCGTTGCACGCGCGTGCAAATCGATCAGCCACGCCGTATCCAAGGGTGCGCTCGGCGGCGTGCTCGGCTCTGCCGGCAGCGAGAACGTGCAAGGCGAAGTCCAGAAGAAGCTGGACGTGATCTCCAACGAAATCCTGCTCGAAGCCAACGAATGGGGCGGCCACCTGGCCGCCATGGCGTCAGAAGAAATGGAAGACGTCTTCCATATTCCGAATCGCTATCCGAAGGGCGAGTACCTGATGATGTTCGATCCGCTCGACGGCTCGTCGAACATCGACGTCAACGTATCGATCGGCACCATCTTCTCGGTACTGCGTTGTCCTGACAACGTGACCGAAGCGACCGAGCAGGACTTCCTCCAGCCGGGCACGCAGCAAGTCGCCGCCGGCTACGCGGTGTACGGCCCGCAAACGGTGCTCGTGCTGACCACCGGCCACGGCGTGCATTGCTTCACGCTCGACCGTGAGATGGGCTCCTGGGTGCTCACCCAGGAAAACATGCGCATTCCCGAAGACACGAAGGAGTTCGCGATCAACGCATCGAACTCGCGCCATTGGTATCCGCCGGTGCAACGCTACGTGGGCGAGATGCTCGACGGCAAGGACGGTGTGCGCGGCAAGGACTTCAACATGCGCTGGATCGCCTCGATGGTCGCCGACGTGCATCGCATTCTCAATCGCGGTGGCGTGTTCATGTACCCGGCCGACAAGCGCGAGCCGGACAAGCCGGGCAAGCTGCGCCTGATGTACGAGGCCAATCCGATGGCGATGATCGTCGAACAGGCAGGCGGCGCAGCGACCAATGGAAAGCAACGCATTCTCGACGTGCAGCCGACCAAGCTGCACGAACGCGTTGCGGTGTTCCTGGGCTCGAAGAACGAAGTCGAGCGCGTCACGCGCTATCACGCTGACGCATAAGCGCTGTTTTGCGTTGCGATGCGGGCTCGGCACACCGCATCGCGCGGCGATGCCACTTCCTTCAAGATTTTTTGCAAAAAGGTAGTGACAACCCGTAAATAGCTTTGCTATTATCTCGTTTCTTCGCAGCGCCGGAGTAGCTCAGTCGGTAGAGCAGCTCATTCGTAATGAGAAGGTCGGGGGTTCGATTCCTCTCTCCGGCACCAGTCGACTGCATCGCAAGATGCGATCCTTGGTGAAAACTGCAAGCAGCACCTGAGTGCAAAAACATTGAAGCCGCCCGGTTTACCGCGCGGCTTCTTGTTTTTCGGGCCTCACGATTGTCTGCGCGTGCTTCACAAGATCCTCGATCACGGCTTTCGTGCCTCACGCCTTATGCGCTCGAGGTATTTGCCCGAGGCGGCGTCGATCCGCACGGTGTCCCCCTCCTTGATGAACTGGGGAACGAGGACTTCCATGCCGTTATCAAGCGTGGCGCTCTTGAAGGTCGAGGTTTCATGCTCGCGCAAGCCGGGTGGTGTGGAGACCACGGTCAACTCGACAGCCGGGGGAAAGGCGATGGTGACGGGATCGCCCTCGTAAAGCGCCACCGGAATCCGCATATTGGGCTGGAGAAACTTTTCGTATGCGCCGATGATTTCCGTGGGCAGGCCGATCTGGTCAAAGGTGTCAGGATTCATGAAGTAGAACGTGACGCCGTCGGTGTACAGATATTCCATCTCCTTGTGTTCGAGCGCCAAGTCTTCGAGCTTGTCGCCCGGGTGAAACCGCAACTCCCTGGTGTGATTGGTCTTGAGGTTCCTGACCTTGGCGAACACTGCCCCACCCTGCTGCCCGCCGCCAGCGTGGTGCTCGGCGCTGGCAACGCTGTGAAGTTCGCCGTCGAGCATGATGACCATGCCCGCCTTGAGTTGGGAAGCGTCGACCATTTGCAGGCCTCCGTGCGAAAAATTGCTCCGCAATCGGGCGCGGCAATCACACGGAAGCAAACGGCCGCGCGTCAAGCGGAAGCGTTTCTGTGCGTCTTGACGGCGGCGAAGTGTAAATGGCCCCGGTGGGTTGGGCCGGGGCGGTCAGGTAGATCAGTGCAGTTGCCGCTTCAGGTCAGAAAGTTCTGAATGCATCGACGTGACTGCATCCTTGATCTTGACGTCGAGACCGTAGGCCTGTTGGCACGCGCGATCCGCACGATCACCGATCCGTTCGAGATCATCGACGCACTGCCGGATTCGATCCTCATCCTTGGACGACATGATCTTCTTGGCCGATTTGCATTCTTTATCGAGCTCATCCACCCAGTTGACCAAGTCTTTTGGAATCGTCGCGTCGGTGTGGCAAGTCCGATACGCCTCGCTGACGGTTTGCTGGAGATGAGTAAAACGCTTTTGGATTTCACTGGCTTGCAACATGATGCCCCCTTCTTGAACATCAACTCCATGTGAATTCAGGCAGCAGATGACGGTGTGTTGCCCGTGCCATCGCCATTCGCCTGCTTCGATCGGCTGCCAGCGATATTGCATTGCATCAAAGCGGCACCCGAGCACGCGAAAGAGACCTTTTTAGTGTAGGTCAGAATCACTCGCCTGCTTCGACTCAGGGCGGATCGACTCTGGCACCGTCATGCCGAAGTGCCATGTATGACCCTGCTTGGCGGACGCCCTCGCTGCCCGTCGGGTAGCACGGTTCGCTTGCGACGCGCCTGTGCAGCTTCGGCGCATGCCTGCAGCCCTCAAAATGCGGGACCTGACCCACAGAACTACGACGTCCCGTCACCCGCTTCCGGCATCTCTTTCCGCATCCATTTGCGCCACCCTTCGTGCCCCAAGCGGCGCATCGTGGCCTGATTGCGTTCGTAGATATCCGATGCGTCGGGAAACGCCGCCACGGCCCGTTCGATGCTGTCTTCGCGTAACAGATGGAAGATCGGATACGGCGAACGGTTGGTGTAGTTTTCGATGTCGTCCGGGGCCGTGCCCTCGAACTGATAATCCGGGTGGAAACTCGCGATCTGCAGCTCCCCCACCAGGCGCATGCGTTTGAGCAAACGCTCCGCAAGATACAGGCAATCGTTGTAATCGAGAAAATCGGCCAGCGCGTTTGGCACAATCACAAGCGTCGTGTCGACCACCTCGGGATCGGCATCCGCCAACACGCGCAACGCCTGCTCAAGATCGCCGATCACATCCTCGGCCGTCTGTGCCTCGCTCACCACATAGCGGATCTGGCGTTTAACGTACACGGCCTTGGCAAACGGACACAAATTCAGACCGATAACCGCCCGGGTCAGCCAGTGGCGTGTTGCAGTTTCGATCGCCTCGATGGCGGCAGTTGACATTGGCATGGCAAGAATCGGCGAACGCCGCGCCGATAACACGACCCGCAACGGGATCAAACTCGCATTCTACCGGTTCCATGCGACATACCGTCGCAGGCAAACATACATTTAAAATGCATCTTATAATGAAGGCAACAGTTCCCCGACGACAGGAGTCATCATGCTTTCCGCCTCAGCCCGCCCGTATATCGACGCAAGCGTTCCCGTGTTGCGCGAACATGGATTGACGATCACACGCCACTTCTATGCCGACATGTTCGAGGCGCATCCGGAGCTCACGAATCTGTTCAACATGGGCAATCAAGCCAACGGCTCACAACAGCAATCGCTCGCCTCGGCCGTGTTTGCCTACGCCGCCAATATCGACAACGCCGCCGCGCTCGCACCGGTGCTGGAACGTATCGTCCACAAGCACATGTCGGTAGGCATCAAGCCTTCGCATTACCCTATCGTGGGGCGTCACCTGCTCGGCGCGATCAAGACGGTGCTGGGCGACGCCGCAACGCCCGAGCTGCTCGCCGCGTGGGATGAAGCGTATTGGCTGCTCGCCGGCGAACTGATTGCTGCCGAGGCGCGATTGTCGGAGCGCAAGGGTGTCGCGCCGGGCGAGCTCCGGCCGCTCACGGTGCTCGACGTGCGCCGCGAAAGCGACAACGTGATGTCGTTCTATCTGCAAACCGCCGACGGCAAGTCGCCGGGCGAATTTGTGCCGGGGCAATACGTCAGCGTCGAAGCGGCGTGGCCCGAGTCCGGCCGCCGCCAGTTGCGCCAGTACAGCCTGTCCGATGCCCCGCAACAGCCGTGGTGGCGCATCTCCGTCAAGCGCGAGGACGGCACCGATGGCAATGTCGCTGCCGGCGAAGTATCGAACTGGTTGCATGCCAACGTGAAGGCCGGAGATACGCTGCAGGTCGGCGCGCCTTTCGGGGATTTCCAGGCAGACGTTACGGGTAGCCGTCCGCTGGTGTTGCTGTCCGCCGGTGTCGGCGTCACGCCGATGGTGTCGGCACTCAATGCCGTCGTGGCCTCACAGCCGAAGCGGCACGTGGTCTTCGCGCATGCGGCAAGAAACGGCCGCCACCATGCCCTGCGCCACGATCTGCATCACGCACGCGGACAACTGCCCAACCTGCGCACGGTCGTGTTCTACGAAGCACCGCTTGACACCGACCGCGCCGGCGTCGATTACGATCGGGAAGGCCGCATGGACCTGCAAGGTGTCCGCGACCTGCTGCCTGCCGATGCGGACTACCTGCTGTGCGGCCCGCAGCCATTCATGCAGGCGCAATGGCGCGACCTGCTCGCCGCCGGCGTGAACCCCGCCCGGCTGCACCGCGAAGTCTTCGGGCCGGACGCGCTCGATCATCTGCTGTAAGACCCCATCCGCCGCTTCGTCAATGCATCAGCATGCCCCGGGGGGCATTCGACAGCGGCGAATATCGCCTTGCCCAGGATGATGCGGGCCTAGTCGATCAGGTGGCCGTCTGCGTCGTAGAACGGATGTGCGCCGCCCGCGTCGTCGACGTAGGCCAGATGCGTGACCAGGCCGCCCTCGGGCGTGTACCGGTGCAGATGAAACGCGGGCGGCTCCAGCACCCATGCCGACGGGCCGTCCGCGCGCAGATCGAGCGCCACCTGATGCGCTGGCGACGGACAAATGCTTGCCATCGTCCCCGCGAAACGCGTCTGGACCGCCCGATGCACGTGGCCGCACAACACGCGTTCGACGTTGACGTGCCGGCGCACGACCTCGGCAAGCTTCACCGCATCGTCCTGGTTCAACGCCTGCACGTCCATATGCGTGATGCCGCACAAGAACGGCGGATGATGCATGGCGATGACGGTCGGGGTCTGAGTGTCGGCGGCGAGCATTTCGGCCAGCCACGCCAGCCGCGTGTCGCACAGGCGGCCGCCGCCGTTGGGCGGGTCCTGTGTGTCGAGCGCGACGAGGCGCATCGGACCGAGCGGCAAGGTGTACTGGATGAACGCGCCGCCCTGCGCCAGGTACGCATGCTCGGGAAAGACCTCGCGCAATGCTTCCCGGCCGTCGTGATTGCCCATCACAAGGTAATACGGCATTTCGAGCGGCGCGAGCAGCGACCGCAGGTGCGCGTACTCCTCGCGCGCGCCGAAATCGACCAGGTCGCCGGTGAGCACGACGGCGTCCGGCCGCGGATCCAGTGCATTAAGCCGGGCGACGCAACGCGCCAGATACGCAGTCGTGTCGACGCGCCGGTACGCAAGTTTGCCGGGGCGTTTGATGTGCAGATCGCTGATTTGCGCGAACAACATGGAGAGCCGTCAGTAAGAGGTTAGGCGTGAAGCGTGAAAACGGCCGCCTCGGACAGCGTCAGTCCGATGCGCTCGCCGATACGGCATTCGCGGCGGCTTGACACTTCGACCAGCACGGGGCCGGCAGCAGACACACCGCCGACCGTCAGACGGGTACGATCGCCCAGGAACTGCACCGCTTCGATATGGCCGGCGAGCGTGGCATCGTCCGCTGCGCCGACGACCGCGTCTTCAGGACGGAAAAACACTTCACCGGCATCCGTGCCCACGCCGGCACAGACGAGATGACCGCCCGCGGTATGGAAACGCCCGTCGCGCCACACACCGGCGAGCTTGTTGAGCGTGCCGACGAAATTCGCGACGTGACGTGTATTCGGCTGGTAATAGATCTCGCGCGGCGTGCCGATTTGCTCAATGCGTCCGGCGCTCATGACCACGATCCGGTCGCCGAGCGCCATCGCTTCATCCTGGTCGTGGGTGACATAGACGGTCGTCACGCCGAGGCCCCGCAGCAGCGCATCCATGTCCGCACGCACCGTCTCCCGCAGTTTTGCATCAAGGGCGGTCAGGGGCTCGTCGAGCAGCAACACGCGCGGCTCCGGCGCGAGCGCACGCGCAAGCGCCACGCGTTGCTTCTGCCCTCCCGAGAGTTGGGTGATCGGGCGATCCGCCAATGCAGTGAGATGCACGAGTTCGAGCAGTTCATCGACACGGCGGCGCACCTGCTCGCCGGGCAGGCCTTGCAGCTTGAGGCCGTAGGCGACGTTGCCGCGCACGGTGAAGTTCGGAAACAGCGCGTAGTTCTGGAACACCATGCCCACGCGGCGCTTCTCGATCGGCAGACCGGTCACGTCGTCGTCGCCGAAGCGTACGCGGCCACCGGCGTCAGGGCGCTCAAGTCCCGCGATCATGCGCAGCGTCGTCGTCTTGCCGCAACCGGATGGCCCCAGCAGCACAAGCGTCTCGCCCGCCCCGATCGTGAGATCGAGCGGCTGCAGGACCGTGTTGCCGTGGAACGTCTTGGCACACCGCTCAAGGTGAATCGGAATCGATGTCAGTTTCATGGGGAGCATTCCTAACGGGTGACCGTGCGCGGTCTGGCGCGCCGGCCGGTCATCTGCATGACGACCAGCAACGGCACGATCAGCACGAAAAATACCGCCGTGTAGGCGCTGCCGATCTCGAGGCGCAGCGACGCGTAAGCGTCGGCCAGGCCCACCGGCAGCGTCTTGGTGTCGGGGGTGTGCAGCATCCAGGTGAGATTGAATTCGCCGAGCGAAAGCGTCACGACGATCAGCGCCGCCGCCATGATCTCGCTGCCGATGTTGGGCAGCACTACCGTCATGAAGCGCCGCATGAAATGGGCGCCGAGGCTCGCGGCGCCCTCTTCCAGCGTCTTGATACGGCCGTTCGCGCAAGCAGCGCACACGGCGCGCACCATGAACGGCAGCGTGAACACCACGTGGCCGACGACAATGAACGCAAGACTCTCGCGAAACGCGCGCACGCCGCCGTAGACGCTGATCAGGGCCAACGCGCTCGCGAGTCCCGGCAGCGCGATGGGCAGCGTCAGCAGTTCTTCGATGAAGCGCGCGGCACGGCTTTGCCAGCGCGCAAGCACGTAACCGGCAGGCACGCCGATGATCGTGACGATAACGAGTGTCGCGAAGCCGACGTAAAGTGAATTGAGGATCGCGTCCTGGTAGTCCTGCCAGACCTGGATCACCCAACGCAATGTCAGGCCGGCGCTTGGGCCGCGAAAATAATTCTGCGACAAGCCCGCGATGATCGACATGCCGACCGGCAACAGCAGGAACGCGCACAGCGCAAGCGTTAGCGAGAGTTGCAGCGTAAACAGGATTTTCTTGAGCATGATGACTTCCGCCGCGTCAACCGCCGGCCGCGACCGCCGCACCAGTGAAATTGCGTGCGAGCATCAGCACGCCCCACGTTACGATCCCGAGCACGACAGACAGCGCGGCGGCCGTCGCCACATTCGCATTGAGCGTGAACTCGGTGTAGATCGTCATGGGCAGGACGTCGATGTCGGTGGCAAGTGTAAAGGCCGTACCGAACGCGCCAACCGATGTGGCGAAGCACATCGCGCCGGACGCGATCAGCGCAGGCGCGAGCGCGGGCAGTGTGACGTCGCGCAGAATCGCAAACGGCCCGGCCCCGAGCGAGGCGGCTGCCTCCGTGAGTGAACCGTCGAGCGACTCCGCCGCCGCCATCACCGCCAGAATGACGCGCGGGATGGAGAAATACAGGTAGCCGAGAAACAGGCCGGCGAGCGAGTACGCGAACACGGCCTTGTGACCGGTCAGCTTGAGCGTCAGGTCGCCGATCAGCCCCTGGCGACCCGCGAGCATGATGACCATGAAGCCAACCACAACGCCCGGGAACGCCAGCGGCAGTGTCAGCATCGACACCAGCACCGGCTTGCCCGGAAACGCGTGATGCGTCAGGAACAGACCCGATGCCAGCGACAACGCCAGCGTGGCGGCCGTCACGAGGGCGGACAGGACGACGGTCTGCCACAGGCTGTCGAGATAGCGCGGGTTCGTCAGGATCGCGCGGTACGTGTCGAACACGTGGCCGTCGCCGCTGATCTGCACCAGGGCACCGATCGGCAACAGCCAGAACGCGAAGAACACCGCCAGCGCAGGCAGCAACAGGGCCACGCGCCAAGCACGCGGCAAGGTCAGGTCACGCATCGCTCATCTCTCGTCTCGTCTTTCGTCGCTCAGGCTTAGCGCACGCGCTTCAGGTACAGCTGGCTGAAGGCTTCCTGCTGAGCGGCGAGCTTCGCCAGGTCCACCGGCTTGACCCGTGCATAGTCGGCGGCAGGCAGGAACTTGCCGGCCACCGACGCGGGCATCGTGCTTGCACGCACCGGACGCAGGAACGCTTCTGCCCAATGCGCCTGGCCCTTGTCGCCCAGCACGTAGTCGAGCACCTTCTTGCCGTTGTCGGCGTGCGGCGCGCCCTTCACCAGCGCCACCACATACGGCAGCGAGACCGAACCTTCCTTCGGGATAACGAACTGGACGTTCGCATGATCCTTGTAGATCGCGCGGTAGGCGTTGAAATCGAAGTCGATCAGGATCGGAATCTCACCGGACAGCACGCGCGCGTAGGCCGTCTGTTTCGGCACGATCGGCGCGTTCGCCTTGAGCTTCTGGAAATAGTCGATGGACGGCTGGAAGTTGTCCATCGTGCCGCCAAGCGCCTGATTGGCCGCGACCGCCGCCGCGTACCCGGCGAATGCGCTGCTCGGATCGAGGTAGCCGACCATGCCGCGGTATTCCGGTTTCAGCAGGTCCGCCCATGAGCTCGGCACCGGCTTGCCTTCGAGGGCATCGCGGTTGACGAAGAAGCCGACCGTGCCCGAATGGATCGTGAACCAGAGGCCGTTCGGGTCCTTCAGTTCCGCAGGAATCTGCTCCCAATGCGCCGGCTTGAACGGAGCGAGCAGCCCCTTCTTCGCGGCGTCGATGGCAGCCGTGATGCCGAGGTAGACGACGTCCGCGACCGGGCTCTTCTGCTCGGCGATCAACTGCGCGACGGCCTGCCCCGAATTCTTGTTGTCAAGCGGCACGCGCACGCCGGTGTCTTGGGCGATGGCCTTGACCTGCCCCGCCCAGTCAGCCCATTCGGGCGGGCAGTTGTAGCAGATGGCCGTTTGTTGGGCCTGCGCGGCGCCGGCGCCGAGCAGGGAGCAAAGCGCCAGGGTTCGGACGGCGCGGGAAATCCATGGGGTCATATCGGGCTCCTGTGAATCATGTGAATCCTGTGAAACTACGCTACGTAATCGGGGGTGACGCCTGCGCCCGCCCGGGCGCGGCACTTCACGGTGCCGCCCATGCGAACGGCATGCGGCAGGATGAGCGCACGGCCGCCGTCAGTCCGGCCCGCAATCTGGTCGAGTAATCGAAGCGCCGCATGCCGGCCGATATCGACACTCGGCTGGGAGACGGTCGCAAGCGTCGGCGACAGCAATTCGCCGAAGGCCAGTCCGTCGAACCCGAGAATGGACATGTCGTCCGGAATGCGCAGGCCCGACTCACGCAATGCGCGCATAACACCGAGCGCAAGCAGATCGTTGCTGCAGAACAGGGCCGTCGGACACCAGGCCGCGTCCGTGCGCTGCGCGAGCGCTTCGCGCACATGCGCTGCGCGCGCGCCCGCGTTGAAGTCGATTTCAAGTGCAGGCCTCGGGCTGAGACCGGCCATCGTCATCGCATCGCAGTAACCGAGATAGCGGCGCTTCGCACGATCCGAGGCATGCAGCGCCCCCGAGATCATGGCGATGTCCCGGTGCCCGGCGTCGATCAGCATCTTTACGCCATCAGCGGCCGCGAGACGGTTGTCAACCGACACCGCGGGGCGTATCTGCGCATCGTTGTAGAGCAACTGGAATGGAACACGCTCAGCAGCGAGATCGTCGAGCAGCGGGTTCGATTCGGCGTCGGCCAGCGTCAGCAGGAGGCCATCGACACGTTGCTGCAGCAGCGTCTCGATGGCATTGCGCTCCCGCTCCGGGTCGTATCGGGTGGTCACCAGCACCAGCCGCTGGCCGGTGCCGCCGAGCGCGGCTTCGATGCCCTCGATGCAATCAGCGAATACCGGATTGCCGAGCGTGGGCAGCATCACGCCGATCAGGCCCGTGCGCTCACCGCGCAACTGGCGCCCAATCGCGTTCGGGCGAAACTTGAGTTCCGCGACGGCGGCCTGCACCCGTGCCAGCGTCTGGGGCCGCACCTGCCGCGGCGAATTGAGCGCCCGGGACACGGTGGCGATCGAACACCCCGCCCGCTGCGCAACGTCGCGAATGTCCGGCACGCTGATATCTCCCTTGATTTCCAGCAAATGAAAACGTTTACAAACCGGAATTCTAGGCAGGGGGTATGATGTTTTCATGACAGCGTCAGCGTGACGCAGCGTTGCGTAGACCACGCGTGTTTTGCGTGCTGCGAGGCAACATTTCATGGACGTTACACGCGTGCCTCGGGAAAGGCCGAAGGCAGCGTTTGCGGATCGCTCCTATACTGATCTGATCTGATTGCTTCGTTGTCCAACGGCGCCTTCGCCGGCGTACCGTCATGCTGACATTCGCGCTTGCCGCTTATGCGGCTGTCGCCCTATCCACTGCAGGCACGCACGCCGATCCGCTTGCGGCGGCGCTCGCCCGCTTCGATGCGTTGACCGCCTACCGTGTCACGCTTCGTTCAACCGACGGGCATGCCCGTCAGGAACTCCGCTATGTCTACAAGAAGCCCGGCTGGGTCAGGATGGAGTTCGTAACCCCGCATCCGGGCGCCGCGCTCGTCTATAACCCCCAAACCAGGGAAGTCACTCTGTGGCCGCGTGGTCCGGACCGCTTTCCCACACTCCTGCTGAGCCCGGACAACCCGCTGTTGCGGGGACCGCACGGGCATCGGGTCAATCACGCCGATGTCGGCGAAATGCTGACGCAGGCGCGCATGCTCGCGACGCGCGGCACGCTGATCGAATTCGGCACGGAAATCGTCGGCGGCCGGCCAGCGCGGCATGTTGCGGCCATCGACGCAGACACCTCCGGCGTCACCGGCGCCCCCCATCGATTCGACATCTGGCTATCACTCGACGCCCAGTTTCCGATGAAGGTTGAAACCACCGATGCACATGGCAAACGGATCGAAACCGTGTTGATGGACGACGCGGAAATCGACCCTGTCCTGCCCGCCGCGCTGTTCGAAACCAGGACGGCCGGTAGTAAAGCGACGACGGTACCCACGGAGCGCGCACCATGAACAAATACCGCTTTCTCACCCTGTGGCGGCTTACGGCGCCGCTGCCCGAAGTCTGGGAGGCCATTCGCGATGCCGAGCACTGGCCCGGCTGGTGGCCTTGTGTACGCAGCGTGCGTGAAATGCGTCACGGGGACGAATCAGGCGTTGGCACGGTGCGGCAATTCAAATGGCGCGGCGCGTTGCCGTACTCGCTGACATTCGACATGCGTGTGACACGCGTGGAGCCGATGCGGCTGATTGAAGGCGCGGCATCCGGCGAACTCGAAGGCGTGGGCCGCTGGCGCTTCGACACCGAGGGCGCCGTGACGGTCGTGCGCTACGATTGGCATGTGCATACGAGACGCGCATGGATGAACCGTCTCGCACCGATTGCACGCCCGCTGTTCAAATGGAACCACGACTTTGTGATGCGGCGGGGTGCGCAAGGTCTGGCCGATTTCCTCAATGCGCATGTGGTCGAAGTCCTCGACACCGACGCGCCACCGGCAGCCATCGGCGAAATGCGCACAGCGCGTACGCTGCGGGCGTTACGTGCACGAAACGAACCCAAACGCGACACCTGAGCCGCGCAACGCGGCATGCGGCGGCGTGGCAGTGCTCGCCCATTTCGGCTTCGGCCGGCCGGGCGCGGCCGCAACGCCGAGATTTCAGCCCGGGCTTCCCTGATATTCCAGTAGGAAATATCAGAAACCACATTTTTCATTATTTTTTATACTGGTCGACGCTTAGACTACGGCTATCCCATGACACGTGGACCGTCCGCTCTTTCCGGGCGCGCGGACCGAAGCCGGAGACACCGTGAGTTCAGTCCAGTCCGTTTCATCCGCCAAGCTGCTGCGGCACTATGTCGACGGCGCCTTCGTCGAGACTCCCACGCATTTCGACAACACCAGTCCGGTCGACGGGCATCTCGTCGCCCGGGTCTGCGAAGCCGACGCCGCCACCGTCGATCGCGCAGTCACCGCCGCGCGCGCCGCGCTGTCGGGGCCGTGGGGCGCAACCAGCCCTGCCGAGCGCGCCGCCGTGCTGCATCGCATCGCCGACGGCATTCAGGCGCGCTTCGACGAGTTCGTCGCCGCGGAAGTTGCCGACACGGGCCGGCCGGTCGAACAAGCCCGCACGCTCGATATCGCGCGCGGCATCGCGAACTTCCGCACCTTCGCCGATCTGATCAAGACCGCCGGCAGCGATCTCTATGAAATGCGCACGGCCGACGGCGCCGACGTGATCAACTATGTCACGCGCAAGCCGCTCGGCGTAATCGGTATCATCTCGCCGTGGAACCTGCCCTTGCTGCTGTTCTCGTGGAAAGTCGCACCGGCGCTGGCGATGGGCAACTGCGTCGTGGCCAAGCCATCGGAAGAAACGCCGTCGTCCGCCACCCTGCTGGCCGAAGTGATCGACGCAGCGGGCGTGCCGCCCGGCGTATTCAACCTCGTGCACGGTTTCGGACCGAACTCGGCCGGCGAATGCCTCACGCGCCATCCGGGCGTGAGCGCCGTCACCTTCACTGGTGAATCGAAGACCGGCAGCACAATCATGAAGGCGGTTGCCGACGGCGTGAAGGAAATCTCGTTCGAGCTGGGCGGCAAGAACGCTGCGGTGGTATTCGCCGACGCCGAATTCGACGCGGCGGTCGACGGGGTCATGCGCTCGTCGTTCACCAATGCCGGGCAGGTATGCCTGTGCTCCGAGCGTGTGTATGTCGAACGTCCGATCTTCGAGCGATTCGTCGCCGCGCTGAAGGCGAAGGCGGAAGCCTTGCGCATCGATGCACCCGATGCTGCCGGCGTGCAGATGGGTCCGCTGGTCTCGCGCGCCCACCGCGAGAAGGTGCTGTCTTACTTCAAGCTCGCGGAACAGGAAGGCGCCACGATCGTGACAGGCGGCGGCGTGCCGCATTTTGGCGACAGCCGTGACGATGGGGCGTTCGTGCAGCCGACGATCTGGACCGGACTGCCCGATACCGCCCGCTGTGTCACCGAGGAAATCTTCGGCCCGGTGTGTCATGTCGCGCCGTTCGACAGCGAGGACGAAGTGGTGCGCCGCGTGAACGACAGCGCCTACGGTCTGGCCGGATGCGTCTGGACGACCAACCTGTCGCGCGCGCATCGCGTCGCGCGTCGCTTCCAGACGGGACTCGTCTGGGTCAATACCTGGTTCCTGCGTGACCTGCGCACGCCGTTCGGCGGCGTGAAGCTGTCGGGACTTGGCCGCGAAGGCGGACGCCACTCGTTGGACTTCTATTCCGAAATCACCAATATCTGCATCAAACTCTGAGCGAGCCGCGGCACCTTTCGCGTCGAACGAACGTGTCGGCGCACGCCGCGGCCCCCGGTAACCAGGAGACAACATGACCGACAGATTGCTACAAGCTGCCGACGCACTGTGGGACGCCGAATGCACCCGCACACCGATCGCGCCGCTGCGTGACACGATCGCTGCATGGGGCGACGACCCTGTCGCCGCCGCGTATCGCATTCAATCCATCAACACGCAGCGCAAACTCGCGGCAGGCGCGCGCAGCGTCGGCCGCAAGATCGGCCTGACATCGCACGCGGTCCAGCGCCAACTCGGCGTCGATTCCCCCGATTTCGGCATGCTGTTCGTCGACATGGCATACGGCGACGGCGAGGAAATCCCGCTCGCGCGCACCCTGCAGCCAAAGGTCGAAGCGGAAATTGCGCTGGTGCTGGAACATCCGCTGGCGCACGCGCGCCACACGTACGCCGACATCCTGCGCGCGACGGCGTTCGCCCTGCCGGCGATCGAAATCGTCGGCAGCCGCATCGCGAACTGGGACATCCGCCTTTCGGACACGATCGCCGACAATGCGTCGTCGGGGCTGTTCGTGCTGGGCTCGCGGCCGGTCAAGCTCGATGCGTTCGACCTCGTCAATTGCGGCATGGTCATGGAGCGCCACGGTGAACAGGTGTCCGTCGGCGCCGGCGCGGCGTGTCTGGGCAATCCGCTGAACGCCGCGGTCTGGCTGGCCGACATGATGGTCCGCATGGGCGCGCCGCTGCAGGCGGGGGACGTGATACTGACCGGCGCGCTGGGGCCGATGGCGCCGGTGCGCGGCGGCGACGCCTTTGTCGCGCGCGTGGAAGGTCTCGGCGAAGTTCGCGCCGTATTCGGCAAGGAGACAGCATGAGCGGTGCCCTGAACACGACACAGGTCGAGGCGATCGCCGCACGGCTCGACGACGCCGCACGCAACGCCAATGCCGTTGCCCAGACCACGCTTGAAACGCCGTTTTCGCTCGACGAAGCCTATCGCATACAGCGCGCCTCGATGGCGCGCCGCTACCTGCGCGGCGAACAGCCGGTCGGCATCAAGCTCGGCTTCACCAGCCGCGCCAAAATGATCCAGATGGGCGTGCATGCGTTGATCTGGGGCTGGCTGACGGACGCGATGCGGGAAGAGGACGGCGGGCATGTTGCCCTGGACCGTTTCATTCACCCGCGCGCGGAGCCGGAAGTCTGCTTCGTCACCCGCCGCGTGATCGACCGGCCGCTGACTGCGCTCGAAGCGGTGGATTACCTGGAAGCCGTCGCGCCTGCCGTCGAGATCATCGACTCGCGTTATCGCGACTTCAAGTTCACGCTCGAAGACGTCGTCGCGGACAATTGCTCCTCTGCGGGCTTCGTGGTCGGCGCGTTCTCGCGCGACTTCGATGCGCTCGCAAACACCGGCGTGCAGCTGCGCATCGACGGACGCCCTGTCGAGACCGGCTCGACCGCCGCGATACTCGGCCATCCGCTGCGTGCCCTGGTGCAGGCCTCGCAGCAACTGCATGCCGCCGGGTTTTCCTTGCCGGCCGGCTCGCTGATTTTCGCTGGTGCGGCCACCGCCGCCGTCGCGCTCGCGCCCGGCATGCACGTGTCGGCCGAACTCGGCCGCCTCGGGCGCGCCGAATTCGCCACCGCTGCCGCACAGGGAGTCGTTTCCGCATGAACGCCGCCACTCCGAACCCACAAGAGGTGCGCGCCCGCGTCGTAGCGGGCAAGGCCACGCCGCGCGGGAAGTATCCGCACATCAAGCGCGCCGGCGATTTCCTGTTCGTGTCCGGCACCAGCTCGCGCCGGCCCGACAACAGTTTTGCGGGCGTGGAAGTCGATGCCATGGGCACCACCGCGCTCGATATCCGTGCCCAGACACGTGCGGTCATCGAAAACATCGGCGACATCCTGGCCAGCGAGGGGGCATCGCTTGCGAACGTGGTCGAGATCTGCACGTACCTCGTCAATATGAACGACTTTGGCGGCTACAACGCCGTCTATGGCGAATTCTTCGACGAAACCGGTCCGACGCGCACCACCGTGGCAGTGCATCAATTGCCGCACGCGCATTTGCTCATCGAGATCAAGGCGGTCGCCTATGCGCCGCTGCCCCGGGAGACAGCATGCTGACGTATGGCACCCCCCTCAATTTCCAGCGCTGGATCGACGATCACGCGCACCTGCTCAAGCCGCCGGTCGGCAATCAGCAGGTCTGGCAGGACAGCGATTTCATCGTGACCGTCGTCGGCGGGCCGAATCACCGCACCGACTATCACGACGATCCGCTCGAGGAATTTTTCTATCAGCTCAAAGGCAACGCCTGGGTCAATCTCTGGATCGATGGCCGCGCCGAGCGCGTCGATCTCAAGGAGGGCGACATCTTCCTGCTGCCGCCGCACGTGCGCCATTCGCCGCAACGGCCGGAAGCGGGCAGCCTGTGTCTCGTTGTCGAACGCCAGCGCCCGACCGGCCTGCTCGATGGCTTTGAATGGTATTGCCTCGACTGCGGCACGCGCGTGCATCGTGTCGAAGTCCAACTCAAGAGCATCGTCAAGGACCTGCCGCCGCTGTTCGAAGCGTTCTACGCCAACGAAACGCTGCGCCGCTGCCCGAACTGCGGGCAGGTGCACCCGGGGCGCGCCGCGCCGCCGGTGCCTGCGTCTGCCTGAGTCCGTCCGCTCCGCTCATATATCGTCATCCTCATGAACAAGATCGACATGCACGCTCACCTCTTCCCGCCGATTTCGCGGGAAATGGCCGCCCGCTTCGACGCCGATCGGGCGCCGTGGCTCCGGCCCGGTGCCGATGGGCAAACCGGGCAGATCATGATCAGCGACAAACCGTTCCGCCCCGTCTACCGCGCCCTGTGGGACCCGGCGCTGCGCGTCGAGGAACTGGACCGTCACGGCGTCGATATGCAAATTGTCTGCGCCACGCCGGTGATGTTCGGCTATTCGGCCGCGCCGCGCGCTGCTGCGGACTGGGCCGCTCGCATGAACGATCTCGCGCTGGCCCACTGCGCCTACGCCCCCTCGCGCCTGAAGGCCATGGCACAGGTCCCGCTGCAGGATCTCGACCTTGCCTGCCGCGAAGCATCGCGCGCCAAGGCCGACGGTCATGTGGGCGTGCAGATCGGCAACCATGTGGGCCCGCGCGACCTCGACGACGAACATCTGATCGCATTTCTGACGCACTGCGGCGAAAACGGCATCCCGGTGCTCGTGCACCCGTGGGACATGATGACGGACGGCCGCATGAAGCGCTGGATGCTGCCGTGGCTCGTGTCCATGCCGGCGGAGACGCAACTGTCGATCCTGTCGCTGATTCTGTCGGGCGCGTTCGAGCGACTGCCCGCCGGCCTCAAGCTCTGTTTCGCCCACGGCGGCGGCAGCTTCCCCTACCTGCTCGGCCGCGCTGAAAACGCCTGGCACTGCCGCGACATCGTGCGCGAGGATTGTCCGGAGCCGCCGTCGCATTACCTGCGCCGCTTCTACGTCGACAGCGCCGTGTTCGACCCGGGTGCGCTGCGTCTGCTCGTCGAGACGATGGGCGCGGACCGCGTCATGCTCGGCTCGGACTATCCGTTCCCGCTCGGCGAACAGGATATCGGCGCACTTGTCGGCGGCAGCACCGATCTCGACGCGGTGTCGCGCGCGCGCATCCTGGCGGGCAACGCCGTCGAATTCTTCGGTTTGCCAACCGTCGCGCAAAAAACGACGGCCGCGGCTGGAAATCGGCCGTAGTGACCACGGCAACAAGCCGAACGACGCCTGGCCCGCGCCGCCGGGACAACGCGCGGGTCTTGCCGCATCGGGAGAAACCCGAAGTGTTTTTGAAAGCGCTTGCCAACCCCGAAAGCGTCCATTAGGCTTGAAGCCGAAATATTTGATACTTAAACAATTTCATGCCCGGCCGGCTGCCCGATGCGATGACGCGGTCAAACGGCCCTGGCACCGACCAGCGACAGGAGACCATGATGACCGGAACGAAAACCATGCGGCATAAAGCGACGGCGGCACTGGGGGCCATGGCGTTTGCCGCGGCAGCGCTATTTGCGGGCAACGCGCAGGCGCAGGTGAAAATCGGCTTCATCGGCACGTTGTCCGGTCCCGGCGGCGCGTTGGGTCAGGATCAGTACGACGCGTTCATGCTGGCGGTCGAGCAGAAGGGCGGCAAGCTTGGCGGTGTGCCCGTCCAGATCATCAAGGAAGACGACCAGCTCAAACCCGACGTCGGCGTGCAGGCTGCGCAGAAGCTTGTCGAGCGCGACAAGGTCTCGCTGATCACCGGCGTCACCTTCTCGAACGTCATGATGGCGATCCACAAACCGGTGACATCCGCGGGCGTGGTCATGGTCGGCTCGAATGCAGGCCCGACGCCGATCGCCGGCGCGCAATGCTCGCCGAACTTCTTCTCGACCTCGTGGGACAACGACGAACTTCACGAAGCCGGCGGCCAGCTCTCGACCGATCTCGGCTATAAGAAAATGTACGTGATGGCGCCGAACTATCAGGCCGGCCGCGATGCCGTGAACGGCTTCAAGCGCGACTACCGGGGCCAGATCGTCGACGAGGTCTACACGCAGGTCAACCAGCCCGACTATTCCGCCGAAATCGCACAACTGCAAGCCGCCAAGCCGGATGCCGTCTATGTCTTCTACCCGGGCGGCATGGGCGTGAACTTCGTCAAGCAATACCGTCAAGCCGGCCTGCTCGGCAAGATTCCACTGATTTCCGTGTCGACGATCGACGGCTCGACGCTGCCGGCGCTCAAGGAGCTTGCTGTCGGTGCGATCACTTCCGCGCCCTACTCCCCCGACCTGGACAACGCCGAGAACAAGCAGTTCGTCACGGCCTTCCAGAAGAAGTACAACCGCCTGCCCTCGATGTACGCGGCGCAGTCGTATGACGCGGCAAACTTGATCGACTCGGCGCTGACCAAGACGAAAGGCAATGTGACGGACAAGGAAGCCCTGAGGGCGGCGCTCAAGCGCGCCGACTTCAAGTCGGTGCGCGGTGCGTTCAAGTTCGGCAGCAATCAGTTCCCGATCGCGCAGTTCTATCGTGTGGACGTGGTCAAGGATACCGCCGGCGCGGCCTTCGCAACCAAGGGCATGATCGTCATCAAGCAACGCAACGATCTCGCCGCACAGTGCAAGATGAAATCGTGATCCAGGGCGTGACGCGAGGCCCCATGAAGCTTTACCGCAATTTCGATCAGGCCGAGCTCGATGTGCAGTACAACGCACGTGCGACCACGCCCGACGTTGCGCAGATCCTGGCAAGCTATGCCGAGACCAGCGCCGCCGCGCGTGCCGCCGTGCCCTGCATCCTCGACGTGCCCTACGGCGAGCACCCCGACGAGGGGCTCGACATTTTTCCTGCATCACAGCCGGATTCGCCCGTATTCGTGTTCATCCACGGCGGCTATTGGCGCGCGCTGAACAAGCGCGACAGCTGCAACATGGCCCCCGCGTTCACGCAGGCCGGCGCTACCGTCGTGTCCGTCAACTATTCGCTGGCCCCGGGCGCCACGCTCGATCGGATCGTCGACCAGAACCGCCGCGCGCTGGCGTGGGTGTACCGGAACATCGCGCAACACAACGGCGATCCGCGCCGCATCCATGTCTGCGGCAGTTCCGCCGGCGGGCATCTCGTCGGCATGCTCCTGTCAACGGGGTGGCATGCCGCATACCATGTGCCGGAAGACGTTGTCGCCGGCGCGGCGCCGCTCTCGGGCCTGTTCGACCTCACGCCGATTCCGCACACGCACATCAACGCCTGGATGCATCTCAGCGCCGACGACGCGCGGCGCAACAGTCCGGCAGCGCACATGCCGTCGCGCGGGTGCCCGATCGTGGTGTCGTACGGCGAAACGGAAACGTCCGAGTTCAAGCGCCAGACGGACGACTATCTGGCCGCCTGGCGCGCGCTCGGTTTTCCGGGCGAGTACGTCGCCATGCCGGGCACCAACCATTTCGACATCGTGCTGACGCTGGCTGATCCGGCCAGTCCGCTGACCCGGGCAATTTTCCGGCAGATGGGTCTTGGCGAGATGCCGGCGGCGGCATCGCCACAGGAGGCCGTATGAGCCCCACGCTATTCATCATGCAGTGCCTGAACGGCCTGCAACTGGGGGTACTGCTGTTCCTGATGGCGGCGGGCCTCACGCTTGTGTTCGGCATCATGAATTTCGTGAATCTCGCCCACGGTTCGCTCTACATGGTGGGTGCGTTCATCGCCGCCACGATCTACAACCATACCGGGTCGTTCGCGCTTGCAGCGTTGGCGATCATCCCGGCCATGCTGCTGCTCGGGTTGATCGTCGAGTTCGTCGCGCTCAAGACACTGTATGACCGCGACCACCTCGACCAGGTGCTCGCCACCTTCGGCCTGATCCTGTTCTTCAACGAACTGGCCCGCATGATCTGGGGCCCGTCGCCGTATTACATGGAAGTGCCGGAGTGGCTCTCGGGCACCGTCGACCTGGCCGGGATCCAGTATCCGGCGTACCGCTTCCTCATCATCGTGGTGGGCATGGCGGTGGCCGTCGGCTGCTACCTGCTGATTCACAAGACGCGCATCGGCATGCTGATCCGCGCCGGGTCCACGCACCGCGCCATGGTCGGTGCGCTAGGCGTGAACATCGTGCTGCTGAACTCGCTGCTGTTCGGCCTCGGCGCGGTTCTCGCCGGGATCGCCGGGCTGATGGCCGGGCCGATCCTGTCGGTACAACCGGGCATGGGTGAGCCGATCCTGATCCTGACCATGGTCGTGATCGTTATCGGCGGCATCGGATCGGTACGCGGCGCGTTTCTCGCGGCCCTGATCGTCGGCGTGGTCGACACCGTCGGACGCACGCTGCTGCCGACGCTGCTGCGCGGCATGCTCGACCGCAGCACCGCCGACACGGCCGGCCCGGCGCTGGCGTCGATGCTGATCTATCTGGTCATGGCGGCCGTGCTGGCGATTCGCCCGCAAGGCCTGTTTCCGGTCAAACACGGGTGATGACGGACATGAAGCTTTCCCTGCGTACCGCCGTGCCCGCCCTGTTGCTCGCGGCATTGGCACTCGTTCCGGTCTACGCCCTGCTGGCGCAGCAACCGTTCTACCTCACGCTGTTCGGCCGCATTGTCATCTTCGCCATTGCGGCCGTCTCGCTCGATCTGCTTATCGGCTATGGCGGCATGGTCAGCTTCGGCCATGCGCTGTTCCTCGGTCTGGGCGCCTACGTCGTGGGCATCATGGGCTATCACGGCATCGACAACGGCTTCGCCCATCTGGGTGTGACGTTGGCGCTTTGCGCGGTCGTCGGCGCCATCACCGGCCTGATTTCGCTGCGCACGTCGGGCATCGCGTTCATCATGATCACGCTGGCTTTTGCGCAGATGTTCTACTTCCTCGCCGTGAGCCTGAAGCAATACGGCGGCGACGACGGCCTGTCCATCGCCTCGGGCAGCCGTTTCGGCAGCGTGACGCTCGACAACCCCAACGTGCTGTACTACGCGGCCTTCCTGGTGCTCTGCCTGTGCCTGTGGGCCGGCAGCCGGCTGGTCAAGGCCCGCTTCGGCATGGTCGTGCGCGGCAGCCGCCAGAATGACCGCCGCATGCGCGCGCTCGGTTTTGCGACGCTGCGCTACAAGCTCGTCGCCTACATCATCAGCGCAATGGTCTGCGGCGTGGCCGGCATGTTGTACGCCAACCTGACGCACTTCACGTCACCGGCGTACATGGCATGGACGGCCTCGGGCGACCTGATCGTCATGGTCGTGCTGGGCGGCTTCGGCTCGCTGGTCGGACCGGTGATCGGTAGCACAGCCATGTTGCTGATCGAGGAGCTCCTGAAGGGCTACACGGAACATTGGATGATCATTTTCGGACCGCTGATCGTGATGGCCGTGCTGCTGTCGCGCCGTGGCCTGTACGGACTGCTCGGCGATCTGGAGGTCCGGCTCGCGCGCCGCGCGCACCCGGTGGAGGGCAAGGCATGAACTTGTTGCGCGTGAACCAGCTGGTCAAACGGTACGGCGGCCTGCTCGCCACCGATCATTTCTGCCTCGACGTGGCGCCCGGCGAGCTGCACGCCATCATCGGCCCGAACGGCGCCGGCAAAAGCACGCTGATCGGGCAGCTCGCCGGCGAGCTGAAGCCCGACGAAGGCACGATTCATTTCGATGGCCGGGACATTACGTCCGTGCCGATCGAACCACGCGCGCGTGCCGGATTGGCGCGTTCGTACCAGATCACGTCCGTCTTTCGGGAGTTCACGGCGCTGGAGAACGTGGTGCTCGCGGTCCAGGCGCTGCAGGGCCACAGTTTCGGCTTCTGGCGTGCGACGGCGAGCGATGCGTCGCTGATCGAACCGGCCCGCGAAGTGCTTGCGCGCGTCGGTCTCGCCGGCCGCATGCACGTACCGGCGGCGGTGATGGCGCATGGCGAACACCGGCAGCTGGAACTGGCAATGGCGCTCGCGGGCAAGCCGAAGCTGCTGTTGCTCGACGAGCCGATGGCCGGCATGAGCCAGGCCGAGTCGGAACAGATGACGCATCTGCTGGCCGAGTTGAAAGGCCAGTACGCGATGGTGCTCGTCGAACACGATATGGACGCCGTGTTTGCACTGGCCGACCGCATCACGGTGCTGGTCTACGGCCGCGCGATTGCGTGCGGCACTGCCGATGCGATCCGCGCCAATGCCGACGTGCGCGACGCCTATCTGGGCGACGAGACCCGCAACGAAATGACCGGAGCCATGGCATGAACCCCCTGCTGTCCCTGTCCGGCGTGGAGTCGTTCTACGGAGCGAGCCAGGCGCTGTTCGGCATGACGCTCGACATCGAGCGTGGCGCGTTCGTCACGCTGCTCGGCCGCAATGGCATGGGCAAGTCGACGACCGTCAAATCGATCACCGGGTTGATGCGCCCTGCCCGGGGCGAGATCCTGTTCGAAGGCCAGCCGGTGCACGCGCTGCCATCGCACCGCATCGCCCGCGCCGGGCTTGGCCTCGTGCCCGAAGGCCGGCAGGTGTTTCCCACGCTGACCGTGCGGGAGAACCTCGTCGCGACGGCCGGCAACCGGCACGGGGCGAGCGATCCCTGGACGCTGCAGCGCATTTATGCGCTGTTCCCGCGCCTGCAGGAACGTGAAAAGCATCTCGCGAGCCATTTGTCGGGCGGCGAGCAGCAAATGCTCGCGGTCGGCCGTGCGCTGATGACGAATCCGAAGCTCCTGATTCTCGATGAAGCGACGGAGGGCCTGGCGCCACTGATTCGCGGCGAGATCTGGAATTGCCTGAAGCAGCTCAAGGCAAGCGGGCTGTCCATCCTGTGCATCGACAAAAACCTCGCGCCGATGCTGGCGCTTGGCGATCGTCATTACGTCGTCGACAAGGGGCGCGTGGCGTGGCAAGGCGATTCGGCGGCGTTGCGCCGGGACATGGGGTCGCTGCAGGCATACCTCGGCGTTTGAGCGGACGCCGCCAGCCTGGCGGCAATCCATACTTCTCGCCCGAAAACAAAAGCCGTGTGCACCGGGGCGTGGTCGAATTCGCCCATTCGCTCGCCCTTGCCACCCCGCATGGATCCTGCATTCCGCAAGCCGCCGGCGGCGCCCGGCCCCTTCCCTATCCCTGCCCCGGCGCCGGCGCCGGCGCCGAACGCGCGCGGCGGCGCTGGCGCTGTCACGCTGCGCACCGTCACCCTCAGGCCTGATCCGATGCCCGAGATGGCCGCCGGCGACCTGATCGCCTTGCGCAAACGCCTCGGCATGTCGCGCGTGGTTTTCGCACACTTTCTGCGCACGAATCCGCGTACGCTCGAAAACTGGGAGCAAGGCCGCGCGCAGCCGAATACACAGGCCGTCCTGCTGCTGCGAATGGTCGAGCTTTACCCTGACACCATCACGCGTCTGGGGACGCTGTAGCGAGCGCCTCGCTCGCTTCGCGCAAACATTCGATGAACAATGCGCACGCCGGACTCGGCTGCTTGTCGGCGCGCACCGAGTAGCCGACATCGCCGAAACTCCCCGGCGGCGTATCCATCAACACGCACAGCAGTCCGGCCTCCACGAACGGCATGGCTGCGGCACGCGGCATCAGCGACACGCGCGGCGTGCGCACCATTACACCGATATTGGTCAGGATCGACAGCGATTCGACGACGTCGTCCGGCAGCGGTAATCCCGCCTCGTGAAACAGGCGCTCTGCGGCCAGCCGCGATGGCGACTCCGGCACGGGCAGTATCCAGGGGCCGCCGCGCAAATCGTCCAGCCGCAGCGCCTGTGCCCGGCCGTTCCAATGCCGCGTGCCGCCCACTACGCACAGCGATTCGTTGAACAGCACCTGATGCGACAGCGGGAAGGCATTGGCCAACGGCAAAGCCTGCTCCGGCAGCCGGCCGACAACGATGTCGAGATCGCCGCTGGCCAGCGCCGGGAAGAGCTGCGCCGTGGTCGCCTCGCGCACGGTCACACGCACGCCGGGCGCACGCGCCTTGAGGGCGGCAATCGTGCGCGGCAACAGTTCGGCGGACGCCACGATCAACGTGCCGACGATCAGGTGCCCGCTGGTGCCGTCGTGAAACGCGTTGACCTCGTCCGTCAGGTAGCGCAGTTCCGCCATCAGCGACTTGACGCGTGCGCCCAGCAGCAGGCCCAGCTCGGTGGGCCGCACGCCGCGGTTGCTGCGCGCGAACAACGGGCCGTCGAAGCAGGCCTCGAGTTCGTGAATGATCTTGCTGACGGCCGGCTGCGTGAGACCGGTTTCGTTGGCCGCGCGCACGAGCGAACCCGTTTCCAGCACGCGATCGAAAACCAGCAGTTGATGAAACTTGAGCTTGCGGCCGAGTGACAACTGTGTCCAGTTGGGCGTACGCATCGGCCGCTCAGGCGGGCTCGTTGACAAGGAACGCGGCGACGTATTCCTCGATCATCGCCACGTCCGGCAGGGTCGCCGGATTGACGTGATGATTGACGAGGCAGCCGTCGAATGTCAGCACCAGCATATCGACAAGACGCGCACGTCGCACCGCATCGCGCGCGAGCGTCGGGCCGCATGCCGCGAGCATGCCCGACAGGCGCTGGCGAAACCAGTTCAGCAGTGCGGGGTCGTACGGATCGCCGGGCCCGACCGTCGCCAAGGCCTGGATGAGATTGTGCGAAAAGCCGTTGTCAAGCGCGGGCGTGTCGACGAGCAGCCCGTTAAGCAGCGCGCGCAACCGTCCGCGCGCACCGTCGGCCGCCAGCACCTCGGCCTCGACCGTGCCGATGCGGTCCTTGAACCAGCGCTCGTAGACGCTGAAGAACACCTGGAGTTTGGCCGCGAAATAGCTGTAGATATTGGCGTGGGAAATGCCGGCGCGCTTGGCGATCTGCACCATCGTGGTGTCGACGTAGCCCTTTTCCTTGAACAGCGCTTGCGAGGCCTCAAGGATGGCGAGGCGAATGTCTTCTTTTTTAACTTGAGGCATGTGTGGCCGGCGCGAGCCGCGCAACGAGACTTCGAATGGCGTAGCCGACGATCAAGCATGTGCCGGCGGCCACAGTATGCCAGCGCCTGCGCGGCTTGCGGCGATTTTTACACCCGAAACGCCCCCCGGATTTTCCCGATGAGGGCGACCCCCGATAAGCGCGGACGCACGTTGCCGACCCCGCTGGGTCCTCTGCCACGCCCCCCGATTTTTCGCGCATTCATCGCGCATTCTTCACGCGCTGGCCGCCATGCATTGCCGCGCCGGATCGTCCGCGCCTGGCACCGCGGCAGTGCACAGAAGGAGGCAAGGCACGATACAAAATCTTACAAGTTGGGCTGATCCATCTGGAAAACGAGGCGTCCAATTTTTGTGACGACTTTCGACGGGCCCTTCGCCCACCGCATGGCGGATTTCGAAGTCCACTGATGGAGGAATGCTTCATGAATACGATGAAACGAACCCTTCCTCGGGTAACCGGCAAATGGTTGGCCGCCGCTGCATTGACGGTGACGCTCGCTGGCGGATTGTCAGCATGCGCGCCGATGACACCACGTGCGACGCGTAATACGGCCATCGGTGCCGGCGTTGGCGCGGTCGGCGGCGCCTTGATCTCCGGCGGCGACGTCGGCACGACGGTCGGTGGCGCCGTGATCGGCGGTGTCATCGGGAATGTGATCACGGACGACCGCCACCCGTCGCACCGACGCGGTGGTAATTAGGCGATGTCCCCGCAATATCCGGACAGCCTGCACAGCGGCACGCCAAAGCGTGCCGCTTGCCCGCATCAGATCGTGTGCTTGAAGAACTGGGCGATGATGGCAGCGCCCAGGAAGGTGCCGGCGTTCGCGAGGAACGACACCACGACGATGCGCCAGCCGAGACGGCGGAAAGCGGGCACATCCTTGGCAACCGACAGGCCGGCATAGGTCAGCATCGGCGTGACGAGCGCGAGGAAGTTGATCTTGCCCGTGAGACTTTCGACAAGCGGCGCCACCGGGCTGATCGGCGAGGTCAGGCCCATCGCCACCAGCGAGACCCAGCACACCGCCGGCACCTTGCGGGCCGTCGCAAAATACACCACCTCCCCGACGACCACCGCGCCGATGATCACCAGCATGCCCGGGACGCCATCGAGCAACGGCGTCTTGAACGCCATGGTGTTGCCCACCAGCGCCAGCGCGCCCGAGAACACCCAGGCAAACAGGCGCTGCCCGACGTGCAGATCGTGTGATGCGTGTGCCTGGCTCGCCTGCTCCAGATTCCTGGCGGCTTCAGCATCGGCAATCGCGGCAGCTTCCGCGTTGGCGCGGCCGCGCTTCGACATGCGGCCCAGCACCGGCTCCATGACGCGGTATCCCCATACCGCCAGCGGCAGCGAAATGAAGAGCGTGAAGTAGGTACCGATCGTGGTCGTGATCAGGTTCGAGGCCGCCGCGAACGTCGCCACATCCTTCGCGACCTCCGGCGTTTGCTGCGCGGCAATCGCGCCGGCAGCGGCTGCCATCATGCTGCCCGACCCAACCCCCGCGCCCATCGCCAACGCCAGCGGATCAAACAGTTTCAAGCTCGCCACGAAACCGGCAAACAGCGCAATGAACACCGCGCCGAAAATCGTGCCCGTCAGATATTCGGCCAGTACGCCCCGGCCTTCCGGCGATTCGAAACCATATTTCTCGCCGATGATCGCAAGACTCGGCTCACGGCCCACCGAGAAGGTGGCGCCCACCGCCTCACGCTTGATGCCGAGCATCAGCGCAAGCGGCAGGCCGAGCAGGATCGTGCCCACAAAGTGGCCGAACTCCTGGAACACGAGCGCCCAGCCCGCCGCGGCAAGCTTTGGCAGCGAACCGCCGACCAGCAGACCGAGCTTGGCGACAAACAGCAGCAAGGCCGGTTGCAGAATCGCCGCGGCCTTGTGCTGCATCGACAGATCGATCTGCGCGAATCGCGGCAAACGCGTCTCGGACAGGCCCAAGGCCGCGCCGAGCAGCAACGCCCACACCATCGGCAGCAGTACGATCTTGCCCGGCCCCGCCTTGATGCTGATCGCGCCGATCAACTCGGCCACGACCAGAATGACGATCGCCCATACGTATAGACGCATGCCGTCGCCGAACGCGCCCTTCTGCGGCTGAGCCGCCTTGCCTTGTATCACTGCCATCTGGGTCTCCATGACGGTTGAATCAAGTGTTGTGCGGATTATTCTGCACCAGGAACGCCCCCCGAACCTGGTAAATCAGCAAGGCGCGCATTATACGTGGGGTAAATACCCACCTTTCCCACCGTATGAGAGCGCCCCCATACGCGCCGGAAGGCGCCGTTTACACGTAACCGAATGGCGTGGCCGGGTTGGCGGCCGTCTCGACCCAGACGCTCTTCGTCTGCGTGTATTCGTACAGGGCCTCGACACCGCTCGATCGGCCGTAGCCGCTGTGGTTGTAGCCGCCGAACGGCGATGCAACGTTGATCGTCTTGTAGCCGTTGATCCAGAACGTGCCGGCGTTGACTTGCGCGGCCACACGATGCGCACGCGCGACATCCTGCGTCCACACGGCGCCAGCCAGGCCGAACTCGCTATCGTTCGCGATGGCAAGCGCCTCCTCCTCCGTATCGAACGGAATCGCCGCCACCACCGGACCGAAAATTTCAGTACGGGCCACACCCATCTCGTTGGTCACGTCGGCGAGCACCGTGGGCCGCACGAAAAATCCGGCCTCGCTGCGCGTCTGCGAACCGGCCGCCAGGCGCGCGCCGCCGCTCACTCCCGCGTCGATCATGTTCATGACGTGCTGGTACTGAGTGCGATTGCAGATCGGGCCGACTTCCGTGGCGTCGTCGAGCGGATCGCCGACGCGGATCTTTTCCGCGCCGCGCGCCAGCATGTCGATCATGTCGTCATAGACACTGCGATGCACGAGCAGGCGCGACCCGGCCACGCAGCTCTGACCCGCGCTCGAGAAAATTGCGGCTTGCGCGCCAAGGCAGGCACGCTTGAGGTCGGCGTCGCCGAACACGATGTTGGCGGATTTGCCGCCCAGTTCAAGCACACTCGGCAGCAGGCGTTGTGCCGCCGCGCCGGCGATCTTGCTGCCGGTGGCCGGCGAGCCGACGAACACGACCTTCTTGATGACCGGGTGCGAAAGCGCCGCCTGGCCTGTCGTATGACCGAAGCCCGCGAGCACATTGATCAGGCCCTTCGGCAAGCCCGCGTCCTCGGCGAGCCTGGCAACGACGAGGGAGCTGGCCGGCGTCAGTTCCGACGGCTTGAGCAGCACGCCGTTGCCCATCGAAATCGCCGGCGCGAGCTGCCAGCCACAGGTGAACACGGGCGCGTTCCACGGCGTGATCTGCAGCACCACGCCCATCGCTTCGCGGCGCGTGTAGTTCAGGTGCGAACTCGGCACCGGAATGACGTCACCGAAGAACTTGTCCGTCCAGCCCGCGTAATACTCGAACATTTCCGCGACCTTGCCGACCTCGCCGCGGCAGTCGCGGATCGGCTTGCCCGCACCGATCGATTCGAGACGCGCCAGCGCTTCAGCGTTCTCGCGAATCCTGGCGCCGATGGCGTGCATGACGCGGCCGCGCGCGGCGTGCGTCATCCCCCACCACGACTTCTGCGCCGCATGTGCAGCGGCTGCAGCCCGCGCCACGATATCGGCGCCCGCGTCGCGGTAGCTCAGCACGGTCTGACCCGTGGCCGGGTTTACCAGATCGATGGACGCCTCGCCCGTGCCGGCGACGAGTTCACCGCCGACGTACGAGCCGATCGTGGTGGCGTCGGGAAAGAAATGGGCGAAGGCGTTCAGGAACGCGGTGCCATTGGCTTGTGACATGTTTCGTTTCTCCTGCGGCAAATGCAAAATTCCGATAGGGCCTGTTCACGCTAAGCCTTGCGGCCCTCGATGAACTGGACGATACGGTTGAAGTCTTCGTCGTCGGCGACCGACTCGGCCGAGGCGGCCCATAGGCGTCCGGCTTGCGCTGAAAACGGTGCGGTCGCCAGCGTGCCGGTGGCCTCGGCCAGGTTCATGGCCAGCCGCACGTCCTTGCGCATCAGTTTCATCGTGAATCCGGAATCGAAGGCGTCGTTGAGAATCCACGTCGGATAGTTGGTCTGCGTCACGCCGCTGCGGCCGGAACCGGCATTGACGCCTTCAAGCACGCGGGCCGGCGACACCCCCGCCGCCTCGGCAAGACGCATGGCTTCTCCCGCGATCAACAGGTGCGAAGCGCACATCAGATTGTTGATGAGCTTCGTGACATGCCCCGCGCCTACGTCGCCGATATGCACGCGCTTGGCCGACATCGCCGCCAGCACGGGTTCGGCGCGCGCGACGTCCTCGGCGCTGCCGCCCAGCACCATCGTGAGCGCACCGTTCAATGCCCCCTTCGGGCCGCCCGATACTGGGGCGTCGATCAGGGCGATGCCCGCTTCGTCCAGTTGCGCTGCAAGCTTGCGCGTGCTGGCCGGGTCGGCCGTCGACGTATCGATGACAAGCAATCCGCGCCGGCCGTTCGCCGCAATGCCATCCGCCCCGTTCACGACCGCCTCGACCACCTGCGAGGTCGGCAGCGACAGCACAAGCGCGTCAACCTCCTTCGCCAGGGCCGCGACCGACGTGCGAATGCCGATTCCCGCCTCGGCGAGTGTTCGGGCGGCGGCCGGCGAAGGATCGTAGCCGAGCACCGTGAAGCCGCCGCGCTGCAACGACAGCGCCATGCCGCGCCCCATATTGCCCAGACCGACCACGCCGATGATTTTCATGATGACTCCCGTTGACTTCGAATCCAAAAATATCGTCCGTCAGAGACCGCACGCCGCCTGGGTTCGCGCGTGCCCCAAGGGCCGATCCGTACGCAATGGAGTGTGAAAGGAAAAAATTCTGCGCTCAATGACAACGGTTCATGATATTTGTTCTAATAATTAGTCTTTATCAGGCGCTCCCGCGCTGCAGACCGTTTTTTCCTTCCCGATGCCATCCTGTGCCACCCATGTCGCCCGAAATCCACGAAAGCCGCCTGCGTTATCTGTTTGAAGCCGTGCAATGCGGCACGATCCGGGCAGCGGCAGACCGGCTCGACATCGCACCGTCGGCAGTCAGCCGCCAGATTGCCCTGCTCGAAGCGGAATTGGCGCTGCCGCTTATTGAGCGCCATAAGCGGGGCGTGTACCTGACACAAGCCGGCCGGTTGCTCATCGAGTACTACCGCGAGCAACGCGCGCACCAACAGGACTTGCTGGCCAAGCTCCAGGAAGTCAGGGGGTTGCGCCGCGGCCACATTCGGCTCGCGTTGGGCGAGGGTTTCGTCAGCGACCTGATGGGCGCGCCGCTGCAGTCCTTCTGCCAGCGCTATCCCGACATCGCGCTGACGCTCGACCTCGCCGGCACCAACGAAGTCGTGCGGCAGGTGGCGGAGGACGACGCCGACATTGGGCTCGTCTACCATCCTCCCGCGGAGCCGAAGATCGTCTCCCGCGCGCAGGTCCAGCAACCGCTTCATGTGATCGTCGCCCCAGGCTCCCCGCTTCTGACGCGCCCGGCGCCGCTCACGTTCGCTGCCCTCGAAGGTGTGCCCCTGGCACTCATGCACGGCGCATACGGCACGCGTCAATTGATGGAAATGGCGGAGTTTTCCGAGAAGCTGAGGCTCGCACCGACGGTTACGACCAATTCGATCTCGGTACTCAAGCACTTTGTGCGGGCCGGGCTGGGCGCGACGTTCCTGCCCGCCTTCGCCATCTCGCAGGAAATCGAAGCGAAGCAATTGTTCGCCATCCCAATCGATCATCCGCTGCTCGCGAGCGCGGAAGCGCACTTGATCACGCGGGTCGGGCGCCGCTTGTCCGGGGCAGCAAACCGCCTGCTGACCCATCTCGCCAATCGCATGGAAGCCTTCGGCGCACGGTCCTGAGCCAACAATGGCGCGGGTCTGGGAGTATGGTTGCTCTTACGCAACAAACCGCCGCCCTAGCAGTTGCCCGATGTTACCGCTGGTCGATTTCAGGTATAAAGAAGCCATCCGGGCGCGGCTGACTGGCGGCGCACCGCCGAGTTTTTTGGCCAACGAACGTTTTCAGACGCCATGAAGAAAAAGATCGTTGCGGCAACATTGTTGTGCGGTGTGGGTGCGCTTGCGAACGCGCAAACGAGCATGCAGTTGTATGGGCGGCTCGACGGCGGCCTCGAATACATGAACAACCTGTCGACGCCCGACGGCGGTACCGCCTCCCGGTGGCGCGCGCAGGGCGGCGATTACGGCACAAGCCTGTTCGGCCTGCGCGGCTATGAAGACCTGGGGCGCGGACTGCATGCGGTGTTCAACCTCGAAGCCGGCTTTCAGCTAATGAACGGCACGAACAACAACGGCAACGGCTCACTGTTCAATCGCCGCGCACTGGTCGGCTTCGCCTCGAACCAGTGGGGCACATTCACGATGGGCCGCAATCTGTTCATCAGCAATGGCGTGTGGGATTTCGATCCGTTCCAGCAACAGGGGTTTTCGTCGGCATCGCTGGTGCGCGGACGCAATTGGCCGCAGGCGAGCAATACGCTCAACTACCAGAGCCCGAATATCTACGGTTTGGATTTTGCAGGCCAGTATGCCCTGTCGAACGTCGCCGGCCAGTTCAACAACGGCCGGGCTGCCGGCGCACAGGTCACATACACGCACGAACGGTTCCAGTTGCGCGCCATGTACGACGAGATCCGCGACGCCAATGGCCGCTTCAGCGACATCTTCTCCTCGTCGCGGGAATACTTCGCCGGCGCGAACATCTTCCTCAACCGCTTCACGTTCCAGCTGGCCTATACGCACATGTCTGCGCCTGACGCACCGGTGCCGGAATTGGCGACGAAGGCCGATCATTATTGGGTCGGGTTGAAGTATCAGGCCACGCCGGTGTGGGCACTGTCGAGCGCCGTCTATCACGTGAATGTGCCGGGTGGCTTTGGAAACGCCACCATGTTCGAAATCGGCACCACCTATGCGCTGTCCAAGCGCACTTTCTTCTACGGCACCGTGGCCTACACGAGGAACAGCAGCAACGCCAATTTCTCGGTGGCCGTGAACGCCGGCGACTCGCTCGACAATCCGCCGCCGGGACGCAACCAGACCGGCGCGTATATCGGCATTTCGCATTCGTTCTGACCGATGCGCCGCAAGGCGCACTTCGCACTATCCGGCACTATCCGGCACGACCCTGCGCGACGCGGCGCCTCACGAGGCCCGCGCCGTCATCAGACCTCGCATGAGGTTGCCGAGCGCCGCGATGCCGGCGTCGATGCGATCGACGCGGATGGAAGAAAAACCGAGCCGGAAGTGATTATGCAGCGGCAACTGGTCAGCGCCGTTCATGAAGAAAATGTCCCCCGGCTCGATCAGGATGCCGTGCGCCTCGGCCTGCTGCGCCAACCGCCCTGCGTCGAGGCCTTCCGGCCCCCGCACCCAGCACGACGCGCCGCCGGTGACCGGCACGAACGACACCTCCGGCATATGCCGCACCAGCGCATCGGCCAATGCTTCGGCACGCTGCGAATACGCATGGGCCAACCGCCGCAACAATGCGTCGTGATGGCCCAGCGACAGGAACAGCGCGAAGGACCGCTGGATGAAAGCCGACGGATGACGCACCATCAACCGCCGCAACGCTCGCAACTCGGCCACCAGTTCCGCCGGTGCGACGACATACCCGAGACGCAGCCCCGGCGCGAACGATTTCGACAGGCTGCCGATATAAATGACGCGATTGCTGCGATCAAGGCTCTTGAGCGCCGGATTGGGTGTCCCCGAATAATTGTTCTCGCTTTCGTAGTCATCCTCGATCAACACAAAATCGTCGCGTTCGGCTCGGCGCAGGAGGGCTTCACGCCGATCCAGAGGCATCGTGGTCGTGGTCGGACACTGGTGGCTGGGCGTGACATAGACGTAATCGCACTGTGACAGCCGCGCATCGAGCGGCAAGCCGCCGCCATCGACCGGCAACCCGATCAGGCGCGGCGTGCGCATCGCGAAAATATTGCGCGCATCCGGATACCCGGGGTCCTCGATACCGACCGTCGTACGTGACGACATCAGAAGATCGGCCAGCAGATAGAGCGCCTGCTGCGCGCCGTTGGTCAACACGATCTCGTCGGTGCCGGCCCATACCCCGCGACGCGGCAGCACGCGCGTACGAATCTGCTGAATCAGCGTGTCGTCATCCCTGGCGATCAGATCCGGTGCCCAGTCCCGAATTTCCATGACGGACAACGCTTTCAGACAACACTCACGCCAGTCTGCGGTCGGAAACAGCGCGGGGTCGAATTGTCCGTAGATGAACGGAAACTCATACTTCTGCCAATCGGACGGCTTGACGATGTTGCGCTGCCGCGAGGGCCGCACGACATAGCGCTTCTGCCAATCGGGCGCGGCCGCAGCAGGGGCCGTATCGACGCGCGCGACAGCGCGTGCAACGCGCCCTGCCAACATATCGGCGTTGACGAAATACCCGCGCCGCTCGCGCGCGATCAGATAGCCCTCGTCGACGAGCTGCTGATAGGCGAGCACGACCGTGTTGCGCGCGACGCCGAGCTGATCGGCAAGCTCGCGTGAGGAAGGGATCGGCACGCCCTGTTGCAACTGCTCGTCCAGAATGGCCGATACCAGCATCTGCCGGATCTGTCCCTGCAAACTCATCCCGCCCTGCGCGGACAGCTGAAACAGCTGCTTCCACAACGCGGCGGATACCCGGCTCGACATACGGCGATTCTCCTTGCTTCGATCTGCCGATTATGACCCATCGCGCGGGCACTCAAATGGATTCTGCGGGTTTATCCCCAGTTAACCCGCAGTGTGCCGCCAAGCCCCGCCGGGCGGGCGGCCTGGCGGGGCGCTTCGGGTTTTTCGGCGCTTGGCCTCATCAATTGCGGCGATCTGGCTCTAACGATCAAAAACGCCAGCGGCAATTATGAGTATCACAGGCCCCCCGTGTTGTCGCCTAAGCTGTACAAACCGCGAGGATTTCATGCCAAACCGCGCCACCGTTCGCACCACCGCCCGCACCGCGCTCCGTTCCGACAGCGCGCATGCTACGCAAGTGGTCGATACCCCGGTGTCCCACTCGCCGGGACCCGGAGGAAAGCCGCTGGCGCGCCGCGCCGCCCGCGTCCCGGTGCATGCGCTGGGCACTGCGCTGGATGACGGCCGGGGTCGCGAGTGGCTCGATGGCGCGTCCGGGCGGCTGTGCTCGCCTGCGGGGCAAAGCCACCCCGCGATTGCGGCGGCCGTCGCGCAGCAGTTGGGCCAGATGGCCGTACTGCCTGCCGGTCTTGAACCGCACAGCGAAGCGCACGCCCACCGGCTCGCATCACGCCTGGCCGCGCTTGCCGCCGATGCGCTGTGCGCCGGCGCCGCACTCGACCCGGATGAGCCTCCGTGCAGTATCGGCGTGCGACTGTGCGCCCAGCCGGACGATGCCTGGCGCATGGCGATCGGCGCAGCCTTGGCATGGCACGACGAATCGGGCCGGCACGGCAACACCGGCCGGAACATCGTGTTGACCGACGGTTTGCCCGATGCTGCACTGCGATTCGCGCTGCATGGGGTAGCCCACCGCGCCGACCGCCTGCTCGGTTTTGCCCGAGTGCCGCAACCCCGCCTTGTCGAGGACAAGTTCGTCAAGGGCCAGCCGGCGGACGGCGCCCGTCTGGCTGAGGCGTTCCGCCAAACAGTGTCATTGCTGGGCGCCGATCGGATCGCCGCCGTCGTAATCGAACCGCTCGGCACGCGCCACGGCGTGTTCGTGCCGCCGCACGGATATCTCGAAGCGGTCCGCGAGGTATGCGCAGAGACGGGAATTGTCCTGATTTTCGACGAACGCCACTGCGCCTTCGGGCGCTCCGGCGCCGCATTCGCCGCCCAGCGCTTCGGCGTTGCGCCCGACTTGCTCGTGCTCGGCGATGTTTTGACCAACGGCGCCCTGCCGATGGGCGCGGTGCTCGCCGCTGACGGCTTTGCCGAGGCACTGAATCGCCTGGGGGCAGACACCCTGCTGGAGAGCACGCCGACGTCATCGGGCCCGTTATCCGCGCCTTCGTCTGCCGCCTTGCCGGCGGCTTCGTCGGCGCCCACGCCTGCGGCCGTCGCCGCCGCGCATGCCCTGCTCGACCTTTGCGAGCGTGAAGCCCTGTTTGCGCGTGCCGCCGAGCATGCCCCGCGATTCCTGCATGATGTTTTCGCGTTGGCGGACTTGCCGGTCGTGAGCGACATCCGCGGTTACGGCTTGCTCGCCGGACTGGCCATCGACGGCATGCATGCGGGTGCGCGGGCGCCCATCACCGCTGCGGCATTGCAACGGCGCCTGTTTGACGCCGGCCTGATCGTACAGACTGCCGGCGACATGTTGCTGCTCGCCCCCGCGCTCACGGCGAGCCGCGCAGCGCTCGATGAGATGGGCGCGCGTTTGCGCGCCGTGTTGAGCGCGTGCGACCGGGATTGAGAGGGTTGTCGCCGGACACGCGAACGCCCGGGTCCGGCCTTGTTGAAGCATCGATTTTTTTGTCACCCCCCCATGCATTTCCACACTTAATAGAGGTGATTTTATGAACCACATGCATCGCTGGATCCGCAAGACCGCCGCGCTATTTGCCATGCCGGCGCTCGCGTTCGGCTTGGCCGCCGCGCCTGCCGCCCACGCGCAGGAGAAAGAAATCACGATCGCGTACCAGCAGATCGTGGACCCATGGCTGGTCTCCATCTCCAATGGCACCTTCGAGAAGGCCACCGGCTACAAGATCAAATGGCGGCAGTTCGAATCGGGCGCGAAAGTGGCCACAGCGGTGGCGTCGGGCGACGTCGTGATCGGGGTGCTCGGTTCCAGCCCGATGGCGGCCGCCGTCTCGCAAGGGCTTGACCTGCAGCTGTTCTGGATTCTCGACGACATCAACCAGGCCGAAGCGATGGTCGTGCGTAACGGCGCGAACATCAACAGCCCGGCGGACCTGAAGGGCAAGAAGATCGGTGTGCCGTTCGTGTCGACGACCCACTACCACACGATGTACGCGCTCCAGCAATGGGGCATCAAGCCGACCGACGTGCAGGTCCTCAACATGCAGCCGAACCAGATCGTGGCGGCGTGGGAGCGCGGCGACATCGATGCGGCCTATGTCTGGGACCCGGCGCTGGCCCACATCAAACAGAACGGCAAGGTGCTGATCACCTCGGGCGAGTTGTCGAAGAAAGGCAAGCCGACCTTCGACGGCATCGCGGTCGAGCGCAAGTGGGGTGAAGCGCACGCCGATTTCATGGCGAAGTTCGTCAAGGTGATTGCCGATGCGGACGCTGCCTATCGTCAGAATCCGAAGGCCTGGACACCCGACTCCGCTCAGGTCAAGGCGATCGTCAAGATGATCGGCGGCAAGCCGGAAGATATTCCTGCAGCGCTGGCGCTCTATGCCTACCCGAGCGCCCAGCAGCAAGCCTCGGCCGAATGGCTTGGCGGCGGCAAGGACAGCCGCGCAGCCAAGGCGCTCAAGGACACCGCCGAGTTCCTCAAGAGTCAACAGAAGATCGATGCGGTCAAGCCCGACTACTCGGCCTTTGTCACGTCGCGCTATGTCGACGCCGCACTGAAATTGAAGTGATGCTCCGCCCGGCGGCGTAGCCGCGCCGCCGGGCGTCAAGCCGTATTGCGAATGACCGCAAGGAAACAATCGATCATGGAAAATCTCTCCGTCAACGACGTCAGCGTCATCTACCCGGGCCGACGCCCGGGTGAACAGGTCAAGGCGCTGGCCAACATCAATCTGACGATCGAGTCGGGCGACTTCGTCGTGGCGCTCGGTGCATCGGGCTGCGGCAAGACCACGCTGCTGAGTCTGATGGCCGGCTTCATCTCACCGTCGTCCGGCGAACTCCGCCTGGGTGAGGACCGTATTGAAGGTCCCGGCGCCGATCGCGGCGTCGTGTTCCAGAAGCACGCCCTGCTGCCGTGGCTCAACGTCATCGACAACACGGAATTCGGTCTGAAGCTGCAAGGCGTTGCCAAGGAGAAACGGCGCGAGATCGCCACGCGTAATCTGGCGCTCGTGGGCCTGCAGGACTTCCATCAGCACATGATCTACCAGCTCTCCGGCGGCATGCAGCAGCGTGTGGGTATCGCGCGCGCGCTCACGTGCAACCCGGCGATGCTGCTCATGGACGAACCGATGGCCGCACTCGACGCGCTCACGCGCGAGACGATTCAGGAATTGCTGCTCGACGTCTGGCGCGAGACCAACAAGATGATCTTCTTCATCACGCACAGCGTGGAAGAAGCGCTGTTCCTCGCGAGTCATCTGATCGTGATGTCGCCGCGCCCGGGACGCATCACGCATACGTACACACTCGACTTCAACAAGCGCTTCCTGGAATGCCGCGACGCGCGCGCCATCAAGTCGAGTCCCGATTTCATCGCGATGCGCGAGACGATCCTCAGCATCATTTACGGCGACGAACGTGCCGGCGCGGCCCAGCAAGCCGTGGCAGCCTAAGGTTCATACAGGAGACACATCATGATGACGAAACCCGTACCGGCTGGCCATCCGCGACAGAAAGTCCCAGGCACGCCGCCGCCGGGCGGCGCGCGGCCGCCCAC
>NZ_CABPRZ010000018.1 GCF_902459695.1 Pandoraea terrae
AGTTCAATGACGGACTGGCACCGGCTGTTGCGGAAGAAAAACTTAACGCAGTGTCCGGGATGAGTTGACCACTACACTTGCCCTTCTTTTGCAGCCGGTCGCCAAGGTGGGCAATGGCGGACAGCCGTCCCGCACCCCGTCACTGAGCAACCGCCCCAACGCTCGATCAGGCCGTCACGAAATGGCCCTTGCCCAACTCTAACTCTAACCTTGTTGGCGGCTTGCGCCTTCGTCCATTACGGACATCCGGGCCGCTAGGCGTTTCCAAAACGATGGGAGATTCCCGCTGGATGTGGGTTTTCAGAGTGTGATTTGCGGCGTTTTGGAAACGCTGGAATGATGCTAAGTGCTTGAAACAGTGGATGATTGCAAAGGCTTTGTAATCATCAGGTGGCGGGTTCGAGTCCTGCAGCCGCACCAGTAAAATCAAGGGGTTACGAGAGAAATCTTGTAACCCCTTGTTCGTTTTCAGTGCCACGTAACCCCCTATGTGCCTGAACTCGATCTACATCAATCCATCCGGGTTAGCCCGGGCTTGATGAACCGATTCCGGTGCACGTGAAAACCGGCGACTGGCGTTATCATTCAATCCCGAAGGGTAGCTGAGCTGACCAGCCCCACCATATCGAATCAGCCAACGCAGCCACATATATTGACCCCAATGACTAATCTCTCCCCATCTACTGCGGATGCTCCCCCAACAGCCGGGGAGGAGCGCAAGCGCATCTTCGCCATCGTTGCGGCCTCGTCCGGCAACCTTGTCGAATGGTTCGACTTCTACATCTACGCTTTCTGCGCTATCTATTTCGCATCGTCCTTCTTTCCAAAGTCTGACCCGACGGCACAACTCCTGAATACCGCAGGTGTGTTTGCGGCGGGATTCCTGATGCGGCCAATTGGCGGGTGGTTATTTGGCCGGTTCGCTGACAAGCATGGGCGCAAGACGTCGATGGTCATCTCGGTATCGATGATGTGCTTCGGTTCCCTGCTTATCGCCAGCCTGCCTACCTACAACAGCATCGGCGCTTGGGCACCCGCGCTTCTGTTGGTCGCGCGCCTGTTGCAAGGCCTCTCGGTGGGGGGCGAATACGGAACAACAGCAACCTATATGAGCGAAGTCGCGCTAAAGGGCAGGCGGGGTTTCTTTTCGTCGTTCCAATATGTCACCCTGATTGGCGGCCAGTTGCTTGCCGTGCTTGTGGTCGTTGTGCTCCAACAGTTGCTCGACGAACAAGAACTGAAAAGGTGGGGCTGGCGAATCCCGTTCGTTATTGGCGCCGTCACCGCCGTCGTTGCCCTTTTTCTCCGCCGCACGCTTCAAGAGACAACTTCTGCCGCTACGCGTGGCAGCAAGGGAGCGGGTAGCGTGGCCGAAATATTCCGAAATCACAAAGCGGCATTCTTTACGGTCCTTGGGTACACGGCGGGTGGTTCATTAATTTTCTATACGTTCACGACGTACATGCAGAAATACCTCGTGAACTCCGCCGGAATGTCCATCAAGACCGCCAGCTACGTGATGACGGGGTGCCTCTTCCTCTACATGTGCATGCAACCGCTTTTTGGCGCCCTCTCCGACCGCATCGGACGGCGCAGCAACATGCTCATGTTTGGCGCTTTGGGCGCAGTGTCTACCGTACCAATCCTCACAGGTCTGGGAGCGGTCAATAGCCCGCTTGCTGCGTTCGCGCTGATTACCCTTGCGCTTGCTATCGTCAGTCTCTACACATCAATCAGTGGCATTGTGAAGGCTGAGATGTTTCCGACTGAAGTGCGTGCGCTGGGTGTCGGCCTGGCGTATGCCGTTGCCAATGCTATCTTTGGCGGTTCGGCCGAGTATGTCGCGCTCGGGCTGAAATCAATCGGTCACGAATCAAACTTCTACTGGTATGTCACGGCAATGATGGTCATCGTCTTCCTGGTCAGCTTTCGCTTGCCGCGACAGGCGAAGTATCTACACCACGAACCCTGACGGGACACTTCGCGGACAGTGGCTACCCGCTACGGTTCGATCCGGCTTGTCCCGAGCAGCAGATACCCGAATATGGTTTGTTCTAACTTACACTTTGCTTTGAACGCCTATATTGGAAGCGCTGATAGCGTGCGGTAGCGAACACTTGACGCATCGACACATTAGATAGTACAACGATGTCGTTCAATGTCGCTATTTCAAGGGGGGGCGCTATCAGGCACGAGGATGTCCAAAGCGCTCGCCCGGCAACAGTCGAGCACCGTTTTGGCATGCCATTGGTCAACCAGCGTACGCATTCCGGGGGGAACGTATGCGGCTGCGCTCCCGCCTACTTTCATTGCTGCCCGCCTGGATCGTTCTGGTGCTTGCGGTGGCCTCCTCCGTCGCCCTGTACCGGGTCAGCGGCCGCCTGGTCGAACGGGAAGTGCTCCTGAAGTTCGACAACCACGCCGGCGACGTTCAGGATCTGATCGAAACGCGCGTGCGACTCTATTCCGACGTGTTGGTGTCGCTCCAGGCGTTCTTCGCTGCGCGCGAGCACGTCTCGCGGCAGGAATTTCACGATTTCTATAATGGCCTGAACCTGTCCGAGCGCTACCCCGGATTCCAGCTCGTCAACTACGCAAGGTACGTGCCCGCATCTGAATTGGAGGGTTTCCTGGCCGGCCAGCGGGACGACCCGGTGCTGCGCGCGGCAGATATTTCCTTCATCGTGAAGCCGCCGGGCGCCCGTCCGGCTTACAACATTCTTACCTATGTCGAGCCGCTTGAATCGAATCTTGCGTCGCTCGGCGTCGATGTGGCGGCCGAACCGGCACGCTTGCGCGCCCTCGAACAATCGCGCGACACTGGCCAACTGCTCAGCAGTGGGCGCACCATTCGGCCGCAAGGCCCCCGCGCGACCACCGGCATCGCCCTGCGTCTGCCTGTCTATCGTAAGGGCATGCCCATCGGAACGGTCGAGCAGCGCCGGCTCGCCTACGTGGGTTCGGTCGGCGCCGGTATCCGCGTCGACGATTTGATGCGGGGCCTGCTGGATAACGTGCAGTTGCGTGAACTGCACTTCAAGATTTACGACGTCGGTCCGCTGGAAGCTGCCCCGCAGCCGCTGGGGGAAAGTCGCCTGCTGTTCGACAGCACGAACCTGCTTCCCAAGGAAAATCCACCGCGCCAGCTCGCCCAAGGCCGAACTATCAAGCGTCAGATGCCCCTGCGCTTCGGGGGACGCAGGTGGATCATAGACTTTTCCGCCCAAGCGCCCAGCCTCATGGGGTCGGACCGCTATATACCGGATATCACGCTTGGCTGCGGCTTGGCGATCGCCATTCTGTTAAGTGTGCTGACCCACGTGCTGACACGCTCACGCGCCCGCGCCCTCGTGCTGGCCAATCAAATGACATACAGCCTGCGCGAGAGCGAGGTGGCGCTCGCCGAAGCGCAGCGTATTGCCCACTTGGGAAGCTGGAGCTATGACCCGCGCGATGGTGTCGTATCGTGGTCCGACGAATTGGCCAGGCTGCTCGGCAAGTCCAAAGGCAGAACGACGCTCGAGGATTTTCTCAGCTCGATCGATGTGGGCTATCGGACGCAACTGCTCGCGCGCATCGACGCCGCGCTATATGCGAATCAAGGGTTCGAGGTGGAAGTCCAATACCATGTCGCCAATGGCCGTGTCGGCTGGCTGCATCTGATCGGCCGCCCACCTGCGAGCGGCCAGCGTCACCTATTGCGTGGTACTGCGATGGAAATCACGCACCGAAAACTGGCCGAGCGGACATATCAGCTCGAGCACGCGGTGACGCTCCAACTCGCGATCGCCCGAACTGATACGGACATCATCGAGCCCATTGTCAAGACCTTATGCAACGGCATGCACTGGGACGCCGCGTCCTTCTGGCCCACCCGCGCGGGCGAAATCCAGGCCATGCCTCAGGCGCGTTTTACAGACCATCCGGGTCTGGGCCCGTGGTTGTCCCGAGGCCGCTCGCCGCTCGGCGATGATGCCCAGCAAATACCGGATAGCCCGAAATGGCGCAATCGCAAGACCGAACTGGCGGAATTGCCGCACGCCGAATGGCTTGCCGCGCAGGGCATCAGCACCATGCTTTCTTTCCCGCTACGCCTGGAATCGACGCTGCTCGGCGTGATGGAGTTCTATTCGCGCAAACGGTTGCCGGCTGACCGGAGCGCGCTTGCCGCTGCGGAATCCATCGTCAATCAGATCGAGCAATACATGCGCCGCCGGCGTGCCGAAGCGGACCTGCGCTATGTCGCGACCCATGACTCGCTGACCGGATTGCCGAACCGGCTGTTGTTCAACGATACATTGCAAGCCGTGTTGGCCAATGCTGCCCGGCAAGGCACGTCGTTCCACGTGATGTTCATCGATATTGATCAATTCAAGAACATCAATGACACGCTGGGCCATGATGTCGGCGACGAACTTCTGAGATCCTGCGCCGACCGCCTGCTTGGCGAGTTGCCGCACGTGGAAATGCTGGCCCGCCTGGGCGGCGACGAGTTTATCGTGCTCCTGGCGGATTCCCCCGATCGGCCTGGCCTGGTCGACACGCTCAAAGCGATCCTGGCGGTTTTCTCGGCGCCGGTCCTGATCAAAAGCACGGAAATGCAAGTCACGGTCAGCATTGGCGTCAGCACCTTCCCGCAGAACGGCACCGATGCGTCGTCGCTGCTCAAGCATGCCGATATCGCGATGTACCGCGCCAAGGAGCAAGGCAAGAATACCTACCAGATCTACGCCCAGCCGATGGGCGCCATGCTGCAGGAGCAGGTGAATCTCGAATCGCACCTGTGGCGCGCGCTGGCGAACAAGGAGTTCGAGCTGCACTATCAGCCCCGCCTGTCGCTGAAAACCGGCGAAATCACCGGCGTGGAAGCGCTGATTCGTTGGCGCCACCCGACGCTCGGCTTGGTGCCGCCGCTGCAGTTCATCCCGATCGCGGAGAAATCCGGCCTGATCGTGCCGATCGGCGCATGGGTCCTGCATGAGGCGTGCCGCCAGAACGCGGCGTGGCGTGCGCGAGGCCTGGCGCCGTTGCGGGTCGCCGTCAACCTTTCAGCGCGGCAGTTTATCCGCAACGATCTGATGCAGGGCGTGCTGTCGGCCCTGCGCGAGGCCGGCTTGCCCGCCGATGCGCTGGAGCTCGAGATCACCGAAAGCCTGATGATGAATCAGCCGGAACAAGTCAGCAAACTGCTGTCGCGCCTCAAAGCCAAGGGTGTGTCGGTCTCGGTGGACGATTTCGGCACAGGGTATTCCTCGCTGGGCTATCTGAAGCACTTCCCCGTGGACACGATCAAGATCGATCGCTCGTTCATCACGCACATCCCGGACAGTGAAAGCGACAAGCAAATCACGGCCTCCGTGATTGCGCTGGCGCATTGCCTTCATCTTGACGTGATCGCAGAGGGCGTGGAGACGGATGCCCACGTGACTTTCCTGCGCGAACACGGCTGCGACGAAATTCAGGGGTATCACTTCAGCAAACCACTGACAGCGAATGACATGACCCACCTCCTCGGGTCCCACAAAGCATCGGCCCTGAGCTCGGCCCTGGGCTGACAGGGATAAGCACCACCACGGTGCGTGTATCTCCATTGAGAAATATTCCCCATGAATGGCGCTCAATCCACGTTCGAACAGCAATGCTGCGATGTTGCGCAGACGGCTCGCCAATGTGTCAAAGTTTTCTATACTGCTTAGTGCCATCTCAATCCGAGGAGGACAACACGCCATGAAAATTGCAAGTATTGCACTCGCTAGCGCCATGCTAGTCTCGACGGGGGTAGTGCTGGCTGAGGATGCGCCTAACGATGCACAAATTGCCTCAATTGTTGTCACGGCGAATCAAGTCGATATTGACGCCGGCAAACTGGCCAAATCGAAGGCCTCCGCCAAGGACGTCAAGGCCTTTGCGCAACAGATGATCACGGACCACACCGGCGTCAACAAGTCAGCCAGTGATCTCGTGAAAAAACTCAAAGTCACGCCCGAGGACAATCCGACCAGCGCCAGTCTGAAGTCAGGGGGAGAGCAGAACCTGAAGAAGCTCAAGGGTGTCAAGGGGGCAGAGTTCGACAGTGCCTATATAGACAACGAGGTCGCGTATCACCAGGCCGTGATCGATGCCATGGATAAGACCTTGATTCCCAATGCCAAGAACGAAGAACTGAAAGCCTTGCTGGTAAAAGTGCGGCCTGCATTCGTGGCGCATCTGGAACACGCCAAGGAAATTCAGGGTTCGCTCGGCAAGAAGATGTGACTCACCGCGTGGCCGGCTCCGACATGCGATTTCGGGCTGCGACGCTGTGGATCATGGCGGGCCTGCTGCTGACGGCACCAGGTCTGCCGCCGCACGCCCGGCCCGTCATGCACACCGTGGTGATCGAGGGAACCCGTTTCGAACCCGAGACCCTTGGCATCCGGTCCGGCGACATCGTTGTGTGGGTCAACAAGGATCCCTTCCCGCACACGGTAACGGCACAAGCGGGTGAATTCGACTCGAAGAACATCGCGCCGGGCAAGTCGTGGAAGTATGTAGCCAGGAAGCGCGGCGTTTTTCCTTACATCTGCACATTACATCCAACCATGAAGGCCACCCTTCGAGTTGAATGAGCTGTTGCACCGGCCGCACCGACGGATGTTCGCGGGCGCGCAACCGCATGCCGATCCGCGTCCAGTGACGGGTGTTGCTCATCAACGACACATTTGTCCATGCCGGAAAATAACGGCTAGTATCCGCCCCGGTCCGCTGACTCAGGTATGCTGGGCGCTTTTGGACAGCTTCCGTTCGGGGGGGAGAACATGCGGCGCGTCGTGTTTAATCAGAAAGGTGGCGTAGGCAAATCGACCATCGTATGCAACCTGGCGGCCATCAGCGCCAGCGAAGGTCTGCGCACGCTGGTCATCGACCTGGATGCCCAGGCGAATTCAAGTCAATACCTGCTCGGCCCGCTGGCCAGCGATGCCCATCCCACCGTCGCCGGCTTCTTTGAAACCGCGTTGACGTTCAGCTTCAAGCCCGTAGAAGTCACGTCTTTCATCCATCCGACGCCGTTTGAGAACCTGCACGTCATGCCCGCTCATCCTGATCTGGACGCGTTGCACGGCAAACTGGAATCCCGCTACAAGATCTACAAGTTGCGTGACGCGCTCAACGAACTCGACATGTATGACGCGATTTATATCGACACGCCGCCGGCGTTGAACTTCTACACCCGCTCCGCGCTGATCGCGGTCGAGCGTTGCCTGATTCCGTTCGACTGTGATGATTTTTCCCGTCGCGCGCTTTACACGTTGCTGGAAAACGTGAAGGAGATCCAGCAGGATCACAACGTCGCGCTGGAGGTGGAAGGGATTGTCATCAACCAGTTTCAGCCTCGCGCAAGCCTGCCTCAAAAGCTGGTCGACGAACTCGTCAGTGAGGGCTTGCCGGTGCTGGCTTCGCGGCTGTCTTCGTCCGTGAAGATCCGCGAGTCGCATCAGCAGGCGACCCCCGTCATTCACCTCGATCCGGGACACAAACTTTCGCAGGAGTATCGGGCCCTGCATCGTGAACTGGCGGGATAAACGGTGCCACGCATCGTCACCTACCGGCCAATCACGTCACCAATGATTTTCGGACAGCATGGCATCCAGCGGCTGACCGCTGGCCCAGTTCTCCTGCTCAAGCATCGGCCGCTCGTAGAACGCATCGACGTGCCCCATGCAGAGCACGGCCACCGGCTTGGCGCCCGGCGGTAAACGTAACAGTTGACCCAACGGCACGGGGTCGAACAACGAAACCCAGCCCATGCCGATGCCCTCGGCGCGCGCGGCGAGCCACAGGTTCTGAATCGCGCAGGCGACCGAGGCGAGATCCATCTCCGGCAACGTGCGCCGTCCGAACACGTGCCGCTCGCGCCCGTCCATCAGCGCCGCAACCAGCACTTCGCCGCAATCGAGAATGCCCTCGACCTTCAGCCGCATGAATTCATCCTGCCGCTCGCCAAGCGCCTGGGCCGTGCGCCGGCGCTCTTCGTCGACCAGCGCGTGGATGCGGATTCGCAAGGCCGGGTCGGTGATGCGGATAAAGCGCCACGGCTGCATGTAGCCAACGCTCGGTGCCATATGCGCCGCTTGCAACAGCCGTTCGAGCAGCGCCGGCTCAATCGGGGCGGACCGGAAGTGACGCATATCGCGGCGCTCGCGGATGACGCGGTAGACGGCGGCGATTTCGTTATCGGAGTAGCGCTTCATATCTGGAACCCGGGTTTTCAGTCGCGATATCTGTCAGATCGCGTCCCCCTGACCGACGCGCCATGCCTGTTTCAGTCGTTCCCGGCTGTTCGACAGATGTGTGCGCATCGCGGCGCGGGCGCCCTCGGGGTCGCGCCGCGCGATGGCTTCGTAGATGTTGATGTGTTCGCTGTTGACCCGTGACATGTAGCTCGCCGGATCCAGGCGGGCGCGCGGTGCGATGGCAGGGTCGAGGTGCGACAGCACGTCGACGAAGTAGGGGTTGTCCGTCGCACGCGCGATCTGCAGGTGAAACTGGAAGTCGTAGGGTGCCGCGTCGTCGCCTGCGCGAGCGTGCAGGTCGATCGCGTCCAGCGCGCGCTTGATGTCCGCGAGGTCCTGTCGCGTGGCGCGCTGGGCCGCCAGGCCCGCACTCTCGGTCTCGATGCAGATGCGCAACTCCAGTATGGCGACGACATCGCGTTGTGTCTTCGCGACCGGCGACCTGAAGTCCAGCGCGGGAGCGGGACTCTGCAACACGAAGCTGCCGATGCCATGACGCGTCTCGACGAGGCCGGAGGCCTGGAGTCGCTGCAACGCCTCGCGAACAACGGTCCGGCTCACCCCTTGCGATTGCATCAAGCTGACTTCGGTCGGCAGCCTGTCGCCAGGACGCAGCGCGCCTGAACGAATCTGCTCGACGAGGAAATCAAACACGTCCTGGGCAAGGCCATGTGTGCGGCGTGCAGGAGGACTGGACGAAATCATGGACATGTTGGAGCGATTCGGGTGACGGCGGAGGTGTCCTGATTATACCGATTTGTGGGTTGTCTGATGACCGATAACGTAGGACTGCCGCAGTGTCTTTGCCGGTTCTGGGGGCGGTAAGTGTGCGAAGTCATCATACAACCTTCGGCCAAGGGAGCAAGGCGCGCTCAGGTTGGCCTGGCCTTGTATCTGTCATCCGGATTTCATCGGATGCGGACAATGTGTTGAAAGATCAATGGTATAAGCGCATATCATCCGCGGTCCCCGACAGCGAAAGGGTCTCGTTTTAAGGGTTTACTACTATAGGTCAAGTGTCGTTGAACGAATACCATGCGAATCATGTTGTATGACGACATGTTACGACGTACGATGACATGCCGGCGCACGATGCGCCGATCAATACCGATTCACGGAGCGAAGCCAGTATGACCTCGATGCGAGAAAGCGACCCCAAGCCTTTCAGGCGTTTATTGCTCACGGGCGCGGGCGGCAATCTGGGGCGGCAAGTGCGCCCCGCGCTGGGCCAGTGGGCCGAATACGTTCGGGTCAGCGACATCATCTCGCTCGGCGAAGCTGCGGCGCACGAGGAGGTGGTATTCGCCGACTTGAGCGACGAGTCGGCCGTCCAGGCGTTGATGCACGGCGTCGATGCCGTGGTTCATCTGGGCGGGATTTCCGTGGAAGCGCCATTCCCCGAACTGCTGGAAGCGAACATCCGTGGCACTTACCATCTCTATGCCGCCGCGCAGGCGGCCGGCGTGCGCCGCATTGTCTATGCAAGCTCGAATCATGTGACCGGCTTCTATCCCACGACGCAAGTCATCGATACCGAAGCGCCGGTTCGTCCGGATTGTCTGTATGGCGTCACGAAATGCTTCGGGGAGGCGTTGTCGCGCTATTACTTCGACCGCTTCGGGCTCGAGACCGTGTGCCTGCGCATCGGCTCGAGCTTCGAGGCGCCTCGCGACGCGCGCATGTTGGTCACCTATCTCAGCTTCCGGGATTTCATCGAAGCGGTCCGCTGCTCGCTGTTCGCGCCGCGCGTCGGACATTCGATCCTGTACGGCGTGTCGGACAATCGCACGAAGTGGTGGGACAACCGCCATGCGGCGCACCTGGGGTTTCGCGCGCAGGACAGTTCCATCCCGTTTGAATCGCAAGTGCCGCCGGCCCAGCCGTGCATCGGCGCCGACGATATTGCGCAACGCTACCAGGGCGGTACCTTCGTCCTGGCCGGTCCGATGGCGTCGAAGCGATGAGCTGCGCAATCGAGCATCTTCGGGTCGACCGCCTCGCGTCCGTGCCGGAGGCCGGTCCGTATGCGGTTGGCGAGAGCCCGGTGTGGCATGCGGCACAAGACGCGTTGTATTGGGTCGACATCACCGGGAAACGCATCGTGCGCCACGTGATCGAGACCGGCCGGCGGACGCATTGGGCCATCCCCGAGCAGGTCGGCTGCATCGCATTCGACGGCGCGGGTTCGGTACTTGCCGCCATGGAGTCCGGCCTGTTCGCAGTGCAGTTGTATGAGCCGCCTGCGGGCGCGCTCGAGGCCCACGCCTCGCTGCAGGCGTTGGCAAGTCCCCGTTTCCGTTGCCAGGGCATGCGCTTCAACGATGGCCGCTGCGACCGGCAGGGTCGCTTCCTTGCCGGCACGATGGTCATGGACATGTCGCTCGGCCTGGCCGCTGGCGAGTTGCTCCGCCATGACGCCGCCGCGCGGACGCTGGTCCCGGTAGTTGATGGCCTGATCGTCCAGAACGGCCTGGCGTGGTCGCCGGACGGCCGCACGATGTACCTGTCGGACTCCCATCCCTCGCGACGCCTGATCTGGACCTTCGACTACGACGTCGACGCCGGCGTACCCCATTCGCGGCGCGTGTTCGCCGACCTGAACCGGTACGTGGGACGCCCCGACGGCGCGACGGTTGACGAGGCCGGCGGGTACTGGATTTGCGCTAACGACGGCGCAGCGCTGTTGCGCTTCGCGCCCGACGGCAGGCTCGACCGCCAAATCGCACTGCCGGCCGCAAAGCCGGCGATGTGTGCGTTCGGCGGCAAGCGTCTCGACACCCTGTACGTGACGACGATCCGTCCGGCCGGCGCGAGCGCCGGCGAATACGACGGGCACGTGCTTGCGCTGCACGTCGGCATCGGCGGCATACCCGAACCGGTGCTGGGCGACTGTTTGCCGCGCACCTTGCCCGGTGACCCGATCGCCGGATCCGGCACGGCGCCCGGGCTCGACCCATGACGGCGCATGGTCTGACCGATGGTCCATTTTTCACCAGAAGAACCGAGGAGGTAGCATGATCAAGCTGGGCACCATCCCGATGGGCATGGCAGTGGCCGTTGCCGCTGCGATACCTGCGGTTTCGTCGGCACAAAGCAGCGTGACGCTGTACGGCGCCGTCGACAACGCGTTGGCCTATACCAATAACCAGAAGGGCAGTTCCAACGTGTACCTGAAGAGCGGCAGCCTGGAGTCCGCCAAGTTCGGTTTCAAGGGGCAAGAGGATCTGGGGGGCGGATCGCGGGCGTTGTTCCGGCTCGAAAGCGGCTTCAACCTCAATAACGGCATGATGAGCGACCAGGGGGCCATCTTCAGCCGCCTGGCATGGGTCGCCCTTGCCAACGACCGTTACGGTACGCTGACTTTGGGCCGGCAATACACGCCGTACCTGCTCTACGTGGGCGCGATCGGGGCTGCGCCGATGTTGACGGGCGCCACCGGCGCGCATCCGGGCGATATCGACCAACTCGACGTCGACAGCCGCGCGAGCAACGCCGTCACGTATTCCACGCCGGACATGAACGGGCTGCAGTTCAGCACCATGTATGCGTTGGGTGGCGTTGCCGGCGCGTTCTCTTCGGGCAATACCTTCAGTGCTGCCCTGAAGTACAACTACAAGACGCTCGATGCCGCGGTCGGCTACCTTCGCGTCACGAACAATGCCGTGGCCGGCACCTTCAGCACCACCGCGACGGGCACCTTCGACCAGTCGCCGATCAACGCAGGCTACGTCAGCGCGCATGCGGTCCAGTACATCGCCGCCGCGGCCCTGTATGGCTTCGGCGCGGCCAAGGTCGGGGTCAACTACGCCAACACCCAGTACAAGCCCGGCGTGGGTTCCCTGTTTACCGATACCGCCATCTTCAACAACTACGGCGTGATCGGCCAATATAGCGCCACCATCGCGTGGACGCTCGCCGCCGGCTACAGCTACACGCGGGCGACGGCATCCAACGGGGTGACCAACGCGGCGCGCTTCCACCAGTTCTCGTTCGAGCAAACGTACTCGCTGTCCAAGCGAAGCACTATCTACTTGCTCGAAGCCTATCAAATGGCCTCGGGGCAGACCCTGAGCGCTCAAGGAAAGGGCCATATCGTGAATTCGGTGGCCATGGTCGGGCGGACTTCCGAATCGACCCCGTCGTCCAACGGGCGTCAGTTCGTCGGCATGATCGGCTTTCGCCATGCCTTCTGACCGATGACGCGGTTCCCGAGCCGCACGGCTTGCAAAGACTACACACACTGATTCAGGAAAAGCATATGAAAGTTGAGCGCGTCCATGGCGTCGTATTTACGTATCCGACGCGTCGCTCGGTCGACGGCGAGGGGCATTCGCATCCCGGCGAGCAACGATTGGCCGAACTCGCCATGCTGACGATCGAGGCGGACGACGGCAGCACGGGCCACGCCTTCGCGCCGCCCGAGGTGATTCGTCCGTTTCTGCTTCAGTCGTGCATCGGCAAGTCGCTGGTCGGCCGGGACCCATTCATGCGCGAGCAAATCTGGCAGGACCTGGCGCTGCGGCAGCGCGGCAGCGCCGGGCAATTGACCGATCGTGCGCTGGCCGTGGTCGAGCAAGCCCTCTGGGACCTGGCGGGGCGAAAACTCGGCCAGCCGGTCTACAAGCTGATCGGCGGCTATCGCGACAAGGTGCCGGCCTACGGCAGCACCATGTGCGGCGACGACCTGCCCGGTGGCCTGGCGACGCCCGACGACTATGCGCGCTTCGCGCAAACGCTCGTGGCGCGCGGCTACAAGGCCATCAAGCTGCACACGTGGATGCCGCCGATCTCGTTCGCACCGGACCCCAAAATGGACGTCAAGGCTTGCGCCGCGGTACGCGAAGCGGTCGGCCCGGATATCGCCCTGATGCTTGATGGCTACCACTGGTACAGCCGCACCGACGCGCTCTACATCGGCCGGCAACTCGAGGCACTGAACTTCACCTGGTTCGAGGAGATGATGAACGAGCAAAGCATCGCCTCATACGCGTGGCTCGCCAATCAGCTCGACATTCCGATCGTCGGCCCCGAATCGATGTCAGGCAAGCACCACACGCGCGCCGACTGGGTGGCCGCGGGGGCTTGCGACATCCTGCGCGCCGGCGCGGCCGGCGTCGGCGGGATCACGCCGACGCTGAAGGTCGCGCATCTGGCCGAGTCCTTCGGCATGGATTGCGAGATCCATGGCAACGGTGCCGCCAGCCTGGCAGTGATCGCGGCCGTCAAGAATTGCCGCTGGTATGAGCGAGGCCTGTTGCATCCGTTCCTCGACTACGACGAAGTGCCCGCGTACCTGAACACACTGCCGGACCCGATGGACAGCGATGGCTTCGTGCACCTGTCGAGCGCTCCGGGGCTCGGCGAAGACATCAACTTCGACTACATCGCCGTGAATACCGTACGCACGTATTGACGTTACGATAGGACAATGCCGCCGGACCAATGATCCGGCGGCCAGCGCATGCAAGGAGACACGCGGTGAAATCACCGTATTCGTTAGCCGCCGCCATCGCCTTGTGGCTGGCGTGCGTGATGCCGCTCGCCCCGGTTCGCGCCGCGACACCGGCCGATCAGTTACTGGTCGGCATGAATATGAACAACGTGCTGACGCTCGATCCGGCCGCTGCGACCGGCAACGATGTGGTACCGGTCGCAGCGAATCTCTACGACTATGTAGTGGAGCTCGATCCACGCGATGTCACCCGGGTATTGCCCGCCGTGGCAGATCGCTGGACCATTGCCGCCGACCGTCGCAGCATCGCTTTCAAGATCCATCCGGGCATCCGCTTCCAGTCGGGCAATCCGTTGACGGCCGACGATGTCGCCTGGTCCTTGCAGCGCACGTTGAAGGTCAATCGCGCCCTGGCCTCTCCGTGGAAGAGCTACGGGTTCACCGCGAAGAATGCCGAGCGCCTGATTCGCGCCGTCGATCCTGCCACGCTGGTCATCGACCTGCCGATTGCGGTCGATCCCGGTATGGTGATCTATACGCTTGGCACGTCGATCGGCGCCGTCGTGCTGGATCGCCGCACGGTCCTGGCGCATGAGCGCAACGGCGACCTCGGCGCCGCATGGCTGACCACCCACACCGCCGGGTCCGGGCCGTTCGCGCTGGCGGACTGGAAGCCGGAGGATGTGCTGACCCTGCAGCGCTTCGACGGCTATTGGCGTGGCCCGGCCAAGCTGCGGCGCGTGGTCTTGCGGCACATCCCGGAATCGCAGTCGCTGCGCCTGATGATCGATCGCAGCGACGTTGATGTGGCGCTCGGATTGTCTGCGCCGGACCTGGTTGCGCTGCGGCGCGACGCGGCAGTGAACGTGCAGTCGGTGGCGGGCGGCTCGATGTACTATGTCGCGCTCAGCATGAAGGACGCAAGATTTGCGGACAAGCGTGTGCGCGAAGCCATTCGCAGCCTGATCGACTACGAGGGCATCAACCGGTTCGTGATGCCGGGCTATGGCGTGCCGCACCAGCGTCCCGTGCAGGCCGGACTGCCGGCCTCGCTGCCTGATCCCGGTTACCGCCTCGACGTGCCCAAGGCGCGGCGCCTGCTGGCCGAGGCGGGATATCCCGACGGCTTTGCGGTCGACATCAGGGTCCTGGCGGACGCGCCTTTCCTCAATATCGCGACGTCCTTGCAGGCCACGCTCGCGCAAGCCGGGATTCGTGCCAACGTGCTCACGGGTACCGGCAACCAGGTGTACGGCGCCATGCGCGAACGCCGCTTCGAGATCGTGGTCGGGCGCGGCGGCGGCGGCCTCGAGCCCGATCCATACTCGAACCTGCGAGCGCTCGTCTATAACCCGGACAACCGCGACGCGGCCAAACTGACGAATTTCCAGGGCTGGCGTACCGCCTTCTACGACCCGGAGATCAATCGTCTCTTCACGGCCGCGCAGGCGGCAAGCGACCCCACCGAGCAGACTGAAATGTATCGGCGCGTGCAGCAGCGCTACGCCGACGTTGTGGGGCCGATCTTCCCGATTTCGCAGACCACCAATACCGTGGTGCTGGCCAAGCGCGTGGAGGGCTACGAATTGAGCCCGGTGTGGACGACGCACCTGCGCTCCGTCAGCAAGCGGCCATGACGGCGCCCTCGCGCTGTCGAATCACGGTACTTCCATTTGCTACTCGACATGTTGACATCCCGCTTAGCCAGACGCTTTTTTCATGCAGACGCGCACTGGCGTCACCTGCGCCGCCTGGGCAAGGTCGCCGTCAGCCTTCTGGGCCTGCTGACCATGACTTTTATCATCGGCCGCGTCATGCCGATCGACCCGGTCCTGTCCGTGGTCGGCCCGGACGCCGACCAGGCGACGTATCGCGAGGTCTACCATCAGCTCGGCCTTGACCGGCCGATCTGGACCCAGTACGGCTACTACCTTTCCCATCTGCTGCACGGGGACCTCGGGCGCGCGCTGTTGACGGGACGTCCGGTCGTCGAGGACATCCTGCGGGTGTTTCCGGCGACGGTGGAGTTGGCCACCGCGGCGATCGTGCTCGGTGCCGTGCTCGGCATCCCGCTCGGTGTGCTCGCGGCAATACGGCGCGGACGATGGGTGGACCATCTGATTCGCGTGACGAGCCTGCTCGGTTACTCGACGCCGATTTTTCTCGTTGGCATGCTTGCGCTTCTGCTGTTCTATCACTACCTCGGCTGGTCGGGCGGCGTGGGGCGCATGGCGCTCGGATTCGAGGGCGTCGTCAAGCCCGTGACCGGATTCCTCCTGATCGATGCGGCGCTGGGTGGTCATTGGGACGTCTTGCGCAGCGCCGTGCGCCATCTCATGCTGCCGGCCTGCATCCTTGGCGCGCATTCGACGGCATATATCAGCAGGATGACGCGCAGCTTCATGCTGGCCCAGTTGTCGCAGGAGTACATCCTCACTGCGCGCGTCAAGGGTCTGTCGGAGATGAGCGTGGTATGGCGGCACGCGTTTCCCAACATCCTCGTGCAGTTGTTGACGGTCGTCGCGCTGGTCTATGGCTCCCTGCTCGAAGGCGCGGTGCTGATCGAAAGCGTATTCGCCTGGCCCGGCTTCGGCCAATACCTGACCAGCAGCCTGTTGCTTGGCGACATGAACGCGGTGATGGGCTGCGTGCTGTTCGTAGGCCTTGTGTTCGTTGTACTCAACCTGATTACCGACTCGCTATACCCGATCGTCGACCCCCGGACCCGCTCATGACCTCTCATTCAAACCTGATCCCCGGCACCGCGGCTGCTGCTGCGGATACCGGCGGCACGCCGCGCGACGCGAGCAAGGCGCGCCGCGCGCCGCGCCGGGCGTGGCGTCGCCTGCTGCGCAACCCGCTGACATGCGCCGGCGCGATCGTGATCGCCGTGCTGATCCTGGCAGCCATCGTGGCTCCCTGGATCGCGCCGTACGATCCGTTCGCGCAAGACCTGCGCGATGGGCTCATGGCGCCGGGGGCGTCCCATTGGCTGGGCACCGACGAGTATGGCCGGGACGAATTGAGCCGTTTGCTCTACGGCACGCGCATCACGCTGTATGTCGTCGCACTGGTGAGCGCCATTGTCGGCCCGATCGGCTTGCTGGTCGGCACCGCCTCGGGATACTTCCGCGGCTGGGTCGACGCCGTGTTCATGCGGGTTACGGACATCTTCATTTCCTTTCCGAGCCTGGTGCTGGCGCTCGCATTCGTCGCCGCCCTCGGGCCCGGCATCGAGCACGCTGTCGTTGCCATCGCGCTGACGTCGTGGCCGCCGATCGCCCGACTGGCCAGGGCCGAGACGCTTTCGTTCAGGAATGCAGATTTCATCGCGGCGGTCAGGCTGCTGGGGGCGTCGCCATGGCGCATCCTGGTGCGTCACGTCTGGCCGCTTTGCCTGTCTTCGGTCATCGTGCGCCTGACGATGAACATGGCCACCATCATCCTGACGGCGGCCGGTCTCGGCTTTCTCGGCTTGGGGGCACAGGCGCCTTCGCCTGAATGGGGTGCCATGATTTCGTCGGGCCGCCGGTACATGATCGAATGTTGGTGGCTCGTGGCAGTGCCGGGTGTCGCGATCATGCTCGTGAGCCTGGCTTTCAACCTGCTTGGTGACGGGCTGCGCGACATGCTCGATCCACGTGGTGAATGAGGAGCGCAACGATGAACGTCATGCATGCCAATGTTGCGCCGAGTCAGGCGAAGCTCGAAGTGGAGCGCTTGCGGGTCGGCTTCCGCTCAGATACCGAGGTGTTCCAGGCCGTGCGCGATGTGTCGTTCACGCTCGGCCGCGAAAAGCTCGCCATTGTCGGCGAGTCGGGTTCGGGCAAGTCGACGGTGGGGCGGGCCCTGCTGCGCCTGCTGCCGCGCAACGCGATCATCGAAGCCGACGCACTGCGCTTCGGCAACACCGACCTCCTGCGGGTCAGCGAGAAGACGATGCACGGCATCCGCGGCCGCAGGATGTCGATGATCATGCAGGATCCCAAGTATTCGCTGAACCCGGTCAAGCGGGTTGGCGAGCAGGTCGCAGAAGCCTATCGCGCGCACTTTGCGGTCACCGCCGGCGATGCCCGCGCCCGCGCGCTCGACATGTTCGCGGCGGTGAGGATTCGCGATCCGCTGCGCGTGTACGACCTGTATCCGCACCAGATCTCAGGCGGCATGGGGCAGCGGGTAATGATCGCCATGATGCTGGTCACAGAGCCTGAGGTGGTCGTCGCCGACGAGCCGACGTCGGCGCTGGACATCTCGGTGCGGATGCAGGTGCTCGAGGTGCTCGACGAGCTGGTCGAGACGCGCGGCCTTGGCCTGATCTTCATCAGCCATGATCTGAACATGGTGCGCCACTTCTGCGACAGGGTGTTGGTGATGTACTCGGGGAGCGTGGTCGAATCGATCGCCGCGGCGGAACTTCAGAATGCCCGCCATCCCTATACGCGCGGCTTGCTCGACACGCTTCCGAGCATGACGCACCGCCGCGAGCGTTTGCCGCAACTGCAACGGGATCCGAGCTGGATCAAGGCATAGGTGTCTGACATGATAATGATCAACGTCGCCGGTCTCGGCCTGACATTCGGCGCGGGCGAACAGGCGCACCAAGCTCTGCGCGACATCCATTTCGCCGTGGAAAAAGGGGAAGCGTTCGGCTTGGTGGGCGAATCGGGATGCGGCAAGAGCACGATCCTGCGTTGCCTGGCTGGCCTCTATGAGCACTGGCACGGCACGATCGAGATCGACGGGGCCGCAGTGGGGCCCAAGCTCGACCGCGCTCGCTGCCGCCGGGTGCAGATGGTGTTTCAGGACCCCTACGGTTCGCTGCATCCGCGACATACGATCGAGACGGTGTTGGCCGAGCCGCTGAAGATCCATCGCCTCGGCGACGTCGACGACCGGGTCGACCAGGCTTTGGCAAGCGTGGGCCTGGACACGTCGTTTCGCCAGCGCTTCCCGCATCAGTTGTCCGGCGGGCAACGCCAGCGCGTGGCAATCGCGCGTAGCCTGATGCTGGAGCCGCAGGTGCTCTTGCTCGATGAACCGACCGCCGCGCTCGACGTCTCGGTACAGGCCGAAATCCTCAACCTGCTGGCGGATCTGCGGCGAACGCGGGGCCTGACATACGTGCTGGTCACGCATGATCTCGGGGTCGTCGTGCATTTGTGCGATCGTCTGGCCGTGATGCGGCAAGGCGAGATTGTCGATACCTTGCCTGCGCAGCGGCTGCTCGACGGCGCAGCGAGGCATCCGTATACGACCACGCTGGTTCAAGCCTCCTTGCAGCACTGCTGATCTGGATCATACGGCGCTGAAGGTGTGAGCGCAGGTGCTTTCAATCGCACTCAGGTCATTTCTGATCGTCGGGACGGCCGACGCCGAGCGCCTCGAGCAACGGCCGGAGGGCATTGAGTTCCGCGCCGAAACCGCTCCAATCTCCTGCCTTCAGTCGCTCGATGGCGCGGTCATAGTGGGCGAGTGCCTCGCGGGCGCGCGCGTCCGCCGTGCCCCGGGGCGGTGACGGCACCGGAGCCGTCTCCTTGAAGAGCGCTGCCAACGCTTCGCCCAAGGTCTCCTCCATCACCACGCGGTCGCCATAGGCCGCGATCACCCGCTTTAACTCGGGCAACTGACCGGACGCCGCGCGCAGGTAAAGCGGGGAGACGTAGAGGATCGAGTTCTCGATCGGCACAACCAGCAGGTGGCCGCGGATGACGCGCGAGCCCATCTGGTTCCACAGCGAGATCTGCTGGGAGATCTCGGTATTTTGCTGGATGCGCGCCTCGATCTGGAACGGCCCATAGACCAGCTTGTCCTTGGGGAAGGTGTAGACGATAAGCTTGCCGTACTCGGGCGGATCGCAACGCGCCGCCAACCAGGCGATCATATTCTCGCGTTGGCTCGGCACCATCGGTAGCATCAGCACGAATTCGGCGCGCGGCGCCCCGGGAAGCCGCATGATCATGTAGTAAGGCGTCATCGTCATGCTGGGGGTATTCCCGCCATCAATGCCGGCCAATCCCCGGGGGAACGCCCAGAGATCCTCTCGATTGTAGAAGACTTCCGGCGCATCCATATGGTAGGCGCGGTAGAGTTGCGCCTGGATCAGGAACAGATCCTCGGGGTAGCGGATATGCTGTTGCAGGTCGTGTGGCATCGTGTTCAAGGGCTTGAACAGACCCGGGAAGATCTGCTGGTACGTCCGCAGGATCGGATCGGCAGGATCGCTGACATAGAAGTCGACCGTGCCGTTATAGGCATCGATGACCACCTTGACCGCGTTGCGGATGTAATTGGCGCCGTCGCCGAAACTTGGCTGCGCGTACGGGAACCAGCGGCTGGTCGTATAGGCATCCTGAATCCAGAAAAGGCGCCCGTCGCTCGCGACGATATAGGGGTCATGGTCAAGGCCGAGGAACGGGGCGATTGTACGCACCCGGTCCTGAATGTTACGGTGGAGCAGGATCCGGCTCCCGTCCGTGATGTAGCCGGTAAGCAGGATGTTGGGATCGCCGAACTCCCAGGCGAAGAGGCTGCGTCGCGCCACGCTGCCAATGGCGACACCGTCGCGCCCGCTGTATGTCGTGTAGACGTTGTCCTTCCCCTTGGGGTAGTCGAATTCGGGAATGCTGCCCTTCACGATGACGTAGTCCTGACCACCGCCGCCGAAATAGACGCGCGGTTCGTGGATGGTCGGTCCGCCGTTGGCGACGGGCGGAATATCCTGAAGAAAAAGGTAAGGCAAACCTTCCGTGGATTTCTCGGTGACCGGCGACATCACGACACCGTTGCCGTGGGTGAACAGGAGATGCAGGTTCACCCAGGTATGCGCATTCTCCGGAAGCATCGCCGGCGCCAATTCGCGCGCCGACAGCATGACCTGCCGGTAGCCGGCGTCAAGCCGGTAGCGGTCGATGTCCACGGAGAGGAATTTGTAGTAGGTCCTGATTTCCTGCAGCTGCGCGTAGGTATCCATCAGCGGCTGCACGTCCCACAGGCGGACGTTGTCGATGGTCGCGCGATTGGCCTGAAGCGAGGCGAGATTCAGCCCCTGCTCGGCCGGGAACGGCTTTACCGCGATCCGCTCCAGACCGTACGCCTCCCGGGTAAGTGCGATATTGTGCGCGATGTAGGGCGCCTCCAGCTGTAGCTCATTCGGCTTGACGTAGAAGCGCTGGAACAGCGCCGGGTAGATCAGGGCGAACACAAACGAGCTGCCGAACACCAGTAGCGCCGAGGCGGCAGGAATTCGATAGCTGCGCCAGCGCATATTGGCCAACGAGGCGATGGATGCGGCAGTGGCAAGGGCGACGAGCAGCCACAGGACCGGCAGCTCGACGTGCACGTCGGCATAGCCGGCGCCGACCACGACGCCGTTGTCGCCGTAGAGCAGCAGAAAGCGGTCAAGCCCGTAAGACCAGGCCTTCAGGACAAAGAACAAACCGAGCAGCGCCGAGCCATGCGCAACCGCGGGCGAGTGTCCGCGCGGCCACTGCTCGCGCGCGATGTCGCCGCGCACCGCGTAGATAACGCCTGCGACGACCGTGCAGCCGAAGAGCACCTGCAGCAGCCAGTTCTTGAGTGCAATGTAGGCGGGCAGCGAGAAGAGATAGAAGCCGATGTCCTTGCCGAAGATCGGATCGCGCTCGTCAAAGGGCACCTGATGAAGGAAACGAAGCGCAATGCCCCAGCTCGAGATCTCGCCGGCGGCGATAGCCAGCCCCAGGAGGACGGCGGCGCAAGCGATGCCAAAGCGCCAAGGAATGCGCGGCGCGACCTGGTCGGCCAGTTCGCTTATGACCTCCCGCGAACCTGACAAAAAGACGGTTCCCGCTCGCGAGTTACCGAGGCTCCGCGCATAACGATGCGCCAGGAACCCCGACACCCAGATAGCGCCCGCCGAAGCAGCGAACACGGTGATAAACAGGAGCGCCTGGGCGGACAGGACCGTCCAGAAAACGTCGACATAGCCGACCGAAGAAAACCACAGCCATTCGACCAGGACACCCGTAACGCGCCCAACGACGATCAGGCCGACGACGGCGACGACCGCAACCGCGATTGCATTGCGTCTCGAGCGGGCTATCCGTGCAACGCTCATCGCCTGCGATTCATTGCGGCGGTGCCGGCACCAGCCCGTACCTGGTCATGACAGCGACAAGCTTGGCGCGGTCGGGCGGCCCGCCGGCATTGACGACGGCGCCGATATCGCGGAAATATTGTGCGCCGATGTCGGGCGTAAGGACGATCAGGGCGCGGGCTGTTTCACTATGCGGGTTGCTGAAGTGATGGACCGATTCGCGCGGGGTGTGCATCCATTCTCCCGGCGCCAGGTCCCGGACTTCCCCATCGACCGAGTACCGAAGTTTGCCCTCCAGTACATAGACACACTCTTCGTTATTTGTGTGGCTATGTGGCGGTGGAACACGCGCGCCGGGAAGCACAGTCAGCTCGAATACACCCATTCCGCCGGTGGCGGTCCCATCAATCAAGTACTGAATGGTTAACCCACCCAACTTGATCGCTTCAATTGGCGCTGCGCTTGCAGAAGTCATGGTGGGATTGCCTCAAGTTAACGACCGTCGTCTGCCCCCCGGCATGGTCATTGTAGGTTAGGGGTGCAGTTCGCGACGGACTTTCTGACCGAATGTCATCGCGTTCACCGTCAAATATCGAAATAGAGATAAAACTCCCATGGATGGGGGCGGAGCTTGACGGGTTCGACCTCTCGCTTCCGCTTGTAATTCAACCAGGTTTGAATCACGTCGTCGGTAAAGACGTCGCCTTTCTTCAGGAAGGCGTGATCCATGGCCAGCGCCGATAGCGCTTCCTCCAGGGATCCCGGGACTTGCGGTATATGCTCGGCTTCGGCTGGCGACAATTCGTAGATGTTCCGGTCAAGCGGATCTCCGGGGTCGATCTTGTTTTCAATCCCGTCCAGGCCAGCCATCAACATGGCCGAAAAGGCAAGGTAGGCGTTGGCGGAAGGATCCGGGCAACGGAATTCGACCCGTCTGGCATTGGGCGCATCCGAGTACATCGGGATCCGTGCTGCGGCGGAACGGTTGCGCTGCGACATGACGAGATTAACGGGCGCTTCATACCCCGGCACAAGGCGCTTGTAGGAGTTCGTGGTCGGGGCGCAAAACGCCATCAGCGCCGGCGCGTGCTTGAGCAAGCCGCCGATGTACCAGCGGCACAACTGAGACGTCAGGGCCCAGCCCTTGGCGTCATAGAAGAGATTTTCCTCGTTTCTCCAGAGACTTTGGTGGCAATGCATGCCGCTTGCATTGTCGGCGAAGAGCGGTTTCGGCATGAACGTCGCCACCTTGCCGTGCTTGCGCGCGATATTTTTGCAGATGTATTTGTACATCATGACGTTATCCGCCATCCGGGTCAGCGGCGCGAAGCGCATGTCGATCTCGTTTTGCCCGGCCGTTGCCACCTCATGATGATGTACCTCGACCTGAATACCCACGCGCAGCAGGGTCAGTGCGATTTCTGAACGAATGTCTTGCAAGGTATCGTGTGGCGGCACCGGGAAATAGCCCTCCTTGTATCGCGGCTTATAGCCGAGGTTTCCGCCGCCGTAAGCGCCTTCATCTCGCCCCGAGTTCCATTCGCCTTCAGAGGACTCTACATAGTAGTACCCGGAGTGCTGATCCTGCCCGAAGCGGATCGAATCGAAGATGAAGAACTCCAGTTCGGGGCCGAAATAACAGGTCGTGGCGAGCCCCGTCTGACGCAGGTAATCTTCCGCCTTTCTCGCCACGTAGCGCGGATCCCGCGTATACGATTGGCGGAGGACGGGATCCATGACGTCGCAGATGATCGAGAGCGTCGGCGTGTTGAAAGCGGGATCGACAAAGGCCGTCGTGGGGTCCGGTCTGAGCAGCATGTCGGACTCATGGATCTCCTGGAAGCCACGTATCGAGGAACCATCGAAGCCGATCCCTGCGCTGAACAAATCCGCATGGACCTCGGGCAGCGTGATGGAAAAGTGGTGCCAGAGTCCCGGCAGATCGGTGAATTTAAGGTCGATGATTTGGATGTTGTGCTGCTTGATCAGTTCGATCACTTCGTCTGCGCTGCCCGGCCGTTTGATGCGATAGCTGCCCGGTTCTACGGATACGGCGACGCGTGCTTCATGGATGGGCTGACTGGACATGTTCATCTCCTCTTTTTGGGTCCTGATTCGCCTGTCGTGCCGCGTGGCGCATTACCGTAAGGAACGCAGTGGGTGCGGCTGATCTCCCGCCGCTGAGTCGCGCCGTTGCCCTCGGTCCGAGGGGGCGCAATCCGTCATCGAAAGGCCGCGTTTCGGCCCGGTTTTCCGGGGGCTTTGAGTCTAACCATAGGTTGTGCAGGCCAAAAAACAAGCCCGCGCCCGTTTGCGCATGCCAATCGTTGCCCCTGCTCCCGATGAACGCGTGCCGGCGGACAATCACGGCACACCCGGACCCACCCGGCCACCGGGACACGCAATCGGCGACTTTTCGGGCCTAAATCGCCCGATTGGGCCGTTTTCTGTGCATTTTCTACAATGGATATCGGAAGCGGTGCATTTGCGCCGCGACGACAGGAGGTCGGTATGGAACTTCACATGCATTCGCACCAATTCACACGCCGAATGCCTGACTGGCGCGCCGCCGCGATCGCCGGGTTAGTCGCAGGGGTGGTCTTCCTGGTGCTCGACCTGCTCGCTGCATGGGCGATGAGCGGGAGCCTCTGGGGGCCGCCGCAAATGATCGCCGCCATCGTAATGGGGCGCGATGTGATCACGCAACCCGCCGTTTTCGGCGCGGGCGTCCTCGTGACAGCGCTGATCGTTCACTTCGTGCTGGCGGCCGTCTTCGGCCTGATTCTGGCGGTGATCATGGCACCGTTCCACTTTGACTCCAGCATTGGCATGTCCTCGCTGGTGGGTGCCGTCTTCGGTATCGCCCTGTATTTCATCAACTTCTATGGCATGACCCAGTTCTTCCCGTGGTTTGCGGAGGCCCGTGGTTGGGTGACTGCCGTGGTGCATATCGTGTTTGGCCTGGTGGCCGCCGATATGTATCTGAGACTGGAGCGCAAGGAGGGCGAACCTGCCGCGGAATCCGGCGCCCGGCAATAAGCTGCAAGACTCGAGGGCGCGCGCGTGGCATATGGACATGAGCACGCGTGATCGCCCCCAAGACCCTCGCACGTATGACAGGGGCGCCCATGCCAGTGGCGCCGGGATCGCTCGTGCCGGACAACGCCGCCCTGGCGGGCGCCTTGATTAATAGGACATGGAGAGTCGGCACGACGGCCGGTGCCGCATGCGGGGGACGATGTGCAGGCGTACTGGGAAACCTTCGCGCACGGGGCCGACATCGGCGTGCGTGGCGTGGCACAGAGCAAAGCGGACGCCTTTGCGCAGGCAGCCAGCGCGCTGACCGCGGTGGTGGCGCCACCGCAGAGTGTCACGCCTCTGACGCCGATACCGATCCACTGCGCGGCGCCAGACGACGAGCTGTTGCTGGCGGACTGGCTGAACGCGCTGATTTTCGAGATGGCCACGCGCCAAATGCTATTTAGCCGCTTCGACTTGTCAATCGACGCCAACGGGCTCACGGCCACCGTTTGGGGGGAAGGCGTGGATCGGGTGCGGCACCAGCCGGCCGTCGAAATCAAGGGGGCAACCTATACCGAACTCGCCGTGCGCCATCACAAGGACGGATCGTGGCTGGCGCAGTGCGTGCTCGATGTCTAGTGTCCTTTGGAGAAAAGGGCAGGGGGATTCATGGATCTCAAGCGCTTTGACCGTGCGGCAGAGTGCGAATGGCGCATTGCCGCGCACGGTGCCATGCGCGTGCCAGCGGTGATCTTCGCCAGCGAGTCGCTCATGCGCGACATGGACGACAAGGTCTTCGAGCAAATCACCAACGTGGCCAGCCTGCCGGGCATCGTGACTGCCGCGTACGCGATGCCTGACGCCCACTGGGGTTATGGATTTCCGATCGGCGGTGTCGCGGCCTTCGATCCCGATGACGGCGGCGTGATTTCCGCCGGCGGCGTAGGGTTTGACATATCCTGTGGCGTGCGCACCCTGCACACCGGCGTGACGGAGAGTGACGTTCGGCGCGTGCAGGTGAGACTTGCCGACCGGCTCTTCGCGCGGATCCCCGCCGGAGTGGGCAGCACGGGAGCCCTGCGCTTCGCGCCTCGCGAACTCGATACCATTCTCGCCGGCGGCGCGCGCTGGGCGGTTGAACAGGGCTACGGCCGGCCGGATGACCTGGCGCGGATCGAAGAGCGGGGCTGTGTCGCCGACGCCGCGCCGGACGCGGTGTCCGATGCGGCCAAGCGCCGTCAGCGGGACGAAATGGGGACCCTGGGCTCGGGCAACCACTATCTCGAAGTGCAAGTCGTCACCGATACCTACGATGCGCGCCTGGCCGAAGCGTTTTCCATCGAACGGGGTGAGGTCCTGGTGAGCATCCATTGCGGCTCGCGCGGCCTGGGGCACCAGATCGGCACCGACTACCTGCGGGAAATGGCGATCTCGGCCAAGCAGCAGGGCATTACGCTGCCCGACCGCGAACTGGCCTGCGCGAGAATCGACTCCTCTCTCGGGCAGCGCTACCTCGGCGCGATGCGGGCCGCGATCAACTGCGCGTTGGCGAACCGCCAGATCCTTACCCACATTACGCGACAGGTTTTCGCAGACGTGATTCCGGATGCGGCGCTGAGCTTGCTCTACGACGTCTCGCACAACACCTGCAAGGTCGAGCAGCACGTGGTGGGTGGCGAGGCTCGGCGCGTGTTCGTTCACCGCAAGGGGGCGACACGCGCCTTCGGCCCCGGTCATCCCGATCTGCCGGAAGCGTTGCGTGATGCTGGCCAGCCGGTCCTGATTGGCGGCAGCATGGGAACGGCGTCCTACATTCTGGCGGGGTCGGCCGGGGCCATGCAGCGTTCGTTCGGTTCCGCTTGCCACGGTGCAGGCCGCGGCATGAGTCGGCATGAGGCAGCCAAACGCTGGAACGGGCGCAGCGTCATCGATGAACTGGCGGCGCGCGGCATCCTCATTCGCAGCCTCTCTGCAAGAGGTGTTGCTGAAGAAGCGCCCGGGGCTTATCACGACGTCGGTGCCGTTGTCGACGCCGCAGAGCTGGCAGGGCTCGCGCGCAAAGTCGCCAGGCTCGAACCCCTCGTTTGCGTCAAGGGCTGACCGGTCAGCCTGGGCCGGTTCAATGCCTGCGCCGTCAAGGGCAAGCGAGCCCCGCTCTCCTATACTTGAGCATGCGCTTTTGGGCGGCGCTGCCAAGCAAGGAGATCGAGATGGCTCAAGGCTTCGACGCAATCATCATCGGCACCGGACAAGCGGGCCCCGCGCTCGCCGCGCGGCTGTCCGGCGCGGGCATGAAGGTGGCCATCATCGAGCGCGCGCGGTTCGGCGGCACCTGTGTGAACACCGGCTGCATTCCCACCAAAACCCTGATTGCAAGCGCGTACGCAGCCCAAACGGCGCGACGGGCTGCCGAGTACGGCGTGACGATCGGCGGGCCGGTAACCGTCGACATGAAGCGGGTGAAAGCACGCAAGGACGAAATCTCCGGTCACTCCAGCAACGGTGTGGAACAGTGGCTGCGCGGTTTGGAGAACGGCACGGTCTACCACGGCCACGCCCGCTTTGAGAGCGCGCGAACCGTGCGGGTGAACGGCGAACTGCTGGAAGCCGACCGGATCTTTGTGAACGTGGGTGGACGCGCCTTGATTCCGCCCATGCCCGGGTTGGATAAGGTGCCGTATCTCACCAACTCGAGCATGATGGAGGTGAATTTTCTACCGGAGCACTTGATCGTCATCGGCGGGAGCTACGTGGGCCTTGAGTTTGGCCAGATGTACCGGCGCTTCGGGGCCCGCGTGACCATCGTCGAAAAGGGCCCGCGCCTGATTCAGCGCGAAGACGAGGACGTGTCACAAGCGGTGCGGGAAATCCTGGAAAGCGAGGGGATCGAAATCCGGCTCGATGCCAATTGCCTGACCGCGCGCAGCGAGGGCAGCCGCATTGTCGTCGGGCTGGATTGCAGTGCCGGGGATCGCGACGTCCATGGCTCGCATCTGCTGCTCGCGGTCGGCCGCGTGCCCAATACCGACGACCTGGGGCTCGCCAGCGCAGGGGTCGAGACCGACGCTCGCGGGTATATCACGGTGGACGAGCAACTGCGCACCAACGTAGCTGGCATCTGGGCGCTGGGCGACTGCAACGGCCGCGGCGCGTTCACGCATACCTCGTACAACGATTACGAGATCGTCGCTGCCAACCTCCTCGACAACGACGCGCGCAAGGTGTCGGATCGCATCGCGGCCTACGCCATGTTCATCGACCCGCCGCTTGGCCGCGCCGGCATGACGGCGTCGGAAGCCAGGCAAACCGGGCGCAAGGTGCTGGTCGGTACCCGCCCGATGACACGCGTTGCGCGAGCCGTGGAGAAGGGCGAGAGCCAGGGTTTCATGAAGGTGCTCGTCGATGCGCAAAGCGGGGCGATTCTCGGTGCCTCGATCCTGGGCGTGACCGGCGACGAGGTGATTCACTCGCTGCTCGACGTCATGTATGCGAAAGCGCCTTACACAACGATTAGCCGCGCGATGCACATCCATCCAACGGTTTCTGAATTGGTGCCCACGCTGCTTCAGGAGTTGCGGCCGCTGGAATAGTGGCGGCGACCCTTGCTTGCCGGTATCGGCCGCCGTAGGCTGCTCGCCCGTTCACGCCGAGCCGGCGGGGTGCGGCGCAGCGGCGCGCTGCGCCATCAGCCCAGAGGGTTCGCCGAACTGCAGGGCGGCAAACTGCGCGTAGAGCGGCGAGGTCTGCAGGAGTTCGGCGTGGCGGCCCTGCGCAACGATGCGGCCTTGCTCCAGCACGATGATGCGGTCGGCCTGCTGCACGGTCGAGAGGCGGTGCGCGATGACCAGCGTGGTGCGATTGTGTGCAGCGTTATCCAGTGCCTGTTGCACCAGCCGTTCGCTGGTGGCATCGAGCGCGCTGGTCGCCTCGTCGAGCAGCAGGATGGGCGGATTCTTCAGGATCGCGCGGGCGATCGCGATGCGCTGGCGCTGTCCGCCCGAGAGCCGTACCCCGCGCTCGCCAAGAAACGTGTCATACCGTTGCGGCAGTTCCTCGATGAACCCGGCCGCAGCGGCCATTTCGGCGGCCTGCTGCACTTGCGCGAGCGTGGCTTCGGGCGCGCCGTAGCGGATATTGTCGAGCACGCTGCCGGAAAAGATCACCGATTCCTGCAGCACCACACCGATATGCCGGCGCAACTCGGCGAGCGGCACATGCCGCGTCGGCACGCCGTTGATCAGGATGCTGCCGGCCTGCGGGTCGTAAAAGCGAAGCAGCAGTTGGAACAGTGTGGTCTTGCCGGCGCCGGACGGTCCCACCAGCGCTACATGCTCGCCCGGGCGGACGGTGAGTGAGAGACCGGAGAGCGCTGCGATACCGGGCCGTGACGGATACGAGAAGCTGAGGTTGTCGAAGCGGACGCCGTCACCGCGCGCCGGCAGCGGCTCGGCCGCCTCGGCCTGCGCAACGGGCGAGCGCGCCGCCAGCAGCTGCAGCAACCGCTCGGTGGCGCCCGCGGCCCGCTGCAGTTCGCCCCACACCTCGGCGACCGCCCCCACGGCCCCGGCGGTGACCACCGCGTAAAGGATGAACTGGGACAATTGTCCGGCGGTCATCCGCCCGCCCAGTACTGCCTGCGCGCCGAGCCACAGCACGAACACGATGGCGGCAAACACCAATACGATGACCACGACGGTTAGCCAGGCACGCGCCCGAATGCGCGCGAGCGCCGTCTCGAATGCGGCTTCCACCGCGTCCGCAAAACGCTGCCCCTCGTAGGGTTCCTGCGCAAACGACTGCACCGTCGGCATGGCATTGAGCACCTCACCGGCGAGCGCGCTCGCGTTCGCCACCTTGTCCTGGCTGGCGCGCGAGAGCCGCCGCACGCGCCGCCCGAAGACGGCGATGGGCACGACCACGACGACCAGCGTGACCAGGATGTAGCCGGACAGCAGCGGGCTGGTCACCGCCAGCATCGCCACGCCACCGACGAGCAGGAAGAAGTTGCGCAACCCCATCGACAGGCTGGTGCCCACCACGGTCTGGATCAGCGTGGTGTCGGTGGTGAGCCGCGACAGCACCTCCCCGGTCTGCGTGGTTTCGAAGAACTGCGGACTCATCCCCAGCACGTGGTCGTAGACCGCCCGCCGCAGGTCGGCCGTGACCCGCTCGCCCAGCCACGACACCAGGTAGAAGCGCAGTGCCGTGGCCCCGGCCAGCACCACCGAAACGGCGAACAGCGCCAGGAAATAGCGGTCGATATGGGCCGGATTTCCCGCGGCGAAGCCCCGGTCGATCAGGTATTTGAACGTCACCGGCAGCGCCAACGTGGCGCCCGCCGCCGTCACGAGTGCTGCGAAAGCGAGCCCCCAGCGCCCGGCGTAAGGGCGCAGGAAGGGCAACAGGGCGAACAGGGGAACGATATGTGGCGAGGGCGGCGAGGGCGGGGCGGCGGCGTCTGGCATGACGATTCCTGAGGGGGCGGCGATCATCTCGATTGTGCCAGCGCTCCAGATTCGAAGTGTTGCCGTATTGCGTGCCCGCTGCCGCGCGAGTCGTATACTTGTGCTACGCCCGCACCTCCGCCGAAGGAGAAGAACGTGAACGATACTGATGGAAAGGCAAGCTCGCTCATGCGCCGTCGCAAGGCGCTGGGGATGCTCGGCGCGGCCGCGGCCGCCGTGCTTGCGGAACGCTCGGATGCGCAGCCCGGCGCCAGCGGTTCAGCGAAGCGCAAACAGCCCGCCTGTATCCTCACGCCTGAACAGACCGAAGGTCCCTATTTTGTTGACGAGCGTCTGAACCGCTCCGACATTCGTGTCGACCCCACTGATGGACTTGCGAGGCCAGGCGTGCCACTGGCATTAGTCCTGCGTATCTCTTCGATAAGCAGCGCGGGTTGCACGCCCCTGACTGGCGCTGTCGTGGATATTTGGCATTGTGACGCGGCAGGCATTTACTCGGATGTTGCCGATCCGGGTTTCAGTTCGCTCGGCAAGAAGTTTCTGCGCGGCTATCAAGTGACGGACGCGAATGGGAACGCCCGGTTCGTCACCGTATATCCCGGATGGTATCGAGGCCGAGCGGTTCACATCCACTTCAAGGTTCGCGCCAAAGCCGGTTCAGGGCAGGGCTATGAATTTACGTCGCAGTTGTACTTCGATGACGCGATCACGGATCGAGTGCATGCGCGTAACCCCTATGCCGGCAGGGGCCAACGGAAAGTCAAAAACGAGGGGGACGCCATTTTTCGAGACGGCGGCAGTCAACTGGTGCTCTCGCTGGTCGAAGGCACCCAAGGCTACTCGGCGACGTTCGACGTTGGGCTGCGGATGCCTCGGTGAGTCGATGGCGGCAGGCGATCGTCGACAACGTGTCCAACCCTCGATGAACGGCACGCCTTGGCCTAGAGGTCGAGACGCCGGAAGTAGCCGGTCAGTTCAAGATAGCCGTGCCCGACAACCTGGGCGCCGCGCAGTGCGGTGACTGCGCCTTCCCAGTAGATCGCGCCAGTGCTGGCCCGGCTATCGAGTTCCTGGTCGTCCATCAGGGGTACGAGGTCGAGCGCGAGTTCGCCTGCGTGGACCTGCATCGATACGGGATATTCGGTACCGGTGCGCGGCGAACGCCAGCGGCGCCGGGGTACGAAGTTGACAGCGGCGGCAGGCAGGCGTGTGACGCTGCCGTCGGCATGCCGCAGCGCGCCGCCCGCCCAGAACTTTCCTCCGGATTTGTCGCGGATCTGGAAAGCCATCAACGCACCTCCGTCATCGAGATTGATGCCGATCCAATCCCAACCGACCGCCTGTTCGGCCAACAACGCAGACGACCACTCGTGATCCAGCCATGCGGTGCCCCTGACGTTCTCCCGCACACCCTGGCGGGTGAGGACTCCGCTCACGCCGAGTTGCGGTTGGCTGTAGTAGTAGCTCGCCTGCGCCGGGAGAGGCCCCTTCCGGCTGTAGCCCCGTTCACCCTGCAGCAGGGGCGGCTGGGGTGGCCGTAGCACGAGTTCGAAGGTGAAGTCGCGTGCGTCGAGCATGGTTCGATAAGTGCCGCCCGCGTCTCGCTGGAGGGACCAGGCACCGATGTGCACATCGGTGTCGCCGCGGGCCGCCTCGGCCAGTCCAAACCCGCTGCGCGCAGCGCGCTGCTCATGCTGCAGACTGCCGAGCGCGGGATCGGACACGGCCGCGTGGGCAAACAACAGTTCCGTGGGCGCAAAACGGCTGGGGTTGGTTTGATCGAGCGGCGGGCGCGAACGGAAGAAGGTCACCTGGAAGCCGAGCGGCTTGCCGCCCGCGGTTTCCAGCCACCCGGTGATGTACCACCATTCGGTGCGGAAATCCGGGTGGGCGCCATAATCACTCGGGAAGCTTAGTGCGTGGCCCGGTACGACGGGGGGATAGGCCGGCAGGTTGTCCTGCGGCCGGACGGCAGCCGACAGCATTACCCAGAGCAATGCGAGGATCAGGGAGATGCGTTTTGTCACCAGTCCTCCCGTACTGCGCGCACCGCCCCGGCCGACATCGCCCGCCGTCCGCTGGCCAGGGCGGTCAGCATGGCAGCAGCTACCAGCGTCAACGCAATGGTGGCTAGCAGGCCCCATGGCATGTGCAGCGTCATCGTCCAGTGGAATGATTGCGGGTTGACAACGTGGATCAGGATCAGCGCAATACCCCATCCGAGCGCCAGGCCGGCGCCCACGCCGAGCAGCGCCAGCAAGGCGCCCTCCAGCGCCAGCATCGCACCGATCTGCCGGCGCGTCACGCCCACATGCCGCAGCATGCCGAATTCACGCGAGCGCGCCAATGCCTGCGCACCAAAGCTGGCGCCAATGCCGGACAGGCCGATGGCGATGGCGACGCCCTCCAGCAGATAGGTCACGGCGAAGCTGCGGTCGAAGATCCGCAGACCCGCAGCGCGTATCTCGCCGGGTTCCGCGATCTCGATCTGCCCGGCACCGGGCAGGCGCTGGCGCAGGCTTTGCACTGCCTGCGTCGTGCCGACACCCGGTGCAAGCCACAGGGCGGCGTCGGTAATGCGCTGGTCGCGACTCAGGCGACGGTAATCATCGAGGTCGATCACGATCGCCCCATACTGGCGGGCGTAGTCGCGCCAGATGCCGGCTACCGTGACCGGGACCGGCCGCCCGGCGAGCGGCAGGCTGATACGTTGGCCGGGATGCATGCCATACAGGTCTGCCATCGCCTCGCTGACCCAGATTGGCGGCGGATCACCTGTGCGTGGCTGGGTGGGCATGCCGATGATTGCCAAACGGGCCGCAGGATGGTGTTTGTCGACGGGTTTGGCGATCAGCGCCACCGGCGGCAGGCGCGGATCGAGCAGGATCTGGTTTGTGCGCATGAACTCGGCCCGGGCGATGCCGGGTGCGGTGGCAATGATCTGCTGGTCGGCGCCGGAGAAATAGCCCGTATCGCCGCTCGCGGACGCGCGCAAATAAAGTTGGGCCGGCAGCACGATGTTTAGCCACTGATCGAGTGAGACACGAAAGCTCGTGACCATGATCGCCATGGCGGCCATCAGGCTGAAGCTCACCAGGATTCCTGCCAGTCCGATGGCGGCGCGCCCTGGCGCGCCGCTGAGTTGCGCCAGCGCCAGATAAGGCACGGATCGGCGCCCACGTGGCAGGATGCTGAAGATCCAATGCGCGAGGCGCGGCATCAACAGGATGGCCCCGACCAGCAACAGGCCGACCGCCACGTAGGCGAATACCGGAAGCCCGGCCACGGGTTCGGCCTTGGTCAATGCAACACCTGCCGCGACGATTGCCAGCGCCGGCCACGGCGAGCGCAGGCGCTTGAGGGGCGTTTCCTCGTCGCCCGCCTTGAGCATTTGCGCCGGCCGCGCGCGCGAAGCCTCCCATGCAGGTGCAAGACTGCCGATCAGCGCTGTGGCCACGCCGAGCGCGGCGAACGCCAGCGCGGTGCCGGCGTTGAAGTGCACCGACGGTCGTATCCCTGGAAAATATCCGCCGCCGAGATCGCCGCCCGCATAACGCAGCACCATGGCCGCCAGCGCCAAGCCGAGCGTGGTGCCGAGCAGGGCGCCCGCCAGGCCAAGCGCCGCACCTTCGGCCAGCACCAGGCGCAGCAGGGCGCCGCGGCTCATGCCCAGCGCGCGCAGCAGCGCCAGTTGCGTGCGCCGCCGGATGATCGACAGCGCCTGGGTCGAAAACACCAGGAAGGCGCCGGTAAACAGTGCCACCAGCGCCAGCACGCCCAGATTCACGCGATAGGCTCGGGACAGGTCCGAGGCGGTTCGCTGGTCGTCATCGGGCGTGGCCGCCGTCACGCCGGCCGGCAGCAGCGGCGCCAGTGTCCGGCGGAAGGCTGCCACGTCCACGCCCGGCCGCAGCCGGAGATCGATGCGCTGCAGCAAGCCGAGACGCCCGAAGTGCCATTGCGCCGCCCCGATATCGATGACGCCCAGGCGCAGCGCTTCACTGGTGACGGGTAGCGTGCCGGCAACGCGCAGCGCGAGGGTCCCCAGTCCCACTTGCACGGTAAGCATGTCGCCCGGTCTCAGGTTGAGCCAGGCCAGCGCAGCCGGTGAGAGAAATACTGCGGTGGGCGCCAGCAGGTCGAGATTGCCCGCCTGTGTTTGGGCGGGACGCCCGATAAGCCCGGGATTGACTGCTGCCACGCGGAACGCGTCGACGCCGAGCAACTTGAGCGCCTCGCGGCGTGCCGGCAAGTGTGCATCGACCTCGACCACGGGACTGGCCGCCGCCACCTGCGGCAAGCGCGCGACGCGCGCGTAAAGCGTTTCATCGAAGCCGCTGCGCGGTCCGCGGATTTCCAGATCGGCCTGGCCCGCGAGCGCGCGTGTTCCCTGTGAGAACTCGGTCAGGGCAGCATGGTTGATCAGATGCACGGCGTAGCCCATCGCCACGCCGATGGCGATCGCGATGATGCTGACGACGGACCGGCCCGCGTGAGCGCGCAGTTCTGCCATGAGCAGCGCCGGCAAAAGGGGATGAAAGACCCGCATCGTTCAAGCCTCAAGTCGAGGCGCTTGGGGTGGCCGTACGGGTGGGTACGGCGCCAGCCCTTCGGGAGTGAGCAGCAGAACGCGGTCGGCGGTTGCGGCCGCAAGTGCCGAATGCGTCACCAGCAGCCCGGCGGTGCCCGTGGCATCGTTCGCCTTGACCCGTTCGCGCAGCAGGCGCAGGATCTGCGACGCGGTTTCCGGATCGAGATTGCCGGTCGGCTCGTCGGCCAACAACAGACTGGGCCGGTGCACCAGCGCCCGCGCGATCGCTACCCGCTGCATCTCGCCGCCGGACAACTCGCGTGGGAGACTGTTGCCCCGACCCTCCAGTCCGACCCCAGCCAACATGGTGATGGCGCGTGCCTGAGCCTCGCGCCGGCCGACGCCGTTCAGCAGCAGCGGAAGCGCGACATTCTGCGCGACGCTCAAATGCGGCAGCACATGGAACGCCTGAAAGACAAAGCCCATGGCGCGCCGCCGCAGCAGTGTCGCCTGGTCGTCGTCGAGCGCACCCAAGTCCTGTCCGTCGAACAGGACGTGACCACCATCGGGCCGATCGAGGCCGGCGATCAGGTTCAACAGTGTCGATTTGCCGACGCCCGATTCGCCCATGATCGCGACATACTCGCCGGACTGGACCACGAGACTGATCGCGCGCAGTACGTTGCGCGGATGCGCACCGTCGTAGGTTTTCGTGACCGAGTCAAGTGCCAGCACGTTCGCTCCATCGGAGCAGCATTAGGCACAATGTAGCCGAATCGGTCGGGTCTGCCTATATCAATACGGTCGGACGCCCGAGTGCAACGGCTGCTTGATACGCCGGGCAAACAGAAGCGGTTACGTCTTCGGGGCGTTCGCCGCCGGAAGGCGGATCACACGAGCTTTCGGATACGGCTGCGTCTTGCCGCTGATGAGCCGATACATCATGGTGCCTACGTGGTGGCCCGCAGTGCTCAGCCAATTGGGCATACCCGGGTCACGATGCGCGAGCACCAGCGTCACGCTGCCGTCGGGATTGGCCTTGGCCGTGGATTGGTTGAGATGGATCGTGAAGTATCGATAGTCGAGGGACTCCATCCAGTAGTTGTCCACCTGGAAGTTCCAGAACTGCGCCTCAGCCTTGGGAATATCCACGACCAGCGCCTCGTCGGGCGCGAGGGTCCAGTAGCCGTGTACGTAGAAGATCGAAGGATCGCCTCCGGCCTTCTGGTAAATGCGCTGGTCCTGTGGCGCGAATGTGTTGGGTGCCGACTTGAACGTCTTCGCCCAGTCGGCAAAGAGCTTGGCCGTGCCGCCGACGAAGGTGGCCGAGGCCATCAATTGCTGCGCGAACCGTTCGGGCTGGAGTGGCGCCGGAGTCTTGGGGCCGTTCAGGCATTCGATCGTCACGGTCGCCGGCGTCTCGCGGCGCCGGTCGAGGAATGTCTGGCGGACGAGGACCGTTTCCGTCTCGGCCGTCATTGGCAGCCAATTGCCGGGATGAGGCTTGGCGCTGATAATCAGCTCGAAGGCGCCATCGGGCGAAAACTTCATGTTTTCGGAATCGAGGAATCCCGTGCCCGTGAGCGCCTGGTTCTTGCCGTAGTTGCCCGCCTTGGTGGAAAAACCGATGTAGTGTACGGTCCCGCGATGCCCCGTGATCCGGTATTCCAGGCGGCCATCAATCTGCGCGTTCTGATAAAGATTGTCCGGGTTGTCCGCGCCAATCTTCTTGTTCGTGTCCACCAAGCTGAACAACACCGGAAAATGCGGATCGGCGAACTCCACGTACTGCTCCAGCCCCGCGCGCAGCAGTCGCGTGAGGTAGCGGTAACCTTCGGCCCGGTCGAACGCGCTCGCCGGTGCCTCCGGCCGCAGTATTTGGCCGCCTGCGGCCTTCAACTGGTCGCAAAAGGCGTTCCACAATGCGCCCGAGCTCAGTGCGTCCGCACCTGGCGGTGTTGCGCCTGCCGGCGCCGGCGGTGCGGCTGCGGCACGTTGCGGCACGACCGGCCCAATGCCCAGCATGCCGCCAACGGCGCCAAACCATTTGAATAGGGTACGTCTGCTCACGGATTTGTCGCTGGAATTCACTTACGGCCCCCTGTCTCCTGACACGAATGTTTCATGATTTCACCGTGGCTGACGACGCGCCTCATCTAAACGGATGACCGTCGCCTCATGGCGGGTTCAGGCGTTTGCGCCCGCCGCCAGGACGGTGGAGCGTGCTTCAAGTTTCGTGCGTGACAGGCGACAGCCGACAGACATCCGGGTTTGTACGGACTCATACGGAACCGGCGTCCACCATACTGAAACGTGGGCGCTCGCCCACTGCATGCGCCGATTTGAATCGAGGCTTCCCCGGATTCGACGCACGGCAATCGCATGATCTGCTACCCCGTTGCCGCCACGAGATGCGGCGACAACTGAGCGTTCGCGCGCCTTCAATGGAGGTCGTATGAGCTATCACCTGGAAGGTCGGTTGCTCGAAGTTTGCAACTGCAAAGTCCTGTGCCCCTGCTGGATCGGCGAGGACCCCGACAACGGCACTTGCGACACCATTGTCGCGTGGCGCATTGACAAGGGAACGGTCGACGGGGTCGAGGTCGGCGGCAACACCATCGCCGCAGTGGCGCACGTCCCCGGCAATATCCTGGAAGGCAACTGGACGGCCGCAATCTATGTCGACGAGCAGGCCTCCAAGGAGCAGGAAGAGGCACTTTTGAAGGTATACACCGGCAAGGCCGGCGGCCCGGTCGCCGAACTCGCCAAGCTGATCGGCCAAGTCGTATCGGTGGAGCGTGCGCCGATTCGTTTCACCGTCAACGCGGGCAAGGGCGAACTTGAGATCGGCACGAACTACTACGCCGAACTCGAGCCCTATCTCGGTGCCACCGGTGGTCAGACCACCCTGTCCGACACCGTGTTCTCGACGGTACCGGGCGCGCCGGTTTTTGTCGGCAAGGCCCCCACGTATCGATCAAAGAACGCTGCCCTCGGCATCGATCTGAATATCAAGAACCACAACGCGCTGCAGAGCACATTCGTTTTTGACGCATGAACCCGACGACGGCAGGCACGACGCCGTCCAACGCCTCACGTCATACCCACGTGTTCCTGCCGGTCCTGGCCGGGCTGGTAGCGCTCGCGTGGCTGGCGTTGTGGGCGTGGGCGCGCAGCCCCTACGGACGGTATATCGATCACGGTGACTGGACTGTGTCGGGACCGGCGGCGTTCCTGTGCCGTGTCGTTCCCGCCGCAGACGTGGTCGTGCCCATGGTGCTCTACGCCGCCGCCTGGATTCTCATGACGACGGCCATGATGCTGCCGACGACGTTACCGTTGTTCAACGTCTTCGACCGGCTGACGGCCGGCCGCCCGGACCATGGGCGCCTCCTGCTGCTGCTCGGCTTGGGTTACATGACGGTGTGGGGCGCCTTCGGACTTCTGGCGCACGCCCTTCACAGCGGCGTGCTGTCTTTGGTTTCCAGCGTGCCCGCCCTGGCATGGCGTGGCTGGCTGATCGGTGCTGGCGCCATTGCATTGGCGGGCGCGTTTCAATTCAGCCGGCTCAAATACCGATGCCTCGATAAGTGCCGAACGCCGTTGGGCTTCGTCGTCGAGCACTGGCGCGGACACGCGCAAGCGCGGCAAGCGTTCGCGCTTGGCGCCCGGCATGGTTTGTTCTGCGTCGGCTGCTGCTGGGCGCTGATGCTGCTGATGTTCGTGCTCGGGACCGGCAGCCTCGGCTGGATGCTCCTGCTTGCGGCGGTGATGGCTATCGAAAAGAACGTTCGTTGGGGGCGGCGTCTGAGCGCGCCCCTCGGTGTCGCGCTGCTGTCCTGGGCCGTCGTCCTGGTGGCGACCCATGCATGACGCGCGCGTCGTCCGGCCCGACTTGCAGACGACCGCCCTCACTGCGGTGGCGATGCTCGCCTTTGCGGCCAATTCGCTGCTGTGCCGGTTGGCGTTGCAGCAAGGAAGTATCGACCCGGTCAGCTTTGGCGGCATCCGGCTGATTTCCGGCGCGATCACGCTCGCCGTCATCGTGCGAATCCGCTCTGGGCGGTCCTCACGCGGCCACGCGGACTGGCTAGCTGCGGGCATGCTGTTTGCCTACGTCGCATTCTTCTCGTTCGCGTACCTCACTTTGTCCGCAGGCACCGGCGCATTGATTTTGTTCGGCGCGGTTCAATTGACGATGTTCAGCGCGGGCTTGCGCTCAGGCGAGATGTTTGGCGCCATCGCATGGCTCGGATTTGCATTTGCCGTCGCAGGGCTGGTGTATCTGGTATCGCCGGGGGTCGCTGCGCCGCCGCTCATCGGTGCCGCGTTGATGGCGATTGCGGGGGTGGCGTGGGGCGTGTACTCATTGCGCGGACGCGGCGTGACCGACCCCCTCGTTGCGACTGCAAGCAACTTCTTACGGGCGACGGCACTTGCCGTCGCGTTGAGTCTTCTCTTTGTCGCGCACGCCCATGCGGACGCGGCCGGGGTTTCCCTGGCCATTGCGTCCGGTGCGCTCACTTCCGGCATCGGGTACGTCATCTGGTATGCCGCGCTGAGCAAACTGTCTGCCATGCGAGCCGCCACGGTACAGCTGTCGGTGCCGCTGATCGCCGCCTTTGGCGGGGTGGCGTTCCTGTCGGAGGCGATCACACCGCGCCTGGCTGTTGCCTCCGTGGCGATCCTTGGCGGTATTGCGATGGTGTTGGCCAGCAGGTCGCGGAAGTCGCGCGCGTAGTGTTTATTGTGAATGCAGCGGCGCGGCTCAGCCGGCTACCCGGGCAGGCTTCGACACGGCTGCATCGCGTCTTTGCGCGAGCAACTGCCGGGGACACCGTCAATACGCCGGCAGTTCGGGATTGCGCCGAGCCAGAATGCCCGCCACGCGTTCTCGCAAGGGTTCGTCGATCATCTCCGGTTGCGGCAGCAACCAGTAATCGCCTTCACGAATGCCGACAAACACGCGTTTGGCGAACTCGTCGGGCGTGAGTCCGTAGGCCGAGATCATCGTGTGAAGCTTGTCGACGAACTGCCGGACCTCGGGGCGCGCCGACGTATCTGCTGCAGGGGCATCGAAGATGCCGCTTTGCACCGGGCCGGGCGCGAGCAGTGACACGCCGATCGGTGCGTCAATCATCTTGAGCTCGCCATACAGCGATTCCGTCAGGGCAACGACCGCGAACTTGGTGGCCGAATATGGCGACATCAGCGGGCTTGGCAGGAAGCCCCCGATCGACGCCGTATTGACGATATGCGCCGGCGTGCCTGCTTTGAGCATCCGGGGCACGAAGCTGCGGATGCCGTTGAGCACGCCATGCACGTTCACCGCGAAACTCCGTTCGAATTCCTCGGGAGATATTTCCCAGGTGAAGCCGGTGCCCATGACGCCGGCGTTATTGAACAGCAGGTCGACGCGGCCGTATCGTTGCCAGGCGAGTTCCGCCAGTGCATCGACGTCGGATGACTTGCGGACGTCGGTGGCGACGGCCAGCACGTCGGCATCGAGCGTGGCGGCAAAGGCGTCGAGCCGGGACTGGTCAACGTCCGCAAGCACGAGGCGCATGCCCAGTGACGCTGCGTGGCGTGCAAGGCCGCTGCCAATGCCGCTGGCTGCGCCCGTAATCACGGCGGTGCCGCCGTCGAAGCGAATGGGTGCCGTCATGATCAGGCTCCGGAGGGGACGATGTGCGGATGCGCCACTTCCGGCAAGGTCGGCGGCGGCAGCAGTTCCCGTCCGTCAAGCGAGTAGACGGGCAACTGGCAGGCCAGCGGAAAATGCAAGCTGTGCGTGACGAGGCCGGTCCGCTCCTTTGCCGGCAGGTGGCAAAGGGCGAGTGCCGTTTCCGCCAAGTATTCAACGGCTTCCGTCGGATACGCCGCCGGAATGTATTGGGCGGCGCCGGGCGTGCGAATCGCCGTGCTGGGCGCCACGGAATTCACGGCAATATTGTCGGCAGCCAGCTCGGCCGCGAGGCCTTGGGTGAAGCGGCTCACCGCTGCCTTGACGGCTGCGTACACCGTTGCGCCACCGTCGCTGTCGAACACGTTATACGGACGAATCGGTGCGAGTGCGGTTACGGAGCTCAGGTTCAGGATCCAGCCGGCGCCTCGGGCACGCATCAGGGGAATGGCCGCCTGACTCAACGTGAAGGGCGTACGCAGGTAGTGATCCAGCGTGCGTTCGAACATCGACAGCGGCATCGTTTCGACGCGGCTGTATTCGGCGAGACCCGCGTTGTTCACGAGAATGTCGAGGCCACCGGCGGCGTCGGCGGCACGCGCCACCAGCGTGTCGCGCTCGTCCGGCTTCTCCAGGTCTGCGGCCAGTGCGATCGCGCGTCCTCCGGCCTGCGTGATCAATGCTACCGTTTCAGCCAGGGTGCCGGGGAGGACGACCGATTGATCAAGGCTGCGTCCGGTGACGATCACCGTTGCGCCTTCCGCGGCGAAACGCTGGGCGATGGCCCGGCCGATGCCTCGGCTTGCGCCGGTGATCAACGCGATCTTGCCATTCAGTTTTTTTGATGTATTGATCATACGGACCTCTGCGAGATGGTGAAGCGAATCAGAACGCTCGGCGCCAACGGGCAAAGGTATGGGAAGTGGCCTCCACCGTTCATACCCAACGACTGCGAAGTCCCTATCCGTCGTTTTGAGATAAGCGTGAGCAAGTGTGGCTATTGTGTCTCGCCGCATTGATGCAGACACTCACAACATCTTTCAGCAAACGATACCGTGGCGATCAAAATGGCGTCTGCAGGAAGGAAATACGGGCCATTAGCCCATGGGCGGAACGCGGACGGTTCGGTATCGAGAACGACGACAAAAACGCGCGCGCTCAGTTGGAAAGCACGAATTGAGCGTCGAGCGTGTGCAGCATTTGAAACGTGTTCATGAACGGCACGCCAAGATGTTGGCAAAGATTCGGGATCAGGAATTTTCTTCGAACGTCATGGTTCAACGATTCATGAGTGACGACCGTCGCATCGGACGCGATGGCTTTTGCGATAAGCCATGGGTCCGCCAAGCATTCCTGAATTCCATCTCCGGGGCCAGAAATTCCCCGGCGACGGCATTGCAGAAGACTTCCTCACTGCGCCTGTTATCGGTGGACACGTCCGAAATGCCGCTACTGCCGATCCAGATGTGCGCGAGTTCGTGGGCCAACGTGAACAATCGTGCCGCAGGCGCGTCGGCGCTGTTGATAAAGACGACGGGCGCGGCGGGATCACTGATCGCAAAGCCTCTGAATTCACTGACGTCCAGTTTTCGCCGCGTATTCGCACCCACAATCCCGCTTCGCATGATCAGAATGCCGATGCGCTCTGCGGACGCCACAAGATTGCGGAAAAACTCGTCGCCGTCTTGCGTGTTCATGGTTTCCCGAAGATCAGCCGCGACGGCCTTGGCGGTTGCCCGCTTGGAGAAGCGTCCCACGAATGGGAGGTTCGTTCGTTCCTGATCTTTCAAGTATTCGAGGTACCACGCCTGTTTGCGAAGCACGTCGCGAACCGTATCGAGCAAGTCAATGCTCGGCGAATGCGGTTCACTTCCGCCTACGGTACGCAGATCGGGAAGCGGCAGGGTTTCTTCTGGAGGATCCGCAAGAAACAGGAATCCGAACGGCACATGGGTAAGCGACGCCAACTTTTGCGCCTGGCGAAATGTCGGTTGACCCTCGCCGGATTCCCACGCTATGACCTGGTCCGCCCGTGTTGCCAATCCCTGCGCCAGCGCGTGCTGAGATAGCCCGGCGCGCAATCGCGCCCAGCTGATCAGTGCAGGAGTGACATGTGCCAAAGTGATCATGCGAAGAAGTTACAGGATGGCGTTCCGGACGTCATCAGCCGTTCCTCTCTGAAGTAATGGGTAATTTCCGATTCTGCTTGTCACTCATTGTGTTCATATGCCGTTGCACGTAAAGCGCGGACCTTAAGATCGATTTAAACATAGGAATGCTAATTTAATAAGATTTAGTCGCCCGTCCACCTACACGGATGCATGTCTCAACTTCGGTGGCGCGGGCACCTTGCAATGCAGTGACTGAACAGGAGCCCTCCATGGGAGACCTCAATTTCGATCCGAGCATCATCATTGCTGCAGCCGAGCGTGTTCAGAGGATGACAAGCCGTCTCGTCGCCATGTCCGTTGCCGGTATGGGCGGCGGTATCGAAGGACTCGACAAGGAAGAACTCGACGCGTATCTCGAGCAGATGGAAGAGATCGCGGGACTTGCTCACGCATCGTCGACCACCATCACCCGCGTGTTGCATTCAACGTATCCAGCGGAATATCGAGCGCGTGGCGTCGCTCCACAGCCTTCCGCTGATGCATAACGAACGTCAGCGCTGAAATGACGCATAACACTGGATACATGTCGGCTTGATCCCTCGTGGCCTCATATCGTCGGTTGGATCGTCGCGGTTCTCGTGGCACTCAATCGCACGATAGATGACCCGCAGCACATTTCGTCCGATGACGACGGACGAGTTCCCCACCCCCCGTCTTTTTTTCTCAACAGCGCATTGCATGCCGCCCATCCAGTCGCAAAAAGCGCTCGATGTCCTGACGCTGCTTGGGCTGGAAGTCATCGTTCGTCCCAAGGGGCATCGGAGTGCCTGCCGAAAGTGATATTCGTCTGATTCTTCGGCCGACTTTTTTGCGACTTGGCGTAGTGATGAACTCAATAAATCTGGGTGTAGCAAAATAGGCTACAATCGTAGCAATTTACGCTACATATTGCGCCGCCATGGCTAACTCGCTCACAGACGTGCTGTTCAGTGAATACCGCCGCCGGGTGCTGGGCCTGTTGTTGCTACGTCCTGAGGCGTCTTATCACGTGCGCGAGATTGCACGCATGACAGACACGCCCGCGGGAACCTTGCACAAAGAACTGAGCAAACTGGCAGCCACCGGCATCCTGACTCGGGAGCAGAAGGGCAATCAAGTGCAATATCGCGCTAATCGCTCCTGTCCGATATACGAGGAACTGGCGAGCATCATGCGAAAGACCTCAGGCCTTGCCGATATACTTGCTCAGGCGTTGGCACCCCTCGGTCCAAAGATCGATCTGGCATTTGTGTTTGGATCAATGGCGCGAGCGGAGGAGACGACGTATAGCGACGTGGACATTTTGGTCGTCGGCACCGTTGGCTTTGCCGAACTAGTCAAGCAACTCTATCCAGTGCAAGCGACCGTCGGTCGCGAGCTCAACCCGAAGGTGTTGACTTCGGAAGAGTTGCAAGACGGTCTTGCCCACAAAGACCCGTTTCTCCTCGACATCTTGGCAAAGCCGAAGATTTACCTGATTGGAAGCGACAATGACCTTGGCAAACTTACTGGGGATCAGTCTCGACACAGTTGAACCGACGCGTGGACAAACGCTGCGGCTGATCGCTGCCGCGAAACGGAATATTTCAGATGCGAAGCTGGAGGGACTGAGCCAGGAGAATCGGTTTGACACGGCCTACAAGGCCATTATGCAGTTGGCGATGCTTGCGCTGCATGTGAATGGGTTTAGACCGCTGACAAGCAGGCCAGGACACCATCAGACTGCAATTCAAACGCTTTCCAAGACGATCGAATTGGATATGGAGCGCGTCATCGTTCTCGACGCGCTCCGAAAACAGCGAAATTTGACGGACTACTCCGGGGAGTTGGTGCCTGCATCCGCGGCGAGAGAGTGTCTGGCAAGCGCGGAACAGCTTTTGAACGATGTGATCGCCTGGATTCGAGTGAATTGTCCAGAATTTCTGTGACGTGCGAAGTCGAGGCGGCGAGTCTCGTCTCGATCGCTCCCGACCGGTCAGGATCGGGAGCGATCAGCAACGATCAGTACGGATAAACAGTATCGTTCGCGACCTGCACGCGCTGGCCTTGCTGCACACGCAGCGGCGGCGCTTGCGTCACGGTTGCGACGCGCCCGTCGTCCAGACGCACGGTGACCCGATACAGGACGTTCGCCTGGCCCATGGTGTTCTCGATGCGGTTGCCCGCAATCGCGCCAATCACCGCGCCACCGATCGTCGTCGCCGTACGTCCGCGGCCACCGCCCATGGTGTTGCCGAGCAAGCCGCCCGCCGCGCCCCCTACGATCGTGCCAAGAAGGTTCGAGCTGTCACCGGGCTGCTGCACCGTCTCGATCGATTCCACGCGGCCGACAAGCGCGCCCTGTACCGGCGCCTGGCCATAGCCGCCTTGCTGTTGCTGGTACTGCGGCGGCTGCTGGTATTGCGGTTGTTGATACTGCGGCTGTTGATAACCCTGCTGCGGGTAGCCGCCGTATTGCGGACCCGGCGCCACGCAACCCGTCAGCGCCGCAGCCGTCAGTGCCAATGCCATTCCCGAGAGTGATTTGATGTTCATTTTGCGTCCCATTTTCGTGTGTCCGACTGGCGTGCGGCGCTTGCGCTGCTTCGCCGGTCATCGGGTCGGTGCCGAAGCCGACGTCCGTAGCCCACCCCCAATTTCCCGGCAGCTACGATCGCGCCTACACGCGCCGGAATATGAGGCTCCCCGCAACTTCCTGCTGTAAAAAACGGTAAGCATTTGTAAGGCAGTAGTGACTGAACGAGAAACAACCCGAGCCGCGCCCGCCAATGCCATGCCGCCTGCCCTGATTTGGAGCGCAAATCGCCGCCAAACGTTCCATTCACCTGGCCAGCCGGAACGGCCGCCGGCTTCCCTCAAATGACGTTGAGTCCCCATCCAATGGGAGCCGGGGGCGAGTGAGTTATGTATCTAAGCATGTAACTAAAAATCTGGTTAATTCGCGCGTACCAAGCGGTAACATCCGATCCGGAAGCGCTGAAATGCCGGGTAACACATCAAACCGCCTCGGGCAGTCGAGGGAGACGCGTCGGATGTCATGAGATGGACCGGGGCGGCCGTGTACGCACGGCTTCGAAGAAGCAAACGCGCAACGTCACATCTCATGATGCGCGTGCGGCGCAGCGCAATTGTCGGTCCGCCAGTGTAAAGAAAATCCGGTTAACGCGCCGAATATCGTCCGCGGTCATCCATGGATGAAAAAACGCCCCGCAGAGAAAACCCGGCGGGGCGCAACTGTCCAACGGCTCAGAAAATCACGTACACCTTGCGAATCGTTTCGTCGATCTTCCAGAGGCCTTCGGTATTCGCTTCGAAAAAGAGCGTGTCGCCGGCGTTGATCTGCACGGAGTCTTCACCGTCGGGCGTAAACGTTGCCCGGCCGGCTAGGAAATGCATCACTTCGGCCTGCTTGACGGAGCGGCGATACGTCCCGGGCGTGCATTCGAACACGCCGGTATCAATCGCTTCACTACCCGGAATGATTTTCTGCACGCCAGTCACCTTGGCCGCCGGCGTACCGGGCAAGCCCGCGGTGCCCCAATCCTCCAGCCCTTGCAATGCGACGCTTCGCTTGATCTGCTGCACTTTCATTCTGCATTTCCCGTAAGACGTTTCAAGACAGGCCGCCCTGACAGAGATATTTGATCGACAGGTAATCGTCGAGGCCGTATTTCGAACCCTCGCGTCCGTAGCCGGACTCCTTCACCCCGCCGAACGGCGCAGCCTCACTGGCCAGCGCCCCTTCATTGATGCCGACGATGCCCGCTTCCAAGGCGCGCGATACCCGCTCGATACGTCGCAGGTCCTGGCTGTAGAAATACGCAGCCAGGCCGAACGGCGTGTCGTTCGCCTTCTGAATCACCTCGGCTTCCGTTTCGAAACGGAACAGCGGGGCGACCGGTCCGAAGGTTTCTTCGCAGCACAGCGCCATGCTGTCGTCGGCGTCAACGAGTACCGTCGGCGCGTAATAATGCGGGCCGAGCGACGTCAGGCGTTCACCTCCCGTCAGGGCACGCGCACCGCGCGACACGGCGTCGTCGACATGCCGCGCGATCTTGTCAATCGCCTTGGCATTGATCATCGGGCCAATCTGCGCGTCGGGGTCCGTTGCGGGCGCGACCTTGAGAGCGCTCACGGCCGTCGTCAGGAGATCGGCGAAGCGGTCGTACACGCCCGACTGTACGAAGACGCGATTGGGGCACACGCACGTCTGTCCGCCATTGCGGAACTTTGCGGCCATCAATCCCGCAACGGCCGCCGGCAGATCCGCGTCGTCGAAGACGATGAAGGGAGCGTTCCCGCCGAGCTCCAGCGAGAGCTTCTTCAACGTGCCCGCCGACTCGCGTGCCAGGTGCTTGCCCACGGGGGTCGATCCGGTGAACGTGATCTTGCGCACGCGGCTGTCCGCAAGCCAGTCCGCGACCGCTTGAATGCCGTTGTCCCGCGATGTCGCGATCATGTTCAGCACGCCGTTCGGCACGCCGGCTTCCTGCGCCAGATAGGCGAGCGCAAGCGCGGTCAGCGGCGTATCTTCGGCCGGCTTGGCGACGACCGTGCAGCCTGCCGCCAGTGCCGGTGCAATCTTTCGCGCGATCATCGCCAAGGGAAAATTCCACGGCGTAATTGCCGCCACAATGCCGATCGGCTCCTTCACCGCGCTCATTTTTTTGCCGGCCTGCTGCTGCGGGATCAGGTCGCCATAGATGCGCGTGGCTTCATCCGCGAACCACGCAACGTACGAGGCCCCGTAGTTGACCTCGCCGCGCGCCTCGGCCAATGGCTTGCCCTGTTCGAGCGAGATCAGCTTCGCGAGATCTTCGCGGTTGTCGATGATCGCGGCATGCCAACGCTTGAGAATTTCCGCGCGCTCGCGTGGCAGCGTGTCGCGCCACGCAGGAAGCGCGCGGGCGGCAGCGTCGGTGGCAGCGCGCGCGTCGGCAGGCGCCGCGTCGGAAACGAGCGCCAGGGTGTGGCCAGTCGCGGGATTTGTCACCGCAAAGCGGCGCCCGGTGACAGCGTCCTGCCATTCGCCGTCGACCAGTTGCTGTGTGCGAAGCAGTTCGGTGCGTGCCAATTCGAGTGCCATGATCACGCCTCCAGCTTCGCCGCGATGGCCTGGCCGACCTCCGTGGTACTGGCTTGGCCGCCCAGATCGCCAGTGCGCGGCCCTTCCTTGATGACGGCCTCGATCGCCGCCAGCATGGCGTCATGCGCTTGTCGTTCGACGCCTTTGCCGCCGCCGAGGAAGTCGAGCATCATGGCAGCCGTCCAGATCATGCCGATCGGGTTCGCAATGTTCTTGCCCGCGATATCCGGCGCCGAGCCGTGCACCGGCTCGAACAGCGACGGAAAGTTGCCTTCCGGGTTGATGTTGCCCGACGGCGCAATGCCGATCGTGCCGGTACAGGCCGGACCGAGGTCCGAAAGAATGTCGCCGAAAAGATTCGAGGCGACGACCACGTCGAAACGGTCGGGATTCAACACGAAGCGCGCGCACAGGATATCGATGTGCTGCTTGTCCCACGTCACGTCGGGGTACTGCGCCGCCACTTCGGCCGCACGCTGGTCCCACCAGGGCATGCTGATCGAGATGCCGTTGCTTTTCGTCGCGACGGTGATCTTCTTCGCCGCGCGCCGCTGCGCCAGTTCGAAGGCGAACTTCATCACCCGTTCGGTGCCGTGGCGGGTAAAAATCGATTCCTGCACGACGAACTCGCGTTCCGTGCCTTCGAACATCACACCGCCGACGGATGAATACTCGCCTTCGGTGTTCTCGCGCACGATCAGGAAATCGATATCGCCGGCCTTGCGGTTTGCCAGCGGCGACGGCACACCATCGAACAAACGCGCCGGCCGCAAGTTGATGTATTGATCGAACTCGCGGCGGAACTTGAGCAGCGAACCCCACAGCGAGATGTGGTCCGGCACCGTGTCGGGCCAACCGACGGCGCCGAACAGAATCGCGTCGACACCTTCGAGCTGTTGCTTCCAGTCGTCCGGCATCATCTGGCCGTGCTTGGCGTAGTAGTCGCAGCTGGCCCATTCGATAGGCTGGAAGTCGAACGGAATGCCGAAGCGGCGGCTCACTGCGTCGAGCGCTCGCACACCCTCGGGCATCACTTCGCGGCCAATGCCGTCACCCGGGATCACTGCGATGCGAAATGCTTTGCGTGTCATGTCATGTCCTCCTGATGCCTGAATGAAAACTGCTTCCCGCGCCGGGAATACGACAATTTTATTTCCATTTGAAATGGATAAAATCATCGTATTGGTTAATCGACTATGCACGAATCGTGAATAAAAATCCCAGCCTCGACGACCTGCGCGTCTTCTGTGTCGTCGCCCGCAAGGCAAGCTTCAGTGCAGCAGCGGAAGCCCTGGCCGTGTCTCCAGCGTATATCAGCAAGCGTGTGGGCATGCTGGAAGCCGAATTGGGCACGCGCTTGCTGCACCGCTCCACGCGGCGCGTGGCCATTACCGAGGCCGGCGAGCGTGTTTACGCCTGGGCCGAGAAGATTCTCGACGACGTGAATCAATTGGTCGAGGACGTTTCCACCACCCGCCAGACGCCGCGCGGGACGTTGCGCGTGTCGAGCAGTTTCGGCTTCGGCAGGCATATCGTGGCGCCCGCGATGTCGCGGCTGAGCGTGCGCTATCCGCAACTGAATGTGCGGCTCGATCTGTTCGACCGGCTCGTGGACGTGGCCGCCGAGGGCTTCGACCTGGATGTGCGTATCGGCGACGATATCGCGCCGCACCTGATCGCCAAACGCCTGGCGCCGAATCATCGCGTGCTGTGCGCGTCGCCGGCCTATCTCGCAGCGCATGGCGCGCCGAAGCAACTGGCTGAGTTGTCGGGGCACGCGTGCATCGCCATCAAGGAGCGCGATCATCCGTTCGGAGTGTGGCGTTTGCAGCAGCGCGGCGAGACGGTGTCGATCAAGGTGACGGGACCGTTGTCGACGAACCACGGCGAAGTCGCCGTGCAGTGGGCGCTGGACGGCCGCGGCATTGTGTTGCGTTCGATCTGGAACGTCCGGCCGATGCTGGAGCAGGGAACGCTCGTGCAGGTCTTGCCCGACGTGACGCAGCCGGCCAATGTGTGGGCCGTCTATCCGTCGCGATTGGCCGCTTCCGCGAAAGTCCGCGCGTGCGTGGAATTCCTCGTCGAGGAGTTCACGCAGTGGGACGGCGGTCTTCGGGCGTAATACCGGAAATCGTGGCGGGAATGGTGCCGGGAGCGGCGCCGGGCATGACGCAGCCGGACACCGCTGCGGCGGTGTCAGCCGTGAGGCGGAAACAGCGTTTCGAGCGGGTAGTGCGTCTTCACGAACGGCGATTTGATGATGACGTAGCTGAAGTACTTCTCGATGCCGATGTCGCGCTCGAGTAGCCCTTCGATGATGCTCTGGTAGTGGCTGACGCTGCGCGTAACGAACTTCAGCAAATAGTCGTAGCCACCGCTGGCGAGATGGCATTCGACGATCTCGTCGACGTCGCGAATCGCATCGACGAAGCGGATGAAATCCTCGCGGCGATGATCGGCGAGCGTCACTTCCGTGAAGACGATCTGGATGTCGCCGAGTTTTTCGAGTTGAATCTGCGCGCCGTAGCCGACGATATAGCCGGCCTTCTCCAGACGCTTGACGCGAATCAGGCACGGGCTCGGGGACAGGCCGACCGCGTCGGCCAGTTCGACGTTCGTGATACGCCCCTTCTTCTGCAATTGCGAAAGAATTCGCAGGTCGATGCGATCGAGTTTGCAGTCCGTGCTCATCGTTTTCTAATGGCGCCCGCAGGGGCGAGGTCATTCGTGGATCGTCAACGATCTTATCACAGCGTGCCTGTTCCAAACGCCCCCGCGAAGCCATTCCGCATCCTTTTCCGTGCCGGCGTATCCACCGTTCAAGCGGCTTTGCGCGCACCTTCCGCGCTTCGCAACGCGGCGCGCACGGACACATCGTCCAGCACGTCGTCGAGCGTTCGCTTCAGACGTTCAAACATCAGCGCGAATTCGTCCTGCGTGAAGCACAGCGCAGGCGCGAAGCCGAGAATGTTGTCGCCGAACGCGCGGAAAATCAACTGGTTGCGATACGCCGCTGCCGAGATCTTGTCCGACAGTTGCAGCGACGCGTCGAAGCGCGCCTTACCTTCCTTGTCCGCGACCAGTTCGAGCGCGCCAAGCAGACCGCGATGGCGTGAATCGCCGACGAGCGGATGCGAACGCAGGGCGTCGAGCCCAGCTGCGAACACCGGCGCTTGCGCCTGTCCGTTCGCCAGCAGACCGCCTTCCTGATACAGGCGAATCACTTCCAGCGCGATCGCCGCGCTGACGGGGTGTGCCGAGTAAGTCTGGCCGTGGCCGACGACCGCGCCGCCGTCGCCATCCGCGATGCCCTGATAGATCTCGTCGGACATCAGCACGGCGCCCATCGGCGCATAGCCCGAGGTCAGTCCCTTGGCGACCGTCATCAAATCAGGTTCGACGTTTTCCGCTTCGCACGCGAAGAGCGGGCCCGTGCGGCCGAAACCGGTGATGACTTCGTCGGCGACGAACAGGATGCCGAGCTTACGGCACGCGTCGCGCATGGCCTTCAGCCAGCCCTTGGGCGGCACGATTACGCCGCCCGACCCCTGGATCGGCTCGCAGAAGAACGCCGCGACATGATCCGGACCGCCGAGCGCTTCGACTTTCGCTTCCAACGCGGCGACGGAGGCATCGATCAGCGCCTGTCCGTCGCGGCCTTGCGGATCGCGGTAGGCATAGGGCGACGGAATGTAATGCTGCGTCGGCAGCGGCACGTCGAAGCCGCGATGGAAGGCGGGCAGGGCGGTGAGCCCGGCACCCACGGATGAGGAACCGTGATAGCCGCGCTCCAGCGAGATGTATTGCTTCTTCTGCGGGCGGCCGGTCGCATTGAAGTAATTCGTGATGAAGCGCAGCGCCGCATCGACGGCGTCGGAGCCGCCAAGCGAGAAGTACACGTGCGTGAGCGACTTCGGTGCGAGCGAGACAAGCTTTTCTGCAAGCTCGATGGCGGGCGCCGAGCCAAAGTGGAAGTAGCCGGTGGCGTAGGGCAGACGCGTCATCTGTTCGGCTGCCGCGCGCACAATGCTCTCCTGACCGTAGCCGACGTTGACGCACCAAAGACCCGCGAAGGCGTCGAGGAGTACGTTGCCGTCGGCGTCGCGCAGATAGGCGCCCTTGCCGGATTCGAGAACGGTGACGCCGCGCTGTTCATGTGCGCGATAGCTGACGACCGGGTGAATCAGATGCCGGCGGTCGGCATCGATGAGCGCTTTGTTGGACATGGTTTCTCTCGTCAAAGAAAGGAAGACGGGCTGAAGACCATTCCATACTAAAGACGCCGGCCGGGTTGCGCGTCGCCAAATAATCGCCAAAAAAAAGCGCGCGCCTCTTTTTTTAAGCGCGCGCAGCATTTTCTGCTGTGGGCGTTTGCCGCCCCTTGTCCGATGGTCTTCCGGCCGCGGCTCAGTATCCTTGCCGACGGTCGATTTGCCCGATCATCGGCAACCCGGCGCGGTGACGGCGAACGTTCTCCAGCACCACTTCCACAGCGGTATCCGGGCGCGTGGCGCTGGCGATATGCGGCGTGAGACGCACGCGCGGGTGTGTCCAGAACGGGTGCGATTGCGGCAGCGGCTCGGGATCCGTGACGTCGAGAATGGCGTTGGCGATGTGTCCGTTGTCGAGGGCGGCAAGCAAGTCGGGCTGGTTGAGGTGACCGCCGCGGCCCACGTTGATGAGCGAAGCGCCGCGCGGCAACCTGGCGAGCAGGTTCGCGTTCAGGATGCCGCGCGTCGCATCGGTCAACGGCAGCAGGCAGATGAGGATATCGGTGCGGGAGAGGAATGCGTCGAGCGCTTCGGCGCCCGCGAAGCACGCCACGCCCTCCATCTCGCGCGGCGAACGGCTCCATCCGGCGCATGCAAAGCCGAACAGGTTCAGCCGTTCGAGCACCGCCTGGCCGAGCATGCCGAGGCCGAGCACGCCGACCCGCCGTGCCGAAGCGGGCTGCACCGGGCGCTCGATCCACTGGCGCGTTGATTGCTGTGCCGCGTAATCGAAGAGATCCCGGTGAATCGTCAGGACGGCTTGCGTCACATACTCGACCATTCCCTCGACGATGCCCGGCTCGACCATGCGCACCACCGGAATGTGTGCGGGGACGCCCGACAGATCAAACTGATCGATGCCGGCGCCGGTGGAAAACACCACTTCGACGTTCGGCAGCAGCGCGTGAAGATCTTCGGGCGGCTTCCAGGCGGCGAGATAGCGGATCTCGGCGGGGTCGCCGACGTCGGGCCAAAGCCGGAAGGGCAGGTCGGGCGCATGTATTGCGAAAAGCCGGGCCCATTGCTCGCCGCGCGCGGGGTCGGCCTTGTAGAGAAATGCCATGGTGAATAACCGATTAACCGATCGCCTGATTGATGATGGCGAACTGCCGCAGGGAAGGATCGGCAGCAGGTGTGCCGTTGCGCGCCATCTTGACGACAGTGTCCACGCGTTCGAGCCCCTGCGCTTCCAGCCAGCCGGTCAGTCCGCTGTCCGCCGGCGTGTCGATGCGCACGAAGCGTCCCGCGTGCAGCGCCAGCCAATGGGCGATCATCGCCTGTGCCCGCACGCGTGCGGCGTCGTCGCCATCCTTCGCGCTGGCGACCACCGGGCCGATCGCGAAACCCCGGCCGAAGCGCCGGAAGAGGGCGAAGCCGAGCAACTCGCCGTCGTGTTCGAGCGCAATGCCGTCCGAGACGTCGAGCAGGGCGGGCAGAATGCGGCCGCGATCCAGGTCGCTCGCACGGCTGGCGAGATCGACCAGCCGGTCGGGATCGTTCGCGCTCAACGGACGCAGCCGCTCACCCGGCGGCAGTTCGACGAGCGGCGGCTGCACCGCTGTGCCCTGGTGCTGATCGAGTTTGCCCACGGCGCGAAAGCCGAGCTTTTCATATAGCGGCTGGCCGGCTGGCGTCGCATGCAGGATCGTGAGGCGGTCGCCCAGCCGGTCGAGCAGCTTTTCCATGAGCGCGCGGCCGATGCCTCGCCCCTGCTGGTCGGGTGCGACGATGACCATGCCGAGCGAGCCGCGATCATCGCCGTATTGCCAATACAGTGCCGTGCCGACGACCTGCCCGCCGTCTTGCGCGACGAAGCCCGCGCCGTTACGGGCAACGAAGCGCCAGTCGTCGGGCTTGTGCGGCCAACGGAAGGCGCTCGACAACTGGTGCGCGGCGGCGATATCGGCCTCCGTGAAGGCACGATAAGTGAGCGCGGACTGGGGATGGGATTCGGACACGCCGAGCCTCCTTGAGCAATGGCGGATGAAACGACAACATGAGGGTCCTACTATGGCCGTGGCTTTCAGGCTTGCATAGGACGATCCTGCTGTTCCGGCACGGCGTCTCGCGGAATGCAAAAAACGCGACAAAATGCGCAGTCGTGCGACGAAAAACGCGGCCGAACTGCCAATTCCGGAATTTTATCGGTGCAATCTGCGGCACGCGTGAACCTACCATGAACGGGCCCGTCGTTCCCTACAGGATGCCCTCATGGACAGTTTCGATCCCAACGCCGTCGCCATTCGCGGCGGTCATTTCATCGGTGGCGAGTACGTCGACCGCGGCGCCGAACGTGTCGATGTCAACCGCCCGTCGGACGGCGCCGCATACGCATCGTTGCCGATGGCGGACGCCGACCTGGTCGACCGGGCTGTCGTCAATGCCTGGCAGGCGTTCCGGACCGGCGGCTGGGCTGCGTTGCCGCCGCGCGAACGCGCCCGTGTCCTGCGCCGTTTCGCCGACCTGGTCGAAGCGGATGCCGCCACGCTGGCGCCGCTCGAAGCCATCGGCTCCACGCGCCCGGTGCGCGACGTCGCCGCGTGGGATATTCCGTATACCGCCGAAGGCATTCGCTTCTACGCCGAGTACGCCGACAAGATCGGCGGCGACGTGGCGGCGACGGACCCGTCTCACCTTGGCATGACGATCGCAGAGCCCATCGGCGTCGTTGCGGCGATCGCGCCCTGGAATTTTCCGCTCGTGATGGCGTCCTGGAAGATCGCGCCGGCGCTGGCCGCCGGTAACGCCGTCGTGCTCAAGCCGTCCGAGATGACGCCGTTTTCCGCGCTGCGGCTGGCCGAGCTGGCCGTCAAGGCCGGCATTCCGCCGGGCATCTTCAATGTGATTCAGGGCGACGGACGCATTGCGGGCGACGCGTTGGTCCGTCACCCGCGCATTGGCAAGGTGACGTTCACCGGCTCCACGCGTACCGGCGCCGCGATCATGGCGGCCTGCGCCGAAACGGGCACGAAACCCGTGACGCTGGAGCTGGGCGGCAAGAGCCCGCAGGTGGTCTTCGCCGACGTGCCCGATCTCGACGTGATGGCGCGGCGCATTGCGATGGGCATCACCGGCAACGCCGGGCAGGTCTGCAATGCGGGCTCACGGCTGCTGGTGGAGCGTACGGTCGCCGATGCGCTGCTCGAACGCCTGACGCCGATCTTCGGTGCGCTGCGCGCCGGTCCGACCTGGGCGAGCGCGACCACGCTGTCGCCGATCATCTCCGAGCCGCAGGCGGCGCGCATCGACACGATCGTCGGGCGCGCCACGGCCAACGGCGCGGCGTTGCGCTGCGGCGGTGCGCGTGCGGATGCGCCGACCGCCGGCGCGTTCTATCAGCCGACGATCCTCGCCGGCGTGCCGGCCGACGCGGAAATCGTTCGCGAGGAAGTCTTCGGGCCGGTGCTCACGCTGCAAACCTTCGACGATGAAGACGAAGCGCTCGTGCTCGCGCAACACGAACAGTATGGCCTTGCGGCGGGCGTGCACACGGCCAATCTCGGCCGCGCCATGCGCATGGTGCGTGGTATCGAGGCGGGGTCCGTCTGGGTCAATCGTTACGGCCGCACTTCGGATTTCGTCATCCCGACGGGCGGTTACAAGCGCTCGGGCATCGGCAAGGATCTCGGACGGCAAGCGTACGAGGCGAATCTGCGCTTCAAGAGCGTGCTGATCGATTTGAACGGGTGACGCCGGGCGCGGATCGGCACGTCGCGATGCGGATCTGCGCACGTCTTGAAAGGCGTCTTGCATTCGGGTATGGGGCTCGGGCGGTTCCCGCCCGTTGCGCCGCTCAGCGGTAGTGTCTTCGGGTTAACGCCCGGTTCGCGAGGTGGCGAAAACGCACAAAGCAGAACGTGCTGCCGAGCCCCCCCAAAACGCATAGAAATTTGTTTTTGCCCCGTTCAATTCAACGCCATCGCGAAATTTTGTACTGATTTAATTTCCCCACAGACGAAGCATTTCTCTTTCTCGCTACTGAACTCCTGCGCGGGTTCGCATCAACGATAGGACTTTCACCATGATCGACTTCGAACCGAAATTCATCACCTTCGATTGCTACGGCACGCTGGTCAAGTTCCGCATGGCCGATATGGCGCGCGAGATCTACGGCAATCGCCTGCAGGGTGCCGAACTCGAGAACTTCGTGACGCGCTTTGCCGGTTATCGCCGCGACGAAGTGCTGGGCGCATGGAAGCCGTATCGCGACGTCGTCGTCAATGCGATCAAGCGCACGTGCGAAGTCACGGGCGTGAAGTTCATCGAGGAAGAAGCCGAACAGTTCTACACCGCCGTGCCGACGTGGGGCCCGCATCCGGACGTCCCGGAAGGTCTGTCGCGTCTGGCGAAGAAGTACAAGCTCGTCGGCCTCACCAATGCCGCGAACGCACAGATCATGAGCAACATCGAAAAACTCGGCGCGCCGTTCCACGCCGTGATCACGGCCGAGGAAGTCGGTGCTTACAAGCCGCGCATGCAAGGCTTCGAGTACATGTTCAAGAAGCTGAACGTGAAGCCGGAGGAAATCCTGCACGTGTCGTCGAGCCTGCGCTACGACCTGATGACCGCGCACGACCTGGGCATCAAGCACAAGGCGTTCGTCAAGCGCGGCCATGAGCCGGGCACGCCCTACTACGAGTACACGGAAGTTGAAGACATCATCGACCTCGCCCGGCAACTGGGTCTGTAAGCCCTGAACGACGCCCTGCGCGCCAAACCTTTCGCACAACCCTTGGGATCTCCGGCATGAAGCTCGATTCGTATTGGCTCGATACCGCACCCGAATTTCTCGGCGGCCAGGAAGGTCCGGCCGAGGGGCGTGCCGACGTCGTTGTCATCGGCGCGGGCTTCACGGGGTTGTCGGCGGCGCTGGCGCTGGCCAAGCGCGGGGCCACGGTCGCCGTGCTCGATGCGGGCCGCGTCGGCGGCGGCGCATCGGGCCGCAACGGCGGCCAGTGCAATACCGGGGTGGCGCAGGATTACGCTGCGCTCTACGCGCAACTCGGCCCGGAGCGGGCGCGCGGCTGCTATCAGGCCTATGCCGCGGCGGTCTCGACCGTCGAACGTCTGATTCGGGAGGAGAACATTGCATGCGATTACGCCGCCACGGGCAAGCTCAAGCTCGCCTCGAAGCCGCATCATCTCGCACACCTCGAGCGCACGGCCGAATTGATCGCACGTGAAGTCGATCCCGACGTCCAGATCATCGGGCGCGCGGGCATCCGTGACGAAGTCGCGTCCGACAAGTTCTACGGCGGACTGCTGCAAAAGCATGGCGGCCAGATGCACATGGGAAAGTTCGCCGTGGGCCTCGCGGCGTCGGCGGCACGTCATGGCGCGAAGATTTACGAACACGCGCCGGTCACGTCGATCGCGCGTGCCGAGGGCGGCATGTGTCGCGTGACATGCGCGCGCGGCGAGATCACCGCGCGCCAGGTGCTGATTGCGACGGGCCCGTCGCGCCAGGGACCGTTCGGCTGGTACCGCCGCCGCATGGCCCCGGTGGGGTCGTTCATCGTAGTAACGGAACCGTTGTCCGAGGACGTGCTTGCCCGCCTGCTGCCCCGGCGCCGCGCGTACGTCACGAGCCGCCTGATGCACAACTACTTCCGCGTGACGCCCGACGCACGCCTGCTGTTCGGCGGCCGTGCGCGCTTCACGGCGTCGGAGCAGCCGTCCGACGCGCGCAGCGGACGCATCCTGCAAGACAACATGGCCGCGATGTTCCCCGAACTGGCGAGCGCGCGCATCGATTATTGCTGGGGCGGGCTCGTCGACATCACGGCGGATCGCCTGCCGCGTGCGGGACAGCACGACGGCATCTACTTTTCGATGGGCTACAGCGGTCATGGCACGCAGATGTCAACGCACATGGGGCAGGTCATGGCCGAGGTGATGAACGGCAATGAAGCCGCCAACCCGTGGCGCGCGTTCGACTGGCCCGCGATTCCGGGCCATACGGGCAAGCCGTGGTTCCTGCCGCTCGTCGGCGCGTATTACCGCATCAAAGACGTGTTTTATTGATTTGAACCGGGCCCATCGGGCCGGCAATGATTCTTCATCGAACCATCGGCAACTTTCGCGGAGATGTGCAATGAAACAAGAGAAGCCAGTTAGCAGTACCGTTCTGGACGTGACGCGCGAAGCTACCCTCAGCCCGCGCGGCACGGCGCGCCGGGACATGCTTCGCGCCATCGCGGCGGGCAGCGTATTGTCGATGACCGGGGCGGGCCTTTTGACCGCCAGTGGCGGCGTTTTTGCGCAGACTCCGAAGCAGGGCGGCAAGATTCGCGTTGCCACGCAATCGAGTTCGGCCGCCGATACGCTCGATCCGGCCAAGGGTGCGCTCGGGACCGATTACGTTCGCGCCAACATGTTCTACAACGGCCTGACGGAACTCGATTCGAAGCTGGGGGCAAAGCTCGCGCTGGCCGAAGCGCTCGACACGAAAGACGCCAGGGTCTGGGTCGTCAAGCTCAGGAAGGGCGTGCAGTTCCACGACGGCAAGACGCTGTCGCCGGCGGACGTCGTCTACTCGATCACGCGCCACAAGGATCCGGCCACGGCGTCGAAGGCCAAGACGCTGGCCGACCAGATCAAGGACGTGAAGGCCACCGGCCCGAATGAAGTGACAATCACGCTGGAGGGCCCGAACGCCGACCTGCCGGTCATCCTCGCAACGTCGCATTTCCTCATCATCAAGGATGGCACCAAGGACTTCAAGACGGCTGTCGGCACCGGTCCGTTCAAGGTCAAGGAGTTTTCGCCGGGCGTACGCACCGTTGGCGTGCGCAACGAGAAGTACTGGAAGCCGGGACTGCCGCATCTCGACGAAATCGAACTGATCGGCATCGGCGACGAATCGGCGCGCGTCAACGCGCTGCTTTCCGGCGACGTGCAACTGATCAACGCCGTGAGCGCGCGCTCGACGGACCGTATCAAGGGAACAGCCGGCTACACGGTGCTGGAAACGAAAACCGGTCAGTACACCGATCTCATCATGCGCGATGAAGGCGGCATTACCGGCAACGCCGATTTCCGCTTGGGCATGATGCATCTGCTCGACCGCGAACAGATTCGCCGCACGGTGTTCCGGGGATTTGGCGCGATCGGCAACGACCAGCCGATCGATCCGTCGAACAAGTATTTCGTCCCGGGATTGCCGCAACGTCCGTTCGATCCGGAGAAGGCGGCGTTCCATTTCAAGAAGGCGAATCTCGGCAGCGCGCCGCTGCAGATCTTTGCGTCGCCCGCCGCCGAGGGTTCCGTCGAAATGGCCATGCTGCTGCAACAGGCCGCGCCGCGTGCCGGGCTGAATCTGCAAGTCAGCCGCGTGCCGGCCGATGGCTATTGGGCGAATCACTGGATGAAGCATCCGCTCAGCTTCGGTTCGGTCAACGCGCGCCCGAGCGCGGACGTGCTGCTCACGCAGTTCTTCCGCTCCGACGCGCCGTGGAACGAAGCGAACTGGAAGAGCCCGAAGTTCGACCAGATGCTGGTCGCCGCCCGCGGCGAGCCGGACGATGTCAAGCGCAAGGCCATCTACGGCGACATCCAGACGCTGATTCACGAGACCGGCGGCATCGGCATCCCGATGTTCCTGTCGTCGCTCGATGCGCACACCACGAAACTCAAAGGGCTCGGTTCGATTCCGCTGGCCGGCCTGATGGGCTTTGCGTTCTCGGAGCATGTCTGGCTCGAGGCTTGATCCTGTCTGCGGGACCGTACGGCGAGCGGCGTTGGTCTGCTCGCCTGCAGCGAGATGTGAGGGGATGCGCCGTTTGACGGCGCGTCATCCGGGCAACGCGTGCGACCCCCGCCGCCGCGCTGCCGTTTCAACCCGGAGGCGACTCTGATGAAAGCCCACGTGCAACGACTCATCGCCGCACGCCTCGGCCTGGCCGTCCTGACCCTGCTGCTGGTCTCGGCCGTCGTGTTTACGATCACCGCCCTGTTGCCTGGCGACGCGGCGCAAATGGCGCTCGGCCAGGCCGCCACACCCGAGGCCGTCACCGCCTTGCGCCACCAGCTCGGTCTCGACCAGCCGGCCATCACGCGCTACTTTCAGTGGCTCGCGCACATGTTCTCGGGCAACTTCGGCGAATCGATGTCGAACAATTTGCCTGTCAGCCAGCTGATCGCCACGCGCCTGCCGAATTCGCTCGTGCTCGCCGGCCTGACGACGCTCGTCTCGGTGCCGCTTGCACTGGCCATCGGTATCGCCGCCGCCATGTGGCGCGGCTCGCTGCTCGACCGCGCACTCAATGTGCTGACCTTGTCGGCGGTCGCCGTGCCCGAGTTTCTCGTTGCCACGGTCGCCGTGCTGATTTTCGCGGTGAAGCTGCGCTGGTTGCCGGCGCTGTCGTATCTGTCGTCCGTCAATTCCTTCCAGGATCTCGTGCGCATCTATGCGATGCCGGTGATGACCCTGTGCTGCGTGATCGTCGCGCAAATGGCGCGCATGACGCGCGCGGCCGTGATCGACCAGTTGAGCGCTTCGTATGTCGAGATGGCAGTGCTCAAGGGTGCGTCGCCGATGCGCATCGTCTGGCGCCACGTGTTGCCGAATGCCGTCGGCCCGATAGCCAATGCGGTCGCGTTGAGTCTGTCATATCTGTTTGGCGGCGTCGTGATCGTCGAATCGATCTTCAATTACCCGGGGCTCGCCAGCCTGCTCGTCGACGCAGTGACGAACCGCGATTTGCCGCTCGTGCAGGGCTGCGTCATGGTGTTCTGCGCTGCGTATCTCGCGCTGGTCCTGATTGCGGACCTGTGCGCCGTCGTCTCCAATCCGAGGTTGCGTCAACGATGAACCGGCCCGCCCCCACTACCGTCACTCCGGTGACCCCAGCTGCTCCCGTCACGATGAAGCCGACCGAACCGGAAACGTCCACGAAACCCGGCGCATTGCGCCGGTTGGTCAGCCGCGTGTCCGTGCTCGGCCTGCTCGGCGGGTTGATCGTCGTCGGCTGGCTGCTCGTCGCGTTCATCGGTCCGCTCATTGCGCCGTATCAAGGTGGCGCTGTCACGTCGACGGAGATCTTCGCGCACTACAGCGCCGCGTATCCGCTCGGCACCGATTATCTGGGCCGCGACATGTTGAGCCGGATTCTGTTCGGCGCACGCTACACGGTCGGCATCGCGCTTGCGGCCGCCGTGCTGGCCAGCACGATCGGCACGTTCTTCGGTCTGTGCGCCGCCGTGGCGCCGCGCTGGGCCGACGAAGTCCTCAGCCGCCTGTTTGATACGTTGATCTCGATCCCGAGCAAGGTGCTCGCGCTTGTGGTCATCGCGGCATTCGGCTCGTCCAATACGTTGCTGATCGTCGTGGCCGCGTTCGCCTATATCCCGGGCGCATTCCGGATCTCGCGCGCGTTGGCCGTCAATCTGATGACGCTCGAATACGTGCAGGTCGCCCGCGCGCGCGGCGAGGGGCTGCTCTACATTGCCCGCGTCGAAGTGCTGCCGAACATGATCCATCCGATGCTGGCGGACTTCGGTCTGCGGTTCGTCTTCATCGTGCTGTTGCTGAGCGGCTTGAGTTTTCTGGGGCTGGGCGTGCAGCCGCCGAATGCGGACTGGGGCTCGCTGGTGCGCGAAAACATCGGCGGCCTTGCCGAAGGCGCGCCGGCAGTGTTGATGCCTGCCGTGGCCATCGCCACGCTCACGATCGGCGTGAACCTGCTCATCGACAATCTGCGCCGCCGCGGCGCCTTCGGAGCGGGAGGTGCCAAATGACGACGAACAGCATGAAGACGAACATGATTGAGGTGCGCGGCCTGCGTGTGGTTGCCGGCTCACCAGGGGCGCAGGTCGAGATCGTCAAAGGCGTCGATTTTTCCGTCGGCCGTGGTGAAGTCCTCGCATTGATCGGCGAGTCGGGCTCGGGCAAGACGACCATCGCGCTGGCGTTGCTCGGCTATGCGCGCAGCGGCTGCATGATCGCGGGCGGGTCGGTGCGTATCGGCGACATCGACGTGCTGGGGCTCGACGACCGGGGCCGCCGCGCGTTGCGCGCGCGCAAGGTCGCGTACGTGGCGCAGAGCGCCTCAGCCGGTTTCAATCCGGCCCGCACGATCATCGATCAGGTGATCGAGCCGGCGCTGCTGCACAAGACATCGGCAGCGGCCGACGCGCGCAGGAAGGCCGTCGATCTGTTTCGCGCGCTGGCGCTGCCGTCGCCCGAGACGATCGGCGACCGTTACCCGCATCAGGTCTCGGGCGGCCAGTTGCAGCGGCTGATGGCCGCGATGGCGCTCATTACCGATCCGGCAGTGGTCGTGTTCGACGAACCCACCACGGCGCTGGATGTTACGACGCAGATCGAGGTGCTCGCGGCGTTCAAGAAGGTCGTGCGCGAATTGGGGACGACGGCGGTGTACGTTTCGCACGATCTGGCCGTGGTGGCCCAGATGGCCGATCACATCGTAGTGCTCAACGGCGGGACCGTGCGCGAGAATGGCGCCACGGCACAAGTGCTCGACGCGCCTGTCGACGCCTACACCCGGCAACTGCTTGGCGCGCGCCGCAGACCGGATGCGCCGGTGCCCCACGCGCCCGCGGCGGCCGCGCCGCTGCTTGAAATCCGCGGCTTGCACGCGGGATACGGGCGGCACGATCGGCACGGCCTGCCTGCGATTCGCGTGCTCGACGACGTCAGCCTGACGATTGCACGCGGCAGCGCCGTGGGGATCATCGGCGAGTCGGGTTCGGGCAAGACTACGCTCGCGCGTGTCGTTGCCGGTCTGGTGCCGCGTGCGCGCGGCGAAATCCTGTTCGACGGAAAGCCGTTGCCCGATACCCTGGGCGAACGCACGGCCGATCATTACCGCCGCATCCAGATCGTTTTCCAGAATGCCGATACGGCGCTCAACCCGAGTCATTCCATCGCCGATATCCTGGCGCGCCCGCTCAAGCTGTATCACGGCCTGCGCGGCGATGCGGCCCGCAAGCGCACGCTCGCGCTGCTCGATCGCGTGCGCTTGCCGTCGTCGCTGCTCACGCGCACGCCGGGCGGCCTGTCCGGCGGTCAGAAGCAACGCGTGAACCTCGCGCGGGCGCTTGCCGCGGACCCGGAACTGATTCTTTGCGACGAAGTGACCTCGGCGCTCGATACGGTCGTGGGCGCGGCGATCGTCGATTTGCTGGCCGAGCTGCGCCGTGAACTGGGGCTGTCGTACATGTTCATCAGCCACGATATCTCGACCGTACGCGCGATCTGCGACGAAGTCGTCGTGCTCTACGCAGGGCAGCGCGTCGAGTCGGGCGCGCGTCATGTCCTGACGTCGCCGCCATACCATCCATACACCCGCCTGCTGGTCGATTCCGTGCCGGAATTGCGCCAAGGGTGGCTCGACGAACGCAGGGCGATGACGGGCACAGTCCTGCCGGCCTTGGGCGCAGCCAGCGACGTACCGGAGCTGTGCAGCTTCCGCGGCCGTTGCCCGGTGCGCATCGACGGCCTGTGCAATGCCACGCCGCCGCCGCTCAGGCGGTTGTCCAACGGCGCAGCGATTCTGTGTCATCACTCGGTGGATGCGCTGGGCGCACTGCAGACAGGCCAGACGATGGAGCCGGCGGATGCGGGAGCGCACGCATGAGCGATTCGTCACGCGAAATCCTGCCGGAGGACGCCCGCATGCCGTCACGTGCACGTTTCGTGCGCGTGGCCGAGGCCGGACGGAACACCTTCCGCATGTCCGTCGACGGGCGCATGATCGACGCCTGCGAGGGCGACACGCTGATGGTCGCCTTGCTTACAACGCAGAATGCCTTGCGTGATTCGGAATTCGGCGGCGAGCGTCGCGCGGGATTCTGTCTGATGGGTGCATGCCAGGACTGCTGGGTCTGGACACGTGACGGCGCGCGGCTGCGTGCCTGTACGACGCCGGCTGCGCCGGGCATGGCGATCGTGACGCGTCTTGTGCGCGGCGGCGATGCGACGATGACAACCGCCGCCGGGGAGGACGTATGGCCCCGCGTGTAATTGTCATCGGCGCAGGACCGGCCGGCGTGCGCGCGGCGGCGGCGTTGGTCGAGGCCGGCCTGCATCCGCTCGTCATCGACGAGGGGCGGCGCGACGGCGGACAGATCTATCGTCGCCAGCCGGAGAATTTCGGGCGTCGCTACGATGCACTCTACGGCACGGAAGCGGCACGGGCCCAGGCGCTTCATGCGGCCTTCGACGCGCTGCGCGGCAAGATCGACTATCTGCCCGAGACACTGGTCTGGAATATTCGCGACGGCGTCGTTCACACGGCGAGCGGCACGGCGTATCGCGCATTGCCGTTCGACGCGCTCGTCATTTGCGCGGGCGCGACGGATCGTCTCATGCCGGTGCCCGGTTGGCAGTACGCGGGGACGTTCAGTCTGGGCGGCGCGCAGGTGGCGCTGAAGTCGCAAGGGTGCGCGATCGGCGCGCGTACCGTCATGATGGGCACGGGGCCGCTCCTGTATCTGGTTGCGGCGCAGTACGTGAAGGCCGGCGCCAAGGTCGCTGCCGTGCTCGATACGTCGACCGTCACGCAACGCTTGCAGGCGTTGCCGTTGCTGCTTTCGCAGCCGGCGGCGCTGATGAAGGGCATGGCGCTGATCCGGACATTGCGGCGCGCGGGCGTGCCGATCCGTCACGGCATCACGCCGAAGCAAATTGTGGGGACGGATGCCGCAGGCGTGACGGCCGTGCGTGTCACGACGGCCGACGGACGCGATCTCGCCATCGATACCGATGCCGTTGCGCTGGGTTACCACCTGCGTCCCGAAACACAACTGGCGGATCTCGCGGGGTGCACGTTCCATTTCGATGCGCACGTCCAGCAATGGCTGGCGCAGGCGGATGATGACGGCCGCAGCAGCGTCAAGGGCATCTATCTCGCGGGCGACGGCATGCGTGTGCGCGGCGCCGATGCGGCCGAGCGTTCCGGGCGCCTTGCGGCGTTGACGGTATTGCGCGATCTCGGCGTCACGATGCCGCACGACGATGCGCCCCGGCTGCGCGCCGAACTGGCGCGCTTCACACGTTTTGCTGCGGGGTTGCGCGCCGCGTTCCCGTGGCCGGCGCGTTTCGCGGCGGCGTTGCCGGACGAGACGATTGTTTGCCGATGCGAAGGCATCACTGCCGGTGAGTTGCGGCGCGTGGTGCGCGATGCGGGGGCGATCGAAGCGAACCGCGCCAAGGCTTTCTCGCGTGTCGGCATGGGGCGGTGCCAGGGGCGTTTCTGCGGCCATGCCGGCGCTGAAGTGATCGCGGCGGCGGCCGCTGTGCCGCTCGCGGCTGTCGGCCGTTTGCGCGGACAGGCGCCCGTCAAGCCGTTGCCGTTGGCGCTCGACGAGGAAGCATCACAACACGCGCCGACGTCGTCGCGCGAAGCGGAGCGCGCATGAACACCCTCATGCAAATGTTCAGGCAAACCCCACTGACACCGGAGACCGCCGATGTGATCGTGATCGGCGGCGGCATCATGGGCACGAGTACGGCGTTCTTTCTGCGCCGCCGCGGCGTGTCCGTGATCCTGCTCGAACGCGGCCTGACCGGCCAGCAGGCAAGCGGCACGAACTTCGGCGGCATCCGCCGGCAGGGCCGCGCGTTGCCGGAGTTGGCGATGTCGAACCGCGCGTTGCGCACCTGGCGCGATTCGCGCGACTTGCTCGGCGACGATATCGAGTTCATCGCTTCGGGCCACACGCGTGTTTGCTATCACGAACACGATGCGGTCTATTTCGAGGAATACGCCAACGCCGCGCGTGACTACGGCCTGGATCTGGAGGTGCTGCACGGCGACGCGATGCGCCGGCGTTTTCCGTTTCTTGGCCGCGATGTGTTGGCGGCGTCCATCTCGCCGCTCGACGGTCACGCCAATCCGCGCCTTGCGTCACCGGCGTTTGCACGGGTGGCGGCGCGCCTTGGCGCGTCCATTCACGAGAACACGGACATCCGGCATGTCGAGAAGACGAATGACGGATTCCGCGTTGAAGCCGCGGACGGCCGGGTCTTCTGCGCGGGCCAGCTCGCGATTTGCGCGGGCGCCTGGGCGAGCGCGTTGTCGGCGCAGTTCGGCGAGCCGGCGCCATTGGTCGTGCGAGGCCCGCAAATGGCCGTGACGGAGCCGGTACCGTACGTTTTCCGTTCGTCGATGGGTGTCTACACCTCGATCAAGGAAGAGAGCGTCTATTTCCGGCAGATTCCGCGCGGCAATCTGATTCTCGGCGGCGGCCCGCCCGGGCCGGCCGACGCGGCGACCTCGCGCGCGTCGGTATTGCCCGAGAACACGGTCGGGCAGCTCAAGCAATTCCGCCGCCTCGTGCCGTCGATGGCGCCGCTGCACATCATTCGAGTGTGGAGCGGCGTGGAGAGCTATCTGCCAGACGGCGAGCCGGTGATCGGCGCAAGCGGCAAGATCGACGGACTGTTCTACGCGTTCGGCTTTTGCGGCTCGGGCTTTCAGATTGGCCCGGGTGTCGGCGAGACATTGGCCGAACGGATGGCCACAGGTCGCACCGAAATCGACCTGGCGCCGTTTTCCATCACGCGCTGGGCCGTCGCGGGGGCGTGCGCGTCTGCGCCGGCCCAGCCCGTCACTCCGACGGTGATATCGCCATGAACCCATCGGCTGTGGCGCTACCGGGGCGCGCGCGCACGTCCGCAAGACCGGCGAACCCGGTGTCGTCGCGCGCGCCGCGCCTTCATGCATGCGGCCCGCTCGACGACGCGCGCGCATTCATTCACGCGCATTTCGACGAACCGCTGCGGCTGGCGCAACTGGCGGAGTTGTCGGCGTTGAGCGTGTCGCGTTTCGCGACGGCGTTCCGGGAGCGCTTCGGGCTCTCGCCGTACCGATATCTGTGCGGCGTGCGAATCGAAGCGGCGCAACGCCTGCTGTTGGCCGGCGTGCCCGGTTCGGTGGTTGCCACGGAAGTCGGTTTCTTCGACCAGAGCCATCTGGCACGCCACTTCAAGCGGACGTGCGGCATGACGCCGAGCGCGTTCTTGCAGCGCGCCGAAGCGGCGGCGCTGCAGTCCTAGGCTCGTTTCAGGACGGGCGGCTCTGTTTGGTCGTCATTGCGCCGCCGCCGCCCATGATGTAGTTCTCGAGCTGGTCGATCGTGAACTGCTGTTCCGAGATGATGTCCTTCACCAGATCGCCGATGGAAATGATGCCGATGAGCTGGCCGTCGTCCACGACCGGCAGGTGGCGCAGGCGATTTTGCGTCATGATCGCCATGCACTCCTCGTTGGTCTGATCCGGGCGCACATACATGACGGATGTCGTCATGACGTCGCGCACGGTGGTGTTTTCCGACGTGCGGCCGTGCAGCGCGACCTTGCGCGCATAGTCGCGCTCGGTAAAGATCCCGACGATCTTGTCGCCTTCCGTCACGAGCACGGCGCCCACGCGGCCTTCGGCCATCATCACGAGCGCGTCGCGCACAAATGCCGATGGGGGCACCTGGTACACCGTGGCCGATGTTTTGGTTTTCAGGAGTTGGGCGACAGTCTTCATGGTGACTCTCCTCGGAGGGGCGGGCGTGTTTACAGGATAGCCGAAGCGGCGAGTGCGAACAGGCCCCATGATCTGGCGGGTCCGATCGGCGCCACCGCTGCCCTGATGCCGAAAAACCGCAAAAAATGGCCCGAAAGTGCAATCCTGACGGTCAAAATGCTACAAAATTTACATGACAACTTCGAATGGGGGCCGGTTTCAGGCAACTTTTCCCCACGGACGAGCAATAAGAGCGTATCCTTGCGGAACCGGGTCAAAGAGGATCCGGTGATCGCCTGGCGTCTTCGACGTCATGTCTCTGCGGTTCGCTCCCTGGTGTCGTTTGCGGCGTCATGCCGTGGCCGGCCACCGCGCACGCACTGCGATGCATCGCGGCTACGCCGTGATGTGCCTTGCCTCTTCGAACCATTCGCCGTGAAATCGGTACGTCGCCTCCTGGCGAACGCCGCATTTCCTCCTGTCAGTTCGAGTGCGCGTAGCCGTCCGGCAACGCGCCGCCTGCGGCATGGCCCGGCGATTTTCACAACCGGCGCGCGAGCGCCCTATGAGGACACGAATTTGGCCAAGGAAGAACTGATTGAATTTAGCGGTCACGTCTCGGACGTGCTGCCCGACAACCGTTTTCGCGTTACGCTGGAAAACGGCGTGGAAGTATGGGCCTACGCCAGCGGCCGCATGCAGAAGAATCGCATCCGTATTCTGGCTGGCGATCGGGTGACGCTCGAAATGTCGCCTTACGACCTGACCAAGGGTCGCATCAACTATCGTCACAAAACGTGACGCACACCGGTTGCGGCGCAGCTTGACGCGGCTTGATGCCGCTTACAGCTGCTCGAACCGGTCAAACCGGCGATAAGTGTACGCCACCTCGCTCGTGACTTCGCTCACGCGCGCATCTGGCGGGCCGCGCCGCATCCATTCGAGCATCAGATCGACCTGATCGGGCGTGCCCTGCACCATCCCGATGATGGTGCCATCGGGCAGCGCCTGTATCCAGCCGCGTACGCCGAGCATATGCCCGTGGCGCACGGCCGCCTGCCGGTAGCCGACCCCGTGGATCTTGCCGGTAATGCGGACGGAGACGGTCTCGAGCAGCGTGCTCGGCGGCAGTTTTTTCATGACGAATCGGCGGGGCAGCGGCGTCGCGCGAGGCGAAGCCTGTCGGAACAGGGGGCGATTGTAACGCGCGACGATAACGCGGGTTTAGTTGCCCGCGTGCCGGCAGTCGAATTCAGCCCTTGGCCGGCACGAGCCGCAGCCGGGTGATTTCGGACGGCGCACCGAAGCGTTTGGGCGGCCCCCAGTAGCCAGTGCCGCGGCTCACGTAGACCCACAGCCGGTTCAGACGGTGCAGGCCGGCCACGAACGGCTGCTGCAGCGGCACGAAATACATCCACGGCCAGAATTGCCCGCCGTGTGTATGACCGGACAATTGCAGATCGAAACCCGCGGCTTCGGCCGCTTGCGCGCTGCGCGGCTGATGCGCGAGCAGAATGCGCGGCATGCCTTGCGGCGCGCCAGCGATAGCGGCCTGGGCGTCGCTGCGCTTGGCGGGGTCGAAGTGGTGGGCGCTGAAGTCCGTGACGCCGGCCACGACCAAGGCCGCGCCGTCGTGCTCGAGCACCACGTGCGCGTTCTCGAGCACATTCAGCCCGAGGCGGCGCAACTCGGTTGTCCACGCGGGCGCGCCCGAGTAGTACTCATGATTGCCGGTGACGAAGAACGCGCCGTGGCGTGCGCACAGGCGCGCGAGCGGCGCCGTGTGTTCGGACAATGCCGATACACCGCCGTCGACCAGATCGCCGGTGACCGCCACCATGTCGGGCTTGAGCGCGTTGACGGCATCGACAATCGCATCGACGTAACCGCGCTTGATCGTGGACCCCACGTGGATATCGCTGATTTGTGCGATCGTGAAGCCATGCAGTGCGGCGGGCAGGCCCGCCAGGGGCACGTCCACCTCGACCACTTGCGCCAGACGCCGCGCATTGAAGAAGCCGACCACGGTCGCGAACGCCGCGAGAATCAGCACCAGCACGGCCGAGCGCGCTACGAGCTGTGTATCCACGGGTGTGAACAGCGGCACGACGAACAGCATCGCATCGCGCAGCAGTGTGAGCACGAAGAGCGATGAAAAGATGCCCACGCACAACATGCCGGCCCACGACAGATAGTCGGACAGCGGCTGCTTTTGAATCGAGCGCCCCATCATGCCGACCGGGATGAGCACGCACGACGCCGCCAGGCCGAGGGCGCCAAGCACTTTCCAGGGCATGGCGACGGGCAGGACCGGCAACAGGCGCCAACCGATGTAGGCGTGCAGCAACGCGAAGACCGCGAGGAACAGCATGCGCGGCCGTGCGGACATCGCACGCCGGCGGGGTTGCGGGGAAGGTATGTCGGACATGGGGAATTCCGTGGAAAAAGGGGGCCGGGGCGTGCGGCGAATGGATCAGGGGTTGCCCGGCGCGGGATATTTTCGCGCGTTGAGCACGAGTTTTTCCTCGATCGCGCGGTTCAGGTCCACGCCGAGCACCGACGACAGCCGCACCAGATAGAGCGCGATGTCGGCCAGTTCCTGCTCGACGTGGCGCGCCTCGGGACTTTGCATGACAGCCTGCGATTCGGCTTCGCTTTGCCACTGGAAGATTTCCACGAGCTCCGCGACTTCCACGGACAATGCCATGGCAAGATTCTTGGGCGTGTGATGCCGATGCCAGTCGCGTTCGTCGGCGAACTGATGCAAGGCGGCTTCGAGGCGGGTGGTGTCGATGAGCGGCATGATGGACCGGATGCGGCGCGTCGCGAGCGGCGGGTGGGTCGCCCGACGCGCCAGGAGATGCGTATCTGGCGCCGCATTCGGGATATTTCAAGGCAGTTGCCGAGAATTTGCCGAAATTTGGCGGAGGAAGCCGTATGGTAGCGCGTCATCAAAAAGCGCGCCGAAGCGGACCGCGAAGCCCGCCACGTGATACCTTAGCGCCCATGACCGAACGCTTTTCCGTGACCCTTCTGCCCGCCGGCTGGACCTTCGAGGCTTCCAGCGATCAGCCGTTGCTGCTCGCCGCGCAGGCGGCCGGCATCAAGTTGCCGAGTTCGTGCCGAAATGGCACCTGCCGTGCATGCCTGTGCTTCAAGCCCGAGGGTGAGATTACCTACCGTATCGAATGGCCGGGCGTGAGCTTCGATGAAAAGCGCGAGGGCTGGATCCTGCCGTGCTGCGCCTACCCCAGAAGCGCGGTGACGTTGGACGTTCCTCACGCGTCGCGAAGCGCGACCCGTCCGTAGCCGATGAGGCGCCGGTAAGTCACCGGTAAATCGCCGATACCTGCGTTGCGTGTCGCGGCTCGCGCTTTCCTTCCCCCGCCTTTGCTACACTTCGGGTAATTCACCGTTTCAGTCAGGAAGCCGCATGGCACAGTACGTATTCAGCATGAACCGCGTGGGCAAGATCGTTCCGCCCAAGCGTCACATCCTCAAGGACATCTCACTGTCGTTCTTCCCGGGCGCAAAGATCGGCGTGCTGGGCCTGAACGGCTCGGGCAAGTCCACCGTCCTCAAGATCATGGCCGGCGTGGACAAGGAGATCGAGGGCGAAGCCATACCGATGGCGAACCTCAATATCGGCTACCTGCCGCAGGAACCGCAGCTCGATCCGGAGCAGACGGTGCGCGAAGCTGTCGAAGGCGGCCTGGGCGAAGTCTTCGAAGCCCGCCAGAAGCTCGACGAAATCTACGCGGCCTATGCCGAACCGGACGCTGACTTCGACGCGCTCGCCGCCGAACAGGCGAAGTACGAAGCAATTCTGTCCGCGGCCGACGGCAACAATGCCGAACAACAGCTTGAAGTCGCGGCCGACGCTCTGCGCTTGCCGCCGTGGGAAGCCAGGATCGGCCATCTGTCGGGTGGCGAAAAGCGCCGCGTGGCGCTGTGCCGTCTGCTGCTTTCGCGTCCCGACATGCTGCTGCTCGACGAACCGACCAACCATCTGGATGCGGAATCGGTCGATTGGCTCGAACAGTTCCTCACGCGTTTCCCGGGCACCGTCGTGGCCGTCACCCACGATCGCTACTTCCTCGACAACGCCGCCGAGTGGATTCTCGAACTGGATCGTGGCCAGGGCATTCCCTGGAAGGGCAACTACAGCTCGTGGCTCGACCAGAAGGAAAACCGCCTGAAGCAGGAAGAGTCGAGCGAGTCCGCGCGTCAGAAGGCACTCAAGAAAGAACTGGAATGGGTGCGCCAGAATCCAAAGGGGCGTCAGGCGAAATCGAAGGCCCGTCTGGCCCGTTTCGATGAACTGAACAGCCAGGAATACCAGAAGCGCAACGAGACGCAGGAGATCTTCATTCCGGTCGGCGAGCGTCTGGGTAACGAAGTCATCGAATTCAAGAACGTGTCGAAGGGTTTCGGCGACCGCCTGTTGATCGACGACCTGAGCTTTCAGGTGCCGCCGGGCGCGATTGTCGGCATCATCGGCCCCAACGGCGCCGGCAAGTCGACCTTCTTCCGCATGCTGACCGGTCAGGAAACGCCGGATAGCGGCGAGATCAAGGTCGGTCCGACCGTGAAGCTCGCGTATGTCGACCAAAGCCGCGACGCCCTCGACGGCACGAAGACCGTGTTCGAGGAAATCTCGGGCGGCGCCGACGTGCTGACTGTCGGCCGTTACGAAACGCCGTCGCGCGCCTATATCGGCCGCTTCAACTTCAAGGGATCGGACCAGCAGAAGCAGGTCGGCGCGCTGTCGGGCGGTGAACGCGGCCGCTTGCATCTGGCCAAGACGCTGATCGCCGGTGGCAACGTGCTGCTGCTCGACGAACCTTCGAATGACCTCGATGTCGAAACGCTGCGCGCGCTCGAAGACGCACTGCTCGAATTCGCGGGCTGCGTCATGGTGATTTCGCATGATCGCTGGTTCCTCGACCGGATCGCCACGCACATCCTGGCCTTCGAAGGCGACTCGCATATCGAGTTCTTCCCCGGCAACTACCAGGAGTACGAGGCGGACAAGAAGAAGCGTCTGGGCGAAGAAGCCGCCAAGCCGAAGCGTATCCGCTACAAGCCGATCACGCGGTAAAGCGAACGACCGAAGGCGCCAGCGATGGCGCCTTTTTTGTCTGATGATTGTCCGATGAAACATTACGTCGCTACATTTTTTCGATACAGGAGTGTTGTATGAGCCAGTTGAGCGGAAAAGTCGCAGTCGTCACCGGCGCCGCGAGCGGCATTGGCAAGGAAATTGCGCTGACGCTGGCCAAGGCCGGCGCGGCCGTGGCGATTGCCGACCTGAATCTTGACGGCGCCAACGCCGTCGCGAAGGAAATCGAAGCCGCCGGCGGGCGCGCGCTCGGCATTGCCATGGACGTCACTAATGAAGACGCCGTCAATCAGGGGATCGACAACGTCGCCGCCACGCTCGGCTCGGTCGACATTCTCGTGTCGAACGCCGGCATCCAGATCGTCAATCCGATTGAGAACTATGCGTATTCGGACTGGAAGAAGATGCAGGCCATCCACGTCGACGGCGCATTCCTGACGACGAAGGCCGCGCTCAAGCACATGTACAAGGACGATCGCGGCGGCGTCGTCATCTATATGGGCTCGGTGCATTCGCACGAAGCGTCGCCGCTGAAGTCGGCGTACGTCGCGGCCAAGCACGCATTGCTCGGCCTCGCGCGCGTGTTGGCGAAGGAGGGGGCGAAGCACAATGTGCGCTCGCACGTGGTGTGCCCGGGCTTCGTGCGCACGCCGCTCGTTGACAAGCAGATTCCGGAACAGGCGAAGGAACTTGGCATTTCGGAAGACGAGGTCGTCAAGAAGGTCATGCTCGGCGGCACCGTCGACGGCGTGTTCACGACCGTGGAAGACGTTGCGCAGACCGTCCTGTTTCTCTCGGCCTTCCCGAGCGCCGCGTTCACGGGCCAGTCGTTCGTCGTAAGCCACGGCTGGTTCATGCAGTAATTGGAGGACAAACCCATGACCGCGAACCCGCCCAAGGTCCCGCGACGGACGATTGATTTGCCGCCCTATGAGACCGTGGCGCTGGTGCTGCAAGGCGGGGGCGCACTGGGTGCGTACCAGGCGGGCGTGTTCGCGGGGCTGCATGAAGCGGGTATCACGCCCAACTGGCTTGCCGGGATTTCGATCGGCGCGCTCAATACTGCCATCATCGCGGGCAACGCGCCCGAGCGCCGGGTCGAACAGCTGGACGCGTTCTGGCGCACGATCTGCCAGCCGGCCGTGTTCCCGCCGATGCCCGCCGCGTGGGAAGCGGCGATGCTGGGCGGTCCGGAGTCGGGGCGTGTCGCCTATAGCGCATGGCAGGCATGGCGCGCCATGACCGAAGGGCAGAAGGGCTTCTTCACGCCGCGCTTTCCGCCGCCGCTGCCGACGGCCATGGGAGACCCCGCGCACGCCAGTTTCTACGATACGTCGGCAATGCGCGCGACGCTCGAGAAGTTCGTTGACTTCGATCGCATCAATGCGCGCGAGATGCGTGTGTCGATCGGCGCGGTCAACGTGCATACCGGGAATTTCGTCTACTTCGACAACACGCGCGACACCTTGCGCGCCGAGCATTTCATGGCGTCGGGTGCGCTGCCGCCGGGATTCCCGGCCGTGGAGATCGACGGACACTATTATTGGGACGGCGGCCTCGTCTCCAATACGCCGCTATCCGAAGTATTGGGCACGTCACCGCGCCGCGACACGCTCGCGTTTCAAGTCGACCTGTGGAGCGCGCGCGGGCCGTTGCCCGACAATCTCAACGACGTGGCCGGACGCCAGAAGGACATTCAGTTCTCGAGCCGGACCCGGTTGGTGACGGACCACCTGCAGCGCGCCCAGCATTATCGCCGCGTGCTGCGCGAAGTATTGGAGCGGGTGCCGGCGGACTTGCGCAAGCACGATCCGTGGTGTCACGCCGCCGAGCAGATCGCGTGCAGCAAGCGCTATAACGTGATTCAGATGATCTACCGCAACAAGGAGTACGAAGGGCACTACAAGGACTTTCAGTTCAGCCTGCCGACGATGCTCGATCACTGGGCGAGTGGCTACGACGATGTGTGCCGCACACTGGCGCATCCGGATTGGCTGGAATTGCCGACCGATGAATCGGGTTTCGTGACCCACGATATTCATCGGCACGCAGCCGTCTGAGTCGTACCGGAAATCGGGCTGGGGCCGTCATGCCAGCGCATGGCCGATCCGCTCCGTGAGCGGGGCGAGGTCGAGCAGCATCAACGTCTTCGGCGCGCCGTCCTGGGACGGTATCTCCACTGCCTCGCGCATATCGAGCCGCAAATCGTTGCCGGCCTGTCCGATCAACACGGCCGGCACCGGCAGCTTGTCGGCTTCGTCGATCGTGACGATGTTCTCCACCGCGTCGACCACCAGCCCGAACTTCTCTTGCCCGCGTTCGATGATGAGGATGCGCGCGTGGGCTTCGTCCGCATACGGCTTCATTCCGTAGATCGCGCGCAGATCGACGATCGTCACCAGTTGTTTGCGCAGGTTCAGCATGCCGCGCACGAACGATGGCGCGCCCGGCGCGCGGATGATGTCCGGCGAGAAATGGATGATCTCGCGCAACTGGTCGATGCGTACGCCCAGCAGGTAGTCGAGACGAAACGCAATGTACGCCTGACGTGCGCCGCTGCGCGCGCCCTTGCCCCGGCGGCCTGGCGTGGCAACGCCCGCAGCATTGCGGTAGAGATCGCGATGGCCTTGCGTGAGCGACAGGACCTGGTCGTGCGTGAAGAGTTCGTTCGGGTTGAGCAGGATGATGTCCGCGCCCCCTTCACGCGCGATGCATCCCGCGAACAGCCCCGCATGTCGCCGGCTGAACGAGGGAATCGCCAGCAGTTCCTCGGCATGATAGGTCACGATGCTGTCCACGGCATCGACGAGCAAGCCGAAGTGCACGTCTTCCTGTTTGACGATCAGCACGCGCCGTTCGTCGGCCGCTGTCCCGGCGACAGCGGCATCTGGCGGCGTGGCGGTCATGTCGAGGAAACGGGCGAAGTCGATGACCGGCACAATGATCCCGCGCAGATTGAGCATGCCGATGCAGAACTCGCTGCCGAACGCCGAGTTCTGCAGTTCAGGTTTGCGGATGATCTCCTGGATCGCACTCATCGACAGTGCCAGACGCGCGTGCGCGACGCGAAACGATACGCATTGGAGCCGTTGGCCTTGCACTGAGCGCCGATGTTGCGGCGCGGTTTCGGCTTGCCGCGCGAGCAGGTGCGGCATGTTTTCGATACGGACGAGCGCCGACGGCGACAGAATTTGCAGGATGCGATCGCCGTTCGCGAGCTTGATCGCCCCGGCGATCACCGGGGCGGGGCGCGCGGCATCGGGCGAGCCCTCGCCGTAGACGAAGTCGGTTTTCTGGGACGGACGAATCCGCAGGATCTCGCCGGTCGTATCGAACAACAGGCCGACGCGCACGCCGCCGTGATCGACGATGGCAATTTTCTCCGTGGCGCGCACACCGGCATCGGCGATGCCGAGCAACGGCTTCAGGTTGACGATCGGGATGAGCGTGCCGCGCAGATTGAAGAGGCCGAGCAGAAATGACGGCGCGAGCGGCACCGGCGTCACGCGCGCGGGGTAGTTGACCACCTCCTGCAACGACGATACCGGCAGCGCGAGCTCCGTCTGGCCAAGATGGAACGAGCCATAGAGCTCGATCGCGTCGGGCACCGCGACCGCGGATTGGGCGGGCGGCGAGTCCGGCACGGGACGCATGCCGGGCGGCAACGCCGACGGCAAGCCGGGCGGGGTATTCAATCCCGCATAGGCGGGCATGCTGCCGTAAGCGCCTTGATCGGAACGCGCGTTCATGGGGATTCCTTTTCATGCGCGATCGGTGGCATGGTGACCGGCGACAGCGGCGATGCCGGGGGCGTGCCTGGATGCGGTGCCACGCCGATGGTGCGCACCGTGAAGCGGTGGTGTGCGCAGTCGATCGTCATCTGCCGGCCGGCCTCGCCGCCGATCTCCAGATGCACGATGCGGATCCCCGCCGCTTTCATCAGGTCCTGCGCCATCTTTGCGTTCTGCGCGCCGATAAGCCCGTGACGGGCCGGGGGCTGGTGCGGCATCATGTTGCCGCCGCCCGCGATCACCGCTTCAACTTCGCCGCGCCGGGCATCGCCGATCCGCATCAGCGCGAGCAGCGACGGCACCGCTTGCGTCACATACTTGGCCCCGATCGCCAATGTCGGCTGCGGCGCTTCCGGCAGCAGGCAGTGCGCAAGTCCGTACAGGCCGCGCGCGCGCCACATCAACCCGATCCCGACGCACGACCCGAGCGTGGCGCGCAGGACATCACCCCCGCGTCCGAGTTTCACGTCGCCCATCAATACCTGGATCTCGTGTACCTCATGCGGTTCTGTCATGCGGCGCCCCGTGGTTGCGGTAGATGAGCGGCTGCTCGAACGCGAAACCGGTCTTCAGCCGCGAGAGCGACTCCGATTCGCCGACGATCAGCATGCCGTCCGGCGCCAGCGATTGCCGTACGTTCTCGATCACGCATTCCTGATCGGCCGTTTCGAAATAGATGAGGACGTTACGCAGCAGTGCCAGGTCGAAGGCCTCGCGTGCCGCGAGCGGGCGGTACAGATTGTGCTCGGAGAACATGATGTGCGTGCGCAGCGCCGGTATCACCGCATAGCCGCCGGCGCTTGCGCGGAAATACTTTGCCAGCATGGCCGGCCGTGCCGCCTTGAGTCCGTCGATGCTGCGCCCGTGGAACTGGCCCGTCATCGCCGAGGCCAGCACCTGGCTCGAAATGTCCGTCGCATGGATCTGGTACTGGAATGACGGATGACGGGCCCGGAACTCCTCGCACAGCATCGCCGCCGAATACGCCTCCTCGCCCGATGACGCGGCCGCCGACCACAGATGGAAGACGGCCCCGCGATGCGCGTCGAACCACCGCGGCAGGTAGTGCTGCGCGAAATAGTCCCACACGCGCGGCGTGCGGAAGAACGATGTCTCGTTCGTCGTCACCAGATTGATGAAGTTGCGGACCTCATCCGGCGTATTCTCGAGCAGCGCGAGGTAGTCGCGATAATTGCGCAGCGCGAGCGCACGCAAGCGGGGCCGCAGGCGGCCCTGCAGCAACGTCCACTTCTTCGCTGTCATGGAAATGCCGGTGTGGCGGTGCACGAGACCCAGCAGGGCGTTCTGGGTGCCTTGGTCGACTTCGCTGTCGATATCCATGGTGACGCTCCATCACGCCGGGTCAGACGACAAACCGGGAGACGGTGCGATTCAGCTCGTCCGCGCCATGCGTCAAGCCGGTGGTGGCTTGCGCGATGGTCTCGCATGCCCCGGCAGACTTCTCGGTTTCCTCGGCCACGTGCTGGATCGCGACACTGACTTCACGCGCCGCCACGAGTTGCTCTTCCGCCGCGCAGGAGATTTCCGAAATGGCCTGCGTAGTGCGCCCCACGCCGCCCACGATCTTCTCGAACGCCTCGCCCGCCTGCTTCGAAATCTCGCTGCCTTGCGCCACGCGCTTGGTCGACTCGTTGATCAGCTTCGAGATCTCCTTGGTGGCCTGCGACGAACGTTCGGCGAGCTTGCGGACTTCATCGGCCACGACCGAAAAGCCGAGGCCGTGTTCGCCGGCGCGCGCGGCTTCGATCGCCGCATTGAACGCGAGCAGATTGGTCTGCCCGGCGATCTCGCCGATCACCTTCACGATCTCGCTGATGTCTTCCGACGATTTGTTGATGAGCTCCATCGCCTCGACTGACTTAGCGATGGCGCGCGCGCCGGTCTCGGCTTCCTGCTGCGTCGACTTGGCGAGCTGATCGGCGCCCTTGGTGTTGTCGGCGATCGAGTTGATCGACGCGGTCAATTCCTCGATGGAGGCATTCATCTCCTCGACCGTCGCGCCGAGCGCCTGCGCGCCACTCGCGACTGTGTTGGCGCGGTCAGCGATGTCCTTCGATGCCCCGGAGAATCCGCCCGCCGAATCGACGACCTTGCCGATCACGCCGCGCAGGTCGTCCATCATGTGCTTGATCCCTTCCGCGAGCTGGTCGATCGGGTCGGTGCCGCCCACGGCCACATCGCCGGTCAAGTCGCCGGCGGCGGCGCGGTTCACCGTCTGCAGGAGCCGCGCGACCTTTTGCTGGTCGTCCTCGGCCCGGCGCTTGACCGACGCTTCGAGTTCGACTTGCGCCGTGATGTCGGTGGCGAACTTGACGACCTTCCACGGGCGGCCGTTCATGTCGAGAATCGGGTTGTACGTCGCCTGAATCCAGATCGCGCGGCCGCCGCGGCCCAGGCGCTTGTAACGGCCGGCGTCGAATTCGCCGCGATTGAGCTTTGCCCAGAAGTCGCGGTAGGTTTCCGATGCGGCGTAGTCCGGTTCGCAGAACATGCGGTGATGCTTGCCGCGGACATCGTCGAGCGAGTAACCGAGCGTGCGCAGGAAGTTGTCGTTGGCCTGGATGACGGTGCCGTCCAGGTTGAATTCGATGACGGCCTGCGCAAGATCGATCGCGCGCACACGGCCTTCGTACTCCGCGTTCTGGCGGCGCTGCTGCGTGATGTCCGTGGCGAATTTGATCACCTTGTACGGACGGCCGCTCGCATCGAGGACCGGATTGTACGAAGCCTGAATCCAGATTTCGCGGCCGCCGCGGCCGAGCCGGCGGTACTCTCCGCTGTCGAATTCGCCGCGGTTGAGCTTGGCCCAGAAGGCGCGATACGCTTCGGATGCCGCATATTCGGGTTCACAGAACAGGCGGTGATGCTGGCCGCGAATTTCATCGAGCGAATAGCCGAGCGTGCGCAGGAAGTTGTCGTTCGCGTGCAGCACGATGCCGTTCAGATCGAACTCGATGACCGCCTGCACACGGTTGAGCGCGGCGCTGACAGCCTCCAGCTCTTGTTGTTCCATCTGCAGGTCGGGGGTGGCGATCTCCATAACACTCTCCCAGTCGAAAAGGCATGCCTCGGTATGCAGCATTACGACCGTCTGAATACCGACTTGAGATCGGGGCCAACCCGGAGTTGTGCTTGTGGAAGGCGGGGGAATACGCGACGGCCTTGCGCTGCAAGGGCGCGGCGCCGGCCGGGGAGGGAACGGGTGCCTTTCGGCAAACCGTTTCAAACGCATGGATGAAGTCTTCCCACTAGCGCCTCGGCCCGCGAAGGGCGGCGCCAGCGGAAAAATTCCCTCCCCCCAAGGGGGAGGGTGAAGATAGTCGCGCTATTCGGGGCAGTGAAAGGGCGACGGCGTCATGGGATGCAAGTGCCGTGCCAATCCGGGGACCGTCCGCCAACCCGCGCCGCAGCGTGAGGGCGGTATGTGCGTGGGAGCGATGTTACGGGTTCGGGCGTACGATGTTACGTAACAAAGTACGACAACGGCGCTCCGGCGTTAAATCTGCTTACACGGATTACAGACGCGTGATGTCAATCGGGAGGCGGGATGGATATAAAGGAAGCGTGCACCACCCGTCCCTAAAAACAAGGAGTCATCATGAAATATGTCGTTGCTGCGATCCTGCTCGCCAGTCTGGCCGGATGTATCGTCGTTCCCGCACGTCCGTACGGCGGTTATTACTACGGTCATCCGTGCTGTTATCGTTATTGATCGGCTTCACGCCGTCCGGCGAAGTCCGGGCGGCGTGCGCGCCTCACGCGCCGCGCGCGATTGCGGTGCGGCCGCTGTGCTGGGCGCAGCAACGACAAACACCCCGGTGGCAGTCTTCTGCCCCGGGGTGTTGTCTTGTCGGTGGAAATGGCGCGCCGTGACGCAGGTGTCACGGCAGAACGGACTTAGTCGCGATCGTGATGGCCGTGGCGGCCGCGGTCGTCGTCACGGTCCCAGCCGCGACGCTCCCAGCCGCGGTGCTCCCAGCCGCGATGCTCCCCGCGATCCCAGTGTTCGCGCTCACGCCAGTGCGGCTCGACGTAGACCGGTTGCGGTGCGACCACCAATGGCGCCGGCGCATAAACGGGCGGCGGGGCGTAGACGGGGGCCGGGGCCACGAGGACCGGACCGGGAATGCCGATGTTGACGGACACGTCGGTACGAGCGAAGGCGCTGGCCGATACGAGCATGGCCGCGGCCAATCCGGCGGCGGCAATCCATGGGGTGCGTTGCATCTGATCTCCTTGTCGCTTGGCGCGCCGTGTGCGCCAACGAGGCGGCGGCGCGCGAGCTATTCATGGCGACCGATTTTACGGACAGCTGCCTATTTCGGGTGCTACGGCCGCACTACATTTGTAACAAGTCGTTAGCGCGAACCCGCGCTAGTGCGGCGGATGACGGCGCATATGCACGCCGCCGGCGTGGTGTCCGTCGTGCGGACCATGGGCACGCCAGTACGCGCTGCGCGGCGCATGGTGGCGGCGTTCGCCGGGACGTGCCGGCGACAGCGTCGGCCAAAGGAAGCCGCGCCAGAGTGCGCCGGCGGGCACCGAGAGGATGGTCGTGATGACCAAAAGGATCACGACCGCGTAGACGATGACGGGCTCCATGACGAACTCCGTGGAAAATCGAGCGCCGGGCGTCGGCGTGCCCGCATGCGCTGTGACTGTAGTTTTTTAACTATAGTCGATGTGCACTGTGGGTGAGCGCGGTTGTCGTTACGCTTCGCTGTCCTTGCCCAGGCCCGCCCAACTGTGGGACAAGGCGGGGCCGACACCGAACATGTCCAGGACACGTCCAACGGTGTCGTCGACCATGGCTTCGAGCGATTCGGGCCGGTTGTAGAACGCCGGCAGCGGCGGGAAAATTACGCCGCCCATTTCCGTCACTGCCGTCATATTGCGCAGATGCGCGAGGTTGAACGGCGTTTCACGCACCATGAGCACCAGACGGCGGCGTTCCTTCAGCGTGACATCCGCAGCCCGCGCGATCAGGTTGTCCGACAGCCCGTGTGCGATGCTCGCGAGGGTTTTCATGGAACAGGGGGCGACCACCATGCCGGCCGTTGCGAATGAACCGCTCGCAATCGTCGCGCCGACCTCCCGCACGCTGTGCGTGACGTCGGCCAAGGCCTGAACTTCGGATTTTTCCATCCCGAGCTCGTGGCGCAGCGTGAGCCAGCCGGCACTGGAGACCAGCAGATGGGTTTCGACGCTGCCGAGACGGCGCAGCAGCGTGAGCAGGCGAACGCCGTAGATGGCGCCCGTTGCGCCCGTGATCGCCACGACAAGGCGAGGCTTTTGCGGCAGCTGGTCGGGCGGAGGGGGGGTCATCGAGGCATTTTTCTGTGCCGCCTGGGCGGCAGCGCCCGCGAACGTTACTGCGGCAATTCGGCCAGGACTTGCTTCAGTTCGCCGCTCTGGTACATCTCCATCATGATGTCCGAGCCGCCGATGAATTCGCCGCCGATATACAACTGCGGGATCGTCGGCCAATTGGCGAATTCCTTCACGCCCTGACGGATTTCTTCGTCTTGCAGGACGTCCACGGTGAACAGGTCGCTCACGCCACACGCCTTGAGGATCTGCACGGCGCGGCCGGAAAAGCCGCACATCGGGAACTGGGCGTTGCCTTTCATGAAAAGCACGACGGCGTGGCTGTTGACGATTTGCTGGATACGTTCCTGGGTGGACATGATTCTTGAACCTGTGGGGAGCCGCGAATTCGGCGTATCGCTCATTCTAGCGTTTTTCTGCCTTGCCCGCCCAAGCCGGTTGGGGCTGTTCAGACCCGTCGCCCGCCGGTGGTCCGCTCGATCCCGGCCAGATCGTGCGCCGAAAATACATCGGCGAAGTTCGCCGCGAGGCACAAATCACGTACCGCAGCGGCTTGATCGTAGCCATGCTCGCACAACAGCCAGCCGCCGGCGCGCAGACGGGACGGGGCCCCGGCGACGATACGGCGCAGCGCCGACAGTCCGTCGGCGTGATCGGTCAGCGCGTCGACCGGTTCGTGACGCAAGTCGCCTTGCGACAGATGCGGATCGCCTGCGACGATATACGGCGGATTCGAGACGATGACGTCGAATGGGGCGGTGATGCCGGATTGCGCGTCCAGCGCGGCGTACCAGTCGCTGGCGACGAAGTGCACGCGCGGATTGTCCGCCGGGCCGAGCAGATCGAGTTGTGCCGCATTGGCGCGCGCCACGTCCAGCGCTTCGGCGGATCGGTCGAGCGCGGTCACGTGCGCGGACGGGCACGCATGGGCGATCGCCAGTGCAATTGCGCCGCTGCCGGTGCCCAGGTCGAGCACGCGTGGGGCGGTGATTCCGGCCAGGCGCGCCAACGCCAACTCGACAAGCAGCTCGGTTTCCGGCCGTGGAATCAGTACCGCAGGGGAAACGGAAAGCGTCAAACCGAAGAATTCGCGTGTCCCGGTGAGATAGGCAATCGGTTCGCCGGCGAGGCGGCGCGCGCGCAGCGCGGAAAACGCGGCGACCGTGGCGGGGCCGAGCGGGTCGCGGTCGCGGGTGATCAACTGGGTGCGCGTCCAGCCAAGCACATGGGCAAGCAGGATGCGGGTTTCCAGCGGGGGCAGGCCTGGATCACGCAACAGCGCGGCGACGGTCGCCGCCTGCGGCGCGTCGTCGTTCGCCTGGTCAGCCTCACCCGTCAAGCTCACGCGGCCTCGCCGAGGGATGCCAATAGTTCGGCCTGGTGCTCGGTCGCGAGCGCATGGATCATTTCGTCGAGATCGCCGTCCATGATCGCTTCCAGCTTGTATAGCGTGAGATTGATCCGGTGATCCGTCATGCGCCCTTGCGGGAAATTGTACGTGCGAATGCGCTCGGAGCGGTCGCCCGAGCCGATCAGGCTCTTGCGGGTGGCGGCTTCCTTCGCTTGTTGCGCGCGCAGCTGCGCGTCCTTGATGCGTGCCGCGAGGACATTGAGCGCCTTGTCCTTGTTGCGATGCTGCGAGCGGTCGTCCTGGCACTCCACGACGATGCCCGTCGGCAAGTGCGTGATCCGCACGGCGGAGTCGGTCTTGTTGACGTGCTGGCCGCCGGCGCCGGACGCGCGGAAGGTATCGATCCGGATGTCCGCCGGATTGATCTCGACGTCCGCAACGTCGTCGGCTTCGGGCATCACCGCCACGGTACACGCGGAGGTGTGGATGCGGCCTTGCGTCTCGGTCGCCGGCACGCGTTGCACGCGATGGCCGCCCGACTCGAATTTCAGCCGCGAATAGGCGCCCTGGCCGATCAGCCGAACGATGACTTCCTTGTAGCCACCCAGATCCGATTCGCTGGCGGACATCACCTCGACCTGCCAGCGCTGACGCTCGGCGTAACGCGTGTACATGCGCAGCAGGTCGCCCGCGAACAGCGCGGATTCGTCACCGCCGGTGCCGGCCCGGATTTCGAGGAAGATGTTGCGCTCGTCGTTGGGGTCGCGCGGCAGCAGCATGCGCTGGAGTTCATCCTGAAGCGCGCCCATCCGTTCGCGCGCGACAGCGCTTTCCTCTTCCGCGAACTCCTTCATCTCGGGATCGAGCGCCATTTCCTGCGCGGCGCTCACGTCGCTCAGCGCCTGGCGGTAATGCTGGTATTGCTCGACGACCGGCGCAAGCTCGGCGTGTTCGCGCGTGAGCTTGCGGTAGTTGTCCAGGTCGGCCGTGACGTCGGCCTGGCTCAATAGCCCGTTTAGCTCGACCAGACGTTGCGTCAACTGGTCGAGCTTGGCTTGCATGCTCGCTTTCATCTATTTTTCGGCAGTTCCCGAATGACGAAACAACTCGGGAATGAGGTGGAGGATGCGGTCGCGGTCTTCGCCGCGCGCATGATTGAGCGCGTGCGTGGGACCGTGCAGGAATTTCTTGGTCAGCGCCTGGGACAGCGCCTCAAGGACGGCGGCCGGGTCGTCGCCGCGCATCAGCATGCGCCGCGCACGTTCGAGTTCGGCCAGACGGACGGCTTCCGCCTGCCCGTGAATGTCGCGGATGACCGGCACGACGCTGCGCGCATCGAGCCATTGCATGAAGTGCTGCACGCGTGTCTCGATGATCGCTTCGGCTTGCGCGACGGCGGCCTGACGCAGGGCATTGCCCTCGCGCACCACGCTGCCGAGATCATCGACGGTGTACAGGAAGACGTCCGCCAGGCGGCCGACTTCGGGCTCGATGTCGCGCGGCACGGCCAGATCGACCATGAACATCGGCTTGTGCTTGCGCGCCTTGATGGCACGTTCGATCGCGCCCAGGCCGATGATCGGCAGCGTGCTCGCAGTGCACGAGACGACGATGTCGAATTCATGCAGCCGGTTCGGCAACTCGGACAGCCGAATGGCGCTGCCGCCGAAGCGTTCGGCAAGCTTCTCGCCGCGTTCGGCGGTGCGGTTCGCCACATACAGCGATTTCGGGTTCTGCGCCGCGAAATGGGTGGCGCACAGGTCGATCATTTCGCCCGCGCCGATGAACAGGATGTTCTGAGTGCTGATGCTCTCGAAGATCCGCTGCGCGAGGCGGACGGCGGCGGCGGCCATCGACACCGAATGCGCGCCGATTTCGGTCTGTCCACGCACCTCCTTGGCAACGGCGAACGTGCGCTGGAACAGCTGGTTCAGATAAGTGCCGAGCGCCCCGGCTTCCGAAGCGGTGCGCACTGCGTCCTTGAGCTGGCCGAGGATCTGCGTCTCGCCGAGCACCATCGAGTCGAGGCCGCTGGCCACGCGAAAGGCATGACGGACGGCATCGGACTGGGGCAGGGCGTAGATATGCGGGGCGAGTTCGGCAGCCGGGATATTGTGGAACTGCGCCAACCAATGGATCGCGCGTTCGCGCGCGGCGGCATCGGCCGTTGCGCAGTAGATTTCGGTACGGTTGCAGGTCGACAGGATCGCCGCTTCGGGCGCGCTGCCTTGAGCGTGCCAGAGACCCTTCAACGCGGCCAGCGCCGGCTCGATCTGCTCGAACGGAAACGCCACCCGTTCGCGCAGCGATACGGGCGCCGTGTGGTGATTCAGGCCGAGTGCGAGCAGTTGCATGGTGTGGGGTTCTGGACAGCCCCTTGATTATAGCGTGGGATGGCCGGGTACGTTCAGCACCCGCGCACGCCCGCCGGGTGACGGGCACATAACTCCCATCATGGCTCACCGCGCGGCTTTTGACAAATAGGACGGACTTATACCGGGAATAGCGTCCCGGCGTGACCGGCGCCGTCATGCTGCCGTGCGTCAATCGGCCGCAGGTGCCGCCGCCGCGGCGCAGGGGCTTGCCGGCGGGCGGGGAAGTCGGGCTATACTGCCCCCGGGCCGCCGCCCGCGGCTGCCAACCATTTTTCAGGGAGAACCGTCATGGGCATTATCGGCACTATCGTTGTCGGCTTCATTGTCGGCCTGATTGCACGGGCCTTGCACCCCGGACGAGACCAGATGGGCATCATCATGACCATCGTCCTCGGCATCGGCGGCGCACTGCTCGCAAAATACGTCGGCCAGTTCCTCCATTTCTACAGCGAAGGGCAGTCGGCGGGCTGGATCGCTTCGATCATCGGCGCCATCGTGTTGCTCGTCATCTACGGCATGGTCAAGCGCAACACCGCATCGTCGTAGACCTCACCTGCAGGGTGGCGGTGTCCAGCTGACAAGGGGCGGATGCCGTACGGGGGGAGAGCTTGCGGCGCGTCCAACACGCTTTTGTAAGCAGGCGCATAATACCGGCTCCCCCTGCAACGTCTTACCCGAAAAAACGTCCCCATGTCTTCTTCCCGCCAGGCGGCCAGGCCGTTTATTGTCGCATCGGTGATGGCTTCGTCGGCAATGGTTGCCCTCGAAGCCACCATCGTCTCGACAGCGATGCCGCAAATCGTCGCCCAACTGGGCGGCTTGAATCTCTACAGTTGGGTTTTCTCCGCTTTCCTGTTGACGCAAACCGCGATGACGGTGGTCGTCGGCAAGCTCGCGGACCTTTACGGCCGCAAGCCGGTCATGTTGGCGGGCGTCGTCATTTTCCTTGCCGGCTCGATCTTCGCCGGTTTCGCGTGGTCGATGCCTGCCATGATCGTGTTCCGCCTGATTCAGGGCGTCGGCGCGGCGGCGATCCAGCCGATCGGGCTCACGATCGTCGCGGACCACTATCCGGTGCACGAACGCGGCAAGGTGCAAGGCTATCTCGCGAGCGTCTGGGCCATTTCGGCCGTGCTCGGCCCGATGGTCGGCGGCATCATTCTGCGCGACATGTCGTGGGCGTGGATCTTCTGGATCAACATTCCGATCGGTGTGCTGGCGTTGGCCGGGTTCATGGTTTATCTGCATGAAGACGAAACGCACGGCCACCCGTCGATCGACATCCTCGGCGCGGCGCTGTTCACGGCAGCCGTGGCGGCGTTGATGATCGCGCTGACGGACGCCAACGCCATCACGGACACGCACGTCTGGTCGGGACTGTTGGTGTGCGGGGTTGCGACCCTGCTGTTCATCTGGCAGGAGCGCCGTGCGGCGGACCCGATGATTTCGTTCGCGCTGTGGGGCCACCGGCCGATCGCTACGGCCAATGCGGCAACGGTCCTTTCCGGCATGGTGCTGATGGGCCTGACGACATTCCTGCCGATGTACGCGCAGGGCGTGCTGCGCCAGTCGCCCGTGGTGGCCGGACTGGCGTTGACCATGGTGATGGTCGGCTGGCCCATGGGCGCGACGATTGCGGCCAAGACGTTTACGCGCCTGGGCCTGCGCCGCGTGCTGGTGGTCGGCAGCCTGTTCCTGCCCGCCGGGGCGTTGATCTTCGCGTTGCTCGGTCCGGCGAGTTCGCCGGTCGTGGCCGGCGTCGGTTCACTGTTGATGGGGTTCGGCATGGGCACGACCAGCGTCAGTTCGCTGGTGCTGATTCAGGAGATCGTCGACGTTTCCCAGCGCGGCAGCGCCACGGCATCGAATCTGTTTTCGCGCAACCTCGGCAGTACGCTGGGTGCCATGTTGTTCGGCGCGGTGCTGAATTTCGGGCTCACGCACGCGACCGGTATCGGTGCGGTGTCATCGGACCAGTTGCGCCATGTGCTTGAAGGGCAGACGGCCAATGACATGGCCGACACGGTCATTCGCGGCGTGCTGCAACACTCCTTGCATCTGACATTCCTGTCGATGTTCGGCATTACCGCGTTGATCGTGGTGCTGGTGCTGCTGGTGCCCACCGCCGCCGTCGACAAGCTCCGCCGCGCGCCCGCCGGGGCGGCCTCGGGCGCTATGGGGCATTGACGTGATGAGGGCATGAAAAAACCCGCGGCCAGCGCGGGTTTTCTCGGCAACGGCGCGGCGGTGTGGCCCGCGCGAGGGATCGTCGGGCGATCAGACGTTGAACAGGAAGTTCATGACGTCGCCGTCGTGCACGACATACTCCTTGCCTTCGGCGCGCATCTTGCCGGCTTCCTTGGCGCCTTGCTCGCCCTTGAGGGCGATGTAGTCGTCATACGCGATCGTCTGCGCACGAATGAAACCGCGCTCGAAGTCCGTATGGATCACGCCGGCCGCCTGCGGTGCGGTGTCGCCCACATGGATCGTCCAGGCGCGCACTTCCTTGACGCCCGCCGTGAAATACGTCTGGAGGCCAAGCAGCTTGAAGCCGGCGCGAATCACGCGATCCAGGCCCGGCTCCTCCATGCCCATGTCGGCGAGGAAGTCGGCCTTGTCGGCGTCGTCCAGATCGGCGATTTCCGCTTCGATCGCGGCACACACGGCCACCACCGGCGCGCCTTCGATTTCGGCGTACTTGCGGATCGCGTCCAGGTGGGGATTGTTCTCGAAACCGTCTTCCAGCACGTTTGCAACGTACATCGTCGGCTTGGCCGTGATCAGGCAGAACGGCTTGATCAGCGCCAGTTCGTCACCCGAGAGCTTGAGCGAACGCACCGGACGCGCTTCATTGAGCACCGGCACGACTTTCTCGAGCACGGCCACGAGCTTTGCCGCTTCCTTGTCGTTGCCCGACTTCGCGGCCTTCGTGTAGCGCTGCAGCGCCTTCTCGACGGTGGCGAGGTCGGCCAGCGCGAGTTCGGTGTTGATGACTTCGATGTCAGAAATCGGATCGACCTTGCCCTGCACGTGGATGACGTTCTCGTCTTCGAAGCAGCGCACGACGTGCGTGGTGGCGTCCGTCTCACGAATATTCGCGAGGAACTGGTTGCCGAGGCCTTCGCCCTTCGATGCGCCGGCCACCAGGCCTGCGATGTCGACGAACTCGACCGTGGCCGGCAGCACACGCTCCGGCTTGACGATCTCGGCCAGCTTGCCCAGACGCGGATCGGGCACTTCGACCACGCCCACGTTCGGCTCGATCGTGCAGAACGGGTAGTTTTCGGCCGCGATGCCGGCTTTGGTCAGGGCATTGAAGAGGGTCGACTTGCCAACGTTGGGCAGGCCGACGATGCCGCATTTGAGGCTCATAAAATTCCTGTGAATCAGTCAGTTAGCTTCCAGCCGCGCGGCGGCGGGCCGTCAGCCGGACCGCGGGCGAGCTTGGTTGCGGACGTCGCCGGCCGGGCAGGGCGGTATCGCGCCCCGGCGACGCCGGATTCGTCGCATGAAGACCGCTATTGTAACCGTTCCGGCGGCCTGCCTCCAAAGGCGGCGCGCCTGCGGGCCCCGGGACCTGCAGGCCCTAACGTGCCGCGAACGTGTCGCACTTGCGGATATCCCCCGATTCGATGCCGAAACGCGCGGCAACGGAATGGCCCCAGTGGATCCCGGATACGCCTTGTTACAGCGCAGGCGCGGCGAACCGCGGATAATGACGGTGAGCCCCTTAACGACAAACAAGGAACGTGGCCCGATGAATCGCTCCCGTTTTGCCACTTTGATTTCGGCCATGTTGCTGGCCGCCAGTTGTCTCGGCGCATCCGCTGCGCACGCCCAGGTGTCGGTCAACGTCGGCATCGGCATTGCCCCGCCGGCGCCGATCTATGAACCCGTGCCGCCGCCGCGTGCCGGCTATGTATGGGCGCCCGGCTATTGGGCGTGGGATGACTACGGCCACAAGCACAAATGGAAGCGGGGCCGTTGGGAGCTTGAGCGCCCGGGCTATGCCTATGAATCTCCGCACTGGGAGCGGGGCGGCGGCGGCTGGGTGTTCGTGCCCGAGCGCTGGGACGACCGCCGGGGCCGATACGACAGGCGCGACGAGTACGATAAGCACTACGACAAGCGCGGCGGCTATCACTGTCCGCCCGGACACGCGAAGAAGGGCGAGTGCTGACGCGCCGGCGCGGCGTGATGCAGCGCAATGCGCGGGTCCGCCCGGGCGTGCGACAATACGGTTTCTTGATATGAAACCGGTTCGTCCGTGCCCGGCGCGGACGATTTCGCTGCATGACTCAAACGCAAACCCATGACGTGATCGTCGTCGGCGGCGGCCTGATCGGCAAGGCCGCGGCGCTTCTGCTCGCGCAAGCCCGGCTGTCCGTCGCGTTGCTGGCCCAGCCTGCGGCCCCTGTTGCCGACGCGTGGGATGCCCGCATCTATTCGCTGTCCTCCAGTTCGCAGATGCTGTTCGAGCGTATGCGTGTGTGGCAGGCCGTCGATGCGGCGCGCCTCAATCCCGTCTTCGACATGCAGGTTTTCGGCGACGATCGCGGGGCCTTGCACTTCTCGGCTTACCAGGCGGCGGTGCCACAACTCGCCTGGATCGCCGAATCGTCGAACCTCGAACGCGCCCTCGACGCCGCGCTGCGCTTTTCGCCGCAAGTGCATTGGATCGACGCTCATGCCGAGGCGCTTATCGCCACGGACGACAGCGCCGCGCTGCGCCTGGCCAACGGCACGCAGTTGTGCGCGTCGCTGGTCGTGGGCGCCGACGGCGCGCAGTCGTGGGTGCGCCAGACGGCTGGCCTCGACGGTAGCCGCCGCCCGTACCGCCAGGTCGGCATCGTCTGCAATTTTCATGCGGAACGCCCGCACCGCGATACCGCCTTCCAGTGGTTTCACGACGGTGAGATTATCGCGCTGCTCCCGTTGCCCGGCCAGCATGTGTCGCTCGTATGGTCCGCATTCGACGATCACGCCCAGCATCTGCTCGGGATGGATCCCAAACGGCTTGCCGAGCAGGTCGGCGAATTCGCCCATGCTGAACTCGGCGCGCTGACGCCGGTCTCAACGCGCGCGCAAGGATTTCCGCTCGCGCTCTCGCAAGCCAAGCGTCTGATCGGGCAGCGCGTGGCGCTCCTCGGCGACGCCGCGCACACGGTGCATCCGCTGGCGGGGCAGGGCATGAACCTCGGCCTGCGCGACGTGGCCGCCCTGGGCGACGTCATCGCCGGACGCGAGAGCTTCCGCGATTGCGGCGCCCCGACTGTGCTGCGACGCTATGAGCGCGCCCGCCGCGAAGATATCGACAGCATGGCCCTCACGACAGACGGCCTGCAGAAGCTTTTCGCGCTGGGCGGTCCGTTCGCGAAATTCGTGCGCAATACGGGGCTGGACGGCGTCAATACGCTGCCGTTCATCAAAAAATTCCTGATCGGCCGAGCGCTGGGTTGAGCCCGCGCGCGATGGCGATCCATCCAATTCCAAGGGAGTCTTCGATGTTCAAACGATATCGTGCAGTAGTGCTCGGCGTCGCCGCCCTGTGCGCGGCCGGCATGACCGCCTTCGCCGTGGCGCAAAACAATGGCGATGCCGTGCTCGACCGCGTCAAGGCCAACGTGCAGAAGACCCTCGGCGCAGACGCACCCGTGAAGTCCGTCGCCAAAACGCCGCTGCCGGGCCTCTATGAAGTGGCCGTCGGCGGCGACGTGATCTATGCCGACGAAAAGGGCGCGTATCTCATCATTGGCGGCAATCTGATCGATACCAAAACGCGACAGAACCTGACCGAAGCGCGCCAATCGGAACTGAACAAGGTTGATTTTGCCAAGTTGCCGCTCGATCGCGCGATCAAATACGTGAAGGGCAACGGCAGCCGCAAGATCGCTGTGTTCTCCGACCCGAATTGCCCCTATTGCAAGCGCTTTGAAGAAACTTTGAAGTCGAACATCAACAACGTGACCGTGTACACGTTCCTGTTCCCGGTGCTCGGTCCCGATTCGACGGCCAAGTCGAAGGCGATCTGGTGCGCTTCGGACCGCCTGAAGTCGTGGCATGACTGGATGCTCGACAAGAAGGTGCCTGCCACCGCGGACTGCAGCACGCCGATCGACCAGAATCTGGCGCTCGGCCATCAATACAACGTGACCGGCACGCCGACGATCATTCTGGCCGACGGCCGTCGTCTGCCCGGCGCCGTGCCTGCCGCAGAACTCGAAAAAGCGCTCTCCAGCGTCAAGTAATACCGAAGTAGGGCGGCGCGCGTGATCGATCTGCGCGCGCCGCCGGCACCGCCCGGTTTCTCCGGAAGGCGCGTGCCGATCCGTTCCAGTGGCCTGCCTGCCCGTCCCAATAAGAAAATCGCCGCCAAGCCAACGCCATGAAAGCTATCCGTTACGCCATCGTTCCAAAGTCGCCCGCCGCTCACCTCTTCGACGTGACGGTGACGATTTCCTCGCCGGCGCCCGAGGGCCAGCGCCTGTCATTGCCGGCGTGGATTCCCGGCAGCTACATGGTGCGCGAGTTCGCTCGCAATATCGTGACGATCGGCGCCACGTGCCGCGGCCGCAAGGTGGCCTTGACGAAGCTCGACAAGCATTCCTGGCAGGCCGCACCTTGCAGGGGCACATTGATCGTGACGTATGAAGTCTACGCGTGGGACTTGTCGGTGCGCGCAGCGCATCTCGATGACACGCATGGTTTCTTCAACGGCACGAGCGTGTTCCTGAAGGTGCACGGACAGGAAGCTGCGCCAGTCGAAGTCGACATCCTGCGCCCGCGTGGCGCGGCGTACCGCGAGTGGCGCGTGGCCACCGCGCTGGCGCCGGCCGAGGGAACGGCGGCGCTCGATTTCGGCCGCTACCGCGCGGCGGACTACGACGAACTGATCGACTCGCCCGTCGAGCTCGGCACGTTCGTGCACGGTGCGTTCAAGGCCTGCGGCGTGGTACACGAGGTCGTGGTGACCGGCCCGGTGCCGAATCTCGACCTCGACCGCCTGATGCGCGACATGAAGAAGATCTGTGAGTCGCAGATTCGTCTGTTCGAGCCGGGGGCGAGCGCACGTTCGCGCGTGCCGATGGAGCGCTATGTGTTCCTCGTGATGACGACCGGCGAAGGCTATGGCGGACTTGAGCATCGCGCTTCGACCGCACTGCTGTGCGGCCGTAACGATCTGCCGGTACAAGGCCAGTCCGGCATGACGGACGCCTATCGCGGCTTTCTCGGCCTCGTCAGCCACGAATACTTCCATACGTGGAACGTCAAGCGTATCAAGCCGGCGGTGTTCGCGCCGTACGCGCTTGACCGGGAAAACTACACGACGCTGCTGTGGTTGTTCGAGGGCTTCACCTCCTACTACGACGACCTGATGCTCGTGCGCAGCGGCGTAATCCAGCCGGACGCGTATTACGAATTGCTGTGCAAGACGATTGCGAACGTCCTGCGCGGCAGCGGCCGTCTGAAGCAGAGCGTGGCAGAAAGCTCGTTCGATGCCTGGGTGAAGTACTACCGTCAGGACGAAAACGCGCCGAACGCGATCGTCAGCTATTACACGAAGGGGTCGCTGGTCGCGCTGGCCTTCGACTTGATCATCCGTTCGGAAACGCGCGGCCAGAAGTCGCTCGACGACATCATGCGGGCGCTGTGGCAACGCTACGGCCGCGACTTCTACAAAAGCAAGCCGGTCGGCATGGCAGAAGACGAGGTCCTGCCGCTGTTCGAGGAAGTCACGAGGGTGTCGCTGGGCGACTTCTTCCATGCATCGGTCAACGGTACCCGGGACCTGCCGCTGGAGCGTCTGTTCGAGCGCTTCGGCCTCGCGCTCGCGCCGGTGGTGAACGGCGACGCGCGCCCCGGCTTGGGCGTCAAGACGGCCAAGCGCGGCGAGGAGTGCACTCTCGCGCAGGTCCTCGACGGCGGGGCTGCGCAAACGGCCGGGCTGTCGGCCGGCGATACGCTCGTTGCGATCGACGGTCTGCGCGTGACTGCGGGCAACCTCGACAAGCTGCTCGAACGCTATCGCCCGGGCGATGAAGTCACGGTCCACGCCTTCCGTCGCGACGAACTGCGTGAAAGCACCCTCACGCTGGACGCGCCCGAAGTCACAAAATACAGCCTCACGGTCACGCGAGATCGCGCCGCGTCGCAGCGCCGTGAGCGCTGGCTGCACGGCTGATTGGCGCCTGGCGTCAGGGTGCCGGCACGTCCGGGTTACGGAATTCGTCGGGGCAGGTACGCGCGACGGCGAGCAGATGCTCGATGAACACCTGCGTCTTGCGCGGCAGAAAGCGCCGCGACGGCGTGACCAGATGCACGGGACTGCTCGGCAACGACCACTCCGGCAATACCCGGACCAGCCGTCCCGCAGCCACACCCGGCTGCGCGAGAATATCCGTCAACGCCGCGATGCCGCTGCCTGCGAGCGCCATCTCCTTGACCATCCCCATGCTGTTGGCCTGGATCGCGCCGTGCATCGTGATGTCCGCACGTTGACGGCCACGCGAGAGCGTATCCGTGTTGAATACGCGCCGCGCACCCTGCAGGATGACGAAACGATGGCCCTCGAGTTCGTCGGGGGTAGACGGCATGCCCGTCGACGCCAGATACAACGGGCTGGCGTACAGACTCCGTGAGAGTTCGAGCAGGGGGCGGGCGACCAGCGTGGAGTCGGACAGGTGGCCGGCGCGGATCGCAACGTCCACCCGCTCGGCAATCAGGTCGACTTGCCGTGAGCTGAGATCGATCTCGACGGTGATTTCGGGATACGCCGCACAGAATGTCGCCAGCGGCACGGCCAGCCATTCCATCGCGAAGTCGCCAGGCGCGGTGACGCGCAAGCGTCCGCGCGGTTTGTTCGACAACTGCGACGCGAAGTCGCGAGTCTCCTCGACTTCCTCCAGAATCGGCAGGCAGCGTTCGTAATACGCCTCGCCAACCTCGGTGAGTTCGAGCCGCCGTGTCGTCTTGTGCAGCAGCCGTGTGCCGAGCCGCGCCTCGAGCTTCGACAAGCGGCGGCTGACGGTCGCCTTGGGCAGGCTCAACCGTTCGCCCGCACGCGTGATCGATCCCGAGCGCACGACTTCGGCAAAGATCAGCATGTCGTTCAGGTCATCGATCATGGTTTCCGTCTCCCGATACCGCATTGTTCCAAAAAGGGAACAAACAGTTCGATTTTAGCGGCTTGTTTCATTTTTGTGAGTCATTAGAATTCATTCCAAGCCAACCGATCGACGGAAGGCATCTCGAACCCCCCAGGAGTGAGCCATGACCACGATTCTGCAAATCAACGCCGCCGCCCGTTCGCAAGGCGCCAACTCGACCACGCTGGCCAATGAAACCGTGGCCCGCCTGAGCGCGACGCGTCCCGGCGCGAAGGTTGTTGTCCGTAACCTGCTGTCGGACAACCTGCCCCACCTCGACGAAAGCGTGATCGGCGCGTTTTTTACGCCGGAAGAGCAACGTACGCCTGAGCAAAACGCCATCATCGCACGCAGCGACGCGCTGATCGCCGAAATCCAGGCCGCGGACCAGATCGTGATTGGCGTGCCCCTGTACAACTTCCAGGTGCCGTCGCAGCTCAAGGCGTACTTCGACTGGATCGCCCGTGCCCGCGTGACCTTCCGTTACCGTGAAGACGGCACGCCGGAAGGCCTGATCAAGGGCAAGAAGGTGTTCATCACGCTCGCCCGCGGCGGCCTGTACAAGGACACGCCGTCTGACACCCAAGTGCCGTACCTGAAGAGTATCCTGGGCTTCCTCGGTATGACCGACGTGACCTTCATCTACGCGGAAGGTCTGGCCCGTGGCGCCGATGCTGCCGCCACGTCGCTGGCGCAAGCCCGCGAAGCCATCGCCGCGCTGTAATCGGCACACGGTCCCCTGTTGTCATAGCACGCGCAGGCACCCCCATGGCGGATACCCAACGACTTCGTCGACGGCCGGCCCCGGCCGCCAAGGGGCCCGCCAAGCCGCGCGTGTTGCCCGTTACCCGGCCGGGCCGCTGTGCGGCCGTGGCCGGGGCGGGCGTTTTCGATCAACTGACAGAGACGGACCCGTTCCTCTCAATTGACGCCTTCCGCCGTCACGGCGCATCGATTCCGCCGCATCCGCATGCCGGTTGCGCCGTGGCGATCTACCCGTTGCCCGATACCGGCACCGCATTGCGCAGTCGCAATGCGCATGGCGGCGACGACATCGTGCGCCCCGGCGATCTGCTCTGGCTCGATGCCAATTGCGGCACGGTTCATGAAGACGTGCCAGTCACTCGCGATGCCGAGTGCCGGGGATTGCGATTGATCGTGAACCGTCCCGGCCGCCATCGCGCGGGGCCGCCGTCGCAATGTGTCGTGCCGCGCGAGCACATGCCGGTGTGGCGCGAAGGCGCCGTGGACCTCACGCTCGTTTGCGGACGCTGGCAGGCACGACAATCGCTGCTCGAACCCAGTGCGGCGACGTCGCTGCTGTTGCTGACGTGGCAGGGAGACGGCGCGTTGACCTTGCCGCTGGCCGCCGACGGCCGCCGCTGGTTTGCGCTGATACTCGATGCAAGCGCTGCCATCGGGGGGGTGGCGTTGACTGCGGGCGGCGAAGCCGAAGCGCTGATGCTTCCGTCAGGCCAATGGCAGGCGACGGGCCGCACAGGCACACGCATCGCTTTGGTTGGCGGTGAGCCGGTGAACGAGCCGGTCGTGTTTCGCGGCAATTTTGCGGCGCGCAATGAAGGGGAACTGGTGGATGTCTTGCGCCATTATCAACAGGGCGCAATGGGTGTGATGTGCATGCAGGGGCATGACGGGACGCATTGAAGCGTCGCGTGCCTTGGCGTGAACCTAGGCCGGCAGCCGCCAATCAATCGGCGCTGCGCCGTGCTGCTCGAGGAACCCGTTGGCGGCGCTGAAATGCCCGCAGCCGAGGAACCCGCGATGCGCCGACAACGGTGACGGATGCGGCGCTTCGAGCAGCAGATGGCCGTGTCCTTCAAGCAATGGCTTCTTTGCCTGTGCGTGGCTGCCCCACAGCATGAAGACGATCGGCGAATGATGGGCGGCGAGCGCTTGGAGCAGCCGATCCGTACACGCCTCCCATCCGCCTTGCCTGAAACGCTTCGCGTGGCTGGCGGCTTGCCCGGCCTCGACCGTCAGCACGGTATTGAGCAACAGCACGCCTTGCCTGGCCCATGCGTCAAGATGACCGTGCGCCGGCGGCGAGAAGCCGAGGTCGCGTTCGATTTCCTTGTAGATGTTACGCAGCGACGGCGGCGTGCGCACGCCGCGCTGCACGGAAAACGCGAGGCCGTGCGCCTGGGCGATGCCTTTGTCGTCCCCATGATACGGGTCCTGTCCGAGGATCACGACTTTCACGCCGCCAGGCGATGTCAGGTGCAGCGCGTGAAAAACATCCGCGGGGTAGACGGTCTTGCCGGCGGCCAACTCGCCGTCGACGAAATCGCACAGCGGCGCAAACGCAGGACTGTCGATGAATGGCGCAAGCAGCGTGCGCCATTCAGGCGGCAGTGTGTCGAACTGGGCCGACAGGGAGATCGGCACATTTGCCGGGGACGTGCCGGTGGACGACGGCGTGTCCGTCACATCGAAGAGGGAAGGTTGCTGATCGGAAGACGGACGGCGCGGCATGGGCAGGAGTGACGACGGTCGGCAAAAAGGTGCATTCTACGCGCCGCGCTGATCCGACACACGCTCGCGCAAACGGTAGCCGCGTTGCGCCTTGCTGATGTCGTTCGCTTCCAGCGCGGGAAACACCTGCCGCAGTTCATTGCCGAGCGCATGCAGCACCCGTTCGCCTTGCCCGCCCTGATCGCCGTCGGGCGCTTCAAGCAATTCAAGTTCGAGTTCAATGAGCGGCTCGGTATGTCGCTGCGCATCTTTTTCGACGGCAACGACGCCACGGTCGAAGGCGATTTCGACGGCCGTGCCGTCACCGGCGATGTATCGCCACAGCCGGCGATGAAAGTTTGTCTCGAACAGCGGTGACAACTGCGCCCCTTGCGTGCGCAGCATGTCCGCCACGCCGGGCACGTCGCAGGCGTTTGCCAACTTGCCCAGTTCCAGCGCTTCTCCGGCGACCGCCTGTTCCCATTCATGCCGCACGTGCAGGCCGCCGCCGGCGTCGCCCGCGGTCTTGAGCGTTTGCAGCCACTGCCCGGGGTGGCCCTCGCGCGACACGTGGCGCAACCGCAGCGCGGCGCGCGCCTGCGACAGCGCCAGCGACGGCGTGTCGAAATAGCGATTGATCAGGTGGCGTTCACCGCGTGCCTCGGCGCCGGGCAGGGCGTCGAGATGCGCAATGATCGCGTCGGCGTCCCGGGCCGGCAGATCGCCGGGCAACGTCAGTTTCAGTTCGCGTTCGATGGCCATGGCATGTCGAACAGTTGCGCGAGGGCTGCGCCCGGTTCCGGCGCGCGCATGAACGCTTCGCCGACGAGGAAGGCCTGAACGTTCGCCGCGCGCATTCGCGTCACGTCATCGCGCGACAGGATGCCCGATTCGGTAACGACCAACCGGTCGTCCGGAATATGCTTGAGCAGGCCGAGCGTGGTGTCGAGCGAGACTTCGAACGTATGCAGGTTGCGGTTGTTGACGCCGAGCAGCGGCGTGCGAAGTTCCAGTCCGGCGTCAAGTTCGCGGCCGTTATGCACTTCGACGAGCACGGCCATGCCGAGTTCGTGCGCTTGCGCTTCCAGGTCGCGCATCTGCGACAGTTCCAGCGCGGCGGCGATCAGCAGAATGCAGTCCGCGCCCATGGCACGCGCTTCATAGACCTGATACGCGTCGATCATGAAATCCTTGCGCAGCACAGGCAGATCGCACGCGGCGCGGGCCGCTTCAAGATACGCCGGCGCGCCTTGAAAAAAATGCACGTCGGTCAATACCGACAGGCACGCCGCGCCGCCTTTCTGATACGACTCGGCGATTTGCTGCGGCACGAAATGCTCGCGGATCACGCCTTTCGACGGGCTGGCCTTCTTGACTTCGGCGATCACCGCGGCTTGTCCGGCGGCGATCCTGGCACGCATGGCGCCGACGAAATCGCGTGTGCGCAATGCGCTGTCGCCCACGGTGCCCTCGGCATCGCGGCGCAGGCTCGCGAGATCGCGCGCACGGCGCGCGGCGGCGACTTCTTCGGCCTTCACGGCCAGGATTTTGTCGAGAACGGTAGACATGACAATCGTTTCCAGTACAGGGCGGCGGTGTGCCGCTTACGCCGATTTCGGTGCGAGTTGCTGCGTGAAGCGAACGAACTCATCGAGCTTCGCGCGTGCCGCGCCGCTGGCGATGGATTCGCGCGCGGCCGCGATGCCGTCGCCGATGCTGGCCACGCGATTCGCGGCGTACAGCGCGGTACCGGCGTTGAGCACAACGATTTCACGCGCAGTGCCGGGCGTATTGTCGAGTGCGGACAGCAGCATGGTTTTCGACTCCGTGGCGTCGGCCACCTTCAGGCTGCGGTTGCTGACCATCTGCAAGCCGAAGTCTTCCGGATGGATCTCGTACTCCGTCACCTTGCCGTCCTTCAGTTCGCCGATGAGCGTGGCCGCGCCGAGCGACACTTCGTCCATGCCGTCCTTGCCGTAGACAACGAGCACGTGCTCCGCGCCCAAGCGCTGCATCACGCGCACCTGAATGCCCACGAGGTCGGGATGGAACACGCCCATCAGTTGATTCGGTGCGCCGGCGGGATTCGTCAGCGGGCCGAGAATATTGAAGATCGTACGTACGCCCATTTCCTTGCGGATGGCCGCGACATTCTTCATGGCGGGATGATGGTTCGGGGCGAACATGAAGCCGATACCGACCGCCTTCAGGCACTCGGCCACTTGCTCGGCGTTGAGCATGATGTTGACGCCGAGCGCTTCGAGGACATCGGCGCTCCCCGATTTCGAGCTGACGCCGCGGTTGCCGTGCTTGGCCACCTTGGCGCCCGCACCGGCCGCGACGAACATCGACGCCGTGGAAATGTTGAACGTATGCGAGACATCGCCACCGGTGCCGACGATGTCTACGAAATGCTGGTCCGCCGGCGCGTCGACATGATTGGCGAATTCGCGCATCACTTGCGCGGCAGCAGCGATCTCGCCGATGGTTTCCTTCTTCACGCGCAGGCCGGTGATGATCGCGGCCGACATCACGGGCGAGATCTCGCCTTTCATGATGAGACGCATCAGGTGCAGCATCTCGTCGTGGAAGATTTCGCGGTGCTCGATGGTGCGCTGGAGGGCTTCTTGCGGGGTAATCATTTGACGCGTTCTCCTCAGCGCGCGGGCGCCGTCAAGAAATTGCGCAGCAGCGCGTGGCCGTGCTCGGACAGGATCGACTCGGGATGGAACTGCACGCCTTCGACGTCAAGCGTCTTGTGTCGCACGCCCATGATTTCGCCGTCGTCGGTCCAGGCGGTGATTTCGAGGCAATCGGGAAGCGTTTCGCGCTCGATCGCCAGGGAATGATAGCGCGTGACGGTGAAACGTTTGGGTAGCGAGGCGAACACCCCTTGCTGGGTGGTTTCGATCTCGCTGACCTTGCCGTGCATGATTTTCTGTGCGCGCACGACCTTGCCGCCGAAGGCCTCGCCGATGGCCTGATGGCCGAGACAGACGCCGAGAATCGGCACCTTGCCGGCGAAATGCCGCAGGACGTCGAGCGTGATGCCCGCGTTGGCCGGGCAGCTCGGGCCGGGCGACAGGCAGATGCGTTCGGGGGCGAGCGCGGCGATCTCGTCGATGCCGATTTCGTCGTTGCGGAAGACGCGCACGTCTTCGCCGAGTTCACCGAAGTATTGGACGATGTTGTAGGTGAACGAGTCGTAGTTGTCGATCATTAGCAGCATGATGGTCCCTGATCCGAAGGATGACGTTGGGCGGGCAGCCGTGCGGACGGCTTACAGTTCGGCGTCGAGGCCGTCCTGCACCTGTTCGGCGGCGCGCAATACGGCGCGCGCCTTGTTTTCCGTCTCTTGCCATTCGGATTCGGGGACCGAGTCCGCGACGATGCCTGCCGCTGCCTGCACGTACAGATTGCCGTCCTTGACGACGCCCGTGCGAATCGCGATGGCAACGTCCATTTCGCCCCCGAACGACAGGTAGCCGACGGCACCGCCATACAGGCCGCGCTTGACGGGTTCGAGCTCGTCGATCAGTTCCATCGCGCGCACCTTCGGCGCGCCGGTCAGCGTGCCGGCGGGGAACGTGGCGCGCAGCACGTCGATATTCGACAGGCCCGGCTTGAGACGTCCTTCGACCGAGCTGACGATATGCTGCACGTGGGAGTATTTTTCGATGACCATCTTGTCGGTAACCACGACCGACCCGGTCTGTGCAATGCGGCCGACGTCGTTGCGGGCGAGGTCGATCAGCATCACGTGCTCGGCAATTTCCTTGGGATCGTTGAGCAGTTCCGTGGCGAGTTCGGCGTCGCGCTCGGGGGTCGCACCGCGCGGGCGCGTGCCGGCGAGCGGCCGGATCGTCACGATTTCCTGCATGCCTTCCGGCGTCTGGCGCTGTTCGTTGCGCACCAGAATCTCCGGCGAAGCGCCGACGACCTGAAAATCACCGAAGTTGTAGAAGTACATGTACGGTGACGGATTCAGCGAGCGCAGCGCGCGATACAGCGACAGCGGCGCATCGCGGTACGGCTTGATCAGACGCTGGCCGACCTGGACCTGCATCAGTTCGCCCTCGGCGATCGCTTCCTTCGCTTTCGCCACGGCCGCCAGATAGTCGGCCTTGGCGAACTCGCGATAGGTTTCGCTGCGTACGCTGCCGGATGTCACCGGCGCATCGACCGGCGCGCGCAGGCGGGTGCGCAGCTCGCGCAGCCGCAAACGCGCATGCGAATACGCTTCCGGCTGCCCCGGGTCGGCGTAAATGATCAGATAGAGCTTGCCCGTCAGATTGTCGATGACGGCCAACTCCTCTGTCAGCAGCAACTGGATGTCGGGCAGGCCGAGATCGTCGCGCGGGGTCGTGTGCGCGAGTTTCTTCTCGATGTAGCGCACGGCGTCGTAGCCGAAGTAGCCGGCCAGTCCACCGCAGAAGCGCGGCATGCCGGGGCGCAGCGCCACTTTGAAGCGTGCCTGGAATTCGGTGATGAACGCGAGCGGATCGCCTTCATGCGTTTCGACGACGGCACCGTCGCGCAGCACTTCCGTCTTGGGGCCGTAGCTGCGCAGCAAGGTGCGCGCGGACAGCCCGATGAACGAATAGCGGCCGAAGCGTTCGCCGCCGACCACCGATTCGAGCAGGAATGTGTTGGCGCCGCGGCGGTCGCCCTGGGCCAGCTTGAGATAAAGCGACAACGGCGTGTCGAGATCGGCGAGGGCTTCGGCGATCAGCGGAATACGGTTGTAGCCTTGGTTGGCCAGCGACTTGAATTCGAGTTCGGTCATGTTTTTCTCTGCCGTAAGGCTTGATGCGGCCGCTTCGTGGGTGTGCAGAAGATCTGCGCGAACGCCCGGGGCCATTTGGGAGATTGTCGGCTCAACCGGGAGAACGCCCGTCGCGAAAATGGACGGCGAAGCGATACAAAAAACGGAAGCTGAAGACGAACTTCAGCGGCCCTGGAAACCCGCGAGGGGGCTCAGCAAGACCAGCGTCGCCAGGGCCAAGCCCCCCGGTCGATCACGCTCAGACTCCGTTTTCTGTTGAGAAACATGCGTTTGATCAGCTTAATGTGATGGTATCAATCAGCTTGTCAACAAGGGTGCGGCAGCGGTTGAAGTCCCGTCGAGTGACGGCAGGATCGCCCGGGCAGCCCCAAGTATTGAGGGGACTATACCATCCGTATCGATCGTTTGTATAGCTTCGCCGTGGTTGTATCCGTAAGGCACGGTCAATACGCGGCAGCCCGCCGCGCGCGCGGCTTGGGCGTCGTTGCCCGAGTCGCCGATCAGCACGGCCTGGCCCGGACGCACGCCGAATGCCTCGCATGCCTTGACGAGCGGCATCGGATCGGGCTTGCGCTTCGGCCAGGAGTCGCCCCCGTAGACCAGATCGAACGACGACAGCAGATCATAGTGTTCGAGCAACGCCACGGCCCAATCGTGCGACTTGTTGGTCACGCACGCGAGCGGCAGGCCCGCGGCGCGCAAGACGGCGATGCCTTCGCGCACTTCGGGATAAAGCGTGGTGTGCTCACCGTTGATTTCCGTGTAGACCGCCTGGTACCGGGCGCGGCCGCGTTCGAACAGCGCATCGGCCTGGTCGGCCGGGAAGCGCTCGGCGAGCGTGGTCCGGATCAGGTGATCGCCCCCCTTGCCGACGAACGTCATGAGGCGTTCCGTGTCGACGGGCGCCGCGCCGAGATCGGCCAGCATCGCATTGAGGGCGACGCTGAAATCGCCGGCGGTGTCGACGAGCGTGCCGTCGAGATCGATCATGACGGCACGGATGCCGTCGAGACGGATAGCGCTGCTCATGCCTGATCGCCCTTGACCTGGGACAGTTCGGCGCGCATCTGGTCGATGACGGCCTTGTAGTCGGGCTTGCCGAAAATCGCCGAGCCGGCCACGAACGTGTCGGCGCCGGCGGCGGCGATTTCGGCGATGTTGTCGACCTTCACGCCGCCGTCGATTTCCAGGCGAATGTGACGGCCGGTGCGCGCCTTGTATTCATCGATGCGGGCACGCACGGCGCGCAGCTTGTTAAGCGCTTCCGGAATGAACGACTGGCCGCCGAAGCCCGGGTTGACGGACATGATCAGCACCATGTCGACGCGGTCCATCACGTGATCGAGGTAATGCAGCGGCGTGGCCGGATTGAACACGAGGCCGGCCTGGCAGCCCGAATCGCGGATCAGGCCGAGCGTGCGGTCGATGTGTTCCGAGGCGTCCGGGTGGAACGTGATCAGGTTGGCGCCGGCTTTGGCGAAGTCGGGCACGATGCGGTCGACCGGGCGCACCATCAGGTGCACGTCGATCGGCACCGTCGTGTGCGGCCGGATCGCTTCGCAGACCAGCGGCCCGATCGTCAGGTTGGGAACGTAATGGTTGTCCATCACGTCGAAATGAATCCAGTCGGCGCCGGCCGCCACGACGTTGCGGACTTCTTCGCCAAGCCGGGCGAAGTCGGCGGAGAGAATGCTGGGGGCGATACAGAATTGCGTCATGGCTGGGTGGCGATCGGACGGGGAAAACCGCCATTTTAAAGCTTTGCGCCCGGACTTGCCTGATGAGTCGCTCCGTCGCTGGCCGCGGCACGCACAATGCGCGGGCAAATGCCGGTTGCCGGGGCGGGCGACTTGCCGCAGAATGCTTGGCGGACCGTCGGGCCTGGGTCCCCCGCCTCATGCCGATGTACGTTTGACCGCTTTACGTTTTATTTCCTCGCGCTACAGGATCCCGAGATGAGCCAGTACGAATTCACTGTCACGGTGCGCCCGCAGTATTTGCCGGAGCAGTCCGAGCCGGACCGGCGGCAATACGCGTTCGCCTACACCATCACGATCCGCAATACCGGTGAAGTTCCGGCGCAGTTGATCTCGCGCCATTGGGTGATCACCGATAGCGAAAACCGCGTGCAGGAAGTCAGCGGTCTGGGCGTCGTCGGCCATCAGCCGTTCCTGCAGCCTGGCGAACAATTCGAATACACGAGCTGGGCCATGGTGGCGACGCCCGTCGGCACCATGCGGGGCGAATACTTCTGCGTGGCCGAAGACGGGGCGCGCTTCGAGGTGCCGGTTCCCGAATTCGCGCTGACCATGCCGCGCACCCTGCATTGAGCGCAAGCCATTGGCGCGCATGTGGCCGAACCTGTCTCAGTCGGAGCGGTCCGGGCGGCGGTTGCGGACTTTCGTGCCGCCTTTCCTGCGAAACACCAGCACTGCGGCCAGTATCACCACGGCCAGCAAAAGCTCCGGCAGGACCAGCAAGGCCGGATATTCATCGAACAGATTGCTCATGACGCATTTTCCGAAGATTTTTCAAAGGCGATGCGCCAGTCGAGGACTGGCCGTCGCCGCGTTTGCGGTATTGCTTTACGGTTGCGCCAGCTACACGCCGCCGCCGGGCGCCGGCACACCCGGTACGCCGCCGCCTTCCACGCCGCCGGCGGGCCAGGGCCGCATGCAGGCGGTCAACTGGTCGCAAGTCGACGGCTGGCAGGATGACACCCTGATCGGCACCCGTCTGGCGCTGCAGCAGACCTGTGTCAAGCTTGGCCGGCAGGCGAACTGGCAGCGGGCGTGCAGCGCGGCCGACCAGCTCGACGACCTTGATCCGGCCGCCATGCGGCAATTCTTCGAGCAGTATTTCACACCGTTCCAGATTGCGAATTCAGACGGCACCCAAAGCGGTCTGATCACGGGCTATTACGAGCCGCTGCTGCACGGCTCGCGCGTGCGCAGCGGCAAATATCAAACGCCGCTGTACCGCTGGCCGACGGGCCGCAAGGCCGGCTCCCTGCCGGCGCGTGCCGAACTGAATCGCAGCGGCATGCTGCGCGGCAACGAACTGGCGTATGTCGATGATCCGATTGAAGCGTTCTTTCTGCAAGTGCAGGGCTCGGGCCAGATCGAAATGGAAGACGGCACGGTCATGCGCGTGGGCTACGCGGGCAATAACGACCAGCCCTACAAATCGATTGGCCGCTGGTTGATCGATCGCGGCGAGCTGACGCCGTCGCAGGCGACGATGCAGGGCATCCGCGCATGGGCGCGCGCAAATCCGTCGCGCGTGGACGCATTGCTCGAGGTGAATCCGCGCTTCGTGTTCTTCCGCGAGATGCCGAATCACGGTGCGCGCGGGGTCGAAGGGCCGGTCGGTGCCCTGGGTGTGCCGCTGACGGCGGAGCGTTCGATCGCCGTTGATCCGACCTCTGTCCCGCTTGGCAGTCCGGTGTTCCTGAGCACCACGCGTCCGCCGTACGGCGCACAAGCCAACGGCGCGTTGAACCGCCTCGTGTTCGCGCAGGATACGGGCAGCGCGATCAAAGGCGGCGTGCGCGCCGACTACTTTTGGGGCTTGGGCGACGATGCCGGCGATCTGGCGGGCCGCATGCGCCAGAGCGGCAAGATGTGGGTGTTGCTGCCGAATCTCTGAGCCCGGCATCGCATCCGTCAAACAAGGAAAAGCCCCGCGAAACTCAACCTCGCGGGGCTTTTTTCACGCGCTTTGGGCCTGGCTTACCGCGGACGCTTGTCGATGACGCGGCGGGCCTTGCCCACGGAGCGCTCGATACCGCCCACGGGCTTGACCTTGATCGCCGCCGAGATGCCGATCAGCGTCTTGATATCGCGCTTGAGCGCACCGCTTGCCGCTTGCAGGCTGGCTTCGTCGTGGCAATCCGCAGAGGCTTCAATCTCGATGACCACCGTGTCCATCGGACCTTCCTTGTCAAGGATGATCAGATAGTGCGGCGACAGCAGTGGCTGACGCAGCAGCAGTTCCTCGATCTGCGTCGGGAACACGTTCACGCCGCGGATGATCATCATGTCGTCGGAGCGGCCGGTGATCTTTTCCATGCGGCGCATCGTGCGCGCGGTACCCGGCAGCAGACGCGTCAGGTCGCGCGTGCGGTAACGGATGATCGGCAGGGCTTCTTTCGTCAGCGACGTGAAGACGAGTTCGCCGAATTCGCCGTCCGGCAACACTTCGCCGGTGTCGGGGTTGATGATTTCCGGATAGAAGTGATCTTCCCAGATGGTCGGGCCATCCTTCGTTTCGGCGCATTCCGACGCCACGCCCGGGCCCATCACTTCCGACAGGCCGTAGATGTCGACCGCGTCGATGCCCATGCGCTTTTCGATGGCGGTGCGCATGTCGTTCGTCCACGGCTCTGCGCCGAAAATGCCGATGCGCAGCGACGACTCGGCCGGGGCGAGGCCCTGGCGCTCGAACTCGTCGGCGATCGCCAGCATATAGCTTGGCGTGACCATGATGATGTCGGGCCTGAAGTCCTGGATCAGCTGGACCTGCTTCTCGGTCTGGCCGCCGCCGAACGGGATCACCGTCAGGCCGCAGCGTTCCGCACCGTAGTGCGCGCCGAGGCCGCCCGTAAACAAACCGTAGCCGTAGCTGACGTGCACTTTGTCGCCGCGGCGGGCGCCGGCGGCGCGGATCGAGCGCGCAACGAGATCGGCCCAGTTGCTGATGTCGTTCGCGGTGTAGCCGACGACCGTGGGCTTGCCCGTCGTGCCTGACGAAGCATGTACGCGCGACACGTTTTCCATCGGCACGGCAAACATGCCGAACGGATAGTTGTCACGCAGATCGTTCTTCGTGGTGAACGGGAACTTGGCGAGATCGGCCAGCGATTTCACATCGTCGGGGTGCACGCCGGCGTCGTCGAATTTCTTGCGATAGACCGGCGAATTGTCGTAGGCATGCCGCAGGGACCACTTCAGGCGTTCGAGCTGAAGGGTCTGCAGTTCGTCGAGGCTCGCTTTCTCGATGGACTCGAGCGGCAAGGCGGTGGTCATGACTGTCTCCTTGGGACACTACTCAATGAATCTCGCGAACGCCTGCGGCGGATTCGCGCGCTGCCGGGGCGTCAGACGACGTTGCCCTTGATCTGTGCGGATTTGCCGCGGAACATTGCGACGACTTCGCCGGCGGCGTTCGTCACCCGAATGTCGTAGATGCCGTAACGGCCCGACAGCACTTGTTCCGAGGCCTCGGCCGTGAGCGTATCGCCGCCGTACACGGGCTTCAGGAATTCAATGCTGCAACCGGCGGCGACGGTGTTGATGTTGTGGCTGTTGCAGGCGAACGCGAAGGTCGAGTCGGCCAGCGTAAACATCAGGCCGCCGTGACAAATGGCGTGGCCGTTGAGGAATTCGTCGCGCACACGCATGGTCATGCGGGCGTAGCCGGGACGGATTTCCTGCAATTCGATGCCGAGCCATTGGCTGCAGCGATCGGCACTGTACATTGCGTCACCGGCGGCACGCGCCAGCTGATCAGGCGTCATGTCCGCCGAGGTAGCGGCGCTCGGCGTGCTCGGGGCGTGTTGGGCGTTCTGCATACTCATGGGGGGCGGGTTCGTCATTAACGTCTGGGCGCTGGGCGTGCTGGCGGGCGAATCAACGGCCTTCGAAGCGCGCGCCGCGCTTTTGCAGGAACGCGTTGACGCCTTCGGCATAGTCGTACGACGCCCCGAGCGCACGCTGATGGTCGCGTTCGAGATCGAGCTGCGCATCGAGCGTGTTCGTGGCCGAGGCGTACAGGCTGTCCTTGATGGCGGAGAGGGCGCGCGTCGGTTGCGAAGCGAGATGCGCGGCCAACTTCTGCGCTTCAGCTGCGAGTACGTCGTCGTCGACACAGCGCCAGATCAGGCCCCACTGTTCGGCCTGTTCTGCGGAGAGCTTGTCGCCGAGCATGGCGAGGCCCATGGCGCGGGCCATGCCGACGCGTTGCGGCAGGAACCACGTGCCGCCCGTATCGGGCAGCAGGCCGATCTTCACAAACGCCTGAATGAAATTGACGGAGCGCGCGGCGAGCACGATGTCGCATGCCAGCGCGAGGTTCGCGCCGGCGCCGGCGGCGGTGCCGTTGACGGCGGCGATTACCGGCATTGGAAGCGCCCGCAGGCGTTTGACGAGCGGATTGAAGTTCGCGTCAATCAATTCGCCGAGATCGGTCATGCTGCCCGGCGTGAAATCGAGGTCGGCGAGATCCTGCCCCGCGCAGAACCCGCGGCCGGCACCGGTCAGGACCAGCGCGCGGGCGCCTTGCTGTTCGGCGGCGTCGATGGCGTCGCGCAGTTCGGCGTGCATTTGCCGGGTAAAGCTGTTGAGCTTGTCCGGGCGATTGAGCGTCAGCGTGGCAACGTTGGCCTCGACGGCCAGGCGAACCGTGGGTTCTGTCATGGGGCTCCTCCAGTACTGTCTATTCGTTATATCGGGTTGACGGATCTGCGCGCATTGAACCATTTCAGACGCGCTCGATGGCGATCGCGATGCCTTGGCCCACGCCGATGCACATCGTGCACAGCGCGAAACGCCCGCCGGTGCGATGCAACTGATACATGGCGGTCGTCACCAGACGTGCGCCCGAGGCGCCGAGCGGGTGACCGAGGGCGATGGCGCCGCCGTTCGGGTTCACGCGCGCGTCGTCGTCGGCCACGCCCAACTGGCGCAGCACGGCGAGGCCCTGGCTGGCGAACGCTTCGTTGAGTTCGATCACGTCGAACTGATCGATGGTCATGCCGAGCTGCGCCAGCAGCTTTTGCGTGGCAGGTGCCGGGCCGATGCCCATGATGCGCGGCGACACGCCGGCGGTGGCCATGCCGAGGATGCGGGCGCGCGGCGTCAGGCCATGCTGCTTGACGGCGGCTTCGCTCGCGATCAACAGCGCGCAAGCGCCGTCGTTGACGCCCGACGCATTACCGGCAGTCACGGAACCGTCGGGGCGCACCACGCCTTTGAGCTTTGCCAGCGATTCGAGACTGGTAGCGCGCGGATGCTCGTCGCGATCGACGATCAGCGGGTCGCCCTTCTTCTGGGCGATGGTCACCGCGGCGATTTCCTGTGCAAGCGTGCCGTCGGCTTGCGCTCGGGCGGCCTTTTCCTGGCTGCGCAACGCGAACAGGTCCTGATCGGCGCGGCTGATCTTGAAATCATCCGCGACGTTCTCGGCGGTCTCGGGCATCGAGTCGACGCCGTACTGCGCTTTCATGAGACGGTTGACGAAACGCCAGCCGATGGTCGTGTCGAAGATCGACGATTGGCGCGAGAAGGCGCTGTCGGCCTTGCCCATGACGAACGGGGCGCGCGTCATCGATTCGACGCCGCCGGCGATCAGCAGCGAGGCCTCGCCGGCCTTGATGGCGCGCGCGGCGGTGCCGACCGCGTCCATGCCCGAGCCGCACAGGCGGTTGAGCGTCACGCCGGGCACGTCGAGCGGCAGCTCCGCGAGCAGGGCGGACATCCGGGCGACGTTGCGGTTGTCTTCGCCGGCCTGATTGGCGCAGCCGTAGAACACGTCCTCGACGGCGGACCAGTCCACCGACGGATTGCGCGCGATCAGGGCCCTGATCGGCACGGCGCCGAGATCGTCGGCCCGGACGTCCTTGAGCGCGCCGCCATAGCGGCCGAAGGGGGTGCGAATCGCATCGCAAATGAAAGCGTCAGTCATGTCTCTCTATCCTCTTGGGGGGGGTGAACACTCGTGTGGATGACGACGAGTGCGCCCTAATAGTAGTGGCTTTCACGAGCGCTCGCGTAGTCCGCATGACGGAGCCGGCAGCGGGGACGCCACGGCCCCCGATCCTGCCGGCAACGCTGCTGCGGCCTACGCGCTCTCCATCGGCCGGATACCGTCCTCAGGCGGCGCTCGGCGCGTCTTGCGCGCTCTTGGCCGGCACATGGCGACGGCTTTGCACGACGCGGAAGCGATTGGAAACGAACGCCGCGTCGGCCAGGCTGGCGTTGGCCGCCGGATTGGCGCCGGTGCCGTGAAAGTCCGAGAAGGCGGCCGACTGGTTGACGAACACGCCGCCGGTGAGATTGAGCGACAGCGCCACGCCGCCGGTGAGCGCGGCGTCGACGGCAGCGGCTTCGCCTTCCGCGGTCGTCGTGTAGGCGGCCAGCGTCAGCGCACCGTGATCGCGGGCGATGCGGCCGGCCAGGTCAAACGCCTGGGCGCTGCTATCGACGGCAATGAAGAATGCGATCGGGCCGAACCATTCGCGCGTGAAGACGTTTTCGTCCTTGACGTCGAGTTGCAGCAGGAGCGGCGTGCGCACGCGCGCATCGGCAAACGCCGGGTGCACGAGCGGCTGGCTGTCGAGCACGACCTTGCCGGCCTTGCGGGCTTCATCGATCCGCGCGACGACGCCTTCGTTCTGAATCGCGCCGATCAGTTCGACGGCCTTGGCCGGGTCGCTCGTCAACTTCTGTACGCCGCCGGCAATGGCGGCGACGACGTCATCGAACGATACTTTGCCTTCCGGCGTTTCGATGCCGTCACGCGGGATATAGATGTTCTGCGGTGCGGTACACATCTGGCCGGAGTACAGGGCCAGCGAGAACGCGACGTTGCGGGCGAGACCCTTCAGGTCGTCGGTCGAATCGATGACGATCTGGTTGACGCCCGCCTTCTCCGTGTACACCTGCGCCTGGCGAGCGTTGGTTTCGAGCCAGTCGCCGTTTGCGGTGCTGCCGGTGAAATCGATGACACGCACTTCGCCGCGCTTCGCGAGTTGCTGGACGATGGCGCCGTCGTTCGGATTGGTGGCGGCCAGCGTGACGACGTCCGGATCGAAGCCGGCCTCGGCCAGCACTTCACGGGCGATCTTGACGGTGATCGCGAGCGGCAGGATCGCGCCCGGATGCGGTTTGACGATCACCGCGTTGCCGGTGGCAAGGCTCGCGAACAGGCCGGGATAGCCGTTCCACGTCGGGAAGGTGCAGCAGCCCAGCACCAGCGCAACGCCGCGCGGCACGATCGTGAAACGCTTTTCCATCGCGAGCGGCGGGTTCTTGCCCTGCGGCTTTTCCCAGTAGGCGGTGCCGGGGATGCGGCGCAGTTCGTCCCATGCATAGGCGACAGCCTCGAGGCCGCGATCCTGCGCGTGCGGGCCGCCTGCCTGGAAAGCCATCATGAAGGCCTGGCCGGTCGTGTGCATGACGGCATTGGCCATCTCGAAGCTGCGCGCGTTCAGGCGCTTGAGGATTTCAAGCGAGACACCGACCCAGGCGTCGGGCGTGGCGGCGCGCCAGCTGGCGTGCGCCTTCGTCACGCGGGCGAGCAGGGTATCGATGTCGAATCCGGGATAGGTCGTACCGAGGGCGAAACCGAATGGGGATGTTTCCTGGCCGGCGGTGCCGGTGCTGCCTTGTTGTTCCAAAGGAAAAGCGGCATTCAGATATTGCTTGAACGCGGCTTCGCCGTCGGCCTGTGCCGTTTCGCCATACACCCGGGGGCTCGGCATTTCGGAAAACGGGCTCCAGTAACCGCGCGATTCGATCGTGTGCAGCGCGCGTTCGAGGGTCTCTTGATGCTTTGCGAAAAAGGGATGGGTCATGGCGGTGGCAATTTCCGTGGCTAGGAGGACGTATCTATTAATAGGCGATGCGGACGACAGATGCACGGCGACCCCCGGGAAACGCCTGAAAAACGTGGGAGATCGCGGTGTTATTAATAAACCGACCGGTTGGTTTGTTAATATAGCACCAATTCCCGTGCCCGGGTAGCGGCGCATCCAAGGGCTTTCCCTTGGACCCGGACGCGAATGGCGTTATCTTGATGCATCAGCGTGGTATTGAGACCTCGGCACACAGGCCGGTCCCGTTGTCGGGGCCCGAGTTGGTCGGGGAAGAGGCCGCGCGGGTGCATCTTCAGATAACAATGCAGGTATTGGAGGAGTTACGATGACATTTGAGAATATTCTTGTAGAGACGCGCGGTCGGGTGGGGCTTGTGACGTTGAACCGCCCGAAGGCACTCAACGCGCTGAACGATGCGTTGATGGATGAACTCGGCGCGGCCCTGACCGCGTTCGACGCCGACGACGCCGTGAGCGTGATGATCATCACGGGCAGCGAGAAGGCCTTCGCGGCAGGTGCGGACATCGGCATGATGTCGCAGTACACCTATATGGACGTCTTCAAGGGTGACTACATCACCCGCAACTGGGAGACGATCCGCCGCATCCGCAAGCCGGTGATCGCGGCGGTGTCCGGCTTCGCGCTGGGTGGCGGTTGTGAATTGGCGATGATGTGCGACTTCATCATCGCGTCCGACACGGCAAAGTTCGGCCAGCCCGAAATCAAGCTGGGGATCATCCCGGGCGCCGGCGGCACGCAGCGTTTGCCGCGCGCGATTTCCAAATCGAAGGCGATGGACATGTGCCTGACTGCGCGTTTCATGGATTCGGCCGAGGCCGAGCGCGCCGGGCTGGTATCGCGTGTGGTGCCGGCCGACAAGTTGCTTGATGAGGCGTTCTCGGCCGCAAACACGATCGCCGAATTCTCGCTGCCGGTCGTGATGGCGGCCAAGGAGTCGGTCAATCGCGCGTACGAGACAACGCTCGCCGAGGGCGTGCAATACGAACGCCGCCTGTTCCATTCACTGTTTGCGACGGAAGATCAGAAAGAAGGCATGGCGGCGTTTGTCGAAAAGCGCAAGCCTGTTTTCAAACATCGCTGAACCTCGCTCGAGGGATATCTCTGGGATTCGGCATCCGTCAGGGTGCCGCCCTATGATAGTCTGCCGGTTTTTTAATCGAGGACGATACGATGTCGATGAATCGACGTGCATTTGCGCTTGCCTTGGTGGTGTCCTCGGGGCTGCTGTTGGCTGCGTGCGGCAAGAAGGAAGAGAGCGTCTCCGGGCGTTCGGTGGGACCGGCCGGTAGTCAGCCGGTTTATGTGGTGGGATCGGATGCGGCTTATGCGCCGTTCGAGTATGAGACCGATACCCGTCAAGTTGCCGGGTTCGATATCGATGTCATGAAGGCGGTGGCCGACAAGGCCGGTATTTCGATCCGCTTTATCAATACCCCGTTCGAGGGGATCTTCAATTCCCTGGTGCAAGGCGATCGCGACATCCTGATCTCCGCCATCACGATCACGGACGAACGCCGCAAGCAGATGGATTTTTCGGCACCCTATTTCGAGGCGTCACAACTGATCGCGGTACCGTCGGGGTCGAAGGTGTCGAAGTTCGAGGACCTGAAGGCGCTGAAGGTGGGCGTGCAGACGGCAACCACGGGCGACGAAGTCGTGCAGAAACTGATGGGCAAGAACAATCCGTCGGTGAAGCGCTTCGAAGGCACGCCATTGGCGCTGAAGGAACTGGAGGCGGGCGGCGTCGATGCGGTCGTGGCCGACAACGGAGTGGTGGTGAATTTCGTGACGAACAATCCGGACGCGCGGCTGCGTACGGTGAGCGACGAAGCGTTTCCCAAGGAGTATTACGGGATCGCAGTTCGCAAGGGCGACGCCGAACTGCTGGATAAGATCAACAAGGGCATCGACGCGATCAGGTCGGACGGTACCTATGATGCGATCTACGCGCGCTACTTCGGCAAGAAGCCTTAGGCTTCGCGCCTGAGATGCTGGACGAGAACAAGCGGGACAAGGCGCAAGCCTTGTCCCGCTTGGCTTTTTTGTGGGGCAGTCCGAGGATTTTCAAATTATTTTCACAAAGGGCTTGCGCACTTCGTTGGACTTCACTAATATCTCGTTTCTCGCAAACAACGCGACGC
>NZ_CABPRZ010000019.1 GCF_902459695.1 Pandoraea terrae
CGAACCCGCAATTTGTGCAGCGCATATCGCCCCCTTATGGCCATCGCCTGCCTCCGATCATTAGACGCGCCATTAGCCTCGTTAGCAAGACAGGGCGCGCGACGGCCCTGGGGCAATCCATGGCGAGTCGCGAGGATATTCTGTTACCGGCAAGGGAAATTTTTCGCCCCCTCAGCTGCTCCGAGCCAAGCGGGTAGAAGGGTTTTGTCGCGATAAGGAGGTTTGACGAAGCCGACGGGGGAACGCGCAGACCGATGAAACCAGGGAATAGAATTGCCGCGCGGTGGACAAACGGGGTCCCCAAGGGCATTTCATCTGCCCCTTGGCGATCATGTGCACAGTTTCGATGCCACCGACAACGATGCGTACGCAACGAAAATACTTGGCCATGCCACGGAATAATTCGCGCACACGCCGCACGATGGCGTGACGGCGCACCTGGTTCAGCGCAGTGCTGTAACCGTTCAACTCGGCGGTACCCGCAATACGCAAACGGTCCCCCAGTCGCGAAAACACGAGCTTATATTCGCCGTCAGTCAAACTGACCTGATACGCCAGCGACGGGTCATGCACAGGCAGCGTCACCGAATACCCTTTAGCCGGGTAGATTGACAGGTTGATACCCAGCGGCCGCAACAGCATCGGGCTGTAGCTGCCCAATGACACGACATATGCATCCGCACGTAGCAGTTCGGCACGCCCTTGCTCGTCAGCCACCATCACACCATCGAGACAATCGCCGACCGGACACAAACACTGGATACGAGTGCCATAGCGGAATTACACGCCCCGTTGGACGGCAAGCGCAGCCAGCCTCTGGGTAACCGTCACGCTTTCAGCGTGGCATGGCTGTAAAGACCCAGATTAACGATCTGTATGATGTTGCGGCGCGTGCGCGCGGGCGTGCATTCGCGTAGGAATTGTTGGTACCACCGCCATTGATGCCAGTCGGCGCGCAGACGGAACCGCAGCGGCGCGTCCGAACGTGCCAACCATTTCAACACCTTGAGCGGTGCGCTCGGATTGGCCCACGGTTCGGCGTGACTGACAGAAATGTGGCCACCATTGGCAAAGCTGGTTCCCAGGCCTGTGGTGGGTTGACGGTCGATGACGGTGACGTCGTGGCCGGCTTGGCGTAAAAACCAAGCCTGGGCGGGGCCGACGACGCCGGCACCGAGAACGGTGACTTTCACGAAAGCCTCTAAAGTGACAAAGAAGAGTCAACGGCTAGAAGCGATGGCGGATCCCCACTTGTGTCATAGCCGCCCAATTCGCACGGCTCGGCGCCATGAACAAGAACTGAGCCTTCTGTCCCTCGGTAGCCTTTTGATAGGCGACGGATGCGTAGAGGTCGGTTCGTTTGGAAAGGAAGTAATCAACCTCTGTTCCAAACGTGTGACGCTTGCCCAGCATAAGTTGATTGCTCAGACCGTGATTCGGGCTGCTGAAAGTGTAGCCAACGAGGAGCGACGCTGCACCGTTAAATTGGTAGCGAAAATTAAAGTCGATGCCACTCACGGTGTCCCCCGTGGCACTCCATCGCGCTTGCGTTAACAGTGCATTTAGCGTGAATTTTCCAACCTCGTATGAGCCGCCAAGCGCGACGTTGGAGTACCGAGCGTGCGATGTTGGATCTTGCCGACTCGTATATGCGATGCCCAAATCGATCGGATTCGCTGCATATCCCAAGTAAAAACTTGATGTGGATCCTTGCGTGAGGCTTCCAGGTGCCCCCCCGAGACCGTACATTGCCCCAAACGATAGCCCGCTGCCCCCAAAACTCGGGCTCACATACCGGATCGAGTTATCTACGCGCGCACCGCCAAGGCGATCGATATCGGGATTACTGCCGTTGCCGCCCAACAAGCCACTGATGATCGACGTCCCCGCGCGGTCAAACGGGGCGCCGAGCAGACAACCACTCGCATACTTGCAAAGACCCGTCAACATGAAATCATATTGGCGACCAAAGCTCAACGTGCCCATGTTGTCTTTGCTCAACCCGATCCAAGCTTGCCGACCGAACATCCGAGGGGTGCTGCCGGAACTTGCGAAAGTGCCGTCGTTGGCGCCGAAGCCATTCTCCACCTTGAACACTGTCTTAAGTCCTCCCCCCAGATCCTCACTGCCCATAAGACCGAAACCAGCGCCGATATGATTGCCGCTGTTCATTGAAACACTCACATTACCTCCGCCATTTTGAGTGAACGCGAGGCTGGTATCGAAATGACCGAACAAGACGACCGATGATTGAGCGTAAGCGGCGGAAACAGACACGGCTGACGCGAAAATACCGATGGCTACCTTTAGTTTAAACACACCTTATCTCCCCACACGGTTACGCAGAATTTGGTTTGCCAGCTTATGGCCAGGTAAAATGTGATCACATATATAGATCACATTTAGTGATAATTGTTGGTGATCACAATGCGATTGTCAAGCTTTTAAGAGTGGCTGCCTCCGTCTGGTGCGGCAAGATCGCATCGCCGTCAGCAATGGCCCAGAGTTCGCCGGCAAAGTGCGTAACGCATCGGCATACCGCCAGCGCACGCAAAATGGCCACACCGATGGTGTGACGGGGGCACCGATACCCATCAGCAGCATCGGCAACAGCGCAAGCCATACCATGCCGTGATATTCACGCCTTCGTCCGCCAGCGATCATTGGTTGGCACTGCTGGGCCAACGCCAGTCACGCGGAGACGCAAGTTGAGATCCGTGAGCACGACCACCGCCAGTCCTCGCCCCGGGTAGCGGGGCGTGGCATGGTGGTCATGGGCGTAAAATTCCTTCGTCCACGTACAACTCGCCCGCATCGTCCATCGGACGTACGCATGCTCCCGATTATTTGGCAGTCGAGAAAAGGTCGTTGGTGTAGTAGTGCGCGAGCGGTTGCATGTTCTGGATTTGATCCCCCGACTGGAGTATGCCCAGTGCCGTTTTAATTACATTGGGATCGATCCAGCCCGCGGGATGGTTCGTGGATTGTGGTACATATTCCATCGTGATCCGGATCTGTTTCGCGACAACTGACTTATCCAATCCGCCAGCCCAGTTCTTTAAGAATAGTTCGGCAGCTTCCGTCGGATCGCGACGGGATTCCGTCATTGCTTTATCAAGCGCTTTAAGAAAGTGCCGCAATGCATCTGCCTTGGTTGCGTTGGCTTGATCGCTCGTGACCAGCGCCAAACCCGGGACGGCCAGCCCGTATTTCGCCAGATCCATTGTGACCACCTCGGTATGACGCGCCTCCAGCATAGGTAAATCCCAGTTGTAGTAGATTCCAGCGACGTCAGCTTTACCTGAGATCACGAGCGGCAGGCGCGACATACTGTCCGTATTGACCAGGCGTAGGGCGGAGCAATTCAAACCGTTTCGATTGCAGAGTACTTTGAGGAATTCCGTTGTCGTATCGCCAACCGACGCCGCGATGGTCTTGTTGATAAGATCTTTCGGCACTCGGACTGGATTTTCGGGTCTCGACGCAAAGGCCATAGGTGTCACTGGGTGATAGATCGCGATCAGCTTGAGAGGCATTCCTTTGCGGATTGCGTTGATCGCGTAGATGCCTGGCAGTACGACGACATCTTCCCGGCCCTGAACGAGCGAACCCAATGCCGCTTGAGCCCCGGCTCCTTCGCCAAGCTTTACCGCCAAGCCTTCATCGATGAAATAGCCCTTTTCCTTGGCAACATAGAATGGAGCATATTCCGACTTGAGCTTCCAGCTAAATCGAACGTTAAGGCTATCCGCCCCCCAACTTTGGGTCGACATCGCACCGATAAGCGAGAGCACCAGGAAAGAAGATAAGATTCGCCGAAACAAAATCACGGAATAGTCCGCCATAGCTGCCTCCAATATGGGGTATGATATATATTGATGTGATCACAATTTGATATCACATAAAGATTAGCCCTGCTGTAGCTAGGGTGTCAATGCGTGGTAACCCAACCCTGCGACGCACAGCGCTACACTGTTGTGGTGCGACGCCGTATCGACGACCTTAAGAGTCGTGATCACACCAGGAAAGACGATGCGTTTTCATAAACTGGACTTAAATTTGTTGATTGCATTGGATGCAATCCTTGCCGATCCGCACATCACGCGCGTCGCACAGCGGCTGCACGTCAGCCAATCAACGATGAGTGGGCTATTGGCGAGGTTGCGCGAATACTTCAGGGATCAGCTCATAGTTCAAGTGGGCCGAAAAACCGTCCTCACTCCATTCGCCGAGGAATTAGCGGATCCGCTCAGGTCGATACTCGATCAAACCGAAAAATTATTGTCGACCAGTATCATGTTTGACCCGGCGGCATCCTCGCACTGCTTTACCGTTGCATGCTCCGACTATGTCTGGGCCTCGCTAATGTTCAAAGTACTTCAGGAGACAGCGCGGCAGGCGCCACTTGCGAAAGTCTGGTATGCGGGCTCAGGACATCACTTCGTCAACGGAAATGCTGATTTTCTGGTGGTCCCAGACCGTTTTGCGAGTCCGGATCATCCCAGCGAAATCCTCTGCAGCGAACGTTTTTCATGTGTCGTCTGGTCCGGCAATGAGCTCGTCGGTGATAGCCTTTCAATCGACCAGTTCTTGAATCTGGGGCATGTCATCGCATTCTCAGAGCGACCCACGCTAATCGAGGACTGGTTCGCCAAGCAATTTGGACAAAAATGCAACGTGGCACGCGTTTCCCCGAGTTACACGCTGATTCCCCAAACAGTGATCGGAACGAACCACATTGCGGCCCTGCCCACCAGCATGGCCCAAAACTATGCAGAACACCTGCCACTCCGCATCCTTACTCCACCTGTCGATTTGCCTATCCTCACCGATGTGCTGCAATGGCACTGGCACAAGGATCAGGATCCCGCATCACGTTGGTTTCGTGCGTTGATGGTGCACACTGCTCGAAGCATGGTCTCTCAGGCAGCCCCTCCCTCGTTTGCCGGCTTTCGCATCGACACGAGGTCATAAATCTATGACCAACCGGGCGCCGCGTGCGCGCGAACAGCACGGCGTGAATTGGTCGTTCCGCGCGCGTTCCAGTGGTGTGAGAAACGTGTCCCGGTGTTCCGGCTCCCCCGCAAGAACTCGGGTCAGACAAGTTCCGCACACACCTTGCTCGCACGAAACGGGAATATCAATGCCATGCGCGGCCAGCACCTCCGCGACGCTTTTTTCGGGAGGGACGGTGTAGATCTTTCCCGTGCGCGCGAGTTGCACCTCGAACGAGCTCTCTTGGGCAACGGCTTGCGCTGGCGCGGCGAAATATTCCCGATGCAGCCTGGACTCGGGCCAATCGCGCTGACGCGCATTGCCTAAGACCCATTCGATGAAGCCGGTCGGCCCACACACATATATGTGTGTCTCCGACCCGCACTCCGCGAGCGTCATCGAAATGTCGAGGCGCTGGCTGGGTGGCCCTTCGTCAAAGTGAAGCACCGAGCGATTCGCGAAAGCTGAGCTCTCAATTCGCTCGCGAAAAGCCATACGCCCTGCCGAGCGAGCGCAATAGTGCAGCGAAAATCTTGCCTTCTTTTCAGCGAGCTGCTCGGCCATACACAAGATCGGAGTAACACCTATGCCGCCGGCCAACAGCAGAACATTGAGTGATTTATCATCAAGCGGAAATAAATTCCTTGGTTTGCCAATTTTTATGAGCGCTCCCTGATGAATCTCGTCGTGCATCGCCCGAGAGCCACCGCGTGACGCAGGATCACGCAGAACGGCTATCACGTAACGGTGCCGTTCAGACGGCTTATTGCAAAGTGAGTATTGGCGCGTCAAGCCAGGCAGAACCTGAACATCGACGTGCGCGCCGGCAGTGAAAGGCGGAAGCGGCGCGCCGGTTGGATCCACCAACTCAAATGAGCAGATATCGGTCGCCTCAACCGTCTTTGTGCGGATCTGGACCTCGATCCAATCTTGCATGATGTACTCCTCGGGCTGCCCCTCGTCGCTCGCCCCAAAGGGGCGCAGTCGGTCGGTTCGAACTAAGAAGCAACGTTGCTCGCCGCTTGCTTGCCATGCTCTTCGTTCTGGATCAATTCCCCAAGGATTCGCCGTGCGCGCACGGCCGGCGCATCGGTTTGCAGCAACACCGGCTTCAGCGCCAGCAGCTCGGTCGTCGAGCCCATAGACCTCTGTTGCGCTTCAATAATCGGCTTATCCTCGTTGTCGAAGACATTGGTACCGATCTGCAGCAGTATTTCTCCCAGCGCGGTGTCGTCCCGGCGAAAATCGCGAGCCATCCCCCAGAAATAATGGGTCGTACTTTCAGTTTCGGGTGTCAATAAATGGGCGGTTGGGATCGAAATGCCTTTGTCGTGAGGTTCCCCAACACCGGTCATGCCGACATCCAGCAGGAGTAAGGCGGGCGGATTCCAGCGCATATAGTTGCGGTGATCGCCACGCCGATCGCCCGGGTAGCCAAGCATCTCAAAATACTTGTTTGGGTATTGATTACGTCGAATGAATTTCGCCCACACGGTATTCTCGTCATAGGGTGGGTTAGGCTCCATTGTCGATGGGCCGGCGGGATTGGCGAAAAGCGGATGAATGTATTGACCGTGCGTCAAATCAAGCAGATTGTCCGTAATCAACTGGTAATTCGCGGCGACATGTAAATACCCGAACACGCTAGCGTAGCGTTCGCTATCGCCGAACTGGCCGAAGTCGTGGATCTTCGACTCGTCTGCCAGATCGGCATCGCCCATCCAGATCCACACAACGCCGTGGCGCTCGGCGACCTTGTAACTCTTGACTCGCGCTGCCTTCGGAATAGCCCCATCACCGTGTGGATTGAACGAACACTCACCAGTGTCTTTAAAGCATAATCCGTGATAACCGCATTCGACGATGTCACCTTTCAGCTTGCCAAGGTGCAATGGGACAAATCGGTGCGGGCACCGGTCTGCGAGCGCTGCGATCGCCCCGTTCTCCTTGCGATACAGCACGACCGGCTGATTCAAGAAGGTGCGGGGCAATAACTGACGACCGACCTCGCCGGACCATGCGGCGGCATACCAGGTATTCTCGAGAAACGCCATTTGCCTTCCTCCTTGTGAAGTGTCTTGTGCGTTAAGCAAATTGTTGCAAAACGGCTCGAACTTGAGAAATGGAATTTCACGATGACTGTGCATCGCCATTTTCGATGCCCCGTTACTATCTTCATTCCCCGATGTGGGGAGTTGGCGAGCCAGGCCCGGCATGATTCCTGCCCCCAGTTGTCCATGGTCCGGGAGGTGTTGTCACCGGGTCTGTTGGGTGGCTGGCGATCGCACATAGAAGGGGCTCCGCCAGAACTTTTTTAGAGTTGCTGGGTGCCATCAAGGCGCGCGACAACTACGCACATACCCAGACGCTGTTCACTGGCGAGGTGACAGTGCCGGGACTTGACTTGCGGCGAGCCGACGTGCCGTTGGGCCAGTTGTGTTAAAGCGTTTCTGGCAGGACGCACCCTGGCCGGTAGCAGAGATGTCGCAGGGCAAGTACGTCGCATTGCGCGCCAAAACGACCGCTGGATTGCATCGCGTTGCCCCTCTTCCCAAATCGCCTGTTCCGCCACGCAGCGATTTACGCTCGGGCGCTGTCGATACACCGGTACGAAGTGCAATTGGAAGAGGCGCACTGGATCGAGGCGGGGCTCAATGCACCCGCCGACAAGCGGTCCGTAACGACGCGTGTGCCGGGGCTCGACATCACGCGCGTCGATGACCGCTCGTTAGTCACGCTGCTGGGTGATGGCGATCTCGATGCCGTTATCGCTCCGCATGCGTCCTCGAATCAACTCGACTGCGGAAGCCGCGCCGCCGGTGCCCGCACCCAGTACCGAGATTTTTGACGTGCCTGTCTCTTGAGTGACTAATGCAGGATGCCCTTGGCTTCGAAAATGCGACGCACTGTCTGCATGTATTCGACGAATTTCGGATCGCGGTGCATTTCCCACGTGCGCGGACGCGGCATGTCGATAGTCAAGTCCAGATCGATGCGGCCCGGGCGCGGAGACATCACCAGCACTCGGTCAGCCAGGAACACGGCCTCGTCGATACCATGGGTGATGAACATCACTGTGTTTTTGACGGACAGCCAGAGGCTTTGCAGATCCATGATCATTTGCTCGCGAGTCAGCGCATCGAGCGCGCCGAACGGCTCATCCATCAACAATAAACCGGGTGTTTGGATCAGCGCACGGCAAATCGCCACGCGTTGTCGCATTCCGCCAGAGAGCTCGGCAGGATACTTCGCACCGAAGCCTTTGAGGCCGACTGCCTCCAGCAACTGCTCAGCCTTGGGAACGAACGCGGTCCTATCCCATTTCTTGATTTCGATCGGCAGCAGGATGTTGTCGAGCACAGTGCGCCAGTCCAGCAACAGGTCTGACTGAAACACCACGCCTGTCTTTGGGTGTGCACGCCGCACTTCTTCGCCATCGATGCAGATCTGGCCGGCGCTGACTTTCGTCAGGCCCGCCACCAAGCTCAACAGGGTGCTTTTGCCGCAACCGCTGGGGCCGACGACGGCGACGAACTCACCGGGCTTGACGGCAATGTCGGTTCGATCCAGCGCTAAAATTTCCTGCCCTTCGCGCGTCTCGTACGTCTTTGTCACTTGGTTGATGTTGACCGACACGCTTACCTGGCTACTGTTCATTGGGTTCATATACATCCCCGCCTGAAAGTCGACTCGACTGTCGCGTTTACGCGCGCCTCACTTGGCACTTTCTTTCTGATAGACCACACGGCGCTCCAACATACCAAGCACGCCGTAGAGCACGACACCGATGAGCGAGATCATCACCACCGCTGCGAAATTGAGTGTGGTGTCGAACTGCGATGTGGCTTGCAATTGCAGATAACCCAGGCCCTTTTCGGCAGCCACATACTCGCCAATGATGGCGCCGATCACCGCCAAGCCGACTCCTACCTTGAGGCCACCGAAAATATTGGGCAGCGCGGCCGGCAGACGAATCTTAAAGAATGTCTGCCACTCCGACGCCCCCATCGAACGGGCCAAATTGACCATGCCCTTGTCGAGCGCCTGCAGGCCCACCACGGTCGAGATCACGATAGGAAAAAACGAGATCAGGAACGCCAGAAAAATCTTCGGCGCCCACCCATAGCCAAGATACAACACCAGCAACGGCGCCAGCGCAGCCTTCGGAATGGTTTGCAATCCGGCGAGCACCGGATAAATCGCTTTCTCGACGAGGCGAGAATAGAAGATCGCAAGCGCGATCGGAATACCGGCCAGGATTGATGCCCCGAAGCCGAACAACACCTCGTACAGAGTGACCTGGGTATGTGACAGCAGCAGCGTGTAATCGCTTGCGATGCGTTTGAGCACTTCGAGCGGCGTCGGTAGCACGAACTGTGAGATACCAAACAGCGGTACGCTGACCTGCCATAGAACAATCATCAGCGCAACCAGCAGAGGTGCGGCGAAAACTTCGAGCAAAGCATTGCGCACACGTTTGTATCTCAAGGAGGGCACAGGAATTTCTCCAGCGGTTCGTTCGTTAGGGGGGGGGCCGACGGAAGTCTCCAATAGCTCGTTGGCGTAATAGTGCTGCGCCGCACGGCGTGACAATCCTCCAATTGGAGATGTCGCAATTGTCAGTGCGTCCGCAATCACCTCCTCATCGATCCAGCCCGCCGACCGAGCATCGACCATCGTAGTGGTACAGGCGGAATCGATTAGCAGGCGCCCCACGGGGCACGCAAGAAGCCTGTCAACGCACACCGGCGACCGACAAGTAGTTGCTGTCCGATTACAGTGGCGATCCTCTCGCCATCTATGCAGTGTAGTGCAATCACCTTGATCTGTGCCCCGGTCTCAATGGCCTGTACCGCGAAATTCAAAGTCAGCATGCCGAGATCGACCCGCCCCATTTCGACAGCGACAAGCAACTTGTCAATATTGCCGTGCGTGCGTACATCGACGCATAACCTCTCCGACGCGAACTCCCGCTGGGCCCGTGTCTCCATGAGCAACCGATCGACGCTGCCCATGACGCAAGTCGTGAAAACGGAAATCCGCGCATCCGACTGCACGTTTGACGTCAAGCCAAACCTTATTCAAATTGCACGGTCGACGCTGACCATCTTTCTCCGGCTCAGCGAAAAAGATCAGGTCCGTGTCGATTCAACGCACCGGGGAAGCAAGCGCCTGCTGAAACAGATTCGTCACTTCCACCGTGAGCGGGACCGTACGTGGCAGTGTGTTCTTGGTTTCAACCAGCAGCACCACGCGCCGCGTCAAATCGACTTGATTGCGCCGCAGCGTTACGATTTCAGACGATCGCATTCCGGTTTCGATAGCGATACGAACAATCCAACGCAACATTGGATTCGAGTGCCTGTCCACCGCTGCGAGCAGCCTGGTTTCTTCAGCCTTGTCGCTAACTTTACCGTGGGATACTTCTGTGGGGGAAGGTCACTTGTGCTCCCCGCTATGGGTCATGGTGCGCTTTGTCCTTGGCGAAAGAACGTTCCAAAGACGAGAAACGCGCTCCATTCGGCAACGCAAAGCACGCCCAAAATCCAGGCAGGTTTTTGCTTTTAATAAAAAAAGCCCTTGGCGCAACCGCCAAGGGCTTTCGTACTGCATGGTAGGCCGTGCTGGGTTCGAACCAGCGACCAAGGGATTATGAGTCCCCTGCTCTAACCGCTGAGCTAACGGCCCATCAAACCCGGCTGTCGCTCGGCTTAGTTGCCTTCGAGGAACGACTTGAGCTTGTCGGAACGGCTCGGGTGGCGCAGCTTGCGCAACGCCTTGGCTTCAATCTGACGAATCCGCTCACGCGTCACGTCGAATTGCTTGCCCACTTCCTCGAGCGTGTGATCCGTGCTCATCTCGATGCCGAAGCGCATGCGAAGCACCTTCGCTTCACGCGGCGTCAGCGAATCGAGCACGTCCTTCACGACGTCGCGCATACTACCATGCAATGCGGCGTCTGCAGGCGCTACCGTGCCCGTATCCTCGATGAAATCGCCCAAATGCGAATCGTCGTCGTCACCGATCGGCGTTTCCATGGAGATCGGTTCCTTCGCGATCTTCATGATCTTGCGGATCTTGTCTTCCGGCATTTCCATCTTCTCGGCCAGCGTCGCCGGATCCGGCTCGACACCGGTTTCCTGCAGAATCTGACGCGAAATCCGGTTCATCTTGTTGATCGTTTCGATCATGTGCACCGGAATACGGATGGTACGCGCCTGGTCGGCGATCGAACGCGTGATCGCCTGACGAATCCACCACGTCGCATACGTCGAGAACTTGTAACCACGACGATATTCGAACTTGTCCACCGCTTTCATCAAACCGATGTTGCCTTCCTGAATCAGATCCAGGAACTGCAGACCGCGGTTCGTGTACTTCTTGGCGATCGAGATCACGAGACGCAAGTTCGCCTCGGTCATCTCACGCTTGGCCTTGCGGGCGCGGCGCTCGCCTTCCGACATCTTGCGGTTGACATCCTTCAGCTCGGTCAGCGGCAACACCACGCGCGCCTGCAGGTCGATCAGCTTCTGCTGCAGTTCCTGCACGGCCGGAACGTTACGCTCAACCACCGCGCTGTATGCCTTGCCGTCCGCCACGACCGTGTAGATCCAGTCGAGGTTGGTTTCGTTGCCCGGGAAGCGCGACACGAAATCGGCGCGCGCCATGCCGCACTTGTCCACCACGATGTGCAGAATCGCACGTTCGATGTTGCGCACTTCGTCCACTTGCGAACGCAACGTGTCGCACAGACGCTCGACCGTACGCGCCGTGAAGCGGATGTTCATCAACTCGGCCTGGATCGACTCGCCCGCCTTCAGGTAAGGCTTCGATTGATAGCCTTCCTTCTCGAACGCACGGCGCATCTTGCCGAACCAATCCGCGATCAACGCAAACTTGGCCAGTGCGTCGCGCTTGAGCTGCTCGACTTGCGCCGCCGATGCACCCGCGCCGCTGTTGCTGTCGTCGTCTTCCTCGTCGGCTTCCTCTTCGTCCGCCTCGTCTTCGGCCTCCTCGTCGAAATCCTCGTCTTCAGCCGCCGCTGCTTCCGCAGCAGCCGCCTCGGCGTTCGGATCGATCAGGCCGTCGACGACTTCATCGATACGCATTTCCTCGCGCTCGACCTTTTCAGCCAGCGCCAGGATCTCGGCGATCGTGGTCGGACAAGCGGAAATCGCCTGCACCATGTGCTTGAGGCCTTCCTCGATGCGCTTGGCGATTTCGATTTCGCCCTCGCGCGTCAGCAGCTCGACCGTACCCATTTCGCGCATGTACATGCGCACCGGGTCAGTCGTGCGGCCGAATTCCGAGTCGACAGTCGACAGTGCCGCTTCGGCTTCCTCTTCGACTTCGTCATCCGAGGCCGCGTTCGGGGCATTGTCGTTGAGCAGCAGCGTCTCGGCATCGGGCGCTTGCTCGTAGACGGCAATGCCCATGTCGTTGAAGGTGCCGATCACGCTTTCGAGCGCCTCGCTCTCCACGAGGTCGTCGGGCAGGTGATCGTTGATTTCAGCGAAGGTCAGGAAGCCGCGCTCCTTCCCCAGCTTGATCAGCGCCTTGAGCTTGCCGCGTCGCTCTTCCAGTTCCTCGGCAGTTCCGGGCTGATGCGAGGAGAACGCGTCTTTCAACAGCGCCTTTTCCTTCGCCCGACGGTCACGCGCCTTCTGCTTTTCCACTTTGGTCTGATCTTCGTTCACGGGTTGATCGTATGTATTCTCTGCTGAGACGTGTTGCTCAACCGAAGAGGCTGTCGCTACGGTCGCCACCTTGTCCTCGCGTGCTGCAGCAGCACGCGCGGTCGCAGTAGCCGGTTTGACCGTCGCAACCGTTGCGACTTTCTCCACGGCGGCCTTTCGCCCCGTCCCGGTCTTGCGTGGGACAGCAGTTTCCAGCTTTCCGCGAGCCGCATCGGACATTGTCCGTGCGGACGCACTCTTCGCGCTTCTTTCAACGGGTTGCCGGGCCTGCGGAGAACCGCCGCCCTTTGAAACACCCGCTTTGCCGGCGGTCGTACGCTTGCGCGTGGTGGCGTCTGCCACCTTTGCAGCCCTCTTGCCAGTCTCGCTGGCCGCTGCCTTGCGTTGCGCTGTACGTTGCGCCGATGCCTGGGTGGCCGTCTTGCGCGCCGAGACACTCGCTGCCGCCGCCGGCGCGGCTTTCGCCGCACCTCTCGCTGCACCGTTCATTGCCCCGGCCGCTCCGGCCGTCATATTCGCCTTGATCGTTTTTGCCGCTGTCCTGACTGCCTTCGCTGGCTTGGCCGGTCTGGCCGAGACATGTGACTTCGCGGATACGGACGCCCGCCCGCCGCCAGGGGACACTACTGCACGTTTGGTCACACCTGCCGACTTGCTTGCCGTCTTTTTTCCGCTGGTCGTTGTCGTCTTTGCCATAGCGATCTCGCTTGCCAGAAAACAGCCCACTGAAAACTTTCTATTATAGCACGCGGACTTACCTCAACCCGACGTGCCGCCTGTGCCGGCCGAAGCCAGCTGCCGCTTCAATTCATCGCGTTCCCGCGAAAGCGCCGCGGCGCGGCGCAATTCATCAGGACTCAACCCGCCCTGCTTGAAAATGGCTTCCAATGCCTCGCATAACCCGTCGTAATGCATCTTGCGTATCGCACTGCGCACTTCCGCCAGGCGCAGACGAATCTGCTCCTCGCGGCGCTCGACCTGCGCCTCATCTTGCGGGTCGAACAACAGCAAATCGCGTGCGTTCTCGTCAAAAGACAGAATTTCACGAAAGATATCTTCGTAACTCGCCGAATTCGGCGAGGCCCGCAGACGGTCGGACATAAAGCGGAAATCCGCCTCGCCCCCCATATCCCGGCAATGCTGCACGACCTCCTCAAAAATCTCGGCGTGATAATTCACACCCTGCAGTAACTTGGTCTCGTCCGCCGTCAAATCGTTTCCGATCGACGGGTACATCAGCAAATTCTGCAATGCCCGGTGCGCCGTGCCGACGACCCGGCGCTTTTCCCGCTTGGCAGGCGCCTTGTCCCACGGCCCCGGGCGGCGCGCAGCCGCCAGCTCGCACAAGCTGGCCACTTCCTCGAGCGACGAACCGACCCGATCGGCCAACGCCTGCAGGATCTGTCCGCGCAAGGCATTGGCCGGTAGCGCCTGCAACATCGGCTTGGCCTCGAACAGCGCTCGGGCACGGCCCTCGGGCTGGTGCATTTCCTTGCCGGCGATGACCTCGCTGATCAGGAACTGCGACAGCGGCATGGCCTTCGCCACCTCCGCGGCGAACGCCTCCGTGCCGTACTCGCGAACAAAGCTGTCCGGATCGTGCTGCGTGGGCAGGAACAGAAATTTCAGACTACGGTTGTCGTCGGCATGCGGCAGGCAGGCCTCGAGCGCGCGCCGCGCGGCGCGCCGTCCCGCAGCATCGCCGTCGAAACTGAACACCACCGTCTCGGTCTGGCGCAGCAGCTTCTGCACATGCATCGGCGTACACGCGGTGCCCAGCGTGGCGACCGCATTCGGGAAGCCGAGCTGCGCAAGCGCCACTACATCCATATAGCCCTCGACAACGAGCGCATATCCGGCTTCGCGAATGCCCCCGCGCGCCTCGAACAAACCGTATAGCTCACTGCCCTTGCTGAACAACGGTGTTTCCGGCGAATTCAGGTATTTCGGCTCGCCCGCGCCAAGCACACGGCCGCCGAACGCGATCACCTGCCCCTTGGTATTGCGGATCGGGAACATGATGCGGTCGCGAAAACGGTCGTAGCGTCGCTTCGACCCGCCGTCACGCTCACCCTTCTCGCTTTCGATCACGAGACCCGCTTCCATCAGTTGGTCGTCACGGTAGTCCGAAAACGCCGCCTCCAGGTTCTGCCAGCCGTCCGGCGCGTAACCGAGACCGAAATGGGCCGCGATCTCGCCGGTGAGGCCGCGCCCCTTCAAATATTCAATGGCCGGCATCGCGCTGCGCAACTGCCGGCGGTAATAGTCGCTCGCCCGGGTCATGACATCGACGAGCCCCAGGGTCTGCTGCCGTTGCTGCGCCGCAGCCGGCGCACCGCCAACGGGTGTCTCGCGCGGCACGGACAACCCGGCCGAACGGGCGAGGTCCTCGACCGCCTCGACAAAGCCCAGGCCGGCGTGCTCCATCAGGAAGCCGATCGCCGTCCCGTGCGCCCCGCAACCGAAGCAGTGATAGAACTGTTTGGTCGGGCTTACCGTAAATGAGGGCGACTTCTCATTGTGAAAGGGGCAAAGCCCCATGAAGTTCGCCCCGCCCTTCTTCAACTGCACGTAACGACCCACCACCTCGACAATATCGACGCGGTTGAGGAGTTCCTGCAGAAATGCCTGGGGAATCATGAGGCGAATGTCATCACCGATACCGACCGGTCCGCCGCGCACGCGCGCCGGCAAACCGGATCCGCATCGTTACGCAGCCAGCGCTGCCTTGACTTGCGCCGAGACGGCCGTCATGTCGGCGCGCCCCGCCAATTGCCCCTTCAGGATACCCATGACGCGGCCCATGTCCTGCGGACCGGCGGCGCCGGTCTGCGCGACTGCGGCCTTCACTGCGGCAGCCACTTCGTCAGCAGACAGCTGCTGCGGCATATACACCTGCAGCACTTCGATCTCGGCCGCTTCCTTGTCCGCGAGGTCCTGACGCGCGGCGGCCTCGAACTGGGTGATGGCGTCCTTGCGCTGCTTGATGAGCTTGTCGACAACGGCAACCACGGCGGCATCGTCGTCAAGCGTGATGCGCTCGTCGACTTCCTTTTGTTTGATCGCGGCGAGCAGCAAGCGGATAGTCCCCAGTTTTTCGGCGGCCTTGGCTCGCATGGCCGTCTTCATGTCTTCGGTGATGCGCTCTTTCAGACTCATGGGCGGGTATTCCAGGATCGATTACGTTTCAGTGTAGACCATGCCGTCCCAAATGGGAGGACGCGCGGGGCGCACGCGCAACACCGGCGCGCCCCCGCAAATAAACACAAAAACCCGCTTCGGACTTCCGCAAGCGGGCTTCAGGAACAAACAGTCACGCGGCAACGCCTGGCGGCGTCACGTCATCGGCTTTGTCAGTGTGCCCCGCGTCCATTTGATATGGCATTCGACAGTCACCGGCGGCCAGCACTTTCGGTTAGCGGAGATTTCCACGAAGGACGAGACTACCATATACGCCCGACGTCCGTCCAGAGCTCTCGTGCAGCCCCCGCCCTCAAACCGGCGCCTTCTCGGAGGCATCGGCCATCGCCCGCGCAGCGGCAACCCCGGAGGCCCAGGCCCACTGGAAATTGTAGCCGCCCAACCAGCCGGTCACGTCGACCACCTCGCCGATAAAATGCAGCCCCGGCACATCGCGCGCCTCCAATGTCGAGGACGACAGGGCTCGGGTATCCACCCCGCCGCGCGTGACTTCCGCCTTGCGCCAGCCCTCGGAACCGCACGGCTTCACCACCCAACCGTTCGAGGCCTGCGCCAGGGAACGCAGCGCCTTGTCGGACAACTCCTGCACACGCGCCGTGGGCGACAGCTTCTGGTGCTCGACCCAGGTTTCGGCCAGCCTGGACGGCAACCATTGCGCCAACAGGTTGGCCAACTGCCGCTTCGAGTTCGTCTTGGCGTCGAGCAGCGCCTCCCCGACGTCGAGCGTCGGCGCGAGATTCAGCGAAATCGGCTGGCCGGGCATCCAGTAGCTGGAAATCTGCAAAATGGCCGGGCCGGACAGGCCCCGGTGCGTCAACAGCAGATCCTCGACGAAACTGCCGGCGTCGCGCCCCTTCCCCGCACTGACCTCGACCTCCAACGACACACCGGAAAGCCCGGCGAAAGGGGCCCACGTGGGCGCATCAAAGACCAGCGGCACCAAGGCCGGGCGCGGCTCGATCAGGTTCAGGCCAAACTGGCTGGCCACGCGAAAGCCCCAATCGGTCGCGCCGATCTTCGGGATCGACAAGCCTCCAGTCGCAACGACAAGCCGCCGCGCGGCGATATGCCCGGCGTCGGTCGTCAGGTGATACGGATGGCCGCCTTCCACACGCGCGACGGTATGCACGCCACAGGGCATGCGCCAATGCACTTGCCCTGCAGCGCATTCCCGGCGCAGCATGGCAATGACATCTTCGGCGCTTTCGTCACAAAACAGCTGCCCCTTGTGCTTTTCGTGCCAGGCGATGCGATGACGACGCATCAGATCGAGAAAATCGCGCGGCGTGTAGCGTGCAAGCGCAGAGCGGCAGAAATGCGGATTCTCGGACAGATAGTTCGCCGGTCCGGCATTGATGTTGGTGAAGTTGCACCGGCCGCCGCCGGAAATGCGGATCTTTTCCGCCAGACGTTGCGCGTGGTCGATCAGCACCACGCGCAGGCCCAGTTGGCCCGCCACGGCGGCGCACATCATGCCGGCCGCGCCGGCGCCCACAATCGCGACATCGAATTTTTCCATGGCGCGCATTGTACCGGGCCGGCGCGCCCGCGTCGCGCAACCGTGCGGCAGCGGCCTCCGCGCGCTGGTATACTGGCCGATTGCGCAAACCCTGCTGCGCTCTCCGTCTCACTCCATAGAATCTCACGCCATGCTGGTCCTAGGCATCGAAAGCTCCTGCGACGAAACCGGTCTCGCCCTGTACGACACGGACGCGGGCCTGCTCGCGCACGCGCTCCATTCGCAAATTGCGATGCATCAGGAATACGGCGGCGTGGTGCCTGAGCTGGCGTCACGTGACCATATCCGCCGCGCCCTGCCGCTCGCCGAACAGGTCCTGGCTGACGCGGGCAAGCCGCTGTCGGCCGTCGATGCGATCGCCTACACGCAAGGCCCAGGCCTCGCGGGCGCGCTACTGGTCGGCGCGAGCGTCGCCAATGCCCTGGGGTTCGCGCTCGACAAGCCAGTCGTCGGGGTGCATCACCTCGAGGGACACCTGCTCTCGCCCCTGCTGGCGCCCGACGCGCCCGAATTCCCGTTCGTCGCCCTGCTCGTGTCCGGCGGCCATACCCAGCTCATGGAAGTACGCGGGTTCGGCCAGTACCGCATGCTCGGAGAAACACTCGACGACGCCGCCGGTGAAGCGTTCGACAAGACCGCCAAGCTGCTCGGCATCGGCTACCCAGGCGGACCCGCCGTCTCCCGGCTGGCCGACTTTGGCACGCCGGGCCGCTTCGACCTGCCCCGTCCGATGAAACACTCGGGCAACCTCGATTTCAGCTTCAGCGGACTCAAGACCGCCGTGCTCACGCAGGTGAAATCCCTCGGCACGAACGTCTGCGAGCAGGAAAAGGCCGATCTGGCCCGCGGCTTCGTTGACGCGATCGTCGACGTACTCGTCAGCAAATCGATGGCCGCACTCAAACAAACCAGCCTCAAAACACTCGTGGTCGCTGGTGGCGTCGGCGCGAACACACAATTGCGCGAGGGGCTGAACCTGGCCGCAAAGCGCCGTGGCTATCGCGTGCATTATCCGGACCTTGCCTTTTGCACCGACAACGGCGCAATGATCGCTTTCGCCGGCGCCATGCGCTTGACGCACTGGCCCGACGAAGCCGATACGTCCTATGCCTATACAGTGCGCCCTCGCTGGGATTTGTCCGAAATCGCTCGCGGAATGTGAGCCACATGCAAAAAGCCGCTCCGAAGAGCGGCTTTTTTGTGGCCCGGCCTTATCCGGCCTCAGGCGCCGGCCGACACTATCACGGCAAACGTCAGGCGTCGAGGCGCTTGTCGCGCTCGATCACGGCGTAGGCGCTGTGATTGTGGATCGACTCGAAGTTCTCGGCCTCGAGGACGTAGGCAACGATGCGCGGCTCCTGGTTCAGGCGTTGCGCGACGTCTCGCACCAGATCTTCCACGAACTTCGGATTGTCGTAAGCGCGTTCGGTCACGAACTTTTCGTCCGGACGCTTGAGCAGGCCCCACAGTTCGCACGACGCCTCTTCCTCGGCCATGCGTACGATTTCTTCGACACCGATCTCGCCGGCAAGCTCGGCGTTGATCGTGACATGCGAGCGCTGGTTGTGCGCGCCGTATTCCGAGATCTTCTTCGAGCACGGGCACAGGCTTGTGACCGGCACCAGCACCTTGAGCCACACGCGCGCCTGTCCGTCGCGCACGTCACCGACGAGCGTGACCTCATAGTCCATCAGGCTTTGCACGCCCGATACCGGCGCCGTCTTGGTGATGAAGTACGGGAATGTGACTTCGATGCGGCCGGCTTCGGCTTCGAGCTTCTCGAGCATGACCGCGAGCATGTGACGGAAACCGGCCACGTCCAGCGGCGCCCTGTTCTCTTCGAGCAAGGCCACGAAGCGCGACATGTGCGTGCCCTTCTGGTCAGCCGGCAGGTGCACGTCCATGTTGAACACGCCGACAGTCGCCTGGGGCTGACCCGCCGGGGTCTTGAGGACCAGCGGGAAGCGCACGGCGCGCACGCCGACACGCTGGATCGGGATCTGCCGGGTGTCGACGCTGCTTTGCACGTCCGGCATAACGAAAGCGGGGTTCATCTGATTCATCAATATATCCTTCTGTGCCGGCCAGCCGGCTGGGGGCAATGCGTACGCACAAAGCACGAGACGCGGACCGGCAAAAGCGCCGGACGTTTCCGGCGCAGGGCGCAAATCCGGCGCTTCAAGCCACTAATTTGGTGACGTTTTCCGATTTTTCAAGCGGCTTGAGGTCGAATCGCGCGCAAATCGCTTGGGTAATCCCCGCTGCGTCAAGACCGCACGACGCCAGCAACTGGGCGGGATCGCCATGATCGACAAATCTGTCGGGCAGCCCCAATTGTAGTATGGGTCGATTAACCCCACTGGCGAGGAGGGATTCCACCACAGCCGAACCCGCGCCGCCCATGACGCACCCCTCCTCAACCGTTACGAGGAAATCATGCGTCTGCGCCATATCGGCGACGAGTGCGTCGTCCAGCGGCTTGACGAAACGCATGTCGGCCACCGTCGCATCCAGACGGGCGGCTGCGGCCATCGCAGGCGCCACCATGCTGCCAAACGCGAGAATCGCCACCCGCTTCCCGGCCTCGGCCGCGCCGTCGCGCCGCACCACCCCTTTGCCGACCGGCAAGGCGCTCATCTCGGCCTCGATCGCCGCGCCAACGCCCGCGCCGCGCGGATAGCGCACGGCGGACGGTCCGTCGATCTGAATGCCGGTATACAGCATCTGGCGGCATTCGTTTTCGTCGGACGGCGCCATGACAACCATGTTGGGGATGCAGCGCAGGTATGCCAGATCATAGGCGCCCGCGTGGGTCGCGCCATCCGCGCCGACCAGCCCCGCCCGATCGAGCGCGAACAACACCGGCAGGTTCTGCAAGGCGATGTCGTGGATCAGTTGGTCGTAGCCGCGCTGCAGGAATGTCGAGTAGATGGCCACGACCGGCCGCATGCCTTCCGTCGCCATGCCGCCGGCAAACGTCACGGCGTGCTGCTCGGCGATGCCGACGTCGTAATAGCGGCCGGGAAAGCGCCTTTCGAACTCGACCATGCCCGAGCCCTCGCGCATCGCCGGTGTGATGCCGACCACGCGCGTATCCTGCGCGGCCATGTCGCACAGCCAGTCGCCGAAGACCTGCGTGTAGGTCTTCTTGCTGCTCGTGCTGGGCTTGATGCCTTCGGCCGGGTCGAACTTGCCCGGGCCGTGATACAGCACCGGGTCGGCTTCCGCCAGCTTGTATCCGTAGCCCTTGCGCGTCACCACATGCAGGAACTGCGGGCCCTTCAGCTCCTTGATGTTCTGCAGTGTCGGAATCAACGAATCGAGATCGTGCCCGTCAATCGGACCGATGTAGTTGAATCCGAACTCCTCGAACATCGTGGCCGGCACGATCATGCCCTTGGCGTGTTCTTCAAGCTTGCGCGCCAATTCCAGCATCGGCGGGGCAACGGACAGCATGCGCTCGACGCCCTTCTTCGCCGCGGCGTAGAACTTGCCGGACATCAGGCGCGCCAGATAGCGGTTGAGAGCACCGACCGGCGGCGAGATCGACATGTCGTTGTCGTTGAGGATGACCAGCAACGGCAGGTCGTCGTAGACCCCCGCATTGTTCATCGCCTCGAAGGCCATGCCGGCGGTCATTGCGCCGTCGCCGATCACGGCGATGCCGAAACGGTGCTCGCCCTTGGTCCTGGCGGCAAGCGCCATGCCGAGCGCCGCCGATATCGACGTGCTCGAATGTGCCGTGCCGAACGTGTCATACGGCGACTCGCTGCGGCGCGGGAAGCCGGAAATGCCGCCCGCCTGCCGCAGGGTTTTCATGCCTTCCCGGCGGCCGGTCAGAATCTTGTGGGGGTAGCTTTGATGGCCGACGTCCCAGACAATGCGGTCTTCGGGCGTATTGAAGACGTAATGCAACGCGATCGTCAACTCGACCGTTCCGAGGTTGGACGACAGGTGACCGCCGGTGCGCGACACGCTCTCAAGCACGAACGCGCGCAGCTCTTCGGCCAACGGCGTGAGCTGGCGTCGGTCGAGTTTGCGCAACGCGGCCGGGTCATCGATGGTGTTTAGCAATTCGTACATCGTCGTTCCATTGTAGGCGGTCTCAGAAGCCGGTTTTCCGGCCGCTGCGCCCTAGTAAATCCGTTCGACCACGAAGTCGGCCAGGGCCCGCAGACGGCCCGCCGACGCGCCAAGCGCCGCCGTTGCCGCATGAGCATCTGCACGCAGTTGCTCGGCAAGGGCCCGCGCGCGGTCAAGGCCGAGCAACGTGACGTAGGTCGCCTTGTCGTGCGCCGCGTCCTTGCCTGCTGTCTTGCCCAGCGTGGCCGAGTCGGCCGTGACGTCGAGAATGTCGTCCACGACCTGGAACGCCAGGCCGACGGCACCCGCGTAGGAGTCGAGCGCCGCCGCCTCGTCGTCCGCCAGGCCCCGCCCGCACAGGGCGCCCATGCGCAGCGACGCGCGCAGCAGCGCGCCGGTCTTCATGCGATGCATGGTTTCGAGGGCATCTTGCGCCAGCTTCCGGCCGACGCTCGCCAGATCGATCGCCTGGCCGCCGGCCATGCCGAGCGATCCGGACGCAAGTGCCAGCTCCCGCACCAGCGCGAGCGATTGCGGCGCGGACAATGTCGCGACGCCTTCGGCCAACAGGACAAACGCCTGCGTCTGCAAGGCATCGCCGGCCAGCAGCGCCGTGGCTTCGTCGAACTGCACGTGCACCGTGGGCTTGCCGCGGCGCAGCGTGTCGTCGTCCATGCACGGCAGGTCGTCGTGCACAAGCGAATACGCGTGAATCATTTCAATCGCGCAGGCGGCACGGTCGAGCGCCTCGCCGGACGCCTGTGTCACTTCGCCCGCGGCGAAGCACAACAGCGGACGCACCCGTTTGCCGCCGCCAAGCACCGCATAGCGCATGGCCTCGTGCAGCCGGGCCGGGCCGCCCGCCACGGGCGGCAGCGCGGCGTCGAGCGCCTGTTCGGTACGCGTCTGAACAGCCAGCATCCAGGCCTTGAATTCCTGCTCCATCGTTGCCGTCACGAAGCCTCCGCCGCGATCATTCGTCGCGCGCCGGCTCGAGCGGACGCAGGGTTTCGCCTTCGAGCACCTTGACTTGCTGCTCCACCTTCTCGAGCAGGCCCTGGCAATATTTGACGAGCGCGGCGCCCCGCCGGTACGCGCCTAGCGACGCCTCCAGCCCCAGCTCGCCGGCTTCCATGCGGCCGACCAGCTGCTCGAGCTCGGCCAGGGCGGCTTCGTAGTTTTCAGGCAGGTCAGTCGCCTCAGGCGCTACGTCCTGCGGCTTCGCGGTCTTGGCCATAGATGCAAAATTCGGATCGAATGTTCCATTTTACGGCAAAAGGCGCGTACACCGTAGTATGCGCACATCAAGGCGCGCCGCTTTTCACACGATATTTAACGCAAATCATGGACTGGGCAGCCCCGAATAGCGAGTCCCGGGTATAATCATCGGTTCCCCTAAATCGATTTTTCGATGGTTGGGTTGTTCACTGCTTTCAGGCTCGACGGGAGTGGGAATGTCCAATCTAAGCAGCGCTTTGCAGCTAAAGCCGGCCGCGAGCCAGTTGCCGGTATATACGTATTTCGACGAGTCGCTGTTGCAACGCGAACTCGACACGCTTTTCAAACATGGCCCGCGTTACGTGGGTCATGAACTGATGGTGCCGGATTCGGGCGATTATTTCGCCCTGCCGGCGGAGCAGGAAGGCCGCATGCTGGTCCGCAACGAGAACGGTATCGAACTGCTCTCGAACGTGTGCCGGCATCGCCAGGCCGTCATGCTCAACGGTCGCGGAAACGCACGCAACATTGTGTGCCCGCTGCACCGCTGGACGTACGACACGAAGGGCGAACTGCTCGGCGCGCCGCATTTTCCGGAGAAACCTTGCCTGAACCTCGGCAAGTTCCCGCTGCAACGCTGGAACGGGCTGCTGTTCGAGGCCGCGGGCCGGGACGTGCAAGCTGACCTGGCCAGGCTCGGCGTGAAGCATCACCTCAACTTTTCGGACTACATGTTCGACCATGTCGAGGTGCATGACTGCAACTACAACTGGAAAACGTTCATCGAGGTCTACCTCGAGGACTATCATGTCGTCCCGTTCCACCCGGGCCTCGGCAGCTTCGTCTCGTGCGAAGACCTGAGCTGGGAGTTCGGCGACTGGTACAGCGTGCAGACGGTTGGGGTGCATCGTGGTCTTGCGCATCCCGGCAGCCCGATCTATCGCCAGTGGCACGACATGTTGCTGAAGTACCGCGAGGGCGTACCGCCCGAGTTCGGCGCGATCTGGATGGTGTACTACCCGCACCTGATGATCGAGTGGTATCCGCACGTCCTCGTCGTATCGTGGCTGATTCCGCGCGGCCCGCAAAAAACGACGAATGTCGTCGAGTTCTACTACCCCGAGGAAATCACGCTGTTCGAGCGTGAGTTCATCGAGGCGGAGCGCGCCGCCTATATGGAAACGGCACGCGAAGACGACGAGATCGCCGAACGCATGGACGCCGGGCGCCGCGCCCTCTACGAGCGCGGCGTATCGGAAGTCGGGCCATACCAGAGCCCGATGGAAGACGGCATGCAGCACTTCCATGAGTTCTTGCGCCGCCAGATGGGCGATTTCTGAACTTTGCCGCGTTGTCCGCGAGGGAGGGTGCGACCAACGCAACACTTCCGGATGATGACTTGCATTTTTGCCGAAACGGCGGACCCAGTGTCCGCCGTTTTCGTTAGAATCATCGCTGTGCTTACGATATGAACAAGATCGGCAAGCCGCTCAAGCGCCCCGCTTGCCCCCTCTTTACAAGCTAATCGCCATGCAATCGCTCTGGATGTTGGTCGCCGCCTTCATGTTTTCGCTGATGGGGGTCTGCATCAAACTCGCGGCGCACGATTACAACACCGGCGAAATCGTCCTCTATCGCAGTCTGATCGGCATGATCGTGTTGCTCGTCGTCGCCCGGGTTCGCGGCGGCACACTACGCACTCGCCATATTGGCTCTCATATCAAACGCAGCGCCGCTGGCGTCATTTCGCTGGGGCTCTGGTTCTACTCGCTGACGCAGTTGCCGCTATCCACGGCAATGACGCTCAATTACATGTCGCCGATCTGGATTTCGCTGCTGGTGATGGCAACGGCGGCGATGCGCGGCAAGCTCCGCACGGACATGCGGCTCACGGCCGCGATCTTCGCCGGCTTTCTCGGTGTGGCGCTGCTGCTGCAACCGACGGTCGACAGTCAAGCCTGGGGCGGCGGCGCGGCGGGGGTCGTCTCGGGCGTGTTCTCGGCGATCGCGTATATGCAGGTCAAGGCGTTGGGCGCAAGCGGTGAGCCTGACTGGCGCATCGTGTTCTATTTTTCAGTCGGGGGCGTGATTCTCGGGCTGATCTGGGTGGCGATCAGCGGCATGCACACCCATACGCCACGCGGCGTGACGCTGCTTCTGGGAATCGGACTTTTTGCAGTCATCGCCCAAACGGCGCTCACCCGGGCATTCAGCCTTGGCGACACGCTGGTCGCCGCGAATCTGCAATATTCCGGCGTAATCTTCGCTACACTGTTTAGCATGGTGGTCTGGGACGATTGGCCCGCCCTGGCCGGCTGGTTCGGCATGGCATTGATCGTCGCCAGCGGCATGGCCGCGCTGCGCCGCCCGGCTGTCGCACCTCGGTAATTGCCTGCAATGCTCGCGGAGACGTCATGGTTCATACGCACTTCACCACGCTCATCAGCCCGCAAAATCTCGATGCGCTGATGCAGACCGCCGCCGGTGGCGGCGCCCCGGTCGTCATCTTCGACTGCCGCTTCGATCTGGCAGCGCCGGCAGCCGGCGAAGCCGCATACGTGGACGGACATATCTTCGGCGCCTTTTATCTCAACCTGGATCGCGATTTGTCGGGCCCCACGACGGGCAAGAACGGCCGTCATCCGCTGCCGGACCGCGACGAACTGGTGCGGCTTCTGGCCGCGTACGGGGTATCGAACGGCCAGCAGGTGGTGGCTTACGACGCGCAGGGCGGGGTATACGCGGCGCGCCTGTGGTGGCTGTTGCGCTGGCTGGGCCATGAAGCGGTCGCGGTACTCGACGGCGGACTGCCCGCCTGGCAAGCTGCCGGCTTGCCGCTCGACGCCGCCGTGCCCGAAGATCCACCGCAAGGCACGTTCACACCGGGTGAGCCGCTGGCGACAACGGCCGACGCGGCAGCACTGGAGCGCAATCTTTCAACGCACGAGCGTCTGGTGATCGACGCGCGCGCGCCCGACCGCTATCGCGGTGAAAACGAAACCCTCGACCCGGTCGGCGGCCACATTCCCGGCGCCGCGAATCGGTTCTTCAAGGACAATCTCGGGCCGGACGGCCGCTTCAAGCCGGCTGCGACGCTGCGTGCCGAGTTTTCGCAGTTGCTGGGCACGCAGCACCCGGAACGGGTGATCTCGCAGTGCGGCTCGGGCGTGACGGCCTGCCACAATCTACTTGCAATGGAAGTCGCCGGGTTACATGGCGCAAGCCTTTATCCCGGGTCATGGAGCGAGTGGTGCGCCGATCCGCGCCGGCCTGTGGCGACCGGGGCTCAGCCCTGAGTTCAGTGGGTTGAATTCCGGGCGTTCAGCGTGAACACCGTCGGGCAGGGTTCGGTGGTCGCCCGCTCACACCTCCGGGGCCGCCAACGGAGCTACTTTTGCTTCGCAAAACCAGCTCCATCGCCGGCGTCATGCGCCCCGGGACCGGCGGCTTGCGCCAGTGCGGGGCCGGACGCCTTCTCATGTTCATGCTCGTGGTCGTGATCGTGATCATGGGCGTTCAGCCACACCACCAACGCCAATCCCACCGCAATCAACATGATCTGTGGCAAGGCGTCCTTCAGTGACGTGCGCCGCTGCATCTGCGGCATCAAGTCCGATACGGCAATGTAGATGAAGCTGCTCGCCGCCAATGCGAGCAGGTACGGAATCACATCCTGCAGCTGATCCAACATGAAATAGCCGAGAATGCCGCCGAGCAACGCCGTCGAACTCGACGCCAGCGTGAAGACGAGCGCCTTCTTTCTCGCGAATCCGGCATTGAGCAAGACCATGAAGTCGCCGAGCTTGTGCGCCACCTCGTGGACCGTGATCGAAACCGTCGCCGCAACACCCAGGCGTACGTCCGTCAGGAATGCGGCCGCGATCACCACGCCGTCCGCAAAGTTGTGTATCGCACTGCCCACCAGAATCATCCAGCCGCCCTTGCCCGCCTCATGCGCGTCATGGCCATGCTCGTGATGATGTCCATCGCCCTCATGGTGGTGGCTATGGCGCAGCAACGCCAGCTTCTCGAGCAGGAAGAAGCCCAGCAGACCGCCCAGCAGCCAGCGCGTGATGATGTGGGGATCGACGTGCGTCTCGAGGCTCTCTGGCAGCAGATGCAGCAGCGCCGTGCCCAGCAGCACGCCGGCCGAGAAACTGACCATCTTGTCAATCAGACGAGACAGCAAGGCGAACGAAAACGTGGCGGCGCCGGCCAGGCTCAAAACGCCTGAAGCCAATGAAGCCAACACGATGAAAACGAGGACGGCGTCGATGGTAATTCTCCCGCGGACAAGCCGGCGATTTAACCAGCTTTTGTCCGCGCAAGCAAACGGCATCGACGCACACACCACCGGGTCGCATACTGAAAACTCCCGGGCCAGTGCGTGCAAACGCCGCCCGCCGTGCACGTCAAAGGGTCAGTCTCGGTCAAATGACGCCATGTTGTTTGAACCAGGCTTGCAGGCCCTGCCATCCATCCCTGGCATCCGCCTCGACATAACTTGGGCGATAGTCGGCGAAGAAGGCATGGCCCGCATCCGGATAGACCACCAGTTCCGATGCCCTGGACGCCGCCGTGCCCTTGGCCAGCGCCGCCCTGGCCTGCTCGACAGTGGCGACCGGGATGCCGGTGTCCTTGCCGCCGTATAGCCCAAGCAACGGGCCGTTGAGCTTGCCGGCAATGTCGATCGGATTTTGCGGGGAGTTCGGCGACGGATCGCCGATGATCCGCCCATACCACGCCACCGCCGCCTTCAAGTGCGGATTGTGGGCGTCATACAGCCATGCGATACGGCCGCCCCAACAGAAGCCCGTGATCCCCAGGCGATTCGGATCGCCACCGTTGGCGGCCGCCCACCCAGCCGTCACGTCGAGATCGGACAGGGCCTGGGCATCCGGCGTCTTCGCAACGACGTTGCGCTGGATTTCGGCAATGGTGCCGTAAGACTGCGGATCGCCCGCGCGAGCAAACAGGTCGGGCGCAAGCGCGAAGTAACCGAGCTTGGCGAAACGGCGGCAAACGTCAGCAATATGCTGATGGACGCCAAAGACCTCGTGCACCACGAGGATGGTCGGCAAATGGGTCTTGCCGGCCGGTTTGGCGTGGTAGACCGGCAGTTTGGCACCATTGGCATCAAGCAAGGTCTCGCCGGCGTCAATGCCCTGGGTGTCAGTCGCGATGGTCTCGGCGGACACCGGCAGCACGGCTGCGGCGAACGCAGACCCCAAGGCGGTTTTCAGAAAGGTCCGGCGGTTCTTCGGCGCGACTTCAGGCACCAGGCTATCGATATCCATGAATGGCATGACCCTCTCCCATAAGATCAGTGCAATTTCACGCGAGGCACCGTTGAGCGCCGCAGCCGGTGCGCCAGGGTGTCGAGCAGCATGCGCCAGACCCCATGCAGCGCGGTCACGTGCATACGGTACAACGACGTGTACATGATGCGAGCAAACAGACCCTCGATGAACATGCTGCCGCCGATCAGGCCGCCCATCAGGTTGCCCACGGCGCTGAATACGCCCAACGATACGAGCGAGCCGAAGTCGCGATAGGCAAAGACCGGCAGCGGCTGGTCCTTCAGACGCGCGGCGATGGCCTTGACCAGGAAACTCGCCTGCTGATGCGCCGCTTGCGCGCGCGGCGGGACGAAGCTCTTGCGCTCCGGCCAGGCACAACTCGCGCAGTCGCCGAACGCAAAAATGTTGGGGTCGGTTTCACTCTGCAACGTCGGACCCACCTGAATCTGGTTAAGGCGATTGACCGCCAGGCCGTCCAGGGTCCCCAGCACGGCCGGCGCCTTGATTCCGGCAGCCCACACGGTAACGTCCGCAGGAATCACCCGGCCGCTGCGTGTCAGGACTTCATTGGAGCGGACTTCGCTGACCGGATCGCCCGCCGAGATTTCCACGTCGAGCTTGGCAAGCAGCTCGGACGTCGCCGTCGACACGCGCTCGGGCAACGCCGGCAAGATGCGCGGCCCAGCCTCGATGATCGTGATGCGAATGTCCTTCTTCGGGTCGAGACTGTGCAAGCCGTAGGCGCCGAGCACCTGGGCCGTATTGCGCAGTTCCGCCGACAGTTCGACGCCCGTGGCGCCCGCGCCGACGATGGCAAGGTGGACTTGATGTTTCGCGCTATCCGGCCCGCCCGACGCGCTGGCACTCTCGGCACGCATGCACGCGGCAAGGAGCCGCCGCCGGAAACGCTCGGCCTGTTCGACGGTGTCGAGCGCAATCGTGTTCTCCTGCGCGCCGGGCACGCCGAAGAAATGGGTGGTGCTGCCGATGGCGAGCACCAAGGTGTCATACGGCAGGCTGCGCTGCGGCAACAGGTCGCCGCCGCCCTCATCCGGCGCAGCAGGCACGGCAGCGAGGGTGAGCGTCCGGGTCACACGATCGAGTGCGATCAGTTCGCCCTGCACGAATTCGAAACCATGCCAGTGCGCCTGCGCGGCGTACTCGAGCTGATGCGTCGACGGGTCCATGCTGCCCGCCGCCACTTCATGCAGAAGCGGCTTCCAGATGTGCGTGGGGTAACGGTCGACAAGCGTGACGCGCGCAGTCTTGCCGCGCCCGAACTTCTCGCCCAGCTTGGTTGCCAATTCCAAACCGCCGGCGCCGCCGCCGACCACCACGATGCGATGCAAACTCACGTTAACTCCCAAGCATGGAAAACCGTCCGGACGGTCGGCATTTGCGCCCGTCGCATACGTCGATACCTTACCGCAGAGTGCGTTCGCGCGGTATGTCGCACAACAAATGTTCGCTATCCCGGGTGGAGAAAAACGCGCGTTCGGACGGTTTTGCCGCCCGTCCCGCCGGCGCCGCCCGCGCAAGACTAGTGGGCCTGTTCCCAGTTCGGGCCAACGCCCACTTCGGCGACGAGCGGCACCTTCAGCCCGGCCACGCCGCACATCAGTTCCGGCAGCCGCTTCTTCACTTGCGCGAGTTCGGCGTCAGGCACCTCGAGCACGAGTTCATCGTGTACCTGCATGATCTGTCGGGTGGCCATGCCCTTCTCGTCGAGCCATTGCTGCACGGCGATCATGGACAGCTTGATGAGATCCGCCGCGGTGCCCTGCATCGGCGCGTTGATCGCTGCGCGCTCCGCGGCCTGGCGGCGCGGTCCGTTCCCGCCGTTGATGTCGGGCAGCCACAGGCGGCGGCCGAAGACGGTTTCGACGTACCCCTTCGCCTTCGCACTCTTGCGCGTGTCCTCCATATATTTGGCGACGCCGGGGTAGCGCATGAAATAACGGTCGATGTACTGCTTGGCCGCATCGCGCTCGATGCCGAGATTGGCCGCAAGACCGAACGCGCTCATGCCGTAGATCAGGCCGAAGTTGATGACCTTCGCATAGCGGCGCTGTTCGGACGAGACTTCGAGCGGCGTCATGCCGAAGATCTCGGCCGCCGTGGCACGGTGGATGTCCTCGCCGTTGGCGAACGCGCGCAGCAGGCTTGCGTCGCCGGAAATGTGCGCCATGATGCGCAACTCGATCTGCGAGTAGTCCGCGGACACGAGATGGCTGCCGGGCGGCGCGATGAACGCCTCGCGGATGCGCCGGCCCTCAGCCGTGCGCACCGGAATATTCTGCAGATTGGGATCGTTGGACGCCAGGCGGCCGGTGATCGCCACGGCCTGTGCGTAGTTGGTATGCACACGGCCCGTGTCGGGATTGACCATCTTCGGCAGCTTGTCGGTGTACGTCGACTTCAGCTTCGCGAGGCCGCGATAGTCGAGCAGCACCTTCGGCAACGGATAGTCTTCGGCCAGCTTTTGCAGCACTTCCTCGTCAGTCGACGGCGCGCCGCTGGCTGTCTTCTTGACGACAGGCAACTGCAATTGCGTGAAGAAGATGTCGCCGATCTGCTTGGGCGAATTCAGATTGAATTTCTGGCCCGCGAGCGAATACGCTTCCGTTTCCAATGCCACCAGACGCTGACCGATTTCGTCGCTCTGCTTGTTCAGCAGCGCGGCGTCGATCAGTACGCCGTTACGCTCGATCGTTTGCAGCACGCGCGCCGTCGGCATTTCGATGTTGCCGTAGACATATTGCAATGTCGGCTCACGCTCAATGCCGGGATACAGCGCCAGATGCAGGCGCAAGGTAATGTCCGCATCCTCGGCGGCGTACTCGGTCGCACGATCGATCGCCACTTCGTCGAAGCCGATCTGATTGACACCCTTGCCGCAGACTTCCTCGTACGTGATCGTCTTCACGCCCAAATGACGCGAAGCCAGACTGTCCATGTCGTGCGTACGGTGGGATTCCAATACGTACGATTCGAGCAAGGTGTCGTGCGCCACGCCATTCAGACGAATGCCGTAGTTTTCGAGCACGTGCGAATCGTACTTCAGATTCTGCCCGACCTTCTTGTGCTGCGCGCTCTCAAGCCATGGCTTGAGGCGCGCCAGCACTTCGTCGCGCGGCAGTTGCGCCTGCTCGCCGGGGGCGCGATGGCCGACGGGAATATATGCGGCGCGTCCCGGCTCGACCGACAACGACAGGCCGACGATCTTCGCCTGCATTGCGTCGAGCGAGGTCGTCTCGGTATCGAACGACGTCAACCCGGCCGCTTCGATGGTCTTCATCCAATCGTCGAACTGCGCCCACGTCAGCACGGCTTCATAGGTACGTTCGATGGTATCGGCGGCGGGCGCCGCCGGCGCTTCCGATCCGGCCGTTGCCACCACGGCGGCTTCGGCCTCGCGCAGCAAGGTCTTGAATCCGTGGCGCTGGAAGAAGTCGCGCAAGACCTCAGTGTTCTCGGGCCGCGCCACGAGCGACGCCTCGATCGACTCCACTTGCGGCGTCAGGTCGCAGTCGGTGGCCACCGTCACCAGCTTGCGGCCCATCGGCAGCCAATCGAGCGTCTGGCGCAGGTTCTCGCCGACGGCGCCCGTCACTTGCGCCGCGTTCGCGATCAGGTTATCGAGATCGCCATATTGCGTGAGCCATTTGACGGCAGTCTTCGGGCCGCACTTCGCAACGCCCGGCACATTATCGACCGTGTCGCCGACGAGCGTGAGATAGTCGACGATGCGCGTGGGCGGCACGCCGAATTTCGCTTCGACGCCCGGGACGTCGAGCGTCTCCATCGTCATCGTATTGACAAGCGTGACGCGCTCGTCAACGAGTTGCGCGAGGTCCTTGTCGCCGGTCGACACGACAACGCGCATGCCCTTCGCGGCAGCGCGCCTGGCGAGCGTGCCGATGACGTCGTCGGCCTCCACGCCATCAATCATCAACAGCGGCCATCCCATGGCGCGCACCGCCTCGTGAATGGGCTCGATCTGCAGGCGCAGGTCATCGGGCATCGGCGGGCGATTGGCCTTGTACTCCGGGTACCAGTCGTCGCGAAATGTCTTACCCTTTGCGTCGAAAACACAAGCGCTGTACTCTGCATGTACGTCCTTGCGCATGCGGCGCAACATGTTGACGATGCCATGCAAGGCGCCGGTCGGCTCCCCATTGGGACCACGCAAATCCGGCAAGGCGTGATAGGCTCGATAGAGATAACTCGAACCATCGACCAATAAGAGCGTCTTACCATCCAGACCGAGCTGTTCCGATTCCGACATATGACCAAGAGAAGAAAAGTGATACCGAGTCTGCGCATGCTCGCAGACCATGAGCGCGCCACTGCCAAAAAGGCGCGCGCATCGTGGCAAATGTTCACGATTATGGCAGAGTTCATCGAGGCAACCGAGTACCTCTCGGAAATCCGGCCGGCCGTCAGCATCTATGGAAGTGCCCGCATCAAGCCGAAATCGCCGTTCTACAAATTGACGATGACGATCGCGCGGAAGTTTTCCGATGCCGGCTTCGCCGTCATCTCGGGCGGCGGCCCGGGCATCATGGAAGCGGCCAACAAGGGCGCCCATGGCGGCGCCTCGCCGACCGTCGGCCTGAACATCGAACTGCCGCACGAACAGAAAGGCAATCAGTACCAGGACATCTCGCTGCGCTTCCGGCATTTCTTCACGCGCAAGGTCACTTTCGTGAAGAACTCCGACGCATTCATCATCCTGCCGGGCGGCTTCGGCACGCTGGACGAACTGTCCGAAGTGCTGACGCTGATCCAGACGCAGAAATCGCGCGCCGTGCCGATCGTCCTCGTCGGCAGCGAGTTCTGGAAAGGCCTGCTCGATTGGGTCAAGACAATGATGTTGCCGATGGGCCTGATCAGCGAGAGCGACCTTGACCTGTTTCAGGTGATCGACGATCCCGATGCGATTCTCAAGGCTGTTTTCGACTTCTACGACGGACGGATCGAAGAACCGGAACCGGTAACCGGCGAGAAGATGTTCTATCTGTAAACGAAGCGAGCCCCGCCGCTGCGGGGCTCGTGACCAAGGCGCCATCCGCCGGCGCCGGGAAGAACGCGAAACGACAGTTTCCCGATTTTCTTATGACATTCGGTAATAAGCAGATTCCCTGTCACGCGCCGCACCGCATCGCGGCCGCCGTCCGATGCGTCAAATGGTTGCCCGGAGTCCTTCATAAGTAACGTTTCTTGCAAACCTGCCCGGCGACATGCGGCGAAAAGCCGCGTAAATCCTTACGTTTGGCACGAATCTGGCGCGCCCGAGGGGGATCGTTTGATAGAATGAAGAGGACATGGAACCCATTCTGGCGGGCAGACGCGCCGCTGCGCCCAGCCGATGCGTTCTCACAACGGAGAATAAAGATGAATACGTTCTTTTCGCGCGCCCTGCCGGTTGCCGTCGGCGCGGCGCTGCTGCTGGTTGGTCAGGCTCACAGTCAGGAATCGGCGTCCGTCGCCGCCCAGCGGGAAGCCGATGCCCGCGCCAACGCGACAAGCAGGTCCACCGTCGAAGTGAATCAGGAGCGCCATCCGAGCATTATCGTCAAGGACAAGGGCACCGTTGTCACGGAATACCGTGACCATGGCAAATCGCCCGAAGTCGACGTGCATTCGTCGTTCGGCACGAACTACCAGTTGACACAGCCGCTGGATAATGCGCCGAAGATTCGCGACAACAGTGCACAAGATGGACGCCTGCCGTCCGTCGGCCTGAAGTTCTGAGCACCCCGCGCCGGCCGGACCGGCGCAATCGCGGGCCCGCCGCCACTGCGCGCGGGCCCTTTGTTTGACTCCAACGACATCCCGCATGGCCGTTTTCACTTCCGTCTCGCCCGCACAGCTCGCTCAATGGCTGGATCGCCATGACCTCGGCGCCGTTCTCGACTTTCGAGGTATCAGCTCGGGCATTGAGAACACCAACTATTTCCTGACGACCGAGCGCGGCGAATTCGTGCTGACGCTGTTCGAGAAGCTCACCGCCGAACAGTTGCCGTTTTATCTGCAGCTGATGCGGCATCTGGCGCATCATGGCGTGCCGGTGCCCGATCCCGTGCCGGACCGGGACGACGCGATTCTCGGCGAACTGAACGGCAAGCCCGCCGCCATCGTCACGAAACTTTCGGGCCGCTCGCAACTTGCGCCGAATGCCGAACATTGCGCGCAAGTTGGCGCGATGCTCGCCCGCATGCATCTGGCCGGCCGCGATTTCCCGCTGCACCAGCCCAATCTGCGCAGCCTGCCGTGGTGGCGCGAAGCGGCGCCGGCAGTGCACGATTTCCTGAGCGCGCCGGAACGCGCGCTGCTCGACAGCGAAATGGCGCATCAGTCCGCGTTCTTCGCATCCGGCGACTACGCCGCGCTGCCGGAAGGACCGTGTCATTGCGATCTGTTCCGCGATAACGTCCTGTTCGACGACGGCGCCGATGGCCACCCGCGTTTGGGCGGTTTCTTCGATTTCTACTTCGCCGGTTGCGACAAGTGGCTGTTCGACCTTGCCGTCACGGTCAACGACTGGTGCTCCGACCTGGCCACCGGCGCACTCGACGAGGAACGCACCCTCGCCATGCTGCGGGCGTATCAGACCGTTGTGCCGCTCGGCGCGGTCGAAGCGTCGCACTGGCGCGACATGTTGCGCGCCGGTGCGCTGCGCTTCTGGCTTTCGCGCCTGTATGATTTCCATTTGCCCCGTTCGGCCGAGATGTTGCAACCGCACGATCCCGGTCATTTCGAACGAATCCTGCGCCAGCGCATCGAAGTGGCTTCGATGCCATGGCTGTGACCCGACCCTGACCTATGCAACTGCTTGAAGTCCCGCCGAAAAGTGGCTATGTGTGGCTGCGCCAGGGCCTTTGGCTCTTTCGCAGGAACCCGCTCGCGATCCTGACGCTGCTGTTCGCGTATCTGTTCGGCATCCTCCTGCTGTCGGTCCTGCCGATCGTCGGCGCGTTCCTGCCGCTGGTCTTCATGCCCGGCCTGTCCGTCGGCTTCATGGCCGCCTGTCGCGACGCCATCCAGAAGAAGCCGATTTTTCCGAACGTGCTGCTCGACGGTTTCCGCAATCACGGCAATGTCGTCGCCCGGCGCCTGCTCGTGCTCGGCGGCTATTACGCTGCAGCGATGGCACTGGTGTTCGTATTCTCGGCACTGTTCGACGGCGGTGACTTGCTGCGCTTGATGATCTTCGGTGGACGGCCCGACGACGAAACCTTCGCCGGCCCCATGGGCGGCGCGATGCTTGCCACCGCGATCGCCTACGTGCCCGTCGCGCTGCTGTTCTGGTTCGCGCCCGTGCTGGTCGCGTGGCATGAAATCACACCGGCCAAGGCCATGTTCTTCAGCTGGACCGCATGCGTGCGCAATGGCCGCGCGTTTATCGTGTACGGTGTGCTAACGGGTGTCATCGCCACGCTGGTGCCGATGCTGATCGCCCTCATCATGCTGTTGCTGGGCTTGGGCAAGTTTCTTGCGATCGTGCTGATGCCGTTCTCGATCCTGTTTACCGCAGTGCTCTATTGTTCGTTCTATGCGAGCTATCGCGGCTGCTTCGGGGTTCAGGAAATCGGCGCGATCGACCCGAACGTCGCGCCGCCGAACACCTGAACCGGCGCCAGCCCCGCCTTACTCGATCGCCTGAAGCTTCGCGACCGCCAAGGCCAGCCACTTGGTGCCATGGCGGCCGAACGCCACCTGCACGCGCGCCTCGGCGCCCGTGCCCTCCAGCCCGGTGATCTTGCCCTCGCCAAATTTCGGATGAAACACACCCTGACCGACCTTGAAGCCGGTGTCGGCCGCGCGTGAGCGCTCGGCCAGCGCCTGATCCGAACGCGTCGCGGCCCACGCCTCCTGACGCGGCGCCGCGACCTGCGGGCGCGAAAACCAGTCGCGTCCCCAGGCACTGTCCCCGCCACCGCCACTCAAACGGGCGCCGGGTTGCGCCCGCGGCGTGAGGAATTTCAACAGTTCCTCCGGAATCTCGTCGAAGAAGCGCGAGCGCACGTTATAGCGCGTCTGTCCATGCAGCATGCGGCTTTGCGTGAACGACAGATACAGCCGCTCCTTGGCACGCGTGATCGCCACATACATCAGGCGGCGTTCCTCTTCGAGACCGTCGAGTTCGAGCGCGCTGTTCTCATGCGGGAACAGTCCCTCTTCCAGCCCCGTCACGAACACCGACGTAAATTCCAGCCCCTTGGCGGCGTGCACCGTCATCAGCTGGACGGCATCCTGTCCCGCTTCGGCCTGGTTGTCGCCGGCCTCGAGCGAAGCGTGCGACAGAAAACCGGCCAACGGCGTCATCTCGACGGGCACGTCTGCATCGACCACCCCGTCCGTCACGGGAATGCCGGTCGCATCCGGTGCGCTCAGCGCCGCCGGACGAGGCGCCAGCAGACGCGCCGGCGCGTCGAGTCCATACCCTTCTTCCGTGACGAATGCCGTGGCGGCATGCACCACTTCCTGCAAGTTCTCGATCCGGTCCTGGCCCTCTTTCTCGGTCTGGTAATGCGCGATCAGGCCGCTCGCCTCGATGACATGGCTGACGGTCTCGGGCAACGTCAGCTGTTGCGTCTCGAAGCGCATCTTCTCGATCATCTTGACGAAGGCGCCGAGGTTCGAGCCCGCCTTGCCCGTCATATACGGCACGGCGGCATACATCGAGCAGTTGTACAGGCGCGCGGCATCGGCAAGCAGCTCCAGCGACCTGGCGCCGATGCCGCGCGTCGGGAAGTTGACCACGCGCGCGAACGCGGTGTCGTCGTTCGGGTTTTCGATCAGGCGCAGGTAGGCCAGCGCATGCTTGACTTCCTGGCGCTCGAAGAAGCGCAGGCCGCCATAGACGCGGTACGGAATGCCCGCACCGACCAGCGCGTGTTCCATCACCCGCGACTGGGCGTTGCTGCGGTACAGGATGGCGATTTCCTGACGCGACAGGCCTTGCTGGATGAGCGCCTTGATCTCCTCGACCAGCCAGCTCGCCTCCTGCAGATCGGTGGCCGCCTCGAACACGCGCACCGGTTCGCCCTGCCCGGCGTCCGTGCGCAGGTTCTTGCCCAGCCGTCGCGCATTGTTCTCGATCAACGCGTTTGCCGCATCCAGGATGTTGCCGTGGGAGCGGTAGTTCTGCTCCAGCTTGATCAGGTGGCGAACGCGAAATTCGCGCTCAAAATCGGACATATTCCCGACATTGGCGCCACGAAAGGCGTAAATGCTCTGGTCGTCGTCGCCGACGGCGAACACGGCGCTTTGCTGACCGGCCAGCATCTTGAGCCAGGCATACTGCAGCTTGTTGGTATCCTGGAACTCGTCGACGAGAATGTGCCGGAAGCGCGCCTGATAATGCGTGCGCAACGGTTCGTTGTGCTTGAGCAGCTCGAAGCAGCGCAGCAGCAATTCGGCAAAATCGACCACGCCCTCGCGCTGGCACTGATCCTGATACGCTTGGTACAGTTCCACGAACTTCTGGTTGAAAGCATCGTTTGCCTCGACCTCGTTCGGCCGCAAGCCCTGCTCTTTCGCGCTGTTGATGAAATACTGCAGGTTCTTGGGCGGATATTTCTCGTCGTCGACGTTCAGGCCCTTCATCATGCGCTTGATGGAGGACAATTGATCGGCCTGATCGAGAATCTGGAAGCTTTGCGGCAGTCCGGCGTCGCGGTAATGGGCACGCAGCATGCGGTTGCACAGCCCGTGAAACGTGCCGATCCACATCGCGCGGGTGCTGATGGGCAGCATCGCGCCCAAACGGGCCTGCATTTCCTTGGCGGCCTTGTTCGTGAAGGTGACGGCAAGAATCCCGGCCGGGCTGACGTGCCCGTTCTGGATCAGCCAGGCGATCCGCGTGGTCAGGACGCGCGTCTTCCCGGAGCCGGCGCCCGCCAGAATCAGGGCGGGTTCGTCGGGCAACGTGACGGCGGCCAGTTGTTCGGGATTCAGGTTGGCGAGCAAATCGGGCATGTCGGGACCAAAAAACGGGCAAGCCACGATTATAAATCGCCCTTCGCGGCGGAACCGCCCCCGAATCTTTTATAATTCAATGTTTAACGCATTCCACGGTTCATCCAATCCATGAGCGACAGCGACAACACGCTAGCCAAAAGCTTCGAGCCGCAGAACGTCGAAGCCTACTGGGGCCCCGAATGGGAGCGGCGCGGCTATGCCCAGCCGACCCTCGACGACACCCGCGAAGATTTCAGCATCCAGCTGCCGCCGCCGAACGTCACCGGCACGCTGCATATGGGCCACGCGTTCAATCAGACCATCATGGACGGCCTGACGCGCTACCACCGCATGAAGGGCGCCAACACCCTGTGGGTGCCCGGCACCGACCATGCGGGTATCGCCACGCAGATCGTCGTGGAGCGTCAACTCGACGCCCAGAAGGTGTCGCGTCATGACCTCGGCCGCGAGAAGTTCGTGGAACGTGTCTGGGAGTGGAAGGAGCAGTCGGGCAATACCATCACGAATCAGGTGCGCCGCCTTGGCGCCTCGATCGACTGGACCCGCGAATACTTCACGATGGACGACAAGATGTCGCGCGCAGTGCGCGACGTGTTCGTCCAGCTGTACGAGCAAGGCCTGATCTACCGGGGCAAGCGGCTCGTCAATTGGGAGTCGACCCTGCTGACCGCGGTGTCCGACCTCGAAGTGGTCAGTGAGGAGGAAGACGGTTTCCTCTGGCACATCAACTATCCGCTGGCGGAGGGCCCGGGCCATCTGACGGTCGCGACGACGCGTCCGGAAACGATGCTCGGCGACGTCGCGGTCATGGTCCACCCCGAAGACGAGCGTTACCGGCACCTGATCGGCAAGCATGTGAAGCTGCCGTTGTGCGACCGCGAGATTCCGATCATTGCCGACGACTACGTCGACCGCGAGTTCGGCACGGGCGTGGTCAAGGTCACGCCGGCGCATGACTTCAACGACTATGCCGTGGGCCAGCGTCACGGCCTGCCGCAGATCAACATCCTCACGCTCGACGCAAAGATCAACGACAACGCGCCCGAACGGTATCGCGGTCTCGACCGTTTCGTCGCGCGCAAGGAAGTGGTCGCCGACCTCGAGGAGCAAGGCCTGCTCGATTCCGTCAAGCCGCACAAGCTGATGGTGCCGCGCAGCGACCGCACCGGCACCGTGATCGAGCCGATGCTGACCGACCAGTGGTTCGTCGCCATGAGCAAGCCGGCGCCGGAAGGCACGTTCTTTCCCGGCAAGTCGATCGCCGAAACGGCCCTCGACGTGGTGCGCAGCGGCCAGATCAAGTTCGTCCCTGAAAACTGGACGACAACGTACTACCAGTGGCTTGAAAATATCCAGGACTGGTGTATTTCACGCCAACTGTGGTGGGGGCATCAGATTCCCGCATGGTATGACGACGCGGGCAACGCGTACGTCGCGAAGACCGAAGCCGAGGCGCTCGAAAAGGCGCGCGCGGCGGGCTGCACGGGCGCGCTCAAGCGCGACGAAGACGTGCTGGACACGTGGTTCTCGTCGGCGCTGGTGCCGTTCTCGTCGCTCGGCTGGCCCGAGAAAACGCCGGAAATGGCGCACTTCATGCCGTCGTCGGTGCTCGTCACCGGCTTCGACATCATTTTCTTCTGGGTGGCGCGCATGGTCATGATGACCACGCACTTCACCGGCCAGGTGCCGTTCAAGACGGTCTACGTGCACGGGCTCGTGCGTGACGCCGAAGGCCAGAAGATGTCCAAGTCGAAGGGCAACACGCTTGACCCGATCGACATCGTCGACGGGGTGTCGCTCGACGCGCTGCTCGCCAAGCGCACGACCGGCCTGATGAATCCGAAACAGGCCGCCAGCATCGAGAAGAAGACCAGGAAGGAATTCCCGGACGGCATTGCACCGTTCGGCACCGACGCGCTGCGTTTCACCTTCGCGTCGATGGCCACGCTGGGCCGCAACATCAACTTCGACCTGGCGCGCTGCGAAGGCTACCGCAACTTCTGCAACAAGCTCTGGAACGCCACGCGCTTCGTGCTGATGAACTGCGAAGGGCATGATTGCGGTCTCGCGCCGTGCGTGGGCGACTGCGGGCCTGAAGGCCAGCTCGACTTCTCGCGCGCCGACCGCTGGATCGTGTCGCTGCTGCAACGCGTGGAGGCCGACGTCGCGAAGGGTTTCGCCGACTATCGCTTCGACAATATCGCCAGCGCGATCTACAAGTTCGTGTGGGACGAGTATTGCGACTGGTACGTCGAACTCGCCAAGTGGCAAGTGCAGAATGGCACGCCGGCGCAACAGCGCGCCACGCGCCGCACGCTGCTGCGCGTGCTCGAATCGGTACTGCGCCTGGCGCATCCGGTCATTCCGTTCATCACCGAAGCGTTGTGGCAGAAGGTGGCCCCGCTGGCCGGCCGTTATCCGGCCGACAAGGCCCCGGGCGAAGCAAGCATCATGGTCCAGCCCTACCCGGTCGCGGACATGGGCAAGATCGATGAAAGCGACGAAGCCTGGATGGCGCAGTTGAAGGCCGCTGTCGACGCATGCCGCAATTTGCGCGGCGAAATGTCGTTGTCGCCGGCGCAGCGGGTGCCGCTGCTGGTGGCCGGCGACGTAGAATTCCTGAACTCGATCGCCCCGTATCTGCAAACGCTGGCCAAGCTCTCGGAGGTGCAGGTGCTCGCCGATGAAGCGACGCTGGACGCCCAGGCGCACGGTGCGCCGCTCGCCGTGGTGGGCGCCAACAAGCTCGCCTTGAAGGTCGAAATCGACGTCGCGGCCGAACGGGAACGCCTGGGCAAGGAAATCAAGCGGCTCGAGGGTGAAATCGCGAAATGCCAGAGCAAGCTTGGCAACGAGAGCTTTGTGGCGCGCGCGCCAGCAGCGGTTGTGGAACTTGAGAAACAACGATTGGTCGACTTTGATGCCGTAGTGAAGAAGTTGCAGGCGCAGTTGTCGCGCCTGCCGGCCTGAGTCCAAAGAAATCCTTACAGGGAGAGTCCAATGAAACCTATCGTCACCAAGGCCGTTTTTCCCGTTGCTGGCCTGGGAACGCGTTTCTTGCCGGCCACCAAGGCCAGCCCCAAGGAAATGCTCCCCGTCGTCGACAAGCCGCTGATCCAGTACGCTGTTGAAGAGGCGGCGGCCGCGGGCATCACCGAGATGATTTTCGTCACGGGACGCAACAAGCGGGCCATCGAAGACCATTTCGACAAGGCTTATGAACTCGAAGCCGAACTCGAAATGAAGAACAAGCATGAGCTGCTCGAGGCCGTGCGTTCGATCAAGCCGGCACATGTCGATTGCTTCTACGTGCGCCAGCCCGAGGCACTGGGTTTGGGACATGCCGTGCTGTGCGCCGAAAAGCTCGTGGGCGACGAACCGTTCGCGGTCATCCTTGCCGACGACTTGCTCGACGGCGAGCCGCCGGTGCTCAAGCAGATGGTCGACATCTACAACCAGTACCACAGCTCGATCATCGGCGTGGAAGAGATCGAGAGAGAGCAAAGCCGCTCATACGGGATCATCGACGGCAAGGAGTGGGAAGACGACATCGTCAAGCTTTCCGATATCGTCGAGAAGCCTGCGCCGGAGGATGCGCCATCGAATCTGGGCGTGGTCGGCCGCTACGTGCTGCGTCCGCGCATCTTCGACTGCATTCGCCAGATCAAACCGGGCGCTGGCGGTGAGCTGCAGTTGACGGATGCGATTCAGAAACTGCTGCAGGATGAAGTCGTGCTGGCCTATCGATATCAGGGCACGCGCTTCGATTGCGGCAGCAAGCTGGGCTACCTGAAGGCGACGGTGGAGTTCGCGCTGCGTCACCCGGAACTCAAGGATGACTTCCGCGAGTATCTGCGCGCGGTCAACCACGGATAACGCGCCTACGCACAAGAACAAAACGCCGGCCCGCGTGCATGCACGGGGCCGGCGTTTTGCTTTTTCGGTCAGCCGATCAGCGGCGGCGCATCAGGAAGAAGAACGTCTTGTCCTCTTCGCGCGATTCGATCAGTTCGTTGCCGGTCTGTTTGGCGAACGCGGCGAAATCGCGCGCCGAGCCGGGATCCGTCGCCACGATGCGCAGCACTTCACCGCTTTGCATGTCGGCAAGCGCCTTCTTGGCGCGCAGGATCGGCAGCGGGCAGTTCAGGCCCCGCGCGTCGACTTCTTTCTGGAATTCCATGCTCTGTCCCTCTTCTCGTATATAAGCTTGTGCCTGTCGGGATTTTACCCCAGCGAACGGGGAAGCCGGGCAATACGCGTGCGGTGCCCACCTCCGTCTTGCCTGGGGAACGCCGTGCCCGTGCCGCTCAGTCGGCGGCGATCGACAGGCGCGCCGAATCGACGTACTCGATCGGCAGGCTGCGCCGGCGCAGCCATTCGGCGACGGCGTGACCGGTACCCGCACGCCACGGACGCAAGCGCTCCGGCGCCACCAGCCGGTACTCGGCCAGCTCCTCCGACAGGGCAATGTCACCGTCGCAGACAGCGTGATACGCAATGATCAATTCGTTCTTGCGCATGAACTCGTACACGCCCAGCAGCGAGATTGCACGAGCGTCCAGATTCGTCTCTTCCTTGATCTCGCGACGGATGCCGTCTTCGGGCGTTTCGTCGCGCTCCAGAAAACCGGTGATCAGCGCAAACATGCCTTCCGTCCACGCGGCATTGCGGGCCAGCAGGATCTGGCCCCGGTATTCGACAAGGCCGGCGACGACCGGCAGCGGGTTGTCCCAATGGACGAATCCGCACAGGGCATCGGGGCAGGCGCGGCGCACGCGCCCGGCAATTTCGCGCATATCGAGCGGCGACGCGCAACGGGGGCAATATTGATGTTCGCTCATGATCGGAATCGGGTGATCTGAACATGTTAACGGAAGTCGCACCGCCCTGCACATCTCGGCCGCTGCGGGTTTTCGCGGGGAGGGCCGGAGCGTATAATCCCATGACACCCTGCCCCCCGCTTCCCATGCCGCTCACTTCACGCGTCTCCCGCCAAACCGCGCGCCGCGCGCAACGCCTTTGGCTCAACTATGGCGTGTTCTGGCTCGGCGCCGTGCTCGTCGGCCTCGTCTCCGTCCTTTACGCCAAACTGATCGATTTCGGTTATGAGACGTTTCGCCACATGACGGCGCATGCGTTATGGCTGCCGTTCATCATCACACCGGTCGGTGCAGGCATCGCAATCTGGTTGACGCAGCGCTTCTTCCGCGGCGCGCAAGGCAGCGGCATTCCGCAAGTGATCGCCTCGCTGCAGGACGGGCGGCTGTCCCGCTCGCTCCTGTCGTTGCGCATCATGTTCGGCAAGATCGCCATGTCGTTCATCGGCATCCTGTGCGGCTTCACGATCGGCCGCGAAGGCCCGACGGTGCAGATTGGCGCGTCGCTCATGTACGCCATGCGCCGCGGCTACCACCGCAGCAGCATGCATATCGAACGCCAGCTCACGCTCGCCGGAGCCGCTGCCGGCCTTGCCGCCGCCTTCAACACGCCGCTGGCCGGCGTCGTCTTCGCCATTGAAGAGTTGAGCCGCAGCTTCGTCGCGCGCAACAGCGGCACGCTGATTACCGCAATCATCTTCTCCGGGGTCGTTGCGCTCGGGTTACAGGGCAACTATCTGTACTTCGGCCGGATTCAGGCGATCGGCGATTTCCATTGGGTCATGTTCCCCGTCGTCATCGGTGCAAGCGTACTGACCGGCACTGCAGGCGGCGTTTTCTGCTGGCTGCTGCTCAATGCCACACGCTGGATTCCTGCGCCGCTCGTGGAGATGCGTCGTAGCCGCCCCGTGCATTTCGCCGTGCTTTGCGGCGTGGCGATCGCGGTCATCGGCCTCGTCTCGGGCGGCACCACGTTCGGCAGCGGTTACGCCGAGGCGCGGGGCCTGCTCGAAAGTCATGAGGCGTTGTCGCCCTTCTATGCCGTGCTGAAGTTCACCGCGTTGATCGTGTCGTACCTGTCGGGCATCCCCGGCGGGATCTTTGCGCCATCGTTGTCGATCGGCGCCGGCCTGGGCGATCTGATGTCAATGATCACGGCATCCGTGCCGCTCCCGGTGCTTGCCGCGCTGTGCATGGTCGGCTATCTCGCGGCGGTCACGCAATCGCCTATCACGTCGTTCGTCATCGTCATGGAAATGATCGACGGCCACCAGATGGTCATCCCGCTGATGGCCGTTGCGCTGCTTGCCAGCCAGGTCTCGCGCGCATTTTCGTCGCCGTTCTATCACACGCTGGCGCACGGGTTCCTCACACCGACGGTGCCTGCGCCTCGCCGCGCGTAGACCGTGATTCGAGCGCACCGTTGCGCTGCGCCGGCCGCCCTTCCGGCCGCATGCCGGCGCGTCCGTTCAACTCACGGCTTACACAGCGCGGCGATGTCCGCCGCGAGGGCTTCCACCGTCTCTGGCGTGGTATCCCACGCGCACATCAACCGGCAACCGCCCGCGCCGATGAACGTGTAGAAACGCCAGCCGCGCGCTCGCAATGCCTCGATGACATGCAGCGGCAACTCGGCAAACACCGCATTCGATTGCGTCTCGAACATGATTGTCACGCCCGGCAGATCGCGGATGCGCGAGGCCAGCAACTGCGCCATCGCGTTGGCGTGACGGGCATTCTTCAGCCAGACGTCGTTTTCCAGCATGCCCAGCCACGGCGCGGAGATGAAACGCATCTTCGACGCGAGCTGCCCTGCCTGCTTCACACGGTAGGCAAAGTCCTCCGCCAGCGTGCGGTTGAAGAATACGACTGCCTCGCCGACCGGCAAGCCGTTCTTCGTGCCACCAAAGCACAAGACGTCTACGCCTGCCCGCCAGGTGATGTCGGCCGGATGCACACCGAGGGTCGCCACCGCGTTGGCGAAGCGCGCACCGTCCATATGCAGGCGCAGATTGCGCCGCTTCGCGACCGCCGAAATCGCCGCGACTTCATCGACCGTGTAGACGGTGCCGACTTCCGTCGACTGCGTGAGGGTGATGACCTTCGGCTTCGGAAAATGAATGTCCGAGCGGCGGATGATGACAGCTTCGATCGCCTCCGGCGTCAGCTTGCCATTGTCCTCGCGGCCCCTGGCCGTCAGCAACTTGGCGCCGTTCGAAAAGAATTCGGGACCGCCGCATTCATCGGTCTCGACATGGGCCAGCTCGTGGCAGATCACCGAGTGATACGACTGCGACAGCGACGCGAGCGCCAGCGAGTTGGCGGCGGTGCCGTTGAAGACGAAAAAGACTTCGCAGTCGGTTTCGAACAGCTTGCGCAGACCGTCGCATACGCGCTGGGTCCAGGTGTCGTCCCCGTACGCCACTTCATGGCCGCTGCCGTTGGCTTCGACCATGTATTTCAGGGCTTCGGGACATATGCCCGCATAGTTGTCCGACGCGAAATGCTGGGACAGCGCAAGCGGCGCGTTCGGCGCGAGAGGGGCGGACATGGATGACTCCTGCACGTTATGCGGGGCGCGGATCCGACCAGAGCACGCCGGCGGTGGCCCAGTTTTCGCGTTTCACGTCCGTAATGATGATATCCACCGATTCGGGACCGCATTGCAGCGTCTCGCAAGTGACGCGGGTGATGGCTTCGACGAACGCACGCTTTTGCTCGACGGTGCGGCCTTCAAACAATTCGACATGGAATGTGGGCATATAAGTCTCGTATCAGTCGCGGTAGGAGGAGTCTATTTTATCGAGTTTGCGCAGCAACGCCGGCCATTCCAGCACACCCTCGACGGCGCCGCCGTCTTCGAGCTGCACCGCCGTCTTGTCCTGCACCGCAGGCGACGGCAGATGGGGCGGCGCGCCACCAGCCAAGGCCTTCAACTGGATCTCGCACGCCTTGCACAGCGTGGCCATCAGCACATAGGCTTCGGCCACGGTGCGCCCGACCGTCAGCGTGCCGTGATTACGCAGCAGCATCGCCGGGTGCTGCGCGAGCGACGCGGCGAGGCGCTCGCCTTCGGCCGGCGAGAACGCCAGGCCTTCGTAATCGTGGTAGCCGAGGCGTTCATGGAAACGCAGCGCGTGTTGCGAGATGGGCAGCAGACCGTGCGGCTGGATCGACACGGCGATGCCGTCCGTATTGTGCAGGTGCATGACGCAGATCGCATCGGGACGCGCCGCGTGAACTGCGCCGTGCAGCGCGAAGCCGGTGACGTTCACTGAATATTCGCTCTCGCCGACGATGGTGCCATCCAGCGTGATCTTGACGAGATTGGACGCGGTGATCTCGTCGAATGCGAGGCCGAACGGATTGATCAGAAAGTGGCCCGGCTCGTTCGGCACCATCGCCGAGATATGCGTGTAGATGAGGTCGTCCCAGCCGTTCAGTGCAACCAGCCGGTAACAGGCCGCCAGATCGACGCGCATTTGCCGTTCGGCGTCGCTTGCCGGCGTCGCCGCCGCGCGTTTTCCGCCTTGCAGGGTAAAGGACATGGCTTGGTCTCCAGATACGGCGAAATTACGGCGCGCGGCCGAGCGAGCGTTGGCGCTCCCACAGGAAGCCGGCGGCGCCGGCCGCCAACGCGCCCGACGCGCACAACAGCGCCACGTTGAAGCTGCCGGTGTGCGCGACAAGCGGCGCAGCCACCAGCGGCCCGAGGATCTGGCCGATGCCGTACGATGCCGTGATCAGGCCGATCAGGCCATTGGCATTATCCCCCCGCAGGCGGCGCGCCTCGCGCACGCCGTAGACCGAGATCGCCGTGAACGGCAGACCGACCAGCAAGCTGCCGATGGCGAAACCGGCGACGTTCGGCATCAGGATGCCGAGCACGACGCCCAGCCCCTGCATGAGGTAACAGATGGCCAGCAGCACACGGTTATCCCACACGACCGGGGCGCGCGCGCCGATGATCGCGCCCGGCATCACCATCAGGCCGAGCAGCGGCCAGAACAGGTCGGGCCACGGCGAGCCGGGCAAGGCCTGGCGCGCGATCACCGGCAGAAACGTCGCCGTGATGATGTAACCGAAGCCGGCGAGGCCGTAGAGGACCGTCAGCGGCACGACGCTCTCGCCGCTGCCGTGCTGGATCGCGTGCGGCGATGCGGCCTTCGCGCTGTGGACCGGCGCCGGTGCCGGCGAATCGGCCGCGAAGGTACGCCAGATCGTGGCCAGAAGGACGATGGCCAAAACCCCGCAGATCAGCCAGCCGCCACGGGCAGGCCAGTGCAGCGAAGCATTCAGGCTCGCCAGGATCCCCGTGACGACAATACCGGCGCCAGGGCCCGCAAAGATCACGCCACCGAGGCTCGGCATGCGCAGTTCCGCAAGTTTGCGGAAACCCCAGCCAGCGGAGAACACCATGGCCCAGGCGCTCATGACGCCGGCGGCCGTACGTACGGCAGCCCAGACGATGAAATTGTCGAACACGCCCATCGCGAGCGTGAGCACGGCGGTTGCGGCGAGCGCGAAGCGCACGATCCGCGTCGGCGTGAGCCGCAGGACCATGCACGACAACGCGCCGATGAAATACCCGGCGTAATTGAGCGAGGCGAGCCAGCTGCCGTGCTGGATGTCGATGATGCCTTCGTGCAGCATGAGCGGCAGGATCGGCGTGAAAGCGAAGCGGCCGATCCCCATGGCGATGGACAGGGCCAGCATGCAGGACAGCGCGATGCGCCACGCGGCGCGCTCGCGCGTTGGCACGCCGGCAGACGTTCCGGTTGACGTTGCGGACATAACGACGTTTGTCTTCTTCGGTGGGAGGCGAGAGACGATTACTTTACATGGAAACGGCTGAGCGCACCCGGGCCACCTGCCCTCGCAACTGTTTCGGCGTGCAATGAAAAACGCGCGCCGAAGCGCGCGTTTTCCGAACCGTGTCGCAGCACGACCGGCTTAAGGCTTACAGCTTGCCGGCCACCCAGCCTTGAACCCCTGCGAGGGCTTCGGGCAGATGCGTCGGATCGGTGCCGCCGGCTTGCGCCATGTCCGGACGGCCGCCGCCCTTGCCGCCAACCTGCTGGGCAACGAAGTTCACGAGTTCGCCCGCCTTCACCTTCGACGTGGCATCGGCGGTAACGCCCGCAATCAGGCTGACCTTGCCGCCGTCGACCGCCGCCAGCACGATAGCCGCCGTCTTCAGCTTGTCCTTGAGCTTGTCCATCGTTTCGCGCAGGGTCTTGACGTCAGCGCCGTCGAGCTTTGCGGCGAGCACCTTGATGCCGCTCACGTCGATGGCTTGTGCGACAAGTTCGTCGCCCTGATTCGACGCCAGCTTCGACTTCAGCGCCGCCAGCTCCTTCTCGAGCGACTTCACCTGATCCTGGACCTGGCCGATACGCTGTGTCAGTTCGGCCGGTTGCGTCTTCAATGCTGCCGCAGCTTCGGAAATCTGCGCATCGAGCTTCTGCACGAGATGCAATGCGTTGTCGCCCGTAATCGCCTCCACGCGGCGGATACCGGCAGCCACGCCGCCTTCCATCACGATCTTGAACAGGCCGATATCGCCGGTGCGGCTTACGTGCGTGCCGCCGCACAGTTCGCGCGACGTGCCGATGTCGAGCACGCGGACTTCATCGCCGTATTTTTCGCCGAACAGGGCCATCGCGCCGCCCTTCACCGCGTCGTCGAACGACATCAGCGCCGCTTGCGTGGCTTGATTGGCGAGCACTTCGGCGTTGACGAGTTCTTCGACGCGGCGGATTTCGTCGGCGCTCATCGCGGCGTTGTGCGCAAAGTCGAAGCGGGTCTTGTCGGCGTCGACCAGCGAGCCCTTCTGTTGCACGTGGCCGCCGAGAACTTCACGCAACGCCTTGTGCATCAGGTGGGTGGCCGAGTGGTTCCGGATCGTGCGCGCGCGGCGAACGGCATCGACTTCCGCGGTGAGCGCGTCGCCCACTTTGAGCGCACCCGATTCGAGCGTGCCGTAGTGACCGAAGACATCCGGCTGGATCTTTTGCGTGTCGGAGACCGCAAAGCGGGCGCCGTTCGCAAGGAGCAGGCCCTGATCGCCGACCTGACCGCCGGACTCGGCATAGAACGGCGTGCGGTCCAGCACGACGATGCCGCTTTGGCCGGCCGACAGCGAACCGACGCTGACGCCGTCGAGGTACAGCGCCGTGATCTTGGCGCCTTCGATCGTGAGTTCGTCATAACCGCGGAATTCGGTCTTGGCGCCGGCGTATTCGAGCGCAGCGGCCATCTTGAACTTGCCGGCGGCGCGCGCCTGCTCGCGTTGACGGCCCATCGCAGCGTTGAACGCCGCTTCGTCGACCGACATCTGGCGTTCGCGGCAGACGTCCGCCGTCAGGTCGAGCGGGAAGCCGTAGGTATCGTGCAGCTTGAACGCCACTTCGCCATCGAGCGTGGTCACGCCGCGCGTTTGCATGTCGGCCAGCGCGCTTTCGAGAATTTCCATGCCGTTCTCGATCGTCTCGCCGAAACGCTCTTCTTCCTGCCTGAGAATGTCCATCACGCGCTGTTGCGCGTCGGCCAGTTCCGGATAGGCGGTGCCCATTTCCGCCACCAGGTCCGGCACCAGTTTGTAGAAGAATGCCTTCTTGCAGCCGAGCTTGTACCCGTGACGGATCGCGCGGCGGATGATCCGGCGCAGCACATAGCCCCGGCCTTCATTGCCCGGGATCACGCCGTCGACGATCAGGAACGAGCACGCGCGGATGTGATCGGCGATCACCTTGAGCGAGTTCGCGCTCAGGTCGGTCACGCCCGTTTCACGGGCGGCGGCCTTGATCAGGTGCTGGAACAGGTCGATGTCATAGTTGCTGTGCACATGCTGCAGCACCGCGGCGATACGCTCGAGCCCCATGCCCGTGTCCACGCACGGCTTGGGCAGCGGGGCCATGTTGCCCTGCTCGTCGCGGTTGAACTGCATGAACACGAGATTCCAGACCTCGATGTAGCGGTCGCCGTCTTCTTCCGGCGATCCCGGCGGGCCACCCCACACTTCAGGGCCGTGGTCGAAGAAGATTTCCGTGCAGGGACCGCACGGGCCCGTATCGCCCATCTGCCAGAAATTGTCGGACGCGTAACGCGCGCCCTTGTTGTCGCCGATGCGGATGATGCGCTCGGTCGGCACGCCGACTTCCCTGGCCCAGATGTCGTAAGCCTCGTCATCTTCCTGATAGACCGTTACCCACAGCTTGTCCTGAGGCAGGCCGTAATCGACCGTCAGCAATTCCCACGCGTACTTGATTGCGTCGCGCTTGAAATAGTCGCCGAACGAGAAATTGCCGAGCATTTCGAAGAACGTGTGGTGACGGGCCGTGTAGCCCACGTTCTCCAGGTCGTTATGCTTGCCGCCGGCGCGCACGCTGCGCTGGGCCGTCGTGGCGCGCGTGTATGGACGCGACTCGAGACCGAGAAAGACGTCCTTGAACTGCACCATGCCCGAGTTCGTGAACAGCAGCGTCGGATCGTTGGACGGCACGAGACTCGACGAGCGCACGATCGTGTGCCCCTTGGACTCGAAGAACTTGAGGAATTTTTCCCGGATTTCTGCGGCTTTCATAGCGTGCGGTAGGAGACGTGCTGGCGGCGCCAGGCAGGTATTTTGCAAACTTTTGATTATACGGGAAAACGTCCCGCCGGCACCGCCGGGATACCGCAGCCGCCGGGGGGACAAAGCGATCCGCATAGCGGAATGCGACTTTGCAGCGCGCCGCGCTGGCCGTACACTTTTCGCCACGATGTTCCGCGTAGCAAGACAACGTTCCGCAAGCTTCGACGCGCCCGGACAATGCGCGCCGGATAACGACAATTCGAGGGAGAAGACAATCGATGGGCGCACTCAGCCATATCCGCGTACTGGACCTGTCGCGCGTGCTCGCCGGCCCGTGGTGCACACAAAACCTGGCCGACCTGGGGGCCGACGTGATCAAGATCGAACGGCCCGGCGCCGGCGACGACACACGCACCTGGGGCCCACCGTACCAACGTGACGCCGAAGGCCACGACACGGCGGAGGCTGCGTACTACCTCGCCGCGAATCGCAACAAGCGCTCGCTCACGCTCGATATCTCGCACCCCGAGGGGCAGGCCGTAGTACGGGCGCTGGCCGCGCAAAGCGATGTCGTCGTCGAGAACTACAAGGTCGGACAGTTGGCACGTTACGGGCTCGACTACGCAACGCTTGCGGCCGTGAAACCGGATCTCGTCTACTGCTCGATCACCGGCTTCGGACAGGACGGCCCCTATGCTGCGCGCCCGGGCTACGACTTCATCGTGCAAGGCATGGGGGGATTCATGAGCGTGACGGGCGAGCGCGACGAACTGCCCGGCGGCGGCCCGCAGAAGGCCGGCGTGGCGATCGCGGACCTGATGACCGGCATGTACGCCAGCCTTGCGATCATGGCCGCGCTCACGCACCGCGACCGCACCGGCGTTGGCCAGTACATCGACATGGCGCTGCTTGACACGCAAGTTGCCATGCTGGCCAACATGAATACCAATTACCTGGCAAGCGAGCGCGCCCCGGTGCGATGGGGCAATGCGCATCCGAACATCGTGCCGTACCAGACGTTCCAGTGTGCCGACGACGGCTGGATCATCGTCGCCGTGGGCAACGATGGCCAGTTCAGGAAGTTCATCGAAGCCGGCGGACAGCCGGGGCTTGCGGACGACGCGCGCTTCGCGACCAACCCGGCACGCGTACGCCATCGCGACCTGCTCGTGCCGTTGCTGGCCGATATGGTGCGCACCCTGACGAAAGATGAATGGATCGCGCGGCTCGAAACTGCCGGCGTGCCATGCGGGCCGATCAACACACTGCCGGAAGTCTTCGCACATCCGCAGGTGCGGGCACGCGGCATGCAGGTCGACCTGCCGCATGCATCGGGCGGCACGGCGCGGCTCGTTGCGAATCCGATCAAGCTGAGCGCGACGCCGGTCCGCGCCGAGATGGCCCCGCCAACCCTGGGCCAGCACAGCGACGCGATCCTGCAGGAACGCCTGGGCTACGGCCCCGAGCAGATCGCGGCGCTAAGGGCGGCAGGTATCGTCTGATTGCATCCGAATGATGCGGTCATCCGTAAGGGGGTGGATGGGGCGGTTTTCGCCGGCAAAATCGCCCACCCACTCACCCACTCGCCCACAGGCTCGGCGTGGCACGGAGGATCACATGCTCAGGAATTCGCTGCCCGGACAGGTGATATATTGTGATGAACACCCACGCCGGGGCGAAATTTGCCCGATTCTGCCCATGACCGACATCGCAGGCAATGCAGCGCACGAAGCCAATCGATTGGCAGACGAGCAGCACCAGGCGCGCCGCGAGTTGCTGAATCAGAACCTGCGGCGCGTGGCCCAAGGCGACGAGCAAGCGTTTGCGGAGCTCTACCGGCTCACCTCTTGCCGCGTCTACGGCGTCGTCTTGCGCATTCTGCGGGATCGCGCCGAGGCGGAGGACGTCCTTCAGGAGGTGTTTACGACCGTCTGGCGCAAGGCTGACGGATTCGATGCCGCGCGAGGCACAGCGCTGACGTGGCTGTTTTCGCTCGCGCGCAATCGCGCGATCGACCGCATCCGCCAACATCGCGAGACGCTCTTCGAGGACGGACAGGAAATCGACATCGCCGACGATGACCCGTCGCCGGCCGCATTGGCTGAAAGCAGCCAGGAGCGGCAACGTCTGGAGCGTTGCCTTGAGGCGCTGGGCCCGCAACAGAAAAATGCAGTCCGGGAAGCGTTCTTTACCGGTGTTTCATACAGTGAACTGGCGGAACGCGCGAGCGTGCCGCTCGGCACCATGAAAAGCTGGATCCGGCGCAGCCTGATGCAACTCAAGACGTGTCTCGAACAATGAATACGCCCCTCGACCCCGATAACGAAATCCGCTGCGCGGAATACGCACTGGGTGTGCTCGACGCCACCGAGCGGCGCGCGTTCGAAGACGCCCTGGCGCGCGATCCCGCAATGCGTGCGGAACTCGAGCGCTGGCAGCAACGGCTCGTTCCGCTCGCGGAAGACGTCCCCGAAATCGGCGCCCCGCCACGTGTCTGGACCCGCATTCAACGCGATCTTGGCTTGATGGGCGGCACGGCGGCGGTCGCTGCCGCTGCACCTGCGGCGGCGGCGCGGCGCGGTTGGTGGGACAACCTGGCGCTGTGGCGTTGGGTCGGGATGGGCGCAAGCGTGGCGGCCGTTACGCTGCTCGCCGTGAGTCTCGGCGTGCTCCGCGTTACCCCGCAAGTTGCCACTGCCACCGATGCCTATATGGCCGCCGCCATTGCGCGCAGCGACGGCATCGTGCACTGGACAGTCACGGTGGATCTGCGCCGGGCCCGGATGGTCTTGGTGCCGGCCGCCCCTGCGACGGTCGCGACAGACCGGTCGACGGAACTGTGGCTGATTCCACCGGGCGCCAAGCCGATTTCGCTCGGCGTCTTCACGCCGGACGCGCCGGCAACTGTGACGCTGCCGCCGCAGATCGCTGCACAGCTGAGCGACAAGGCCGCGCTGGCGGTGTCGATCGAGCCGCGCGGCGGCTCGCCCACCGGCCAACCGACCGGCCCGGTGGTTGCGACCGGACCAATGCGCGGCACGTGAGGGGTATGCAGTGGGAAAATTCCCGATGAACATCGGGACAGATTCGACACGGACCACGCCTTCTCTTTGCTATACTCTTGCCTTCGCGACGGACCGAACCCGCCGCGCCGGGCCGCGCCGTACAAGGCCCCGCGCCATCGGGCTTCGCAAGTCAGCGATCTGGTCCTGCTCTCCGTAGTTCAATGGATAGAACAAGTGCCTCCTAAGCGCTAGATACAGGTTCGATTCCTGTCGGGGGGACCAGCCCATCAAGGGTTTTGGCAGTCGCCGTGACACGTTTGTGACAAATCGGACGACTTTGAACGGTCGCGGAAGTCACTTACTGCAACAGTAACAGCGTAGCCGAGCATGTCCTGATGACCACGCTTGCGCTCGTGCGCAATTACCTGCCGTCTCATCAATGGGTGCTCAATGGCGGCTGGTCGGGATGCGGTGGCGGCAGCGCTCGAAAGCGCTCAATTGGCGGGCGATGGGGGCGACGTGTGGTTCCCGCACAGCCGGCGCCGGCGGACCATGCTTGGCGCCACAGGCCGTACCACGGCATGACGGCGCACATTTCGGGCACCACCCTGTCGGCACAGGCGCGCTACGCGGCAGGCACCCGCGAAATTCTCGAATGCCATTTCCAAGGTAGGCCGATCCGCAACGAGTATCTGATCGTGCAAGATGGTAGGCTCGCAGGTGTCGGCGCGCACTCGTACAGCGCCGGCAACGCCACAAGCGCGTCGGAGGAAGCTCCGCGCTTCACGAAGTCCGCCTGATCTCGCCCTGTTATCCCGTTCGCTCAGCGCGCCCAATTGTGGCGCAGCGGGACCGTTCTCATTCATGCAGATTAGCGCCGCCAAGGGCGCACCGCGGCTCGAAAAAATTGCAATGGCGGCGGCTCGCGTGATTACATCTGCGCCGACAAAATCTGCACAATTGCGGGGCAATGACGCAGAAGATGCATTTCACCCTTTATGGGAGCTTGGGGGCAAATTACATTTGCCCGGTCACAAGCGTTCGCGACTTTCCGCGCAAGCACTACCCAAGCAAGCGGAGCCACCTCTACTTTCTTCTGCCTGCAGTTATTAAGTTGGCACTGTTGATCTTGAAATCGACCGCTAGTGAGGGCGCGCGACGAACGTGTTCGTCGGTCGAGTGCCTTGGTGGTTGACTGCCGATGTCGCACGCATTCGATTGTAAATTAATGCCGGGATTCAAACGATCGTTTAAAGAAATCTCTCGAATGTGGTGACGCTAACTTCGCAGCCCCGGGAGCGCATCGGCAATCAAGAAAATTCCGTTTTTCGCTCCTGCATTTACACACTGGAACCTATCCACAATCTGGTCATCTCGATGTACTATGAACAATCAACATCGACGGGAAAATGCGATGCGATATCACTATTGTAGCTATGGAAGATGTCGTCGATAAACCACGAATCAGTCGCACAATTTTAATGTTTTGGTCAAACCCATCGCTGGCCGCCGACGCACAAATTTCTAATGGAAACATGCTGGTAATCGGAAAAACATGCGACCTCTTAACCAAATGAAAGTATTTAATAAGCTTCTCGCCGCGTTTCTGATGGTGGTGGCGATGTTAATTGGCGTTGGGGTATTTGCGATCTACGAACTCAGCCGGGTCAACGACCAAGCCGTTGAAATCAGGGACAACTGGTTGCCAAGCGTACAAAGTTCCGCCGCGATGGCCGGCAGCCTGGGAGAGTTCAGGAACGGAGAGCTTCAGCATGTACAGTCGACCACTGACGCCGACATGACGAAGTATGAGAAGCAAATGGATAACGCGCTGGCGAATTACCGCAAGGCCGACAGCATCTATGCCAAGCTCATCACCGAGCCGGAGGAGCGGCAACTGTATAGTGATATCGGGAAATTGCTGACTGATTATCTCAATGAGCATGCCAAGATTATCGCGCTGTCCCGCCAGAACAAGAACGAGGAAGCACTTCAACTGGTACGTGGAGATGCCTCCCGTTTGCGACACGCAATTGATGACAAGCTGAAACGTATTGTCGAAATCAACGTCGATGGCTCCGAACGCTCCGGTAAGGAAGCTGCCCAAATTTACGCTGCAGCGCGTTTGGCGGTGCTCATCGTTTTGGGCGTGGCGACCGTTTTGGGTATCGCGCTGGCATATGTCATTGCCCGCGGCCTGACGAAACAATTAGGTGGGGAGCCCGGCGATGCGGCCACGCTCGCCAGCGAGATCGCCAACGGCAATCTACTGGCCCAGGTTCATTTGCACCCGCGCGACCGATCGAGCCTGATGTTCTCGTTGGCGGCCATGAAAGATCAACTGACGAACATTATGCGCGGCATCAAGGTCTCGAGCGATGCGATTGCGGTGGCGGCCGACGAGATCGCCCAGGGCAACACTAATTTGTCGCAGCGCACCGAAGAGCAAGCGGCTTCCCTGGAGGAGACCGCTGCGAGCATGGAAGAGCTCACCGCGACGGTGCGGCACAATGCCGACAACGCAAAACAAGCCGCTACGCTCGCCGCGAATGCGTCGGCGGTGGCCACTCGAGGTGGCGAGACGGTTGGCCGTGTCGTCGATACGATGCACGGCATTTCGGAGAGTTCTTCGAAAGTCGCCGAGATCATCGGCGTGATCGACAGCATTGCGTTCCAGACCAACATTTTGGCGCTCAACGCCGCGGTGGAAGCGGCGCGTGCCGGAGAGCAAGGACGCGGCTTCGCGGTCGTCGCGGGAGAAGTGCGGACACTGGCGCAGCGTAGCGCGGCAGCGGCGAAGGAGATCAAGTCGCTGATCGATCAGTCGGTCGCGCGCGTTGATATGGGAGCCAAGCTGGTTGAGGAAGCAGGCGGAACCATTACCGAGATTGTCCGATCCGTCAAGCGCGTGACCGACATCGTTGGAGAAATTTCGTCAGCATCGGGCGAACAACGCACCGGTATCGAACAGGTGAATACTGCCGTCGGACAGATGGATGAGGTAACCCAACAAAACGCCGCACTGGTGGAAGAGGCGTCGGCAGCCGCGCAGTCGCTGGCGGAACAGGCGAAAATCCTGCGGGACGCGGTGGCAGTGTTCAGGGTCAGTGATGGTCATGGCGCTGGCGCTGCCGGCGCGGCCGCGGTGCGCTCTGCCGGGGCCACGCCATTATCCGTTGTGCCAACTACGTCGCGGCGCGAACCCCTTGTTTCTCGTACGATGACTCGTACAACGGCATTGCGCGCGGTGCCGGCAACGTCAGGGGAAAGTAACGCCGATTGGCAGTCGTTCTGACTAGCGCCGAACAGGGCGGGCACTCGCCAAGAGCATTTGTGCCCGCCTGTCCGCGCTCCGGTTGTCCACCAGAACGACAAGGCGCCACGCGATCAGGGCGCCTCGTCGTCGGGGTGGCACCATTGTTTTACCGGGTATGAAATTTATCCAGGCAAGACCCTATCAGGCCGACTCTGTTCATAAACCATAACGGCTGCCGCCAAGTCTTCCAACGCGGACCCGACGGCCTTGAACACCGTGCGTTGCGCGGCCGAGGTACGTCCTTCGCAGACACCGCGACACAGGTCGAACAGTGTCCCCTTGACGTCAGCAGCATTCAGCGAGCCCTCGCACACGGCGTTCAGAATGTCACCGGACTTCTGCGTTGCTTCATCTGTGTCGACCCACACGCCCGCGCCCGCGAAGCAAGCCGGTGCCGCTTCGGTCATGGCAGGAGTAAAGCTCCCGACCAAGTCGAGATGGCTACCCGGCTTGAGCCACTGGCCGTGAATCAGCGGTTGCGTCGCAAGTGTGGCGCAACTGATCATATCCGCCTCCCGCGCGGCGCGCTCGAGGTCCGCCACAGGCCGCGCGGGAATGTCCATCGATTGCCATTGCTCGGCGCATTGCACAGCGTGCTCAGGTGTCGGGTTCCACACTGCGACATCTGTCAGTCCGCGCACGCTGGCAATCGCCGGTGCGAGCAAACTGGCCACGCGCCCCGCGCCGACGACAAGCAGCTTCGACGCCTCGACGTTGGCGAGCAGCGAGACGCCCAATGCCGCCGCTGCGGCCGTACGCCGCGACGTGATCACGTCGCCATCGAGTGTCGCCAGCGGTGCACCGGTATTTCCGTCGAAGAGCACGTACACCGAGTGCAAGCCAGGTAGCCCCTGCTTAGCGTTGTCCGGGAAGATGTTGACCAGCTTTACACCGTAGTACCCTGTGCGATTCCAGGCGGGCATCAGCAGCGATGTGCCGATTGGCGCGGTATCGTCGGGCAGCTTTAGCGTCAGGCGCAGTGGCACGGAAATATCCGCGCAGAAGGCGTCGCGCAACTTGGTGATCAGCGCGGGAAAAGGCAGCAGACGTTCAACGTCGCCTTTGTCGATATGAAGCATTTTCCTTCGTTTTCCTTGAAGTCTGGCTTGTCGCGTCTCAACGCACGAGGAAGCCGTGCTTCATCGGATCGCGTTCATCGATGACCCAGTTGGCAAAGCCGCAGAGATGCGCGGTGCCTTCAACTTCCGGAATGACGGCATCGAACTCGCCCTCTTGCGTACGCGAGATGACTTTTGCACCGAATACCGATCCAACCAGCGATTCGTTGACGATAGATTCGCCAAGCGCGATTTCGCCCCGCAGGAACAGTTGTGCGACCCGGCCCGCGGTACCCGAACCCGTGGGCGACCGGTCCACTTCGCGATCCGCGAAAACGCAGCAGTTCGCTTGCGTAGAATCTGCGAAGCGTGGTGCACCGTGAATGATCGTGCCGTAAATGTGGTTGATTTCAGGGATTCTCGGATGCATGACTTTCACGGCCAGGTTGGCGGCAGCTTTGACTTCGGCACCGAAGCGCTTGAGCGCCTCCACTTCCGATTCTCGAATGGCCAGCCCGAAAGGCGCACCGTCTGTATAGAAATAGAAAGCGCCGCCGAAGGCGATATCGCCGGCGACTCGACCGAAGCTCGGGGTATCGACGCTCACGTCTCGCAGATAGATGAACGACGGCACATTGATGAACCGGACCTTGCCGGCATGGGCGCCGTCCCACTGTACGAACGCCTCGATAAAGCCGCAGGGCGCATCGATCCCGACGCGCGTTTCCGGTGATTTCCGCGTGACCCAGCCCAGCTCGACAGCCGCCGTGGCCAATGCAATGACGCCATGGCCGCAATGGTCGCTATAGCCTTCGTTATGCATGAAGATGACGCCGAAATCCGCCGCCGGAGACACGGGCGACGTCAGGTAGCCGCCGTACATGTCCGCGTGACCTCGCGGTTCCCACATCAGCGAGCGGCGAACCTCATCGAGATTGTCGACGAGCCATGCGCGGCGCGCGACGATCGTGTCGCCGGGCAGACGCGGCAATCCGGATGTGACAATGCGGAACGGTTCGCCGCCCGTGTGCATTTCTACGGTGCCGATCGTACGAGTGATTTGCATGGAATTTTCCGGTAATCGATGGAACGAGCACGTTGCCGCGAAGGCGGCGCGCTTTACATAGGTTCGTGCAGACGGCCGTCCGTCTTGACGCAGACGCCTGCCTTGACGACGACGGGGATATGCTCGCCCTGCCCCAGCAGCAAGCTGATGTCCCGCACCGGATCCCCGTCGACGACGACCAGATCTGCCACCGCGCCCACGGCCATGGTGCCGCGCGTGCCGGCTTCGCCGACGATGTCCGCAGCCACCGACGTCGCCGAACAGATGGCCGCCTCGTTGCCGACCACCTTGGCGCGCGCCAGAAACTCGTCCGACTGGTGCTGATGAAGCGCCTCGCCGAGCATGTCCGAGCCGAAGCCCGTCTTCACGCCGATGCGCGCCAGCAGGGCCAGCGCCTCGCGCCCCACTGAACGGGCCGCGTCGATCTTCGCGAGCGATGCTGCCGGGAAGCCCAGTTTCGGGCCGTATTCCAAAAGATGGTCGAGCGTGGCGAGTGTCGGCACCATGGCAACGTCGCGCTCGAGCATCAGGCGAGCGGTGTCCTCGTCGACGAGATTGCCATGCTCGATGCATTTCACCCCGGCTTCGACGGCGCGGCGGATAGCGCGCGCCGTGTAGGCATGGGCCATGACGTAAGTGCCCGCCGCAGCTGCTTCTTCCACGGCAGCGCGCAGCTCTGCGTCGGAGTATTGCGTGTTCGTGATCGGATCGTTGGGAGAGGCCACGCCGCCGGACGCCATGACCTTGATCTGCGCCGCTCCCTTGAGGATTTCTTCACGCACGGCGAGCCGTATCGCGTCGGCGCCGTCCACAACGCGTGCGATGGCGCCTTGCCGTCCGAGACAGCCGCAGGCGTCGCCGAGCTGGTCGCTGCGTTGACGGAAATCGCCGTGGCCTCCCGTCTGTGACAGTGCCTTGCCCGACGACAGGATGCGCGGGCCGGCCAAGGCACCGGAATTGACCGCTTCGCACATGCCGAAGTCGGCGCCGCCCGCATCGCGCACCGTCGTAAATCCCCGATTGAGCATGCCGCGCAGAATCGGCAGCGTGCGCAAGGCGGCAAGAAAGTTCGGCAAGACTGCGTTGGCACCGAGATTCGTACTCGACGCCACCACATGTACGTGAAGATCGATGAAGCCCGGCAGCACCGTGTGACCTGGCAGGCGAAGCCGGATATCAGGGGCAACGCCTGCGGGAACCTTGCCGATGGCGGCGATGACACCGTCCTGAACAACGACATCGACGCCCTCCTGCCGCGTACGGCTGGCCGGATCGAAGACGTCGACGCCCTCAATAACCAGTATGCTCATGAAAATCAACCTCGAGTGGAATACGGCTTCATCAGCAGCGTGCCGAACAGGCTGACGACGGCCGCGGAGATGATGTAGTAGGCAGCGGATTTCGGGTCACCCGTGAGCTGCATGAGCCACGTGATGATGAACGACGCAAATCCGCCAAAGATCGTGACCGCGCCGTTATAGGCCAGCGACAGGCCGGTGGTGCGTACGCGGCTCGGGAACATCTCGGTAAACAACGCGAGGATGGGGCCCGTATAGCCGGCGATGAGCACCCCGAAAACGACCTGGAACGTCAACAGCGTCGCGAAGGTCGGCGCGTTGTTCAGGTAGGAGAAAAGCGGATAGGTCAGGACGAGAATGGCGACTGCCGCCACGCGCAGCACGCGCGCCTTGCCGATGCGATCGGAGAGCGCGCCGAACACCGGCGCCATGATCATAAGCACGGCGCCGCTCACGATGCCGGAGATGAAGCCCTGTTGCTGAGGCATGTGGAGCGTGCGGGTGGCATACGTCGGCACGTAGAACAGAATGACGTACGTGCACACCGTCCACAGCACTACCATCATCAGGCTCGACACGACCTGGCTCGGGTACTGGCGAATGACGTCGCGCAGCGGCGTGTCGGCCCGCACGGTTTCCGTGGCGAATTCCGGCGTCTCGTCGATCTTCAGGCGGATGTAGTAGCCCACCGGCGCGACCAGCATGCCAACCACGAACGGAATGCGCCAGCCCCATTGGATCAGCGATTCGGTGGGCATGACCGACACGATGAGCGTACCGACCAAGCTGCCGATGACGACGGCGAAACCGACGCTGGTCTGGATCCAGCTCGAATAGAACGCGCGCTTGTCCGCGGGTGCGTGCTCCGTCAGGAATGCGGTGGCGCCGCCCATTTCGCCGCCTGCGGACAGGCCCTGCAACATGCGCGCCAGCACGATCAGGCACGGTGCGGCGATCCCGATCGATTCGTACCCAAGACGCTGAGCGAGGCGGGTTTTGAAGTGACAACAGCAAGTGTTGATGTTTCGTCGCGCCCATCCGTCGAAGCGTTGGTTGCAATGGCAACGTCACTGGGCGCGGTGCATGGACTTATCCATGCAGCCGGCGTCTCGCCGTCGCAGGCTTCGCCGCAAACCATTCTGAAAGTCGATCTTTACGGCACGGCACTGGTCCTCGAAGCGTTTGGCAAGGTCGTCGCGGAAGGAGGCTCCGGTGTTGTCATCGCATCGCAGTCCGGCCATCGTCTGCCGCCGCTCACGTTAGAAGAGAACAAGGCCCTCGCGACAACGCCTGTCGACCAGCTGCTGAACCTGCAGATGCTTCAGTTGGACCAGATCAAGGACACGCTACACGCCTATCAGTTGTCCAAGCGCGGAAACGCCCTGCGCGTAATGTTTGAAGCTGGTCGTTGGGGTGATCGCGGTGCCCGCGTCAATACCATCAGCCCGGGTATCATAATCACCCCTTTGGCAAAGGACGAACTGTCCGGGCCGCGCGGCGCTGGCTATCGGCGGATGATCGATGGTTGCCCTGCCAAGCGCGCGGGTACGCCAGACGAGGTGGCAAATGTCGCGGCGCTGCTCATGGGGCCGGAAGGCGGCTTCATCACGGGGAGCGACATCCTGATGGATGGAGGCGTCACCGCATCATACTGGTTCGGATCGCTGGCACCGCTTTAACACAGCGCGCTGACTTGCGTCGATTGCGGCAGCCTGCTGCCGCTCATACGGCCGGCCTTCCAATCTTGTGAAGCACCCGCGAGTCAGCTGCTTGCAGGCTCGATTCAGTGGGTCACCGACACCACTTGACCTGAAATGTCTTCCGTCAAACATTTTCGGAAAACTTGTGCGACTACCGCCGCTCGAACGCCCTTGTTGGGGTCGCGTCCCATCGCCTCAAGCGCTTCCGATACCCACCCCGGGCTCACGACATTCACTCGAATCTTGCCTTGCAATTCAAGTGCGGCCGCCCGACCAAACGCCTCGATGCCGGCGTTCACCGTGCTCACAGCAGCGCTACCCCGCATTGGATGCTGCGCGAGCAGGCCACTGGTGAGTGTGATTGAGCCGCCTTGGGCGATATACGGAACGCCATAGCGGGCCAGGGCCTTTTGGTATAGAAAACGTCGTCAGAATTCTGGTACTATACCCCCCTATACCATCACGACAAGGCGAGTATGAGCCACACTGTTCGCGAAAAGCAAAAGTTGCTCAATCGGGTTCGTCGAATCAAGGGGCAGGTCGAAGCGCTTGAGCGCGCCCTCGACGGCGAGCACGACTGCATGGAAATACTGCAGCAAATCACCAGTTGCCGGGGGGCGATGAACGGCTTGTTGGCCGTCGTTCTCGAGGACCATATCCAAACCCATCTGGTCGATGCCGATTCCGACGATGGACATCACGGCGGTAGCGCAAAAGCGCAGCTCATCGACGTCGTACATAGCTATTTCAAGTAGAGCCCATGATGCAAAGTTTCCAGGATTCCGCCTTCGGCGCAGGGCATGACCACATCTTTCTTGGCGCGGGTCATGAAAGTAATGAGCGCAAAACATGGGCAGTGATTGCGCTCTGTAGTGCGATGATGCTCGTTGAAATCGTTGGTGGCAGTTTGTTCGGCTCGCTTGCGCTGGTGGCCGACGGCCTTCATATGTCAACGCACGCGGGTGCGATGCTCATCGCCGCGATGGCATACACCTACGCGCGCAAACATGCCACCGATTCACGCTTTGTCTTCGGCACCGGCAAGCTCGGCGACTTGGCGGGATTTACCAGTGCCATTGCGCTTGCGATGATTGCGCTGCTGATTGGTTACGAGGCAGTCTCCCGCTTCCTCTCGCCCGTGCCAATCCATTTCAGCGAGGCGATTCCCATCGCCGTGGTCGGGTTACTCGTCAATATCGCCAGTGTTTGGCTGCTGAGCGGCGACCATCACGGCCACAGCCATGGGCATAGTCACGGGCATAGTCACGGGCATAGTCACGGGCATGGTCACGAGGAACACGACCACGAAGAAGAAGTTCAGCAAGAAGCGCATGCGCACGGTCATGACGACGCGCATGCTGCTGACACCCGCGACCACAATATCCGCTCCGCTTACATTCACGTGATGGCGGATGCCGCCGTGTCTGTTCTTGCCATCATTGGACTTGTGTTGGCGCGAGCCTTTGGCTGGCTGTGGATGGACCCGCTCGCCGGCGTTATCGGTGCACTGGTGATTGCGAATTGGTCCTACGGCCTGATGCGCGATACGGGAGCGATTCTGCTCGACATGAGCCCCGATAAAAGCATGGCGGAAAAGGTGCGCCAAGCGATTGAGCAACAAGGCGACAAGATTCTTGACTTGCATGTGTGGCGACTGGGGCCGGGGCACATGAGCGCAGTGGTTTCCTTGGTCACCAACGAAGCACACCGCGACCCGCGCTTCTATCACGCGATGCTCAAACGCTTCAAGGGGCTGTCGCACGTCACTGTCGAGGTGCTTCCCGCTCAAGCGATGGCCTGACACGCAATCCTTACAAATATTTACCCTTTCTTACAGCAGCCCACGTTCGAAGTGCCTAGATTGCATGCGTGGCGACGAGGACGCGCATGTTGAGCATCCGGCGCCGCACAATTTTCGGAGACGACCATGCTGAAGCTGAAACGGGAACTCGCGATCATCGCGGGGATCGGACTTGCCATCCTTAGCGCCGGTGCCTATGCCGCCGGCGGACATGGCGGTGGGGGAATGAGCGGTGGACATGGTATCGGCATGACCCCCGGTCATTCCGGCGGCTTCACGAATTCCAACGGCCTCAACGCCGGTGACCGTGACAAAGGCCAGGCGCGCGCCGGCGACCGGATGAGTCGCGAAGGTATGTCGCACAAACAGGCCGGCAAGCATCACGCTCACCACACGAGCAGAAGCGCGCTGAATTCCAACGGATTGCACGCGGTGGACCGTGACCATGGCCTGCAACGTGCCGAGGACAGGACCGGCAAGTAAGCACTATCGCGCGCGGCGGCACGTCGCAAGCAGAGAACCGCAAGTCATCAAAGGGCGCCTTGGCGCCCTTTTCTGTTCACGAAGTCAACGCCCCCTCCTTCAGATCGTCAACCACCGGCACGATCGTCATCATTGCGCCATTCGCAATTCTGCAACAACTGCCAGCGCATCTCACCCCGTTTTGCCAGAGCGGCCCGCCGGCAATGTGGCAATCGATGATTCCATGGGCTTTCCCAGCCGCTGAAGCGCCATCCTCACGCAGCCGCGGGTGCTTGTACGCAATCGCAAAAAATGCATTTATACATTCCAAAATAGAATACATAACATCTATTTTTTCACTATTTTTTATCTATGCGCTCAAATAACATCATCATGGGGATACATTATTTACTTTATGTATACACGAAGGCAACTTCTGGCCTGATTTTGCATCGGCGTCGTCGCAGGATTTCGGAACGACAATTTCCGGCTCCCCGCACCAATCAAGCAATGACAAGGAGACAAAATTGACAGCACAGAACCAGCGCTTCGACGACATCGTCGCACGTGAAAAAGGACTACACCGCGGATTATCGACAGGCCAGTTGTCAATGATTGCGATTGGCGGCGCCATTGGTACCGGCTTGTTCCTCGGTAGCGGTTTCGCCATTGGCTTCGCCGGGCCCAGCGTCCTGCTGAGCTACGCGATCGGCGCACTGATTGCCCTGCTTTTGATGGGGTGCCTGGCGGAGATGACCGTCGCTCACCCGACCTCCGGATCGTTCGGAGCGTATGCCGAACATTACATTAGCCCCTGGGCCGGTTTTCTGGTGCGGTACGCCTACTGGGCTTCGATCGTGTTCGCCGTCGGCACCGAGGTGACCGCCATTGCGGTTTATATGAAGTACTGGTATCCGACCGTGCCGGGATGGCTATGGATCGTGGGATTTTCAGCCACGCTGATCGCCATCAATTCGGTCAGCGTCAAAGTATTTGGTGTGGTCGAGTACAGCTTCTCAATGCTGAAGATCGTCGCCATCGTCGCGTTCATCGGCCTGGGCGGCTATGTCGTGTTCAATCCACCTGCGTCATCGGGCATCGGCTTCGCCAACTACACGTCGCATGGCGGATTCTTTCCGAAGGGCGGTTGGGGAATGTGGGTCGCCGTTATCGTTTCGATCTTCAGTTATCTGAGTATTGAAATGATCGCCGTGGCGGCTGGCGAAGCTCGCGACCCGCAACGGGCCATTACACGGGCATTTCGCGCGACCATGTTCCGGCTTGTGATTTTCTATCTCCTGACCTTGGCGTTGATGCTCGCAATCGTGCCCTGGGATGCTGCGGGAACGGATGCGAGCCCGTTCGTCAAGGTGATGGCAGCCACGCATGTGCCGGGCGCCGCGGGAGTGATCAATTTCGTGATCCTGGTTGCCGCGCTTTCTGCCATGAACAGTCAACTCTATATCACGACCCGGATGATGTTCAGCCTGTCTCGCGCCGGCTACGCACCACGCCGTTTGGGCCAACTGAACGCAAAGGGCGTACCGGTTGCGGCGCTGTTGCTGTCGACCGTCGGGATCACGCTCGCTGCCGTCCTGTATGTGCTGCGTCCGGATGCCGCCTTCACGCTGATGATGTCGATTTCGATGTTCGGCGCAATGTTCACGTGGTTGATGATCTTCGTGACTCATCTTTTTTTCCGCAGACGCCATGACGGGATGTCACTGACGTTCAAAATGTGGGGACACCCATACACCAGCATTGCGGGCGCTACGCTGATGACAGCTACGCTAATTACGACGTTCTTCACTCGCGAATTCCAGATGACGCTCGTGTGCGGCCTTCCGTTCATTGCCGCGTTGTCAATCGCCTATTGGCTGCGTTATCGCCAAAGGCCGACGGCCACCACCGAAGAGAACCGCCTCGCGTAATCCGGCTTTCCCGGACGGGATGCGGGCCATCCGCATTCGTACATGTGCAGATGGCCGCGCATCAATTAGCTGGAACCTGATTTGGGCAGACCGAACACCGGCGTGCCCAGCAACGGGCTCGATATGGCATACACGCCATGATTGGTGAAGACCCAGATCAGATGGCGATCCCACTCCACGAAAATGCCGTGCGTCGGATTACCGTAGCCTGCCGTCCGAAACAGTCCGGAATTCGTGCTGGTTTTGGGATCAGCCATCTTGGGCACGAAATACGCCGCGATGAAGGGATGCGCAGGATTCGACACATCGAAAATCTGCAATCCCGCGTTATAGAACGAATAGGGAATGTATTGCTTCGACGGTGTGCCCGGCTGGTTCAGATAACCGCTGCGTTTTGGCCCGAAGCTGGCCCGCCGCTCGCAATAATCCGTGAATCCCGCTTCCTTGGGCGGTGTGGGCCGCGGCAACACACCCGTAATTTTGGGGTGCGCCGGATCGCGCACGTCGATCTGGTAAATATCCTTGTATGGCTCATAGCAATCGTCGCTCATCGGATACCCGCTGAAATACACCATGCCGGTGATTTCCGCCTTGGTCACATCGATGTTGTCACCCTCGTTTCCCGCCACACTGACGGGTAGGTCAAGATGACCGACTGTCTTCATATTGGCAGGGTCGGAAATGTCAACCACATAGAAGCCCAGCCCGCCCATCGCGGCATAGCCATATTTGCCGCCTTGCTCAACTGGCCGCGGGATGAAAAGCGGCATGCGCGCGCCCATCCATGAGGTCTTGTTGCCGTGACGCGGATTTTCGCGGTATGCGGCCTCCTCGCCGATGCGTTGGCCCGGCACCGACCACACCGACATCAGTTTCGGATGATAGGGGTCGGAAATGTCGTAAGCCAGTTGGGCCGCCGAGTACAAATAGCTTTTGTATTCCTGCAGCGAGTAGGTATCGTCTGGGGCACCGGCGACGAATACAAATTTATCGCCGATATAGAACGGCACATCCAGACAGCCTGATCCCTGTTGAGGCATCTGCTGTGCGTTGGCATGTGGATCGAGCGTGACTTCGGAGAGCATTTTCCATTCGGTCGGAGTGACGACCTCGAATACGCGAAAGCCGCGCAGGAATTTCATCTCGCGAATGATTTTCTCTTTCTCAGGCTGCGCATACTTGTTCTTCAGGATGCCGAAGCGCGGTGTTTCGTAGCATTGCACCGCGATCAACTTTTCCAGCTTCCGGTTGTACTGGATATTGAAAGGGCCGAACGGGTGATCGCCGTTTTTCGTGTCGAAGCGGCGCTCGCCCACCATCGTCAGCTTGCGCGGGTCGGTAATGTCGTACACCTGGAAGTGGTCGCGATAGTAGTCATACATGTACCGGTGGCCATCCAGATCGAAAATTGTCTGCCAGGTATGGCCGCTGGAAACCAGCACCGGGTAAAACGCTTCGACTTTCGTGTTTTTCGCGTACTGGTTCAAATCGAGATAGTTCAGGCTGCCCTTGAAAGGATGCGGCCCGCTGGTTTCAGGCGTCGCCCCCGGATGGCGAAACACGCCCGTCGTCGCATCCATGCCCCATGTCGAGGGATCGGGGTCCGCCGGCTCGCCCGGCACTCGTTCGGCGGGCGGCGGCGCCTGCATCATATTTGTCGGGAGCGGCGGGCGCTCCTTGCTGATGACCGTCTGGCCATCGGCCAGCGACATCCAGACCGACAACGCGACACCGGCGAGGGCCGGCACGGCCTGCAAACGCAATGTTTTCACTGTCCATTCTCCTTCGATGCGTGATGCGACGACGGGCGCCCGTGCTGCCCGTCAGAAATAAAAGCCCCTACGCAGCGATAACCGCTGCATAGGGGCATGCAGATTTAGTTTTTTGTCCTCACACGAGGGCGTAGCGCTCAGACTAGGCCTACTGACGCGTTAACGCAGCGGCCAAGGTTTGGCGGGGGCACCCATGACCGGCTTGCCCAGCAGGGGCGACGCCAGCGCGTACGCGCCGTTTTCCGTAAAGGCCCACATGATGTTGCGGTCGTACTCGGTGTACATCGCAAGTACCCCCTTGCCCAGCGTATAACCCGGGAGTTCCGTCTCATCTGCCAGTGCAGGCACGAAATAGCCGGCAATGGTCGGCTTCTCCGGATTCTTGACGTCGAAGATCTGCACACCGGCGTTATAGAACGAATACGGAATGATCCCCTGACGCCAGCCGCCGGGTTGGCCGATCGCATTCGAACGCTTCGGACCAAAGTTGCCACCACGCTGGCAGAAGCTCGTGTAGGGCGCGCCCTCGGGCGGCGTCGGCCTGGGCAGCTTGGTCGCGACCCTCATGTGCGACGGATCGCGTGCGTCAACGACAAAAATGTCCTTGTAGGGCTCGTAGCAATCGCGGTTCATCGGATAGCCGCTGGTCATGACAAAGCCAGTGCGCGCGTACTGGCTGACGTCGGCGTTGTCGAACTCGGTGCCGGCGAAGCTGGGCGGCGTATTGATGTTGCCCATCACCTTCGGATGCCTCGGGTCGGAAAGATCGAACGACCATAGGCCCAGGCCACCCATCGCACCGAAGCCGATCTTGCCACCGTTTTCCAACGGCTTCGGCAAGAAGATCGGGATACGCGACCCCATCCACGAGGTGCGGTTACCGGCGCGCGGGTTCTGCAGATAGGCGTGCTCGTGGCCGGCGTTGCCGAGAATCTGTCCCGGGACCGAAATCTGGGAAACAAAGGTCGGATTTGCCGGATCGGACATATCCCAAACCTGATAGCCCGGTGAATACAGATAGTTCGGATACTCGGTCAGACCGTAGGTGTCGTCCGGTGCGGCCGACAGGATCATGTACTTGCCGCCGTAGTACTCGGGCGCATCCAGCGATCCGGATCCCTGCTGCTGCCCGATCGGTGCATCAGGATGCTTGTAGTCGGTAGTGCGGGTCGCCAGCAGTCGCCACTCGCTGGGCAGCGGGCCGTCCATGACGAAGACCTTGAACCCTTTGAGCGAATTGTAGTGACGCTGCGCCGCGACCTTCTCCGGCTGCGCCATCTTTTCGGTCATCAAACCGTAGCGACCGATTTCGAACGAGGCGACGAGCACTGGCTTGCCGAGCTTCCTGCTCCAGGCAATGGTGGCGCCGCCCAGGTAGTCGGAGACGTTGTTGGGATCGAATTTTTCACTCGGTCCTTTCGGCCCCCAAACGCCGCCTTGGGAATAGACGACCTTGCCGTGGGCGGGGTCGGTCACGTCCATGATCCGCAGATAATCCCGGTCATGGATATAGAGGTAACGATGTCCGTTGAAGTCGGCGATATTGTTCCAGGCATGGAACGGCGAACCGACGCCGGGATAGAAGGCCAGAACCTCGACATTCTTGGTAAAGGTGGTCTTGTCCCAAGTCTGCATTTCGCCGGGGAAGCGTTGCCCGTTATGCGCTTCAGGTGTCGCTTTCGGCCAGACGAAGTGACCGGTCGTCGTATCCATCCCGTAGTCGACACCCGGAACGAGCGGCGCGGGCCGACGATCAGGTGTCAGGCGCAGCCAGGCGGCAAGATACGGGTCCTGAACCTTGGGCGCCTCCGGCGTCGCCTGAACGGCAGGTGCCGCCGCATCCGGCGCCGGCGCGGCTTGCACAGGAGCCACATTCGCCCAAGTCGTCATCAGGATGGCCGACAACGCCGAACCTGTCGCAAGGACTGATCTGAGATTTCGATTCCGAAGCATGGTTTCCTCTTTATATACGCAATTCCCTCGTGAGCCGCCTATGCGTGCGAGAGAGTACCCCGCCAAACGAAGACTGCGGCAGGACAAAGCACTTGCTTATGTCACCGACGCGATGCCGCGCTAGAACGCGTGACGGATCCCGAGCTGGAAGCCACTTGGATTCTGTCCGCTGGCCGGATTGACCTGGAACGTCACCGGGTAAGCGACAGGCACGACGTTCTGGTTCTGCACGTGGGCGTACGTCGCATACAAATCGGTCCGCTTGGACAGGCCATGGAGGTAGCCGAGCAACCAGCCGGTTGCACTGGTGATCTTCGTGTTGTTGCTGTCGTGTCGGTGCACCACGCTGGCAAACAGTCGATTGCGGCCGTCGATGTTCCAGCGCGCCCCGATCTGCGCGTCCCAGCCTTGCGAACTAAAGGCGACATATGGCGGGTACGCGTAATAGCCGTTGTACGTGTGATAGATCAAGGTCGGTTCGAAACCGCCGAATTTGTACGCCGCCGAGAAATAGTTATCCCGCGACGAATGGAGTTGCGACGCGTTGAAAATATCGCGCGTGTACTGCAGCTCGCTCACGGCCCCGAAGTAAATGGGACCATTACGATAGTCGAAACCGGTGCTGATGAAGCGCCCTGCCTTCGTGGTATCGCCCAGACCGGTCGAGTACATGACCCGTCCAGTGAATCCGTAGAACGTCGGCGTCTTGTACTGAATCGAATTGTCCTCGCGGTACGACGCGTAGAAGAACTCCATGTTGTTGACCAGGCTGAAGTCGGCGGCCCAGCTCGGATCGGCATAGCCGGCAATCCAGTACGACGGCGTGAATTGCCGACCGAGCGTCACATCACCCCAGTTGCTCTTGATGCCGACGAACGACTGGCGAAACTGCGCGGCCTGCGCGCCATTATTGGCGGAGAACGTCGGCTCGATCGTGAACACCGCCTTGTTGCCGCCCCCCAGATCCTCGACGCCGCTCAGGTTGAAGCGCGAGTTGTTCAGGCCGCCGCTCGATATGCGCGTCACCGGGCCACCGGCGCCGGATGAAACCAGGTGTTCGATGTTCAGGTCGATGAACCCCGACAACGAGACGCTCGACTGAGCGTTTGCCCCGGCGCATGCGAGCAGCATGGCGCCTGACACGATTGCTTTCCTTTTCATGCAGTCTCCAGACATTTGTCAATCTTGTGGTGTGTTAGCTCGCCGCGCCTTCAGACGCTCATCGCCTTTTTGGATACAAGCATTCATGTAAATATACAATTTTCATAAAAATTATGCTTCACAGAACAAATGAATTTCAATGACTATTTTTTTATACAAAACAACGACTTGGTTATGCCGGGTAGACCCTAGCTGCGAGTGCCGCACCGATTTCCGCATTTGCCGGGACGCACCGATCTCAGCCCCCCTCACCCGACGTGCACCTGAAGCGCTATGGGGTGCCCCGCGAAGTGCTCGGCAAGACTCGTCAGCAAGGTATCGCGCTGGGCGAGCAACGAAGCCGGCGACCGTCCGGCGATGTGCGGCGTCAGCAATACGTTGTCGAATCGGGACAGGGTGGCGGGGACATCCGGCTCGCTTTCCAGCACATCGAGCCCGGCGCCCGCGATTTCGTTGTGTCGAAGCGCGCCGATCAGCTCGTCCGTGGCCAGCACGGAACCACGTGACACGTTGACCACGAACCCCTGGGGGCCGAGCGCCCGCAGCACATCGCGGTTGATCAGGTGGCGGGTCGCGCTGCCGCCCGGACAACACGCGACAAGAAAATCGCTGGCCCTGGCAAGCGCGGTGAGATCGGCGTAATAGGTACCGTCAACGTCGGCACAGGCGCTGGGGCCGTAGTAGCCCAACCGCATCGAAAATCCGGCAGCGCGAGTTGCGATCAAGCGGCCAACCCTGCCCATCCCGATGATGCCCAGCGCCGCCCCGTGCAACGTCGGCCGTTCGGCCCGCGAGGCCTGCCACGCACCCCGGCGCACTGCCTCGGTCAACGGCGCGTAACCGCGTGACAATGCCAGCATGAGGCCGAGCGCATGGTCAGCGACCGTCGCCGCATTGGCGCCGGGCGCATGGGTGACGACGATGCCGCGCGCCGCCGCTGCACCCACATCGACGTTTTCATGGCCCGCACCTAATGCGCAAATGATTTCAAGGGCAGGCAGGTCCGCCATCTGCGCATCGCTCAGTCCGGTCGAACCATTGGTAACCACCGCGCTGACCCGTCGCGCAAGCGCAGCGTCAATCCCTTCGCGCAGGCCGGCAGGCAGGTAATGCAGGTCGTATCTGGCTTCCAGCGCGGCAACGGTCCCGGTAGGCAATGGGATGACTGCGAGCACCAACGCTCTGGGCGCTGAACGGGCCAGGCTCATTTGGCACCCGCCGCCGGATCCGGCGTTACCGGTTCGACTTCCTTGACTGCCCCCGTCCAGCCGTTTTCCGTGATGTCGAACACCGTGCCGTCCGGCATCCGGTACTTCACCTCGTAAAAAACGTTCGGGCTGGTCTCATGACGGCCCGTCAGATAGGTGCCACCGGCCGCCTTCACCCGCGCCTCGGTTTGTGCGATGTCGTCCACCCACATACCGAAATGAATGACACCCCGCACGTCCTTCAGCCCGGCGTATCCGGGCACGGTCTCGTCTTTGAAGTTGAGCAACGCGACGTTCATGACGCCGTCCGTCATATAGATGCCCCGCATCGCATTGCCCGCCCGGCGCATGCCGAACGCCTGCTCGAAGAATTGCGCGGCACTCTCAGGATCCTCAACCGAAAGTGCAATGTGACGCAGCTTGTCCATGTTTTTCCCCTTCCTGAAAAGCTGTGGTTCGACGGATAGACGTCAATGTCGCTTATGTATTTTTATTTTCTAACTAGGTATACCACCTACAATATAAACATACTAATCAAAACAAAAGTACACCAGAATAGAAAAACACAAACCCCGAGGCCGCCGCAGAATGGCATGCCGACTTCCTTCCAATGTCAGAGACGACAAATCACCAGACGCAGGCGCCCCAGGTGCCGCTGGGCAACCTTTCGGCAGAGACGGCGCAACGTTTTGCGCAGATGGGAATGGCGTGGGCGAGCGACATTGGCCGGCATCGCGATGAGGTGGTGGAGGCCTACACGCCGCTCGTCGCGTTAGCGCCCAAGGAGGGGCTGTGCGTGACACGGGACCTTGCCTACGGCCCCCACGCGCGACAGGTGCTCGACCTGTTCGTGGCAGACGAAGTGCGGGCGTCCGGCGGCGCGGACGTGGTGCTCTTCGTCCATGGCGGCGCGTTCATTCGGGGCCGCAAGAGCTTCAACGGGGAGATTTACGACAACGTTGCCCATTGGTTCGCCCGGCAAGGTTTCGTGGCGCTGAACATTGAATACCGCCTTGCGCCCGAGGCGCCGTATCCGTCCGGCGCCGAAGACGTCGCGCTCGCGTTGGGCTGGGTACGGCAGCACGTCGCCGGTTTCGGCGGTAATCCGCAGCGGATTTTTCTGATCGGCCATTCCGCGGGCGGCACGCACGTCGCGACCTGCCTGTTCGACCCGGTCTTCGCAGCCCGCCCCGGCCCCGAAGTCTGCGGTGCCGTGCTGATCAGTGCGCGCTTGCGTGCGGACGTGCACTCGGATAACCCCAACGCGGCTGGCGTAAGGGCCTATTTCGGTGAGGACCCGGCATGCTACGAAGCGCGTTCACCCATCACGCACGCCGCATGCTCGGACGTTCCGTTGATGGTCGCCGTGGCTGAATTCGAAAACCCCTATCTGGACCAATACGGTGCCGAGTTCTTCGCTCGGACACTGGCCGCACGGCGGCATTTGCCGGGACGTTACCGGCCACGCTTCTTTCAGATGATGAAGCACAACCATACGTCGATCGTCGCCCATTTCAATTCTGGCGAGACCTTGCTCGGCGACGCAATCGTTCAATTTATCCGGCGCTGACGCAGCGACCACGTTCAAGCAGGAGACGCCATGTCCCATACCTACGAGCGCCGTGTTTTTGCGCCAGTCATCACACCATTCAAAGGCAGCCTGGCGATCGACACGCCACGCTTCGCCGCGTTCTGTCGCTGGTTGATCGGCCAGGGCGCCGGTCTTGCCGTGTTCGGCACCAATAGCGAGGCAAATTCGCTCTCGCTCGCCGAACGCCGCGAACTCCTCGATTACCTCATTCAGGATGGCATCGACCCTTTCCGCCTGCTCCCCGGCACGGGGGCCTGCGCCTTGCCGGACGCTATCGAATTGACCGCGCACGCGGCAAAGCTGAACTGTTACGGCGTTTTGATGCTGCCGCCCTTTTATTACACGAGCATTAGCGATGACGGGCTCTTTCGTTACTACGCGGAAGTCATCGAGGCGGTCGGCTCATCGCGTTTGCGCGTGTTCCTGTACCACATTCCGCAGTTCACCGGCGTGCCGATCAGTCACGCTTTGATCGAGCGCTTGGTCGCCGCCTATCCCCGCACCGTGGTCGGCATCAAGGACAGTTCGGGCGACTGGTCGAACACGGAGACGATGCTGCAACGCTTTCCGGGATTTCAGATTTTCCCCGCGTCGGAGGCGTTGCTGGAACGCGCTCTGCCGCTGGGCGCGGCGGGCTGCATTTCCGCGACGGCCAACATTCAACCCGGCGGAATCGCTACCCTGTTGCACGAATGGGGTACGCCAGGCGACGCCGGGCGGCAGGCTCGCGTCTCGGCGATTCGCGCGGTCGCGCAGCGCCAGCCGATGATTGCTGCGTTGAAACACGTAGTCGCCCATTTCACGCTCGACGCGGCGTGGCGCACGGTGCGCCCGCCACTCACGTGTCTCGGCGACGCGGAAGGTGCGGCACTCATCGCACAATTGACGGCACTTGATTTCAGCATGCCAGCGGCGGAACGACTCAGCGCAGTTTGCCGCCAGCCTCGAGACTGCGCTGCTGCCGCAAGCGCGCCAGCACCTGGATGCTGAGGCGGGCAGTATGGTCTCGCATGGCGCGATATGCCTCTTCCGGATCGGAGCGAAGAATGGCCGCAACGATCTGGTTATGCTCGTCGATCGCCGCGGCAAAGCGCCGCTCGCCATCCGGCTGCGCCGAACGAAATGCCGCGAGTCGTTGACGCTGGCCGTCAACGATGGTCGCCAGCGTCTTGCTTTGCGAGCCTTTGGTGATCGCGTCGTGAAATTCGTGGTTGAGCGGCAAATACCCCGCGGCGTCGCCGCGCTCGACGCATTCGTTCATCTGCCGCTGCAATGCTTCGAGCTGTTTCTTCTCGACAACGCTCATCCGCTGGGCACTCAAACGGCAGCAAAGCGCCTCAAGTTCGCACATCGCTTCAAGCATATCGGCCAACTCGTCGACGCTGATGCGCGCTACCACCACGCCCTTACGCGGTGTCAGTTCCACCAGGCCGCGTGCGTTCAATTCGCGCAGCGCCTCACGTATCGGCGTGCGCGACGCGTTAAAGCGCTCGGCCAGCACAGCCTCTTCGAGTTTCTGCCCGGGCTTGAGCGTGCCGTCGATGATCTCTTCCGAAAGCATTTGATGAATCTTGGCGGAAAGCGTGGTCATTGGGCGTCCGTCGAATTTTGGAAGTCGTTTGGGAAAGCATTGGAACTTGGCACCCCGGCATTTGGCCTTCTGGGCGCGTCAAATATTATGCCTCTTCAAGACTGAGTGTTCAATGCGAGGCTTGCGTATCTATCGTGATGAAATTTAATACGCGAGGACCTAACCTCGAAAATTATTTGTCATTCGTGTATACACATATTGTGTAGTGGATATTATTTTGATTCAATGTACACCACAAACATCGCTGATCGCGGCGACATCCATAACAAGCAAACGAGATATAGGAGCAGCAAGTGACCTGGTTCGGCATAGCAAGCTATGAAATTGGCGGCGCGGCAAGCACGGGGCTCGTCGTCGGCGACGCGCTGTATGACGCAGACGCGATTCTCCGGGATGCGGGACTCAGCCGTACCATCGACGGCGGACTGAACCTGCTCATTGACGACTGGCAGGACATTGGCGCAAAGGCGCTGCAGGCGCTGCGCTGCGCTGCGGCCGACATCGCCAGCGGGAAATTGTCCGCGGTGCCGCAGACAGAATATCGGCTGTTGCTGCCGTATACCCCGCGGCGCATCTTCGCGACGGCGTCCAACTACTACGAGCACGCCCAGGAAATGGGGACTGAGCTGGCGCCACGCAGCGAAAGCTCGCCGTACATGTTCATGAAGGCCGAGTCGAGCGTTGTGCCGACGTTGTCCGACGTCGTGATTCCGGCCAACGCCGAGCGCGTGGATTGGGAGGTGGAACTCGCGGTCGTTATCGGCAAGCATGGCCGCCATGTAACCGTCGACAATGCCTACGACCATGTGGCCGGCTACACCGTCATCAACGATGTCAGCGCGCGCGACCTGAACCGCCGCACCGACTATCCGTTCAAGCATGACTGGTTCCGGGGCAAAAGCTTCGATACGTTCGGTCCGCTCGGGCCCTGGTTCGTGCCGCGCGAGTGCATCGCCGAGCCGCAAAATCTGCGCATGCGCTTGGCGGTCAACGGCGAGATGATGCAAGATGCGACGACGGCCGGCATGATCTTCAATATCGCGGAGCAAATTGCCTATTTGTCCAGCATCCTCACGCTCAAGCCCGGCGATCTGATCGCGACGGGAACCCCAACCGGCGTCGGCATGGGGCGAGGTGTGTACCTCAAACCGGGGGATGTCATGACCGCATCGATCGATGGCATTGGATCGATCGAGAACCGGGTCGTTGCTGCCTGACCTGCCGTTGCCTGCGTATCATCGCCAAGAAATGGATCCATCCGCTGGAGGAAGACATGTTGAATACGTTGCGACGCCACGTGTTGTCGCGCATCGCACTCGTGGCTGCCGCGTTTGTCGTGCTGCCCGCTGCGCAGGCGACGGATCGTGTGCGGTTTAACCTGGCGTGGTTGCCGCAGGGCAGCACCGGCGGCGTAGTGGTAGCGTTGGCAAAGGGCTATTACAAGGCAGCCGGGCTCGATGTCACGCTCCTGCGCGGCTATGGTGGGCAGCGTACCGTCAACGAAATCGATCAGGGGCAATTCGAACTCGGTTATGGCGACCCGGTCAGTGTCATCTTGAACCGCTCGCATGGTGGCAAGACCGTCATGGTCGGCGCCATCAACACGCGCTGGCCTGGCGCGCTGTGCTACCTGTTGCGGCCTGATCTGAAAATCCATTCCATCAAGGACCTGGCAGGCATGACCCTCGGCGGGGGCGGTGCGTCGCCCGTACAGAACATCATGTCAGCGTGGCTCAAGAAAAATGGCTTGCCGCCCGACGCCATCAAAACAATCCGGTTCGACCCGGCCGTCATCAATACGGCCTTGCTCGACAAGCGTATCGACCTGGCGGAGTGCTGGGAGGGTGCGAGTTTGCCTGTGCAGCAAGCGCTGGCGCAACGGGCCGGCCGGCAACTCGGCTGGATACGGTATCGCGACTACGGTCTGGACATGATGGGCAGCGGCATTGTGACGACTGACAACATGATCGCGACAAAGCCGGACGTCGTGCGACGTTTCGTCAAAGCGACGTATCAAGGCTATGACTTCCTGCACGATCACCCGGCGGAGGCGGCAGAGGTGATCGCGGCGCAATATCCCCTGCTCGACAAAACCATCCTTCTGCAACAGATCACGCAAACCAACGGCCTGCTCAGGGACGACCCGGAACACCATAAACCGGGATGGCTGCGCCCTGAACGCATGACCGCGACTGTCGATTTCGTGTCGCGCGCTTTCAACCTGGGCAGCACGGTCAAGGCAAGCGACATCTACAGTAATCAATTCACAGAATAAAAAAGCCGCGACGGTGCGCCGGTCGGCGCATCGCGCTCAGGAGACAAGCAGATGAACACGTTGAAACCGCGCCGACTCGGCCACATGGTGCTGATGGTCCGCGATATTCAAAAGTCGGTGAAGTTCTACACGGAGGTGCTAGGCCTCAAGGTATCGGACTGGATCAGCGACCAGATGGTCTTCTTGCGAGCCGGTACCGATCACCATGACCTCGCGCTATCGCAACTCCCGAAGGACTCTCCAGACCTGGATGATCTGCCGCGTTACTCCCGACCCGGCCTCGAACATTTCTCGTATCTGATCGACAGCGTCGAAGAAATGGAGCGCTCCGTGACCGTGTTACAGGAGCACGGCGTGGAGATCGTGCGCGGCATCGGGCGTCATGGCCCTGGCGATAATTTCTTCCTGGTCTTCAAGGATCCCGATGGCAATAACGTTGAACTCTATTGCGATATGACCCAGATCGACGAGAATTCGCAGCACACGCCAGTGGTCTGGGAACGCAATATCGAATCGTTCGACCAATACCGCTTCGAGCGCTTCGTCGTACCGCCGCCGGCGCATGTCGTCGCCACCAAAAGCGGACAGAAATAACGTGCGCGTCAACGGGAGAATGCCATGAAGCATTGGATCGAAACCATCGTTTTCTGGATCGGACTCGCGCTCGTTTGGGAGTTCGGCGTGCGCTGGTCCGGCACACGGGAATATTTGTTGCCGCCGCTGTCCCATGTGCTGAGCGCCGCCTACGAAACACGCGCCCAGCTATTGAGCGATACGCTGACCACGGCCTGGGAAGTCGTGACCGGCTTCATTCTGGCCGTCGGCAGCGGACTGGCCTTGGGACTGCTCGTCAGTTTCTCGAAGGCGGCGCGACGTCTCTTGTATCCGCTCGTGATGGCACTGCAAAGCATGCCGAAGATTGCCTTGGCGCCGCTGATGATCGTCTGGTTCGGCTACGGATTCGCATCGAAACTCGCGGCGGCGGTCCTGTTCGCATTCTTTCCGATCGTGGTCGCGACGATGGGTGGCATCGCCGGGGTATCCCGCAATCTGGACGAGCATTTCCGCGCCCTCGGCGCTTCGCGCTGGGACACGTTCTGGCAATTGCAACTGCCAGCCGCATTGCCCTCGTTCATTGACGGTCTGAAGATTGCCATTCCGCTAGCCGTCATTGGCGCCATCGTCGGCGAGTTCATCGGCGCGGAGGCCGGCCTGGGACATCTGATCGTTTTTGCAACGTCGAACGCGCAAACGTCGCTATCGTTCGCCGCCATCATCGCGGTGACGCTGCTGGCGATGATGTTCTATTGGCTCGTAGACCTTTTGTCGCGTGGTGTCTGGTGGAGAGGAGTGACGGCCTGATGATTCGTTCAAGTCAATTGCGTTCGGCCCAATCCATCACTCCCATCATGACAAACGCCGACAAATCAGCGAGCAACGACAGCAGCCCGGTGGGGATGGTTCACGTGGGTGGCGTCGGCAAACGTTTCGATGGAAGGCAGCAAGTCCAGGTTCTGGACAATGTCTCGCTTGACATCCGAGAAAGCGAATTCGTGTCGATCCTGGGGCCGAGCGGTTGCGGCAAGAGCACATTGTTGCGCATGGTCGCGGGGTTGGTGTCTTACGACAATGGCCAGATTCAGGTCAACGGCGGCCAGCCGATCAGCGCCCCCATACCCGACATCGGGGTCGTCTTCCAGACCAGCAACATGCTGCCGTGGCTGACGGTACAGGCCAACATCCGGCTTGGCGCCAAACTCCGCAAGATGCCGCGCGCACAGATCGACGCGCGCCTGCCAGCGCTGCTGGAAATGCTCGGCCTGGAGCAATTCGCCAGCCACTACCCGCATGAACTGTCGGGGGGGATGCGTCAGCGCGCCGCGCTCGGCCAGATTTTGCTGCTGAACCCCAAAGTGCTGCTCATGGACGAGCCATTTGGCGCGCTCGACGCACTGACGCGCGACCGGCTCAATGTGGAATTATTACGCATTTGGCAGCACAACATGCTGACGGTCCTGCTCGTCACGCACAGCATTCAGGAGGCGGTTTTCCTGTCCGATCGTGTGCTCGTGATGTCGCCCCGACCGGGGCGCGTGATTCACGAAGTGCAGATCGATCTGCCTCGGCCACGTGATCCGGAGGCGATCAAAGCGGATCCCCGCTACGGTGAGTATGTGTCCGAATTGTCGCGAATGATGGGGGTGTTCTGAACACTGCGCATGCCCGGATACACCAGGACGGGCTGCGTTACAATCGCCGCAAGCGCCGCTGAGGGACGGCGCGACGTGCGCGTTCCATTACTACATGAATCTCGTATCATCTATGCCGACTATTGCAGCACGCATTTATAAAAGCCTGGCCGACCAGATCATCGACGGCACGCTACAGCCCGGCGAAAAGCTGGACGAGCGGGTAGTCGCCGAGCGCTTCGAGGTTTCGCGCACCCCGATCCGGGAGGCGCTGCGTGAACTGGGTGCGCGCGGTCTGGTCGAGGTGGTTCCGCGCCGCGGCGTGGTGGTCGCAAAAATCGGCGCCGAACGCCTTTCGGTTCTGCTGGAGGCCGATTGCGAACTCGAGGCGCTATGCGCACGCCGCGCCGCCGAGTGCATGACCGCAATGGAAAAGAAGGAGCTCGAATTCCTTCACGAACAAAGCGCCAACCTGGTCGCCGCTGACGACATCGATGGCTATCTGGAAGTGAACCGTCAATTCCACTCACTGATTTGTGCGGGCGCACACAACGATGTGATAGCCACGATGGTCGCCGACCTGCGCGAACGGCTCGCGCCATTCAGGCAGGCCCAATCACAGATCGAAGACCGGTTCGCCGTGTCGCATGCCGAGCATCAGGCAGTTGTCGCCGCAATCCTCGCCAGTGATTCCGAAGCCGCCTATAACGCCATGCGCAGCCATAACGCGCGACTGTCAACGACCGTCCTCCGGCTCATCAAGAATCGCGATTCAGCATCCAGGAACTAGGCGGTCTGGGGCAATTGTCGCAAAAATTACCCGCTCGCCCGGGCATCATGCCTGCCAGCGGTCTCCGACTTGCGCCGTCAATGCCCACGCCATGAGCGCGGCGGCTTCCGGCGTGTCGGCTGCCGGCGACCAATCGGCGTAGTCAGCTTCGACGAACGGGCGGTATGGACCGTGCTTGACTTCGAAGATCACGGCACCCGGATCGAGCGACACGACCATGTGATGCACGTTTTGCGGCGATTCAAGCACCGGCGCGTCCTCACCGAGAACGGCACGTTGCGACACGACGCCATCGGCATCGAAAGTCAGTACGACGAAGCGCCCGCGCAACGTGGAGAGCAGTTCCCACGTATGACGGTGCCAGTGCGGACGGATATAGGTCGCCGGCTCCATCGCAATGGCCAGGCGCTGAATCGGTTCGTCGAGCGCTTCGTGGAGATTCTGGTTCATGCGCAGGCGCGGCGAGGTCTCTGCCTGCTGGGTCAGTGCGTCAAGTTGGGCGTACGTCAGCGTTTTCACGTGGGAATGAATTTGAATTCTGGGAGACGCGTAGTGTAGCAAACCGGCCGGCGCCCATCACGCGCCCGATGGCGACCTTGCACATTTGCGCCGAATCCGGTGTCACGCCGCCGAAATCCGGCCGGGAAATGGCGTGCATATAATGAATCAACGGGCCGGGAACCGACCGTGGCGAAATGCGCCACGAAGGAGTGGATCATGCAACACGTTCTGAAGAATACACTTTGTGCCCTCGGATTTGCCCTCGCCGCGCTGCCTGCGCTGGCACAATCGTCCGCCACGACCCAACCGTCGCCGGGCGGGAAAACCCGTGCAGCCGTGCGCGCCGAGCTGCAGGCCGCCATCGAACTCGGCCTCGCCCCAATCACTGAATTCAACTACCCGTATACGCCCGGCCAGGCGCAACAACTGGCCGCCCGCGCCGAACAGATCAAGTCGCAGCAAGGTATTACCCATTGACCGGATGGCGAGGCCTGGGCCCGGCGCTCACGCCCCGCCGCCAAGCCATATCCGGTCACCGCTTGTTCCCGCCCGCCAAAAGAAAAACCCGCCATTTGGCGGGTTTTTCTTCAGCAAGCTACGCACCCGTTGGTGCGCACGTCGTGCTTAATACATCTTCTTCTTCAGCGTCATGCTGCGCAGGCGCTTGCGCAGACGCGATACGGCGGCCGCCTTCTTGCGCTTGCGCTCAGCCGTCGGCTTTTCGTAAGCGCCACGTGCCTTGATTTCCTTGATCAGGCCCGTGCCGTCGATAGCGCGGCGGAAACGACGCAGTGCAACTTCAACGGGTTCACCGTCTTTGATAACGATCTTGGTCATGCAATATCCAAAATATTTGCGGGTACGAAACCCGGAATTATAAATACCGCCCGCGCATGCGAAACCGGATCTCCGTAACGGGTCTCCCGGCATGACACGCAACTGCGCTGAAACGGACTTCACAACACCATGACTGGCGGGACCGCGACTCACCTCCTCTGCGAACTCCCGATTGGCATTCGACCGGCCGGCTCATTCCATAAGCCGCCGCCCGCACCTTCCAGCCTGGCTGACAAGATTGATCAATGTGACGACACCGCGCATTTGCGGCAGTTCGCCCCATACCAAGACATTCCCCAAGGAATTCCCCGGGATGTGCCACATACCCCGGCACGGGCGACATTGTACACGAATTTGGCATCCCCCACGAGAATGACGCCGGCCCCCGGAAAATCCGCTCGCCATCGTGACGACAGCCCACTGTGCCCGTTCGCTTGCCCCGCTTGCCCCGCTTGCCCCGCTTGCCCTTGACCGGCCAAATGAAAAAACGCCCCTGAGTGAACTGACCCCGTAAAGTTGGACATCAATCCAACCTTTGGGGTGCAGTTCAGAGGGGGCGTTTTACAAGCAATGGAGTTTATTGCAAATACTGGTCGGAGCGATAGGATTCGAACCTACGACCCTCTGATCCCAAATCAGATGCGCTACCAGGCTGCGCTACGCTCCGACGAAGGGGGCTATTCTAGTGGGTGACGGTGTCTGCGTCAACGGATAGCGGTGATGTGCGGTCATATTATTGTCGGGACCGCTTCGGAGGCGGTCACGCAGGCCGGGCGAGGCATCGAGTCCGCCACTTTGGGCAAACTCCTCTTTTTGGCATGAATTCGCCGTCATATGCGTTGCTTCGATGTAAGTTCCGTCCTTTCGCGCGTTTCATCCTCCCGCCATGAAACGCCGGCATAGTGGAGACCGCCCATGTCCGAACGAGATCCGATGAACCTGATTTTGTGGCGTCACGCCGACGCCGAAAACCTTCCCTCCACGCTCGCAATGAATGCGCAAGCCGACCTGCAGCGCGAATTGACCGAGCGCGGCCACAAACAGGCCGCAGACGTTGCGGAGTGGCTGCGCCGCCGCCTGCCCAAGGATGCCCTCATCCTCTCCAGCCCGGCCCGCCGCGCCATACAGACCGCCGAAGCCCTGACCGACAGCCCGCGCATCGTCCGTGATCTCGCGCCCGGCGCCACCGCCATGACGCTGCTCGGCACCATCGACTGGCCGAACAATAACCAGACCATCGTCATCGTCGGCCACCAGCCCGCCCTCGGCCAGCTCGCCAGCTTGCTGATGTCAGGCCAGGAAGCCTATTGGACCCTCAAGAAAGGCGGCCTGTGGTGGCTCGCCTCCCGGCGCCGTGAAGACGAAAGCCAAGTGGTCCTGCGCGCCGTCATCAACCCGGATCTTGTCTAGCCCAACCGTCGCTCAGCCCCGCCCACAGGGGCTGAACCGTGACCAAACGCGTTTTGTCATAGAATTGTCACTTCCTGTTCACGGAATCGACATTGATGCTTTTTAAAGTACGTCGCAATGCGACTGTCAAAAAAAGGGCTTGTATGCGCGAATTGCCGACCCCCACAATGCCGCTGTCCACTCTCACCCCTACGTCCCGGAGGCGGCTTCTACGCCCTGAAGACACTCTCAAGCCGAATCTGGCCGTGGCGTGGGCGCGCAACGAAAACGAACTTCGCGAAGCACAGCGCCTGAGATTCGAAGTCTTCGCCGAGGAAATGGGGGCAACGCTCAAGGGCCCCGCCGGTCTGGACGTCGATGAATTCGACGAGTACTGCGACCACTTGCTCGTGCGCGATCAAGACACGCTCAAGGTCGTCGGCACCTACCGCGTCCTGCCGCCGGAACAGGCCAAGCGCCTCGGGCGGCTTTACTCGGAAAGCGAATTCGACCTGTCGCGCCTCGAGCATCTGCGGCCGAAAATGCTCGAAACGGGCCGCTCGTGCGTGCACCCGAGCTATCGTGGCGGCGCAGTGATCATGGCCCTGTGGAGCGGCCTGGCCGACTACATGCTGCGCCACGGCCTGGAAACGATGCTTGGCTGCGCCAGCGTGCCGATGGCCGACGGTGGCCACTACGCAGCCAGCCTTTACCGCAAGCTGCAGGCGAGCGCGATGGCACCGTCCGAATACCACGCGGTGCCGCGTATCGCGCTGCCCGTCGACGAACTGAACGCGACGCTGGAAGTCGAGCCGCCCGCGCTCGTGAAGGGTTATCTGCGACTGGGCGCCCGTATCTGCGGCGCACCGGCTTGGGACCCCGACTTCAATACGGCGGACTTCCTCACGTTCTTCCGACTGTCCGACATCAATCCGCGCTACGCTCGCCACTTCCTCGGCGCGGCGATCGCCGAACGCCTTGGCGGATGACCCGCTTCGCATCGGATGCGCAAACGCCCGGCAATGCCGGGCGTTTTTCATGGTGACGTGCCTGCCGAACAGACGTCCGTCAGCAGGGGCTCACGCGTAGACCACCTTGTAACGCATCCCGATCTTCTCCCATTCGGCCGCCTCGCGTTGCAAACTGTACTCGGTCAACGGATTCGCTTCGACCCACGCGCGTTCGACCTGCACCTGGAACCCATCGTCGAGGGCGCTGATTTCGATGTCTGCCGGCAACGCGTCGGTGCGGCGGCGGCAAAACAGCACGGCCAGACGCAGGCAGAACAGCAGGTGCCAGCCGACTTTGCGCGGTTGCGCCGCCAGCTTGCCCAGCTTGCCGACGTGCCCGAGCAGCAGCTCTGCCAGGCGCGCCTGATCGGGACGCGAGAAGCCAGGCATGTCGGCATTGCTGCCGATATATGCCGAATGCTTGTGATAGGCGCTATGTGAAATCGACAACCCCATCTCGTGCAGCGACGACGCCCAGCTCAACAAGGCCTCGTCCTCTTCCCGCTGGTCTTCGTCCTCCGCCGCGATTTGCCCGCACAAACCGATCGCGAGGTTCCCGACGCGCTCCGCCTGGGCGCGATCGACACCGTAGCGCCGCATGAACTGCTCGACCGTCACCGCCCGCATATCCTGATGGTGGGAGCGGCCGAGCAGGTCGTAGAGGACGCCGAGCCGCAATGCGGCGTCGGTTGTCTCCATCGACTCGATTTCCAGTTCGTTGAAGACGGCCAGCATGATCGATAAACCGCCCGGCAACACCGGGATACGATCCTGCTTGAGTCCGGCAAGCTTCGCGCGGTTGGCGTTCTCCGCCTTGATGAGTGCGCGCTTCAATCGCTCGAGGCCGTTGCGGGTCAATCCATGGCCGCCGCCGTCATTGAAGCCGTTCGCCTCGATCAATTCGGCCAGCGCACGCGCCGTGCCGGACGATCCGATTGCCTGCGACCACCCGGCATCGCGATACGGGCCGGCAATGATCTGAATTTCCCGCCGTGCAGCCAGTTCGGCCTGTTTCATGGCGTATTCGTCGACGTTGCCGCTCGGAAAGAACTGCCGGCTGTGGCTCACGCAGCCGATATAGAGACTCTCCATGATCTGCGGGTCGTAATCCTGTCCGATAATGAACTCGGTCGAGCCGCCCCCGATGTCGACCACCAGACGATTCCCTGCACAGGTCGGCACCGAATGCGCAGCCCCCGCGTAGATCAGGCGCGCCTCTTCCCGCCCGGCGATCACCTCGATCGGAAACCCGAGCGCGCGTTCGGCTTCGACGAGAAAATCGCTGGCATTCTTGGCGACACGCAGGGTGTTCGTGGCGACGGCCCGGACATGATCGGGATGAAAGTCACGCAGACGCTCTCCGAAACGTTTGAGCACGTCCCAGCCGCGCTGTTGCGACGGGTGATCGAGGTATTTGTCGGTATTGAGGCCGGCAGCCAAACGGACTGGCTCGCGCAAGGCGTCGACCTGATAGATCTGGCTGCCGGCAGGCGTTTCTTCGACGCGGCCGATGATCAGGCGAAAACTATTGGAGCCGAGATCGACGGCCGCAAGCAAGGGCGATGGCATACTCATGGGCGGGCGCATGCAAAAGACCCGTCGCCGCTCGCACTGCCGGACGACATCCAACAGCGGCGCGTGCTCGACAGGGAAATGACGAATACGTTACAAAGCGAATATGACATGAAGGTGACAATTGTGAATGTCACAAGAATGTAACAGAGCAGATGAAGAATTCACGCCAAGCCAATGTTTACCGTTCTTTCAATATGAATTATCCGCTGCTCAACCGCGAGCTTGGCATCCTTGCGTTCAATGAACGCGTCCTGGCACAAGCAACCGACGCAGCCACGCCCCTCCTCGAACGCCTGCGGTTCGTCTGCATCGTCAGCAGCAATCTCGACGAATTCTTCGAAATCCGCGTTGCCGGCCTGAAGGAGCAGATGCGGGAAAACCCCGGCATGTTGACGCCGGACGGCATGACATTCCAGCAAGTCTACACGCAAGTTTCGGCACGGGCACAGGGGCTTGTCGAGAAACAGTACGCCCTGCTCGACGCGCTGTTGCCGTTGCTGGAAAAAGAAGGCATTGCGTTCCATCCGTCAGGCCAGTGGAACGACGCCCAGGTGGCGTGGGCGCGCGACTACTTCCTGCGCGAACTGGTGCCGGTACTGACGCCGATCGGGCTCGACCCGGCGCATCCGTTCCCGCGCGTGCTGAACAAGAGCTTGAATTTTGCCGTGGAACTGGAAGGCAAGGACGCCTTCGGCCGCGAAGCGGACATGGCGATCGTGCAGGCGCCGCGCGCGTTGCCGCGGCTTGTGCGCATGCCCCCGGAAATCGCGCCGTACGCGAACTCGTTCGTGTTGCTCAGCTCGTTCATGCTGCGCTTTGCAAGCGAACTGTTTCCGGGACTCACCGCCAAGGGTTGCCACCAGTTCCGCGTAACCCGTAACAGCGATCTGTTCGTCGACGAAGACGAAATCACCAATCTGCGCACCGCGCTGCAAGGCGAATTGCCTGCACGCCATCTCGGCGATGCGGTGCGCCTCGAAGTCGATGCCGGTGCGCCCGGCCGGCTGGTGCGCCGCCTGCAGGTCGAATGCGGGCTGAGTGACGTGGACTGCTACCGCGTCAAGGGCCCCGTCAATCTGGTCCGCTTGATGTCGTTGCCGGAAATGGTGGACCGCGCCGACCTCAAGTTTGCACCGTTCGTCCCGGCGCAGCCCAAACGGCTCGCGTCGTCGCACGTGATCTTCGATGTGATCGATCAGGGCGATCTGCTGCTGCATCACCCGTACGACAGCTTCCAGCCGGTCCTCGAACTGTTGCTGCAGGCAGCGCGCGACCCCGACGTCCTCGCCATCAAGCAGACCATCTACCGTACCGGCATCGAGTCGGCGCTGATGGACGCGCTGATGGAAGCGGCACGCAACGGCAAGGAGGTGACCGTCGTCGTGGAGCTTCTCGCCCGCTTCGACGAGGAGACGAATATCAACTGGGCCGCGCAGCTCGAAGCCGTGGGCGCCCATGTCGTCTACGGCGTGGTGGGCCACAAGTGCCACGCGAAGATGCTCCTCGTGGTGCGCCGCAACCGTTCCGGCAAGAAGACCCAGCTCAAGCGCTACGTCCACCTCGGTACCGGCAACTATCATCCGCGCACGGCGCGGATTTACACCGATTTCGGGCTGATAACGGCCGACGAGAAGCTCTGTCATGACGTCCATCTGGTGTTCCAGCAACTGACGGGGATCGGCGGGCAAACGCCGCTGCAGGGTCTGTGGCAGTCGCCGTTCACGATGCACACGAATCTGCTCGAAGCCATTCGCCGGGAGACGGAAGCGGCCCAAGCCGGCCAAAAGGCGCGCGTTATCGCGAAGATGAATGCGCTGCTCGAACCGTCGATCATCGCCGAGCTTTACAAGGCCTCGCGCGCCGGCGTGAAGATCGATCTGATCGTGCGCGGCGTGTGCTCGCTGCGTGCGGGCGTGCGCGGGTTGTCCGAGAACATTACTGTACGCTCGCTGGTCGGCCGCTTTCTCGAACACCACCGCATCTACTACTTCTATGCGGGCGGCAACGAACGCGTGATGCTGTCGAGCGCCGACTGGATGGAACGGAACTTCTTCCGGCGCGTGGAGGTGGCGTTTCCGGTAAACGACAGCAAGCTCAAGGCACGTGTGGTTCGCGAGGGCCTGATGGTGCACCTGCGCGACAATCAGTTGGCCTGGCTGATGCAACCCGACGGCACCTACGCCCGGCGGCGTCCCGGCAAGACGCCGTTCAACAGCCAGATCGCACTGTTGAGCGAGGCGACCCGGAATTGAGTCTTTTGAACCTGAGTCTTTTGACCCGGCGGCCGGCGCACCCTATCCGTTGGCTGCCAGGCCCGCCGGGGCCTTGATCTCGCCATGCATGACGCGCGTGGACGGGAAGCGGATCGTGAACGTACTGCCCTTGCCCTCCTCGCTTTTGATCTGCAATTGGGCCTGGTGGCGTGTCAGAACATGCTTGACAATCGCCAGTCCCAGTCCGGTGCCGCCGGTATCGCGCGACCGGCTGCGGTCGATGCGATAGAAGCGTTCCGTCAGGCGCGGGATATGTTCCGGCGGAATCCCCAGTCCCGAATCGATCACTGAGAAGCGGGCGCCGCCACCGGCGTCGGGCGCCCATTCGATACGGATCGTGCCGCCGGCCGGCGTGTAGCGCACGGCATTGCTGACCAGATTCGAAAACGCGCTGTGCAGCTCGCTCTCGGCGCCGCGCAGGTCGAGTCCGCCCACGGCGTCGACTTCGACGACATGTTTGCCCTGCGACAGTCCCTGCGCATCGTCCCTGAGCGAGCGGATCTGCTGGCCCATGTCGAGCCGTTCGTCGCCTGCCGGCTTGGCGTTGCCTTCAAGCTTCGCCAGGGTCAACAGATCATTGACGATGTTCTGCATGCGCGAGGCCTGCTGGCGCATGATTTCGACGTAACGCTGAATGTCTTCGGCCGACAGCGGCAGTTCGCCCACCGTCTCGAGAAAGCCGCTCAATACCGTGAGCGGTGTCTTCAGTTCGTGTGAGACATTGGCAACGAAATCACGCCGCATGGCATCCGTGCGTTCGATATCAGTCACGTCGAGCGAGATGACGAGCTTACGGTTATCGCCATACGGGAATGCCTGCACGGACAGGACATTCTGCCGGCGATCGCCCATGTGATACATGATGAGCGCCTCGTCGTAGCGCTCGGCCGCGAGGTAGTGAACGAAGGTCGGTTGGCGCAGCAGATGCGTGATCTGTTGCCGGAGGTCGCGCTTGGCGTCGATGCCGAAGTGATGCTCGGCGATGGCGTTGCACCACTCGATCTGGTTCTGCTCATCGAGCATGATGACGCCGTTCGGCGAGGCCTGAATGGCCTGGATGAAGCGCGCGTGCTGCTGCTCGACCTGCTTGACCTGACTGTGCCAGCGCTTGGCGAGCTTGTGCAGCCGGTAGTAGATTTCCCCCCACAGGCCGAGTGCGCTCGGGACCTCGCCATAGACGGGCGCGTCGAGCAGCCGCCACAGGCGTTGGGCGTGGTGGACATTGAAAAACGCTTGGATCACCAGCAGCACGATCGCCGTGATGAAGCCTGCGCGTACGCCGAGCAGCCAGCCCACGGCTGCCGCGATGGCCGCTTGCAGGAGGAGGATGGCCAGCGCACGCGCCCAGATGATGTTCATATGCAATGCACAGTAAGATGTCCTGCCACCTCTGCGTGGGCGGCTGCCGGACGCGCCGCCCGATGCGGGAACGGCGCGCGGCGGCCGGGGCGCCGGTGGCGCCCCGCATTCACATCGGCGACTTCGTCAGGCGATAGCCGCTGCCGCGCACGGTTTCGATCATAGCATCGAAGCCGGCCGGTTTGAGCGCCGCACGCAGGCGCTTGATATGGACGTCGACGGTGCGCTCTTCCACGAATACGTGATCGCCCCACACCTGATCGAGCAATTGCGAGCGGCTATGCACGCGCTCGGGGTGCGTCATGAAGAAGTGCAGCAGGCGGAACTCGGTCGGCCCCAGATCCAGCTTGATCTCGTTGCCTTCCTGGTGGCTCGTCACGCGATGCGTCGCCGGGTCGAGCTTGAGTCCGCTGACGCTGACCACGTCTTCCGTCAATTGCGGTGCGCGGCGGCGCAGCACCGCCTTGATACGCGCCATCAGTTCCTTGGGCGAGAACGGCTTGGTCACGTAATCGTCGGCGCCGATCTCGAGCCCCATCACCTTGTCCTGCTCCTCGCTGCGGGCGGTCAGCATGATGATCGGCACGTGCTTGGTACGCTCATTCGCGCGCAACTCGCGCGCGAACGTCACACCGGACTTGCCGGGCAACATCCAGTCGAGCAGAACCAGGTCCGGCAGGACATCGCTGATCAGCGTCAGCGCCTGTTCGGCGTTGTACGCGCGAATCGGGTAATGACCCGCGTGTTGGAGATTGACGGAAATCAGCTCCGAAATCGCGGGCTCGTCTTCGACAATCAGAATGCTGCTGGGCATCGATTCCTCTCAAACCTTCAGTAATGTCGGACCACTTATTTGCCCAAGGCTTCGCGCTCGAGATCCTCGCGCGATGCATGCCGGACGTCGGTGCCCTTGACGATGTAGATGATGAATTCGGCAATGTTCTTGGCGTGGTCGCCAATCCGCTCGATCGCCTTGGCGATAAAGAGGAAATCCAGGCCGGCCGAAATCGTGCGGGGGTCTTCCATCATGTATGTGACCAACTTTCGCACGAAGCCGCGGAATTCCTCGTCGATCGCCTTGTCGTCGCGCACGATTTCCGCCGCCGCGACCACATCCAGGCGCGCGAAGGCGTCAAGCGTGCGGCGCAGCAGTTGCGCCGCCATCTCGCCGGAGACCTTGATTTCCGAGAAATTCAGGCTGTGGGCGGCGCCGTCTTCAAGCAGATGACGCGTGCGTTTGGCGATTTTTTCGGCTTCATCGCCAGCGCGCTCAAGGTTGGTAATCGTCTTCGAAATCGAGATCAGTAAACGAAGATCGCGGGCGGCCGGCTGGCGGCGCGCGATGATGTTGCTGCACTCGCCGTCAATTTCGATTTCCATCGAATTGAGCTTCTTTTCCTGCGTGATCACCTGCTCAATCAATGCGCGATCGAACTTGTTGAGCGCTTCCATCGCCGTGACGATCTGGGACTCGACGAGGCCGCCCATTTCAAGCACGCGCGAGCACACTTGATTCAGATCGGAATCAAACTGGCTGGAGAGATGTTTTTCGGGCATGGCGTTTTTCCTGAAAGGGGTCAGCGCAGATCAACCAAAGCGGCCGGTGATGTAATCTTCGGTTTCCTTGCGGTCCGGCTTGATGAAGATCTTTTCCGTCTCGCCGAATTCGATCAGCTCGCCCAGATACATATAGGCGGTGTAATCGGAACAGCGCGCGGCTTGCTGCATATTGTGCGTCACGATGACGACGGTGTAATCATTCTTCAATTCCGCGATCAGCTCTTCAATGCGGCCGGTCGAGATCGGATCGAGTGCCGAGCACGGTTCGTCGAGCAGCAGCACTTCGGGGCGAATCGCGATGCCGCGCGCAATGCACAGGCGCTGTTGCTGACCGCCCGAGAGGCCGTAGCCGCTTTGCTGCAGCTTATCCTTTACTTCGCTCCACAATGCGGCCTTTGTCAATGCCCATTCCACGCGGTCGTCCATTTCCGAACGCGAGAGCTTTTCGAACAGACGCACGCCGAAGGCGATGTTGTCGTAGATCGACATCGGGAACGGCGTCGGCTTCTGGAACACCATGCCGACCTTGGCCCGCAGCAATGCGATGTCCTGCTTCGATTGCAGCAGGTTTTCGCCGTCCATGTTGATCTCGCCCTCGGCGCGCTGCTCCGGGTACAGGGCGTACATCTTGTTGAACGTGCGCAGCAGCGTCGACTTGCCGCAGCCCGACGGGCCGATGAAGGCCGTGACCTTGCGGTCGGGGATGTGCAGGTTGATGTTCTTGAGCGCGTGGTAGCGATCGTAAAAGAAGTTCAGGTTCTTGACCTCGATTTTCGAGGGCAGCTGGATCTGTTGGCTTGAATTCGTCATGATCTTTTCAACCGGGGTAGCGGCGGTATTCGGCGATGGTCGGCGTTACTTCTTCGCGAACAGCGTGCGCGCCAGGATATTGAGCGCCAGCACACCGAGGGTGATGATGAACACGCCCGCCCAGGCCAGCGCTTGCCATTCAGCGAACGGGCTCATGGCGAACTTGAAGATGGTCACGGGCAAGTTGGCCATCGGCTGGTTCAGATCGACGCTCCAGAACTGGTTCGACAGCGCCGTGAACAGCAGCGGCGCCGTTTCACCGGCGATCCGCGCCACGGCGAGCAGCACCCCGGTCACGATGCCGGCAATCGACGCCTTCAGGGTGATCGCAAGCACAATGCGCCACTTCGGCGTGCCCAATGCGAACGCGGCTTCGCGCAACGCGTTCGGCACGAGCTTGAGCATGTTTTCCGTGGTCCGGATCACGATCGGGATTTGCAGCAGCGCCAGCGAGACGATGCCGGCCCAGGCCGAAAAGTGCCCCATCCTGGTCACCACGACGGCGTATACGAACAGGCCGATCACGATCGACGGCGCCGACAGAAGGATATCGTTGATGAAACGCGTCACGCTGGCGAGCCACGACTTCTGGCCGTACTCGGCCAGGAACACTCCGGCCAGAATGCCGAGCGGTGTGCCGATCACGGTGGCCACGCCGACCATGATCAGACTGCCGGCAATGGCGTTGGCGAGGCCCCCGCCGGCCGTGTTCGGCGGCGGCGTCATTTCCGTGAAGAGGCTCATCGACAGACCGCCGACGCCCAGGCTCAGCGTCGTGTACAGAATCCACAACAGCCAGACCAGGCCAAACGCCATCGCGAGCATCGACAACGCGATCGCGAGTATGTTCTTGCGACGGCGATACGCCTGCAGGCGGACCTTGGTGGCAACATCGCGGGGCTTCATGGCGGGCAATTCGACTTCGATGGCTTGTTGGGTCATTTTTTACCTTCGTTCTGCTCGAGGCGCATCAGCATCAGCTTCGACAGCGCGAGCACCACGAACGTGATGAAGAAGAGGATCAGGCCCAATTCCATCAGCGCAGCCGTGTGCATTCCGGGGCCGGCTTCCGCGAACTCATTCGCGAGCGCCGACGTGATGCTGTTGCCGGGCGAGTAGAGCGAGATATTGTCAAGCAGGTTCGTATTGCCGATCACGAACGTCACGGCCATCGTTTCACCGAGCGCGCGGCCCAGGCCAAGCATGACGCCGCCGATCACGCCGGTCTTCGTGAACGGCAGGACGACGTGCCACATCACTTCCCACGTCGTGCAACCGATCCCGTAGGCCGACTCCTTGAGCAGCACGGGCGTCACTTCGAATACGTCGCGCATGACCGAGGCGATGTACGGGATGATCATGATCGCGAGGATCACGCCGGCGGGCAGGATGCCGATGCCGAGCGGCGGGCCCTGGAACAGCGCGCCGATCACCGGCACATTGCCGAGCAGCGCCGCCAGCGGCTTCTGGAAATATGTACTGAAGATCGGGGCAAAGACCAGCAGGCCCCACATCCCGTAGACGATGCTGGGAATGGCGGCCAGCAACTCGATCGCGGTGCCGAGCGGACGGCGCAGCCACACCGGCGAGAGTTCGGTCAGGAACAGCGCAATGCCGAAACTGACGGGCACAGCAATGAGCAGTGCAATGATCGACGTGACGATCGTGCCGTAAATGGGCACGAGCGCACCGAATTGCTCGGCGACCGGATCCCATTCACGGGTCCAGAGAAACGAGAAACCGAAGTGTTTGATGCTCGGCAAAGCGCTGACGAGCAGCGACACGATGATGCCGCCGAGCAGCAGCAGCGTGACAAGTGCGGCAGCGCGAGTCAGGAGCGCGAACAGGATATCGCCCGTCGGAGACGGCGCGCGCTGGGCGCTGGCGCCGGAGGCGGCGATGGAGTTCGTGGAGGTGGCTTCTGCCATGGTGTCATCTCATTCGAGGACGCGCCGCAGCAAAACACATGCCTGCGGCGGCGCGCATGGGGCCGGATCGAGAGATCCCGCCCCAGCGTGGGCTTGCTTACTGAACAGCCTTACCCGACGTATCCGTGACCTTCGTCTTCCAGGCCGTGCGGATTTGATTCAGCACCGATTCCGGCAGCGGCACATAGTCGAGGTCCACAGCCATCTTCGTGCCCGACTTGAACGACCAGTCGAAGAACTTCAGGACTTCAGCGCCCTGCTGCGGCTTGTCTTGCTTCGAGTGCACCAGGACAAACGTGGCGGCAACGATCGGCCAGGAATCCTTGCCCGGTTCGTTGGTCAGGATCTGGTAGAACGACTTGGTCCACTCGGCCTTGCTGGCAGCGGCCTTGAACGTCGTGTCGGTCGGCTCGACCACTGCGCCGTCGGCGTTCTTCAGCGCCGTGTAAGTCAGCTTGTTCTGCTTGGCGTAGGCCGATTCGACATAGCCGATGGCGCCCGGCAGACGTTGCACGAAGGCGGCGACGCCGTCGTTGCCCTTACCGCCCGTACCGGTCGGCCAGTTGACCGAGGTGCCTTCGCCGACCTTGCTCTTCCACTCGGCGTTGACCTTCGACAGATAGTTCGTGAACACGAAGCTGGTACCCGAACCGTCGGCGCGGCGGACCACGGCGATGTCCGTATCCGGCAGCTTGACCTTCGGGTTGAGCTTGGCGATGGCCGGATCGTTCCACTTCTTGATCTTGCCGAGGTAGATCTCGCCGAGCACTTCGCCCGTCAGTACCAACTCACCGGCCTTGACGCCCGGGACATTGACCACCGGCACGATGCCGCCGACGACCGTGGGAAACTGGAACAGACCCTTCTTGGCAAGTTCGTCGTCGGTCAGCGGCGCGTCCGAGCCGGCGAAGTCGACGGTCTTGGCATCGATTTGCTTGATGCCGCCCGACGAACCGATACCTTGGTAGTTGACCTTGCTGCTCGTGGCCTTTTGATACGCGTCGGCCCACTTGGTGTAGATCGGGGCAGCGAACGTGCTGCCTGCGCCGGTAATTTCGCCCGCAATTGCGCCGGTGGCGAACAGAACGCCAGCCAGGCCGGCAATCGCAGTCTTCATCAGCTTCATGTATCTCTCCGAGGTGTGTGGAACAGCGTGTGGATGCCCCGAAGGATAGAAGCGGAATGTGACAGTAATATGTCACATTCGGACGTTCACAATATTGGCGTCATGAAATCGTCACGGAAATGACACGTTGCGACAACCCGTGAACACCGGCAAAAACCAGGCGGAACGGGGTATTCCGCCCGGTCGACCACGAGAAAGCGAGAGACCGGCGCTCGTTTCAAGCACCAAAACGGGGGCCGATTCAGCCGACCTTGACGATGCCGGCCAGCCGTTCGGCGCTCTTGATCGCCTGGTCGGCGTGGCGCGCCTCGACCATCACACGCAGCACCGGCTCCGTGCCGGACGCGCGGATCAGCACGCGGCCACTGTCCCCGAGTTCCTGCTCGACGGCTTCGCGTTCGGCCGAGAGTCGCTGATCCGCCTGCCAATCGTAGTCAGCCGGCGTACGGACGTTGATCATGTGCTGCGGGAACAAGCGGACACTGTCGAGCAGTTGCGCCAGCGGCTTGCCGGCGCGCTTGACGGCGGCGAGCACTTGCAGCGCCGACACGATGCCGTCGCCCGTCGTGTGCTTGTCGAGGCACAGAATATGGCCGGAGCCTTCCGCGCCCAGTTGCCAACCGTGTTTCATGAGTTGTTCGAGGACATACCGGTCGCCGACCTTGGCGCGCACGAAGGGAACGTCGAGGGCCTTCAGCGCCACTTCGATCGCCATGTTGGTCATGAGCGTGCCGACGGCGCCACCCACGCCACCTTGCGCCAGGCGGTCCTTGACCAGCACATAGAGCAATTCGTCGCCGTTGTAGAGGCGGCCGGCGCCGTCGACGATCTGCAGACGATCCGCATCCCCGTCGAGGGCGACGCCGATGTCCGCATGATTAGCCCGCACGGCGCGCATGAGGGCATCCGGCGCGGTTGCGCCGCAGTCCTGGTTGATGTTGAACCCGTTCGGCTGATTGCCGATCGCAATCACCTCTGCGCCAAGTTCGTGGAACACGTGCGGCGCTATGTGATAGGCGGCGCCGTGAGCGCAATCGACAACCAGCTTCATGCCGCGCAAGTCGAATTCGTTCGGAAACGTGCTCTTGCAGAACTCGATATAACGGCCCGCGGCGTCGTCAAGGCGCCGCGCCTTGCCAAGCTGCTCCGAGCGCACGCATGCCAGCGGATTGTCGAGTTCGTTCTCAATCGCGATTTCGGTTGCGTCAGGCAACTTGTTGCCGTCGGCAGAGAAGAACTTGATGCCGTTGTCCTGATACGGATTGTGGGATGCGCTGATCACCACGCCCGCAGCAAGACGCAAGGCGCGCGTCAGATAGGCGACCGCCGGCGTCGGCATCGGGCCGGCCAGCATCGTGTCCACGCCCGCCGCCGCGAAACCGGCCTCAAGGGCCGCTTCCAGCATGTAGCCCGATACGCGCGTGTCCTTGCCGATCAACACCGTCGGGCGCCCACTCGTTTGATTGCCGGCGAGCACGCGCCCCGCCGCGTATCCGAGCCGCAAGACAAATTCCGGGGTAATCACACCCTCGCCCACCGTACCGCGCACGCCGTCGGTGCCAAAGTAACGTCGTTTCATCGTGACCTCAAATTGCAGCCCGGCTTCGTGACGCGCGCCCAATGCACGCCACGAAGCGGGCCATCCGTTATTCGTAATCGATCGCTGCCGCGCGCATGGACGTTATCAATCGGCCATGCGCACCGCTTGCCAAACCTTCAATGCATCGACCGTTTCCGCGACATCGTGCACGCGAATGATCGCCGCGCCACGTTCTGCCGCACACAACGCCGCCGCCACGCTGGCGGCGCGACGCTCCACCGGCGTCTGCCGTCCCGTGATTTCGCCCAGCATGCGCTTGCGCGACATCCCGACCAACAGCGGCAACCCGTCGCGTGACAATGCCGGCAGGTGCTTCAACAGCGACAGATTGTGCGCCAGGTTCTTGCCGAAGCCGTAGCCCGGATCCAGAAAAATGCGCGCCCGCGCTACGCCGGCCTCGCGCAAGGCCGCCACGCGCGCATCGAGAAACGCGCCGACTTCGGCCACGACATCGGCGTACGACGGCGCGTCCTGCATCGTCTTGGGGTCATGCAGCATATGCATCACGCACAACGCGGCATCCGCCCCCTTGACCGCATCGATCGCCCCCGGCAACTGGAAACCCCAGATGTCGTTGATCATGTCCGCCCCCGCCGCCAGCACCGCCTGCATCACTGCCGGCTTGTAAGTATCGACGGACAACGGCTTGCCACAGCCCCTCAGCGCCTCGACGATCGGCACGACACGCGCCAATTCCTCGTCGAGCGGCAATGCCTGGGCGCCCGGCCGCGTCGACTCGCCGCCGATGTCCAGAATATCCGCACCTTCGCCGATCATCTGCTCGGCGCGCCTGAGCGCGGCATCGCGGCCAAGGAAATGCCCGCCGTCCGAAAAGGAGTCGGGCGTGATGTTCAAAATGCCCATGACCTGCGGGCGCCCGGCGTCGAGGCGAAACCGGCCGAAAGCGAAAGTCGATGTCCGATCGGACGGCTCTCGCGGATCGGCATTGGGGGTGACAACGGAAGATGACATACGGCAACACTTGCAATGACGACCATAAGATCGCGTGATTGAGCGGACATGCCGCCCCGCTTCCAGGACGGCGGCACTGCGAGAAGCCGGCCTCGCCAAACCCCGAGCCCGGTATGTTCCTGAACGCCGGGCTTTGTAATCATTGGCGCTATGGTAACGGATTTGCCGCCGGGGTCCCAATGAAAAGGCCGGCTTGCGCCGGCCTTCGGTACTGCGGTATTGCCCTGGCGCTCAGACGGTCGCCGGCGCGCTGCTCGGCTTGAGCGGTGGGTTGCCACCCGAGGCGCCGCCATTCGTCGGACCGCTTTTCGGCGGACGGGGCGGACGATCTTCCATGATGTCCTTGACCTGTTCCGCGTCGATCGTTTCCCAGTCCATCAGCGCCTGGGTCATGGTTTCGACCTTGTCGCGGTTGTCTTCGAGCAGCTTGCGCGCCAGCGCATACTGCTCGTCGAGGATGCGGCGCACCTCGCCGTCGACCTTCTGCTGCGTCGCTTCCGATACAGACTTGGCCGACATCCGGCCGAACATCGAATCCTGCTCGGTATCGACGTAGACCATCGGTCCCAAGGCATCAGACATACCGTAGCGGGTCACCATATCGCGCGCCAGCTTGGTGGCACGCTCAAAGTCGTTCGAGGCGCCCGTCGACATCTTGTTGAGGAACACCTCTTCCGCCGCCCGGCCGCCGAACAGCATGGCGATCTGGACCAACATCGTGTCGCGGTACTCCGAATACTTGTCGTGCTCCGGCAACTGCATCGTCACGCCCAAAGCCCAGCCGCGCGGAATGATCGTGACCTTGTGCACAGGGTCGGCGCCCGGCAACAACATCGCCACCACTGCGTGCCCCGACTCGTGATAGGCCGTGGCGCGGCGTTCTTCGTCGCGCATGACAGCGGACTTGCGCTCCGGACCCATGAAGATCTTGTCCTTCGCGTCTTCGAAATCGAGCATTTCGACGATGCGCTTGTTACGGCGGGCGGCGAACAGCGCCGCTTCGTTCACCAGATTCGCCAGGTCGGCGCCCGACATGCCCGGCGTGCCGCGTGCGATCACCGATGCATCGACGTCATTGGCGATCGGCACCTTGCGCAGATGCACCTTCAGGATCTGTTCGCGGCCGCGGATGTCCGGCAAACCGACATAGACCTGACGGTCGAAGCGCCCCGGACGCAGCAGCGCCTTGTCCAGCACGTCGGAACGGTTGGTCGCGGCAATCACGATCACGCCCGAATTGGCTTCGAAGCCGTCCATCTCGACCAGCATCTGGTTGAGGGTCTGTTCGCGCTCGTCGTTCCCGCCGCCCATGCCGGCGCCACGATGGCGGCCGACCGCGTCGATTTCATCGATGAACACGATACACGGCGATTGCTTCTTGGCATTCTCGAACATGTCGCGCACGCGGGCAGCGCCCACGCCAACGAACATTTCGACGAAATCCGAACCGGAGATGCTGAAGAACGGTACTTTCGCTTCACCGGCGATGGCCCGCGCCAGCAGCGTCTTGCCCGTACCCGGCGGGCCGACCAGCAGCACGCCGCGCGGGATGCGCCCGCCCAGCTTCTGGAATTTCTGAGGATCTTTCAGGAAGTCGACCAGCTCGCCGACTTCATATTTGGCTTCGTCGCAGCCTGCGACGTCGGCAAATGTGACCGGATTGGCATTCTCGTCGATGAGACGCGCGCGCGACTTGCCAAAGGAAAACGCGCCGCCTTTGCCCCCGCCCTGCATCTGTCGCATCATGTAGAACCAGAAGCCGATGATCAACAGCGTCGGCCCGAGGTAATACAGCGCGGACATCAGCACGTTCGGTTCGTCGTCGGCCTTACCCGAGACTTGCACGCCGTACTTCATGAGGTCGCCGACCATCCAGATGTCGCCGGGCGACACAATGGTGTACTTCTGGCCGTCGCTGGGCGTCACCTGAAGGCTACGCCCTTGCACCACCACATTCTTGATCTTGCCGTTCTTGGCATCGTCCATGAACTGGGAGTACGTCACGCCTTCCTGGACGTGCGGCTTGTCGAACTGTTTAAAAACAGTAAACAAGACCAGCGCGATGACTAACCACACCGCCGCTTTGGAAAACATATTATTGTTCAAAGCGTTACTCCTTGATGAATTCGCTTCGCGCCAAGATTCATTCTAATCCACTCCGGTGCGCACCGCCATAGTGATTCTTTACCGCCACCATAGCTGAAAACCGCGGTTTTGACGGGTTTCACGTGGGTTTTTTCAAATGTTTTCCCAAGATAAACGTTTCAGACGACTTGTCTCGGGACGCCTTCGGCTTGCGCGGTGCCACTACCTTGAACTGTTGTTTGAACTTCTCGACAATCTGACTATAGCCGCTGCCATGAAAACATTTGACCAGCAAGGCGCCATCCGGTTTCAGGTGGCGCTGCGCGAAATCGAGGGCCAGGTCGCAGATATGTTCGATCCGGGCCGCGTCCGCCGAGGCCACACCGGATAAGTTGGGGGCCATATCGGAAAGTACAAGGTCCACGCGGCGATCACCGACGATTTCTTCCAGTTGGTGCAGAACGCTGTCCTCGCGGAAGTCGCCCTGCAAGAAGGTGACGTCGGAGATCGGCTCCATCGGCAGCAGATCGAGCGCGATGATGGTGCCGTCGATGCCTCCGGCCTTGCCCGCCGCCAGCTTGTTGCGGGCATATTGGCTCCAGCTGCCAGGCGTGGCACCCAGATCGACAATCACCTGACCCGGCTTGATGAGCCGGTCCTGCTCGTCGATCTCCTTGAGTTTATACGCTGCGCGCGCGCGATACCCCTCGCGCTGCGCCATTTTGACGTAGGGATCGTTGATGTGATCGTGCAGCCAAGCGTGGCTGAAACGGTTTTTTGCCATGGTTTTTCAAAAACACTGCGATTTTGCAGGATAATACGCCCTTGCGTGCCCAAAATGCGCCGGCGTATTCAATGATTCACGCCCGCTACTGACCGGATCCGCTCGATTCGAGCGCGCCGGCAGGCGCATGGGGCCTCTTCAATCTTGTTTGTCTCGTCCGTTTCCTATGCCCGCTTTGACCCTCACCCCGGCCCGTCGCGCCGAACTGCGCGCCGCCGCCCATGCGCTCAACCCCGTCGTGCTGATTGGCGGCGATGGCTTGAGCGCGGCGGTGCTCAAAGAAATCGACGGCGCGCTGAAATCTCATGAACTGATCAAGGTGCGCGTCTTCGGTGACGAGCGCGATGCCCGCATCGCCATCTACGAGTCGATCTGCGATCAACTCGGCGCAGCCCCCGTGCAACATATCGGCAAGCTGCTCGTACTGTTCCGCCCCGCGCCCACCGAGCAGGAAACGGTCGGCCGCCCCACGTCCACCAAGGGCGGTCTCGCCCCGCGTACGGTCACGGTCGTGAAACAAGGCGCCCCGGGACGCCGCCCGAAGGTTTCCCGCGTCACGGTGCGCGGCAACGAACGCATGACCAGCGGCGGGATTCTCAAGAAGGCGAAAAAACGCCAGACCAGCGTCAAGCGTCAGCGCAATACCTGACCCGGCGCCTCAGCGCTGACCGCACGGCCCCGTGGCGATGCCCGGGGCCGTTTTTACGTCCACCCCGCGGCAATATGCCGCAGGTGTTGGCGACGCAGCGCATGAATCAGCCGCGAATCAGCCGCGGACCGGCTGACGCCAGATCAGCGCCAGTCCCAGCAGGCTCTGCAACAGATAGAAGCCGCTCGACACGCCGTGCAGCATGCCGAAACGCGCGGCCTGGGGCGAGTGCCCCACTTCCGTGCCGGCCGCTTCAGCGGCCGCACGCAGTTGCGCCATCCACGGCTGCAGCGCGAAATACCCGACCAGCACGCAGGCAAGCATGCCGAGCACGAGCCAGCGCAAGCCGCGATAGCCATCGACCGAACGGCGCACGAGCGAATTCGCGAGCAGCAGCAGGATCACGCCGCATACGAGGCCGAGCCATGCCTGCGTACGAAAGAGATGGCCCGCGACGCTGCCTGCCACGGCGCGCGACTCGAGCACCGCGAACAGGGTCGGGGCGACCAGGTAACCGATCGCCCACTGGCTGCCACACCAGACGGTCGCCAACAGCCGAAACACGCGTTCGGGCCGCTGCGCCGAGCGAGTGGCCAACGTCGTGTCAGACGTAGCGGACATCGATGATCTCGTACTCGCGAATGCCGCCCGGCGCCTGCACTTCGGCAACATCGCCGGCATACTTGCCGATCAGCGCGCGCGCGATCGGCGAGCTGACGGATACCTTGCCCAGGTCAAGATCGGCCTCGTCGTCGCCGACGATCTGGTAGTTCACCTTGCCGCCGTTCTCGAGATCCTCGAGCTCGACGGTCGCCGCGAACACGACACGGCCATCGGCCTCGAGCGAGGACGGGTCGATGATCTGTGCGGCAGACAGCTTGGACTCGAGGTCCTGAATACGGCCTTCGATGAAGCCCTGTTTTTCCTTGGCAGCATCGTATTCGGCATTTTCCGAGAGATCACCCTGCGCACGGGCTTCGGCAATCGCAGTGATCACGCTCGGACGTTCGACGGTCTTCAGGCGGTGCAGCTCTTCCCTGAGCTGCTCGGCGCCCCGTTTGGTCAGAGGAATGGTACTCATGCGCGTTATTCCAAAAGACAAAAAAATTGCCGCAGGGAAGCCGCATTCGCATTTATGCGAACGCCGCTCGACCGCGGCTGTGACAACAGTGTGTCGTTAGTGTAGCAGAGTTGTTAATAGATAAGGCGGCCCAGGGCCTGCTCACCCGCATATCGGGATCGCGAACAGGTCCCGCCGGCCGCCATTATCGGTTTTCGCTTATGCCGTCAGTTGGGCGTGCAAACCTTGCAGGTCATAAACTTCGAGGTCCTGCAGGTACTTCAGCCCTTCCACGGCGGCACGCGCGCCCGAGATCGTCGTGTAATACGTGACCTTGTGCGCCTGTGCGGACATGCGGATCGAGCGCGAGTCGGCAATCGCCGTGCGGGTCTCGTCGACCGTCGTGAAGACCAGCGCGATCTCGCCGTTCTTGATCATGTCGACGATGTGCGGACGTCCATCCTTGACCTTGTTGACCACGCGCACCGGAATGCCCGCCGCCTCGATCGCCGCAGCAGTGCCGCGGGTCGCCACGATCGGGTACCCCAGCGCGTGCAGCATGCGCGCCACTTCGACCGCGCGTGGCTTGTCCGCATCCTTGACCGTCAGCAACACCGTGCCCGATTCCGGCAGGCGCGAACCCGCCGCGAGCTGCGACTTGAACAACGCCTCGCCGAAGGTGCGGCCCACCCCCATCACCTCGCCCGTCGAGCGCATTTCCGGTCCGAGCACCGGGTCGACGCCCGGGAACTTCACGAACGGGAAGACCGCTTCCTTGACGCTGAAGTACGGCGGCACGATTTCCTTCTCGATACCCTGCGCCTTCAGCGTCTGGCCGACCATCGCGCGAGCGGCAATCTTCGCCAGCTGGCGGCCGGTCGCCTTCGAGACGTACGGCACGGTGCGCGAGGCGCGCGGATTGACTTCCAGGACGTAGATGGTATCTACGCCGTTGCCCTGCTGAATCGCGAACTGGACGTTCATCAGGCCGACGACGTTCAGCGCACGGGCCATGGCAGCGGTCTGGCGCTTGAGCTCGGCGATGGTCTCCGCCGACAGCGAGTACGGCGGCAGCGAGCACGCGGAGTCACCCGAATGGACGCCGGCCTGCTCGATGTGCTCCATCACGCCGCCGATGTAGACGTCGGTGCCGTCGGAGATGCAGTCGACGTCGCACTCGATGGCGTCGTCGAGGAAGCGGTCGAGCAGCACCGGGCTGTCGTGGCTCACCTTGACGGCCTCACGCATGTAGCGCTCGAGGTCGCGCGGCTCATGGACGATTTCCATGGCGCGGCCGCCGAGCACGTACGACGGACGCACCACCAGCGGGTAACCGATTTCGGCGGCCAGCTTGAGGGCTTCGTCTTCGGCGCGCGCGGTGCGGTTCGGCGGCTGGCGCAGGCCGAGGTCCTGCAGCAGCTTCTGGAAGCGCTCACGATCTTCGGCAGCGTCGATCATGTCCGGGCTGGTGCCGACGATCGGCACGCCATTGGCTTCCAGATCCAGCGCAAGCTTCAACGGGGTTTGGCCGCCGTACTGCACGATCACGCCATACGGCTTTTCCAGATCGACGATTTCCAGAACATCTTCGAGCGTCACCGGCTCGAAATACAGACGGTCGGACGTATCGTAGTCGGTCGACACGGTTTCCGGGTTGCAGTTGACCATGATGGTCTCATAGCCGTCTTCGCGCAAAGCGAGCGCGGCGTGGACGCAGCAGTAGTCGAACTCGATGCCCTGACCGATCCGGTTCGGGCCGCCGCCCAGCACCATGACCTTCTTCTTGTTGGTCGGCTGCGCTTCGCACTCCTCCTCGTAGGTCGAGTACATGTAGGCCGTGTTGGTGCTGAACTCGGCCGCGCACGTGTCGACGCGCTTGTAGACCGGGCGCACCTTCTGCGCGATACGCGCGGCGCGCACCTCATGTTGCGTCGTGCCGAGCAGCTTGCCCAGACGGCGATCCGAGAAACCGCTCTGCTTCAGGAAGCGCAGTTCGGCCGTCGACAGGCTCGCGAGCGTGCGGCCGGTCAGCGCCTTTTCCTTCTTGACGATGTCCTCGAGCTGGGCCAGGAACCACGGGTCGATGGCCGTCTCTGCATACACTTCTTCCAGGCTCATGCCCAGGCGGAAGGCATCGCCCACATACCAGATACGGTCCGGACCCGGCTCGCGGATTTCCGCAACGATCTCGTCGCGGTCGGCCGACTTTTCGTCGAGGCCGTCCACGCCAACTTCCAGGCCGCGCATGGCTTTCTGGAACGATTCCTGGAAGGTGCGGCCCATGGCCATCACTTCACCGACCGACTTCATCTGGGTCGTCAGGCGAGCGTCGGCCTCGCGGAACTTCTCGAATGCGAAACGCGGCACCTTGGTGACAACGTAGTCGATCGTCGGCTCGAACGACGCCGGCGTGGCGCCGCCCGTGATTTCGTTGCGCAATTCGTCGAGCGTGTAGCCGACGGCCAGCTTGGCCGCGACCTTCGCAATCGGGAAGCCGGTAGCCTTCGAGGCCAGGGCCGACGAACGCGACACGCGCGGGTTCATTTCGATGACGACCATGCGGCCGTCCTTCGGGTTGATCGAGAACTGCACGTTCGAACCGCCCGTTTCCACGCCGATTTCGCGCAGGACTGCCAGCGATGCATTACGCAGCAGCTGGTATTCCTTGTCGGTCAGCGTCTGGGCCGGTGCGACGGTGATGGAGTCGCCGGTGTGCACGCCCATCGGATCCAGATTCTCGATGGAGCAGACGATGATGCAATTGTCGGCGCGGTCGCGCACGACTTCCATTTCGAATTCCTTCCAGCCCAGCAGCGATTCCTCGATCAGCAGTTCGCGCGTCGGCGACAGATCGAGACCGCGCTTGCAGATCTCTTCGAATTCCTCGCGGTTGTAGGCGATGCCGCCGCCCGAGCCGCCCAGCGTGAACGACGGACGGATCACCATCGGGTAACCGCTGCCGCCGATGTCCGCCGTGATCTGCGCCTGAACGCTGAGCGCTTCTTCCATCGAGTGCGCGATGCCCGACCTGGCCGAACCCAGACCGATCTTGGTCATGGCGTCCTTGAACTTCTGGCGGTCTTCGGCCTTGTCGATGGCTTCCGGCGACGCGCCGATCAGTTCGACCTTGTACTTGTCGAGCACGCCATGACGGTGCAGGTCGAGCGCGCAATTGAGCGCGGTCTGGCCGCCCATGGTCGGCAGGATCGCGTCCGGACGCTCCTTGGCGATGATGCGTTCGACGACTTCCCAACTGATCGGCTCGATGTAGGTCACGTCGGCCGTATCCGGATCCGTCATGATCGTGGCCGGGTTGCTGTTGATCAGGATGACCTTGTAGCCTTCCTCTCGCAGCGCCTTGCAGGCCTGCGCGCCGGAGTAGTCGAACTCGCATGCCTGACCGATGATGATCGGGCCGGCGCCGATGATGAGGATGCTTTTAATGTCTGTGCGCTTTGGCATAACGTTCTCAACAAAAATTAATTCAGCGTCGCGGTCGCCAGCTTCACACCGAAGCCGACGAACAGCGCGCCCACGCCACCGGTTGCCCCGGCGCTCAACCGGCGGCGGCGCCGGAAGTGCTCAGCCAGACGGGAACCGGCCAGGATCAGCGTGCTCAGATACAGGAAACTGAAAAACTGCACGATCGCGCCCAACACCGCAAACGACACGGCCGGATGGGCGTAGTCGGGATCGACAAACTGGATGAAGAACGACACGCAGAACAGGATCGCCTTCGGATTGAGCAGGCTGATCGTAAGCGCGCGGCGAAATGGCGTGTCGGCATCGACACGCTTCGTCACCGCCGCCTGCGCCTCGGCGTCTTCACCACGCTGGCGCGCACGGCGAATGGCGCCGCGCAGCATGTTGAACCCCATCCAGAACAGGTAAGCCGCGCCCAGGGACTTGACGCCCATGAACAGGGCCGGGTTCGTGTGCAGCAGCGATGCGACGCCCGCCGCCGACAGCACCATCAGCACCGTGTCGCCCAGGAACACGCCGCACGCTCCCGCGTAGCCCTGACGCACGCCACGCTGGGCGGCGACCGACAGGACGTACAGCGAGTTCGGGCCCGGCAACAGGATGATCACGATCACCCCGGCCAGATAGGTCCAGATGTTGATGACGCCCAGCGATTCCACGAACATGGCGCGCTCCCTTATTCCTCAGTGCCTTGCAGTTCTCTTCTGTCTTGCAGCAGTGCACGCTTACGCGGCACGCGTCTCGCCCATGGACTTCACGAAACGGTCGAACAGATAACCGATGTCGCTCGGGCCCGGCGAGGCTTCCGGGTGACCCTGGAAGCAGAATGCCGGGCGATCCGTCAGCTCGAAGCCTTGCAGCGTGCCGTCGAACAGCGACACGTGCGAGACGCGCGCATTGGCGGGCAGGCTGTTGGCATCGACGGCGAAACCGTGGTTCTGCGACGTGATCACGACACGGCCCGTTTCCAGATCCTTGACCGGATGATTCGCGCCGTGATGGCCCGTTTTCATCTTGAGGGTCTTGGCGCCGACGGCGAGGCCCATGATCTGGTGCCCCAGGCAAATGCCGAAGGTCGGAATACGGCGCTCGAGGAAAACCTTGGTCGCCGCGATTGCGTAGTCGCAAGGCTCCGGGTCGCCCGGGCCGTTCGACAGGAACACGCCGTCCGGATTCAGCGCCAGCGCGTCCTCGGCGCTCGCCTGGGCCGGCAGGACGGTGACCTTGCAGCCGCGCTCGGCCAGCATGCGCAGGATGTTGCGCTTCACGCCGTAGTCGAATGCGACCACGTGATACTTGGGCGCGGTCTGCTCGCCGTAGCCCTCGCCCAGCGTCCATTCGGTTTCGGTCCAGCTGTAGCGCTCAGCCGTTGACACGACCTTGGCCAGATCCATGCCGGCCAGGCCGGGGAAGGATTTGGCCAGTGCGACGGCCTTGGCTTCGTCGACTTCCTCGCCGGCGAGAATGCAGCCGTTCTGGGCGCCCTTGTCACGCAGGAGGCGGGTCAGGCGGCGGGTATCGATGCCGGCGATGGCGACGATGCCCTCGGCCACCAGATACTCCGACAACGTTTTTTCTTCGCGGAAATTCGACGAGAGAAGCGGCAGATCACGGATGATCAGGCCGGCGGCATGGACTTTCGTGGCTTCGACGTCTTCACCGTTGACGCCCGTGTTGCCGATGTGCGGATACGTCAGGGTGACGATCTGGCGCGCATAGCTCGGGTCGGTGAGGATCTCTTGATAACCGGTAATGGCCGTGTTGAACACCACTTCGCCGATGGTGTGGCCGGCTGCGCCGATGGCGTAGCCACGAAAGACCGTGCCGTCGGCAAGCGCGAGAATGGCGGGTGGGAAAGACGGCAGCACGGGAAACTCCTGAAGGATTCACCCCGGCTGCCAGCCCATCGTCCGCTCGCGATGACATCAGCGCCGACTTGTCTGTCTCGGCGCGCACGCAAAAGCGGCGCGCAACAGAGGTCGGGCTGCGGACGAGATGTCAGGGCGGGTAGGCGCTAGGGTGAGGGTTGAATGACTTAAACCTTCAAAGTATAGCGCAAAACGGGATATTCTCAAAGCCGAAAGTCTTGGGTGGAAGTACGCTCTGCGTCCTCATGCCCGCTTTGCGCATCCCTTGACAAATACGCAGAGGGGACATTCGGCACCGGAAAGTGAATGCCGGCCCGCTGGGCGGCCATCACGATATGGTGCTCCATCGCCGCGCCCGCCGCCGCGCCGTCGCGCCGGCGCAGGGCCTCGAGAATATCCAGATGTTCATGATAGGTGGAAAGGACGAGCTCGCGCTGGTAAAACGGCAGCCGCTGGCTTTCCATCACGATTTCGGTGCTGCCGCGCAGGATGTCGGCGATGGCGCCGTTGCCGGCCAGCCCCACGATGCGCAGGTGGAACGCGAAGTCGAGCTGCGCGGCCGAATCGACGTCGCCATCGATCAGGGCGGTTCTCATTGACTCGATATTGTCGGCCAGCCAGGCGATCTCGTCGGCGCTTGATGCCAGAGCGGCCAGCCGCGCGGAAAAGCCTTCGAGGGCATAACGCAGTTGGTAGGTGTCGGCAAGCGAGATCTGGTCGGCGAAACGCCACGCCACGCCCACGCGGGCCGAGGCATCGCTGACATACACGCCCTTGCCGGGCCGGATGGCAACCATGCCCAGCGCTTCGAGCGTCGACAGGGCCTCGCGCAGGGACGCGCGGCTGATGGACAGCTCCTCCGCCAACTGGCGCTGCGACGGCAGCATCGCGCCCGTCGGGTAGACCTGACGTTCAATGCGTTCACGAATGGTCGCGACCGCCGCGTCGGTGACGGCATGCGCCGAATGCTTCATGAGTCCTCGCTGTTCCTTGAATGCTTTACGGCATTGTACGACGCCCCTGCCCCGCGCTGGTTGTCCGTTGGTCCAGCGGAGCCTGACCGGCCCTGTCCGGACCCATGCGACGTTCGCCGGACACAATACCGTCCGTCAATCCGGCATCGATCGTGCCCGCCCCCGCCTAGGGAATCCCCTCACAACGTAGTCCTTGACCCCAGTATATTGACTTCCTAATATCCCATATAACATCACTGGTCAGACCGGTATGATGTGTCAAACTACAGGACAGGAGACAAGCCATGCCCAAGCTGTTCAAATCGCTATTCGGCCGCGTCGTGATCGCCTTGGTGATCGGCGTCGCCCTCGGCGTCTGGTTCCCCCATCTCGGTGAGGCGCTGCGCCCGCTCGGCGATGGCTTCCTCAAGCTGATCAAGATGGTGATCGGCCCGATCGTGTTTTGCGTGGTGGTCGGCGGCATGGCCAGCGCGGGCGACTTGAAGAAAGTCGGGCGCGTCGGCGTCAAGGCAGTCGTGTATTTCGAGATCATCACCACCTTCGCGCTGGTGATCGGCGCGGCGCTGGCGTATCTGATCCAGCCGGGCGCCGGCATGAACATCGACATCCGTTCACTCGATGCTTCCTCCATGGCCACGTATACGGAGCACGCAAAGAGCCTCAAGGACACGGCCGGATTCCTGCTGAAGATCATTCCGGACACGGTGGTCGATGCTTTCGCCAAGGGCGACATCCTGCAGATTCTGGTGTTCTCGGTGCTGTTCGGCTGCGCCCTGTCGTTGATCGGCGAGAAGGGGCGCCCGGTGGCGCGCTTCATCGACGATCTCGGCCAGGTGTTCTTCCGTGTGATGGGCTTCATCATCAAGCTTGCCCCGCTCGGCGTGCTCGGTGCGGTAGCGTTCACGACGGCCAAGTACGGCGTGACATCGCTCAAGCAGCTGGGGCTCCTGGTGCTGGTGTTCTATGCAAGCTGCGTGGTGTTCGTGGTGGTGGTGCTCGGCAGCGTGCTGCGCCTGGCCGGCTTCAATATCTTCAAGTTCATCAAGTACTTCCGCGAAGAGTTGTCGATCGTGCTCGGCACGGCATCGTCGGACGCCGTGCTGCCGCAAGTGATGCGCAAGCTGGAGTGGATGGGCGTCAAGGATTCGACCGTCGGCCTCGTGATTCCGACCGGCTATTCGTTCAATCTCGACGGGTTCTCGATCTATCTGACGCTGGCGGTGCTGTTTATCGCGCAAGCCACGAATACGCCGTTGTCGATGCATGACCTGATCCTGGTGGTGCTGGTGTCGCTGCTGACGTCCAAGGGCGCGCACGGCATTCCCGGTTCGGCCATTGTGATCCTGGCCGCCACGCTGGCCGCGATCCCGGCGATTCCGGTGATCGGGCTGGTGCTGATCCTGCCGGTGGACTGGTTCGTCGGCATCGCCCGTGCACTGACCAATCTTCTGGGCAACTGCGTGGCGACGATCGTCGTGGCCGCATGGGAGAACGACGTCGACAAGGCCCGTGCGCATCGCGTGCTGGACGGCGCACTGCCGTTCGAGCCGGGTCTCGTCCTGACGGAAAACGGCACGGTTGCGTCGGTTGGCGCAGCGCCGGCCACGCATTGAGCTGCAACGCTTACCCGATACGGCAGCATTTCGTATCGATTACCCTGTGATCATCAGCTTTAGGAGAATTTGCATGGCCATCGCCCCTCAAGACCCGAACGCACCGGATTTCGTGCGCCGCTACGTGAATCTGGCGGACCCGCGCCTGG
>NZ_CABPRZ010000020.1 GCF_902459695.1 Pandoraea terrae
CCACGGCCCGAGATCGAGAACACGTCTTCGACCGGCATCAGGAAGGCGCCGTCAACGGCACGTTCCGGCGTCGGGATGTACGTATCCAGCGCTTCGGCCAGGTTCATGATCGCCACTTCACCCAGTTCGCCCTTGTCGCCTTCCAGCGCCAGCTTGGCCGAACCCTTGATGATCGGCAGATCGTCGCCCGGGAAGTCGTACTTCGACAGAAGTTCGCGAACTTCCATTTCCACCAGTTCCAGCAGCTCGGCGTCATCGACCATGTCGCACTTGTTCAGGAACACGATGATGTACGGCACGCCAACCTGACGGGCCAGCAGGATGTGCTCGCGCGTTTGCGGCATCGGGCCGTCAGCGGCCGAGCACACCAGGATTGCGCCGTCCATCTGGGCGGCACCGGTAATCATGTTCTTGACGTAGTCGGCGTGGCCCGGGCAGTCAACGTGCGCGTAGTGGCGGTTAGCCGTTTCGTACTCGACGTGGGCGGTATTGATGGTAATACCGCGCGCCTTTTCTTCCGGTGCTGCGTCGATTTCGTCGTACTTCTTGGCGGTGCCGCCGAACTTGGCCGACAGAACGGTCGCAATAGCCGCCGTCAGGGTCGTCTTGCCGTGGTCAACGTGACCAATCGTGCCGACGTTGACGTGGGGCTTGGTCCGTTCGAATTTTTCCTTTGCCATTTCCTAATCCTCAATATTCAATCAATTGTTTTCGGCGAGCCGATTACTTGCTGCCCTTGGCGTTGATGATGCCGTCAGCCACGTTCTTCGGAGCTTCAGCGTAGTGCTTGAACTCCATCGAGTACGTTGCGCGGCCTTGCGTTGCCGAGCGCAGCGACGTCGAGTAACCGAACATTTCCGACAGCGGGACTTCGGCGCGCAGGATCTTGCCGCCGCCCACCATGTCGTCCATGCCCTGAATGATGCCTCGACGGCTCGACAGGTCACCCATCACGTTACCCATGTAGTCTTCCGGCGTTTCCACTTCCACGGCCATCATCGGCTCGAGGATGACCGGGCTGGCGCGGCGCATGGCTTCCTTGAAAGCCATCGAACCTGCCATACGGAACGCGTTTTCGTTCGAGTCCACATCGTGGTACGAACCGAACGTCAGGTGAACCTTGACGTCGACCACCGGGAAGCCGGCCAGAACACCGCTCTTGAGCGTTTCTTCGATACCCTTGTTGACCGCCGGGATGTATTCACGCGGAATGACACCACCCTTGATCTCGTCCAGGAACTCGTAGCCCTTGCCTTGCTCGTTCGGCTCAAGCGTAATGACAGCGTGGCCGTACTGACCGCGACCGCCCGACTGCTTGACGAACTTGCCGTCCACGTCTTCAGCCGTCTTGCGGATGGTTTCGCGGTAAGCAACTTGCGGGGCGCCGATGTTGGCTTCCACGCCGAATTCACGCTTCATGCGGTCGACCAGAATTTCGAGGTGGAGCTCGCCCATGCCCGAAATAATCGTCTGACCCGACTCTTCGTCGGTTTGCACGCGGAACGACGGATCTTCCTGAGCCAGACGGTTCAGTGCCAGGCCCATCTTTTCCTGGTCAGCCTTGGTCTTCGGCTCGACAGCCTGCGAAATCACCGGCTCCGGGAACACCATGCGTTCCAGCACGATCACGGCATCCGGATCGCACAGCGTGTCGCCCGTCGTCGCGTCCTTCAGGCCGACGGCAGCGGCGATGTCGCCTGCGCGCACTTCCTTGATTTCTTCGCGCTGGTTGGCGTGCATCTGCAGAATACGGCCCAGGCGTTCCTTCTTTTCCTTGACCGAGTTGTAGACCGTGTCGCCCGAATTCACCACGCCCGAATACACGCGGAAGAAGATCAGCTGGCCGACGAACGGGTCGGTCATGATCTTGAACGCCAGCGACGAGAACTTCTCGTCGTCAGCTGCGCGGCGGGTGACCGGCTGTTCCTTTTCATCCGTGCCGTTGACCGGCGGGATGTCGACCGGCGACGGCAGGAAGTCGATCACGGCGTCGAGCATACGCTGCACGCCCTTGTTCTTGAACGCAGTGCCGCACAGCATCGGCTGGATTTCGCAGGCGATGGTACGGTCACGCAGACCCTTGATGATCTCTTCTTCGGACAGTTCGCCCGATTCGAGGTACTTGTTCATCAGGTCTTCGTTCGACTCGGCGGCGGCTTCGACCATGTTTTCGCGCCATTCCTTGGCGGATTCAGCCAGTTCAGCCGGGATGTCGACGTAGTCGAACTTCATGCCCTGGCTGGCTTCGTCCCACAAGATAGCCTTCATCTTGATCAGGTCGACCACGCCCTTGAACGTTTCTTCCGCGCCGATCGGCACCACCACCGGCACCGGGTTGGCCTTCAGGCGGTTCTTCAGCTGGTCGTAGACCTTGAAGAAGTTCGCGCCGGTACGGTCCATCTTGTTGACGAACGCGAGACGCGGCACCTTGTACTTGTTGGCTTGGCGCCAAACGGTTTCCGACTGGGGCTGAACGCCGCCCACTGCACAGTAGACCATGCAGGCGCCGTCGAGCACACGCATCGAGCGTTCGACTTCAATCGTGAAGTCGACGTGGCCCGGCGTGTCAATGATGTTCACGCGGTGTTGGGGATAGTTGTTGGCCATCCCGCTCCAGAAGCAGGTCGTCGCGGCCGACGTGATCGTGATGCCGCGCTCTTGCTCCTGCTCCATCCAGTCCATCGTGGCAGCGCCATCGTGCACTTCACCGATCTTGTGGTTCACACCGGTGTAGAACAGAATGCGCTCGGTCGTCGTGGTTTTACCTGCGTCGATGTGAGCGCTAATACCGATGTTGCGGTAGCGCTCGATAGGGGTTTTGCGAGCCACTTTAAGCCTCTTTCAATGTAGCCCAAGCACATTTTGGCGGGGCTACTAACACAAACGGGCGAGGCGCAAATTGATGCGCACCCGCCCCGGTTTCTGCTTTTGGAACTACCTAGCCAGCGTCAGAAGCGGAAGTGCGAGAATGCCTTGTTGGCTTCGGCCATGCGGTGAACTTCGTCACGCTTCTTCATGGCGCCGCCACGTCCTTCGGACGCTTCCAGCAACTCGCCTGCCAGACGCAGGGCCATCGACTTCTCGCTGCGCTTCTTCGCAGCTTCGCGCAACCAACGCATCGCCAATGCCATACGACGCGCCGGACGCACTTCGACCGGAACCTGGTAGTTGGCACCGCCAACACGGCGGCTCTTCACTTCAACGACCGGCTTCACATTGCCGAGAGCCGTGTTGAAGACTTCCAGCGGATCCTTGCCCGCCTTGCCTTGGATCTGCTCGAACGCGCCATAGACGATACGCTCGGCAACAGACTTCTTGCCGGAGAGCATCAACACGTTCATGAATTTAGCGACTTCAACGTTGCCGAATTTGGGATCGGGCAACACTTCGCGCTTGGGGACTTCGCGACGACGCGGCATAATTTCTTCCTTAAATGTTTCAGTTGGAGCCAGGCTCCAGGCCGCCTACTAGCCAACATTGGCCGGGCGAGCCACTTACTCGACGAATGCCGGATGGCACCGCCGAACCGGGCCTAAAAACTTAGGCCTTCGGACGCTTCGCGCCGTACTTCGAACGAGCTTGCTTACGGTCCTTGACGCCTTGCGTGTCGAGGCTACCGCGCACCATGTGGTAACGCACACCCGGCAAGTCCTTCACACGGCCGCCGCGAATCAGCACGACCGAGTGTTCTTGCAGGTTGTGGCCTTCACCGCCGATGTACGAAATGACTTCGAAACCGTTCGTCAGGCGCACCTTGGCGACCTTACGCAGAGCGGAGTTAGGCTTCTTCGGCGTCGTCGTGTACACACGCGTGCACACACCGCGACGCTGCGGGCAGTCCTGCAGTGCCGGGCTCTTGCTCTTGATTTGAGCAGAGGTGCGCGGCTTGCGGACCAATTGGTTAATCGTTGGCATTGTGTTTTCCCAAATATGTCAAAAGCATTACAGCCAAGGCGGGCTGGAATACAAACAAACCCCGGCATTTTTGACCCGGCTGGTATACCAGACGTGCGGACACGCCCCTACCGCCGGAAAAACCGGAGCCTGCGACTATAAGGGATCAAATGGCAAGTGTCAAGGCACGTGCCACTTTTGTGGGCGGGGTAAGTTGTTGATTGTAAACGGGGAACCCCCTCCAGCCCTGGGCTTATGGAGCGCTGCCGGCATGACTTGTATGCGGCACAGAAAAATGGGTATAATCGGCTTCAGAAGCGCGAAACTGGCTGCCCTCAAGGGGGGCTATAGCCAGCGGAGGGACACCGGAATGCCCTTGACATTACGTCGTGTGAGACCTTCTCCCTCAGCCTGCAGGGTATAAATCAGGCAGACACAGCTATTTCAGGCGAATCCACGGGTTCGCCTTTTGTCTTTTTGGGGCGCTCATAAAGAAGGTCCCCATGCCTATGCTTGTTGAGCGACTTGCGCTCGCAATGCATGAAATTCCAAAGCAGCTGGCCGTTGTGATGCGTCACGATAACCAACATTTGCGTCTTTTCCTCAAACAGGCCGATATATGCGTGCCTGAATGAGCCATCGTCATACTCGACACGCCAGACTTCGAACGGATCCGCCATCGTAACAATGGCTAGCCGCACATACCGCTCGCGAGCGTCAGCGCGCTTTTCAACGATATGGATTAGGTGCTCACGATGCACGGCAATGTCACCCAGCGGGGATGCGAGATAGACTATGTCCACCTCTCCCGGGTTGGCTTACCGCATTTTGTAGCAGCTTTTTTGTTGACCGAGGAACGCTGGCCGCCTACAGTACGTCTGAGTTCAGCAAGTCCGTCGCGTTTTCCGACGGCACGATTATCAAGGGGTCAGGGGTGTGGGTCTGGGCGGTGTCCCGCTGCATTTTCTGTTCCCCAATCCATCCCGAAGGGCTCGCCGTACGGCGGGCCCTTTTCGTTTTCAGAATCTCCCCAGCCCTCGCCCGCGTTTCCTTGTAGGCAAAATATTGTCTTGGGCCTTGCCCCGATCACAGCACCCGACAATTACTGCTGTCCACAATACAAATTCAATCGTCGCTTTTGCGTCGCACTGGGCTGCTGCTGGTTCCGTTGACGGCAAGTTGAACACGGAGCGCGTCCGAGGCGTAGGACAGCTTCCAGGGTGCAACGGTCATTCCTGAATTCGTGTCGGCCGGCAGGTGCTCGGCCTTATGGAAAGCTTCGCATAAGGCCGATGATGAGACGCTTGCTCTGGGCGATCGAATGACCGCTTGCTGAGTAGAGCTGCCGTCATTTACGGACGTCGGGCAAATGGAATTTCTCAGGAACATCCATCCCGAATTGATCCAAGCAGGGCTTGGTCTCGCCCCCGGCGTCGTGGTCTGTACGCGTGGTGCCGGTCATCCCGGCGAAGTACTGGAAGCACTTGCTTGATTCCAGGATGACTTCTGTCGTGACGCCCTGCGGATCGAATTCAATGATCATTCGGCGGTATCGGACGCGCACTGCACCGGCGGCGCCAATGTTTTCGCCCGAGGGCAAGACAAATACCACCCCTCCCAGGGAGTAGCTGCTGCCGTACTCTATCCAGGTTTCATCGACCGCCACAGTATCGGGCTCGCCGAACTGCATCAAGACGTCCTCGCGGGTGGTTTCGCCCTTCTTGATCGAATCCGGGGCGGTCTCAGGTACGTTTGCGCGAGCATCACTCCAATAGCCCCTCGGAAGCGGCAGCGGGCAAGCAGCCAGCAGCAGCGCGGCACTGGCGGCAATGCCGATGGTCCTGAGTTGGTAAGCGCGCATCCGTGAATTCGCCAATCAAGGTGAGCCCGGGTACGCCCGGATTCTGACCAAGGCGTGGCGCCGCAGCACGCCATGCTCGTCAAAGGCTAGGACCAGACTGAACTTGCCATTCCATACTTTCTCCCTTCGCCGCATCAGGATGTAGCCCCCGGCATCCTGATCCAGCAGATAGGTCAGGATGCGCCCTCCCTCGAACGTGGCGCTGGGTTCCGCCAAGTGCATGAAGACATCCTCGCGCGTGGTCGTGCCATCGTTCAAGAACGCTAACAGCTGAGGGCTACCCACCGGCGTTGTACCGCATCCGGCGAGGACGGTTGTCAGCGCGACGGCTACATTCAGGTACGTTCTTGTACGCATCGCGCACACTCCCGAGGTGTTGACAATGGCGGAGCGTAACCGCCCGTCTTGACGGGTTCGTCGCCGGCTGGAGGCTGTTGCCTGCATCGCGTCAGCATTTAGCATAGGCGATCGGGGGCGGCGCGCAATGCATTCCGACGAACGATCGAGAGGCGAGAAATTGCCGATCACGGACCGCGGACAGGGAAGCGGCCGTTGCGCCCGAAGGCTGGGCGGTCAAAAGTCGGCCGAAGCGGTCGTTGGCTTGCTGAGAAGCGACCGGCCGCTCCCGCCCTGCAAGAGACGCTGGTGTTTTCGTGAATCGGGCGTTCGCGATGAACGAACAGCGAAGCGGCGGGCGGCCGTGACGGCTGGTTTCCTCAACGCTTGGGTCGAGAAAATATGTTGACGAGATTCCCATCCGGGTCACGCAGCAAGAGCGAGCGATTGCCCCACGGCATCAACGTCGTCGGCATCACGATGGTTGTCCCGCACGCATTCATCCGTTCAAACACCACGTCAACGTCCTCCACTTCGAGCTCCAGGATGGCCGATTGATTTGCAGCCGCAGTGGCCGCTCCGACATTGAAAAGCTTGATCCGGTGCTCAGACGAAATCGCAAGCGTCGCTCCTTCGAATCGCATTTCAGCAAATCCGTCAGCCAGACGTACAGCCTCGATGCCGGAAAGCCTTTGATAAAACTCGACCAGGCCATCGACATCCCGGGTAACAACACGAACCGATGCAAACTTCATTGCGAGCTCCTCGCTAAGAAAGGAAGCTCAGTCTAAGGGTCGATACTGTCAGATTTTGGCAGTATCGTGCGGCTGGTGGCAGAGTTGAGCTTATGCCACTCACGAAGCCATGTTGACCGCCTTTTTGAGACAGTTCTTTTGCTATGTCCACAGCAAACCCAGAAGCTTCTCACGCTTCCAAATATGAGACAGGGGGGCATTTCTGCGGCGAGCCGCCTTTCACCAGCGCGAGAGGCCATCGCCATCAAACCAATGGAGAGGGCAGATGAGACTATTAACAAACTCTTCAGCACAGGCCTGTTTCTCTTAGGAAAATAGAGCGACTGGGTACCTGTAGGATGATTCTTCCAAAGTTTGCGGATTCCTTAATGTAGGGAGGGCCACCCCGATTGAGGGGTGGCCCTTCTCTTTACGGTTTAGCAATGTGTTGCCCCCCACTGTCTCAGTAAGACAGATGGATGTGTAGCAGCTGCCAGCTACCGTTGCCGCTGGTCCAAACCATCGTGAACGGCGCCCGAAGCTCAGTAGACGGCTTCTCCTTCGGGCCTACCGAGCCAACACGTACGCCCGTTACGACCGCAGTGCTACCGAAGCGTTGGACGTTCACGTCTTCGGCGCGGAGCTTGATCACTGCATCCGAATTGAACAGCGCCTCAAACGCCGCAGGCTTCAGGACGTGAACCGAAGGTGCCGACGGGCCGATCTCGGTGAATCCGGCAGCGGGGATGTAGCGAAGGACGCCAGCCAGATCCCGTGCAGTCATCCGCGCATAGAGGTCAACCGCGGCAGAAGCGACATCGACATCAGCGGCCGCCCTGCTCGCCGTCGAGGCCGCCAGTGCCACCGCAGCCAACACGACGCCGGCGACGCACCGAAAGATGGTTGCGTTCACTTGGCGACCTCGAAGCCAGCGGCCTTGAGCGCAGCGACAGCCACGTCGTGGTCTTGCTGGGCGTTGCCACCAGAGATGCCGATGCCACCGACCACACGACCGCCCACCACGATGGGAACACCGCCGCCCACCGGCATGACGCGCGGATGGTTGGCCAGCGGAGCCGTGGCCGGCTGAGCGACGACCTGGTTCCAGATCATCGTGTCCAGACCGAAGGAGGCGGCAGTCCAAGCCTTGTTGATGGCCACTTCGGCGGCCAGGAACGGCGTGGCGTCGGCGCGCTCGAAGGCGATCAGGTGGCCGCCTTCGTCGGTGACCGCAATGGCCAGATTCAGGCCGATCTTGGTGGCCGCGTCGCGCGCAGCGACGGCCAGCGCCAGCGCGCTGTCGCGCGTGATGGAAGCCTTGGTTTGGATTTGGGTAGCGTTGCTTTGAGCCATGATGAGTTTCCTTGAGATGAAATTAACGGGGGGTGAAAGAATTGAAGTTGTGAGCCTGAGTGCTTGTATGAGGTGCGCTCGAAATCAGAAGCCTTCGAGCACGATCTTGCCCACGGCCTTGCCGCTTTCGATCAGCGCATGCGCACGGGTCAGATTTTCCGCGTTGATGCGGCCGAAGACGGCGTTGGCGGTCGTCTTGACGCGGCCGGAGTCGACCAGCTCAGCCACGCGCCCGAGCAGAACGCCCTGCTCGTGCATGTCAGGCGTCTCGAACATCGAGCGCGTGAACATCAGCTCCCAGTGCAGCGACAGCGACTTGCTCTTGAGCGCGATCGGATCCAGCCCTTCCATGTCGTCGATGACGGCCAGCGCGCCCTGCGGCTTCAGGCTATGGATGATCTCTTGGTAGTGTGTGCCGGTCTGCGTGAGCGAGGCCACGTAGTCGACTTGCTCGATGCCGGCCGAGCGCAGCGCCTGCGACAGCGGCTTGGAGTGATCGATGACCGCGTGCGCGCCCAGCTCCAGGCACCATTCACGCGACTCCGGACGCGACGCCGTGGCGATCACGCGCAGCTTGGTCAGCTGCCGGGCCAGCTGGATCAGGATCGAGCCCACGCCGCCGGCGCCGCCCACGACCATCAGCGTCTGGCCTTCGCCACCGCCTTGGGCAATGCGCAGCCGATCGAACAGCAGCTCCCACGCGGTGATGGCCGTCAGCGGCAGCGCCGCGGCTTGCGCATCCGAAAGCGACTTGGGGGCCTTGGAGACGATGCGCGCGTCCACCGCATGCAGCTCGCTGTTGGCGCCCGGGCGCTTGATCGAGCCGGCGTACCAGACGCGGTCACCGACCGCAAAGCCGGTGGCCTGCGCGCCGACGGCCTCCACCACGCCCACTGCGTCCCAGCCGAGCACCTTGACTTCGCCGGCGGCCGGCGCGCTGCCGGCGCGCACCTTGGTGTCGACCGGATTGACCGAGACCGCGTGCACGCGCACCAGCAGGTCACGCGCACCGGACTCCGGCGCGGGCAGTTCCACGTCCTCGAGCGCCTTGGGCGCGTTGATGGGCAGGTTCTTGTGATAAGCAACTGCTTTCATGGCTCTTTTTCCTTCCTGGGTTTAAGTGATGTCGATGGAAGGCAATATAAATAGAATGTCTGTACTTGATAAGCGGGCTTCCAGATGTTTCACTTTCAAACCAGAATAGAAAATGTGAACGACCTCCAAGTGCTGCTGCACACGGTCAGCGGAGGGTCATTGACTGCCGCTGCCCGGGCACTCGGCATCACGCCAGCGGCGGCCAGCGCAACGTTAAAGCGGCTCGAGGCTCAGCTGGGCACGCGTCTGTTCGAACGCTCCACACGTGCGATGCGGCTTACGCCGTCAGGTCAAATCCTTCTGGAGTACGCCCAGCGCGCGTTCGAACTGCTTGCAGAGGGGGAATCCCAGCTCGATGCCGAACGCGGCGCACTGGTGGGCACCGTGCGTGTCTCGGCACCGTCGGACCTTGCTCGGACCGTGCTAATGCCAATGTTTGATGAGTTCTTGCGCCTTCACCCCGGGGTGAAACTGGCGCTCAATGTTGGCGACCGCGTGCTCGACGTGCTACGAGACGAGGTGGACTTGGCTATTCGGTACGGCGAGTTGAGCGACTCTCGCCTCGTGGCCCGCCTACTTTCGCTTGCACACCCCGTCCTGAGCGCTTCTTCCGACTATTTACGTCGTCACGGCACGCCACGTACGCCAACAGACTTGGTGGACCACAACTGCATCTCATTCATTCGCGGCGGACGCACGTTCAGCTCGTGGCGCTTCGGTCAGAACGGCCAATGGACCACGGTAAGGGTCAGTGGAGACCGGATCGTGGATGACGCCTCGCTGGCACGCGAATGGGCAGTTTCGGGAGCCGGAATCATCTTCATGACAGAGATCGAACAACGGCGTGATCTGCAAAGCGGCAATCTGGTGCGGCTACTGACCGAATGGGAGACAGATCCGTATCCCTTGCATGCTCTCTTACCTAGCGGGCGCTTCGTCCCCAATCGCGTTCGCGCGCTCGTGGACTTCATCGCTGGGCGCTTTGCTGAACTCTGGCTATCAAACACGGAGCACTGAAGAAGGCGTCCGGCAGTCCGAGTTGATCACGCAGCGCCTTTGGAACGGTCATGGCCCCGAAACTGGCCAGGTCGGACGTGGCACTGCCCATCATTGAAGTTTGCTCGCATCGCGTCCGAGCGGCGGCGCGAATCGCGGCATTATCTGCCGTTTGGGGGGCTAGTTCGCTTCGAGCAGAAGCTCTGGGGCGGCGGGGGAGCGCCCACCAGTCCCAATGGCCGGTGTTCGTCACACTGCCGGCCTCGAGCATGGGAGGTGCAAATGGCAGCAATGGCCGAGCCACTGCCATCTGCCCCATCTTCGCGGATGTCCCTTGTCTGGCCAGCAGCGGACGGTCATTGTTGCAATATTAGCCCCTCGGCAGGGACCGGTTTTGGCCGAAAGCACTAGTTCGATGAGCGTTCGGCAGAACGGACATTGGAGTCCTCAACGGCAGCTTTCAGGCAGTATGTGTGAGCGCGGACCTCCGGCCATTACCGACCGATGGCGCGTGTGTTCGCGCAGACAACCGAGTGACCGATCCGCTTCAGGTACCGGACATTCATGATCTCATGTGCCGTTCGCGATCGCGTACCGCTCCATATCGATTTCTCGTTTCCAGTCAAGGGCGTCAACATCGAATCCCGCATCCGTAAATGGGGGGGCGGGCGACTTGGAAACCGTTGTCGTGCCTGAGTTCCCTTGGCTTTGATCCGCGAACGCGCTGACTCACACTGGGAGCGCTCGGCATTCAAGCAAACGCGCCGCTCAACGGCTTCGCGTGGCCTGAGGCGCTGATGTGCTAACTTGAATCTGATCCTGACAATCCGGGAATTCGGCCGGTGATAGGCCATTCAGCACACTGTGCGGCCGCGTATCATCGTAATGGGAATGCGCATTCTGTAGTATGCCAACGTACTGCATGACCGATCGATCGGTTATATTCTGCAGGCAGTCACAGTGGAGAATAATAAGTAAATGCGAATCGGGGTTCTGTGTGTCCTCTCCGTCTTGGTTATGTTGGGCGGATGTGCGTCGATGACGGGCGGTTCATCGCAGGAGATTCTGGTTACCACGTCGACCAAGGACGGCGCGGGCGTAGAGGGTAGCAACTGCCTGCTCTCCAACGAAAAAGGCGCGTGGAACGTCACCAGCCCGGGGTCAGTGGCAGTCAACCGTTCGAATAATGCCTTGGTGATCAAGTGCGTCAACCCGCCTTTACCGGAAGGCACGCTTGTCGCGCCCTCCAAGACGCGCGACGCCATGTATGCGAATCTCTTGGTCGGCGGGCTGATCGGCGTCGCCGTCGACCATTCGTCGGGTGCCGGCTATGAGTATCCGCCACGCGTCAATGTCGTGATGGGCGCTACGGGGGCGGCCGCCATGCCACCGGAAGCACAGCCTGCCCGGCGAGCCGCCGTACACGATCGCCGCTTCGACCTGCCTCCCACCTCCGGATTTGCGGCGGGATCTGACGTTCAGGCCGTCCCCTATCCGGCTGCGCGCAAAGGCTATGTCGAGTATGTGACCAAGCCGGTGCCGAAAGCGTTCGTGCTCGGAGATGGCGGCGCGTACGCTTATCGGTACAACACCAGTGCCGCCGTCCAGCAGGCGCTGGACGTCTGCCGTGCCAAATATTCGAATTGCCGCCTGTATGCTTATGACGACGTGGTCGTCTGGACCCCGGAAACCACCGCCACTAACATACAGACTAGCCCGTCGGTCAAGTCAGCTGCCGATGCGCCTGCAAGTACACCCGCAGCAGTTCCAGTGGTGGGTCATAAGTTCGTTGTGCCGCAGGCTTCCGGATTCGCGTCGCTGGAAGACGCCATGGCATTGCCGCTAGTGAGCGATAAAGTGCGAGAACGCTACAAGCATTTCTTGACGCTCCCGTATCCCCGTGCCTTCGTGATTTCAAATCGTGGGGGCTGGCGCTTCTATTCGGGTCGTCCCACGGTCATGCACGACGCCCTGGAACGTTGTCTGGCGGACGGCGCGCAATGCTGGCTGTATGCGGTGGATAATCGGATCGCGTGGCAACTCGATCCGGCCAAGCGAACCGGGTTGGACCAACTGCAGTTGGCGCGTTGACGTGCCACGCGCCGGGGTCGATCAACGCGCCGCGCTGGCGATAATCATACGGTGAGACGTCGAGTGGGCATAGCGGCAGCACGACCGCGCGTCGGGACGGTATCTGACCCCATGCTCCATCCAGGCGCTTGCGACCGACCAGCGTCCTGCCGGGCGACAGTCCGACATCAGAGTGGACCGGACATTTGAGTGTCGGTTTTTGCGCACTGTCCAATGGCGGGAGATGGCCGGATGCTGCCAGACGCTGACGATGTCCGATAGCGGACACTCGCCATCATAGCCTCGCCGTCAAGATCGACCGATCCGAACCATTGAAGTTGTATGCGCACATGATTGTGCGAAGCCCATCCCTATCACGTGGGTTCCGGTAGCATGAACCCCGTCTGCGGGATCGACTACTCTGCGGACATCTCAGCGAGCTTCGCCACGGTGTTCATATTGCGAGCGGTTCCCGTCTTGGCGACTGGGATTTTCAGTTTCGAGTCCGCCATTCCGGTCCCGTAGTGCACGTAAATCTCACGCTTCCCGAGCGCAATTTCTTCAGTTTGTTGGCCGCTTACCCCATCCAGAGTCTCCGCAGGCGGCGGAGTGTCGAGGAATATCGCAACCGTTCGGTTCGGTGCCGTGGACTTGAATGGATTCGCAGCAAGGACCTCTTCCATTTCTTGCCCCGTACGAATCAGAACACCAACGGGCTTACCGGCATATGCCTCAAGGCAACGCTTCAGCGCCGCCTTCACCGATTTTGCCGACAGCCTACTTTTGAAGACGACGTTGCCGCTGGCAATGTACGTGCGAACGTCTGAGAATCCGACGGATTCACACATCTTCCGTAGCTCGGCCATCGGAAGTTTGCCAGTGCCGCCAACGTTCACGGCCCGCAACAGAGCTATATATGTGGTCATGAAAGGATTCTATCGCCACTTTCGCCGACTTCACTCTGCGCGGCGCGGTGGATCGGATCGCGATTGGCCGTAATGCACGCGGGCGCGGTCGCTTTCAGACCACCGACGCAAAAACGCCGAACTGCAATTCAGGTTGCAGTCCGGCGAAATTGGCTACTTACTGCTGCTTCCCTTTATACCGATGGCTGTGCGACACCAGTCTTGGCTGTCATGCGTTGCCGGCCGATCTTCTCGGCGAGTGCGTAGGCTTCCGTCGCGAGTTCTTCCATCTGCTCGAAAAACGCGCTAATGAAATTCTCGTCTAGCGATGAGATCGTGCCCTGGCTGCCGATCGCGGATAGCGCCACGATTCGGCTCGTCAGTTCATTGAGTCGCAGTGATTCCGCGTCTCCGTACTTCAGTGCTTCGTTGATTGCTTCGTCTTCTTCGGGGGGGAGTTGACGCTGGACTTCAGACATAGTCAGGCTCCTTGCTGCGCGGAAAAAAGCGCCCGCCCTGACGCTGCCAGCGAAGAGGAGACCTCGATAACGACGGGTGGGCGGGCTACAAGCCGGGGTGAGATACCGCACTAGCGCTACAACGGCTGACCGTTAGGTCACCCAGCCTGAGCCCGCCCATATAAAAATGGCGCACTCGTGCCGCGGCACGTGCGACCGCAAACTTCGCGGTCGTGTGCCAGCGCTAGCTCCAGGATCTCACTCCTGCATCGCGGTTTGTATCCCGCGACAGCAAAAGATTACGATCCCCACGCGCCCTGCACAACCCGAATTCTATGGTTTCGCCTGCTTTTCAGAATCGTCCGATTCGGGAAATGGGAAAACTACGTAGAAGGTACGTTTGATGCGTAACATCCACCGTATTTTTTCGCGTTTCGCACGAAGTCGCGCCAATGGCGTGCGTACGTTCAGCGTTTGCATTCAGACCGCTCGCACGAAGGACTCGCCGAAATACTCACGGCGGGCACGCTCATGTCCCGCCGCCTGGAACCCGTCAGTCCAGCTTGGCCCGCTCGATAGCCGCTTCCCTTTCGGAAAGCGGCAAGTAGCCTTGGGGCGAGGCAGCAACCGCCTCCTGTCCTTCGCGGGACAAGACGAGCCGCAGAAATTCACGGGCGAAGGAATTTAGCGGCTGCCGGACGTAGATAAGCAGTTGGCGATCCAGCGGATAGCGACCAGACATGATGTTTTCCTCCGTCAGCGCCACCGGTTCCTCTCCGGCGTGTCTCGCCAGCGCTAGCGCACGCACGGACGGCGTTGTCCGCATGGCGGCCGCATATCCGATTGCCAGCGGATCCTCGGACATGTGCCGCACCACATCGGCGGACTGATGGAATTCAGTCATGCCGTGGGCAAACGTCTGTCCGCCGAGTCCGGCCTTCTGCATGAATTGCGCGAGCGGCGTACCCCGCTCGACACCATAGAGATGTATGGGCCGTGCCGCCCAATCGCCTTGCGCTCCCAAATCCCCCCAACGCGTGGCCTTACCCGTATAGGCTTGCGCGAGTTGTTCGAGCGTCAACCTGCCGATCGGATTGTCGCGATGAACGAAAACCGCCAGAGGACCGCTCAACGCCCTCGGGTCGAGCGAAGCATGGGCCACGCGGAACTCGATCGGGTCGCTACCGGTGACAGCACGATAGTCGGCCAGTTGCTGCGGCGTGAACTCTGCACCCATCGGTGCAATTGCCGATTGCCCTCTCGCAAGCGCCGCAGGCGCAAAGCGAGTGCCGGGCAAATTCAGGGATACCCGGATGCCCGGATGCGTGGCAGCAAAACGCGCCACTTGACGGTCCAGCATCTGTTGCATGTCGTTGTAGCCAACGATGGCGATAGCGCCGTCGGGCGTCAGGTAACTGGCACCTTTTGGCGTTTCCAGCGTGGCCGGTTGGTAGTGCGGCAAATCAGGATCGACCTCCGCGGCGTGCACACCGGCAACCGGATCGCAGCCGTCGGCACTCCCGCTTGCCACCAACAGTCGCCGTGCGTCATTCGCCTGGGCAGCGCGCAGCGGCAGCATCACCCCCTGGTCCAGTGCAATCTGCTGACCCTCGCGGCTCAAGATGAAGCGCACGAACTCCCGCAGCGCCGGATCCAGCGGGCGGCCGGGCCAGCGCGTCAACACGATGTCGGCAACGCGGCTGAGCGGATAGCGAGCCAGCGCGACGTTTTCATATGACACATCGACGAAGGGCTTGCCCGCGTCCTGCGCCAACGGCACCGTCTTGATGCCCGCGGCCAGGTGCCCCATGCCGGTGAAGCCAATCGCGTAGGGATCCGCCGCCACCTGTTTGGGCACTTCGGCCTCGGTGCCATCGACTGGCACGTCGTCGCGCCACTGCCCCTGCAACGGACCCACGCTTAGCACGCGCTCACGCACGACCACGGCCCGGGCCGAATTTTCCCGGCCTTCCCAGGCGGCGGCGCCGACCACGTGTATCGGCTTGTCCCCCCATTCGGCCACCCCCAGGTCGCCCCAAGTGCGCACCGGTCCGTGGCCGCGAAGGCGCGTCCTGGAAAAGATTGCGTCGAGCTGAGCCAAAGTCAGGCCCTTGACCGGATTGGCATCGTTCACGACCACGCCGATGGTGTCGAGAAATCCGAAGTGCCGATAGGCGCCGCCGACCACCGGAATCGCTTGCGGCGCCATGCCGTGCGCGCGTCGGAACGCGGCAACGTCGGACGCCGTCATGTCGCGCGATACGAAGGCGAAGTCGCTGTCACCGTCCAGGAATCGGTGCATCGGAGGGCTCAGGTCACCTTGTGGAGCGAGGTACGGCGGCGGCACGCTGATGCTCACGCCGGGCTGTCGCGCGTGAAACCCCGTCACCCAGGCATGGACGAGCTGCGGCATGATGGCGCTCGCGCTGCCTTCGAAAGACCCCTGCAGCGGCTGCGCAGAACACGGTTGGTAGGCAGGAAGGTCTTTGTCGAGCCGGGGTTGTAGCCACTCAGGCTCGGGGAGTGGTCGGCCCTCGCGCGCCCACGCAGCCCCCGAGCCGCCGGCGTCTTCGGCGGAGGCAGTCGACACCGCGCATGGCAGCAGGAATGCCGCCACGAGGGCAAGACGCAGCACAATGAGGTTAGATTGCATGTTCGGTAGCTTGCCCCTGATGTCGGCGCGACAGCATGCTGCGGGCTTTCAGCCCCCGGCGCTGCCAGGAGCCTTTGCTCTCGATGGTCCGACGCATCCACGTACCCTATGCGCCGAACCTGAACAGAATCTGAAATTTCTATTAATGTCTGTTTGTCTTTCCGATAACCGGGCCATTGGCGAGTGTTCACCGCTCCCAAGCCGGGGCCCTCTCCGCGTCTTGCCTTCCGTAGCGCTCGATCGCCTCACGGACAATATTCCGTGCGATCGCCCCTTCATCAACCAGCGCGTTCAACGCAGCAATCACGATGGCCGCGCGGTCCACTTCGAAGAACGCACGCAACGCTGCACGCGTGTCGCTGCGCCCGAAGCCGTCTGTTCCAAGGGTCACGTATCGACGCGGCACGTATGCACGGATCAGCTCAGGCACGGCACGCACGTAGTCCGTCGCGGCGATCACCGGCCCGCGCGACGCGGCAAGCGCGGCCGTCGCATACGGCACCGCCCTTGCCTCATCATTGAACAGACGCCTTGCTCGTTCCGTCGCCACGCCATCGCGATGCAGCTCCGTGAAGCTCGTAACGCTCCACACCGCTGCGTCAATGTTCCAGTCGTCCTTCAGCATGCGCGCGGCCGCCTGAACCTCGCCCAGAATCGCTCCCGAACCGAGCAGTTGAACCTCTGCGCCTTCCAACGACGCCGCATCGAGCGAATAGATGCCCTTCAGCACGCCCTCTCGAACCCGTTCGACATCGACCGAAGGCATTGATGGCTGCGCGTAGTTCTCGTTCATCACGGTGAGGTAATAGAACACGTCATGCTGGCGTTCGATCATCTCGCGCATGCCTTCGTCGACGATGATCGCTACCTCGTACGCGAAAGCGGGGTCGTAGGCCCGGCAATTCGGTACCGCCGACGCCGCGAGATGGCTCGTGCCGTCTTGATGCTGCAGGCCCTCGCCGCCGAGCGTTGTCTTGCCTGCCGTGGCGCCGATCAGGAAGCCGCGGGCGCGCTGGTCGGCGGCGGCCCAGATCAGGTCGCCGATGCGCTGGAAACCGAACATCGAATAGTAGATGTAGTACGGCAGCATCGGCAGGTCGTGGACACTGTACGAGGTCGCCGCCGCGATCCACGACGACACCGCGCCCGCTTCAGAAATGCCCTCTTCGAGAATCTGCCCCCTCATGTCTTCACGGTAGTACAACATCGAGCCGAGGTCTTCCGGCTCGTAGAGCTGGCCTAGCGGCGAATAGATGCCAACTTGGCGGAACAGGTTCGCCATGCCGAACGTGCGCGCCTCGTCCGCAACGACGGGCACGATGCGCGGGCCGAGAGACGCGTCCTTCAGCAGACTGCCGAGCATGCGCACGATCGCCATCGTGGTCGACATTTCCTTACCGTTCGCTTCCAGCGCAAATTGCCCCCAGGACGGCAGCGCTGGCACGGTCGGTACCTCCGATGCCACGCTCCGCCTTCTGGGCAGATAGCCTCCCAAGGCAGCCCGGCGCACATGCAGGTACTGCATTTCCGGACTGTTTTCTGCGGGCTTGTAGAACTTCAACTGCTCGACGTCATCGTCGGTCAGCGGCAAACGGAAACGGTCGCGGAATGCCTTCAATTGTTCGACGTCGAGCTTCTTCTGCTGGTGCGTGGTCATGCGGCCCTGACCGATCGGCCCCATGCCGAAACCCTTCATCGTCTTCGCAAGGATCACCGTGGGTTGGCCGCGATGCTTCAACGCTTTGTCGTAGGCCGCATGGAGCTTGCGCGCGTCATGACCACCGCGCCGCAGACGGTCGATGTCATCGTTGCTCAAATGCGCTGCAAGTGCGGCAAGTTCGGCGTTCTGGCCGAAGAAGCGCTCGCGGTTATACGCGCCGTCGTTGGCCGAGAAGGTCTGGAATTGCCCGTCGACGGTGTTCGCGAATGCGCGCAGCAATGCGCCGGTGCGATCGCGCGCAAAGAGCGCATCCCAGTCCGAGCCCCACAACACCTTGATCACGTTCCAGCCCGCGCCCGTGAACTGCGCCTCCAGCTCATCGATGATGCGGCCGTTGCTGCGCACGGGACCGTCGAGCCGCTGCAGATTGCAATTGATCACGAACACCAGATTGTCGAGACCTTCACGCGCCGCGAGCGACAATGCGCCGATCGATTCGGGCTCGTCCATCTCGCCGTCGCCGAAGAAGCCCCAGACCTTGCGACCCTCGGTCTTCAGCAAACCCCGGTTTTGCAGGTAACGCATGAAGCGCGCCTGATAGATAGCATTGATCGGACCGATGCCCATCGAACCCGTCGGAAACTGCCAGAAATCCGGCATCAACCATGGGTGCGGATACGAACACAGCCCCGGCCCCGCGATTTCACGCCGATAGTGTTCGAGGTGAGTCTCGTCCAGGAAGCCTTCCAGATACGCTCGTGCGTAGACACCCGGCGACGAATGGGGCTGGAAGTATACGAGATCGTCGCCATGCGCATCGGCCGATCCGCGGAAAAAATGATTGAAGCCGACTTCGAACAGATCCGCTGCCGACGCGTAGCTCGCGATATGCCCACCTAGTTCACCATATGCGCGATTGGCGCGCACTACCATCGCCAGCGCGTTCCAACGCAACGCGGCGGCTAGCTTCTCCTCGATGTCGAGGTCACCCGGATACGGGGGCTGCTGATCGACGGAGATCGTGTTCGCATAGGGCGTTACGTTCGCGCGCGCCGTCGCGATGCCCCGCGTCAGCGCGTGAGCGGCCAGCCGATCGAACAGGTACTGCGCGCGCTCGACGCCGACGCAACGAACGACCCCATCCAGCGCGTCCAACCATTCGGCTGTCTCCTGTGGATCATGGTCTTCTAGGGCTCGACTGAGGGCGAGAACTGGTTGAGTACCGCTCGATAAATCGGTCATGGCACAACTCCGAACTAGAAATGGACGTCTGACGCAACCCGAAAATATTGAATCAGCTTACCCGCCAAGTCGCAGAATGTGCATCTCTTTTGCCTGTTAACACGCTTTACGATAGTGTATCTATTCTCACAAATAATCAATTTACGGAATATTTACACTATGTCATCCGAACCCAGATCCGCCGCGAAGCGGCTCGACCGTATCGACATTGCGATCCTTCAGCATCTTCAGAAGGACGCCCGCATCACGAACGCCGAGCTGGCGCGCGCCGTCAACCTGTCGTCAACGCCCTGCTTCAACCGTGTGCGCGCGCTCGAAAAGCTCGGCCTGTTTCGGCAGCATGTGTCGCTGCTCGACGCCGAGGCGCTCGGGCTACGCCTCAATGTCTTTATTCAGGTAAGTCTCGAAAGGCAGGTCGAAAACGCGCTGAGCCGCTTCGAGCAGGCGGTTGGCGAGCGACCTGAGGTCATGGAGTGCTATCTGATGACGGGCGATGCCGACTATCTGCTGCGCGTCGTCATGCCCGATATGCAAAGCCTCGAGCGGTTTATCGTGCAGTGGCTCACAAAAATACCCGGCGTATCGAATATCCGGTCCAGCTTCGCGCTCAAGCAAGTGCGCTACAAGACCGCGTTGCCGCTGCCCGTCGGGGGCCTGACGCTACCGGCAAACGACGAGACGCCGCTCGAGTGGACTTGAGCTCGCCTCGATGCGAGAGGCAATCGTATGCGTGGTGTGGAGGCATGCGCGTGCGGACGGTCTCTCATGCCCGTCGCTTCGATCAATGGAATCGGTCTTTCCAAAGACGCATCAGGGTGAACGCGGTAAGCCGATCGGTGACTGGCGCGCCGAACCGCGTTGTCAGCCTCGCTTGAACGGTCGGCTCATCCACCCTGAGGAATGGATTGACTGCCTTCTCATGCCCTATCGTGGTCGGCAGGGTCGGTTGGCCATCCGTGCGAAGGGTCTTCACAGCTGCCAGCCACTGATCGGCGTGACCATTCCCTGGCTCACAGGCTACCGCAAACAGGGCATTGGACAAGGTGTACTCGTGTGCGCAATGGACATGAGTCGAAGAAGGAAGCCCCGCCAGGATATCAAGGGAGGCAAGCATCTGCTCCGACGTTCCTTCGAACAGTCTGCCGCATCCGCTGGCAAAAAGCGTGTCGCCGCAGAACAGATGCGGTGCACCCTCTGCTTCGGCAGGCTGATAGTACGCAATATGTCCCAAGGTGTGTCCCGGGACGTCGATCACCGTCGCTTCGAAAGCCGGGTGTTCAATCCTGACTTTGCCGCCGTGCGACAAGCGCGTCGAGACATTCGGAATGTCTTCCCCTGCAGGACCGTAGACCCGTATGTCCGTACTTTCCGGCCACGCCGCAAGCAGCGATTCAACGCCCCCCACGTGGTCATGATGGTGATGCGTAAGCAAGATTGCCCTGAGACGTAATCCATGTTGCTTGCAGTAAGCCGTGACCGGCGCCGCCTCACCGGGATCCACGACGAGGCAATCGACCCCGTCAGTCACCAGCCAGATGTAGTTATCGTCGAATGCCGGGATGGGATGGTATTGCAGTGCTTTCATCTGAGATCGCTATTCGGGTTGGACTCGGCGTCAGCGCCATCCGTCAAGACATGGAAATTTGACTTTAGGGTTCGTGTCGCGGGCAGCGGGTTCACGGGTGTCTCTTCATCGGCGTGCAGGAGATCCACGCCAGCAGCCCCAGCAGCAGGCTTGCGATCACCCCGCCCGCTACGAATGCGACAGCGCCGGCTTTGCTGTCAGGCGCGTCAAGCACATTGATGACCAACCGTGCGTTGAGCACGGTAATGCCGACAATGGCGATCCATGCGGTCAACCTGACCCAAGGCGGATTGGCAAACGCCCCCATGATTGTCCGGCTGTTGGTGAAACGCAGCAGCGGCACCATCGCAAACGGCAGTTGAAGACTCAGCACTACCTGACTGAGTACCAGCAATTGCATGACGCCCTTGTCACCCGTGAAGGACAGCACGGACACTGCCGGAATGATCGCCAAGCCCCGGGTGAGGATTCGCCGCAACACCGGATTCAGGCGAATGCGCAAAAATCCGTCCATGACGATTTGTCCGGCAAGCGTACCGGTGATGGTCGAGCTCTGGCCCGCGGCGAGCAAGCCGACCGCAAACGCCAGCGATGCTGCCGACGTACCCAGCAACGGCGTAAGCAGTTCGTGCGCCTGACGCAGGTCCGTTGCAACAATGCCGCGAGTGAAGAATGTCGCCGACGAGAGAACCAGGACCGCCGCGTTGAACACGAACGCAACGTTGAGTGAGAGCGCTGTGTCGATGAAGTTGAAGCGGATCGCCTCGCGTCGCGCACAGGGACTGCTGTCGATGCGGCGGGTCTGCACCAGGGATGAATGGAGGTAGAGATTGTGCGGCATCACCGTGGCGCCGAGAATGCCGATGGCAATGTACAGCATCGACGAGTCCAGCCTGGGGACGAATCCGCCGGCAATGCCGCGCCAGGACGGACCCGCCAGATACCACTCCAGGCCCAGGCAGACACCGACCGTCAGGATCAGCGCCGCCACGACTGCCTCGAGCTTGCGGATTCCGAAATACTGCATCGACATGATGAACACGACATCGAAGCCCGTAATGACCGAGCCCCACACCAACGGAATGCCGAATAGCAGGTTCAGCGCGATCGCGCTGCCCAGGACTTCGGCCAGATCGCAGGCGATGATGGCGATTTCGCACAGTAGCCACAACGATATCGCGACCGAGCGGGGATAGTAGGCGCGGCAGGCCTGAGCCAGGTCCTTGTTGGCGACGATGCCCAGCCGTGCCGCAAGTGACTGCAGCAACAGGGCAATCAGGTTGGCTGCGAGCAGAACCCACAACAACTGGTAGCCGAAGCGGGAGCCTCCCTCCAGGTCGGTCGCCCAGTTGCCGGGGTCGATGTAGCCGACACTCACCATCGCTGCGGGGCCGACATACCCCAACAGACGCCGTCCGCCGGGCGCAATCGCACGAATATCGATACTTTGGCCGAGATCGGTCATCTTATTACCTGTGCAGGTGAGCTTGCGTACACGTGGGCGCCACATCCAGCGGCTACACGCTGGCCGCAGCCGAGCGGCTGCCCGCACCCTGGCATTGACGGCACCCGCCGGGTGTGACGGGCGCCGTGCCGGGACCGCGGCTCACGCGCGGTCATAGACCTGCCTGTCCAGTTCCGTACGCGCCGGCGGCAACGCGTACTGAGGTTCAGCCAGTTTCTGCGGCGGTGCGCTCGCAGGTGACTGCGGGTAGGCGTTGTCGCTGTGGCCGATCAAACCCTGGGCTTGGGCCTGTTCGAGTTCCGTCTGGACTTGAGCGCGCGTCAAGCGGCCACCGGATCCCGCCAGTTGGTCAATCTCCGAGCCGGGCAATGAACCGCCCGGTATTCCATCGGCCGCAAGGGTAGCGCCGGCACACACCATGAGAGCCATACAGACAGATGTCATGGCAAGGTTCGAATGCTTCATGATTTAACTCCTCTCGATAGGGATACATAAGTTATTGACGGCTTTGTAATGACGGCGCCTTTCTCAAGCGGAGCAGGCCGTATCCGCTCCGGTGGGCACCTCGGTGTTGGTCCGCGCCGAAGCACGTCAACGCGGCAAATGCGTGACAACTTCAACCAGCGGCGTGAACAGTTGCAACCAGCCCAGCACGACTATCGAAACGCCCACCCCACGCTGCAGCAAACGCAGACGTGCGTGTCCGTTCCCAAGCGGCGTGCCGGGTTGGCCGGGCAAGCGGGATTCCGTATTCATGTACCGTCATCCTTGTGTGGAGAAGACCTGTGTCATGACCGACCGAAGTTCTCCATGCCGCCACCCAATGCAGGGCTCGCGGTCGGATCAACGTACTCGGGCTTCTTGGCCACCAGCGTTTGTGTCGTGAGGATGAGTCCTGCCACTGAAGCGGCATTGCGTACGGCGCTATAGCTGACCTTGACCGGATCGATGATGCCGGCCTCGGCCAAGTCAACGAAGGTGTTGTTGCGCGCGTCGAAGCCGACGCCGTTCGGCGTCAGCGCGGCACGGGCAACAATCGCATCGCCGTTGAGGCCACGATTGACGGCGATCTGGTGCAGTGGTCGCACGAGGGCGCCTTGCAGCAGGCGCACGCCTTCGCGAACGCTGCCTTCGTGGCGGGCAATCAGCCCCTCGAGTTCACCCGCCACGCGCAGCAAGGCGCTGCCCCCTCCCGGTACCACGCCTTCCTCGATCGCGGCGCGCGCCGCATGGACCGCGTCTTCGATCAGATGCAGGCGACGCTTTTGCTCGACGGGTGTGGCGCCGCCGGCCAGGATCATCGCGGTGCCGCCTGAGAGCTTGGCCAGCCGTTCCTTGATCTTGTCGCGCTCGACGTTCTGCGGCGCCATTTCGTACTGCCGGGCCACCTGCTGCCGCCGTGCCGCGACGGCTGCGGCATCGCCACCACCCGCCGTGATAATGGTCTGGTTGGCCGAAATGCGGATTTGCCGCGCGCTACCCAAGTCGCGCCACTGCACGTCGACGATGCACCCGCCCAGGTCGCGCGAAAGCACACGTCCCCCGGTGACGATGCCGATGTCTTCAAGCATCGCCTTGCGCCAATGACCGTACTCGGGCGGGTGAATCGCCGCCACGGGCACGCCGCGCTTTTCGCTCCAGGCAAGCAGCGCGACGACACAGGCAGGGGCGACCTCCTCGGCAATGACCAGCAGCGGCCGTTCACTGTCTCCGACCACGCGCTGCAATGCGGCAACCTCATCCTGCGTCTGCAGCTTCTGGTCGGTCATCAGGATCACGGGATTTTCCAGGACCACCTGCATGCGCTCGACATCGGTGACCATGTGATGCGAGAGATATCCCCGGTCGAAGGCCATGCCATCGACGACTTCAAGGATCGTCTCCACCGTGCTGCCGTACTCGACCTCGACAATGCCGTTGGCTCCGACCCGCTCCAGCGCGTCGGCCACGAGTGCGCCAGTTACGTCGTCGTTAGCCGCCACCACGGCGACCGCGCGAAGGTCCGCGCTCCCCGCAAGCGGCGAGGCAGCGCGCTTGAGCGCGGCGATCGTCTCTGCGACGGCAAGGTCCAGTCCCTCGACGAGTTCGACCGGATTCGCGCCCTCCGCCAGACAGGCCAGGCCGCCCTGCACGAGCGCATCGGCCAATACGGTCGCGGTGGTGGTGCCGTCACCCGCAACTTCATTGGTCTGCCGTGACACCTCGCGCACCACCTGCGCGCCAATGTTCTCGAACGGGTCTTCGAGTTCGATCTCGCTGGCGATGCTCACGCCATCCCGGGAAATGATCGGTGTGCCTATCGGGCGATCAATGATCGCGTTCATTCCACGCGGACCGAGCGTGCCTCGTACGGTGCGGGCCAGCTTGGCCACGCCCCGACCGAGCGCCGTGCGGGCTTCCTCGTCGTGCAACATGATGTTGGGCATGTTTGTCTCCTTGCATTGTCTCGTCCTGCCGGACGGTTTTATGGACTTGCTTTGTCAACTGTCCTCCCTGCGCCGGAGGACTTGGGCGATGCGTGCCGTTCGCTCTATGGACTGCGTGCTCGGGCCTGCCGGCGACGCATCGAAACGCGGCCCGCGCCCGTCCTCTCAGCCGGACAGGGCCGCGTTGCGCGTCACTCGTACGCCATCGCGTCTTCCATGTTGCCGAACAGCACCACCGTGTTGTCGTCGATCATCACCATGCGCCCGTAGTGGGTCGACGTGGAGATCTCGAACAGATGCGGGGTCATCTCGCGGCCGAGCACCTCGCTGATCTCGTTCATCTTGAACTCGATCTTGCCTTCGCCATCGATGCGGATCATCGCCGGAAGGTAGGTAACCTTGATGCCGGGCTTGGAATGCATCAGCTCGGCAATGGCGCGGGCTTCGACGCTATCGTTCATGGTCACGCCGCACTGATGGGAAATCGTGTCTTCGAAACGAATTTCCGAAAACGATTTGAAGATGTTGTCAGGCTCTTGTTGAGTAGACATGGGAAGGTCCTTGGGTTTTGCTGATGGATTGGCAAACGGGCTCAGGCAGCCAGGCAGGCCGGCAGCTCGACGCCGATCTGGCTGGCGATGTGCCGTGCACGCTCGAGCGCACTGTCGAGTACACCGTCGAATTGCGCGACCTTGACGTGGGGCAGCGACCAGATCGGCTGCAACTGCTTGGCCGCCGACAATGCAAGTTCGCCGTATTGCGCGAGCCAGCGAGCGAACAACTTCCGGTTGTGAGCACCGTGCTCGGGATCGTTGGCCAGGATATGGAACAGATCCACCGCGTTGGCCAGGTTGCGTTGATAGTCGCCCTCGGCCGACGAGACTACCGTGGGCGTGACGAAGTCGTTCTGCGCCGCGGCAACCTGCATGATGAAGCCGCTACGGAACAGTTCTGCGACCAGAGGCTCGAATACGACGTTGACGGAGAAATACTTTTCAAGATAATCCGTTGCGCCGCCGATCGTTTCGATCAACTTGCGTGTACCCTGCCAGATCGGATCGTTCAGCCAGTGTTCCTTGCCCGCATCGATGTTGAATCCGCCGATGTCCAGTCCGATATCGCTGAGATATAGCGTCAGGTCCTGAGCGAATCGCAGCTTGTACGACGAATTCGTCAAAATCGCGCTATTGATCATCTGCGTATAGCCATAGCGCTGCGCGTGCATGGTCGCCGTCCCGAGACCGAACTCGGCGTGCTTGTACGCGCTCACGTGCTGCTCGAGGACTTTCACCCACGTTTTGTCGAAGCGAGCGGGAGCGCCGGAGCGACGGGCGTTCTCGATCGCGTGCGTCACCATGCCTACGATGGTCGACTGGCGTTGGTAGTGCGTGCGCTCCCACTCCTCGTCGACGGCCCGGAACACGTGCCAATTCGAACTCCTGGCTTCGGTCCAGTCCTCCGAGTAGGTAGACGTGCCGTCGGGAAACGACAGAATCCAGTCCTGCAGCAGATACCGCTTCGGGTCCGGCTGCACGTCGAGCGTCATGTCCTCGTAGTGGGTCGCCTTTCGCCCTTTCGGTTCGTAGTAGTTGTACTTCCGGCTGTCCCACCCCGGGAACTGAGCGGCACCTGCGGCCCCGGACGTCACAGGTGTCGATTCATCTCGTACTGCACTCATGTTCATTCTCCTAAATTGACTTATGGTTTCAACAACGCGTTTGTGCTGGCCACCACCGTTCGCTCAGCGCGCAGCCGGCGTGAACTTGTCGAAATAGATGTGCTCGGGCGCGACGCCGGCGCGCTGCAACACCGGCAGCAGCGCATCGATCATCGGGGGCGGACCGCACGAGAAGGCGTCCATCTGCCCCTCGAGCTGTTCGGCCCGCAGCGTGCGCTCGACCACGTCGTGGATATAGCCGGTCTCGCCAGTCCACGCGTCGTCGTCCGATGGTTGCGACAGTGCTGGAATGAAGCGGAAGTCATCGAGCTTCTGCTCAAGCTCGGCGAACTGTTCCATGTAGAACAGGTCGCGCCGATTACGCGCGCCATAGAAGAACCGCACAGGGCGCTGTTCCCCGCTTTGCATGTGGTCGTTCAGGATGGACCACAGCGGAGACATGCCTGAGCCGCCCCCCACCAGGATCAGCGGCCCCGGCCGTCCTTCGCGCCGGAAGCAGCCGCCATACGGACCTTTGACCCGCACGGGGGTGCCAACCTCCAGCGATCCGTCGAGCAGGGAAGAAAACGCGCCGTCCGGGTATTTCTTGATGATGAACTCCAGCTGAGTCGGCTGGTTCGGCGTGTTCGCCATCGAATAGGAGCGCATGATGCCGATGCCGGGCACCGTCAGTTCGACAAACTGCCCGGCCCAGAACTTCAAGGGCTCGTCGAGCTGCACTTGCAGTAGCCGGATGTCGTGGGTCAGGGTCTTGATGCCGGCGAGCTTCCCCTGGAACTCCTTGACTGCGATGGAACGGCTCAATACGTCCTCGTCGTAGTTGAGCAGTTCTACGGTGATGTCGCTATATGCATAGGTCCGGCACAGCAGGATATGTCCCGTATCGCGCTCGTAGTCCGGCAATGCGAAGGTCGAATACTTCTGCACCTCCGCATCGCCATCCACGAGTACGCACTTGCAACTGCTGCACTGACCTTCGCGGCAACCATGCATGACCGCGATGCCCTGGCGGAAGGCGGCGTCGAGCACCCACTCGCCCTCCTCGACCTCCATCTCGACACCGACCGGCTCGAACCGGACGGTATGTACACGTTTCTCAGACATATCAGTTCTCTTTCATTTTTGCCCGTGGCGGCGCGTCCGGCCGGGATGCCGGCTGAACGCGCATGAACACTATTACGCGGCGAACGGGTTGATCTTGAAGCCCGCCCGGTACTCGGCGATGTGTTTCTCGCGTTGCTCGGGCGTCATTTCACGCAGCAGGATCAGCGGGCTCTGGAGCTTGTGACCGCGGACGTGGTCGAGTGTCCACATCTGCTTTTCGTCGAAGCGCAGGTGCGGCTGCGAGACAAGGGTCTTCCCGTCGGGGCGAACGAATCCGAGGTCCTTGACAACGTCGGCGAGGTCCCAACCGTGGTAGCACTCCTCCCACTCGCGGCGGCCGCTGAAGCGGCCCATTGCCGGTGTCGGCCGGCCTTCATACTCGGCGGCAAAGGCGACCTTGTGCGTCCAGCGGCACAGGTCCGAGCAATAGGTGTAGAGCTGGCCGTCTACTTCGTCGGTCACGAAATCCTCGCGGATCAGGCACGGCACCATGCAACTCCAGCAGCGGTGCGGGTACACGTAGCCGTTTTCCTGGTCGAACAGGATGTTGGTCTCGCCCGGCACACTCTTCTTCGCGTACCACTTCCAGAAGTCGCCAAACTCCGCATACCAGCCCGGGTATTTGTGCTCGAACCATTCGAAGTCCTTCTCCGTCTGGGCTTCGATGCGCCAGAAGTTCACCGGCCAGCCGACCGCAAAGAACTGTGCGACCTTGTGAACGTAGTTCTTCTTGACGAGCCGATCCCATGCCGCGCTGACGTCGTCGTGATGGATCTTGATGCCGTATTTCTCGAGCGGCAGCATGTAGGTACGGTAGTAGTCTTCATAAATCCAGCGGTGCCACAGTTCAGCATAGGACTCCTTACTCTTGCTGCGATCCGTCGTGCCGTATTCAATGATCGTGCCAATGGCAGCATCGACGATCGCGTGGTTCTGCCAGAATGCGTAACGGATGTCGCGCTCGAGCAGCAGGTGGTTGTCCGGATCGTTGATGACCGACATCAACAGCGAGTGGCCGTTGCCGATGTGGCGGCTTTCATCCGACTGGACCGAGAGGAACACTGTGGGCAGCGCATAGTCGCCGTTGCGGGCGGCTTCAGATGGCATGGCCACGAACAGCGTATTGGTGAAGCCTGTCTCGGCAACCACTTGCAGGTAGATGTTGGCGGCGGTCAGCGCATCACCCGTCAGGAAGCCTTCACCGAACTGGCGTCCAATGGTGGTGGCGTAGCACTTGCCGAAGGCGGCTTCGGTGATGTCGAATCCGGCCGGGTCGATGTAGTTTTCCATGTACCACTTCTTCAGGTTCATCTGAATCGTGGAGTGGCGGAATTCGTCGACCATCTGCATGGTGAAGCCGGTGCGCAGTTCCTCCCCTGGCGCCAGGCGGCCAAGCATCGACATCGAGCGCGCAGCCGAGATCTCGGGGAACGGAATGATCGCCAGAAACAGCTTCATCCACTCAACCCAACGGGCTTCTACATTACGGAACATGTCACCGCGTAGCGCGGCGTCGAGTGCGCCGTAAACACGGTTATCTTTTTCCTCCTGCATCGGGAAATAAGAGCGAAGCACTTGCTTCATCGGGTCACGCGGCGCTTTGCTTATTTTGTAGTCCGTCGGAAACGTCATCGCTTCCTGCACGTAGCTCGGCTGCCAGCCGAGATCCGCAATGCGCTTCGCCGCTTCGCCAATGCTTATGCCTTTCTGTGACGTGATCTTGTTCAACGTCAGCGTGTCTGCCATGGGTCTTCTCCTGTGATGGTTGCTGTCCGTACAACGGCAGATGTGTGCGTGGCGCGTCCACCACTGCCGTTGCCTTGATCGATGTCCGGACGCTTGCTTGAACAGGAAGGCGTTGGCAGCGATCGCGCCACTTGAGAGGCGTCGCTCGACTTGTCCTTGCGTCTCCATGTTCTTCTTGTTGTGCGCCGTCAACTCTTCGGCGCCGGCCATCGACCTGCACTCATACGAGCAAGTCGCGTGCCATGCGCAAGGCGCCTGCTACTGCCCTGATTTCAATGGGAGTTTTGTACGAGGCGGATTGAGGGGGGTCTTGTTTTGCGACAGCCCGGCTGTGGGTGCGTCTCAATATCGGACGGAGCGGGCCGACGCGTAACGCGCGGCGGTGCGGACGAATCGAACCACACAGCCGCCCGATTTTCGGACAGGTGCCGACCAGGCAATCGTGTGTAGGCGTCCGATTTTACGACAGGCAAATTTACGCACTGACGGCAGCGCAAAAATATCCAAATGGATTCAAAGGCTTGGAAAGCATCCGGCCGACCTTCGAGGGCTGGCATGCAAGCTGCTTTCATGTATTGCCATCATCACCATCTTTATCGAGGAGGCACGTTGCCTAAATACATTCATTCCATGATTCGTGTGCGCGAGCTGGCGCCCGCCATTCGTTTCTATACGCAGGGCTTTGGTCTGCGAGAGTCGCATCGGCTCGACTTCCCCTCCTTCACCCTGGTGTACCTGCGCGACCCGGAAAGCGGCTTTGAGATCGAGTTGACTCAAAACAAGGGGCGCACCGAACCGTATGACCTTGGAACAGGGTATGGGCATATGGCGTTCTGCACCGATGACCTCGACGCGTTGCGGCAGTCGCTGGATGCGCTCGGCGGCCAGCCGACCGACATCAAGTCATTGTCCATCGATGGCGAGCCGGTCGCGCAGTTCTTCTTCGTGACCGACCCGGACGGTTACAAGATCGAGGTGCTCAAGAAGGCCGGGCACTACGTGTAGAGAACAACAAGCAAGCAGCTTCCATCTCACCAGGAGACAAAAAATGATCCCCATGTTCTTCAAGCCGCGTCAAACGGAAGGTCGCGCAACCGCAGACAGCGACGGCGAGCCCAGCAGCATTGCCCGCCGCAACGTCATGAAGGCCTCGGCGCTGCTGACCGGCGTGCTGGCCGCACAAAGCGCAGTCGGGTTACTGGCCCCCAGCTTGGCTTGGGCGCTCGAAGTGAAGCATCTCAACCAAGCGCAGGCCGATGCAGTGCTGGCGCTCATCAAGACGCTGTACCCCCACAGGAACCTGCCCGACGCCATCTACGCGCTCGCGGTCAAGGACGTCGACGGTCTCGCCGCAGGCGCGGATGGCCGACAGTTGGTCGCGAACGGCGTGCGCCGGCTGAACGCCAAGGCGGGAGGCAGGTGGTCAAAGCTGTCCGCTGAGGCACGACACAAGATCGTCGCAGATCTGATCGAGGATCCGTTCGTCCAGAAGGTGCGCGGCATGTGCCTGACGTCGCTGTATGACAACGAGCTGGCTTTCGCACATTTCGGGTACCAGGGTGAGGCGTTCTCGAAGGGCGGCTACGTCTTCCGCGGCTTCAACGACCTGACGTGGCTGCCCAACCCGCCGGCCAGCGCCAGTCCGGCATTGGCTGCCTGATACATCGATAACAATTCAGAGGAGAACGAAATCATGACTCAATTCTCGCTTGACGACGACTCGGTCGTCGTCATTATCGGCTCTGGCGCGGGTGGTGGAACCTTGGCGAATGAACTCTGCCAGAAGGGCGTCAAGGTTGTGTTGCTCGAAGCCGGCCAACGTCAGTCGTCGGCAACCTTCATCAACGACGAGTGGCCGTCCTTCAAGCAATTGGCCTGGACCGACAAGCGGACCACGTCCGGGAGTTGGCGCGTGGCGCTCGACTTCCCGAACCTGCCCGCATGGATCTGCAAGACCGTTGGCGGAACGACGACCCATTGGGCTGGCGCATCGTTGCGTTTTCATGAGCACGAGCTCAAGGCACGCACCCACTATGGCGCGGTGGCCGGGGCCAACCTGCTCGACTGGCCGATCAGCCTTGCGGATCTCGAGCCATATTACGCCAAGGCCGAAGACAAGATGGGCGTGACGCGCACCAACGACATTGCGGGCCTGCCCGGCAACAACAACTTCAAGGTGATGTACAACGGCGCCACCAAGCTTGGCTACAAACAGTGCAGTACCGGGCGCATGGCCATCAACAGTGCGCCGCGCGCGGGCCGCGGCCGCTGCATGCAATTGGGCTTCTGCTTCCAGGGTTGCAAGTCGGGCGCCAAATGGTCAACCCTTTACACCGAGATTCCCGCCGCCGAAACGACCGGCAACCTGGAGCTGCGCACCCAGGCCCACGTCACCCAGATCGAACACAATAGCCAGGGCAAGGTCACCGGGGTCGTTTACTACGACGCTCAAGGCAAGCAACAGCGTCAGAAGGCTCGCGTCGTATGCGTTGCCGGGAATTCGATCGAAACCCCGCGCTTGCTGCTGCTTTCGGCCAGCGGAAAATTCCCGCACGGACTCGCCAACAGTTCGGACCAGGTCGGGCGCAACTATATGCGGCACATGACAGGCTCGGTATATGCGTACTTCGACCATCCGGTGCATTTCTATCGCGGCACGGTGATGGCCGGCATCATCCAGGACGAAGTCGAACACAATCCGAAGCGGGGTTTCGTCGGCGGATACGAGATGGAGACCATCTCGCTGGGTCTTTCGTTCTACGCTGCTTTTCTCAACCCGGGTTCATGGGGTCCGGAGTTCGCCGACTTCATCGACAACTACGCCAACACGGCCGGCATGTGGCTGGTTGGCGAAGACATGCCTCAGCAATCAAACCGCGTGACGCTGAATTCCGCGGCCAAGGACCAGTACGGTTTGCCGGTACCGAACGTCCACTATGACGACCACCCGAACGACATCGCGATGCGCGAGCACGCCTATCGTCAAGGTGAGGCGGTCTATCGAGCCGTTGGTGCCAAGAAGGTGATGCGCACGCCGCCGTATCCGTCCACGCACAATCTTGGTACCTGCCGCATGAGCGACAAGCCCGAGGACGGTGTGTGCAACAAGCACGGGCAAACCCACGATATCGCCAACCTGTTCATTTCGGATGGCAGCCAGTTCACCTCGAGCGCAGCCGAAAACCCCACGCTGACGATCGTCACCCTGGCAATTCGTCAGGCTGACTTCATCGCGCAGCAGATGTCCCGCGGGGCGATCTGACATGGAGCCAGGCAGCATGGACATCTCAATCAGTCGCCTTCTCATCACAGCATTGACGTCAGGCGGGGTATTCCTGGCGCTCCAATGCTTCGCAGCGGACACGCCGGCGAACATCCAGCGCGTGCTCGACACCAACAATTGCAGTGCCTGTCATGGCAAGACGGAACCGGTCGTAGGGCCGGCCTTCAATGCCGTCGCCGCAAAGTACGCGAACACTCCGGACGCAGCGGATCGGTTGGTGGGGAAGGTACGTAGCGGCGGCAGTGGCGTCTGGGGTCAGGTGGCGATGCCACCCAACCCCGGCATCACGGACGCGGACTTGCGTACGGTCCTCGCATGGATCCTGAAACAGACACCCGGGCATCAGTGAGTGCCGCGAGGTGATGCGGCCCGCGCGCGGGCATTTTTTGCGGCCGCGCTCATGCTCGGGCAGGCCGTGCGTTTTCTTCCGTCGGCCACGCGTCCGGGAATCGGACACCTGAACCCGGCGCGTGGCACACAGTTCGTACGGTTTTGCGACACGAAATCCCCCGCCTGACGTCGCGCGGCGTACGGACCCAGAGAAATCGCCTTTTGAATCAATGCTCTATCGGGCATGAGGACTTGACAACCGGGCGTGGCACAAAAGCTGCAAACAAGAAGGCATAAAGCCGGCACACCGGCGAACGGAATCCGAACCTGCCGCAGGCACGACAAAAGAGCAGGTAGCCAAAAGGGTTCCGACAAAACAGAACCCCTCAGGGGCAAAGGAGACAATCCCATGAAGGCTGCCGTACTGCATGAGTACGACGAGCACCTCGTAAACGATGCGTGGTTGCGCTGCGAGGAGGTCGAAGATCCCAGGATTGAACGGCCGACAGACGTCATCGTCCGCGTCGGTGGAGCAGGCGTATGCCGCACTGACCTGCATGTTATCGAAGGTATCTGGCGCGGCAAGGCCGACGTGGCGCTGCCCCACATCCTCGGACACGAGAACGCCGGGTGGGTCGAAGCCACGGGCAGCGCGGTCGAGCATGTCAAGGTCGGCGATCCGGTCATCTGTCACCCGCTGGTGACTGGCGGTCACTGCCTGGCCTGCCGGCGCGGAAACGACATGCATGCCGCCGAGAGTCGCTTCCCCGGTATCAACGCCAACGGCGGTTACGCTGAGTACATGCTCACGGGCGAGCGTTCGCTTATCAAACTGCCGAAATCGCTGGCGCCCAAGGACGTGGCGCCATACACGGATGCGGGCTTGACCGCGTATCACGCCGCACGCAAGGCCGCACACCATCTGCTCCCGGGGCAGTACGCCGTGGTGATCGGAGCCGGCGGGCTGGGGCACATTGGCATTCAAGTGCTTCACGCCTTGTGCGCCGCGGAAATCATCGTGATCGACCGCACGGAACAGGCGCTGCACCTGGCTGCCGATTGTGGCGCGCAACACTTGGTCATGGGTGACGAACATGTCGTCGACCGAGTGCTTGAACTGACGGGCGGACATGGTGCAGAGGCGGTACTGGACTTCGTCGGCGAGGGCGATTCAGTCGCCAACGGGTTGGCCATGACGCGCAATGCCGGCTTCTATTACGTAGTCGGCTACGGCGGGCGCCTTGAAGTGCCGACCATCGACCTGATCACCAGTGAAAAGACCATCGTGGGCAACCTGGTGGGCACTTACCCCGAACTGATGGAACTCATGGCGCTGGCCGATAGCGGACGCGTGCGCCTTGCCACGCGCGAGTATTCCCTGGCGGACGCCAATCTCGCGCTCAAGGATCTTCACCATGGCCGTGTGGTAGGCCGTGCAGTGTTACTTCCATAGGACGGCATCACACATTGCGTGGAGGCTGAAATGACACGTATTCCCGTCAGCGTTCTTACGGGTTTTCTCGGTGCAGGAAAGACCACCCTGCTCAACAGGATCCTCGGCGAATCGCATGGCAAACGCTACGCGGTGATCGTCAACGAGTACGGCAAGCTCGGTATCGATGGCGACCTGGTGATGGGCGCCGAGGATGAAGTGCTGGAACTCAACAACGGTTGCCTGTGCTGCAAGGTGCGCGGTGACCTGATCCGAGTGGTGTCAGCGCTGCTCAGGCGCAAAGGCACGCTCGACGGCATTCTGATCGAGACGTCCGGGCTTGCCGACCCGGCGCCGGTCATCCAGACGTTTTTCGCAGATGACTACATTCGGCAGCATACCTGTATTGACACCGTTATCTGCGTTGCTGACGCCCGACATCTGCAGCGCCAGCTTTCAGACAACTGTGAAGCGGCACAGCAACTGGCGCAGGCCGACACCGTCGTCCTCAACAAGGTCGACCTGCTTGAACCTGGCACGGCCTCCGAAGCGGACGCACTGAGTGCGCTGGACGATTCCGTGCGGGCGATCAATCCGACCGCCCAGTTGCTGCACGGCGTGCGATGCGATGTGCCACTCGACCTGCTGCTCGGGCGTAGCGCATTCGATCCGGGGCGTCTGCGTCTGAACCCGTTGCGCCCCGTACTGGCCACGGCCAAGGGCGACGCGCCGGGCCGCCTCATGACGATTACGCCGGCCCGCCACAGTCATGGCATCGAATGCGCTTCGTTCCAGCTCGAACGGCCGCTGGCTCGCGAGCGGTTCCTGCCCTGGTTGCAACAACTCGTGCGCGAACGCGGCCAGGACCTGCTTCGGCTCAAGGGTATCGTCGATCTCGACGACAGTGACCGGCGCCTGGTGTTCCAGGGCGTACACATGACGCTTGACCTGGTGTTCGGCACCTCGTGGGAGCCATGCGAGCAGCGCGACAGCCGCCTGGTCTTCATTGGCCGCAACCTCAACCAGCAAAGCCTGCGCAAGGAACTGGATACCTGCGGAGCGCACCGATGAACATGCCGGCCTGCAGTCTGATTGAATGGCTGGGCGCCCAGTGGCACCTTGACGCGCCGGTGGTGGCGCTGGCCTGGAACGCGAAGTCGCGAGTATTCGGTTTCGCGCTGGGCGACGGCTCACTCGCGCTCGCAGATACCGGGTGGCCGGCAGGGCCTCGCATTCTGACACACGCCGACGGCCGCGCCGAGGTCGCCGTGCAGCAGGAACCACCGCCGTCCCCGCGGTACGTGCCCGCGCATCAGGGTGTCTGCCTGGCCCTCGTGGCGGATGCCGGCGACGGCTTCCTGAGCGGTGGCGACGACGGCCGTCTGGTGCGCACTTCACGGCAGGGCGCCACGGATGTTCTTGCTGACAACGCAGGGCTTTGGATCGATCACGTTGCCGCGAGCGCGACGGGCTGGCGCGCGTTCTCCTGCGGCCGTCATGTGCACCTCCTCAAACGCGATGACGAAAACGTCGATATTTGCGTCGATGTGCACGCTTCGGCGACCGCGCTGGCGTTCGACCCGACCGGGTCGCGGCTCGCGGTCGCGTACCACGGCGGCGTCACACTCTGGCCCGTGGATGGCGAGCCGCACCAGCTCGCCTGGCCGGGTTACCACCGTGCGGTGGCGTGGTCGCGCGACGGCCGCTACCTCTTTACCGGCATGCAGGAAAACGCCTTGCACGGTTGGCGGCTGGCCGACTACGGCGATATCGAGATGGGCGGATATCCCGGGCAACCGCTGTCGCTTTCCTTCATGGCGGGGGGCCAAATGCTGGCCACCAGCGGCGCGCCTCGCGTCACGTGCTGGCACTTCGACACCCCGGGCCGCGATGCGCAGCCCGTGCAATGCGGCATCGCGAGCAAGACGCCGGTCACCGTAGTGGCTTGTCATCCCACGCAAGCGCTGATCGCCGCCGGCTACCACAACGGTGCGGTGCTCCTTACGCAGCCGGGTTCCGAGGACGTCCTGTTCATCAAGGGCTCCGGCGGTGGCACGGTCAGCGCCTTGGCGTGGTCGGATGACGGCACTCACCTGGCGCTAGGCACCGAGAGCGGCCACATCGGCTGGGTCAACCTGCCGGCATCCCTGTTTCGTTTCAACGCCGGCGCTTGACGTGACCGGCCCTGCATCCACCCACTATCGAGGAAACGACTATGAGTGAGAGCACATCAGCAAGCGTGGAGGCCGCATCCAAGGATCTCTTTTTCCAACAACTGGGCGCGCTCGCCGACGCGATGATCAATGCACACGGCAAGGAGTTTGCGATGGGCGCCTTGATCCTGGCGGCGCGGTTCATTGCCGAAGGCAAGCCTACCGCGATGAAAGAAAGCGAACCTGCCGGCTAATGCAACGGCGCCTGCGGGATACAACGACCTGCGGCGAAACAGCCGGGCACCGGCTCGGCGAGGAAGATCACGAAAAACATAATCAGTCACTGACGATAACAACAGAGGAAAACAAATGATTAGCATTACAAAACAAGATGGAGACGATCGATTCAATCGCAGCCTGTTCTCGGCGCTTCACAAGGCGTTTGTCCTGAGCGTCACCCTGGCGGCACTTGGCCTTTCGATGCCAGCGCGCGCCATCGACGTGGATGCTGCGGAGTACCAACCCGTACCGCCCGGCACCAACCTCGCGCTGCTTTACTACCAGCATGTAGATCGTAACCAGTTGTATTCGGGGGGGCAGCGCGTGCCCGGCGACAACCGCCTGGATTCCGATATCGGCATATTCCGTTACCTGCACTACATGAATGTGGGGGGCTTTCTCACCGCACCGGAAATTCTGGTGCCGTTCGGCCGACTGGACGCGCATGGCGCAACGAGTTCACTTGGCAACGCCAGCGGCGCGGGTGACGTCATCCTGGGTCTGCCGACCTGGCTCCTCAACGACGCCGATCACCAGCAGTATTTCGCGGTCACACCCTTCCTGATCGCACCCACGGGGTCGTACGACAAGAACAGCGCACTGAACCTGGGCAACAATCGTTGGCAATACACCTTGCAGTTCGGCTATCTCGCCGGCATTACGCAGAAACTCTTTCTCAACCTGACCGGCGACGTCAGCTTCTTCGGCGCTAACAACGATTTCGGGCCCCGCTCGCAGACCCTGAGGCAAGACCCACTTTACGAGTTGCAAGTGGCCGTTCACTATAAGGTGACTGATACCCTCGACCTGCGCGCCGGCTACGCGCATTTCTGGGGCGGCCAAACGAAAGTCGACGGCGTCGACCAACACAACGCTTCCCAGCAGCAGAAGTTTTATGTGGGCGCGGCTTGGTTCTTCAATCCAACCACGCAGATCCTGACGACCTGGGGACGTGATATATCAGTGGCCAACGGTTTCAAGGAGACTAACCGCATCAACTTGCGTTTGCTCAAGGCCTTCTGACAGTGGTGGGGTGGTGCCTTGCCGCCCGCGTCGGTCACTTTGCAATGAGGTGAAAACGTCTCAAGGCGGGCGCCATGCAGAAATGGAAGCGTTAAAAAGCCATATATCATAAATGGATGACCGCAGACCGTGCGTGCCGGATCGTTGATGCGCAACGATCCGGCACGGCGGTACATGAGGAGGAGTGCGATGCCCGGGTTTCAAGTAACAGATCGTCCGTTGGGTGTGGCGCAACCAGTGACCGGGAAGGAATTGCGCCCGACGCACGATGCGGCCGATGCCCTGCAGATCCAGAGGGAAACCATGCGGGCGTGGGAGCGCTTCCTCAGCGGTGTACCGCTTGCCGAAGTAACGGTCAGCGAGCACCTGGGGGCGTCATGGCAACGTAGCGTGAGCAGCGGCGTCTGTCCCACCAACCGCTCCGCGCCTCTCGCCGCACGCGGTGACGACGTCGCGCGCCTGCGCTGGCGCCACCGCGAACTCCTCAAGGCGGCGGCCAGCATTTTCGCAGTGACGAAGGATCTGTTGGTCGACTCCAGCACGATCATGCTGCTGACTACGCCGGAGGGTGTTGTACTCGAGACAGCCGGCGACATGCACACGCTGGAACGTGGGCAAGACATCCATCTCATGGAGGGCGGGGACTGGGGCGAAAGTTCAGTCGGCACCAATGGCATCGGCACAGCCATCGCCACCCGCCGGCCGGTGCAGATCCACGCCGCTGAGCATTTTTGCGAGGGCATCAAATCCTGGACATGTGCGGCGGCACCGATATGCGACCCGCTGAGCGGCGCGCTGGTCGGTGTCATCGATATTTCGGGTCCGCCGCAAACGTACCAGCGTAATAACCTGACGCTCGCGGTAGCCGCGGCACGTCAGATCGAGCTGATCCTGGCTGAGCGCGCCATGAATGAGCGGATGCGACTGCTGGAAGTCTGCCTGCAACAGGTGACCGGCAGGGACGCCACGGCGATGTTGGCACTGGACCGACATGGCCGGCTGATCCACGCGAGTGGCCGTGTGCCAGTGGCGCTCGACCTCGGCGAGCAACTGCAAGGCATTGACGAGTGCTCCCCCATCGAGGAGTGGGCGAAGCAACTGCCTGAGGGGCTGCGTGCCGAATGGTTGAATCCCATCACAGTCGAGGGAAAACGCATTGGCGCGATGATCGTGGTGCCCAGCCGTTCCCGTCCGGCCAACGCGAATCGTGCGATCGAGCAGGGCTCTGAGGCCGACCCTGAGCGCAGTTCCTTCCGTCACATTATCGGACGCAGCGCGGCGATGCTGGCCGCGATCGAACGCGGGCGGCAACTCGTGGGCAAGCAGGTTCCCGTGCTGATCCAGGGGGAAACCGGCGTCGGCAAGGAATTGTTTGCTCGCGCGATGCATGGCGAGGAAGGTGCCTGCAAGCCGTTCATTGCGTTTAATTGCGGTGCCGCAACAAAGGAGCTGATCGCGGGCGAGTTGTTTGGCCACGTCCGCGGTGCGTTCACGGGGGCGACCTCGGAAGGCCGGCCGGGGCGGTTCGAACTCGCGCACGGCGGCACTTTATGCCTGGACGAGATCGGAGAATTGCCGCTCGACCTGCAACCCGTGCTGTTGCGAGTGCTCGAGGAAGGCATTGTCTATCGCCTGGGCGACAGCCAGCCACGTCGGGTCAACGTGCGCCTGTTATCGCTGACCAATCGCAACCTGCGAGATGAAGTCGAAGCCGGACGTTTCCGTCGCGACCTCTATTACCGTATCAGCGTCACGCAAGTGCGTATCCCGCCTTTACGTGAGCGGGATATTGATATCGACTTGTTGATTGAGCACTTCAATTGTTGCCTTGCGCGCCGGCACGACGTGGCGGAGCTGCGGTGGAGCGCTGACGCGAAGGCCGCGCTACGCGCTTATGCATGGCCCGGAAATGCGCGCGAGCTGCGCAACGTGGTCGAGAGCCTGCTGCTTACCTCCAACGGCGAGATGGTGGGCTTGAGCGATCTGCCACCGGAATTGCTGGAGAGTGCCGGCATAGGGGCGGCGAGCGCGCCTCCGATGCCGTCCGACAGCCTGGAACAGGCCGAACGCGTGGCGATCGCGCGCGCACTGCACAACACTCAGGGAAACCTTGCCCAAGCAGCTCGCTTGCTCGGGGTCTCACGCAGCACGCTGTATCGTAAGGTCGAGCTCTACCGCCTGGAAGACATCGTGAGGTAAGTCCTTGCGCCCGCGCTCTCCCGGTCCCTTCGAACATTCGTACCGATTTATCGTGTCGTCTTGCGTCTCAAAATCGTTCGTGACAGTCCGAATTTGAGACAGTCATCGCGCGTGCCAGACGATTCGCTCCTGGCCCGCAACCGCCGGTCCTCAGCCTACAAGGCCTCAGCGCCAAGCCCCCAGGCTGAGGCCGCGCCCTCCCCCCGCTTGTTCCGTCGTCGCAAGTTCCATTGGCACGATTGATGCGTCATTGCTGATACAGGACAGTGACCCGCGCAACAGAAGCGTGCGTGGATGCGGGCAGGAGGGGCATACGATGGAAATCCGGCAACCAGACGAGGGCTCTGCCCTCAAGAGCACGTGCAGCTCTCTCGCCTCCACCCCGTGGCGTGTCAGCGGTACACCTGAACCTCCAATGGGCTCGCATCTCATCACGCCACGCCCGAGCTATCTGCACCACGGCATTTACGCCGGCAACGGCCGAGTTGTACATTACGCCGGACTGTCCAGATCGCTTTGCCACGGACCGGTGGAGGAAGTGAGCATCGCAAGCTTCGCCGCTGGCCAAGGCGTCTGGATCATGCCCGGCGTGGCTCCCAAGTACCCTGGCCATGAAGCCGTGCGTCGAGCCCGCTCCCGTCTGGGAGAAAATAGCTACCGGCTCCTGACGAACAACTGTGAGCATCTGTGCACCTGGAGCCTCTATGGCGAAAGCCGCAGCGAACAGGTGGAATGGTATGTAACGCATCCCACCGCCGTCGTGCGCGCCGTGGCGCAACTGCTCCTGGCGTTTTTCGGGAGCAATTCAAGGTCTTGCCAGCTGGAAATGGCATGAATTGCCCTTTCTTGCCGGACACTCAGGACGCGTGCGCCGACGTCAGATTGAGCGCCAAAGCTTGCGCGACTTCGATGCCGTCGATGGCCGCCGAATAGATACCACCCGCATACCCCGCGCCTTCTCCTGCCGGATACAGACCTTCGACGTTCATGCTCTGGTAATTGTCTCTGCGTCGAATCCGGATCGGTGACGAAGTGCGCGTCTCCACGCCGGTGAGCACGGCATCGTGCATCGCGAAGCCTGCGATCTTCTTGTCGATCTGGGGCAGCGCTTCACGGATGGCTTCGATCACGTAGTCAGGGAGCGCGGTGCTGAGATCGGTCGGGTGCACGCCCGGCTTGTATGACGGCACCACGGAGCCAAGCGAAGTCGAGGGCCGGCCGGCGATAAAATCACCGACCAGTTGACCCGGCGCGTGGTAATTGCCGCCGCCGAGTTCGAATGCGCGCTCTTCCCATTTGCGCTGGAACGCGATGCCCGCCAGCGGACCGCCGGGATAGTCGTCCGGCGTGATGCCGACGACAATGCCCGCATTCGCATTACGCTCGGCTCGGGAATACTGGCTCATGCCATTGGTGACCACGCGACCCGGCTCGGAGGTCGCCGCAACCACGGTGCCCCCAGGGCACATGCAAAAGCTGTAGACTGCGCGCCCATTACTGCAGTGATGTACCACCTTGTAGTCGGCCGCGCCGAGTTGCTTGTGGCCCGCAAATTTGCCGAAGCGCTGGCGGTCGATCAGTCCCTGCGGATGTTCGATGCGGAAACCCAGCGAAAACGGCTTGGCTTCCATATAAACACCGCGATCGTGCAGCATCTGGAAGGTGTCGCGCGCGCTGTGGCCGACAGCCAGCACCACGTGGTCGCACCGCAGCGTTTCACCGTTCGAGAGCTTGAGCGAGCGCACCTTGCCCTGATCGATTTCGATGTCGTCGACCCTGGTCTCGAAGCGCACTTCGCCGCCCAATTCGTAAATGGCGGCGCGCATTTTTTCTACCATGCTGACGAGGCGGAAAGTGCCGATGTGCGGCCGGCTCAGATACAGGATGTCTTCCGGTGCGCCCGCCTTGACGAATTCTTCGAGCACCTTGCGGCCATAGTGGTTCGGATCCTTGATCTGGCTGTACAGCTTGCCGTCGGAAAACGTTCCGGCGCCGCCTTCACCGAACTGCACATTGGATTCAGGGTTGAGTACGGCCTTGCGCCACAGGCCAAAAGTGTCCTTGGTGCGCTCGCGCACGGCTTTGCCGCGTTCGAGAATGATGGGACGGAACCCCATCTGCGCGAGAATAAGTCCTGCGAACAGGCCGCACGGCCCCATGCCGATTACCACCGGGCGCAGGGCAGTCGTGTGCTCGGGGGCCTTTGCGACAAAGCGGTATGTCATGTCCGGCGTCACCCCGCAATGCGGCTTGCCGGCGAGCCGTTTGCGCGCGAGCGCTTCGTCCGCGACTTCGACATCGACGATATAGGTCAGCCTGATATCGGAGCGCTTGCGTGCATCGTGCGCACGGCGGAACACGGTGTAACGGAGGAGCCCGTCTGCCGCCACGCCGAGATCCGCGAGGCGCGCGCGAATCGCAGCTTCGAGATCGGTTTCGGCATGGTCGAGTGGGAGTTTGACTTCGCTTAGACGTAACATGAGTACCGGGATGCGGTCGCCGGGGAATTGTGAAGCCGTATTTTATACGGTTCGGCGGCTTTTCGAATGGGAAAGGCGCCATGCGATGAAATCCACGGAACCTGATTTTTCCCGCCGCATCATTTTGCAGCGGCGCAACAGATATTCTTTGCGGCCTTGCGCTTTTTCCGTAATTCCGCGAAGGTGAGCAAAGCGCTGGACGGGATGCGAGCGAATATGCAACGCTTCCCGCTGCCCATTCGTACCCCCGTCGGCACCGTCCGGCAACACGGCGCGCCGCCGCGCGGCCATTTTCCATTTCCCACTTCGCGCCCGGCAGCCCGCGTCATCACGATGCCATGCCGCCGTGCCATCATGGTAAGCCTCATGCGCCGGCACACGCCTTTGCGCGGCTGTTTGTTTTCGCGAGCCGTTCCGGCGCGACGTCATCCAACTTCCGAGCGAATTCCGACATGCGAAAGAAAGTCGTGACCCTGGCATTGCAAGGCGGCGGGTCCCACGGGGCATTCACCTGGGGCGTGCTCGACCGGCTGCTCGATGACAAGCGCATCGAGATCGAAGGCATCAGCGGCGCCAGTGCGGGCGCGATGAACGCCGTCGTGCTCGCGCACGGCCTCACCGCCGGAGGCCCGCAGGGCGCGCGCCGCGCCTTGCAGGACTTCTGGGAAACCGTCGCCAGCAAGGCGCCCTTCTACTTCATGCCGCAGCCGGCCACGCACCAGGATGCGATGCATGCGAGCCCGGGACCGGCGGTGCACGCGATGCTGTCGCTGACGCGGTTCTTCTCGCCTTACCAGTTGAACCCGTTCGACATCAATCCGCTGCGTGACATCCTCGCCAGCCAAGTCGATTTCGAGCGCTTGCGCGCGTCGTGCCCGACCCGGCTCTTCATTGCAGCGACCCAGGTGAGCACCGGGACGCTGCGGCTGTTCCGGACCCGGCAACTGACCCTCGAGGCGGTGCTCGCCTCGGCCTGTCTGCCGTCAATCCATCACGCTGTCACCATCGACGGCGAAGCGTACTGGGATGGCGGCCTGGTCGCCAACCCGCCCCTGTTCCCGCTACTGACGCACTGTTCGTCCAGCGATACGATCGTCGTGCTGCTGCATCCGGCGCATCGGCCGAAAGTGCCCGCCCTGGCCGACGAGATCTGGCACCGCTTGAACGAAATCAGCTTCAGCTCGGCCTTCTTCGCCGAGCTGCAAAGCTTATGGCTGGCCAAGCGCGAGGTCGCGCGCTGGCCGTTTTCGGTCGGCCGGCTCGAACGCCGGCTGCGGCGCTTCCGCTTCCACCTGATCGACGCCCAAGAGTTGATGAATCAATTGAGCACATTGAGCAAGCTCAATGCCCATCCGTCGTTCATCAACGCCTTGCGCGACGAAGGGTGCCGGCGCGCCGAAGCATGGCTTGACGAGAATTTCGCCCACATCGGCGCGCGTTCCTCCTTCGACCTGGGCGAACTGCTGCATTGATCGAAATTAGCGATCTTATGAAGCTACGATAAGGTTGCTAATTTACGTACAACCCTCCTAGCTTGCAGTGCGCCAGGCGTCGCCAGGCATGATCCGTTTCATGAACCCGTCGAAGAGCGGAACGGTAAACGCCGTGTCACCATGCGTTGGACTCCAGATCATGCCCTTGAGGATCAGGCTGCTTCGAAGTGGGCCGAACGACTCTACGCGGCGCCCCAACTGCTGGGCAATATCGCCGGAGCGGTGCGGACCCGGCCCGAGCTCCGCCATGGCGCGCAGATACTTCTTCTCGGCAGGCGTAAGCCGGTCAAACCGAACCCGGAAAAAGCTTTCGTCGAGTGCCGCAATCACCTCGCTCGAAGCCCCCTTCACGTCGTTTGCGGTGATCGGGCTCGCCGCAGCGACATCCCAAGCGCACTTTCCCCACTCCTGCAGGAAGTACGGATACCCCTGTGTTTCAGTCACGATCAGGTCCACTGCGTCCGGTTCGACGTCGACGCCTTCCTCGTTGGCAGGCACGGTGATCGCGAGCTTCGCGTCCGCAATGGCCAGCGGGCCAATTTCGGCGAATTCGAAGAGCCGTTCAGCATAGGATTTGGCCTCACCCATGCGGCCGCGGAGTTGCGGTAAGCCCGCGCCGACCACCGTCACCGGCATCCTCTGTTGTGCGCAGCGGTGCAATGCGGAAATCAGCGCAGCAAGTTGCGCTTCCTCGACGTACTGAAGCTCATCGATGAAAATGACGAGTACCGTATTCGCGGCCTGAGCGGCCCGTCCGACCTGTTCGAGAAATGCACCGAGATCAGCCTCCAGGTCGCCGTTATCCGCGAGCCCCGGCTCAGGCGCATAGTCGAGTCCGACCTCTATGTCCTTGTATGCGAGCTTGAGTTTGCTGGCGAAGCCGGCGAGCGCGCGAAGACCCCGCACGGCGAAGTCCTTGGCGGCTTCGACCCGGTTCAACCGCATCAGCGCCAAGCGCAGTTGCGGCGCCAGTAGCGCTGGTAGCGACCTGTTCTCCGGCGCCTCGAAGTGCACTGTATGAGCACCGCTGGCCTCAGCGTCGCGGCGCATCTGCTCCAGCAGAACGGTCTTCCCAACACCGCGAAGGCCGATCAACAGGACGCTCTTGGCCGCACGCGCTCTGCGCAACCGTTCTATGCAGATACGCACCGCCTCGCGCACCTCGTTTCGCCCCGCCAACTCGGGGGGCGGACTACCGGCACCAGGTGCAAAGGGATTCAGGACTGGGTCCATAATGTATCGATCTTAGGAAACTTATCGGATTTACATAATTTAGCTAAGATCAGTATAGGTCACGCGCGATCGAATGCAAAGGCTTGCGGATCCAGAACAGTCGCCCCCCGAGCCGCTCTTCAAGGCGGGTAACGGCCCGGGAGACCGTGGCGACCGAGACCCCCATGGCTGTTGCCGCCGCAGCGAACGAACCCTCCTCGGCGACCTTCGCGAAGGAATCGATGTGAAGTACGCGTTCATTGAGCGCAATCGACGCCACTGGCCGGTGTCGGTGCTATGCGAAGTGCTGGAATATGGGATTCGTCAAACGGGGGCGAGGTCAGTTTCGATGGTCCGCGCCCCGCTTAGGCGGTCGCGAACAACACGGCGAGACACGCTGCCACGATCAGCACCTGATACGGCGTGTCGGGGTGGCGGTTGTAGTATGTCCACCAATCGTACGGATGCGTGTCGCCGACCTCTCGGCTCGCGAGCAGCCCCTTCACGAACATGCCAACGATGAGCGGGAGCGGGTTCACCCAGATGTCATTCCAGTACACCATCCAGTTCGCGGCCTCGAACAGCGCGTATGTGAGCCCCGCGAGCAACGCGAGGTTACGCACGATCAGGAACCTCGAATACGCCCACGACGGGAACTGCCGAACCATTCCGCCGACGCTCGCGACCGGCGATGCGAGCATTCGCGCGCGCGCACGCCAGTATCCGCCCCACGACCAGGCAAACAGCCAACCGAGCGCGGCGCCCAAGATCACGTCGCCCGCGAACGCGAACGCGTGCTTCAAGGTGGTCGCGTTGTGGAGGTTGCCGTAGTAGACGGCCGCGCTGAGCGCGACCTCGGGCTGATTCTTTAAGCCCATCAGGTCATCTCGGCGGGTGTCGTCGCCGATGAACACGACGCGTCCGGCGAGGCCGTCGCTCGGGATCATGTCGCCGATCGGGGCGCCGGGCTTGAGCCATTTCTCGTTGATCTCCCATAGGTTCGAGTGGATCTCGAGATAGCGCGGAGTCACGGTGCCAATCACGTTGAATCCGCTTTGTTTGCGACGGTCCTCGATGCCCTCGAGGATCCGGCGGCTGTCGGTCACGTCGAGCGGCTCGATGCCAGGGCCCGGCGGCAGCACCGCCCGCGCCTGCCGGGACTGCGGCGCTCCGCTGAACGGCACGCAGAGGTCATCGACCGACGAATCGTCGCTCACGTAACGAAAGCCGTTCGGCGCATGTGGCTGGCGCGCGGCGTACGACGCGAGATTGCCGAGCGTCGCGACGTGCCGGTCATAAAAGAAGCCGCCCCAGAGCTGCGGCTGACTCCACGCGACGTAGAGGCTCGGGTTGTCACAGAGCCGCTTCACGAACGCGATCTCGCGCGACATGATTCGGAACGTGATCGGATCGCCCGCTTCTTGTTGGCCGAACTCGCTGACGTTTGGCAGCAAGCTCGCTTTTACGACGACCCGCGTTTGGAGCGAGGCGTCGTCGAGCGCGCGTATGAATTTCCCGTAGCCGGCTTGGCTATTGACTATCCGGTCAACGACGTCCTTTGTTGTGACCTCGGGCGGCATGCATGCGCCGCGCGAAGCCTCCAGCGGCATAAGAAACGACACCCCCGGCTCCGCCGCCGCCCGGCGCCTGATATTGTCGCGGAGCCCGTCGCACGCGGGATCACTCAGCATGGGGTCATCGTTTAACGGATCAAGCGCGTCAAAACTGATCGCGATTAACTTAGGGCGCTTCGCCGCGAGCGCGTTGATAAGCTCGGCCGCGAACGCGCCCGGGGGCATCCGGCGGTTCCAAGCTTGCGCGAGGAGGTTCGGCACCCAGAGCACTAGCGGTCGGTCCTCGACGACGGACGGATTCCAGACGGACACCCGTCCCTTATTGGCGGCTTCGCGCTCCGCGTTGTCGACGCTTATCCACTGGTTAAGCGAGAAGACCGTGCGCGCGGCCAGGTCGACCGGGGCGAACCATGGCATCCGCTCCAACACGACCGTGACGGACGCAATCGTGAGCGCGAGCAGCAGGTTATGCAGGACCTCGTAGCGCTTGGCCCAGTAGCGCTGGAGCGCGGAGTCTCGGGTGGGTGTGTCGGTCATGTCCGCGAGCGCGACTGCGGCGCGGTGCGGCTTTTGACGGCAGGCGCTGTCGCCTTTTGTTCGGCAAGTGCTTGCAAATCAGCCCCCTGCAAAATCCCCCGCCGAGTTAAGCGATATCGACCAGATCCGCGGACATTGGTGGGGAGGGGGCGTGATATTCAAGTTAGCATGAATCTACACAAGGTGAGTAATATATTTGGGTCGCGAAGGCCCGCGTACGATCCAACGGCCGTTCCACAGTGGACCGCGGGCGATCACCCGCCAATCACGCTCAGCTAACGCTCGCCCGCGAATCTGTCGCCGAACATCGGATAGCCGCCGGCGGATTCGCCGCGCGTGTGCAGCCCTCATTCGACAGGAATCGGGTTGTCGACGATGAACTGGTTGAACTGCTCGATAAACGCATGCTCATTGGGCCCCGCGTTATCGCGCAGCGGTTTGGCGGCGTCGACGACGACCTCGGTCGTCGCCGTCTCCAGGCGTTCCATCGTTTCGGCGATGAACGCATCGAGCGGCATGGCGCGCGAATCACCGCTCTTGTGAATGAGATCGGTGTCGACCCAGGGCGGCGCGATCTCTAGCACGCGCACGCTCGTATTGCGCAGCACGAAGCGTTGCGACAGCGTGTACGAGTGAATCGCAGCTTTGGTAGCCGAGTAGAGGGCGGTTGCCGCAAGCGGCACATACGCGAGCACCGAGCTGTTGTTGATGATGGTCGACTCGGGCTGCCGCTTCAAGTGCTCGACAAACGCGGCGCTCACGCGCACGGGGCCAAGCAGGTTCGTGTCGACGAGATGGACGGCTTGCTCGTCGTCGAGCGGGCCGCCGGCGTCGTCGAACGGCATGATGCCTGCGTTGTTGATCACCACGTTCAATGCCGGATAGCGTTCGATCAGTTGGCCGGCGACCTCGCGAATCTGCGCGGCGCGGCGCGGCTGATGATCGAGCAAAGCCGGCATCCGCTCGATGTCATCGCCAGGGAGACCGGCTTTCGCGATCGCCGGCATCTTCGCGAAGCGTTCGTGCGCGGCTTTGGTCTTCCGCCTCAGGCAGTCCGGCGCGACGCGCGTGTGGAGGCCTGAACACGCTGTTCCCAGCCACTCATCGTGTTATTGCCTACCCCCCGCGCCCCGCAGCCCGGAAAAGCTTTCGTCGAGCTGACATGGGCGCCATGATTTTGCATCCCCGATCGCAGCGAACGATCCAACCTATTCAGCCTTGACGGTCTACGTGAAGCGCCCCCGTCTTGCATGTCCGCGCTGGAGTAACGACGCGTACTGGTGCAATTCCCGTGGCGCGATATCAAAGGCGCGACGGAACGCACGGGTGAAGCTCGACGCATCGTTGAAGCCCAATCCCCAAGCAATGTCCTGCACCTCCATATGCGGAAAGCGCACCAATTCATCGGCCGCCTTTCGCAGTCTGCGGTTGCGAATATACGCAGCCAGGCCGCCTTCATGCTCGAAGAGACGGTACACGCTGGCGCGTGCGAGGCGCAGCGATGCCAATACGCTTTCAGGCGACAAGTCCGGATCGTGCAAATGGGCTTCGACATGCCGCCGCACTTGTCCATAGACGGCTGCGCGTACCGCTGCCCGGCAGTTGCCGGAAAGACCCGCTTCACGGCTGAAAGCTGCCACCAGAAGCTCCACGGCCGTGACAAAGGACTGATGCGCTTCTTCCTTGCTTTGTCCGACGATTTGTCGACGAAGCGCCACCAGGTGCTCGATCAGCATGCGCACCAAAGGCGTGGTGGCGTTAATCCGGCGGCCATGCAGCGACGCGGCGTCTGGGAACGACCTTTCCACCAGGGCGCGCGGCACGAAAAGGAGCAGTATCCGGCCACGAAAACTCTGGATCGTGCACGGCTGATCCATGTCCAGTGCAAGGATACTTGGCACTTGCGGGATCTGCGGTGCGTCGCGCCGCGGCTTGCCGCCCAGGAACTGCGCAGGCGGCCCTTCAAGGAACACACTGAAGCTGATGTCGCGAACGCTCTCGGTCGAAACACGACCCAACGACCGCACGGCCAGGTTCGGCCCGGTGCGGAAGTCGAATAAGCTCAGATTGTCGATCGTGTAACGAGACAGCGACGCATCGAACGTATCCTCGGCTTGCTTCGACGAAGGCCGTATGTCGTACACCGGACTCATGCGCTCTTGCCACGCCAGGAAGCTTTGACGGGCATCGCCTTGAACGCTGAAATTGCTGTGCACGATACCGGACGCAAGCTTCGGCGGCCCCGGCGGCAACAGCAAGCGGCTAAGCGGTGAAGCGGTCTGCTGTGTGTCGTTGTTCGATGCAAGGCTCATCGCCGATTTTCGTCCAGTCTGGATTCGCCCCGTGCGGCTTAGCATTATGGCAAGCCACGTGCCCGCCAGGAGCACGCTCGTGAAGTTCGCCAAGCATATTAACGCACGCCCGCGAATGTATCGCAGCTAGATCGGAAACTGCTCAATGGTTTCGCGCACCTGCATCAGCACAGGCCTGAGCTGCTCCATCGGGACCGAACTCAAGCCCAACCGCAACGCATGGGGGGCGTGCCGGGTCGTCGCGTAGGCCTCCGCCTTGGATACCGCGATGCCACACTCGGCCAGAGCGGTGGCGATCCTCAAGGCATCGACGGCGACCGGGTCATGGGGCCGGAGTAATGAGCGCGTGGCGATGTCCAGGCCCTGCTGGCAGCCGTTGATCAAAAAGACTCGATCCACTTCGCTGCGTATGCCGCGTTCCCTCGCCAGGAAATCGACCACGATCCGCCGTTCATGGCGCCGGCCGCCGGGCGGCTGCTCGGTAGCGTCGTGGCGAGCATCGCCAGCACGGTGATGACACTGCGGGGCGAACGTGCCCACGGGCGTTGAATGTATAAGCTGGCGTAAAATGGTCGCGTTAGCGAGGAGGCCGTGAGCACGATAGCCACCACGGAAATTTGCGAGTGTCTGCTCCCGCCCAAGTCGCGGGCGTCTAGGTAGGTTCAGTTTGGCGGATCTCGTTGAGCACCTCGGCCTGGACCTCCGGGTTTGGTTCGCCATCCTTGGTAGCAATCAATGCTTTCGGCGTCAGCGGGATCAAGGGCAGGATCAGTGCGTACACCACGGTAGTCGCGATCACACAATATGTGAATCCGTACGTGGCGCCGCTGTTATAGATCCATGAGCCCAATAGATCGCCGGCACGCGCCGAGAGCGCGAAAACGCCATCCACCAGCATCATCAAGGTTCCTTGCAGGCCTGGCGGACAGGACCGCATCGCGAGATCGAAGTATGCTGCCGTGGCTACACCGCCCATCAGCCCTATCGGTGCTGCCATTACAAGGGCGAGATTGGCTGAGTGAATGAATGCCAGCGGAATCATCTGCGGCACTGCGACGATCGTTCCCCACCACAGCAGCTTGCTCAGCGATACCCTCTTGCACAGAAAGCCATACAGCAAAAATGTCGGGATGAACGCGGCGGCAAAGATCCCGTTGTAGTACGAGTAAACGGAATCTGGCGCATGCAACTCATTGGTCAGATAGAACTGCAGCGGAGTGGCCGCTCCTGGCGCAAAGTTCCACAGAAAGCAGATGAGAACCGCGGGATAAACGGCCTTATGCTTCACCAGCCGCCTGACATTTCCAACGAAATCCGCGCCTCTGGCTTGCGGCTTCTCGTAGGTCTGGCCGAAGACGGAAACGGGCTTCCAGAGCCCCAACACAGCAATCAATAAATTGACGATCGCCACCAGGAAGAAGGCCTGGTTCGCGGCAAGATGGTCGGAGACGTATCCGGAAGCGAACGCTCCCGCAACGACCGGGACGGCGCCGACCACGTTCCACAGAGCGCTCAGGCGCCCGGACATGAGCTTCTCCTGGCCCACCAGAGCGATCAACCCCTGATAGGCTGCGGCGATGAATCGGAACGACAGCATTGCCAGCAGCATCCCGACGACCAGTCGCGCGTATGAGAAGCCTGAAAACGCCATCCAGATGAAAGCCACCGCGGTCGCCGGAGCGAAGATCAGGAAGAAGCCGCGATCCCGCAATCCCAGCGGGTTCCATTGGTCGCGCGCGAGGCCAAAAGCGAACGCAATGTACACGGGTATGCCCGTCAGCAGCCGGAAAGTCGAGATTTGCGTCGCCGTCGCGTGCAACTGGTTCTTGAGTATGTACGACGTCTGTATATCAACCAGGAAACCTGCCGGCGTCGCCAGATAGGTGAACAGGGTCAGCCAACCGAAATACAGCAGGGTTCGGTCGCTGCCCTCGAAACCATTACGATCAGGAACGGTCAGCATTTTTTTAGTAGCTTAAATGGGAATGCACCGGACTGAAGGGCGCGTAGATATTGGATTGCGGGCCTTTCGCGGCTCGCACAGATTTACGATCGCCGGCACGCGTCGTCACGACGCCCCAGCCCCCTCATGGATCGCGCCGCCACGCATCAAGCGCCGGGCGATGTCGGCCGTCTGCAGTGCCCCGCGTTCGGTCGGCGAATGGGCGGCGAGATAGCGGGCGACCGCAATGAGGACGTGCCGGCCCTCGCCAGTATTGCCCCACGCGGCGAACTGCCGGACTCCGGCGTCCAGCATCTGATAGGCGTGGAAGCCAGCATCTTCGCGCAACACCGCAAGCGCGAGCGTGGCGATCAGCGCCTGTGGCGAATGGCCGAGCGTGAGATGTCGCGCCACGAGCCTTGCCGCAAGATCAACCTGTCGCTGCTTGTCGAAGGCGTCGAGCAAGGCGGCGCAGATCGTCTCCACATCGGCAGGGAGGTCGTCGAGCGGGTCGCTGTCCTCACCCGGGATGCGGGCCGGCGGCACATTCAGATAACGGGCAAGGTAGAGCGCCATGGCGCCGTGCGTTATGGCGCGCACGGCCGTGACGTGACTGTCGATGTTGGCGGTCCCGATCCGCGTGAGCATCTGGTGGACCGCGTTAGCGTAGGTGAAGACGTGGTGCGCCGTCTCCCAGTCGGCGTGCTCGTTGGCATTGCCGAAGCGGGCCACCCGCAGCGCCGCTCCGTAAGCGAGGGATCGTCCCAGGTCGGCAGGCGCGGCACCTGCGCGGATCGCCGCCTTTAGCGCATCAATGATCTTCGCTGGATCGTCTCCGAGCAGCTCTCGGGCGAGCGCCGCGTGATGCGACCATCCATGCAAGGTGCCCGCGGCAGCGAACAGCTCCGGCATTTGGCTGGCGGATTCTTCACACAGCGCAACAAGATCAACGGGCTGGCGCCAGGCGGTCGATTCCTCCGCGCCACGGGCGGCCACCATCTGGCCGACGATAGTCGGCAGCAACGCTGGCGCGTGCTCCCAACCGATCAGGTCGAGGCACTCGAAGGCCTTGTTGATAAAGTCGAGCGAATGACCGGTGTCGGCAAACACCCTTTCGGTCTCGGCCGAAAGCAGCGCATCGGCGAGCACAGCTGGCGAGGCACCGGCTGCAATCGCCGTCAGCAGGGTGCGCTCGGCCGCTTCGCGATGCCGCACATTTGTCCACAGTCGCAGCCAGCGCTTGAGTGCGGCCGGCTCCGGCCGGCTTCCGAGCGGCGCACGTTCGCGCCGCGGCGCCTCGCCGTCACAGTCCGTCGCCACGCGGCGCGCACCGTGGAACAGGGCAAGATAGGCTTCGTCCTCTGGCAGCAAAGGGAAGAGATTGCCCAGCGCCGTCAGTATCGTGAGACCGACGCCCCAGCCGTCGCGGTTCTGCGCCCCGAACAGCGCCACCTGCCGCACAATATCGGCCATCGGCACGTCGGCCGCGAGCTGACCATGCACGGCCTTGGCGATGACGAGATCGAGGTCGTGCGCGAGGCCGTCCGCAAGCCGCTGACGCCAGTGCGCCGCGGGATCGGGATGGCCGAACGTGGTCGTTACCCAGACATCGCCGTTGCGTATCTCGACCGCGCAGGTCGGTATATCGTCCGCCCAAAGGTCGAAGGTGCAGCCGCTTTCGAGGTCGAAGCGGGCGTGATGCCAATGACAGGTCAAGATGCCGTCCTCAACGCTGCCGCGCTCGAGCGGGAAGCCCATGTGCGGACAACGATTGTCGAGGGCGAAGACGCGCCCGCGGTCGTAGATGACGAGGATCGGAAGATGGCCACCTTGCACAACGAGCCGCCCCTTCGCCTTCAGCGCGTCAAGGCTCCCCGCAAGCACGAATTCCTTGTTCGGTGCATCCATGCGCAAACCTCCTGCACGCTTCCCGTCAGGGACGTAGTACGGCCTCACCTGATAACTTTATGCCTATTTTGGCGGCACTTCCCAAGCGATGCGCGCGAAATGGCTGAGCAGGCGGGGGTATAACAGCCAACGACCGCTACTGCCCCGCCTGCCACGCGTTAACGGGCGCAAGGCGGAGCGAGAAGCGACCAAGGCTCACGCCGCAGCGGCATCTTCCGTGTCGATTGGCTCGGCGTCCGTGTGCCCTCGGCGCCGCAGGACGACATGCGTGGCCTTCTCCGACGCTACGAATTCAACGCATTCGTATCCCAGAGCCCGCAAGTCAACCCCTTCGAACAGCGATTCTCCCCGGCCGAGCAGGACCGGCGCGATAGCAATGTGCAGTTCATCAATGAGGCCCTCACGAAGATACTGCTGGATGGTGCCCGGCCCACCGCCGATCCGCACGTCCATTCCGGCAGCGGCCTCGCGTGCACGGTCGAGCGCCTCGCGAATGCCTCCTGTGATGAAGTGAAACGTCGTTCCGCCTTCCATCTCGATGGGGGGACGAGCATGATGGGTCAAGACGAAGACTGGGACGTGATACGGTGGATTGTCTCCCCACCAGCCTTTCCAGTTTGTGTCCGGCCAGTCCCCACGAATGGGGCCGAACATGTTCCTCCCAAGAATCCAGGCCCCGACATTCTGAAAGCCACGGGCGGCGAAATCATCGTCAACCCCGGTCGTACCGCCGTCCTTGCCGAACAAGGCCCGCTGGAATGTGCGTGTTGGGACTAGCCACTGGTGCAGTTCCGTCCCGCCAACGCCGAGCGGATTGTTGATGTCTTGATTCGGGCCTGCACCGTATCCGTCGAGCGAGACGGTGAAGCCGTCAACGCGAACTCGTGTCATCGTTTGCCTCCGTTTAGACGCCTAACGTAATGTGGACAGCAAATCTGCATGGTTTGCCGGAATCGTGCGAAATATTCTAGCTTTGGCCGGAAGTTCGCGTTCACACAAACTGCCGGAAAGCTGACGTTGAGGGTTCCAATGTCCGTTCTCTCGAATGTTCATCGAACGGGTGCTCGTTGCTAGAGCCATCCGTGCTTGTCCTGCCTCCAACAGTCGAAAACGCGTTTCGCATTGTGAAGTTCACTTCAAATTTCCGCAGCATTGCTTTTTCGTTGCGTGAAAACATGTTTCACATCGCAAAAATAGTTACATAACCCATTGAAAAATAAACATAAATTAAGTCTTATGTCTTATATAAGACATCACCGAAACGCATCAAGCGGCGTTACTATTTAGTCATGCAGTTCGCTTCGACATACGTAGCGGCACGCTGAACCATTTATTCAAACGCGCTTTGCTCTCAGGAGATACACATGGCCCAATATCAAGACGACATCCAGGCAGTTGCTGGTTTGAAAGAGACGCACGGCAGCGCCTGGGATGCCATCAATCCCGAGTATGCCGCTCGCATGCGTGCCCAGAACAAGTTCAAAACGGGCCTGGACATCGCCAAGTACACCGCCAAGATCATGCGCGCCGACATGGCCGCCTACGATGCTGACCCGTCCAAGTACACCCAGTCGCTGGGCTGCTGGCACGGCTTCATCGGCCAGCAGAAGATGATCTCCATCAAGAAGCACTTCAACAGCACCGACCGCCGCTACCTTTACCTGTCCGGATGGATGGTGGCCGCGCTGCGCTCCGAGTTCGGCCCGCTGCCGGACCAGTCGATGCACGAAAAAACCTCCGTCAGCGCGCTGATCCGCGAGCTGTACACGTTCCTGCGCCAGGCCGACGCCCGTGAACTGGGCGGCCTGTTCCGCCAGCTGGATGCGGCCGTTGGCCCTGCCAAGGCCGCCATCCAGGAAAAAATCGACAACCACGTCACCCACGTCGTGCCTATCATCGCCGACATCGACGCGGGTTTCGGCAACGCGGAAGCAACCTACCTGCTGGCCAAGCAGTTCATCGAAGCGGGCGCGTGCTGCATCCAGATCGAAAACCAGGTGTCCGACGAGAAGCAGTGCGGCCACCAGGATGGCAAAGTCACCGTGCCGCACGAAGACTTCCTGGCCAAGATCCGCGCCATTCGCTATGCCTTCCTGGAACTGGGCGTGGACGACGGCGTCATCGTGTCCCGTACCGACTCGCTGGGTGCCGGCCTGACCAAGCAGATCGCCGTGACCAACACGCCGGGCGACTTGGGCGACCAATACAATTCCTTCCTCGATTGCGAAGAATTGTCGGCCGACGAACTGGGCAATGGTGACGTCATCATCAAGCGCGACGGCAAGCTGCTGCGTCCCAAGCGCCTGCCTAGCAACCTGTTCCAGTTCCGCGCCGGCACGGGCGAAGCGCGCTGCGTTCTGGATTGCATCACCTCGCTGCAAAACGGCGCTGACCTGCTGTGGATCGAAACCGAAAAACCGCATATCGCCCAGATCGGCGGCATGGTCAGCGAGATTCGCAAAGTCATCCCGAACGCCAAGCTGGTGTACAACAACAGCCCGTCGTTCAACTGGACCCTGAATTTCCGCCAGCAGGCGTACGACGCGATGAAGGCCGCGGGCAAGGATGTGTCGGCATATGAACGCGCCCAGCTGATGAGCGTGGAATACGATCAGACCGAACTGGCGGCGCTCGCCGACGAAAAGATCCGGACCTTCCAGGCCGACGCGTCGCGCGAAGCAGGTATCTTCCACCACCTGATTACGCTGCCGACCTACCACACCGCCGCACTGTCTACCGACAACCTGGCCAAGGAATACTTCGGCGACCAGGGCATGCTGGGTTATGTGGCTGGCGTGCAGCGTAAGGAAATCCGTCAGGGCATCGCCTGCGTCAAGCACCAGAACATGTCCGGCTCGGACATCGGCGACGACCACAAGGAGTATTTCAGCGGCGACGCGGCCCTGAAAGCGGCGGGTAAAGACAACACCATGAACCAGTTCTGATACCCGTAATACCCGAAGCAAAACACCAGATGAAATGGTCAGCCTGACCTTGAAGCCCAGCAGGTTCACACTTGTTGGGCTTTTCTTATTTCAGGAGTTGTTCCTGGCCACGACAACGTTGCTCGGCATCGATATCGGCAAACACACCCCATCGACATCGGTGCCATACTTTCCTCATGGTTACCGCGACCTTCCGCTTCTATGAGGAGCTAAATGACTTCCTGCCGCGCGAGCGCCGCAGGCGGGAGTTCGATTGCCCCTGCGCCCGTGCGGCAACCACCAAGCACATGATCGAAGCGCTCGGCGTGCCGCATACCGAAGTCGAACTGGTGCTCGTCGACGGGGAATCGGTCGGGTTCGACCATCTCATCGCGAATGGCGAGCGCGTGGCCGTCTACCCGAAGTTCGAGGCACTCGATATCACTTCGCTGTTACGGGTGCGCGAGCATCCGCTGCGGCATGTCCGCTTCGTTGCCGACGCCCATCTCGGTGGTCTCGCCCATCTGCTGCGAATGGCCGGTTTCGACACGCTGTACGACAATAATTTCGATGATCGCGAGATCGCCGCGATCTCGGCGCGCGACGAGCGCATCGTGCTCACACGCGACAGGGATCTACTGAAGCGCCGCAACATCACGCACGGTTGCTATGTGCGCGCCCTCAAGCCCCGTCAGCAACTGCACGAAATCTTCGGCCGCCTCGACTTGGCCGGAAGTATCCGACCATTCTCGCTGTGCCTCGATTGCAATGCGCCATTACACGCGCTCGCTGCAGACGTAGCACGGTCACGCGCCCCGCCCTCCGTGCGCGCCCGGTTTACGCGCTACGCAACATGCGACATATGCCAACGCGTCTTCTGGGAGGGCTCGCACTGGCGCCGGATGCGCGATCTGCTGGATGAGGTCGTCGGAACGGCAACGGCGACGCCTGCCAGCGAGTAATCCACCATCGAGTACCGGGTTCCCCCTCCGGTATCTCCCCATATGGCAATTCAGCCCGTTTTCGCCAATAATGGCCCCACATCCATTACTGGACGAGGGCGGCCATGGTCTTCAGCCCCGATGCCATCCGTACCATCGCCCTGGTCGGGCATGCCGGATGCGGCAAGACGTCGCTTGTCGAAACGCTGCTGCATCTGGGCGGCGCCATACACACGCCCGGCAGCGTAGATCGCGGCACGACAGTCTGCGATTTCGACCCGCTAGAGCGCAAATATCACCACTCCCTGAATTCCGCCGTCGCCCATCTGCATTACCGGGACACGCGCATCTACCTGCTCGACACCCCCGGCTATCCCGACTTTTCCGGGCTCTCGATCAGCGCCCTTCCCGCCGTGGAAACGGCCGCCATCGTCATCAATGCCCAAACCGGCATTGAAATGACTACCCGGCGCATGATGGCGTGGGCGGAATCCCGCAAGCTCTGCCGAATGATCATCGTCAACGGCATCGATGGCGAGAAAGTTGACCTTCCGGGGCTGGTGGAACAGATTCAGGAAGCCTTCGGCAAGCGGTGCCTGCCGATCAACCTGCCGGCGCAGCGCAGCCAGCAGGTGGTGGACTGCTTCTTCAATCCGTCCGGCGAGTCCGATTTCCTGTCGGTTGCGGCGGCGCACAATGCGCTGATCGATCAGGTGGTGGAGATCGACCCGGACTTGATGGAGCTTTACCTGGAGCAAGGGGAAGCCATCACCCCGGAACAGTTGCACGAACCCTTCGAGCGCGCGTTGCGCGAAGGGCATCTGGTGCCGATCTGTTTCACGTCGGCCACCAACGGCGTTGGTATCACGGAGCTGCTCGACGTGTTCGTCCGGCTCCTGCCCAACCCCATGGAGGGCAACCCGCCGCTGTTCTATCGAGATAAAGACGGCAACCAGGAGACTGTGCCCGCCACGCCGGACCCCGGCAAGCATGTGTTGGCCCACGCCTTCAAGATCGTCATTGACCCTTACATCGGAAAGCTGGCGGTGTTCCGCATCCATCAGGGCACGGTCATGCGCGATAGCCAGCTCTATGTCGGCCTCGGGCGACAACCGTTCCGGGTCGCCCATCTGCTGATGCTGCAGGGCAAGGACCACGAAGATATCCAGCAAGCCGGCCCCGGCGACATCTGTGCGGTGGCCAAGATCGATGAGATCGGGTTCGATGCTGTGCTGCACGATGCGCCGGAGGATGGGGACATTCACCTGACCCCGCTCGATTTCCCCGCGCCGATTTACGGCCTGGCGATCGAGCCGGCGCGCCGGGGCAACGAGCAACGACTCTGGGAGACGCTGCAGAAGCTGGCGGCGGAAGATCCGTGTCTGGTCATCGAACACCCTGTCGGCACCAATGAGACGGTCATGCGGGGCTTGGGCGAGTTGCATCTGCGTTACATGCTGGAGCGGCTGACCGAGCAGTACAAGCTTGATGTCGTGACGCGTCCGCCGAAGATCGCTTATCGGGAAACGATCAGCGCAAAGGCGGAGGGGCATTACCGTCACAAGAAGCAAACCGGCGGCGCGGGGCAATTCGGCGAAGTGATGCTGCGTGTGGAGCCGTTGCCGCGTGGTGCCGGGTTCGAGTTTGTCGATGCCGTGAAAGGCGGTGCGATTCCCGGGCAGTTCATTCCCGCCGTGGAAAAGGGCATTCTCCAAGCCATCGAAAGCGGGCCGTTGGCCGGCTTCCCGATGCATGACGTACGGGTTACGGTGTACGACGGCAAGAGCCATCCCGTCGACTCGAAGGAAGTGGCGTTCGCCACCGCGGGGCGCAAGGCCTTTATCGACGCAGTGTTGAAAGCCCGGCCGGTTGTGCTGGAGCCTATCGTGGACATCGAGGTCATCACCCCGGCGGCGGTAATGGGCGACGTCATCGGCGATCTGTCGTCCAAGCGCGGGCAAGTCCACGGCACGCGCACGGCCGCCGGCGACGCCGTGGTCGTCGCGGGAAAGGTCCCGCTTTCAGAACTCGACGGCTATCAGTCTCGTCTGAATGCCATTGCCGGTGGACACGGGAATTACACCATCCAGTTAAGTCACTACGACCCGGTGCCGCCCGCCCAGCAGGAGCGGTTTGCGGCGCAGCATAAGACGCAAAGCGACGACGCTACGTAGTAGAAGCGATTCCGCAAGCTGTGCCGACAGCTTGATCGCTACCCCATCCCCCGAATTCCCCGCGTTTGTTGCGTGACGCACACGCGCGCCCTCCTCGTTCGGCCTTAAGCCGAGCCTTCCCCCGCCCCATCCCGACACGCCCCGCCCCGCCGCCGGTGGCGTAAAGCGGGGTATTACGCCAATTATTTCAATTTCTGAAATAGTTGTTTGTCTAAGTGCGCGTTTATCTTCAATGTCGGCATCAATACACTGGGACTGTCGACGATGAATTGAACATCGCCCCCTTCAAAAAGACAGGAGAAACACCATGAAGCGCGCGCTTATTACCTCTGCCCTGATTTCCTCGATGCTTGCCCTTTCCGCCGGTTCGGCCATGGCTAGCGACGCTTTCGACGGTCCGTCGGAATTCTCGTGGGTGCCGCAAACCAGCGTCATGAGCCGCGCCCAAGTTGGCGCAGAGCTGGCCCAGGCCCAACGCGATGGTCTGGTGCAACAACACGACGCTGTGTACCCGAAGGCAGCGCCGAGCGCCCAGCTGGAGGCGGCAGTCGATCCGGTGACGCCAGGTTCGGTTGGCCAAGCTAACCGCGCTGGCTCGATCTACTTCGGTCAGTAAGCAGCCAGCGCCGCCAGCCTTCCATGAGGGACGGCGGTCGGCTTGAGGCATTAAGCCTCGACATCGATCTGGGTCGGCATCAACTGGGGATTCCAGACAATCTCCCAAAGGTGCCCGTCCGGATCCTGAAAGTAACCGGAATATCCGCCCCAAAAGGCCTTTCTGGCCGATTTCACGATCGTTGCACCCGCACGCTCGGCCAAGAGCATCACCGCATCGACCGCTTCTTCCGTCGACACGTTATGGCCCAGCGAAAATTCCGTTGCGCTTGGTCGCCCTTCCAGTAGTCCTGTGTCCTGTGAAAGACTCGCTCGCGGCCAAACCGCCAGCTTCAGTCCGGGTTGCAGATCAAAGAACGCGACGGCGCCATATGCGAATTCCGTTCCGATAATGCCTTGGGTTTGAAAGCCGAGTCCGTCGCGATAGAAGCGGACAGATCGCTCAAGATCGTCCACGCCGAGGGTAATGACGGTTATTCCAGGTCGCATAGCACTTCCTCCAATGAGCAGGGATTCATTCCCCCCGCGCGGCCGCCTCGCGCAGCTTGTCTTTCTTGCTCTTGCGCCGACCTTTAATCCCGCCGTTGGACGATGGGTCCGCCGTGTTCGTTGCCGGCGCGGCGGTCTTTATCGGCTCGAAGCCGGGAATCTGTTCACGCGGCACTCGCTGATTCTGACGCTTTTCGATCAGGCGGAAATGCGCCTCGACGTCCGCGCTGATGAAGCTGACGGCCACACCGCTTTCGCCCGCACGGCCGGTTCGGCCAATGCGATGCGTGTAGTCGATTGCAGACCTGGGCAGGTCGTAATTCACGACGGCGGGCAATTGTGCAATGTCGATACCCCGAGCGGCGACATCGGTAGCCACGACCACTTGCAAGCGGGAATCCTTGAAGTCGGCCAGAACCCGGCTACGCGTGCCTTGCGTGAATTCACCGTGAAACGCGGCCGCATCGATTCCTGCCTGCCACAACTTCTCGGCAACACGTTCGGCCGCCTGCTTCGTCGCGACAAAAACGAGAACGCGTGACCAGTCATTTTCCTGAATCAGATGACGCAACAGTTGGTGGCGTCGATTGGCATCGACTTCGATCGCTCTTTGAGTAATGGCCGGCTCACTCATGGGCTCAGCGGGAATTTCAATGCGGGTCGGATCGCGCAGCATCTTTTCGGCGAGCGCCTGCACGGGGGGCGGAAAGGTTGCCGAAAAAAACAGGTTCTGGCGATTGGCTGGAAGACGGGACAGGACACGCCCGATTTCATCGGCAAAGCCCAGATCCAAAAGGCGGTCCGCTTCATCGAGGACGAGCGTCGATACGCCGGAAATCCTCAATGCGTTGCGGTCAATCAAATCCAGCAAGCGGCCCGGCGTAGCGACAACGATGTCAGCGCCGCCGCGCAAGTCCAGCATTTGAAGATTGACGGATACGCCACCGGTCACGACGGCGACCTTTACCCGCTCCGAAAGGTGTCGCGCATAGGCGCGAATCGACTCCCCCACCTGTGCGGCGAGCTCGCGCGTGGGCACGAGAATCAGCGCGCGAACACGTCGCGGCGTTTCCCGGCGAGCCTCCGACCATTGCTGCAACAACGGAAGACAAAATGCCGCCGTCTTGCCGGAGCCCGTTTGTGCTGAGCCCACGACATCGTCGCCTCGCAGGATGGCTGGAATTGCGGTTGCCTGAATGGTCGTCGGCGCGAGGTAGCCTCGCTCCTCAACGGCCTGCACAAGGGCGGGGGCAAGGCCCAGGGCGGAAAATGTCGTGGTCACTGAGTGGGAAGTTCGATGGGGGAATGCGCTGGAAACTAGTGGGGATTCTACGCTTCGCCCAGCCTCCAGGGTCAGAACGCTTGCGATGCATCAATGCAACAGCCGGCGCTCCCCTCACGCGTTGCACCGGATTCCGCGATCGGAGGCCGAGGTGCTGTTGAAAAGCCGATCACACCAGCATGGTGGCGCCTGCCCAGGCGATCAACACAACGCCCAGCACACGGCCGACGTGCTCACCGCCGGGCAGGATTTTTTCCACGAAAACGACGAGCGACAGCGCGGCGATCCAGAGGAGATTCATGATGCCGCCAACGAACAGCAGTGTCATCAGCAGCCAGCAGCAGCCGACGCAGTAAAGGCCATGGCGCATCCCCAGCAGGAAACTGCCCGCGACGCCAGGGCGCCAATGCGCCGTCAGGAAATTCCCCGGTGAACGGCACTGCATGAGGCAAGCGTGCTTGAGAGGCGAGAACTGATAGCCCCCAGCCGCGGCAAGAACGATCGCAGACAGGGGCGCGCTCTTCGACCACAACATCATTCCCGAAATGAGGCCGGTCGGTTGCAGCATCTTCTGCAGCAATGCCGCACAGATCGAGAATACCAGCCATGCCGTCAGGTAGCCGGCCAGAAGAAGCATCGACGGGATGGCCGATTTGGCCTCGGCCGCGCCGTGATACCGCAATACGCGTCGATACAACAGGATGAGGGGCGCCGCGCTGGGCGTCATCATCGCGATCATCATCGTCCACCACATGAGGACCACGGTCAGCAGCGACGGATCCATGCCACCGCCGCCGTCTGCCAGTCGATGCGGGAATAGCGCGACAGCCGTCATCTCGAGGGCGGACATGCCGATTCCCCCGCCCGTCCACAGGTAGAACCATGACAACGCGAAGACAGCGGCTACGCCGAGCGCCGTAATGACGCGCTCTCGTCCGAGGATAGTTTCGATGCCGCTCATGCGGCGGCGCGATGCCGGATCAGTCCTTTGTTATTCATGTGCAGTCGCGCGAACTGCGCGTAAGTCCCCTTGAGATCCAGTGTGATGTTTCCATGCGAACGACTGGTGCCGGAGCCGATCTCGGCGAGTTCATATTCGAAGCCGTGCGGCAGGTCGATTCGGACACGATGCTCGTCGCCCGTCACCGGATTGCGGATCGGTTCGCCAACGACGTCGAATACGCCCTCGACATGAATCCAGCCGCGTCTGGCGTCGACATCGACGTCAAAGTCGATCTTCGTAAAAATCGGATCGAATGCCTGCTCGAGCGTCGCTGCGAATACCGAGAACACCGTGGCGAACGGCTCGGTGTCCTGCCCCGTCATGATTTTCAGCACGGCTTCGCGTTGGTCCGGGCTGGCCCGTTCGTCGACGATCGGCTGGCACTTGCCCTTGCCTTCGTGGATCGGCCCCGGCCACTGAAACACCACCGCAATGTTGACGCCATCGAGCCGCACGTCACCGTAGTAACCGCTGCTAATCGACATGGCGCCCATCGCTTCGCAAAAACCTTTGGTCGGGGGGGCATTGAATTGGCAAGGGCAACCATATGAGCAATTGCAGTTGATCAGTTCACTGCCTTGGATTTCCCAGGGAGTCATGGTTGTTCTCCTTGCGCTCCGCGACAAGCAGCATCGTTCGAATCTAGTTCACGTGAGGGGTAAAGTCAAAGTTGGGGCCGAATTCAGGCGCCGCGCTCCCGGCACTCAAAAGAACAGCGACGCGTCGCACGCGCCTCAGCCAATCATTGCAGACGAAAGCCAATCTTGCGCTCCAGTGACACATTGGCGCTGCGCGTGACATGCTACGATCATCACGATCCGACTTCCCCCCGACGCACAATGACGACTTTGTACGAAATGCTTGGCGTGTGCGAGGACGCCACAGACGAGCAAATCAAGCGCGGTTACCGGAGGGCCGCGATGAAAGCGCATCCCGACCGCAACGTCGGGTGCGAAGCGTCTGCGAATGCGCGGTTTCAGGAGATCAATGAGGCATACGCGATTCTCTCGGACCCGGCGCAGCGCCGCGTCTACGACGCCGTATACGCTGAGGAGATGCTTCGTCACGCGCGCCGCCGCGAAGAGGAGGAGCGCTTGCAGGCAGAGCGCGAAGCAGCATACACGCGGTTCGTGGCCTTGGCGATGCGCTTCGCCGAGCAAGGGCACAACCGCGACGTCGTGTTCGGCGTTCTGCTCGGCAGTGATTGCGAATTGCAGCTCGCCGGGCAAATTGCCGGCAGCGTAATCGAGCTGCATGCCTCGCGCCAGCCGGACGCATCTCGGGACGCGCAGCGTGATGACCCAATGCCGCAACGCGATGAGGGGGCGACACAGACGGCGTCGCCACAGGACGCCCAAGCGTCAGACAGGATGCCGCAATCGGCACCGGAGGGCGACGCCCGAAGGGGCGACGAACGCGCGCACGCGAACTTTTTCAGCGTTCTGTGGCAAAGCATGTTCGGGCTGCACCCGTGAATCTTGGGGACTAGCGGGTTTCGCGCACGCGGAAATCGAGCGCGACCGGCGCTATGCAGTGTTTAGCGATAGAGGACAGGTATCCTGCTGTGCGGTTAATGGGGTGAGTCTGAACTCGATACCTGAGATGGTTGTTAACCCGTCTGCAGAGGAGAGACGTGATGCGCGCAATTCGACCGGCATTGCTGCTAGCGGTCAGCCTTCTTACGGTGCCATTTGGAACTCATGTGTATGCCCAGGACTCATGGACGCGAACAGAATTGAAGCGCACGGATTTGACTGGAGCGCCCGGCATCGAAGTGATCAGCTCCATTATTGAAATCAAGCCTGGAGGTGAAGCTGCGCGGCATGTGCATCATGGTGTCGAATCGGGCTACGTTCTCCAGGGGGCGATGATTCAACGCCCTGGGAAGGAGCCTTCGATGCTGGAAACTGGAACTCCCATCTTGATTCTTCGGGACGTACCTCATGGCGGCTTCAAGGTTATCGGAGACAAGTCGCTCAAGCTCTTTCTCGTTCATGTCGTCGACAAAGACAAGCCTTTATACGAGTATGTGAAATAGAAGCGGGAATAAGGAGCGAATCATGCGAAAGCTGTTAGCGATCCTGGTAGTGGTCGTGCCCTTCCTGATGACTGGATGCCAGGCGCCCGCCCAGCGTAATGCCGCCCAACCCGTCGTCAAACAGATGAACGTGAATGGCGTGAGCCTGACATATCTCGAACAGGGCCAAGGAGTACCGGTCGTTTTTGTCCACGGGGCGATCTCGGATCACCGCGCCTGGAATTACCAGCGAGACGCCGTGGCCCGTGATTATCGGTTTGTCGCGCTCGACCAACGTTACTTCGGCACTGGCGTGTGGCCAACGGACGGCTCGAAGTTTTCGGTAGCCACCCATATCGATGACCTTGCAGCTTTTATTCGCGGGCTCAATGCAGGCCCTGTGCACGTCGTCGGCTGGTCATACAGCGGGGGTATCGTCCTTGGGCTAGCACTGCGAAATCCGAGCCTTGTCCGCAGCATATTCGTTTACGAGCCCGGCAGTTTGGCCGCGCTCGTAACAGAATCTGCCGATGTGGAAACCATGAAGGGGGAGAGCAAAGGCCTTGCTCCGGTAATGACAGCGTCCAAAGCCGGCGATGTCGCCGGCGCCGTGCGTCAAATGCTTGACTGGGTAGGCAACCAAAGTGGCGTCTTCGACACGCTTGCACCCCCAATCCGCTCAATGCTCATGGATAATGCCCGGACGCTCCCGCTGATGTTCGCTGCACCGCCACCCCCACCCATTAGCTGCGCTGCGCTCGGCGGGCTCAAAATGCCGGTAGCAATCGCCGTCGGGCAGTCAACACGGTCGTACTATAAGATCCTTTCCGAAACGGCGAACCGCTGCATCCCGGGTTCCCGTCTCGTCGTCATTCCAAATGCACGGCACCTCGCGCCGTTTGAAAACCCTTCTGCATTTAATGATGCAGTACTTGCCTTCCTGAAGCAGCATTGAGCGTCACGGCCCTGCCGATCATTCCGTCGGGCGGCTCGCAAGGGGCGCTGCGCGTGCTTGCAAGCTGGCTGTGAAAAGGGTCGATCCGAGACGGTCATCATTTGTCTCAGTGCGGCCAATATCCGACATTCCAGGGGGGCAAATCGCCTGTAAATTCGATTCCCCAGCGTCTATAAATAAAAGACTTGACGCGCAAGGGGGCAACCATGACCGACGAATATCGCGCCGCATTCGATCAGGCGTATTCGTTGGCCTTGGCTTTTCATGACTCCCGCGCGCTCCGAAGCCCCGCGGCGACAGCCAGCTTCGAAGCGTTGCGGGCGGCGTTGTATGTACCGACGCCGGATGAGGGGGTGACAGCCCCCGAAGTCATCACGCAACTGGCCGCAGCGGTAGATGCCGGCCTCATGGGGGCGGCAGGGCCTCGGTTCTTCGCAAAGGTCATGGGCGGCTCTCATCCCGTCGGCGTTGCGGTCGACTGGATGACAAGTATGTGGGGGCAGAACAGTGGGAGCTACCACGGGTCCCCCGCAGGCGCCGTCGCCGAGCAAGTCGCGTCATCATGGCTTCTGGATTTGCTGGGGCTCCCCTCGGACTGCTCGATAGGCTTCACGACGGGCGCGACGATGGCAAGTTTCGTTTGCCTCGCTGCGGCGAGAAGCAAGGTATTGCGCCTGGCGGGCTGGAATGCCGATGCAGATGGCTTGTTCGGCGCACCACCGGTCAACGTATGCATCGGCAACGATGCGCATGCAGCGATCTTTGCCGCGTTGCGTTATCTGGGCCTTGGCCACGATCGTGTCATCCGAATCCCGACGGATGATGCTGGCCGCATGTTGGTTCCCGCCCTGTCCGGTGCGTTGGCGTCGCGTGGTGGGCCACTCATCGTAATCGCACAAGCCGGTCAAATAAACACAGGTGCATTCGACCCGTTCAATGAAATTGCGGACGTCGTTCATCGCTATGGTGGATGGCTTCACGTCGACGGTGCGTTTGGCCTGTGGGCACGCGCATGCCCAGCGTTAGCCCAGTTGACCGCAGGCGTTGAGCAAGCGGACTCCTGGGCGACTGATGGCCACAAGTGGCTTCAGACCCCCTACGATTGTGGTTACGCGATCGTCCGGGACTCGGATGCCCATCGGCGCGCGATGGCTTACGAAGCGAGCTATCTTCCGGCAGCAGGCGGAGAATGCCGGGAGCCCTTTCACTACGTACCCGAACTTTCAAGACGCGCGCGTGGCTTCGCGACCTGGGCACTTATCCGCGCGTTCGGAAGGCGTGGCATTGCGGCAATGATCGAACGGCACTGTCTTCTCGCCAGACGCATGGCGATGCGCCTGACATCCGAAGCCGGTGTGGAGGTTCTCAATCAGGTCGAGCTGAATCAGTTTGTCGTACAGTTCGGCGCGGGGGAGCCACCTGAGCGCCGTGATCATTTGACGAGGGCCACCATCGAAAACATCCAGGCTGCCGGGACTTGCTACGTTGCCGAGGCTACCTGGCACGATCGTCTTGTGATGCGCTTCTCTGTCATTTCCTGGGCAACGACCGAAGAGGATATCGATCGATCCGCCGATTCGATCATTGCGTCCTGGCGTCAAGTCAATGCCGGCGCTTGATGGGTTGTGCGGCACATCGTGGACCTGCCTTTTGCTGCATACTTAAGGCTACGTTGAAATAGCGGGTGGAATTGAGGCGTTCAGCGAAGCTTTAAGTGAATCACACTGCCGAAGCATCGACATGGTTGCGGACCTTGCACACTCGTGGTTGACCTGCAGCGCGCCCGTGGCCGCTGCACAGGCCGCCGACCGCCCGCTCGTGGCGCTGGAATCGACCATCATCGCTCACGGCATGCCCTACCCGGAGAACGTTCGCACTGCGCGCGAAGTGCAGGCCTTGATCCGCGACCAGGGCGCCGAGCCGGCGATCATTGCGCTGATCGGTGGGCGAATCCATATCGGCCTTTCGGATGACGAGTTGGAACTGCTCGGCCGCTCGGACCAGGTACACAAGGTCAGCCGCCGCGACCTGCCGGCCGTGCTGGCCGGCGGCGGGCTCGGCGCCACGACAGTGGCCGGCACGATGATATGTGCCGCGCTGGCCGGCATTGAGGTCTTCGTTACCGGCGGCATTGGCGGCGTGCACCGCGGTGCGCAGCAGACCTTTGACATCTCGGCCGACCTGCAGGAACTGGCGAAGACCTCCGTGGCGGTGGTCTGTGCCGGTGCGAAGTCCATCCTCGACATCGGGCTCACACTGGAATACCTGGAAACGCATGGTGTGCCGGTGCTCAGTTGCGAACAAGACAATTTCGCTGCGTTCTACACGCGCGACAGCGGCTTTCGCGCGGATTTCAGGCTGGACGACGCGGCGGAGCAGGCTCGCTTCATCCGCACCAAGTGGGACTTGGGCCTTGCGGGAGGCGTGGTGTTGAGCACTCCGGTGCCGGAAGCGGCGGCGATGGCGTCGGAGGAGATCGATGCGCTAACTCAGCAGGCACTCGCCGAGGCCACGGCGCAAGGAATCACCGGCAAGGCCGTGACCCCGTTCCTGCTCGCTCGCATCAAGGCGCTGACGAGTGGACGCAGCCTGGCGACAAACATCGCACTTGTGAAACACAACGCCGAGGTGGGGGCAAGGCTGGCACTGGCGCTGGCACACGTGGGGCGCGGGGCGGGCGCAGCATAGCCGCCGCAACGTCCGCTTCCGACAAGACTTCGCGTCACTGGCTGTCCGCTTCCGGCCGAAATTCGGTCGGTCAGCCATCCCCTCGGATCCGAACAAGACAGAACGTGCAGGACACGCTTGATCTGCGTTTGGATGGATTTCAGCCCAGCCGTGCCGCCTCTATCTCGGCGATGTTGATCTTTTTCATTGTCATCATCGCGTCGAATGCGCGCTTGGCCGCCGCGCGATCGGGGTCGGATATTGCTGCGATAAGGGCGCGCGGGGTGATCTGCCACGACAATCCCCACCGGTCCTTGCACCAGCCGCATGCGCTTTCCTGGCCGCCATTGCCGACGATCGCATTCCACAATCGGTCGGTTTCTTCCTGGTCGTCCGTCGCGATTTGAAAGGAAAAGGCCTCGGTGTGCTTGAAATGCGGGCCGCCGTTCAGCCCGAGGCAGGGAATGCCGGCGACCGTGAACTCGACCGTCAGGACATCGCCCTGCTTGCCGTCCGGATAGTCGCCCGGGGCGCGGAAGACGGCGCCGACGGCGCTGTCGGGGAATGTTTCAGCATAGAAGGTTGCGGCGTCGAGGGCGTCGCCGTCGTACCACAGACAGATCGTGTTCTTGCTGTTCATTGTGTGTCTCCTGAAGCGTTGAGCACCGGCTACCCATTAGGGTGGTGCACGGCCGCCGCGCGCCTGTCATTGTAAATCCACTCGTTTGCGCTTGCCCGCCATCCCCAGGTTGGCCAGGCGCGCGAAGCATCGATTCACGTAGCAAATGGCAGGAGTCATCATGGAAACCCCGATCTCCAGTGGAAATCCTTTGCAGGATCTTTCCGTCAACCTGGCCGCCATTGCCGAGCGCGTCGGCCAGAGTGTCGTCGCGGTGCACGGGCGACACCGCTTTCCCTCCAGTGGAGTAATCTGGATACCCGGCGTGGTGGTCACGGCGGCGCATACGCTCAGGCGCGAAGACGGCATTGAAGTGACTTTGGCCGATGGCCGTACTGTGGCGGCCGTCCTGGCGGGACGGGACCTTGGCACCGACCTGGCCGTACTGAGGGTCGGCGGCGTGGAGCTGAACCCGGTCGAGACCGGTGACGCGAGCGCCCTCAGAGCAGGCCATCTGGTGCTCGCGGTGGCGCGAGTGGACCGGCTCGGCACCAGCGCGGATTTCGGCGTTGTCGGCACTGCCAGCGGTCCATGGCGTACCTGGCGGGGCGGCCAGTTCGATGCCTTCGTGCGGCTGGACGGCGACCTGCGTCCGGGTTTCTCCGGTGCGGCCCTCGTGGATATGAAGGGGCGGGTCATGGGCCTGTGCACGTCGGCGCTCGCGCCTGGCGCCGGGATCCTGATTCCGGCAACGACCGTAGGGCGAGTGAGCGAGGAACTGCTGAGAATGGGACGTGTGTCGCACGGCTACCTTGGCGTGGGCACACAACCGGTGAAGCTGTCGGAGTCGTCGATGATGAAACTGAATCTGGCGTCCGAGCGCGGGCTGCTGGTGGTTTCGGTTGCAGCGGGCGGACCCGCGGAGCAAGCCGGGGTGCTGATCGGTGATGTGCTGATCGAACTGGATGGCAAGCCGTGCCGAGACATGGACGACGTGCATGCCGCGCTTGGCGGCGACCGTATCGGACAATTGTTGAAGATCGGGCTGATCCGGGGCGGCGAGCTGAGCGAGTGCTCGGTCACGGTGGGCGAACGCCCGCATCGGAATTCGTGCCGGTGAGATTCTTTACGGCCCATGTCGGGTGCCGAGATGACACAGATGAGCCCGCTCAGGGTCGCCGTCGTCGCCGCGTCGCCACAAGCGCGCGCAAGCCTGCAGGCGCTTGTCGAGGCAACGCCGGCGCTCGAATTCGCAGGCAGCGCGGTCGACACTGCGGTGATCGCCGACCGCTTTGCCGGCGAATTGCCGGATGTGGTCCTGGTCGAACTGGAGCCGCAGGCAGCAGACATTCCGGCGCCGGGGGTGGACCGGGATCCCGCAACGCCGGCGCTCGTCCTGCTCACAGATGAGGCGGACAGCACCTGGATACATGTGGCGTTGGCAGGCGGAGCCACGGCACTGCTGCCGCGCGGCGCGACGCCCGACGAAATCATCGCAGCGATAGACGCTGTGGCCGCGGGCCTTTGCGTGCTGACGCCGGAGATCCTCGCCAGACTGCTGCCGGAGCGCAAGGCGCCTCGCCAGACGGCATCCGCGGCGCTTATCGAAATGCTCACCCCGCGCGAGATTGACGTGCTCAGAATGCTCGCCGAAGGGCTTGGCAACAAGGAGATCGCGCGTCATCTCGACATATCGGATAACACGGTGAAGTTCCACCTCTCCTCCATTTTTGGCAAGCTCGGCGCAAGCAGCCGCACCGAGGCCGTCATGCAGGGCATGCGACACGGCCTCATCATGGTGTAGTCGGAGACCAGGCCGATGTTGGCCAGGCGCGGGTCGGAACAAAAAGGTATCGACTGCATATCCCGCCGGGCCGCGTTCTCTCGAATGTCTGATGGTCTGTGACCCTGCGATTGAGATATTCGACGAAAAGCACTGTACAAAAACACAGTTGTTTGTGCTACATTCCGGACCACCTACCCCACGTCCGGAGTCCGACCATGTTGCCAGCTATCCGCGCCGTCAAGTTCATCATCGTGCCGTACCGCAAGGGTAACGGCGGCACGTTACAACCCGCCGAAATGCGCCAGGCCAGCAATGAAGCCAGCGCCATCCGCATTGCCGAGTCCATGGCGCCGGGCTTTGCCGGCATCGCGGCCTATGAAGTGGTGGTAGACAACGAGACGGGGGCCATGGATTCGCCGCGCGTCCTCATGCAACAAGGCGCTGTCCCCGCGCTCGACGATTGAGGAGGACCCAAGCTTCACGTGATCTGAATAGACGATGCAGCATGCAACGGCGTTCGTCGATGATATGCGACGCATGCGCGAAAGCGCGATGACACAATCTCCCGATGTTTCCGCAAATCAGCAGGAGAGAAGGCATGCTTCGCACGCTGTCCATGATCGGCGCGGCCCTGACCTTGTTCGGAGCCGCTTGTGGCTGGGCCTTCGGGGCCGAAGGAGCGGCCACCGTTCACGCACGACCGCAAGAGACTGCCGCAGCACCCTATCTGGCCCCGCACCGGCGACGCATCTATTTAATGCGTCATGGCAACGTCGCTTATTTCGATGCCGCGGGACGACCCGCACAGAACGAGGACGTGGTCGTTCTGAGCACTGGAGGCCGAGCCGAAGCCGATGCAGCGGGCCGCTATTTCCGTTCGCTCGGCATCAGGAAATTCGACAAAGTGATCACTAGCGGCCTGCCGCGTACCGTGGAAACCGCCGAACGGGTTATGGCAGCGATCGGGCAGCCCGGCGCCCCGGAACCGTGGCTAGGCTTTCGGGAAATCAGCCCCTGGAGCGCTGCGCAGGTGCCGCGCGCACAGTTGAAGGCAATGGTCGAGGTGCTTACGCAGGCGCACGTGCCTCCCACGGCCCCCTTACGGGGCGGTGAGCCTGTTGCGGAACTGCAAGCGCGAGTGTACCCGGCGCTGGAGAAATTGCGTGCCGATCCGTCATGGGATACTGCACTATTGGTCCTGCATGGCGGCGTCAACAGCGCGATCCTGTCACAGGCACTGACGGGTGGCTCGGATTACCTGGGGCACATCGAGCAGGGACCGGGATGTATCAACATACTCGACATGGGGGACAGCCCCCAGGACTGGATTGTGCGGGCAATCAATCTCTGCCCGGATGGCAACGATTACCGCGCGCGCGCCAGTGGGCTGGAGAAGTACGCCGAGTATATGACCGGCGTCAAGCGGTGAATGCCGTGGCGGCACGAAAATTGCGGCAGACACATCCGTTCACGCCATGACGTTGGCGCGTTGCTGAACGGGATCGTCCCATTGCAGGAAAACACGTTGAGATCGGTTCACTTGCCGATCGTCTCGTCGAGGAACTCGATCAAGTCGCTCGCTGCAATTTTCCTCTGCTGAGGGTTTGGCCCCACCGACGCCCCCTTTGTGACACAGGTCTTGCGCAGCTCCGCGAACATCTCGGGGTCATTCATGGCGGCGAACCGTTTGCCGGCGTAGCTCGGTTTCCCGTCTTCCTCCACCCAAATTTTGACGCCTGTCCAGTCGTCCTTTGCGCCAAGGGCCATGAAACGCGCGCTGGCCGGCTTCCCCACCGCGAGTCGCAAAGCGAAGGCGCGTACGACTTCGCCGATGACGAAGACGAAAACGGCTTGGAGGGGGCCGACATTTGCGCCAACACAAGCCTGAGCATTTGTGATGTGAGACAACATTTGTCTCATGCCCGCGCAACAATGACGTTGTCCCGGAGACCCACCGGCCGACGATTCAAACGTTCAATCCACGCACGGGGTGCTTACATGTCGAGCATGAACACGCAACGTCTCGCTACCCGCCCAAATCAGTCGTCGCTCGACTTGCCGCCGAAAATCAAGTTGTGGCTTCTTCGACTGCTCGTTCCCCTCGCCGGGCACAAGAGTTTTGTTCAGCACCACGGTTTCAGCGACGACCGGCTCGCTGACGTGTTGGGTTTTGGAGAGTGGATCGACGCCGAGCAAAGTCCGTTCGACGCAAGTGCCGTACGCAAGAAGCTGAGCAAGCTTTATCGCGCCGCCGAAAATCGACGCGACGACGCCGACATTTCGCCGTGCCTCGGCGCAAATATCGCGCGGCTCGCACGCCTCACGGGACTCTCCGCCACGGATTGCAAGATTCTCGAGTTCGTCGTGATGCTGAAGAACGAGCGCCTGCTCGACGATACGGCGGACTTTCTCGGTTCACTGTCGTCCAGCAAACTGTTCCATGTCCTGTCGGTCCTGCTCGATGAGCCGGAGCCGCTGATTCGCGCGTCGCTTGGCTCGCTGGGCGTACTGGCCCATTCCGGGCTTGTCAGCATCGACCGTAGCAGGACCGCGTTGTTGAACGGCAAGTTGCAACTGCTCTCCGATAGCTTCGCCGATCACATTGCCTCCTCGGAGACCGACCCCATTGCATTGTTGCGCGATACGGTGGCCTTGTCCTCGCCGGGGAAACTGACGCTCAGTGACTATCGGCACGTCGACGAATCCCTTTCGGTGCTGCTGCCGTATCTTCGCCGCGCGCTTTCGTCCCGGCGCAAGGGGGTCAACATCTTTGTCCATGGGGAACCGGGCACGGGGAAAAGCGAACTCGCCAAGGCACTCGCTGCGCATGTGGACTGCGAGCTCTTCGAAGTGGCGAGTGAAAACGACGACGGCGATCCGATCAACGGAGAGCGGCGAATGCGTGCCTTTCGAGCCGCCCAGAGCTTCCTCAGGCAACGTAGTGCGATGATCGTTTTCGACGAGGTGGAAGACGTATTCAACGACGGAGATCGCTTTTTTGGCCGCAAAAGCATTGCCCAGACCCGCAAGGCATGGATGAACCGGGTACTCGAAGCGAACCCGGTGCCGACATTCTGGCTGTGCAATTCGGTTGAATGCCTCGACGCTGCCTTCATTCGTCGGTTCGACATGGTGATCGAATTGCCCGTGCCGCCTCGCAGCCAACGCGCGAAAATCATCGAGAACGCATGCAACGGTCTGCTCGACGCGCCGGCTGTCGATCTCATGGCCGCATCCGAAAATCTTGCGCCTGCGATTGTGACCCGGGCAGCAGCGGTGGTGCATTCCATTCGCGAAGAACTGGGCCCGGAGGAAGCCGCTGCGGCAATGCAGCGCCTGATCGACAGTACGCTTCAGGCACAGGGTCACCCACCTACGGCGCAGGGGAGTCCTGATGCATTGCCGCAAACCTACGATCCCGCATTCGTTCATGCGGATGTCGATCTGGGCAATCTGGCGAGCAGTATGTTGCGTGCGCGTTCCGGGCGGCTCTGCCTTTACGGCCCGCCCGGAACGGGCAAGACGGCATTCGGCCGTTGGCTGGCGCGCCAACTCGGCGTGCCTTTGCATGTACGGCGGGCGTCGGACTTGATGTCGATGTGGGTGGGTGGCAGCGAAAAGAATATCGCGCATGCATTTCGGCAGGCGCAGCGAGAAGGGGCGCTTCTGCTCATCGACGAAGTGGATAGCTTCTTGCAGGATCGTCGGGGCGCCGTGCGCAGTTGGGAAGTCACGCAGGTCAATGAGATGCTGACGCAGATGGAGGCGTTCTGCGGCGTGTTCGTAGCATCGACCAACCTGATGGACGGGCTCGATCAAGCTGCGTTGCGGCGTTTCGACCTGAAGGTCAAATTCGACTACCTGCTGCCCCGCCAGGCGTGGGACCTGCTTTGCCGGTACTGCGACGTGCTGGGGCTGCCGGCCCCTGGCGCGGCGCTCAGCACCCGCCTTGGCCGCTTGCGGACACTGACGCCGGGGGATTTCGCGGTGATCGCGCGTCAGCGTCCGTTACGCGGCCTTGCCTGCCCCGCCGATTTCATTTCGGCGCTCGAAGCGGAATGTGCGTTGAAGGAGGGGCCGCGAAGCGGTCTCGGCTTTCTCTGAGCGCGGGTGGCCCACGCGGAAGCCTGCCATCAACGCCGTCCGGCCTGCGGAGCGCGGCGCACGCGATGTGCGCCGTCCGGCTTCGCCGCAGTGTCAGCGTATTGGGCGTATAGCGCTCGCGCCTCCTCGACAAACTCTTGACGCAACGCCTCCGGCGCCACGACCTCGACGTTGGCGCCGAACGATCGGACCCACCAACGCAGTCGCTTGCTGGCCATCACGGTGCCGTTCACTTCCAACACGTCGCCATGCCGCTTCACTTGCTGGTCTTCGGACATGGGCGACTCAATCAGGTGATCGCCGGCCATGCCGCGAAATCGCAGTGACAGCCAGATCATTCCCTCGGGGAAAAAGTCAAAGTTGCGTTGGCGCTTGATGTACGACTCGATCGAAAACGTTTCCGGATAGGCGAACGGGTCAAGCACCGTCGCGGTTACCATCCGGTCGAGCCGGTACATCACGGGATTGGCCCGATCCTTTGTTGCGGCGACCAAATAGCCGACGCCGCCGACCTCCACCAATCCCAGCGGTTGGACCACCCTGATTGCCTCGTTGCCGGCTTTCGAGGGATCGTCAGTGCGATAACGGTAATGAATTTCGACTTCATGTTCCATGAGCAGCGCTTGCGACACCGCTGCAAACGCGTCACGCACAATCTGCGGATGACGCAGCGTGAAATTGCCGGGCTCTACGGCCACTTTCCACAGCCACTTTGAATAATGGCGCGGCGCGCTGGCAGGGATACGCGCCAGCACCTCGCCTGCTACGTCGAAGAGCGCCTTCAGGTCACCGGCGAGCAGCGCCGGCATCTGGTTGTAGGCAAAGCGCTCGAGCAACTGAAGCGCGAGTGCCTCGTCGGGCCGCATGATCGCCCGCGCGTTGGCAGCCAAGCCACTCGCACCGGGCTTTTTTTTCCAGTAGAAAGTCCGGCCAGGCCCTACCTCGAAGGACACAAGACCTTGATCGTGCAGCGCGAGCAACGCCCGGTGCATTGCCCGGCGATACGTAAACGGCAGCCCCTTTGCAGCGGCTCTTTCCAGTAGTTGTGCGATCGTCCGCCCTTCTACGTCCGGACCCTCCACGGGCAACAGCGACAGAATTTCGGAATCGTAGTTCGACATTTTCGGGTAGTGACAGTCACGCTCGCGTAACAGTGTTATGTGCGCTGCGGCTTTTCAGGCAGCATGAGAGCGACTGCCAGACAGCCGCGGCCAATGCCACCCTAGGCGGCCTTCGCACACCTGCCGGTCATGTCGAGCACGAAAAAATGGCTCGTCAACGGGTCCGTTGCATCACCGACGACAAGCTCGACGGGGTCCAGTTGCCTGCCACCATAGACCTGACAAATACTGTCGAGCAACTTTTGCGTGGGTTCGAGCCACGCCTTTTTGTTTCGATCCGATCCTGGGCCAAACTCGCGGTCCATCCGGCGCTGCTCTTCGATGAAAGCGGCATCCACATCGCCCGCAAGCTTTCCGGATGCCGGATGTCCCGTGCGGTCCTGAACGATCAAGACGAAAAAGTCGCAGGCGTCGCAATCCGCCACGATGAGCTCGGCGACTCCCCTTCCACCCTCGGCAACTCGGGCACGAAGCGCGTCGAATTCGTCCACCTTGCTCGCGACGGGATAAGCCATGTCAAAGGTGTACTGATACTTGAACTCGATTCGAACGCGATCACTCGATTCCCTGTCCGCAAGCACCAGATCCACCCGTTCGACCTCAGCATAGGCGACCAACCCTTGTGCGCCGTGTTGCTTATTGATCTCCTTGAGAAGGGCATCCCGATAACGGGCTTCATTTTTGACGTTCTTGTGATGGACGTGAATATCTTCAATGCTCTGTTGGTATCCCTCGCTCATCAGAAGCTGCCGAATCAAGTTTGCGTAATTTTTTTTCATCCCCGATCTCTGTTGATAATGAGTCTGATTCCTGGACGCGGCACCCCGGCCATCGATGGTAACCCGAACCGATTGATTGCAATAACCATCTCATGGGACTCTCGAATGCCTGCCCATTGTAGTCAGCATCGTTGGACAGGAATTGTCTAACTGCGCAGCGAAAATACGCGTGTCGTGTGGCAAATGCGACACTGTTCAAAACGCTATGCCGACTCAACCGCGAATGAAATGACCCTTATCATGGACCAGCAATCCCGACTGGAAATTGCAGCTGAATGGCTGCGAAACGCCGACGGCATTTTGATAACGGCTGGCGCAGGCATGGGCATCGATTCCGGACTGCCGGACTTCCGTGGAGAACATGGCTTCTGGCGCGCGTATCCTGCGTTACAGGTCGAAGGTATCGGCTTTCAGGATATCGCCAACGGTGAGACGTTCCTCAATCATCCGGTACGCGCATGGGGATTCTATGGGCACAGGCTCAATCTCTACCGCCAGACCGTTCCACACGAGGGGTATGAAATCCTTCGGCGTTGGGCATCCATGAAAGAACGCGGCGCCTTCGTGTTCACCAGCAACGTGGACGGACATTTTCAGAAGGCGGGCTTTGTCGAGAACCGCGTCCTCGAATGCCACGGTTCAATTCACTTCCTGCAATGCTCCCGAGCCTGTTCGCACGATGTATGGTCGGCAAACGAATTATGTCCACAGGTGGACGACGGGCAATGCCTGTTGACGTCGCCGCTTCCGCGTTGCCCGAAGTGCGGCAGCGTGGCGAGACCCAATATCCTGATGTTCGATGACTCGAACTGGATCGAAACTCGGGTGAAGCGTCAGCGGATGAGGATCGAAGCGTGGCAGTTGAGCGTGGAACGAGGAGTCGTCGTTGAAGTCGGTGCGGGCCGGGCAATTCCAACCGTTCGGAACATGAGCGAGAGAAACGGGCCACGCGTCATTCGCATCAACCCGGATGAATATGCCATTGATCCAACGAAGGGTATCGGCTTGCAAGGGCCGGCACTGGGCGTCCTCGACGCGTTGGATGTCATGATCAAGAAACTTGGCGGATAACGTCTGTATGTCTCGTCTCAGTCGGCTGCGGCCGACAGTGATGCCGCACTATTTGATCGTATCCGCGGCAGCCTTGCACACGGAAGCGTCCTGTTCGCCTGAGCCACCGCTACAGCCGATAGCCCCGACAACCTTTCCTCCTTCCACGAGCGGAAATCCTCCCGGCGCCGCGACCAGTCCCTCGTCTAGCGTGCTCACGGCTGTATGCCCGGACTCGAACTGATTGTAGAAGACCCTAGTTTCGCGGCGAAATCGTGCAGACGTGCGCGCTTTGTTCTGCGAAATCGCAATCGACGCATACTGTGAGTCGTCCATTCGTTCGAACGCGATGAGTTCGCCATGCGTGTCAACAACAGCAATGGTCATTTTCCAGTCGTGCTTCTTCGCTTCGGCTTCTGCAATTGCGAGCAGCCTCTTCGCGGTGTCCAAACCAATTGCAGTGCCGTAGGGAATGTCGTACGGTACCTTGTCGTGCGTTCGACCCGCGGACGGTTGTGAGGCTGGGGTTTGCGCCGTCGCAGCGGTCGCCACGACAAGACAGGCTGCGCATGCCATCTGGACAAGATTTTGCATCGCACCATCTCCTGTTGAAAAACGTAGCGCCGTGTCGGGGATCCATTGATCCACTACAGCAAGACACGTGGCTATATCCCGTAGCCTACTTCGCTCGCCTTGCCCTTGTCTTTCCGGCGGATGTATTGAGAGCGATCGCGGCACGGATGAGCGCCTTGAACGCGCCTGCCTCGATCTCCTCGCCCTCATGGATGTCAATCGCGCGCCTTACATTCCCGTCGAGGCTCGAGTTGAAGAGCTTGGCCGGGTCCTCCAACGAAGCCCCCTTGGCGAAGGTCAACTTCACTATCAACTTGTAGGACTCGCCGGTGCAGATGATCCCGTCGTGCGACCATACAGGAGTGCCCATCCACTTCCACTCCTCCACCACGTCCGGGTCTACCTCTTTGATGAGCTCGCGCATCCTGCGCAAGGTCTCCCCACGCCAGTCCCCAAGCTCGGCGATTCTTTTGTCAATCAGCTCAGATGCCGGCTGGCCCGCGATCGAATCCGACTTTTTCATGTTTTTCTCCTAGCTCTTCGCGTTCGCCGCGCTGTGGGGCTCGATACCGAATCGCTTCGCATACTCGGTGTTCAAGCGCGGCCAACCGAATCTCATCGCTTCGCCAGCAACGATGCGCCCGAGAGGTTCGCCGGCGAGGAATCGATCGAGGAGGTTCGGCGCGTCGGCGCGTGTTACCCGCGTTTCCGAAATGTGCGCCGTCGGAGTACCGACCGTCGAAAGCTTGACGGGGCCGACAGACGCGAGGCTTCGGTCCGCATCCTGTCGAACCTCGGCGCCCGTGGCGGGGCCCGGCATGTATTCGTCGCGATTGCTCATCGTTTCTTACCCTTTTGGCGTGGTTCAGGATTCATCTGATCCAGGTGGCGTTCGAGTGCATCAATGTGGACCGACCAGAATCGGCGGAACGGCGCGAGCCATACCTGTCGGAGTATATTCCCGTCAAGACATATTCATGGCGTCCCACGAGAAAGCGCGCCTCACCGCCACCGCGCTAGCGTTTGTGCTAACTTGGAAACGTCAAGCGTTCGATTTGGAGGGACACCAAATGTCAGTGATCGCGCCGGATGAAAAGGCGGATTTCGTTGCCATCTTGCACCGCCACCAGCTTGCCGAGGCCGACTTCCTGCTTCAAGAAACCAACACCACCGATGTCGTGGACGAGGTCTACCCTATCCAGGGCCATGTCACCATCGTTCGTATGTCGACACTCAAGGAAAGGGGATACCGAATCGGACATGGCACCGCCTGGACCGTCGAATTTGAGAAGGACCTGACGCAGGGTGCGTTTGGGTGAACTGACTCGACCCAATTACTAAATAACTTGCTTTAGTAATTCGACGAACTATACTCAAGTACATGCTTGACCAATCCATATCACTCGATCTGACCTTTCAGGCGCTCGCCGACGCAACCCGGCGCGCGATGCTGATGCAATTGACCCGTGGACCGGCTTCGGTCACCGACTTGGCGAGGCCGTTGGCGATGTCTCTCCAGGCGGTGATGCAGCACTTGGCCGTTCTTGAATCCTCGGGCCTTGTACATTCGGAGAAGGTCGGCCGCACGCGCACCTGCCGCATTGAGCCGCGGGCGCTGAGCATCGCGGAACAGTGGATCAATCAGCGCCGTAACGAATGGGAAGGCAATCTCGATCGTCTCGGCGAATACCTGGCAACCATGGAACGAGAAGGAGCCTGTCATGACGACACCGAATGACAATCCGCAAGACACACCGTCGCAACCGATGGTGGTGTCCCGCGTATTCCCGGCCGATCGCGATCTGGTGTTCAGAGCATGGACCGCCGCAGAGCACCTGCAGCACTGGTTTCGTCCTGCGGGCTACAGCGTGCCGGAGGCCGAAGTCGAGTTTCGCGTTGGCGGTGCGTTCAACGTCTGCATGCGCTCGGCCGACGGCAAACGCTACTGGTCACGCGGCACGTTTGTTGAAATCGTGCCGGACGCGCGGCTGGTGATCGAAACGGACGTGAGCGATGCGGACGGCACGTCTCTGTTCCGCGCCCACACGATCGCGACTTTCACTGACGAGGGCGAAGGCACGCGGTTGGAGGTGACACAAAGCTATACGCTGTCCGACCCGGGGAATGCGTGGATGACCAAGGGCGCATTCCACGGCTGGCAACAGACATTGGACCGGCTCGCGCAAGAAGTCGCGCGCATGGACGCGGAAGAACCTGCCGGCCGGTTTGTCACGCACGCGACCTTCACGATCGAGCGCACTTATGAGGCGCCGCAGTGGCTGGTCTTCAGGGCGTTCACCGAACCGAAAGCGAAGGCAAAGTGGTTCGCCGGCGGCGACAACTATACGGTCGTCTCGCGCACGATGGATGTGCGCCCGGGCGGTCGCGAGCACCTTCAAGGACGTTGGGCAAACGGCCTGGTGTCGACCTTCGACGCAGTTTATCTCGACGTCTTGCCGGACGAGCGAATCGTCTACGCCTATGAGATGCAATTGAACGAGCGCAAGATTTCGGCATCGCTGGCGACGGTCGAAATCACCCCCGTCGGCAACCGCACCCGTTTGGTCGTGACCGAGCAAGGCGCCTTTCTTGATGGCTACGACGACGCCGGCTCGCGTGAACTCGGCACCGGCTTCCTGCTCGACCAGTTGGGCGAATCGCTCAAGCAATAGGCGGCGCGTCGGACACCAGCCGAAAGCCCAAGTGCGACATGCCGGTATAGGGGTCGGACCCGCGTCTCGCGCTTGGGCGGTAGCTCAGGCAGTAAGTCTCGTTGCACAGAAACGACCCGCCGCGAATGACGCGCTTCGGCGCGTCGGTGGGCACACCTGGCTCGTCCGGGTCAAAGCTTTCCGACGGCCCCCTGGGGTCAACGGGCACGCCGGAACCCAAGCGCCCGAATGCATCCGACCGGTACCAGTCCGCAACCCATTGCCATGCGTTGCCCGTCATGTCGGATAAACCATAGGCGTTCGCCGGGAACGTGCCGACGGGACTCGTTCCGATAGCGCCGCCCGCCTTGGGGCTGACGACGGGGAAAGGTTGCTGCTGCCGGCCCTCCCAAACGTTCGCCATCTGCTTGCCATCCGGGGCGAAATCGTCGCCCCATGCGTACGTCGCTTGCGTCAGGCCGCCGCGCGCGGCGAACTCCCATTCGGCCTCGGTCGGCAAGCGCTTGTTTGCCCACTTTGCGTACGCCAGGACATCGTCGTACGCCACCTGCACGACGGGATGGTCGTCGAGCCCTTCACTTGACGTGCCAGGACCGTGAGGCCGGCGCCAGTTCGCGCCGGGCACAAAGCGCCACCATTGCGAATAATCCTGCAGGTTGACGGGTCGCTGGGTGCCGACAAAGACAAGCGCGCCAGGGACCAGATCGGCATCTGCCGGCCGTGGCGTGCCGGGCGGCAGTTGCACGCGCAGCGTCTCCCATTCGGGTTTGCGCTCGGCGACAGTCACGTAGCCGGTTGCCTCCACAAAGCGGCGGAATTCTGCATTCGTGACATGGTGCCGATCCATCCAGAATCCATGCACACGTACCGGATGGGCCGGTTGCTCGTTGGGTTGGGCAAGCTTGCTCTCGCTGCCCATCATGAACTCGCCGCCCGGTATCCACATCATGTTGATCGGGCCGCGCTTGCCATCCCCTGCGATGGCCACAACCGGCGCCTTCGCGTCACGAGCGGCCCGCATACGCGAAAGGGCAACACCCAAGCCGGCGCCGCCGGCGACGACCGCCGTCGAAGCGGCGACCCATAGAAATCGACGCCGAGGCATGAGAACTTGGCGTGGCTCGCGAGAACGGGTTTTGGCGGACATGATGACGGTCAGGACAAGGATGACGGAACAGCGATGTGGGTCGGCGCAGCCAACCCGCCGCACAGGAACTCGATCAGCACCTCAACCTGGCTCCACAGGTACTGTTGTCGCTGATGGTGATCGGGAAGGATTGAAGGCAAGGCGGTGCTTGCCAGTTCGGCAAGGCTATGCACCATCGCGTGAGAGCAAAAAATTAGCCTGGGTCTGAGGATCTCTTTCGGGATCGCGGGCAACGCGCTGTGAAGGACTTCAATCAGTCGTGCCCCACCCTCCCCGAACGATTCGGCGAAAATCCTTCTGGTTTCCGGGGCGCGGTCGGAGTTGAGGCGCGCCATGAACCGGACGTAGCGCGCCCCCGCCTCGCCCTGCTCGATGACTTTTCTTGCGAGCGGCAAGGTGAGCAACTCCACGACGCCGCGAGCCGTGACTTCAGGCATGGACAGGAGCGCGTCGTACATCACAAGGCGCTCCGACATCAACGGCGCCATGTGGCGCTCCAGCAGCGCGTTCAGCACGTTTTCCAGCGTGCCGAAGTGATAGTGGAGGATACCTGCACTGACGCCGGCCGCAGCATTGATGCTGCGGGCCGATACGCCATCGACGCCGTGCTTGGCAATCAATTCTTCAGCGGCCAGCAGAATGCGTTCCCTTGCCTCGCCTTTGACTATGGATGATTTCATCAACGTTGAATTCGATCTCTGAGGCGCCACAGCCTGTTAGCGGCGCCATGGGTCACTGCGCGCCTGCTGACTGCAAGCGCCGCGACGTATTGTAACGAGGGTCCAGACAAGCCCCCACTTGACGGCGCTCCAAGATACTGGCTAAATTCCATTAGATCATTTGATTCAAACGAATGATACAACAAATTCCCGTGCAGGCAAGACGTAGCGCGAACGGCGCACGTTTTTCACCACAAGAATAAATTTGGAGATGCTTGATGCGTTGTTCCCGTCAGTGGTTTGCCTTATGTCTTGGGCTGTTTGCGGCGTCCGTTTCCGCACAGCAAGCCAAGTCCGCGCCTCTCCCCGCGTATCATGTCAACGCGCCTGCAGGCGCGCCCAATGTGGTGATCGTGTTGCTTGACGATGTCGGATTCGGCGCATCGTCGACGTTCGGCGGGCCGGTCCAGACGCCGGTGCTTGAATCGCTCGCGCACGAAGGCCTGCGTTACAACAGTTTTCACACGACTGCGATTTGTTCGCCGACGCGCGCGTCGCTGCTGACCGGCCGCAATGCGCATGCGGTCGGAATCGGTGCGGTGGAGAACACGATCGATGATCGTCCGGGGTACAGCGGCTTCCATACCAAGGACACCGCGACCATCGCCGAGATTTTGCGTCAGCACGGCTACAACACCGCGGCCTTCGGCAAATGGCATCAGGCCCCGGACTGGGAAGTGTCGCCGAGCGGGCCCTTTGATCGCTGGCCGACCGGCGAGGGCTTCGAACGCTTCTACGGCTTCCTCGGCGGAGAAACCGATCAGTACGACCCGTCGCTGTACGACGGTACGACGCCGATCATGCGCCCACCGGGCCGCAACTATCATCTGAGCGAAGACCTCGCCACCCGCGCGACCCAATGGTTAAGTCTTCAGCACTCGGTGACGCCGAACAAGCCGGTGTTTATGTATTTCGCGCCGGGAGCGACGCATGCCCCACTCCAGGCGCCGAAGGAATGGATCGACAAATATCGCGGCAAGTTTGACCAAGGTTGGGACAAGCTTCGCGAGGAGACTTTCGAGCGGCAGAAGCGGCTTGGCGTCATTCCGGCGGGGACGACGCTCACCCCGCGTGATCCGCGCATGCCGGCATGGGACTCGCTGACCCCGGATCAGAAGCGCATTGCCTCGCGATTGATGGAGGTTTATGCCGGCTTCCTGGCGCATACCGACGCCCAAGTCGGCAAACTGATCGACGCGCTCAAGGCCAACGGCCAATTCGACAACACGATGTTCTTCTACATCGTTGGCGACAATGGCGCCAGCGCCGAGGGCGGTTTGCTTGGCAGCGCGAATTATTTCGGCCAACTCCAAGGCTTGCCGGAGAGCGATGCTTCGAAGCTCGCCAGGCTCGACAAGCTTGGCGCACCTGGAACGTATGCGCACTATCCGGCCGGCTGGGCGTGGGCACTGGACACACCGTTCAAGTGGACGAAAACGGTCGCTTCGCATCTCGGCGGCACGCGAAATGCGATGGTGGTTTCGTGGCCGAAGGGGATCACGGATCGCGGGGGCTTGCGCAGCCAGTTCAGCCATGTTGACGATGTTGTCCCGACCATCCTGGAGGCTGCGCATATCAAGGCGCCGACGACGGTCAACGGCATCGCCCAGAAGCCGATGGATGGTTCCAGCATGCTCTACAGCTTTGCCGATGCGAAGGCGCCCGAGCGTCACACTACACAGTATTTCGAGGTTTTCGGGCACCGCGCGATCTACCACGACGGCTGGATGGCGTCGGCCTTTCACAGCAGGCTCCCGTGGACTGGCTTCGATTACTCAAACAAGAAGTTCGAGGACGATCAATGGGAACTCTATGACCTGAGAAATGACTTCTCGCAGGGGAACGACCTTGCGCAGCGCGAGCCGGCGCGACTCGCTGCGTTGAAGAAGTTGTTCATGAGCGAAGCGGCGCGCAATCAAGTGCTCCCGCTCCAGAACATGGTGGCCAACAGTTCGAAGGGGATTCCTTCAATCGACGCGGGCCGCACCCGCATGACCTTCCACGAAGGTGCTGTCGGCATTCCCGAGACGGCACTGCCCAAGACGTACAACCGGTCGTGGAGCGTGACCGGCAACGTCGATATCGGCCCGGATGCGCGCGGTGTGATTGCGACGCTGGGCGGCAGCGGTGCCGGATGGTCGCTGTATCTCGACGCCGAACGGCATCCGGTGTTTACGTATCGGCTATTCAACCTGAAGACGGTGACGTTCCGCGGACCTGCGCCGCTTCAGCCTGGCCAGCACCAGCTTCGTTTCGACTTCGACTATGACGGCGGTGGCTATGCGAAGGGCGCGGCCATCAGCTTGATCGCGGACGGCAAACCGGTCGGCAAGGACCATCTGCCCGCGAGTCCGCCGGCTTTCTACTCGATCGATGAGACGTTTGACGTCGGCATCGACCACGGCTCTCCCGCAGGCGACTATCCCGAAGGGTCTGCACCTGGCTACGCCTTTACCGGGGGGCATATCAACGATGTCACGATCGATCTGCGGTAAGGCGGAGGTGAATTCAGTGCGCCATCGGCGGGCTTTTGCACATCACTTGACGGAGGTGCCGTTGAAGTCGACCTGTCTGCGGAGCGTTGTTGTCGCGGCGCTGTTGCTGACCACCGGAATGGCGATTGCCGCCGATTCCGGTGCGTCGGCGCAAAAGGGCAAACTCGCGTTTGACGCTGCCCATTACCCCAGCGCGAACACGTCGCAACAACTCTACGACGAACTGGACTATCAACGCGCAGTGCAGGCGTATATCTGGGCGCAGCCGCTGGTGGGTCTTGGCGCAATGGCCGAAGGGGCACGACGCATCGGCATCCGCCCGATGGAATTGTTCGTGTTCGACAAGCTGGAGCAAGTCAATCAGACGTTGCAGACGGGCAATGACGATGTCGTCTATTCGTTCAGCTACTTCAACCTGCAGGACAGCGGTCCGCTGGTGATTGAGATCCCGCAAGGGAACCAGTACGGCGTGGTGCTCGACGCGTGGCAGCGGCCGATCGAAGATGTTGGCAGGATTGGCCCTGATGAAGGCAAAGGCGGCAAGTATGTGATCGTGCCGCCGGGATATCGGGGCGACTTGCCCGAGCAGGGGTACATCGTGCGTCAGTCACCGACGAATCGCGGCGTGCTGTTCCTGCGGGCGGTGCGTGGGCCTGGCGATTCGGTGGAAAGCGCCGCCGAGCAGCTGACTCACGCGAATCTTTATCCCTACGCTTCGCGATCAGCACCGCCTCCGCTGCAAATGCGCCGCATGGGATCCGCCGACTATGACGGCGTCACACCGAAGGGACTTGACTACTTCACGCTGCTGGCCGAACGGATCCATGCGGAGCCCGGCGAGGAGCGCGACCGCATGATGCTGGGGATGCTAGCGACGTTGGGCATTGAGCGCGGAAAGCCGTTTGCACCGGACGCGAGGTTGCGCGCGATTTTGCAGCGCGCTTCCGAGACCGGGCGAATGATGGTGGCCAACCTCGAGTTCAATCCACGCAGGCCCCGCCGTGTGATGTTCAAGGGAACCCAATGGCGCTTGCCGACAGGTTTGATCAGTTATACGCAAGAACGCGGGCCATTGACCGATGTCGACGAGCGTGCCGCGCTGTTCCGTTTCGGGTTCGCCATGCACAAGTTTCTTAACCCTGACGCAAAGCCGATCGTTGGCAAAGGGGCCGCGTATGCGACGACTTACCGGGATGCGCGCGGGGCATTCCTGGACGGCGCTCGGACCTACCGGCTGCATGTCCCCGCTAACGCGCCCGTGCTCGATTACTGGTCCGCTTCCGCATATGACGCCGAGAATTTCAGTTTCATCAATACGGAGCAACGGCGCCCCTCACTGTCTTCGCTCAAGGCGCTAAAGCACAATCCGGATGGCTCGACGGATCTGTACTTCGGCCCCAAAGCCCCTGAAGGCATGCAGTCAAACTGGATCAAGACAGTGCCGGGCAATGGGTTCTTCCTGTTATTCCGGCTTTATTCACCTACGGAAGCGTTCTACACAGGGAAGTGGCAGCTGGGCGACGTCACAGAAATTGTTCGATAACGTCACAAGCGAACGATGTATTCCGCCTACTAATTCAAGGTGGCAGCAGCGGCTGCCGGCCAGCCCAACGATCCGATGATCGCGACGATAAATTCCCCGCAAGGGAAAGGCCCTGCCGTTGCAGACGGACTCAGCGGCCCGCTTCCACCGCATCGGCCAGTTGCGCCAGCGTGTGGAAGTGATAATCGGGCACGGTGTGCGCTGACTCGATGGTGCCGCCCGAACTCGCCTTGCCGTGCCGGCGCTCGATCCAGCAAGTGGTGATGCCAAGGCGTTTCGACACGCCGATATCGTGGTACTGGCTTTGCGCCACGTGCAGATTGTCGGCCTGCGTGAAACCCCACACGCCTTCATAACGGCCACGCGCATAGGCGAAATATTGCGGATCAGGCTTCTCGCAAAGCGCATCGTCACAGCTCAACAGCATGTCGAAGGGTTCGCCGAGCGTCTCGGAAAATTGCTTCAACGCCCACGTTTGGGCATTGGTCATCGTGACCAGCTTGAAATGCTTTCGCAAACGCTGCAATGCCTCCACCGAATCCGGGAACGCGGGCCAGGCGGCCACCGAATCACGCAACCCTTTCGCGAGCGCGTCGGAATCCGGTAGCGCCAAACTCGGCGCGATCACATGCCAGCAACGCTCCAGATCGTCGGGATACGCACCGGTGTTGCCGTCGGCGCGCGCAGCGCGATAGGCAGCGAGAAACGCTTCATCCGTCACCGTACTGTCGGGAACCGCGCGGCGCAGATAAGCCAGCATTCCGCCTTCGAAATCAATCAGCGTGCCGACAACGTCGAACGTAACTACCTTGAAATCTTTCAAAGCCATGTGAAACTCCAAAGAGGCCGTCTGTACGGCGCGCAAAGGCTTGCCGACGCAACAATCGCATCGAGCGACGGCCGGACCGGTCAAGCCAATCGGGCGCGCAACAGTTGTAAGCTTAACGGGACCGTCGGATGCGTTTGCAGCAAACTGCCCCTCCACCGCCGCACAGAATTTTGTTGTTGAATCCCGATTCGGCATTTTGTTTTGACTGTCGACCTGCCGCAAAAATGGCCGCCAACGCACACCCCCCGGGCGAGTGGGCGCGACAACCGGCCCGCGCGATTGCAAAGCCCGCTCGGTCGGCGGTGGAGGCGGTCGTCAGACGCTAGTAAATGCCGGGAATCAGCCGCCAGGTCTTCTCGCAGTATTGGTCGTATTGATCACCAAATTGGGAGCGCAATAGCGATTCCTCGGCACGAATGCGGGCAAACAACGGGGGAAGGTTCAACGCCGCCAGCAGTATCCCGGCGCCTGAGCGGAAGACCAGCGCCCAGCCAAGCGCGCCGACCAGCAAGCCCAGGTAACTCGGGTTACGGATGTATCGATAGATGCCATCTGTAACGAGGGTATGCCCCGGTTGAATTGCAACCAGTCCGCTGAAGCGGTTGCCGAGGACAAAGACAGGCCAGATGCGTAGCACTCCGCCAACGGCGAGGAGAACAACACCCATCCAGCGGACGCCGTCGTCGCCGAATGCCCAGAACCCGATGCGATCCGTATAGGCGGGGATGTAGGCCGATAGAACGCCAAGGACACCGAAGACAATCAGGACCCAACGGTTGCTACGATCCTCTCGCTCGCCCGAACTGAGGTTGCCCTCCGTGAATAGCGCGGCAATCGTCAATGCGATCAGCACGAGTGTGGCGGCAACAGTGGATGTACGAGAGAAGAATGCGCTGATTCCACCCGCACCCAAGATAGCAAGCCACACATAGGCGAGCGTGCCCAGCGTCGAGATCAATACGATTCGGACTTTGGACATCGCCGTCACCTCCGTCGAATGCGCTTCTCTCGACTCAGTATAGGACCCTTGAACCCGACAGAAGCGCACGCGGCGCAAGCGCCGGTTCCCTGAGATGTGTCAAGCGCAGGAGGTGACGAGATCACGCCCCGCGCTTGACGAGATGGTCCGAACTGCGGTCTGCAAGTGCTACGGCCCTACAGCGCCTCGGCCAGGAAAGCCAGCGCACGTCCATGGGCCAGCGCCGCCGACGGCTGATGATACGAGCCACGTGCCCAGCAATTGAAACCGTGGTCGGCTTGCGGATAGACGAACACTTCCGCGTTCGCGTGACCGGCGACCGCCGTACGTACACCGTCGACAACTTCCGCCGGAATATGCGTGTCGAGCCCGCCGAAATGGAACTGGACCGGCACCCGCAGATTGGCCGCTTCCTTCAGATAGTTCTGAATTCCGCCACCGTAGTACGGCACTGCGGCGTCCACCAGGCCACGCGTGGCGCTCAGATACGACATCAGGCCGCCAAAGCAATACCCGACAGCGGCGACTTTCGCCCCCGCGTCGAGTTTGCCGCGCAGCACGTCGACGGCCGCGGCGATGTCCTTCACCGCCTTTTCGATATCGACGGTCTTGCGCAGCTCCATCCCGCGGGCCATGTCGTCGCCGGCGTAGCCAAGTTCGATGCGCGGCGCCGCACGCCAGAAGATGTCCGGCGCGATCACGACATAGCCGTCGGCCGCGTATTGGTCGGCGACCGCGCGAATATGCGCGTTCACGCCGAAGATTTCCTGCACGAGCACGATACCGGGCGCTTGCGTGGTCTTGCCCGTGGGCGGCAGCGCCAGATACGCGTCAAAAACGCCATCTTCAGTTTTTACCGGGATCCATTGACTGTTCGACATGGGAGTTGGCTCCGTTGATGGTAGAAAATGCGCGCAGCCCAAGCGTGGGCAATATCAAATTAGGCTTTCGGGCGACGCACTCAAAACGTCGAGCTGCCCAGTATAGGCACTTTTGTGAACGCCGGCAGAGACACCCAAGTCTCCTGCTGGATAGGGCGCGGCAGCGTCCGAACAAGTTGCGACTGCGCCGACAACCGCTCAATGATGGTGGTGGTGATGATGCGACCAGTTGCCGTCGGTTGAACTGACGAAGGATTCAACAGCTTCCTTGTCGCCGGTGGCGTGGCGCATCAATTGACCGCACTTGCACCAGCCCTGGTACGGGGTGATGTGCGAGCATGCGGAGACTTTCTGAAGAAACAACGTGACGGGCTTCGTGCACGTCTTGCACTTGAATGTGAGGGTGCGGGCGGGTTTGCTCATGCTGACGGGAATGGCTGAAAACAGAATGGCGGCTGCGGACGATACCGCGCCGGCTCAACCCGTATTGTACCTTTGTGCGCTTGCCGCCACCGGGTGAGCCACCGTGGCAGCGCCCATCGCCGTCACGCCCTCGGCATCGCCCCCGTCGAAAGCTTGTGCCGGTATTGCACGAACCCAGAGCGCTCCGCAATCCTGTCGTACAGCAACATGGCTTTGGTATTGGTCTCATGCGTGAGCCAATACACGCGCGAGCATTGATTTCGGGCCGCCGTCTCGTACACATGCTCAATGAGCTTTCGCCCCACGCCACCGCCGCGCACGCTTGGGCTCACAAACAGATCCTGCAGATAACAGTAATCGCCCTCAGTCCAACAGGAGCGGTGCTGAATGTGATGCACCAGTCCGACAGCATCCGCGCCCTGCCAAGCCAAAGCGCCGCCAACGGTCTCCGCCGGATCGATCAGCCGCCGCCACGTGAGCTCCGACACCGCAGCGGGAATCTCCACTTCGTAAAATGCCTGGTAGCCGCGCCATAACGGCAGCCATGCCGCGTAATCCTCAGCGCGCAGCGGACGAATCACGGTTTCAATGTTTGCGCTCACGTTGTCGCTCCTTCGAATTGGCGAATCGGCCTCACCCCGTCATACAGACTGCATTGCCCTGGTGATTGTAGAACGACACATCGAGGAAACAAGAGCCACCCAGTGCTTCGCCGTGGCTCTAAAACCGATGCCATTGCGGTGGCAGCAGTTCACTGATGGCGCTAGCGCGCCGCGTCGGGGGCTTTGCCAGCAATCTGAGGATACTCATGCTGGCGCGCCTCAATCTGCGCGGATCAGATCGCGTGCGTCAGAAGTGGACGGCTGCCTCCACGAAGAGGGTGTTCGCGAGCGCCCCGGGCACCGTGTGATGGTTATTACCGAATTTGTTGTACCAGTATTCCCAACCCACGCCGGCCTGCAACACGTTTTTCTTCATGCCGATCATACTACCCACATCGACCATCAGCTTGGGATGGAACAGAATTTCCGTCTTCGTGGATTCGCCGAATCCATCCTTGCCCTTGGGGGCTACCACGTCGGCGAAGCCTTCAAAGCTCACAGGCACTCCGCCGAGATTGAACGGAATGGCCCAAGCGCTTTCCAGCATCCCGGTGCCCCGGAAATGCACTGATTGTCCGACGATCCCGTTGTAGTTGTTCTCGTAGTGGTACAGCAACGCCACGTTCCAGAAACCCGGCACGTCGAATTGAAAGTTCGGGCCGAACACGAGCATACGTTTGCGCGGTGCAAAGGTGGTGTTCTTCGTATTGAGGTCGAAACCGGCTTCGATCGAAATGTCGCGAAGCGGACCCAAAGCGAAGTTCTTGGTGCCGGTCACCGCATTGAGACTGAGATTGTGGCGATATAGCGCATAGACTTCCTGAGCGCCCGAGGTGCCGTTGTTGGACGGATCCTTGCTGTTTGACATCAACACGTCGATGTTGAAGAAATTGGTACCGTATTTATAACCATCGACATGGTTGAACGTGACAATGTTCTTGCCGATGTCAGAGGCCTTCCCATTCGAGTCAGTGACACCGGGCTCTCGGAACGTCGAACCATACCAATAGTGGATTGACGTGTCGCTCCAGTCGAAAGCATGGGCCTGGGTCGTCCACATCGAGCCAAGCGCTGCAGTGCCGAGTAAAAGTCGTGAGAGCGAACGGAAAAGCTTATGTTTCATTGAGGTCCCCTGGTTATTTAAAAAGTACATCCTGACCGGATGCAAAATAACCGCCAGGCACGCCCGGTGACAAGACTTGCAAGGTTATGTTGCGGTTCGCATAAACCATATGTTCGAGCCGTGACATGGGGAATCGGGTTTTCCCTGCGTCGCACGTTGCCGTGCGCCTTTCAGGGCGATTTCACAACGCTCGTTCCGCACCGTCATATGCACTCTGTTATACAGAGTCCTTTTCATCCGCATATTGGTGCTTGGCCGCCTGCTGACGATGCAGGTTTCGGCTGGTGGCAGGCAGCCAGAGCCCGGCATTGCGGCCCGTTCGAAAGCATGACAGGCAAAAAAAACGGCGCCCTTTTCAGAGCGCCGTTTTCACAGCATCGAACTACAGCGAAAAACTTACTCCGCCGTCGGCTCTTCGACCGAAGCCGGCATCGGTGCGAACGCTTCTTCCAGAGCGATCTGGTCGTGACGTTCGCGATCCGACGTTTCGCGGGCCTTGCGGGCCTTGTGATACGCCAGGCCGGTACCGGCCGGGATGAGACGGCCGACGATGACGTTTTCCTTCAGGCCACGCAGATCGTCCTTCTTGCCCATGATTGCGGCTTCGGTCAACACGCGCGTCGTTTCCTGGAACGATGCGGCCGAGATGAACGAATCCGTCGACAGCGACGCCTTCGTAATACCCAGCAACACGTTCGCATACTCTGCCGGACGCTTGTCTTCCGCGTTCATGGCATCGTTCTCGTCGAGCATGTCCGAGCGTTCCACCTGCTCGCCGGTGATGAAGCGCGTATCGCCCGAATCGACGATCTGCACACGACGCAGCATCTGGCGAACAATCACCTCGATGTGCTTGTCGTTGATCTTCACACCCTGCAAGCGATACACGTCCTGCACTTCATCGACAATGTAACGCGCCAGCGCTTCGATACCCTGCAGACGCAGGATGTCGTGCGGGTCGGCCGGGCCGTCCACGATCATTTCGCCCTTGTTCACCACCTGGCCGTCGTGCACCAGCACCTGCTTTTCCTTCGGAATCAGGAATTCGTGCTGATTGCCGTCGAGGTCGGTAATGACCAGGCGCTGCTTGCCCTTCGTGTCCTTGCCGAACGATACGGTACCCGTGACTTCGGCCAGGATGCCGGCGTCCTTCGGCGCACGCGCTTCGAACAGCTCGGCCACACGCGGCAGACCCCCGGTAATGTCGCGGGTCTTCTGCGATTCGGTCGGGATACGCGCCAGCACTTCACCGATGTGAACGTTCTGACCGTCCTTCACGGTGATCAGTGCGCCCACCTGGAAGCCGATCGTCACAGCGTGATCGGTGCCGGGGATCTTGACCTCTTCGCCCTTTTCGTCAAGCAGCTTCACTTGCGGACGAACGTTCTTCGACGCCGGACCACGACGCTTCGGATCGATCACGACCAAGGTCGACAGACCGGTCACGTCGTCGATCTGCTTGGCGACCGTCACACCTTCCTCAACGTTCTCGAACTTCACGAGACCGCCGTGTTCGGTAATGATCGGGCGCGTCAGCGGATCCCACGTACCCAGCTGCGCACCGGCCTTGACCACCGCGCCGTCGAGTTGCAGCAGCATGGCGCCGTACGGCACCTTGTGACGCTCGCGCTCGCGGCCATGGTCGTCCGTGATCATGACTTCGCCCGAACGCGAGATCACGATCTGTTCGCCCTTGCCGTTCGTCACGTAACGCATGGTTGCCGTGAAGCGAACGGTGCCGTTCGACTTGGCTTCGATCGACGAGGCCACTGCCGCACGCGATGCCGCACCACCGATGTGGAACGTACGCATCGTCAGCTGCGTGCCCGGTTCACCAATCGACTGCGCCGCGATCACGCCGACCGCTTCGCCGACGTTGACGCGCGAGCCACGGCCCAGGTCACGGCCATAACAGGCCGCGCACAGACCATAGCGCGTATCGCAAGTCAGCGGCGTGCGCACACGCACTTCGTCAACACCGTATTGCTCGATCGCCTCGACGACGTCTTCGTCCAGCAGCGTGCCGGCTTCGAACAGCGTCTCTTGCGTTTCCGGATTCACGACGTCGGCAACTGCCACACGGCCGAGAATACGGTCGCGCAGCGCTTCGACGACTTCACCGCCTTCGACCAACGCCTTCATCGCCACACCATTGCTGGTGCCGCAATCGTCTTCGACCACGACCAGATCCTGCGTCACGTCGACCAGACGACGCGTCAGGTAACCCGAGTTTGCCGTCTTCAACGCCGTATCGGCCAGACCCTTACGTGCACCGTGGGTCGAGATGAAGTACTGCAACACGTTCAGGCCTTCGCGGAAGTTCGCGGTAATCGGCGTCTCGATGATCGAGCCATCCGGCTTGGCCATCAGGCCCCGCATACCGGCGAGCTGGCGAATCTGGGCAGACGAACCACGAGCGCCCGAGTCGGCCATCATGTAAATCGAGTTGAACGATTCCTGACGGACAGTCTTGCCATCGCGGTCGATCGTCTCTTCCGTCGACAGCTGTTCCATCATCGCCTTGCCGACGGCGTCACCGGTCGCGCCCCAAATGTCCACGACGTTGTTGTAACGCTCTTGCGCCGTGACGAGACCCGACATGTACTGACGGTCGTACTCCTTCACCTTCTTCGACGCCTCGCCGATGATCTCTTCCTTCTGCGTCGGCACGAGCATGTCGTCCACGCAGATCGAGATGCCGGCGCGCGTCGCCAGGCGGAAACCCGTCTGCATCAGCTTGTCGACGAAGATGACGGTTTCGCGCAGACCGCAACGGCGGAACGCCGTGTTGATCAGCTTCGAAATTTCCTTCTTCTTCAGCGACTTGTTCAGGACGGAGAACGGCAGGCCCGGCGGCAGGATTTCCGACAGGATCGCGCGGCCGACCGTGGTCGGGTACAGCGTGATCTTCGGCGTCTTTTCACCGGTCTCGGCATCGACCGTGTATTCCGTGATACGGACGTTCACGCGCGAAGCCAGTTCCACTTCCTTGTTGTCGTACGCACGCAGCACTTCCGACACGTCGATGAACGACAGGCCTTCGCCCTTGCCATTGATCTTGTCGCGCGTGGCGAAGTACAGACCCAGCACGATATCCTGCGACGGCACGATCGACGGATCGCCGTTGGCCGGGAACAGGACGTTGTTCGACGCCAGCATCAGCGTACGTGCTTCCATCTGCGCTTCGAGCGACAGCGGCACGTGAACAGCCATCTGGTCACCGTCGAAGTCGGCGTTGAACGCCGCGCAAACGAGCGGGTGCAGCTGGATGGCCTTGCCTTCGATCAGCACCGGCTCGAACGCCTGGATACCCAGACGGTGCAGCGTCGGCGCGCGGTTCAGCATGATCGGATGTTCGCGGATCACCTCTTCGAGGATGTCCCACACGATCGGCGTCTGGTTCTCGACTTCCTTCTTGGCCGCCTTGATGGTGGTAGCCACGCCCATCACTTCCAGCTTGTGGAAAATGAACGGCTTGAAGAGTTCGAGGGCCATCAGCTTCGGCAGACCGCACTGATGCAGCTTGAGCGTCGGGCCCACGGTAATGACCGAACGGCCCGAGTAGTCGACGCGCTTACCGAGCAAGTTCTGACGGAAACGACCGCTCTTGCCCTTGATCATGTCGGCCAGCGACTTCAGCGGACGCTTGTTCGCGCCGGTCATGGCCTTGCCGCGGCGGCCGTTGTCGAGCAGCGAGTCGACGGACTCTTGCAGCATGCGCTTTTCGTTGCGCACGATGATGTCCGGCGCCTTGAGCTCGAGCAGACGCTTCAGACGGTTGTTACGGTTGATGACGCGGCGATACAGGTCGTTCAGGTCCGACGTCGCGAAACGGCCGCCGTCGAGCGGCACCAGCGGACGCAGTTCCGGCGGCAGCACCGGCAACACTTCGAGCACCATCCACTCGGGCTTGATGCCCGAGCGCTGGAATGCCTCGAGGACCTTCAGGCGCTTCGCATACTTCTTGATCTTGGCTTCCGAGCCCGTGACTTGCAGCTCGGCGCGCAGACGCTCGACTTCGGAATCGATGTCGATCGAACGCAGCAGCTCGCGCACGCCTTCCGCGCCCATCTCGGCACGGAATTCGTCGCCGTATTCCTCGACCTTGTTGTAGTAATCCTCTTCCGTCATGATCTGGCAACGCTTGAGCGGCGTCATGCCAGGTTCGAGGACCACGTAGGCTTCGAAGTACAGCACGCGTTCGATGTCGCGCAGCGTCATGTCCAGGACCATGCCCAGACGCGACGGCAGCGACTTCAGGAACCAGATGTGGGCAACCGGCGAAGCCAGTTCGATGTGGCCCATGCGCTCACGGCGCACCTTGGCCAGCGTCACTTCCACGCCGCACTTTTCGCAGATCACGCCGCGATGCTTCAAGCGCTTGTACTTGCCGCACAGGCACTCGTAGTCCTTGATCGGACCGAAGATCTTGGCGCAGAACAGGCCGTCGCGCTCGGGCTTGAAGGTCCGGTAGTTGATCGTTTCCGGCTTCTTCACTTCACCGAACGACCACGAACGGATCTTGTCCGGCGAAGCCAGACCGATCTTGATCGCGTCAAACTGTTCGTCCTGCTGGACTTGCTTGAATAGATCGAGCAAAGCTTTCATTGCTTTCTCCTATTTGCCTGAACGCGATTAACCGCGCTCCAGGTCGATATCGATACCGAGCGAACGGATTTCCTTGACCAGCACATTGAACGATTCCGGCATGCCGGCATCGATCACGTGATCGCCCTTGACGAGGTTCTCGTACACCTTCGTACGGCCCGTCACGTCATCCGACTTCACGGTCAGCATTTCCTGCAGCACATACGATGCGCCGTACGCTTCCAGTGCCCACACTTCCATCTCACCGAAACGCTGGCCACCGAACTGGGCCTTACCGCCCAACGGCTGCTGCGTCACCAGCGAGTACGGACCGGTCGAACGCGCGTGCATCTTGTCGTCGACCAAGTGGTGCAGCTTCAGCATGTGCATGAAGCCAACCGTCACCGGACGCTCGAACGCTTCGCCCGTGCGGCCGTCGTGCAGCGTGACCTGGTTCTTCGACTTGGTCATGCCGAGTTCCTTGGCGATGTCGTCCGGATAAGCCAGATCGAGCATGCGGCGGATTTCGTCTTCATGCGCACCGTCGAACACCGGGGTCGCGAACGGCACGCCGTTCTGCAGGTTGCGCGCCAGCGACACGATTTCGTCGTCGCTCAGGCTGTCGATATCTTCCTGATGACCGCTCTCGTTGTAGATCTGCGTGAGGAACTTGCGCAGTTCTTGCGTCTGGGTGTGGCGCTTGAGCATCTCGCCGATACGCCAGCCGAGACCCTTCGCAGCCCAGCCCAAGTGCACTTCGAGAACCTGCCCCACGTTCATCCGCGACGGAACGCCCAGCGGGTTCAGCACGATATCGGCAGGACGGCCATCGGCCATGTACGGCATGTCTTCGATCGGCACGATCTTCGAGACCACGCCCTTGTTACCGTGACGGCCGGCCATCTTGTCGCCCGGCTGCAGACGGCGCTTGACGGCCAGGTACACCTTGACCATCTTGAGCACGCCCGGCGGCAGTTCGTCGCCCTGCGTCAGCTTCTTGCGCTTCTCTTCGAAGGCCAGATCGAACTGGTGACGCTTCTGCTCGATCGATTCCTTGATCTGCTCGAGCTGTTGCGCGCCTTCATCTTCGGCCAGACGGATGTCGAACCAGTGGTAGCGGTCCAGATCGGCCAGGTATTCCTTGGTGATCTTGGTGCCCTTCGCCAGCTTCTTCGGGCCGCCATTGGCGGTCTTGCCGACGAGGAAACGCTCCAGACGCTGGAACGCATCGCCTTCCACGATACGCAGCTGGTCGTTCAGGTCCAGGCGGAAGCCCTTCAGCTCATCGTCGATGATCTGTTGAGCACGCTTGTCGCGCTGGATGCCTTCACGCGTGAACACTTGCACGTCGATGACCGTGCCGTTCATGCCCGAGGGCACGCGCAGCGACGTATCCTTCACGTCCGAAGCCTTCTCGCCGAAGATCGCGCGCAGCAGCTTTTCTTCCGGCGTCAGCTGGGTTTCGCCCTTCGGCGTGACCTTGCCGACGAGCACGTCGCCCGCTTCGACTTCCGCGCCGATGTAGACGATGCCCGACTCATCCAGACGACCCAGCTGAACTTCCGCCAGGTTCGAGATATCGCGCGTGATTTCTTCCGGTCCGAGCTTGGTGTCGCGAGCGACAACGTTCAGCTCTTCGATGTGGATCGACGTGTAGCGGTCTTCCGCGACGACGCGCTCCGAAATCAGGATCGAATCCTCGAAGTTGTAGCCGTTCCACGGCATGAACGCGACCAGCATGTTCTGGCCCAGCGCCAACTCGCCCAGGTCGGTCGATGCGCCGTCGGCGATGACATCGCCACGGTCGACCTTGTCGCCCACTTCCACGATCGGGCGCTGGTTGATGTTGGTGTTCTGGTTCGAACGCGTGTACTTGATCAGGTTGTAGATGTCCACACCGACTTCACCGGCCAGTGCTTCTTCATCGTTCACGCGAATCACGACACGGCCCGCGTCGACGTAGTCCACCACGCCGCCACGGAATGCCTGCACGGTCGTACCCGAGTCGACTGCCACGGTACGTTCGATACCCGTACCGACAACGGCCTTCTCCGGACGCAGGCAAGGCACGGCCTGACGCTGCATGTTCGAACCCATCAATGCACGGTTCGCGTCATCGTGTTCCAGGAACGGAATCAGCGAGGCTGCGACCGACACGATCTGCGACGGCGCCACGTCCATGTACTGGATACGGTCCGGCGTGACCATCATCGTTTCGCCGGCTTCACGCGACGACACCAGTTCGTCGGTCAGCGTGCCGGTTTCAACGTCGACCGTCGCGTTCGCCTGGGCGATCACGTAGCGGCCTTCTTCGATGGCCGACAGATAGTCGATCTGGTCGGTGACCTTGCTGTCGACCACCTTGCGGTACGGCGTTTCCAGGAAGCCGTATTCGTTCAGGCGGGCATAGAGCGCCAGCGAGTTGATCAGACCAATGTTCGGGCCTTCCGGCGTTTCAATCGGGCACACGCGGCCATAGTGGGTCGGGTGCACGTCGCGGACTTCAAAGCCGGCACGCTCGCGCGTCAGACCGCCCGGGCCAAGGGCCGAAACACGGCGCTTGTGGGTGATTTCCGACAGCGGGTTGGTCTGGTCCATGAACTGCGACAGCTGCGACGAACCGAAGAACTCGCGAATCGCCGACGAGATCGGCTTGCTGTTGATCAGGTCATGCGGCATCAGGTTTTCGGACTCGGCCTGACCCAGACGCTCCTTGACGGCACGTTCGACACGCACGAGACCTGCGCGGAACTGGTTTTCGGCCAGCTCGCCGACGCAACGCACGCGACGGTTACCCAGGTGATCGATGTCATCGACTTCGCCGCGGCCATTGCGCAGATCCACGAGGATCTTGATGGTCGAGAGGATGTCGTCGTCTTCCAGCGTCATCGGTCCGAGCACTTCGTCGCGGCCGACACGGCGGTTGAACTTCATACGACCCACCTTCGACAGGTCGTACGCTTCTTCGCTGTAGAACAGACGGTTGAACAGGGCCTCGACCGCTTCTTCGGTCGGCGGCTCGCCCGGGCGCATCATGCGGTAGATTGCAATACGCGCAGCCGTGCGGTCGATGGTTTCATCGATGCGCAGCGTTGCCGAAATGTACGGCCCCTGATCCAGGTCGTTCGTGTACAGCGTCTGCATTTCCTTGACGTCGCACTCGCGCAGCTTGGCCAGCACACCTTCGGTGATTTCGTCGTTGGCGTTCGCGATCACTTCGCCGGTATCGGCATCGATCACGTTCTTCGCCAGCACGCGGCCGAGCAGATAGTCTTCCGGCACCGAGATGAACTTGGTGTTCGCGTTTTCCAGATCGCGGATGTGCTTCGCGTTGACGCGCTTGTCCTTCTGGACAATGACCTTGCCTTCACGGTCGCTGATGTCGAAGCGTGCGACTTCACCACGCAGACGCTCCGGCACGAACTCCACTTGCGCGCCTTCGGGCATCAGCGTGAAGTTGTCGAACACGAAGAAGTTCGCCAGGATCTGTTCCGGCGTGAGGCCGATGGCCTTGAGCAGGATCGTGACCGGCATCTTGCGGCGACGGTCCACGCGGAAGTACAGGATATCCTTCGGATCGAATTCGAAGTCGAGCCACGAACCGCGGTAGGGGATGATCCGTGCGGAGAACAGCAGTTTGCCCGAGCTGTGCGTCTTGCCCTTGTCGTGTTCAAAGAACACGCCCGGCGAACGGTGCAGCTGCGAGACGATGACACGCTCGGTGCCATTGATGACGAACGAACCGGTCGAAGTCATGAGCGGAATTTCGCCCATGTACACTTCCTGTTCCTTGACTTCCTTGACCACGGGCTTGTTCGGCGATTCCTTATCGAGGATCACCAGACGAACCTTGGCGCGCAGGGCCGAACAGAAAGTCAGGCCACGCTGTTGACATTCCTTGACGTCGAACGCCGGCGTTCCCAGCAAATAGCTGACGAACTCGAGGCGGGCGAACCCATTATGAGAAACGATCGGGAAGATGGAGCTGAATGCGGCTTGCAGGCCTTCGGCCTTCCGTTCCGTGCCGATCGTGTCGGCTTGTAAGAATGAGGTGTACGAGGCGAGCTGGGTAGCCAGCAGAAAAGGCACCTTGTGCACGGTCGGACGCTTCGCAAAGCTCTTGCGAATACGCTTCTTCTCGGTGAAGGAATAGTGCATTACGATCTCCGAATCACTACGGTGACGACGACGGCAGGCATCGCCAACGGGTGTTCCTCGACTGAGACCAGACGTCCCCCACGGCGGGCTTGCCGTGAAGCAACGAGCTTGGTGGTTGGCCGCTACCAACCATGGCTGACGGCGACGGATGCCTGTGTTGCCCGTCGCCCGACCAAACTTGCCTTCTGCAGTCGCTTCAGAAGACAAAGAGAAAACCGCAACAATGGCGATCTTTTCTTTGGCCTCTCGCCGGTCATATTCGGCGAATCCCTTGTAAATCAACGGTCTTGGACCGTTTTGTGCTTGATGCGAAAGTCGCCGGGATTTGGCGGCCCACAAAGCACAAAAAGGCTGACGACTTATAGTCGCCAGCCTTCCCTACGCGCGGCGTCGAATTACTTGATTTCGACCTTCGCGCCTGCGTCTTCCAGCTTCTTCTTCGCTTCGTCAGCGGCAGCCTTGTCCACGCCTTCCTTGACAGCCTTCGGTGCGCCGTCGACGAGGTCCTTGGCTTCCTTCAGGCCCAGGCCCGTGATTTCACGGACAGCCTTAATGACGCCAACCTTGTTCGCGCCGATTTCGGCCAGGATAACGTTGAACTCGGTCTGCTCTTCAGCAACCGGAGCCGCTGCGCCGCCAGCCGGGCCAGCGACCGACAGAGCGGCAGCCGACACGCCAAACTTCTCTTCGAACGCCTTGACCAGGTCGTTCAGTTCCATAACGCTCATCGAGCCAACGGCTTCGAGGATGTCTTCTTTCGTGATTGCCATTTGTAAAACTCCTAGATTGTGTTCGGACCGTAGTCAGCGATCGTTCGGATACCCGGGCGAGTATTAAGCAGCTTCCGCTTGCTTCTTCTCTGCCAGGGCAGCCAGGGCGCGGGCAAAGCCGGAAACCGGCGCTTGCATGACACCCAGCAACTTCGCGAGCAGTTCGTCGCGGCTCGGGATGGAAGCCAGCGCTTGCACGCCTGCCTTGTCCATCACCTTTCCGTCGTACGAACCGGCCTTCAAGATCAACTTGTCGTTGCCCTTCGAAAAGTCGTTCAAGACTTTCGCAGCGGCTACGGGATCCGTCGAGATACCGTAGATCAGAGGACCGGTCATCTGCTCAGCCAGATCAGCAAACGGCGTGTTTTCCACGGCGCGACGCGCCAGCGTGTTCTTCAACACGCGCAGATACACACCTTGCTGACGCGCATTCGCGCGAAGCTTCGTCAGATCGCCAACCGTGATACCGCGATATTCGGCCAGAACGATGGTCTGGGCGCCGGCAACTTCTGCCGAAACCTCAGCCACGACGGCTTTCTTATCTTCCAGATTAAGTGCCACGGTTAACCTCCAAAATTGACATCACCCAATGGTGATGCCGTTCCACCAACGGCGTCCGACTTGTTAGGAGCTTTGCACACCTCGCTTGCGCGAGACACACCACTACATAACGTGTTCGGGTTCGCCATCTGCGTTGGCTGGCGTATTAAGGGAATGGCATTGCGTGCCCACTCCCGCCAACGGTCTTTGATAACCGGCAGTGCTGCCCAAAAGCCTCACTGCCGCCCAAAGTTCTTTACTGCGTGACGCAACGGCCTTTCGACCGTCACCGTCATTCGCCGGGTACGCCAACGCCCGACGATCCTGCGTATTGCTGACTGCCGCGTGAACTCGTGATCAGGCAGCCAGGCTGCTTTGATCGACGCGCACGCCGACGCCCATCGTGCTCGACAGGGCGATCTTGCGCAGGTACGAACCCTTGCTCGTGGCCGGCTTGGCCTTGGTCAGTGCGTCCAGCAGAGCCGAAAGGTTCTGTTGCAGTGCGCTGGCTTCGAACGAGGCACGACCGATGGTCGCGTGGATGATGCCGCCCTTGTCGACGCGGAACTGGACCTGACCTGCCTTGGCGTTCTTCACGGCCGTGGCAACGTCCGGCGTCACAGTGCCGACCTTCGGGTTCGGCATCAGGCCGCGCGGGCCGAGGATCTGGCCGAGCGTACCGACGACGCGCATCGTGTCCGGCGAAGCGATCACGATGTCGAAGTCCATCTTGCCGGCCTTGACTTGCTCGGCCAGGTCTTCCATACCGACGATATCAGCGCCGGCGGCCTTGGCTTGCTCAGCCTTTTCGCCTTGGGCGAAAACGGCGACGCGAACCGACTTGCCGGTACCGGCCGGCAGAACGACCGAACCGCGCACCACTTGGTCCGACTTCTTCGCGTCGACGCCGAGTTGAACGGCGACGTCGATCGATTCATCGAACTTGGCGCTTGCGCATTCCTTGACCAGTGCCAGGGCAGCGTCGATGGCGTACAGCTTGTTGCGGTCGACCTTGGCGGCGAGCGCCTTTTGACGTTTCGAAATCTTAGCCATTTACAGACCCTCCACCGTGATGCCCATCGAGCGTGCGCTACCAGCGATGGTACGAACCGCTGCGTCGAGATCGGCTGCGGTAAGGTCAGGCATCTTGGTCTTCGCGATTTCTTCCGCTTGTGCGCGGGTGATCTTGCCGACCTTGTCGGTATGCGGCTTGGCCGAGCCCTTGTCGAGCTTGGCGGCCTTCTTGATCAGCACGGTTGCGGGCGGCGTCTTCAGGACAAACGTGAAGCTCTTGTCGGCGAACGCGGTGATGACGACGGGGATCGGCAGACCCGGCTCAATACCTTGGGTCTGCGCGTTGAACGCCTTGCAGAACTCCATGATGTTGAGGCCACGCTGACCCAGAGCCGGGCCCACGGGGGGCGACGGATTGGCTTTACCTGCAGGGATCTGCAGCTTGATAAAGCCGACGATTTTCTTTGCCATGCTTTACTCCGGAACGAATATGTGGCGCATATTCGGGGTTGAGTGATAACGCGTTTTCATCCCGACAGGACTACTGGCGCTCCTCGGCGACGGGGTGTCACCATGCAAAACGCGCCGGACGTCGCGCCGGCGCATTAAACTCAGGTCTTTTCGACTTGTCCGAACTCCAGTTCGACTGGAGTTGCCCGCCCAAAGATGGTGACGGAAACACGGAGGCGGGATTTTTCGTAGTTCACTTCTTCGACCGAGCCATTGAAGTCCGTGAAAGGACCGTCCTTGACTCGCACCAGCTCGCCCACTTCGAACAACGTCTTGGGACGGGGCTTTTCGACCCCCTCTTGCATTTGAGACATGATCTTCTCGACTTCCTTTTCGGAAATCGGCGCCGGGCGGTTACGTGCACCGCCGACGAACCCGGTCACCTTGGGGGTGTTTTTTACCAGGTGCCACGACTCATCCGTCATATCCATTTCCACGAGCACATAGCCCGGGAAGAAACGACGTTCGGTGACCGTTTTATGGCCACCCTTGATTTCCACGACTTCTTCGGTCGGCACGAGAATGCGCCCGAATTGGCCTTGCATACCTTCGCGGTCGATGCGCTCTTGCAACGCGCGCATCACGCTTTTTTCCATGCCGGAATAAGCGTGAACGACATACCAGCGCTTAGTATTCTTTGCAGCGGTATCGGTCATATCACTTCCAGCCCAAAATCAGAGAGAACACCACCCATTCGATCGATTTGTCGGACAGCCAGAGGTACAACGACATGATCAGGACGAAGGCGAATACGATCGCGGTCGTCTGAGTGGCTTCTTTGCGGGATGGCCACACGACCTTCCCGACTTCACGATACGCGTCCTTGGCAAAAGCGGTGAAGCCTTTACCGGACTGCGTTGCCAACGCAACGCCTGCAGCAATCACCAGAAGCACGATGAGCGCACCCACGCGCACAAACAGTGCTTGCTGTGCCAGCGCATAGAACGCCACCACACCAACGACCACCAGCACGACTGCCAAAGCCAACAGCAGCTTATCGCCAGTGGTACGCACAGTTTCTACGGGTGAATTCGCCATTTCCAGGATGCAGACAATTGAGTTTGGCAGGGGCAGAGGGAATCGAACCCCCAACCTTCGGTTTTGGAGACCGACGCTCTGCCAGTTGAGCTATACCCCTAAAACAGCAGTAGGGTCAGCAGCCAAGCGCTGACCCCATAAGCGCGGATCTTTGGAAGATCCGAGCTTAAGCGATGATCTTTGCAACCACGCCGGCGCCGACGGTACGGCCACCTTCGCGGATTGCAAAACGCAGACCTTCTTCCATGGCGATCGGGTGGATCAGCTTGACCGTGATCGACACGTTGTCACCCGGCATGACCAT
>NZ_CABPRZ010000021.1 GCF_902459695.1 Pandoraea terrae
TACATGGTCCAGCCGGCCGCGGTCGCGCCGCCCGGCACAAGGAACGACGCCAGCAGCAGCAGACCGCCCACGGGCAGAAGCCAGAAGCTGAAGTTGTTCATGCGCGCGAAGGCCATGTCCGATGCGCCGATCTGCAGCGGAATCATCCAGTTTGCGAAGCCGACGAACGCCGGCATGATCGCGCCGAAGATCATCACGAGGCCGTGCATCGTGGTGAGCTGGTTGAAGAACTCCGGACGCATGAACTGCAGGCCCGGCTCGAACAGCTCGGCACGGATGAGCAGTGCCATCACGCCGCCCGAGAGCAGCATGACGAACGAAAACACCATGTACATCGTGCCGATGTCCTTGTGATTCGTCGCGAACAGCCACCGGCGCCAGCCGAGCGGATGGTCGTGGGCGTGCGTGTGACCCGCCGTGGCTTCGTGAGTGGTCGATGTCATACCCAATCTCCGTCGTTGATCATGTCAATCCGCACGGCCGGCGCTCAGCCCTTCGAGCTCGCGCTTCCGGCGTCGGCGCTCTTGCCGCCGCGTGCATCCCGCACCTGCGCCGGCTGTACGATTTCACTGGTCTTGTTTCCCCACGAATTTCGTTCGAACGTGATGACCGAGGCCAGCTCCACGTCGTTCAACTGGCTCCAGTTCGGCATGGCGTTCTTGCCGTGCAGGACAATGCCGATGTGATCCGCGACAGGACCGGTGGCGATCTTCGAGCCGTCCAGCGCCGGGAACGCACCGCCGCCGCGGCCGTTGGGCTGGTGGCACACCGCGCAGTTCGACGCGTAGACCTTTTGGCCGCGCTCCATCAGCTCCGGCAGGGTGTAGATCTTGTTCGGATCGTCGACGGAGGCGGCCATCAGCTTCTTCCTCTGGTCGACCCATTTGGCGTAGTCATCTTCCGAGACGACCTTGACGACCACCGGCATGAACGCGTGTTCCTTGCCGCACAGTTCGGTACAGAAGCCGCGGTATTCGCCGACTTTCTCGGCCTTGAACCAAGTGTCGCGCACGAAGCCGGGAATCGCGTCCTGCTTCACGCCCAGGGCCGGTACGTACCACGAGTGGATCACGTCGTTGGCCGTGGTGATGATGCGCACCTTCTTGTTGACCGGTACGACCAGCGGATTGTCGACTTCCTGCAGGTACGTGTCGGTCTTGGGCTGCAGGCCATTGATCTGCTCGCGCGGCGTGGTGAGCGTCGAGAGAAAGCTGATGCCCTCGCCCGGGCCCTTCAGGTAGTCGTAGCCCCACTTCCACTGGTAGCCGGTGACCTTGATGGTGACGTCGGCGTTGGTGGTGTCCTTCATCGCGACCACGGTACGCGTCGCGGGCAGGGCCATCGCGATGACGATGATGAACGGCACGACCGTCCAGATCACTTCCACGGTGGTGCTTTCATGGAAGCTGGCAGGTTGGTGGCCCTTCGACTTGCGGTGCTTGATCACCGAGTAGAACATCACGCCGAATACGCCGATGAAGATCACCAGGCAGATGATCAGCATCATCGTGTGCAGGCTGTATAACTCTTCGGCGACTTTGGTAACTGGAGGCTGGAAGTTGAGTTCGTTGACCGCCGGCCCGCCCGGTGCGTCACCCACGGCCATTGCCGGGCTGTCGGCGAGCATCATGCCGCCTGCCACCAAGGTCGCCGCGACTTTCCTCAATGTATTCATAGCTTCCTTTGCCAAAGTTCCAGATCAAATCCGACCGATCGCCGCTGGCGTAACCGAGGTGCGAGCGTCGTGCGCAGTGCCGGGCGTCGCAGTAGTTCGCCCTCACGCGCCCTCGCGCTCACGCAATTGGACCAAGTGCTCCAGTAGGTCATCGGCGCCGAATTCCCCGACAAACCGCAGGCTGCGCTGCTCTTCGCCACTGCTTTGAAGCAACATCACCGTGGGCGGCCCCATGACCTGGAGGCGCTGCATCAATGCCTGCTGATCGGGTGAATTCCTGGTCACGTCGACGCGAACCAGCCGGACTCCCGAGAGCGCCTGTTGCACCCGAGCGTCGCCGAAGACAGTACGGTCGATCACGTGGCACGAGACGCACCAGTCCGCTGAGAAATCAACCAGAACCGCTTGATGGCTTGCCTTCGCGGCTGATAGTTGCTGCTGAAATTGATTGGCGTTGCCCACGGTGACGAAACTCGATGTGGCGGCCTTGGTGGTCACCGCGCCGGGTTGATTGCCGAAGGAGAGCGGGCGCCACGGATCATCCGCGCCTGCAGCCGCCCCTACGAGCATGACGCCACCCCAAAGGCCGAGAAGCAGACCGAAATAGCGCGGCACGACGAGACTGAACGCGGTGCGATTGTTTGCGCCTGACGTGAACGCCAATGCGCAGGCTATTGCGAGAAGCAATGCTCCCCACAGGCCCAGTGCAAGCGGGGCGCTTACCACGCGTTGGGCCATCCAGATGGCCGTAGCCAACAGGATGAAGCCGAAGCCGACCTTGGTTCGGTTCATCCAGGGGCCCGGCCGAGGCAGGAGACGCCCACCGGCGGTCCCGACGAGAAGCAGCGGCACGCCCATGCCGAAGCCGAGTGCGAGCAACGCGAGCCCGCCCCGGACGGTGTTACCGGTCTGTGCAATGTAGAGGAGGGCGCCAGCCAAGGGGGCGCTCATGCAGGGTCCGACCAGAAGTGCGGACAAAAAGCCCATCGCGGCGGTGCCGGCAAGCGTGCCCCCACGCTGGCGTTGACTGGCATCGGCCAGCCGTTGTCGCAGCCCGGAGGGAAGCTGCAGTTCGAATACCCCGAACATTGCGAGTGCGAGGATGACGAAAATCATGCCGAAGCCGAGAACGGTCCAGCGGTTTTGCAGAAAGGCCTGAAGGTTCGCGCCGGCCAACGCGGCAACAACCCCTAGCGCCGCGTAGGTCATTGCCATCGACAGTACAAAGCTCAACGACAATGCAAATGCACGTCGTGGGCTGACCTGGCTGCCGACAACAAGGCTCGAGAGAATCGGCACCATCGGCAATACGCATGGGGTGAACGCAAGTAAAATCCCCATGCCGAAGAAGACCGTCAAGACACCTGCCCACCCGGTCCCTGCGAGCAATCCGGTGAAATGACCTTCACTGTTGTTGATGTCCCTGTCTGCGGCGCCGGGCGATGGCATCTGCGCATTGCTGCTACCGGATTTCGCGGAAATCGCGGTGAGGGGCAAAGTCTGTTGTTGCGGCGGGTAACAAACACCCGCGTCGGCGCAGCCTTGCCATTGAACATCGAGTTGCTTGGCATCCGCGGTTGCAACACGCACGGTAACCGAGTCGCGGTACACCTCGGTATCGCCAAAGTTCTCATCGTGCTTCTTGATGCCTGACGGCAGGTCGACGGAAGCCACCGAGTTTGCGGGCGTCTGGTGGATCACCATGTGATCGCGATAAAGATAATATCCCTTCGCAATTTGCCAGGTAAGGCGCGTCTCCCCGGGATTGGAAGTGTCAACGGAGAGCTGGAAGGCCTGCTCCGGCGACAAGAAATCCCGTGCGTGCAGCGCTACCCCTTGCAGCGTCAGCCACAGGCCGATGGTCCATAAGAGAATAATGCGTTTCATGGGTTCCTACGCATACATGGATGTTGAAGGTGGCCACAAGACATGGGCGGCGGAGGTCAGCGGCGAGCCCCGCAAGGGGGGCTCACGAGTTCTCGGCCACGGGTATGTTCTGCAGCGGATTGCTAGTCGTGGCGAATCGTCTTCATTGCTGTCTTGAGCGACGCGTCGAGGTATGCTCCATAGAATCCGGCCGTGTCTCCGCCAATGAGGGGTTCAGCAACGCTGTTGCCTTTTGCGTCGACGAAGACGAGTGTTGGCGCGAGGCGGGCCTTGTATTTCGCGGCCAGATCGCGCTGCGATAACTGGGCTCCGGTGAAATCCACCAGTCTGCGATCACCGGCAAGATCATCGACCATTCGGATCAATACCTTGCCGTGGTAGCGGGGATCTCGTTGCAGCGAGGAAAGATAGTTCGTCTCGATTTCTTCACAGGGGCGACAACCCGGCAGACTGAAGACAAGCAGGAATACGGCGTCATGTGCCGTTACCTGCTTGGCGTCGCTCTGAAGATCGGTGGCGAGGGTGATTGGCGGCGCCGAATAAGCGCTCGCCGCAACCAATAGTGAAAGAAATGGAATGGCAAACTTCCAAAGCCGTGTATGACTGTCCATAAGGCACCCCACGTGGTTCTGATTCAACTGTGCGGTCATGTTGCAGACCAGATATGAAATCGGCAGATTGCCGCCCCTTACAACTGTTGATAACCGGGCTTCCTCACGCGCTCTCCGGGAATTGCAAGATCCCTGGATCGACTGCGGGTCGCCATGCCCGAACGAGGCGTCATGCGATGCCCGGATTGCCTTCGACACCCTTGAGTTTGGGCAGGTTGAGCGCACGCGGCTTGATCACTTTCTGGTCACGCAGATACTTCGCCGCGAGATCCCAGATCGGCTCGCCGCCGGTGCTCTTGGCCTCCTCGGACACGGGGGCCCAGCCGGCGACCTTGTACTTCTTGCCGGCTTCCAACGCTTTGCCGTTGAGGTGCATCTCGCTGATACGGTCACCGGCCTTTGCGCTCGGGGTGCACGTGTATTGGAGTCCGCCCACCCGCACCATATCGCCGCCTTGCTGGTAATAGGGGTCGGGATTGAACAGGTTGTCACACACGTCCTCGAGGATGGTCTTGATCGTGTCGCCGGTCATTTCCGTGACGGTGGTGTACGGGTAAGTGATCGCGGTCTGATCGAGGACGTTTTCCATCAGGATCGGTTGGCCGGGCATCAACGTGGTGCCCCAGCGGAAGCCGGGCGAAAAAGCGATTTCGGCATCCTTTACCGCCAGCAGTGCGTCCAGGATCAACTGGTCGAATGTCCCGTTGAAGTTGCCTCGACGGTAGAGCAGACCTTCGGTCGTGGCAAGATGCTCGTTCAGCTTTCCTTCGTATGGCGCTCGAATCTTGTTGATGAGCGTATCCATCGCCGGGTCTGCGGGCAGCAGATTGGCAAACACGGGGAGGAGCTTGTAGCGATAGTCGGTGACTTTTCCGCCCTTCACATCAAGATCCAGCACGGCCAGGAATTTCCCGTTGCTACCCGCATTGGTCACGAGCGTCTGGCCGCCACGGTTCCTTACGATCGTCGGTGCCGGTACACCGTCGTGCGTATGCCCCCCCATGATCGCGTCGATGCCGTGCACGCGCGAGGCCATCTTGAGATCCACATCCATCCCGTTGTGCGATAGTACGATGACGGCCTGGGCACCCTTCGAACGGACTTCGTCCACGACCTGCTGCATGCTTTCGTCCTGGATGCCGAAGCTCCAGTCCGGAATCATGTAGCGCGGATTGGCGATCGGGGTGTAGGGAAATGCTTGCCCGATGATGGCCACCGCAACGCCGTTGATCTGCCGAATCACGTACGGCTTGAAGACCTGGTCGCCGAAATCGTTGGTTTTCACGTTCTGCGCGACGAAGTCGATCTTGCCCTTCAAGTCGTTGTCGACCAGTTGCTTGACGCGCTCGGCGCCGAGCGTAAATTCCCAGTGCCCAGTCATGATGTCCACGCCGAGCAGCTTGCAGGCATCGACCATGTCCTGTCCCTTGGTCCACAGGGATGTGCCGGAACCTTGCCAGGTATCTCCACCATCCAGCACCAGGGCCCCCGGGCGGCTTGCCTTGATGCGCTTGATCAACGTCGCAAGATGCGCGAAGCCGCCGACTCGGCCATAGACCTGTGCGGCATGGTTGAAGTCCAGGTAGGTGAATGCGTAGGCGTCACGGCTGCGAGCGGGAATGCCGAAATGCTTGAGAAGGGCCTCCCCGACCAGATGTGGCGGCTGTTTGCTCGCCTGGGCCACACCAAGGTTGACGTTGGGTTCGCGAAAGTAGATCGGCAGGAGTTGCGCGTGGCAGTCGGTAAAGTGCAAAAGACTCACGTTGCCGAAGCGCGGCAATTCATAAAAGTTTGAGTCCGGGGTGGCCGCAAAGGGGCTATCCAGCATCAGACCCGCCGCAGCGCCAAGCGCCAGCATTTGAGCGAATTCCCTACGATTCATGGCCATGTATTACTCCTGCGGGGGCGAATGCCGTCTTACTTGTTGATCGGAGAATCCGGGTCGAGTAGCAACGCAACCAGGTCCTTAATCTGTTGTTCGTTCAAAATCTTGTTGTGCCCAAAGCGCGGCATGTTCGAACACGCGCTGTACGCCTCCGAGTTGTAAATCTTCCCGTAGGTATATTTCACGACCCCTTCGGAATTGCCGCGTAGCTTCCCGTAGTGATAGAGACTTGGTCCGAGCGTCCCGTAAGCGATCTCCTTCTGCGAGAGTTGATGACATGCGTAGCAATTGCCGCCCACCGGACCGTCCGGTTTGTCGGAGAACTGCAGGCCGCGACCCTCCTGTGCAATCTTTTCGCCTTCGCGCCAATCTCCTAGAAGCTTGCCGGACGTCGGATACACGATAGTGGCAAGCTGGGCCTTTTCGAGCTTCTTTGCGACCTCGGAAGGCAAATTGTTATGGCTCTTGCTGCACAACGCCTGGACCTGGTCTTGCGTGAGGCGCGCCTGCCATTCCGGGGACGCTTCGGCGAATCCGGCTTTCACCACCTTTTCGGCAGATGGGTCGAGACTGGTTTCACCGTGCACGGTGGTCGCACAGGCCAGGGCGATTCCGCACGCTGCAAGCGCATGCATGAGTGCTTTGTTCATCGCATCGATCTCCGTTCCTTAGCGCTTCATTCCAGGCGCGTTCATCATTCCGCCGTTCGCGTTCTTGCCCAGATAGACGGTGAGCGCCGTGACCAGATCGGATCCGTATTCGACGGGCGGCATGCGCTGCTGGCGCAGGCAGTCATAGATGCGATGCTCCATGGAGCGCACCGTACCTTGCGAACCCCGGTATGCCGGCCAGGCGCCGAACACTGGCGCCGCCTCCTTGGGGTCCGTGAGGTTGGCGAGGCTCTGCAGGCGGATCCGCTTGCCGGATTCGCTATGACACGTGGCGCAGGAAAAATCATGCGGCCCGGCCCGGTAGTAGAAGATTTGCTCACCGACGCGGTAAGCCTCCCGCTCCTTCGGGTGGGATTGCGGTACGTTTATTTTTGCGCCACGCGATGTGTCGGCGATGTAGGCTACCAACGCCTCCATGTCCGACTGGCCGTCTTCCTTGGAAAAGTGATTCTTTTTGGCTTCCGCTTCCGAATAACCTTGCTGCGTCACCATGCAGGTCACCAGGCGAGACTCGAGATCCTGTACCTTGTCGGTGTCCTTGAAATAGCGGGGCAGTTGCGCATATGCGCCTTTGACTACGCCCGGACCCAGCCCGAGGTCGCAATGCTCGAGACTCACCTGCTTCGGCCCGCGCTTCTCCTTCCACAATCCCTCACCACGTGTTACCCAAAGGTCTGCGGGATTCCCGTCCTCAAGCATCTCGCGATACTGGGCGGTGGCGTCCCCTGATGAGTCTTGGGCCATGGCCGTTCCAATACAGGTGAACACGCCAAGTGCGGCGAAGGCCACGAGGGTGAAGCCTGGTTTGCGCATGAAATCTCCCTCCTCAATGATGCAGACAACGTATGTAGCGCATGATTACCCGATCACGGCTTGATGTACCCGTAACCTTCAGCCTCCAGCCTGGCGATCTCCGGCATGCCGGCGGGGATGATCTTCGCCTCGGGGATCACCTTGTGCCTGTCGATATTTCGGCCGATCAGCGTGTTGTTGCAAACGCGAAAATCCACACCTCGGCTCACCAGCGTCTGAACCGTGGCATCAAACGGGTTGTTGTTTTTGTCTTTCGCGCCTTCCAGAAGGAAGTCCACGCCATAGTCGACGGCGACCACTGTGATCTTTGCGTTGGGATCGACGTCTAAATGATTGCGGATCTTGTGCAAAGCGGACGCGGCTTGATCGATGCCTTCACTCAGGTGGTACACAACCTTCACCTGCTTGTTTGACAGGCCTGCAGCAGATTGCGAGGCGGGCACCGCCAGGATGACAAGGCAGCCAATCAACGCAGCCCTAAAAATCTTGAAGAAATCGCCCATTGCATTCTCCTTCCGGATGTGTCTGATCCCGGGACGCTTCGAGAGTCAGCCTGCGGTGCGGCCCACGCTTCGTGCCGCTTCAATTGATCGCGGCTTCGTCGGTTCTCGTCTCGCCCTTGTTGTCGACCCAAGTGACCTGGAGCTTGTCCCCTTTGGCGGCGCCCTTGAACTTGAACGCCAGGTACGGGTTCTTGGCCACTGCCGGTCCCCACTGCGCAGAAAGCACTGTCTTGCCATTGCAGGTGGCGGTGACCATCTGGATGAAGTGCGCGGGTACCACTGCGCCATTGGCGTCCTTGCGCTGCCCCGTTTCCATGATGTGGCCCATCAATACCTTCACATCCACCGCGTCGCCCTGCAGGGTCGCGCGAATTCGCATCGGATCTGCCATGATGTATTTCTCCTCGAATTTTTCAGATCAGCCGCCGCAGCCGCCCAGGGTCACCTTGACTTCTTTCGACGTCACATAGAATTTGCCGTCGGCCTGGACAAGCGCGTGAACCTTGGAGGTTTCACCCATCTTCACGCGCGTGTTGACGTTGGGTTCGGTTCCCTCCGGAATGTTGAAACTTGCTGCGAGCGTGTTCGGGTTCTTCTCGATCAGGATCGAGATGGACGTAATCTTTGGCAGAATGCTTGTCACCGAGATCGGAACTACGGCGCCGTTCTCGGCAATGTCTGGTGCGGTCAGCGTGATGTCCTTGCTTTCAGCCGCGCTCGTGCCACCAAGCTGCTTGATGGTGTCGTCGACACTGGTTGTGCCGAACGCTGCCTTGTTCCAGGTTGCCGCCGCAAACGCGACTACGGGCCTGAACACCCCTGCGGCCAGCAACGTTCCAAGCAGGGTGATGCTCCCGGTGGTCTTGAGAGCCTTTCTGCGCATTGCATTCATCGTCATCTTCCTCCTTCTTTGTTCGTGGAACGGCATCCCGATGGATGGCAGGCCACGAGTCGCTGGTGAAAACCTGGTGCGCAAGGCAATCAGTGCGCGCCAGACAAGACCCACTGGACAAGCATCTTGATGTCGTCGTGCTTGATCTGACCTTGCGGGGGCATGGGTACCGCACCCCAGACGCCGGACCCGCCGTGCGTGACCTTGGTGATCAGTTGTGCCTCGGCATTCGTGTCACCTTTGTACTTGGCGGCAACGTCCTGAAAAGCCGGACCTACGATCTTGTTGCTCACACCATGGCAGGCGAGGCACCCGGATTTGCTCGCCAGGTCGCTGAATGAGGCCTTCGCCGGCGAGCCACCGCCCGATGTTGCTGCTGCAGCGGCTGGCGAGAGCTGTGAGACCAGGGGCGGCTTCGTGCCCGGCGGTTTGGTAGTCTCCGCACCACGCGCCTCACCAAAGGGACGATTCTGATCAGCCAGGTTGCCCCAGAAATTGCGTACCGAATCGGGTAGGGAAGACACGATCTTCACGTCCGTCGCACAATCCTTCATGCAGGCGACGTTATGTGTATCGGGCTTGCCCTTGATGTCCCACATGCCGTGATCGCGCGTCATGCCGTTTCGGTTTGGCATCATTTTTTGCACGTCGCGGATGTTCTGATCGCTCAACGTAAAATCGGGCGGTACGATGTCACCCAGATTCAGCAGATATGCCAGAACGGCGTAAACGTCATCGTTACTCAAGGACTTGGGTGCATTCCACGGCATGGCACGGTGGATGTAGTCCCACAGCGTGGAGAGCGTCGAGTCCTTGGACAGCGTCGAGCGAAGCGGCTGAGGACTTGCCAGCGTTGCTGCGCGGCCGGTCTTCATGTCATCCTTGGTCGTGCCGCCGACGAGCGGACCGAACACCTCGGAGCTTTCGCCGAAGGTGCCGTGGCAGGTGGCACACTTGCCTTCCCAGATGGTTTGCCCATGGGCCACTGTGCCGGATCCTTTCGGAAGGCCCTCGAAATCCGGGCGCACGTCGATGTTCCACGCCTGGATCTCCGCTGGTGTGGCAGCGCGGCCGATCCCGGAATGGGGGGCCGTTTGCGCGACGGCAGAACCGGCAAGAAGGGTCAGCGCAGGCAGCGCCAGCGCAAACACGAAACCGGTATTAGCTAACCTCGACATTGCTCACCTCGCCGGACTCCGCGATCATCCAGGACTGGACGCCGTTGTTGTGGTAGGTCGACTTCGTGCCGCGTACCTCGCGCAGCTGTTTCATTGTTGGCTGCACAAACCCGGTCTCGTCGATGGCACGGCTTTGCAGGATGGCGGGTTTGCCGTCCCAGACCCAGTCGATGTTGAAGCGGGTGAGTGCCTTGGTCAGGACGGGCGTCTCAAGACGCGCCGTTCGCCAATTTCGACCGCCGTCAGCGGAGACGTCCACCCGCTTGATGCGTCCCCGACCCGACCACGCGAGCCCGGTGACGTTGAAGTACCCCTTTTCCAGCAATATCTGTCCGCCGGACGGAGAAGTGATGACCGACTTGCATTCCTGGATCGAGGTGTATTGCCGTTGCAGACCGCTTGGCAAAAGATCGGCATAGGCGACGGTTTCGTCCTTGGCGCCGAAAGGCATATCGCCGACCTTGATGCGTCGCAGCCATTTGACGTTGGACACCCCCTGTACGCCAGGCACCACCAGGCGAAGTGGGTAACCGTTCTCCGGGCGGAGCATTTCACCGTTCTGCCCCCAAGCCACGATCACGTCGTCCAGGGCTCGTTCGATGGCAATGGTGCGGGTCTCACTGGAGCCGTCTGCGCCTTCGGCAAGAATGAACTTCCCGCGCTTTCGATCGAAGCCGCAATCATCGAGGATCACCGACAGCGGGACGCCGGTGAATTCGCTGCACGAGAGCATGCCGTGGGTGTATTGCACCGTGGGCACAGCCACGTTTCCCCAGTTCATCGCGCTATTGGCACCACACTCGATGAAGTGGATGCGGGAGACCGATGGCAATCGCATGAGATCGTCCATCGTATACACCTTCGGCCGCTTGACAAGGCCGTTGACCATGAACCGGTGCTGGCTCGGGTCGATGTCAACCCATCCCTGATGGTGCCGCTCGAAGTGCAGGCCACTGGGCGTAATGATCCCGAACAACCCCTGCAGAGGCGTAAATGCGACTGAAGCTTGCGAGACCTGCGTGAGCCCCGGACTTTGCCTGCGCACCAGATTCTTCTCGTAGGGTGAGGGCATGCCGTACGGGTTGGTGGCGACGGCTTTGCCGAGTGTGGTGCTCCAGGGCGGGAGCTTGAGAATCGCGGGATCTCCCTCAACCGATCCGCCTTCAGCCGCTGCCGGACCCCCGGCTACTGCAGCGGCCGCCGCGCCGCTTGCCAGCACCAAGCTCCTTCGCAAGAAATCCCGCCGCCCTGACTGCACCTGCGCGATCTCGTCGGACGACAAGAAATTCTCTGGCGCGGGCTTAAGGCGACCAGGTCTCGTACTGAAGTCTGACATTGCTCCTCCTTTCGTTCATGCGCCATCCGGCCAAGGTGGGCTTCATCCCCACCCAGGTTCGGGGTGTCAATCTCTTTGCTTGTTTGCTGTGCCGCAGCAATTCGTCTTGGCGAGCACGGCCAAATTCGTTGCCATCGCATTGCGACCCGCGCCGTACGCCGCCCCATACGTTTGAGTTCTCCCGAGGGAGTACTATTGGCAAGGCGTTGTACGTATCAGCGGCCTACCTTTCCGGCGGCGCATTTTGATGTCTCCTGCTCGATAAGACGGCAGGATTTTTCTTCTTATTCCATTTTTTTTCGGCGAAGAAACCGGCGATTTGCATGGAATAATTTGCCGCCTGCGCCCGTCTTCAGTAGTGGAGGGGGTCGTCATCAGGGCGAGACGCTAGCGATGAATATTCTTGGGCTCCTGGGCCGTACCAGGGAATTCCACGACAGACTGGAGCAAAGCCGCGCTCGGCTGTACCGGGTTGCATTTGCCTGGTGCCGTAATCGCACTGTGGCGGAGGATCTGGTGCAGGAAACTCTGTCGAAGGCGCTGCGCAAGTCGAGTCAATTGCGCGACTTGAAGGCGTTGGATGGCTGGCTCTTCAGCATCCTCACCAACTGCTGGCGCGACCATTTCCGCAAGCACGTGGATATGGAGGACATCGACGAGATCGACGAGCTGAATCTAGCCAGCGATCTGACGCCTGAAGACGCGTGTGCCCAGAATGAAGTCGTCAACAGGGTGAGGGCGGCGGTCGCTGCCTTGCCTCCCGGACAGCGGCAGGTTCTCACCCTGGTTGACCTGGAAGAGTTTTCCTACTCGGAAGTGGCAGAGATTCTTGATATCCCCGTGGGCACGGTCATGAGCCGCTTGTCCCGCGCGCGGCAGGCACTGACAACGAAGCTGTTGCGCACGGCGCAGACAAGCGCGACGAGCAGGGCAGCGAACATTGTGAGGTTCAAATGACGCACGAAATTTCAGACGAGTTGCTCAACGCATTCGTCGACCATCAGCTCGATACGGTCGAAATCGGCAGGATGATCGCCGCGATGGAGGAGGACCCGGCGCTTGAAGCGCGGATTTTCGAATTGTGGCGTGTCAAGGCCATGGTCCAACATGCCTTTCGCGACGAGAAGCCGCCGCGTGTAGAGAGCAGAACCACCCGCTGGCCCGCGTTTCGGATGGAGCACGCGGTTGCCACACTCTTGCTCGTCGTGGTCAGCGCTGCGGGCGGTTGGTTCGCCCGCCCACCAGGCGACGGGAATGTGCCGGGAGGTTTTCAGCTGTCGGCGCGAAGCGCGAGTGTTGTCGAGAATCAAAAAGTCGTACTGCATGTCGATTCGGCGGATCCGGCGAAGCTGAAGACGGTTCTGGACAGGGCTGAACTGCTTTTGAGCGACGCGGGGCGGTCTCCGCATGCGGTTCAGGTGGAAGTTTTGGCCAACAAAGACGGGCTTGATTTGCTCAGGGCGGATGTTTCTCCCTACGCGTCGCGCATCAGGGGTATGCAACAGGCGCACCGGAATCTCAGGTTTATCGCTTGTGAAAACGCTATTGAAAGTTTGAACAACAAGGGCGTTGTGGTCCAACTTTTGCCTGGTACGGCAATCGCCCCGACCGCGGTAGATCAAGTCGTCATGCGACTTAGGCAGGGTTGGGAATACGTCAAGGTATAGAGCGTTCGGCGAGTTCGGAAGGAAGCACGGAATCCGGCTTCGGCCGGCGCAGGACAGAAGCTGATTCTTCATCCATGTTGCATTTGAGACCTACCAGGAAAGGAGCAGGAGACATGAAATACGCGGTTATCGCATCGTTGCTCATGACGAGTTTGTCGCTCGCCCACGCGGCTGACGCAACCAAGGCCAAAGAGATCATGAGCAAGAGTGACTGTGCTGCATGTCATTCTGTGGATCAGAAAATGGTCGGCCCGTCCTTTCATGAGATTGCCGCGAAGTACAAAGGCGACAAGAGCGCCGAGGACAAGCTGATCAAGAAAGTAAAGTCCGGTGGCTCGGGGGCCTGGGGCCCGGTGCCCATGCCCGCCCATCCGCAACTGAGTGACGCGGACACCAAGACCCTGGTCGATTGGGTGCTGGCAGATGCGTCCGCGAAATAGATGATGGCGAAGTCGGTGCGTCGCTGATGACACCTGCCATGAATCTATCTGCAGGAGGGTGGTTCGTGATCCTGTTGGCTTTCGTTGGAGCCAATCTGCCATTCGCGAACCAGCGTCTGTTCGGTGTATTGCCAATCGGGCGGCCCATCAAAAGCATCTGGCTGCGGCTACTGGAATTGATTGCCGCTTATTTCGCGGTGGGGATACTCGGCCGGGTAATTGAATCCCGCTTGGGTAACGCGTTTCCGCAGGATTGGGCGTTTTACGCTGTCACGGCGAGCCTTTTTTTGACCTTCGCGTTTCCCACTTTCGGTTATCAATACCTCAGGCGGCGCAGGTGATGGTAATCAGGTGCCGGTAATTCGCTCCGGGACCGGGTGTCGCCGGCATTGATCACTCCCTCAAACCTTTGTCGCGCTCAGGCAGCAGTCCGGCGAATTCGTGCTCGAGGTACGCGGCTGTGTGTTCCAGCAGGAACGCACGGCAAACTTGGCTCGCCGGCGACAGCCATTTGCTCGTCATATGGACGATATGCCAGACGCGCTCGATCGGTGTGCCGTTGACGTCGAGCAGCGCAATCTCGTCAGTGCGCAATTCCAGGCCCAAAGTGTGCAGCGAAAGCAGACTGATTCCCATGCCGGCCATGACGGCTTGCTTGATCGTTTCGTTACTCCCGAGTGTGGCCGTTTTCGCTGGAGAAAAAAGGTGATGTTTGAACATCTGCTCGGTAACGGCGCGCGTGCCGGAGCCGGGCTCTCGCAGTAGAAAAGTTTCGTTTCGCAGCTCCTGCAAGTCGAAACGCTTTGCGTGGTGCAAAGGATGCCCGGTCGATGCGACCAGGACGTAAGGATGTGGCGCGATCGGTTCCGACACGGAATCGAGCTCGCGCGGCGGGCGACCCATCAACGCCAGATCGATCACATTGTCTTGCAGAAGGCGCAATAGCGTCTCGCGATTGCCCTCGGAAAGCTGGATATCCACGCCAGGGTAGCGTGCCGCGTATTGAGCAAGGAGCTTCGGCGCGAAATATTTTGCAGTGCTGATCAGGCCGATTGACACCGAACCGACCTCGATGCCTTTCATTGCGCGCAGGCCATCCTCGGCGTCGCGGACCTCGCCAAGAATGCGCAGCGCATGGTGAAGCATTCGCTCGCCAGCCTCGGTCAGCGTCATTTGGCGTACAACGCGCTCGAACAGAGGAAACCCGACCACGGATTCGAGCTGCTTGACCTGCATCGTCACCGCGGGCTGCGTCAGGTGCAGTTCCGCTGCTGCGCGCACGACGCTTGCGTGTCGTGCAACAGCGACGAAGATCTGCAACTGGCGAAGGGTTAATGAGCGCAGGAGCGACATAACGATTAAGGCATTCCTTATATCGAAGGCAAGAATATCTGATTTCACGCAGCGATTCAATTCCATTAATGTTTGCTTACCGAACCACTCAATTCGAGAGAGAGGCATCCAAATGAATGCTGTGGAAATCACCAACGTAACACCTGCCAAGCAGCGCAAGCGTTATGACGCGGGCGTGTTGAAGTACCGGGAAATGGGCTATTGGGCGCCCGATTACGAACCCAAGGATACCGACATCATTGCGTTGTTCCGAATTACGCCGCAGGAAGGCGTGGAGCCGGAGGAGGCAGCTGCCGCGGTGGCCGGGGAATCGTCCACCGCGACCTGGACGGTCGTGTGGACCGACCGTTTGACCGCATGCGACATGTATCGGGCAAAGGCATATCGCGTCGATCCGGTGCCAAATACGCCTGGCCAGTATTTCTGTTGGATTGCCTATGACCTGTCGCTGTTCGAAGAGGGCTCGGTCGCCAACCTGACCGCTTCGGTCATCGGCAACGTGTTCAGTTTCAAGCCAATCAAGGCGGCGCGCCTGGAGGACATGCGTTTCCCGGCAGCCTACATCAAGACCTTTGCAGGCCCGCCCACCGGCATCATCGTGGAGCGCGAGCGGCTCGACAAGTTCGGTCGCCCCCTGTTGGGCGCGACGACCAAGCCGAAACTCGGACTGTCGGGCAGAAACTACGGGCGTGTGGTCTACGAAGGGCTCAAGGGCGGACTGGACTTCCTGAAGGATGACGAGAACATCAACTCGCAACCCTTCATGCACTGGCGCGACCGCTTCCTCTTCGTGATGGATGCAGTCAACAAGGCTTCAGCGGCGACAGGCGAGGTCAAGGGAAGCTATCTCAACGTCACCGCCGGCACCATGGAGGAGATTTACCGGCGCGCAGAGTTCGCCAAGGAACTGGGTTCGATCATCATCATGGTCGACCTGATCGTCGGTTGGCCCTGCATTCAGTCGCTGAGCAACTGGTGTCGCCAGAACGACATGATCCTGCACTTGCACCGCGCGGGCCACGGCACGTACACGCGTCAGAAAAATCATGGCGTGTCGTTCCGCGTTATCGCCAAGTGGTTGCGCCTGGCCGGCGTGGATCACATGCACGCGGGAACGGCAGTGGGCAAGCTCGAGGGCGATCCGTTGACTGTGCAGGGGTACTACAACGTGTGCCGCGATGCCGTCACCAAGGCCGATCTGACGAGAGGCGTTTTCTTCGATCAGGATTGGGTGTCACTGCGCAAGGTGATGCCCGTGGCGTCGGGCGGAATTCACGCCGGCCAGATGCACGACTTGCTCGACCTGTTTGGCGACGATGTGGTGTTGCAGTTCGGCGGGGGCACCATCGGGCATCCGCAGGGCATCCATGCGGGTGCCACCGCGAATCGCGTGGCGCTCGAAGCCATGGTGCTTGCACGCAACGAAGGGCGCGACATCAAGAACGAGGGGCCCGAGATCCTGCGGGACGCCGCCCGGTGGTGCTCGCCGCTGAAAGCCGCGCTCGACACCTGGGGCGACATTTCCTTCAATTACACGCCGACGGACACGTCGGATTTCGTACCGACCGCATCGGTCGCATGACGCTGCGAAAGCAATCCATCGAAAGAACACCGTACGAGAGGACATCATGCGCATCACACAGGGAACGTTTTCATTCCTTCCGGACCTGACGGACGAGCAGATCTCCAGTCAGCTGGAGTATTGCCTCAACAAAGGCTGGGCGGTCGGTATCGAATACACGGACGATCCCCACCCGCGAAATACCTACTGGGAGATGTTCGGCTTGCCGATGTTCGATTTGCGCGACGCGGCGGGCATCCTCCTCGAGATTCACAACGCCCGTAAAACTTTTCCCAACCATTACATCCGGGTGACGGCATTCGACGCGACGCACACCGTCGAGTCCGTGGTGATGTCGTTCATCGTCAATCGGCCGCCCCATGAACCGGGATTCCGGCTCGTGCGTCAGGAGGTCGATGGCCGCCGGATCCGGTACGCCGCCGAGAGCTATGCGGTACAAGCCCGGCCAGAGGGAGAGCGGTATTGAGGGGCGGCTGGTCAAGGCCGTGATTGTCATCCCGAGTTCAATCGTCCACGACGGAGGCGGGCATGTCCGCGCCAGAAGCCATTGAGAAACTACAGCCGCCTGCAACGTTGTCAGCATCGCTGGCGGCATCCGGAATTGCGGAGTTGCTGACCGGTCTAGACCGCGAGCTGATCGGACTGGCACCCGTCAAATCCCGCATACGCGATATCGCGGCGCTGTTGCTGGTCGACAAGCTGCGGGCGGCGCGCGGTTTCAGCGCGGGCACGCCCAGTCTGCACATGAGCTTTACCGGCAATCCCGGTACCGGAAAGACGACCGTGGCCATGCGCATGGCAGCGATCCTGCACAAGTTGGGCTATGTGCGCAAGGGTCATCTCGTCGCCGTGACGCGCGACGATCTGGTGGGGCAATACATCGGCCATACGGCCCCCAAAACCAAGGAGGTACTGAAAAAGGCGATGGGGGGCGTGCTCTTCATCGACGAGGCGTATTACCTCTATCGCCCTGAGAACGAGCGCGACTACGGTCAGGAAGCCATCGAGATATTGCTGCAGGTGATGGAGAACAACAGGGAGGACCTGGTGGTCATTCTTGCCGGCTACAAGGACCGCATGGACCGCTTTTATGAGTCGAATCCAGGCATGTCCTCCCGCATCGCACATCACATCGATTTTCCCGACTACAACGTCGATGAACTGCTGCGTATCAGCGACCTGATGCTCGAGTCCATGCAGTACCGGTTTGACGAGCGGAGCCGAATGGTGTTTGCCGACTACCTTGAGCGGCGCATGGCACAGCCGCATTTCGCCAATGCCCGCAGCGTGCGCAACGCACTGGATCGAGCTCGACTGCGACATGCTTCGCGGCTCCTCAGGAGTTCCGATGTGGTAACGGACGACTCGGCGCTCACCACGATCACACCGGCCGATCTGCTGGCCAGCCGCGTCTTTACGCGGGCGCAGAGGGAGGAGTAAGACATGCAGGCATTGATTTTCGACGTCGACGGAACACTCGCGGATACCGAAACGGCACACCGCGAGTCCTTCAATTCGGCCTTTGCTGAGGTCGGACTGGATTGGTACTGGGACGAAGCCTTGTACACGAGCCTGCTGAACGTGGCCGGCGGCAAGGAGCGTGTCCTGCACTTCTGGCGCACGATCGAGCCCGAGGAAGCGCTCGGCCCGAAGTGCCGGGAAATCATCGATGCGGTCCATGCAATCAAGACGCGTCACTATGCCGATCGGGTCCGCAGTTTCGGATTGCCGTTGCGACCCGGCATTCGCAGGTTGATCGACGAAGCGAACGCGGCGGACCTGCCGCTTGCAATTGCGACCACGACCACGCCGGCCAATCTCGACGCATTGCTATGCGAACCGTTAGGGCGCGATTGGCGCAGACGCTTTGTGTCCATCTGCGATGGCGTTACTGCACCGAGAAAGAAGCCGGCCCCGGACGTCTACTACGCCGTGCTGGACGAGCTCGGGCTGTCGGGGAATGAGTGCATTGCGCTCGAGGATTCCTGGAACGGCCTGCGCGCGGCAACGTCCGCCGGCATTCCGACCATCATCACGCCGACGGCATACACCGAACACCAACGCTTTGACGGGGCGCTGGTGGTGCTGCCCCACCTGGGTGACCCGGAGCAACCACTGGGCGAGCATCTGCCGGGCATGGACCACCGCTGGGTAGATCTTGCTGCCCTGTGCCGCTGGCAGCACGGCGTGCTTTTCGAGGCGACCTGACATGAACAGCGAATCGATTCGAATTGCACCGTCGATCCTGTCTGCGGACTTCTCCAGATTGGGCGAGCAGGTCCGTGCGATAGAGGCGTCCGGCGCAGACCTCGTTCATTTCGACGTGATGGACCACCATTACGTGCCGAACCTGACGTTCGGGCCGCTGGTGTGCGAGGCAATCCGGCCACATGTGTCCATCCCCATCGATGTGCACCTGATGGTGGAGCAGGTCGACGCGATGATCCCGCTGTTTGCCAAGGCCGGCGCGAATTTCATCACGTTTCATCCCGAGGCCAGCCGGCACGTCGACCGGACCCTCGGACTGATCCGCGACCATGGGTGCAAGGCGGGATTGGTATTCAACCCGGCCACCCCACTGGGATTCCTCGACTACACGCTCGAGAAGCTGGACATGGTGTTGCTCATGGGAGTGAACCCCGGCTTTGGCGGGCAAAAGTTCATCCCCGGCACATTGAACAAATTGCGCCAGGTCCGCTCGCGCATCGTGCGGCATCTGATGCAGGGCGGGAATCCCGTATTGCTCGAAGTCGATGGCGGTGTGAACGCCGAGAACATCGCCGACATTGCCCGCGCAGGCGCGGATACGTTCGTGGCCGGCAGCGCGGTATTCGGCGCTGCTGACGCGGACGGGGGCTATCAATCCGTCATTCGACATTTGCGCGAACGAGCGATCGCTGCGCGATGAGTGAGCGAACAAGAAACGGGAAAATTGGAGACACATCATGTCACTGGCTCAGCATTTCACACTGACACAGTTCCTTATTGAGGAACGCCGGCGCCATCCGGATGCGACAGGCGACTTCAACAGCCTGATTCTCAATATCGCAGTGGCCTGCAAGAGAATTTCGCGCACGGTCGCCTGTGGTGCGCTTGGCGATATGCACGGTAGCGCTGGCGGGGCACTCAACGTGCAGGGGGAGCAGCAGCAAAACCTCGATGTACTCAGCAATGATGTCTTCTTGCAGGTCAATGAATGGGGAGGGAATCTCGCAGGTATGGCCTCGGAAGAACTCGAGGAGCCTTATCAGATTCCCGAGGTATATCCGCGTGGCAGATATCTGCTGACGTTCGATCCGCTCGATGGTTCGTCGAATATTGACGTGAATGTATCGGTCGGCAGCATCTTCTCGATACTGCGGGCGCCCGAGGGCACCGATGTCGTTTGCGAGGAGGATTTCCTGCAACCGGGCACGTCTCAGGTGGCGGCGGGGTATGCGATATACGGACCGAGCACCATGCTGGTGCTGACCATCGGCGAAGGAGTCCATGGCTTTACCTTGGACCCGATGCTTGGCGAGTTCGTGCTGACGCATCCCGATCTGCGGGTGCCCGAGGAAACGCGGGAATTCGCAATCAACGCCTCCAATAGTCGGTTTTGGGAAGTGCCGGTCAAGCGCTATGTCGATGAGTGCCTGGCGGGTGCGGCGGGCCCCCGCGGGAAAGATTTCAATATGAGATGGATCGCCTCGATGGTTGCGGAAGCTCATCGCATATTGATGCGAGGCGGAGTGTTCATGTACCCGCGTGACACCAAGGATCCCGGAAAGCCGGGGAGACTGCGGCTGCTGTACGAGGCCAACCCGATCGCCTTCATCATTGAGCAGGCCGGAGGGCGCGCCAGCACAGGCCGCCAAGCGCTCCTGTCTGTCGAGCCGACAGGACTGCATCAACGCATTGGTGTCGTCTTCGGCTCGAAGCAGGAGGTTGAGCGCATTGAGCGCTACCACACTGAACCGTTTGCCGGCGAATTAGAAAATCCGCTGTTCAACGAGCGAGGCTTGTTCCGTCTTCCTGCCTGAGATCACAACCATGTCTGAACGCCATCCCATCATTGCAATCACCGGATCCTCCGGGGCAGGTACCACGTCGGTGACTCGCACCTTTGCGAACATCTTTCGCCGTGAAGGCGTGAAGTCCGTGGTGATCGAAGGCGACAGTTTCCATCGCTACGGCCGGCGGGAAATGAAGGTCATGCAGGCCGAGGCGGAGGAAAGCGGCGACAGGAATTTCAGTCATTTCGGGCCTGACACCAATCTGTTCGGCGAACTCGAGAATTTGTTCCGCACCTACGGAGAATCGGGGGCAGGTTTGCAGCGGCGTTACCTGCACACTGTCAGCGAAGCCGAGCCGTACGGACAGGAGCCGGGTACGTTCACTGCATGGGAGCCTGTGCCGGACAACACCGATCTCCTCTTCTACGAGGGGCTGCACGGCGGAGTCGTGACCGAAAGCGTCAACGTCGCGCGCCATCCGGATCTTCTGATCGGGGTGGTTCCCGTGATCAATCTCGAGTGGATCCAGAAGCTGTGGCGCGACAAGTCACAGCGTGGCTATTCGACCGAGGCTGTTACGGATACCATTCTGCGCCGCATGCCCGATTATGTGAACTACATTTGCCCTCAGTTCTCCCGGACGCATGTCAATTTTCAACGCATTCCGTGCGTCGATACATCGAATCCGTTCATCGCTCGGGAAATTCCCGCGCCGGATGAAAGTATGGTGGTCATCCGCTTTGCCAATCCGAAGGGTATCGACTTTCAGTATTTGCTGAGCATGGTGCACGACTCCTTCATGTCGCGGGCCAACACAATCGTCGTGCCCGGCGGCAAGATGGAGTTGGCCATGCAGTTGATTTTCACCCCGTTCATACTGCGCATGATGGAGCGCCGCAAGCGCGCTTTGGGCGCCCTTTGAGGAATCACGCGATGAATGCCCCAAATCGTTTACCGATGGCGGCCCAATGCGCCAACGCCTTGCGCATCCTGTCTGCCGACGCGGTCGAGAAGGCCAGGTCCGGACACCCCGGCGCACCGCTGGGTATGGCTGAGATGGCCGAAGTGGTGTGGCGTCGACACCTGCGTCATAACCCGGCCAACCCGAAGTGGCTCAACCGCGACCGCTTCGTGCTTTCCAACGGTCATGCTTCGATGTTGCTCTACGCCTTGCTGCACCTGAGCGGCTACGATCTCCCGGTCACTGAACTGCAGCGCTTTCGACAACTCCATGCGCGCACTCCGGGGCATCCGGAAGTGGGCGTGACGCCCGGCGTGGAAACCACCACAGGCCCGCTGGGACAGGGATTGGCCAACGCAGTGGGCATGGCGCTTGCCGAGCACCTGTTGGCGGCCACCTTCAATCGCGAAGGCCACAAGATCATTGACCACACCACGTATGTGTTTCTCGGCGACGGCTGCCTGATGGAGGGCGTCAGTCATGAGGCAGCTTCGCTGGCCGGTACGCTCGGGCTTCGCAAGCTGATTTGTCTGTACGACGACAACGGGATTTCCATCGACGGGCAGACGCGAGGATGGTTCGCCGACGATACCGCCCAGCGCTTCACCGCCTACGGCTGGGATGTGAGGATCGTGGACGGTCATGACATGCTGGCGCTCAACGAAGCCGTGTGCAAGGCCAAGGGGAGCGATAAACCCTCGCTCATCTGCTGCCGTACGGTGATCGGCTGCGGCGCGCCCGGAAAGGCGGGCGGGCATGACGTGCACGGGGCCCCGCTTGGGGACGAGGAAATCGCCGCCATGCGTAGCGCACTGGGATGGACGGCTGCGCCGTTCGATGTGCCGGACGACATCGCCAGGGAATGGGACGGCAGGGGGCAAGGCGCCTTGTTGGAGAGCGCCTGGAGTGAGCGCTTTTCCCGCTACTGCAAGACATACCCCGATCTCGCGGCGGAGTTGTTGCGCCGGTGCGAAGGGACGCTCCCGCTCGATCTCGAGGATGGCGTAATGCAGCTCCTGAGCGATCCATCGTCTGCCCTGCGCAAGAAGATTGCTACGCGAAAGGCTTCACAACTGGTGCTGGAGCCTTTGCTGGAAGGCTTGCCAGAACTGTTCGGAGGGTCGGCCGACCTGTCCGGGTCCAATCTGACCAACGTCGAGGCCTCAGTCTGGGTGAACCATCATGGGAAAGGCAACTATCTGAGCTATGGGGTACGCGAGTTTGGTATGGCAGCGGTGATGAACGGGATAGCACTGCATGGCGGTCTGATTCCATACGGTGGCACATTCCTGACGTTTTCCGATTATTCGCGCAATGCGATTCGTATGGCGGCACTCATGCAACAGCGCGTGGTTCATGTGCTTACGCACGACTCCATCGGACTGGGTGAAGACGGCCCCACGCACCAGCCGGTGGAGCATGCGTCAAGCTTGCGATTGATTCCCAATAATCGGGTATGGCGACCCTGCGATGGGGTGGAAACGGCGATTGCATGGCTTGCAGCCGTGCAGCGTGATAACGGTCCAAGCTGCCTTCTCCTGTCGCGTCAGGCGTTGACACCGTTCGAACGGAGCGCCGAGCAGATCGAAGCGGTCAAGCGCGGCGGATATGTGCTTCGCGATGCGGCCAGGGTGGACGTGGTATTGATCGCGACCGGGTCGGAAGTGGAGATTGCCGCACAGGCCGCGCAGGTGCTTGCCGGCTCGGGCATCGGCGCACGCGTGGTATCCATGCCGTGCGTGGAGGTGTTCTTCGCACAGGAGACTGGCTACCGCGACACAGTTCTGCCCGTCGATATCCCGCGCGTCAGCGTGGAGGCCGGAGTTACGTGGTTCTGGCGCGGTGTGGTTGGTTGTCGGGGGGCTTCGCTCGGTATCGACACTTACGGCGAGTCCGCTCCAGCGGCTGAGCTATACGAACACTTTGGCCTGACGGCAGCCCGGGTTGCCGAGGTGGCCAGGTCGCTTGTAGAGAGGCCGTGATGGGGTGCGGCAAAACGATATGCAATTCGGTACTGATTGATCTGGACGGCACACTCGTGGATACGGCGCCGGACATCGTCGAAGCCGCCGGCCGCATGCTGGAGGACCTGTCCATGAAGCCACTGCAGTTCAAAACGGTCGCCGGCTTTATCGGCAGGGGCGTTCCCAATCTGGTCCGGCTCACGCTCGAAGCCAGCGGGCTGGAACCGTCCGTTGAGCAATATCGAGCCGAAGCGTTGTTTCACCGGCACTACCGCGTGTTGAACGGGCGCTTCAGCGGCGTATTTCCCGGCGTGCCGGCGGGGCTGGCCGCTTTGCGCGCAGGTGGCTACCGCCTCGCCTGCGTGACCAACAAGCCGGAGCGTCTCGCATCGCAACTTCTTGACCTGACAGGGCTCGCGAACGCGTTTGACGTGCTTGTCGGAGGCGACACGATCGCACAGATGAAGCCGGATCCCGGTCCCATCCACCACGCGTGCCGCATGCTCGAATCCGGCGTTGCCGGGAGCGTAATGGTGGGCGATTCCGGTGTCGACGTTGCTGCCGCGCGTGCGGCTGGCATTCCAGTCTTCATCATGCGTTATGGCTACGCGGGACCGGGCGGCCCGGAATCCCTCGGCTGCGACGGCGTGCTGGGTTCATTGGAAGATCTGCCGGATTTTCTGACCTGGGGCAACCCATTGACGGCTTCCAGACACAATAACCTTCGGAGGAATTAGACGTATGGCAATCAAGGTGGCAATCAACGGCTATGGCCGCATCGGACGTAACGTTCTGCGGGCGCACTACGAAGGTGGCAAACGGCATGATATCGAGATCGTGGCCATTAACGACCTCGGCGACGCGAGCACGAATGCGCATCTGACTCAATACGACACTGCTCACGGACGCTTTCCAGGGACCGTGACCGTTGACGGGGACGCGATGATTGTCAATGGCGATCGGATTCGCGTGCTGGCCGAACGCAATCCGGCCCAGTTGCCTTGGGGGGCGTTGGGGGTTGACGTGGTGCTCGAGTGCACCGGGCTTTTCACCAGTAAGGACAAGGCCAGCGCCCACCTGGCGGGCGGCGCCAGAAAGGTCGTGATTTCCGCGCCGGGCGGCAAGGATGTTGACGCTACGGTTGTGTACGGCGTCAATCACGAGATTCTGAAGGCTGAGCACACCGTGATTTCCAACGCCTCTTGCACTACTAATTGCCTGGCCCCACTGATCAAGCCACTACATGAAATTCTCGGCATCGTCTCGGGATTGATGACGACGGTGCACTCCTATACCAATGACCAAGTACTGACGGACGTATATCACGAAGACCTTCGTCGGGCACGATCGGCCACGATGTCGATGATTCCCACCAAGACCGGGGCTGCCTCCGCCGTGGGCCTGGTGCTGCCGGAACTGAGCGGAAAACTGGACGGCTTTGCCGTGCGGGTGCCGACGCTGAATGTGTCTCTCGTCGATTTCTCCTTTGTGGCTAAACGCGAAACCACAGTCAAGGAAGTCAACGCGATCCTGAAAGGCGCGGCGCAGGGGGAGTTGAGCGGCATTCTCGAATACAACGATGCGCCGCTGGTCTCGGTTGACTTCAACCACAATCCGGCATCGTCGATATTCGACGCATCCCTGACGAAAGTGTCGGGCACTTTGGTCAAGGTGTCGAGCTGGTACGACAATGAATGGGGCTTCTCGAATCGCATGCTCGATGTGGTGACGGCATTTGCCAGCGCACGATAGGAAAACCTTATGCCGATCGTCGATACACTCGAAAAGCTGAGTTCTCAGGGGCAACTCACCGGAAAGCGTGTCTTCATCCGTGCGGATCTGAATGTGCCGCAGGACGATAAAGGCAACATCACGGACGACACACGCATCCGTGCTTCGGTCCCGGCCATCGTGGTGGCACTTGAAGCCGGCGCGGCTGTGATGGTGACCTCGCACATGGGGCGTCCGGCAGAAGGAGATACCGCGCCGGAAAACTCTCTTGCCTCGGTTGCCGCGCGGTTGACCGAATTGCTTGGACGTGACGTCAGATTGGTCCGGAATTGGGTGGCCGGCGGATTCGAGGTCGCGCCGGGACAGGTGGTGCTGCTGGAGAATTGCCGCGTCAACCCCGGGGAAAAGAAAAATAGCGATGAGCTCGCGCAAAAGATGGCCAGGCTATGCGATGTCTACGTCAATGACGCGTTCGGGACGGCACACCGCGCTGAAGCCACCACTCACGGCATTGCGAAATATGCGCCGGCCGTATGCGCTGGCCCACTACTGATGGCCGAGCTGGAAGCATTGCGCAAAGCGCTGAATCAACCCATCCGCCCGCTGGTGGCGATTGTGGGGGGCTCCAAGGTCTCGACCAAGTTGTCCATTCTGGAGTCGCTCGCCACCAAGGTGGACCATCTGATCGTTGGTGGGGGTATCGCCAATACGTTTATGCTGGCCGCCGGCCTCCGGGTTGGCAAGTCGCTGGTCGAGACCGGCCTGGTAGAAGATGCCCGCCGCATCATCGAAATGATGGATCGACGCGGCGCTTCGGTGCCGATTCCGGTGGACGTCATCTGCGCAAAGGAGTTCCACGCAACGGCGACTGCGACCGTCAAAGATGCTGCTGATGTGGAACCGGACGACATGATTCTCGACGTTGGCCCAAAGACTGCGGCGAAGTTGATCGAGCCCCTGGAGGACGCCGGAACCATTGTATGGAACGGTCCGCTAGGGGTGTTCGAGTTTGACCAGTTCAGCAATGGCACCCGGGCGTTGGCACAAGCGATCGCCGACTCCCCGGCTTTCTCGATTGCCGGCGGGGGCGATACGCTGACGGCGATCGCAAAGTTCGCGGTCGCTGATCGCGTGGATTACATCTCGACGGGTGGCGGCGCCTTCCTCGAATTCCTCGAAGGGAAGACCCTTCCTGCTGTTGACATTCTCGTGCATCGTGCCGCCGCTGCACAGCATCGGATCGCTCATCAATCACGTTAAGGAGTGCAATCATGGCCATCATCTCATTGCGTCAACTGCTGGATCACGCGGCGGAGTTCAATTACGGTGTGCCGGCGTTCAACATCAACAATCTCGAACAGATCCAGGCCATCATGGAGGCCGCACAGGAAACTGACAGCCCGGTGATCCTGCAGGCATCTGCCGGTGCGCGCAAATATGCCGGCGAGGCATATTTGCGCCACATGGTGTTGGCCGCCGCCGAGACGCACCCTGACATCTCCATTGTGGTACATCAGGATCATGGCGCCAGTCCGGATGTGTGCCAAGCCTCGATCCGCTCCGGGTTTTCCAGCGTGATGATGGATGGTTCGCTTTGCGAAGACATGAAAACGCCATCAGATTACGAGTACAACGTCGAGGTAACACGTCGCGTGTGCGAGATGGCCCATGCGGTGGGCGTGTCGGTGGAGGGCGAGTTGGGGTGCCTCGGTTCGCTCGAGACCGGTACTGCGGGTGAGGAAGATGGTTCCGGGGCAGTGGGCACGCTGTCACACGACATGTTGCTGACCGACCCGGCGCAGGCAAAGGATTTTGTCGCCCGCACCGGAGTTGATGCGCTCGCCATTGCGATCGGCACCAGTCATGGTGCCTACAAGTTTTCCCGCAAACCGACCGGCGATATCCTGGACATTGAGCGAATTCGGGCTATCCACGAGCAGATTCCGAACAGCCATCTGGTCATGCACGGATCCAGTTCCGTGCCGCAGGAATGGTTGACGATCATTCGTCAATACGGCGGCGATATCAAGGAAACCTACGGCGTTCCTGTCGAGGAAATCCAGCGCGGTATTCAGAACGGGGTGCGCAAGGTGAATATCGATACTGACATCCGTCTCGCGATGACTGGCGCCATGCGAAAATCGTTGACGGACGACCGGAGCGAATTTGATCCGCGCAAGGTCATCGCGGCTGCAAGGAAGGCGGCGAAAGATGTTTGCAAAGCACGGTTTGAGGCATTTGGCTGTGCGGCCCAAGCGTCGCGAATCAAGCCTGTTGCGCTCGAAAGGATGGTGTCCCGCTACAAAAAGTAATCTGCTCCACGGACGACAATGTCATGCAATGCCGGCATCGTCGACGCGCCTGAGCTGGCGCAGGAATGCAAGCTCATCGGCAAGGCTGACTGAATCGGAGGCGTTCGAGGCAAACAGCCAGATTTCGAGCCGCGCTGTGCTGTCGGCGTCGCCAACGATACGGAGCGTCCCTGCGCGCAGCTCGGGCTCGATCATGTCCTCTGGAAGCCATGCGACACCTTCACCGAGCAACGCTTCCACTTTCAGTGCTTCGACCAACGCGCTCTCATAACGCAAAACCAGCGGGAAATGCGCTTCCAATTCGGCGTGCAACGTTGCAGTGACTTTGCCGAGAAACGATTCCCTGGAGTATGCGAGCAACGGCATGGCTTCATCGTTGCGCGGCGGCAAGAGGAAGCGGGAATTGCCATGGGCGTCAACTGCGGATACCGGTACCAGGGTGGTTTCCCCGACTCGCACACCTCGAAACGAGGATTCGGCAAGCAGGTTCGGGACGCGAGGATGGCGATAGCAGAGGACGAATTGACAGGCGCCACCCAAAAGCAAGTCGATACATTCGTCCAGATCCGCGGCGACGACTGCCGCGTGGTGTTCAGAGTCGCGCCTTTGCTCTCGCCACCACATCGGGAAAAAATAGACCGCCAGTGAATGCGGCATGGCGAACTTGAGCGTCCGTCCGGCTGCCTCGCGCGAGGCAAGCGCCTCACGACGACTCCGGTACAGGTCGGCCACGATCTGTTCCGCCAGCGCCGCGAAAGCCGTTCCTTCCTTTGTCAGCGTGACGGGGTACGAACTGCGATCGATGAGCGGGACGCCGTACCAAACCTCCAGCGCCTTGATCCGTCGGCTCAACGCAGACTGCGTCACGTGCCGCGCCACGCATGCTTGAGAGAAGTTCCGCAATTTGGCGACAGCCAGAAAATCCTCCAACCATTTCAATTCCATATAGGGAACACTCAAGCGATCTGTTCGGGAGGCGGCGAGCATTGCGATGCCGTTGCCCGTTGTCAATAGGGGCTTGCGAACGCTCTGTCGGCGTCCGGAAAACTATTCGGTTCCGGCATAGTTCGCGCCAAAAGCGTCATTGGATTCTCGCGCTGGCGACGCATAGAATCAACCCTATGCATGAAATATGGAGGCGTAGATGGCGAAGATGAACGAAAGTCGCGAGCTCGTGATCGGCGTCATCGGCGGCATGGGCCCGATGGCAACTGCCGATTTTCTCGCAAAACTCACGGCTGCCACGCCTGTGGCGACGGAGCAGGATCACCTGCGGGTACTCATCGATTCGAACCCGAAGATTCCCGATCGCAACCACGCCATCCGCGGGACAGGAGAATCTCCGGCGAGCGCCATAGCTGAGACGGCGCGCGGCTTGCAGCGCAGCGGCGCAGATTTTCTCGTGATGGCATGCAATACCGCACACGCGTTCGAAAGCGCCATAGGGGACGCGGTGTCGATACCATTTGTGAGTATGGTCGAAGAGGCCAGCGACGCTTGTGTTCGAAGGCACCCTTCGGCCCGTCGCGTCGGCTTGCTGGCAGCGCCTGGCTGCCTGAATGCCGGCCTCTATCAGACCGCGCTCTCACGGCGCGGCAGGCAAACCATCGAACCACCGGAAAACTACGAAGCCGATTTCGCGGCGCTGCTCTACCAAATCAAGACGAGTGGCGTCTCGGACGCCGTGCGGGCCGGCATGAAGGCGCTTGGCGGTGCGTTGATTGCGGCCGGTGCGGACGTGCTCATCGCCGCATGCACCGAAGTCCCACTCGCCCTGAAAGACGGCGATCTTTGCGCTCCCATGGTCGACGCCACGTCGAACCTGGCTGAGCGATGCGTACGGTATGCGCGTCGCATCGAAGCTATTCCAACCACCTATTGATCCACCACTAGAGGCAATTCATGCATCTCACCAAATTTCCACGCGTAAAGCTCGGCCACCTGAATACGCCCCTCGAACCGATGCCCAGGCTGAGCAAAATCCTTGGCGGACCGAAGTTGTATATCAAACGCGACGATTGCACCGGCCTGGCCACCGGTGGCAACAAAACACGCAAGCTCGAATTCCTGATGGCGGACGCGCTCGCGGTGAAGGCGGACACTGTCATCACGCAAGGCGCGACGCAATCGAATCACGCGCGCCAGACTGCTGCGGCAGCGGCCCGCCTTGGCATGCGTTGCATCATTCTTCTCGAGGATCGCACCGGAAACGAGGCGCGCGACTACCGGTATTCCGGAAATGTGTTTCTCGATCGATTGTTAGGGGCGCCGACGCGCACGTATGGCGCTGGCACGGACATGAATGCCGCGATGGTAGAGGTTGCCGAAGAGGTCCTGGCGCTGGGTGGCAAACCCTACATCATTCCCGGTGGCGGATCGAACAGCTTGGGTGCGCTCGGTTACGTGAACTGCGCGCTGGAGATCGTCGCACAGGCGAACGAGCAGCAACTCAGGATCGATCGCGTCGTCCACGCAACCGGCAGCGCTGGCACTCAGGCCGGGCTTGTCGCAGGCTTCGAGGGCATGCGCAGCGGTATCGATGTCCTCGGTATCGGCGTGCGCGCGCCAAGAGAAGCGCAGGAAGCCAACGTGTACAAGCTCGCCTGCGAGACGGCCGATCGCCTCGGCATGGGTGATGTGGTTCGACGCGACCGAGTCGTGGCTAACTGCGACTATGTAGGCGACGGCTACGGAATTCCTACGGCGGGCATGGTCGAGGCCGTAACCCTTGCCGCGCGAACCGAGGGCTTGCTGCTGGATCCCGTGTATTCCGGCAAGGGTATGGCAGGGCTGATCGACTTGATTCGGCAAGGCTACTTCGGATCGGACGAAACGATCGTGTTCGTCCACACGGGCGGCAGCGCGGCGCTGTTCGGCTACATCGACGCATTCGAAACGACGCTCGCCCCTTCTGCCGATACTAGGGTGAGCCGGCAATGATTCAATCGCCGCGACCCGCTCTCAGCGCCAGCCGTACGAGCGTGGTCTGATCTACGCAACGGCAATCGATAAGATAGCCGGGGCCATAGGTACCCGGAAATGGTCGGGCGCACGCTTCAAAAGAAGGCGCGCGCCCATTCCAGGAGACAACAATGCATTTAAACAGTTCAGGCCGCACGAATAACATCAGTGCGGCCGCTCCGGCGCCGCACAGCCCATGGCGCGAGATCTGCGCCGCCAGCATCGGCAACGCGCTCGAGTTCTACGATTTGCTGATCTACGGCTATTTCGCCATCGTGATCAGCAAGTTGTTCTTCCCCTCTCACGACGCCACCACCTCCTTGCTGCTTTCAGTTGGCACGTTCGGTATCTCCTTCGTCACCCGCCCGCTCGGCTCCATCGTGCTCGGCAGCTACGCCGACCGCGCCGGGCGCAAGGCCTCGCTCACCGTCTCGATTTCCCTGATGATGCTCGGCACCGCGATGATCGTGTTCGCGCCGACCTATGAGCAGCTTGGCCTGGCCTCGCCCCTGATCATCATCGTCGCGCGCATGCTGCAGGGCTTTTCGACTGGCGGGGAGTTCGGTGCGTCAACGGCATTCATGGTCGAGCACGCCGACCCGAAGCGCCGTGGCTTCTTCGCGAGCTGGCAAATGTCCACCCAAGGCCTCGCCACTGTGCTCGCTGCCGGCGTCGCGGCACTGCTGAGTGCGCTGCTCTCGCTCGACCAACTGAATGCCTGGGGCTGGCGCGTGGCGTTCGCCGTCGGCCTGCTGATCGGCCCGGTCGGCCTCTACATCCGTCGAAACATCGACGAGACAGCCGACTTCAAGAAGCTCGGCACGGCACAGAAGCAGAAGTCGCCGTTGCGCGAAGTATTCGTGCGCAACCGCCGCAACTTGCTGCTGGGCGCGGGCGTGGTGGCCGCCGCCACGGCATTCAACTACGTCCACAAGGTCTACATGCCGACCTACGCGGTAAAGCAGCTTCACATCGCAGCCACGTTTTCATTCCTGGGCGCGGTGGTCACCGGCGCGATTGAGACGGTTGCGGCGCCAGTCGTCGGAGCGATGTCCGATCGCTTTGGCCGCCTGCGCGTGATGCTTTGGGCGCTGTTGCTCGTAGGCACAACCACCTATCCGCTGTTCGTGCTGCTCAACCGGTTTCCGACGGTCGGGGCGCTGTTCGCAGTGCAGACGGTGGTGGGCCTGCTGATTACCGCCAGCCTCGCGCCGGTTCCGGCCCTGCTGGCCGACATTTTCCCGACCAGCACGCGCGGCACCGGCCTTGCGCTGTCGTACAACTTCTCGGTCACGCTTTTCGGCGGCTTCGCCCCGCTGATCGTGACCTGGCTCATCGACGCCACGCACAGCAAGCTCGCGCCGAGCTTCTACGTGATGGCCACTGCGACGTTGAGCGTTGCCGCGGTCGTTGCGCTCGGCCGCCGCATGACGGTCGCGCGCAGCGCCGCCACGGCCTAATCCTCGTCCGGGGCGGCGCGCGACTACCGCAGCCGCCCCTCCTGAATGCGTTCCACGGAGTCGTCCATGACCACAATCGAAGCCATCCGCGCCGCGCTGCCGGCCTATCCGATCGAAGTGTCCTTTCCCGATATTGCGCGCTGGCGCGAAGGCAACACAGGTATCGACTACCTGCATTCGTTCGACAGCGGCCTGCCGGGCCCGCATGTGATGGTGCTGGCGCTCACGCACGGCAACGAGGTCAGCGGCGCCATCGCAGTGGAGACGCTGCTCGCCGCCGGCATCCGGCCCGTCGCCGGGCGGCTTTCGCTCGGCTTCGGCAATGTCGGCGCCTATGAGCGATTCAGCGCCGAGAATGCCGATGCCACCCGGTACCTCGACGAGGACATGAACCGCGTGTGGTCGATGCGCGCGCTCGACGGCCCGCGCAACAGCCGCGAATTGACGCGTGCCCGCGCCATGCGTCCGCTGCTCGATACGGTCGATCTGTTGCTCGATATTCACTCGATGCACGAGGTCTCGGCGCCGCTGATGATGACCGGGCCGCTCGAGAAAGCGATCGCGCTAGCGGCCGAGATCGGTCTACCTGAGCACGTGGTCATCGACAAGGGGCACCCTAATGGCACACGTATGCGCGACTATGGCGGCTTCGGTGATCCGGCCAGTGCACGCAATGCGTTGTTGATCGAGACCGGGCAGCACTTCGCCACGGTCTCGCGCGAGGTCGCACTCGATGCGGCGTCGCGTTTCCTGCTGCATGCGGGCGTGGTGGCCGAAGCCGATTTGGCGCAGTACCTGACGCAGGCGCGTCCGGCGCGTCAGAAGTTCATCGAGATCACGCAGGCAGTGGTCGCCAGTTCGATGGATTTCCGATTCTCACAGCCATTCACGGGGCTCGAAGTCATTGAGAAGGCCGGTACTGAGATCGCCCGAGACGGAGGCGAGGTGATAGCCACGCCTTATGACAACTGCGTGGTCGTGCAGCCATCGCTGCGCCACCTCGGCGTCAATGTTACGGTCATGCGACTGGGGCGTCTTATCGAACGCTGAGCGAACGGTGCACGGAAATTCATGTGGACAACGCCCAAGGTTTATCGGAGCGCGTGAGCGCTCGCACGGCACCTGGGCATTTCCGGCAACACCGTGGCGCGGTATCTGTCGGCCGAGGCGGTACCGCGCCACAAACGGCATGAGCCGCGGCCCACGAAGCTTGGTTCGTTCGAGGCGTACGTTCGCGACAGTGACTCAAACGCGGGGGGCTACGGCGGGCGTACGGCGGACTAGATCAGTCGATCCGCTCGCCTTTTCTTACCCGATAGTTCGGCTTGTACATGGTGACGAGTTCCTCGGCCGCAGTCGGATGCACCGCCATAGCGCGATCGAAATCGTCCTTTGTGACGCCGGCCTTCAGCGGAATACCGAGTAGTTGCGCCATCTCACCGGCATCTGGTCCCATGATGTGGGCTCCGACAGCCTTGCGCGAATAGCGGTCGACCAGTATGGCACCGGTCGCCGAGGTCTCAATGCCGACGGCGTCAAGCCCCAGCCCCTCTGTGTTGGGCGAACGCCCCATGGCCAGCATGAACTGGTCAACTTTGCACGTCTCGCCATTGTTCAGCCGCACATCGAGACGGCCATCGTCACGACGCACCACCTCTTCGGCAACCGCGCAGCAGACGATCTCGATGCCTTTTTTCGACATGGCCTCATGCAGACTGGTGCGCAAATCCATGTCAAAACGATTCAGGATTTCCGTCCCGCGATAGACCAGCGTGGTTTTAACGCCTAGTCCATGGAAAATGTTCGCGAACTCGACCGCGATATAGCCGCCGCCGCCGATCATGATCGACTTTGGCAGGGCCTCCAGATGAAACGCCTCGTTGGAGGTGATGCAATGTTCGTGGCCGGGAAGCGCCGGATGCGGTGACGGCCGGCCGCCGGTGGCAACCAGTGCGCTCATTTCTTGAGTGCACTGGCCCCTTGCATCCCTGCGAAATGAACCTGGTCCATAACTCCGGGATTCATCGAGCTTCATCTCATCCGGGAAGCATGCAGTAACGAGGTCACCTTCGAATCCAACAAGTGGCACGGTGACTCGAAAATATCAAGGAGACAAGCAATGATCCGAACGGAAGCTCTTGTAACTGAAGATGCGCTAACCCCCGAGGCGTCTGCGTACAGGAAGGCAACATGGCGGCTGATTCCATTCCTGGCCGTCTGCTTCCTTTTTGCCTACTTTGACAGAGTCAACATCAGCTTCGCCAAGCTGCAGATGCAGAACTCGTTGGGATTGTCTGACGCGGCCAATGGCTTGGGGGCAGGGATCTACTTCATCGGATACTTTTTGTTCGAAATACCCAGTAACATCATTCTGGAGCGTGTCGGGGCGCGGCGCTGGATCGCTCGAATCATGATCTCATGGGGACTGGCCTCGGCCGCGATGATGATGGTAACCAGTGAGACATGGTTCTACGTACTTCGCTTTGTCATTGGGGCGACCGAGGCCGGATTTCTTCCTGGCGTTATTTTGTACTTCACGTGGTGGTTCCCTGCCAAACGTCGTGCAAGGATCAACGCGTTGTTCCTCACGTCGGTCCCCGTGTCCGGGGTATTGGGTGGGCCGATTGCCGGTTTCATCATGACAAGGTTTGATGGGGTATTCAACTGGGCAGGTTGGCAGTGGCTGTTTCTCCTGGAGGGGCTGCCGACGGTACTTCTCGGTTTCGCTGTTCTCGTTTGGCTCGATGACCGGCCGGAAAATGCAAAATGGCTAACCCCTGAGGAGCGCGCCGCTGTCAAGAGCCGGCTGACACAAGAGGCGCCCGTTCACGCCACTCACGATTTCCGGGTTGCGCTTCGCCAACCTGCCACGCTTTTACTCTCCGTGATTTTTCTATTCATACTTATCGGGATGTACGGAATCACATTCTGGATGCCCGAACTCATCAAGAATACTGGCATCGCTGACCCCATGATCATCGGGCTGCTTACCGCACTTCCGTTCGCGGCTGGCACGCTGTCGATGGTCATCGTTGGGCGACACTCAGACCGAACCGGCGAGCGCCGACTTCACCTTGGACTTACCGTAATGGTTGCCAGCATCGGTTACGTGCTGTCCGGATACTTTGGGGACACCACGTCGTTGGCAATTGCCTCTTTGGCGCTAGCCGCGGTGGGCGTCTTCGGTTGCCTCCCGGTCTTCTGGACGATGCCACCGAAGTTTCTATCCGGCCCGGCCGCTGCTGGCGGCATCGCAATGATCAACTCCATTGGAAACCTCGGCGGAGCCATCAGCCCGTACCTGGTGGGGAAGATTCGTGTCATGACCGGAAGCACGACTCTGGGGCTATATGCGATAGCCGGAGTGGCCCTGATCGCCGCGCTTCTCATCCTTCTGGCGCTGCCGCGAGAATATTCGAGGGACGCGTCGCATAGCTGACCGTAACTAAACGAGGGCAATTAGCGGCTTGGAGCACGGCTTCGCCGGCACTGTCCCGCTAAGTGCCCCCATTCTTTCTGAAGGTTGAATAAGCGTCGGAATGACGCGAGAGCGACGTGTTTAATCTCATTCTGTGGGAACGTGAGATCGATCTTTGGCGGCCGCCTGCTTCGAACGCCCCGCACAGTCTCCGTCTCACAGGCAATTTTGAAAGGGAAAGTTTTTCTTTCTATGGGGGATACTTTATCTCGGTTGCGGCTGTCCGGGGAAACCAGAAACAATGGTGATCTATGTAGTGCGGGCAGCATTAATTTTCTGCCGCCAATCCCCCATCCACTTTATCGCCAGGACCGGGCCATGAATGGTCTCAATAGCCACGTTCTGCGTCTAGCCATGGCACAAGCGCCGGACGGCGCCAATTCGACAGTCGTATGCGCCACCGGTGGCATCCGGCCACCATTCGGACGTGCTGGCGTACAGGACTAAGCCGGGGCTCGACGGGGCACAAGTTCTACGCGAATGTCCCTGCGCTGTTCCCGGCTGCAGGGTGGGTTCTGTCGTGCCGGCGCGAATCAATAACCCATCATCGAGAAATGAACATGAATCGATATGTAGTTCCGGTTGCCCTATGTGGATCGATCGCGGTTTTCGTCGCACTCCTGTCGAATGCAGCAAGTAGTGGACGTCCCCCTGTGCTAGCGGCGCTTGAGTCGCGCGGGGTCAGCAACCTGCATGAGTTCAAGGTGAATGGTGGCCTGCGCGGTTTCGCTGGCGTGGCAGGACAGAATCCCGTCGCGGTGTACGTTACCAAGGATGGCGATGTCATTATTGGCGCCCGCGTTGACCGCAACGGGGAGCCCATGGACACGAAGGTCGTTGATGAACTGGTGGCCGGGCTGATGGGGAATGCGGCCTGGCGACAGCTTGAGTCGGCAAGGTGGATTCGTGACGGTCGCGAGGACGCGCCCCGCACGGTCTATGTCATCACCGACCCGAATTGTCCGTGGTGCCATCGCTTGTGGGAAGCTGCGCGGCCCTGGGTGCAGTCGGGCAAGGTGCAGCTTCGCGAACTGCTTGTGGGCGTGATCCGCCCCGATAGCGAAGGTAAGGCGGCGACTATCCTGAGTTCCAGTAATCCGTCTGCTGCCCTCGAGCAAAATGAGCGCGACTTTGACAAAGGGGGTGTTTCCCCGGCCACGACGGTTTCCGATGACGTAAAGCGTACGTTGAGCGGGAACCTCAAGCTCATGGAAGGCTTGGGATTTCAAGGAACGCCCGGCGTGATCTACAAATCTGCTGACGGGAAGGTTGAAATGTTGAGCGGCTTTCCCCAAGGCACGCAACTTTCGGCCGTGATGGGCCCGCGATAGCAACAGTGCTTGAGGTCGCTGCGCCATGCTGCGCACGGGTGAAATGCTCAGCACTCAGATACCGCCTCTTGCAACAGCCAATCTCGGAACGCCACCAATTTTGGCAGCGAAGCGCATTCCCCTCGGTAGACAATGTAGTAAGCCAACTCCGATGCCAGCGTTATTTCAGGGAATAAGGGAATCAGCCGACCCGAGGCCACGTCATCGCAAGCCATGACGCTTCGAGCCAACGCAACGCCATGACCATCAATGGCCGCTTGGAGGACTGCGGCGGAGTTGTTAACCTGCATGCCGCGACTGGCGTCCACCTCAGCTGCGCCTGCCCGCACAAGCCAGTCATTCCATGAGGCAAAGCCAATGTGGGTGTCCACCGACAGGTCGTGTATCAACGCCTTCCCGGCCAAGTCATGCGGTGATGTAAGGCCGCCATTCCTGGCGAGCCATGCGGGAGAGCATACCGGGAAGATCTGCTCATTCATTAGCTTTTCCGCCACCAGGCCGGGCCAGGAGCCTCGGCCGTATCGCACGCCAATATCGATGTCTTGAGCCACGAAATCCATCAACTTGAGGTTCGTATCCAGACGAACGTCGGTTTCCGGGCAAAGGGCATGGAACTTGTCGATCCGCGGCAGCAACCATTTCGCGGCGAACGCGGGGCTGGCTGTGACCGTTAGCACGCCGCCCCTCGATCCTTCTTGCAATTGCCGTAGTCCCAGGGAAAGCCGATCGAAGCCGCCGCGGATGTCCGGCAACGCGCGTTCCGCCGCTTCGGTCGGAACCAATCGCGAGCGGCCGCTCGTCCCGCGGTGAAACAGTGGCGTGCCCAGCCACTCCTCCAGCGAGCGGACGAGTTGGCCTACCGCGGCAGGTGTCACGTTCAATTCGGCAGCAGCGGACGAGAAGCTGTGGTGACGCGCACTGGCTTCAAACGCACGTAGCGCATTGAGAAAGATGGGCGCTTTCATGGCGAGAAAGATTTTCTTTGACGTATACAAAGAATATAGCAATTGCCGGGACCGGCGGCCACACTAAAAATTTCAATCGAATTGGCAATTTTTAAGCCAATCTGACGACGGTGACAGCTTGCGTCCCGCGCAATGAGGGGGGGCTTCGGGAAAGATTTGCTACTAACTGGGGTGGCATCTCACTGCCAGGTCTTTGCGTTCGCGAACGTGAGGCGTCGGGGTGTCCTCGAGGTGCGACTCCGTCTTGTATTGGCGCCAGCGGGACCGTGCAGTCCAACGCTTGCATGATCGGGTGGGCGATAAAGATTTTATTTCCGCGTTACACAGATTATCTCATTTGCGGCTTAGCGATAACGGGCGAAGAATATCGTTGTCGTGTGTAGCTGAACTCTTGATCTTTCCACGCGAAGCTACCCGCTCAATGTCGCCAACAGGAGTGTTAATGAATAGTTTCTCTTCCAAGGTTGCCATCGTCACCGGAGGCGGTTCCGGCATCGGCAAGGAAGTGGCTGACCGCCTCGTGAAAGCTGGTGCCAGTGTCGTGATCGGCGGTCGCGACGAGGCGAAGCTCAAGCGGGCCGCCGCTGACATCGATTCTGCCGGTGCCAAGGTGCGCTACTACGTGGGCGACATCGCGCAGCCTGCGACGGCCACCGCACTGGTCGCGCTGGCGACCGAGGCGTTCGGCGGCGTCGACATCCTCGTCAACAACGCTGGTGTGTTCCGGCCCAAGGCATTCCTCGATGTGAATGAGTCAGAGTACGACTGGTTCCTCGATACGATTCTCAAGGGCAAGTTTTTCATGGTGCAGGCTGCCGCGAAGGCCATGCAGCAGCGCGGCGGCGGCGCCATCGTGCAGACCGGCTCGCTCTGGGCATTGCAGGCTATCGGCGCGACGCCGTCGGCCGCGTATTCGGCCGCCAATGCGGGTGTGCACGCCCTTACGCGCAATCTGGCAATTGAACTGGCCGCTTCGAACATCCGCATCAACACCGTCGCGCAAGCAGTGGTGGAAACCCCTGTCTACAACACGTTCATGACTGCCGAGCAGGTCAAGGAAACCCTGCCGACGTTCAACGCTTTCCATCCGCTTGGACGCAATGGCCAGCCAGCCGACGTTGCCGAAGCGATCCTGTTCCTGGCCTCCGCGCGCGCTTCGTGGATCACCGGCACCGTGTTGCCAGTTGACGGCGGCGTGATGGCCGGGCGTCATGCTTAACCCCCAACCCATAGGAGCCAATTCATGGTCTATCTGCAGATCATCCTGACGATCGCCACCGCCAACCGTGCCGCCGCCGCTGGCATCTATCAGAAGTACAAGGCCCCGTTCCTCAACACGATCGCGGGCGCGAAATCGAAGGAACTGCTGGTGCGTGATGAGGACGTGCAAGTGCTGCATGGCTTCGATAGCGTGAAAAGCGCGGAAGCCTACCTGGAAAGCGATTTGTTTACCGCGGATGTTGTGGGTGAGCTCAAGCCGCTGCTTGCCGCTGCGCCCGATGTGCGCATCTACCTGGCCGTATGACGCCATCCTTCGCTGGGCGTCGGGCAACGGCGCCCGGCTTCACAGTAGTCAATCGGAGCTACCAACATGATGCACGACTGGAACAAATACCGCGATGCACTGCGGGCGCGTGTGGGCGACTTTGCGGCGCTCAACCCCGATGTGATGAGCGGGCTGAAGACGGTCAGCGACGCTGCCGCGAAGCGCGGCAAGCTGGAGCCAAAGATCCACGAGCTGATCGCGCTCGCGGTGGCTGTGACCACGCGCTGCGATGGCTGCATCTCCGTTCACACTCAGAGTGCGGCCGAACTGGGTGCCACGGCGGAGGAAATCGCCGAAGCGCTGGGCGTCGCGATTGCGCTGAACGCTGGCGCGGCGCTGACCTATTCGGCACGTGTCCTCGATACGTACGCTACGCTGCCGAACAAGTAACCTTCCCGGAGACCGCCGGCCAAGCATCCGCTGATGACAAGCCGGCCGGTCTCCCATTTATAACTGGAAAAACGGCATGTTCGTCAATGCAGACTTCACGCGCCGGGCCGTTGTCGCGACTGACCAGTACGAGTGGGTTGACTCTCCGCAGAGCGGCGTTGAGCGCATACTGCTTGACCGATTGGGCGGTGAGAAGGCGCGCGCCACGAGTATTGTGCGGTACGCGCCCGCCTCCTGTTTCCCTCGCCACCAGCACCCTGGCGGCGAAGAAATTCTGGTGCTCGCCGGCGAATTTTTCGCCGATGGGCAGCGGTACATCCGCGGTAGCTGGATACGCCTGCCTGCAGGTGAATACCCGGACATCGTCGCCGCCGAGAACGGAGCCACTGTGTACCTGAACACCGGCCATCTTGCCGGCGTTGTGGCAGGGGTGGCCCCGTGGTGACCGCTCGGATCGCGATCGGCGGCGGCGGCCTCAGCGGCCTGTACGCAGCATTCCTCCTTGAGCAGCAGGGCATCAAGGATTATGTGCTCCTGGAGGCGCGCCACACGATTGGCGGTCGCATCGAGTCCATGTCCGTCAGCGGCGTGTCTGTTTCTGGCGTTTGCGATGCGTCCGATGATCCTGATCGCTTCGATCTCGGGCCAACGTGGTTCTGGCCTGCGTTCCAACCCCAGTTGGACCGCGTCATCCGCAACCTGGGCCTTGAGCGCTTCGAACAGTGCGAAACCGGCGACATGATGATCGAGCGATCGCCGCACGAACAGCCATCGCGCATGCACGGCTACACCACGTCGCCGCGGTCGATGCGCCTGGTCGGCGGAATGGGAGCGCTGATCGACGCCCTGCGCCGGGAACTGTCGCCAGCACGTCTCGTGAGCGACCGGCAGGTGCGGCACCTGCGCTGCGCCGACCATCACGTCGAGTTGGATGCCGAGGACTCCTGCGGGCAGCTTACGTCCTATTGTGTCCAATACGTGCTGTTGGCCGTTCCGCCGCGACTTGTGACCGCCACCATCGGATTCACGCCCGCGCTGCCGGACAAGCTCGCGCGGAAATGGCGCGACACGGGGACGTGGATGGCGCGGCACGCCAAATACGTTGCTGTCTACGAGACCCCGTTCTGGCGCGCGCAAGGGCTTTCCGGTGAAGGCAGAAGCGCCAGGGGACCGCTCTCGGAGATTCATGACGCCTCGACGGCTCACGGTAGCGCTGCGCTGTTCGGCTTCTTCAGTGTTCCGGCTCGTGTTCGCAGCGCCATCCCCGACGGCGTGTTGAGATCGCATTGCCGCACGCAGCTCACGCGGCTGTTCGGCCCGCAGGCCGCTACGCCAAAGGCCGAGTTCATCAAGGATTGGGCGAGCGACCCGTACACGGCAAACGCGACCGATCTAGACGCCATTGCCCAGCACGGCACCGCACCGCCGACCGTCGCCAAAGAGGGAGTCTGGCAGGGCCGGATCGCAGGCATCGCCAGCGAGTGGTCTCCACAATTCCCCGGCTATGTTGCAGGCGCTATCGAGGCTGCAAGCCTGGGCGTGCGGGAATTGCTTGAAGTTGTCACTCCACAAGACCGCCTGCTGTCGGGCGCAATTCAATAATCAGTTGCCGATGCGATCGGACGGCAACGCCGACGATTTTGGAGATAGGACCATGAAGAAAACCTACAGAGCCATGCAGGTGACGAAGCCCGGATTCCTCGAACTGGTGGATCGCCAGACGCCGGCGCCGGGCGCCGGCGAGGTGCTGATAGCGGTGGAAGCATGCGGTATTTGCGGCGCGGACACCGGAGATATCGAAGGCGCAGATCCGGCATTGCAGCCCCCGCGCGTTCCCGGCCATGAAGTCGTCGGGCGCATCGCTGCCATCGGCTCAGGTACGCCTTCGATCTGGAAAGTGGGCCAGCGCGTGGGCGTGGGGCGTCTGGGCGGCCACTGCAACGAATGCGCGCAATGCCGTCGGGGCCAATTCCAGCTCTGCCAGAACCAGCCGTTCGTCGGCGCTACGTGTGACGGCGGCTATGCGGAAATGATGCTGGCCCGCAGCACGGCGCTAGTCTCTATCCCGGACGAGCTGAACGCCGAGGAAGCCGCGCCGATTCTCTGTGCCGGAATCGCCACCTTCAACGCGCTCAAGAAGTCGGGCGCGCAGGCGGGCGATATCGTGGCCGTCTTAGGGATCGGCGGCTTGGGGCACATGGCGCTTCAATATGCGTATCGTATGGGCTTCAAGGTCGTCGCGGTGGGGCGGGGCGCCGACATCGCCGAGGACGCGCTGGCGCTGGGGGCACACGTCTACATCGACACCCACAAGGAGGACGCCGCCGCCAGGCTTCAGAGCATGGGTGGCGCGCAGGCCATCGTTACCACCATCAGCAACCCTGCTGCCGTGTCCGCCCTGGTGCCCGGCCTGGCGCCGCAGGGGCGGCTGGTCGTGTTGGGCGCGGGCAAAGACCCGCTGCCTGTATCGACTGGCCATCTGGTCGTCGGCGAGCGCAGCGTGCTGGGGTCGGTCACGGGCTCGCCTTACGAAAGTGAGAAGACGCTGGACTTCAGCGTCCTCGCCGGCATCCGCCCGCGGATCGAGACCATGCCGTTGGAGATGGCATTCGACGCCTACAAGAAAATGCGGTCCGGTGACGTCAAATTCCGCATGGTGTTGACCATGAAGTCGGAGTAATCAATGACAAAGCACTACGACTACATTGCGATCGGTGGTGGAAGTGGTGGCATCGCTTCCGTCAACCGGGCCACCATGCATGGAAAAAAATGCGCATTGATCGAAGCAAAGGAGATTGGTGGCACCTGTGTCAACGTGGGGTGTGTGCCCAAGAAGGTCATGTGGCACGCCGCGCAAATTGCGGAAGCCATTCGCCACTACGGCCCGGACTACGGTTTTGATGCCACGGTGAATCGCTTTGATTGGGCGGGTCTGGTGAGGCGCCGAAGCGCCTACATCGGGCGGATCCATGCGTCCTACGAGACGGCGCTGGACAGGAACAGGGTGGACGTGATCACGGGCTTCGCCAGATTCGTCGACGCCCGCACCATTGAAGTCGGTCATGAGCGAATCACCGCCGACCGTATCCTGATCGCCACCGGCTGCCGACCGTCCCGTCCCGACATCCCCGGCGCAGAACATGGCATCGACTCGGATGGTTTTTTCGAGTTGACTGAGTTGCCGAAGCGCACAGCAGTGGTGGGTGCCGGCTACATTGCCGTCGAGCTGGCGGGCGTGCTCAATGCACTGGGCTCGGAGACGCACCTTTTTGTGCGGAAGGACACGCCGCTGCGCCGTTTCGATCCGCTCTTGCGCGAAACCTTGGCGGAGGTGATGAAGTCGGAAGGGCCCACGCTGCACACCCACTCAGTTCCGACAGCCGTCATCAAGAACACAGATGGCAGCCTGACGCTGCAGCTCGAGAACGGCGATTGTCAGACAGTGGATTGCGTCGTATGGGCGATCGGCCGTGAGCCGGACACGGCTGCCCTCAATCTGCAGGCGGCGGGTATTGAGGTGGACGAAAGTGGCTACGTGACGGTTGACAAGTACCAGAACACGAACGTGCCGGGTGTCTACGCGGTCGGCGACGTCACGGGAATGGTCGAACTAACGCCGGTGGCGGTGGCCGCGGGGCGGCGCCTTTCGGAGCGGCTGTTCAACGGCAAGCCTGACGAGCATCTCGACTACCAAAACATCCCGACCGTAGTGTTCAGTCACCCGCCGATCGGAACGGTGGGCCTTACCGAACCTCAGGCTCGCGAGCAGTATGGTGATGCCGAAGTCACGGTATACCAATCGTCATTCACCGCGATGTACACGGCTGTGACGCAACGCCGCCAGCCGGCCCGCATGAAGCTCGTATGTGTGGGAGAAGAGGAACGGATCGTCGGCATACACGGTATCGGGTTTGGCATGGATGAGATGCTGCAGGGCTTTGCGGTAGCGCTGAACATGGGCGCGACGAAAAGGGACTTTGACAACACGGTCGCCATTCATCCAACAGCAGCAGAGGAGTTTGTGACCATGACGTAGTGGGAACGGTCCCCACCTCTGGTTTGTTCTTGAACCGTCATCTCACGCGGCATTTGAAATGCCCGGTTGATGGAATCGGGGCGTGTTGATGGTCAGGAGTATCGAAGAAATGCGCCGCGCTTGTAGCGGGCGCCTAAGCCGGCTAGCGGAGCCGGTTCAACTGAACTACGCGGAGAATTTTTACCATGAACATCGTCGTGCGCACTGCTGCGGCCCTCGCATTGTCAATCTCGTCGCTGCACGCATTTTCCCAATCCGTATTGCACGTGTATGGGCCTGGCGGTCCAGCCCCGGCGATGAAGGAAGCCGCTGAGGCATTCGAAAAGCGGACCGGCACGCACGTCGACGTCACAGCCGGACCGACGCCATCATGGATTGATCACGCGCGCGCCGATGCCGATGTGATCTTCAGCGGTTCAGAGACGATGATGTCGGACTTCGTCGTCGCCATGGGCGACCAGTTGACGCCGCAAGCACCCGTGCCGCTGTATCTGCGCCCAATGGCGATACTCGTTCGTCCCGGCAATCCTCGCCATATCCGCGGTCTGGCGGACGTGGTCAAGCCGGGCGTGAAGGTGCTTGTGGTCAATGGCGCAGGACAGAATGGCGTGTGGGAAGACGTGGCAGGCCGCCTCGGCGACATCGACACCATCGCGGCGATGCGCCGTAATATTGTGAGCTACGCGGGAAACAGCGCGATTGCCCGCCAAACCTGGATTTCCCAGCGCGACATCGACGTGTGGCTCATCTGGAATATCTGGCAGGTGTCCAATCCGTCGCTTGCCGAGACGGTGCAGATCGAGCCGCGCTACGCGATCTATCGCGATGCGGGCGTGGCAGTTACCAAACGCGGCGAGGAGAATCCCGCGTCCCGGCAGTTTGTTGATTTCCTGCGTGCCAAGGAGGGAGAGGCAATTTTTTCCCGCTGGGGCTGGATGACCGGCCGGAAAGCCGAAAGCAAGCGGGTGCAGAACTAGCCTTTCCTGCGGTCATGCGAAGCTTTGCATCACAGTAAGAACACGCTGTTGGCGGGTTCGTTGCGTGATGAGGGGCAGCATGGGTATCGAGCCGAGACGGCCCGATACCCATGCTGCCTGAGCGTTTGAAGGCAACTCCTGCCCTCGAGACCGGACCTGTGTGGTTCCGGCCTGGGCAGGAGTTACCTCTTGGGTTGCATTGCGGATGCAGGGGAGGCGAGCGTGCACGCGGCGGTACTCACGCTCTCCACACAATCAGCAAATCCTTGGCCTGCACCCGGTCACCCGGTTTGACCAGGACGCGCTCAATCACGCCATCGCGCTCAGCCGCCAGATGAGACTCCATCTTCATGGCTTCCAATGACAGCAGCGTGGCGCCTGCCTGTATGGTCTGCCCCGCCGTCACCGGCACAGTAACGATGGCACCGGGCATGGGGGCCCCCACATGCAGTGGATTGCCGGGTTCGGCCACCTCCCGTTGGGCGGCAGCGGTTGCACCCGCCCGTGCCACGCTGGTCATGCGCGACTGGCCGTTCATCTCGAACTGCACTTTGGCGATGCCCTTGTCCTCGTGGATGGTCTGCAGGCTCACCATGAGTGTCTTGCCCGCGTCGATCTCCAGCGCCACTTCGTCGCCAGGCTTCATGCCATAGAAGAAAGTGGGCGTGGGCAGGACGGAAACGTCGCCATGCCTTTGCAGATGCTGGTGGAATTCGCTGGCAACCTTGGGGTACATGAGCGCGCTGGCCAATTGCCGGTCATCTATCTCGTCCACGGGGATGCCGCTCGCCTGCGCTGCCGTGATACGCGCGGCCTCGAGATCCACGGGAGGCAGGTGATCGCCCGGGCGGTAGGCCGCTGGCGGCTCGGCCTTGAGCACCTTGCGCGACAGCGCGGCCGGCAAGCCGTCGGGCGGGAAGCCCAGCTCGCCCTTGAACAGTGACACCACCGACTCCGGGAAAGCCACCTCGTGCGCCGGATCGGCCACCTGGCCCGGCGTGAGGTCGTTGGCCACCATCATGATGGCCATGTCGCCCACCACCTTGGACGTGGGAGTGACCTTGACGATGTCGCCAAACAGCTGGTTCACGTCGGCATAGGCCTGTGAGACCTCGGTCCAGCGGTGTTCCAGCCCCATGGCGCGCGCCTGCTCGCGCAGGTTGGTGTATTGACCGCCGGGCATCTCGTGGCGGTAGACGTCGGCCGTGCCGGAGCGGATATCACTCTCGAACGGCGCATAGAAGCGCCGCACGCCCTCAAAGTAGGTGGATGCCGCGTGCAGCGCGTGGGGCGACAAGCCGGGATCGCGCTCGGTATGTGCCAGCGCCGCTGCGATGGCAGAGAGGTTGGGCTGGGAAGTCAGGCCGCTCATGGCGTCCAGCGCACCGTCCACGGCATCGCAGCCGGCATCCACAGCCGCCAGCACCGAGGCGGCGGCGATCCCGCTGGTGTCGTGGGTGTGGAAATGCACGGGCAGACCGGTTTCCGCCTTCAGGGCCGTGACCAATGCGGCCACGGCGCGCGGGCGACAAACACCCGCCATGTCCTTGATGGCCAGGATGTGCACGCCGGCTTGCTGTAACTCCTTGGCAATGCCCACGTAGTACTTCAGGTCGTACTTGCCGCGCGCGGGATCGAACAGGTCGCCGGTGTAACAGATGGCGCCTTCGCACAGCGCCCCCGCCTCCAGCACGGCATCGATGGCCACGCGCATGTTCCTGACCCAGTTCAGCGCGTCGAACACGCGGAACAAGTCCACCCCGGCCGAGGCCGCTTGCTTGACGAAGAACTGCACCACGTTATCGGCGTAGCTGGTATAGCCTACGCCGTTGGCGCCGCGCAGCAGCATCTGGAACAGGATATTGGGCACGCGCTCACGCAACTGGGCCAAGCGTTGCCACGGGTCTTCCTTCAAAAAGCGCATGGCCACGTCAAAGGTCGCGCCACCCCAGCACTCCATGGAGAACAACTGCGACAAATCACGCGCATAGAACGGCGCAATGGGCAGCATGTCGGCCGTGCGCATGCGCGTGGCGAACAGGGACTGGTGCGCATCGCGCATTGTCGTGTCGGTCATCAGAACCGGTTTGGTGTCCAGCATCCACTGCGCGAACCGCTGCGGGCCCAGTTCTCTCAGCCGATCGCGTGAGCCGGGCGGAATGGGGACGTTCTGGTCCACGCGCGGCAGCACGGGCTTGGGAAACGGCAGCTCAGGCATCTTGCGCCCAGCCATTTCCGGATGGCCATTGACGGTGATGCCTGCCATGAAGCCGAGCAGTTTGCTGCCGCGGTCGCGCCGCTTGGCGAACTCGAGCAGTTTCGGCGTGTTGTCGATGAAACGCGTGGTCACGGTGCCGGCGGCAAAGTCCGGGTGGTTGATCACGTTCTCCAGGAACTGCAGATTGGAGGCGACGCCGCGAATGCGGAACTCGCGCAGCGCGCGGTCCATGCGCTGTATCGACTCTCGCGCGGTCGGTGCCCAAGCCGTGACCTTGACCAGCAGTGAGTCGTAGTACGGCGTAATGACCGCTCCACCGTAGGCCGTGCCGGCGTCCAGCCGGATGCCGAAACCCGAGGCGCTTCGGTAGGCCGAAAGGCGCCCGTAGTCGGGCAGAAAGCCGTTCTCCGGATCTTCGGTCGTAATACGGCATTGCAGCGCCGTGCCGTTGAAGCTGATCCGGCTCTGCTCCGGCACGCCGCTGGCCCGGTGCGCCGGGTCGTCTTCGCCGATGTCGTCGGTAATGCCGATGCGCCCCCCCTCGCTGATGCGCAACTGCGCCTTGACGATGTCCACACCAGTGATCAGCTCGGTCACTGTGTGCTCCACCTGAATGCGTGGATTGACTTCGATGAAGTAGAACTGCCCGCTGTCGGCGTCCATCAGGAACTCCACCGTGCCGGCGTGCGTGTAGTTCACGGACTTCATCAGGCGGATGGCGCTGTCGCACAGGGCTTGGCGTTGGGCGTCATCAAGATAGGGCGCAGGCGCTCGTTCCACCACTTTCTGGTTGCGGCGCTGCACGGTGCAGTCGCGCTCGAACAAATGCACCACGTTGCCGTGTCGATCGCCCAGGATTTGCACCTCTACGTGGCGGGCATGCTGCACCAGCTTCTCGAAGTAGACCTCGTCGTTGCCAAAGGCCGCCAGCGCTTCGCGCCGGGCCGCCGCGAGCGCGTTGGGCAAATCGCCTTCGCTGTTGATAACGCGCATGCCGCGCCCGCCGCCGCCCCAGCTGGCCTTGAGCATGACCGGGTAGCCGATGCCGGCGGCGAGCCTTTTGCACTCGTCCAGATCCGGCGGCAGCGGCGGCGTGGCGGGCATGACGGGTACACCCGCAGCCACGGCGGCATTGCGCGCCGCCACCTTGTTGCCCAGCGTGCGCATCACTTCGGGGCGCGGCCCCACCCATTCAATGCCGGCGGCCATCACGGCTTCGGCGAAATCGGGGTTTTCCGACAGGAAGCCGTAGCCTGGGTGAATGGCGTCCACCTTGGCGGCGCGGGCGATGCGCAACACGTCCTCAATGTCCAGGTAGGCTTGCAGCGGCTTCTTGCCTTCGCCCACTACGTAGCTTTCGTCCGCCTTGAAGCGATGCAGCGCCAGCCGGTCTTCACGCGAGTAGATCGCGACCGTGCGCATATTCATCTCCGCTGCGGCGCGCATCACACGAATTGCGATCTCGGAACGGTTGGCAATCAGGACGGACTTGATCCGCTGAGAGGAAATCGGATCGACAGGCTGCATGTTCACCTCTGCGATTAGGTTGATGTTCTGCGAAAGGGTTGATGGCTCGATGGGCGGCGGCCCTTTCGAGCAGGCGAAGTGGATGTAGACGTGCCCCGTTCATCACGGCCTGCCCGGTGCTTTCAGTGTCGGATCCAATCGTGTCGACGTGATCGCAGCAACGGTGCAGACGGTGCTTGTCGGGTTGTGCGACAGGATGCTTCGCGCTGATACGCCGTTTGGTGGGGGGCGGCTGTCTAGTGAAGGGCGATCACATCTCAAACCTGTAAGTGTAATCAGGCTTGCAGGACGGATCCTATTGGTGGTTTCCCAATAAATCCATGAAAAGTGGTCCAATTACTTTTGAATAATCTTCACAGGCGCGCCGGGTACGGGGCCGCCTTGGTTCCAGCTGGGCGGTCTCTATTTCCGGGTGCTTGGCACCGAAGCCGTCGAGTCTTCGAACCTGCGAACAGCGACAGGGATGTGAGCAGTAAAGTTTTTCTTTGGTGGATAGATAGAAAATCCACCGTGAATCCCAAGGGCCGCTTAACTACAATGGCGCAAAAATGCGGAAGAAGGAGTGCGCGCGTTGGTCGTGCGCCGCAGCACATGGGGGCTGCTCAGGCAATAGATTTTGTCGTTCATAAATGTGCTGGCCACAGTGTGAAAGTGCTTCACGGCGGCACCGATAGCGCCAAGCGGAGTTGCCGGGCCGACAGGAAGATGCTCTGACGCTGACGACCCGGCGCAGACTCATGCGCCTTGCGGGGCGCACGGCCTCTGGATTTGCTTCAGCGCAAAAGCACGCTGGAAAGTCGCTGCAGGGCTTCGTCGACAAGGCTGAGGGGGCACGCGAGATTGATGCGCATGAATCCTTCGCCTTCCGTCCCGAACTTCGGGCCGTGATCAAGCCACAGTCGTGCCTGGCGCAGCAGGAAATCGTGCAGTTTCGCGGGAGGCATGTTGAGCTCCCGAAAGTCGATCCACGCGAGGTAGAGCGCGTCCGTCGGAGTAACTTTCAGCGGCAGGCCGATTTCCTTGACTCGTGCCGCGAAGTGCTGCTGGTTGCGACGCACGTACGCGAGCATGGCGTCCGCCCATGACTCGCCGTGTCGGTATGCGGCCTCGCACGCAGCGGTGCCCATGGTGTTCGCGCCGGAAACGCCGTTCTTTTCGCATTGAGCCTGGTATGCGTGGCGGAGTCGCGGGTTGGGAATGATGATGTTCGCGCACTGCAGGCCGGCGATATTGAATGTCTTGCTCGGGGCCGTGCAGACGATCGAGTTTTCGGCGGCAGCATGATCCAGCGTCGCAAAAGGGATATGCCGCTTGCCTGCGCCGAATACCAGGTCCTGATGGACTTCGTCGGAGACGATGAGAACGCCATGGCGCTCGCAGATCGAGGCCATCGTCATCAGTTCATCTTGTGTCCACACATATCCGGTGGGGTTATGCGGGTTGCAGAGGATGAACAGCTTGGTTCCGGGAACCAGCGCCGCTTCGAAAACCTCGGGATCGAAGTGGTACCTGCCTTGTGCGTCGAGAGCGAGTGGTGCTCGTGCAACGCGCCGGCCGTTGATGACGACGTCGTGCATGAAATGGAAATACACGGGCGTCTGGACCAGCACATGGTCACCCGGTTGCGTGAACGCCTGGATGGCCATGTTGAGCGCGCTGACGACGCCGGGCGATCGGGTGATCCACTCCGGCTTCGGGTGCCATCCGAAACGTCGAGCCTGCCAGTCGACAACGGCTTCGAGATAGGAGTCGGGGGTGCCGCCATATCCGAGCGCGCCCATCTCGACCTCACGGTGCAGTGCATCCGCAATGGGCTGCGCAATGCGGAAGTCCATATCGGCAACCCACATCGGCAGCGGGTCAGCTGCGGCCTGATCAGCCGTAAGGCGCAGCCGACCGGCTGTCCACTTCGTGGAGTTGCTATGGCGCCGGTCAATGATTTCGTCGAAGTTGCTCATCTTGGAATTGGGTAGGGGCGGGAGTACGAATATGCATTCTGCCAACTTGTGTAGAGGGAAATAAGCGCCGATGCGTGCAAGCACCTGTGATGGATTTTCACGAATGGACTTGCGTGAACTAGGATTACTCTGGATGCCTGCCTGTATCGCCGGGAAGTCCGTGCGCTCGAAAGTGGCGTTCGCATCGGATTATTGGTGTGGGTATTTCTGAATTTCATTCGGGCTGCAGTCATGAAACGTTTCGCATCGTTCACGCAGATCGCCGTCTTTGTCCGGATTGCGGAGCTGGGGAGTCTTTCCGCCGCCGCCCGAGACTTGAATCTGTCGCCTTCGGCTGTCAGCAAGAGCCTGGCGCAACTGGAGGATCAGCTCGGAGTGCTGCTGGTCAAGCGGACGACGCGAAATCTGACCTTGACGGACAGCGGTCGAATCATATTCGAGCGGGCCAACGACATCCTGGCTGATCTCGAAACCACGCTGGATGCAGCGCGCCAGTCGAAGAATCCGGAGGGAAATCTGCGGATAACTTGCTCCATGGCTTTTGGATCAAAGCAACTCACGCCGATACTGGGCCGCTATCTCGATGGCAATCCGAAAGTCACCGCATCCATTGCATTGGACGACAGGCTGTCCAACCTCGTTGAGGAAAATTACGACTTGGCGGCCCGGATAACCAGCAGGACCGATTTCGGATACGCCGCGCGGAAGCTGGCAACCATTCACTGGGTTTACTGCGCAGCACCCGATTACCTCGACTCGAATGAGCCGATTCGCGCACCGACTGATCTGGTACGGCACCGATGCCTCGTGTATCCGACAATGACCTTGGGTGGAGCATGGTCGTTTCGGAGAGGGGAAAACACACAACAAATAGCGGTCAAGACAGCGCTGGAATCGAACTCCAGCCTGGCGCTTCGTGAGGCTGCGCTGCATGGACATGGCGTGGCGTGTTTGCCAACCTATCTCGTTTCCCCCGACATCATTCAAGGTGCGCTGCGGGTGGTGGTGCCCGAATACCGGTCGGCAATTACGCATACGTTATACGCGATGTACTACCGGTCGAAATACGCGAATGCGTTGGTGCGGAGCTTTATCGACTTTGTGGTCGACGATGTAGGCGCGGTACCCCACTGGGACAGGGCATTGCGGGAGGCGGTTGACCTTCCGCCGTTCGACGACGAAGCGGCGTAAGTCAGCGAAACTCCGCGCGGTCTGGACAGACTTCTCGGCCTCCGCTCACGTCGCTGCGCGAGCCATGCCGTTGGTGTCGCAAAGCGCCGTAAGCAGGTCAAGGACATCGCTGGAGGTGCGGTCGATTTGTGAAGAAAACTCTCGGCTGAGGCGCGAAAAAGTCAATTGCCTTGAAGTTTATGGCTAGTGATACTTAGTTCGTACCGTCCAGTTCGCGTCGAAAGCGCGTCAGGCGGTGCGACCAGATCTAGGCATCAGCGAAGAGTGCGAAACGCGAACAGGACATCGAATCCGAAGAATCACACGGAGATGTTGCGAGTAGCGGAGATGACCTGCCTGGAAAGGCCGGACATCTCACGCGACATTTGGAATGCTCGGTTGATAGATCAGTAACGGACTCACCGTTCATCGATAGCCTCAGTAGGTTACCACCGGAGACAGGACCATGAAGGTTAAGAAGGCCCTTCTTTTCGCAATTCTTTCAGTTACTGCGGCGTGCGCCTCGATCGGAGCACATGCGGAAGACCTGCTTGACACCGTCAAGGCTCGAGGCGTGCTGATGATCGGGATGGAGGGAACTTACCCTCCGTTTAATTATCGCGACACGAATGGCGAGTTGCAGGGCTTTGACGTTGACGTTGCCAAGGCGGTGGCTGCAAAGCTGGGTGTCAAGCCGCAGTTCTTTACGTCGGAATGGTCGAGCCTGATCGGCGGCCTTCAGGCCGGGAAGTTCGACGTTGTGACAAATCAGGTATCCGTTACGCCGCAGCGACGTCAGTCTCTCGATTTCAGTCCCCCTTACGCCTACTCGGCAGTCCAGGTTCTGGAAAAGAAGGACGACAAGCAGGAATACCGAACCCTTGAAGAACTGAAGGGAAAGCGCGTGGCGGTTACATTGGGTTCGAACTTCGCCGACCTGGCCAAGTCGGTTCCCGGCATCATTGTGCAGACGTATCCGGGGATGTCGGAAGCGCTTGGCGATCTCGTGAACGGTCGGGCTGACGCCTACCTGAATGACCGGCTCTTCGTGCCCTATCTCATCAAGACCTCGACCGTGCTCGTGCGCGGCGGTGGACTCCTGAAGAATACGAGCAATGAAATCGGCATCCCGTACCGGAAGGGAAATCCCAAGTTCTCTGCTGCGGTGAATGACGCGGTGGCTTCCATGAAGAAGGATGGCACGCTCGCCGCAATCTCGAAGAAGTGGTTCGGCACGGATGTCACGCAGCCGCTTGGTAACTGACGTATTGCCCAACAGCAAGACGTGCCGTACGTCGGAGAAAGCGTAGATGGAACGATTCAATCTGGTGTTCAATTCGGGCCCTGTTCTCTTGATGGGGACTCTGTTGACCATAAAGTTCGCGGTCGCGGCGATGGTGTTCGGGCTGGTGGTCGGTGTCTGCGCCGCGGTGATGAGAATCAGCGGCAATCGCGTGCTGGATCGAGTTGCTCAGGCATATGTGAGTGTCATGCGCGGTACGCCGCTATTGGTGCAGATGTTTGTCGTGTACTACGGCCTGCCAGATGTCGGCATTTCGTTGTCGCCAACGACGGCGGGGATTCTGACGCTGACATTGAACGCGGGGGCATATCTTTCGGAAAGCATGCGCGGTGCGATTCTCGGAATCCCCCGCGGACAATGGAGTGCATCGCATAGCTTGGGGCTGAGCTATTTCCAGACGCTCCGGCACGTGATCGGACCTCAAGCGCTACGTCTTGCTGTTCCTTCCATGGGAAACACGCTGATCAGCCTGATCAAGGATACGTCGCTCGTATCCGTGATCACGGTGACAGAGCTGCTTCGCTCCGCTCAGGAAGTCATCGCGACGACGTTTCAGCCATTGCCTCTGTATCTTGCCGCGGCGGCACTTTACTGGGTATTGAGCTCTCTGTTGTCTGTCGTTCAGCATCGGTTGGAAGGGCATTTTGCTTTGCGGGCCCGACACTAGGCGGCACACGGGCTGCTGTCGATAATTGAACAAATTTTCGAATCGGGTAATGCAATATGATCGACATCAATAACGTCTCGAAGTGGTATGGCCAATTCCGTGTGCTGGATAGCTGCACGACAGTTGTTCAGAAGGGTGAGGTGGTAGTGGTCTGCGGGCCATCGGGTTCAGGGAAGTCGACGCTCATCAAGACGATCAATGGCCTGGAAGGTTTTCAGGAAGGTACTATCACGGTCGATGGCATCAGCGTGGGTCACTCGAAAACGAACCTCACGTCGCTACGTGCGCGAGTGGGTATGGTTTTTCAGCATTTCGAGGTGTTCCCGCACATGAGCATCCTTCAGAACCTCACACTGGCGCAGGTCAAGGTCCTGGGGAGGTCTCGTGGCGAAGCCGACGAAAAGGCGCTGACGCTGCTCGATCGGGTGGGCCTCAAGGCGCATGCCAATAAGTATCCCGGTCAGATGTCCGGCGGGCAGCAACAGCGTGTTGCCATTGCGCGGGCGTTGTCAATGGATCCGACGGCGATTCTCTTCGACGAGCCGACGTCCGCACTCGATCCCGAGATGGTCAATGAGGTTTTGGACGTCATGATCGAGCTCGCGCAGGAGGGGATGACGATGGTCTGCGTGACCCACGAGATGGGGTTCGCCCGAAAGGTCGCAGACCGGGTCCTTTTCATGGACGGGGGCGCAATTGTGGAGGACTGTGAAAAGGATAGTTTCTTCGGTGCACCTCGATCGGAGCGCGCCCGGGACTTCCTGGCAAAGGTCCTGCATTGACATCAGCGAGATCCTGCAATTCCCGACGTTCCGCCACCGGAGTCGCACCGAGGTGACGCCCCGGTGGAGCTGACCTGCGAGTCGCGGCGGGACTCCCGGCGACTGTAATGGGTGCGAAATTCACTTCCTCTGAAATGACATTTCGTTTCCGCGCCTTGGCTGCGAGTGTGTGATTGCAGCCAAGGCCCGGACGCAGTCTTCTTTGCCACTTATCGGCAAGGTGTGTGGGATGCCGGAATTCCCCGCGGCCGGCGCGCTGCGCTCACTCTCTTGTTGCAGTTGCATCGTCAAGTAGCTTGCTTGCGTCTACTAGCAACTGGCTTCCAGCATCCGTCAATTTCACGCCACGCGTCGTTCGCTCGAACAAACGCGTGCCCAGATCGTCATCGAGCCCTTGGATCTAACGCGTCAAGGTGGGTTGCGCAATGTGCACCGCCTGGGCCGCGATGCTGATGCTCCCATGCTTCGCCACGGCAGGGAAATAGCGCAATTGGCGCAGATCCATCGCTATACCTTCCCGGCATCGGTTGGATGTTAAAAAGGTATTTTACGACATGCCGACTAATTTCTATCATTCAGCGTCATGCCTTGGAAAGTGTCGAAAAACTTCGACAGATCCTAGAGCAAAAGGAGTGATGGAGATGATTCAAGTGCCTAGATGTGCATGGAAGTTGTCGGCTTCGCGCGAGCCCGACACACCTGTTCGCGAGGACTTCGCATCGAGTCCTCTGTCAGGCGCTGTGCCTTCGCGTTGATCGGTTTGCGTTAAACGCTGCCGTTGAATCTATCCCTTCTGCGGATCGCCACATGTATCTCGACAAAGACGCCATCCTCAACATCGATCAGCTCACTGCCTTTCGTCACGATCTGCACATGCACCCTGAGCTGAAGTACGAGGAAAGCCGCACGGCCGACAGGATCGCTGCCTACCTCACAGCGCTGGGCATTCCGATGGTGCGCGGCCTAGGCGCCACTGGCATCGTGGCCAGCATCCACGGCAAGGGCCGCAGTGCCGGCAATCCGGGCCCGGCCTTGGGCATTCGCGCTGATATGGATGCGTTGCCGCTGCAGGAGATCAACCTGTTCGAGCATGCGAGCAGATATGAAGGCCGCATGCACGCGTGCGGACATGACGGACACACCGCCATGGTGCTGGGCGCGGCCGAACTGCTGGTGGCCAACCGCGACTTCGATGGCACGGTGCACTTGATCTTCCAACCTGCCGAGGAAGGCGGCGCAGGCGCGCGCGCAATGATGGACGAGGGGCTGTTCGATCAATTTCCCTGCCAAGCCGTTTTCGCGCTGCACAACTGGCCCGCGCTACCGCAGGGGCAGATGGGTGTGCGCGTGGGCCCGATCATGGCCGCTGCGATGAAGTTCGAGATCATTGTGCGCGGCAAGGGAGGGCATGCAGCGCTGCCGCACACGACGATCGACCCAATCCCGGTGGCTTGCTTCATCGTTGCCCAGTTGCAGACACTGGTGTCGCGCGGCACCGATCCACTGGACGCAGCAGTACTCACCGTAGGCAAGATCGACGCCGGCACGTCGCCGAACATTATCCCGGATGAAGCACGCATCTATGGTACTTGCCGCAATCTGACCAAGGAATCGCAGCAGTTCCTGATCGACGGCCTGCATCGCATTTCGGGCCATATTGCCGAGGCGCATTTCGCTGCGGCCGAAGTTGTTCTGATGTCTGGTGGCTACCCCAATACGACGAATCACAAAAAGGAAGCGGTGTTCATGGGCGAGGTCATGCGCGAGATGGTGGGCAACGATAACGCGCACACCGACGTGCTTCCCGCAATGACTGCAGAGGACTTCGGATTCATGCTGCAGCAGGTTCCTGGCGCCTATGGGTGGATCGGCAATGGGGCGGACGGCAAGCCAGGTGTGGGCTTGCACAACCCCGGCTATGACTTCAACGACCACAACCTGGATTTAGGCGCCCGATTCTGGAATCGACTGGCGCGCCGCTGGTTTGAAACCCAGGCGCAGCGCTAGTGCGCGCTTCCCGGCAAGGCGTATTCGGCAGCCCGCTGAGCATATCGACGAAACCACAACAGAAGGAGACATGGACATGACTCGCAAGGTGAACAAGCGTTTGATCCTCAAATCGCTGAGCGGCGCCATCGCTGCTTGCGCACTGGCCCCCCATGTCGTGGGCGCAAACATTTCCGACATAGCTTGTCAGTCTTGTGGTGTCCTACCCCGCTGAAAATGTACCAATTCCTCCCATGAGGCAACGCCGCTATCCTCGCAAAAAAGGATGGGTTTTTCATTGAAAAATGGAGTGATTGTGAATTCTTTTTCTTTCGCTATGCCCACCAATTCTGGTCAAAGAAATAGCTGCGTGTTCGACGAAGTTTTTGATCGAAAGAAATCCAACTCGATGAAGTGGGCCTTCGGGCAGAAACTTCTTTCCGCGGATGAATTTGCGGCCGATCCTCTGCCGATGTGGGTGGCCGATACCGATTTCCGCGCTCCCCAGCCCGTCATCGACGCCCTCCATGACGCAGTGGAGCATGGCATCTTTGGCTATCCCGGCGGTGCCACTGCCAGTTATGTCGAAGCGGTCGTAGGCTGGCAGGCCAAGCGCTTCGGATGGGATGTCCCGAAAGAATGGGTCATTCAGACCTCGGGTATCATCACGACGCTGAAGACTGCCATGCAGGCTTTTTCCGCGCCGGGCGATTCGGTACTGATCCAGCCGCCCGTCTATGGCCACTTCCACGGCGACGTCTTGATGAATGGTCGTCATCTGGCCTATGCCCCGCTGGAGCGCACGGAATCAGGCTATCGCTTCAACGAAAAGACTTTTGAGGCGGCGATTCAGGGCAACACGAAGATCTTCATTCTCAGCCACCCCCACAACCCGACGGGCAATGTCTGGTCTGAGAGCGAATTGAGAACCATGGGCGAAATCTGCCGGCGTCACGGAATTCTCGTGATCTCGGATGAGATTCACCAGGACCTGATCATCAATCCGGAAAAGAAGCATATTCCCTTTGCTTCTCTCAGCGAGGAATTCGCGCAGAACAGCATCACCTGCACTGCGCCGAGCAAGACGTTCAACCTGCCTGGCCTGCAAAGCGCGAACGTCTTCGTCCCCAACCGGCGCCTGCGCGAGGACTTGCTGAGGCAATACGACCGGAACATGTTCCCGTTGGTCAACACCCTGGGCATGGTAGCTGCGGAAGCGGCCTATGCGCACGGCGCGTCCTGGGTGGACGACATGCTGGAGTATCTGCGTGGGAACCACGCGCACTTCCGCGATGCGATCAACGGCGCTACGTCGAAACTCAAGGTCTTGCCGACGGACTCGCTCTATCTCGCCTGGATGGATTGCCGCGGGCTCGGCATGGACGCAGATGTGCTCAACAAGTTCATGCTGACCAAGGCAAGGGTCTGGCTCGACAAGGGGCAAAAGTTCGGTGCCGAAGGCCACGGCTACATGCGCGCCAATCTGGGCTGCCCGCGCTCCACGGTCGATGAGGCGATTCGCCGCATCACCCAGGCGATTACAGAGCTTTGAACTGACGGGAGCACCATCGCATGAGCGAAACGATTGAAAAGCGCCTGGCGCAGCTCGGCGTGGAACTGCCCACGCCCGCCAAGGGTGTAGCCAGCTACGTGCCCGTCATTCGCGTGGGGGATACGCTCGTCACCTCCGGGCAATTGCCCCTGAAGGATGGCCAGTTGATGTCGCGAGGCCTCCTTGGCAGCGAGCTCGACGTAGCGCAAGGGCAGCTCGCTGCCAAATGGTGCGCGGCAAATGTGCTGGCGCAGGCCAAGGCGGCTCTTGGAGATCTTGAGCGTATCCAGCGCCTCGTCAAGATCACCGTCTTCGTCGCGTCTGCTCCGGACTTCTGCGAGCAGCACGTCGTTGCCAACGGCGCTTCGGACCTGTTCGTCTCTGCGCTCGGGGACAAGGGTCAACACGCCCGATCTGCAGTGGGCGTTGCAGCCTTGCCGATGAACGCGGCCGTGGAAGTCGAAGCGACGTTTGAAGTCGCCTGATGTGACCAGATGGAGCAGTCCAGCGCTCCAGACCAGCATAGCTGCCCTGCCGAAAACCGCGGCGTGGATAAGAGGCAGCAGCACAGCAAGCAATGGGATCCGTGCATTGCTTGCTCCAAACCCTCACGGATTCTGTGACCAGTGCGATCAGAACGAATCACCAGGAGTGGAGACAAATATGAGCCAGAATCTTCATATATCTGAAGCGAGCATGCCCGCTCTGGATCAGAGAAAACCGACAAGACAACGGTTTTTCCTCGTAGTAATCCTGTTTATCGGGATTTCAGTTGCCTATCTGGATCGAGTCAATATCGCAGTCATTGCGGCGAATTCTCGGTTTCTTGCCGATATGGGCATTGCCGGGCAGCCAGTGAAAATTGGGCTGATGATGAGTCTGTTTCTGGGGGCCTATGGGATTTCCAATGTTGTCTTGAGTCCGCTCGGCGACTATTTAGGTTCCCGCAGAGCCATGGTGGTTGCCTATGTGATCATGTGCGCTTCTCTATTGATCGGCGGTATGGCAAGTACTTTTGGCATCTTGCTGGCCACACGTGTGCTATTGGGAATTGGTGAGGGCCTCTACTATCCCATGCAGAACACGTTCGTCAAAAATTGGTTCCCACCGAAAGAGCGTGGCAGAGCAAATACCGCTTGGCTTATTGGGCAGTCGCTCGCTCCGGCGGCTGCCTTGCCGATTTTCACCTATCTTGTCGCAGCGCACTCATGGGAATCAACTTTCCACTTTTCTTTAGCGCTCAGTCTTATTCCACTGGTATTGCTGTTGTTTTTTACGGCCGATACGCCCCGCGCGCACAAGCGAGTGAACGAGGAAGAGCGGAAATACATAGAGGAAAATCTGGCTAAGGAGAACGGTGACGGCAGCGAGGGTGCGCCAGTAAAAGAACCGTTTCTCAAGTTGGCAAAAACATACGCCTCAAATTATCGCTTTTGGATGCTACTGCTAATTCTTGCTTCAAATTCGATTTTGTCTTGGGGTATTGCGACGTGGCTCCCAACTTATCTGAACAAGGAGCGTGGATTTTCCTGGGAAGCCATGGGTTGGATATCGTCGCTGCCATTCGTTCTTGGTTTTCTGTTCAAGATCGTCGCAGGCGTAATCATCGACCGCACGGGAAGAAATGCGCCCGTCATGGCATTGTCGGCATTGCTCTGCGCTGCGGGAGTGTACCTGGGGGTGACTATTCAGGATAACTACACCGCCGCCATAGTTATTGCACTTGGCATTGGGGCTTCATCCGCGCAAATTCCGGGTATTTTCACCTTGCTTCAGAAATTGGTTCCGAAGACCGCAATGTCTTCGGCGGCTGGAACATTGAATGGCATTGCCGTGGGTTTTGGAGCACTTTCGCCAGTATTGATAGGGCTTTCCATCAGCGTGACTGGAAATTTCAGCTCCGCCTTGTATTTCATCATGGGCATCATATTGATGGGGGGTGTCTTGGCTGGCATTCTTGCGGCGCAAAAGCTGTAAATCTGCAGGACTGCATCCCAGTCCTCTCTATGGCGGTGGAATAATCGTCGTGCTGCAGTCAAAGTCATTTGTCAAGTAAATGACTTTGAATTCTAAATAATTCCGGTAAATACTGAGCAAATGGCCGGCCCACTCGCCATTCTCCGAACTGCTGGAATACAGCGTTCGGAAATGACGTGGGGCCAGGTACTCGCCAAGAGTGCTGCGCTGGATTGCTAAAACCGGACGCATCGTGCAATCGGTGCGTAATAGGAGACATTTCATGGAGACGAGGCCACGGCCCGAGGGGCAGCGCATCGGCGTGCCCAGAGAAACCTTCCCGCTGGAAAAACGCGTCGCCACGGTCCCTGACGTCGTCGAAAAGCTCATCAAGCTGGGCTTTACGGTCGCCGTCGAATCCGGCGCCGGCGAGGCCGCCAACTTCAGCGATGACGCCTACCGCGCCGCCGGCGCCGAGATCATAGACGGCGCCGCAGCCGTGTGGGCCGCCTCGGACATCGTGCTCAAGGTGCGCCCGCCGTGCCCTGACGAAGTGGCGCTGATGCGCGAAGGCGGCACGCTGATCGACTTCATCTGGCCCGCCCAGAACCCCGAGCTGATGCAGCAGCTCGCCGCCAAAAACGCCACGGTGCTGGCCATCGACTGCCTGCCGCGCACCTTGAGCCGCGCGCAGAAGATGGATGCGCTCACCTCCACCGCTGGCGTATCGGGCTACCGCGCCGTCATCGAGGCGGCCAATGCCTTTGGCCGCTACTTCAACGGCCAGATCACGGCCGCGGGCAAGGTTCCTCCCGCCAAGGTCTTCATCGCCGGCGCCGGCGTGGCGGGCCTGGCGGCCATCGGCACCGCGGCCAACCTGGGCGCCATCGTGCGCGCCAACGACACGCGCGCCGAGGTGGCCGACCAGGTCAAGTCGCTGGGCGGCGAGTTCGTCAAGGTGGACTACGAGGAAGACGGCTCGGGCGGCGGCGGCTACGCCAAGGTGATGAGCGAGGGCTTCCGGGCCGCGCAGCGCCAGATGTATGCGGCGCAGGCCAAGGATGCCGACATCATCATCACCACCGCGCTGATCCCCGGCAAGCCGGCGCCCAAGCTCATCACCGCCGAGATGGTGCAGAGCATGAAGCCCGGCAGCGTGATCGTGGACATGGCCGCCGAGCAGGGCGGCAACTGCGAGCTGACCGTGCCCGGCGAGGCCGTGGTGCGCCATGGCGTGACCATCATCGGCTACACCGACCTGGCATCGCGCCTGGCCAAGCAGTCGTCCACGCTGTACGCCACCAACCTGCTGCGCCTGACCGAGGAGCTGTGCAAGGCCAAGGATGGCGTGGCCGTGGTCAACATGGAGGACGATGCGATCCGCGGCCTCACCGTGGTCAAGGACGGCGCCATCACCTGGCCCGCCCCGCCGCTCAAGCAGGCTCCTGTGCCCGCACCCAAGGCAGCGGCCGCCCCGGTGGCTGAGAAGAAGAACGGCCACGGCCATGGCGCCGGCGCGCCCATGTCGGTCAAGTCGCTGGTCTTCGTCTTCGCGGTAGCGGCCGTGCTGTTCGCCTGCATTGGTGCCTATGCGCCCGCTGCCTTCCTGGGCCACTTCACGGTGTTCGTGCTGGCCTGCTTCATCGGCTACATGGTGGTGTGGAACGTGACGCCCGCGCTGCACACGCCGCTGATGAGCGTGACCAACGCCATCTCCAGCATCATCGCCATCGGTGCGCTGGTGCAGATCGCGCCGCCTGAAATGGGAGGTGCAGCCGGCGCGAATGGACGGCCTGACGGACTGATCATGTGGGTGGCCTTCGCTGCGCTGGTGCTCACGGCCGTCAACATGTTCGGCGGCTTTGCTGTCACGCGCCGCATGCTCGCCATGTTCCGCAAATAAGCCATAAGAAGAACAAGCAAGGAAAGACGCACATGTCCCAAAGTCTCGCCACGGTGGCCTACCTCGGTGCCGCCATTCTGTTCATCCTCAGCCTGGGCGGCCTGTCCAACCCGGAAACCTCGCGCCGCGGCAACCTGTTCGGCATGATCGGCATGGCGCTGGCCGTGCTGGCCACCGTCTTCGGCCCGCGCGTCAGCCCCTCGGGCATCACCTGGATCGTCATCGCGCTGGTCATCGGCGGCGGCATCGGCCTCTACGCCGCCAAGATCGTCAAGATGACCCAGATGCCCGAGCTGGTCGCGCTCATGCACAGCCTGGTGGGCCTGGCGGCCTGCCTCGTGGGCTTCGCCAGCTATGTCGATAGCTCAGTGCAGTTCAGCGGCGCCGAGAAGGCCATCCACGAGGTGGAGATCTACATCGGCATCCTGATCGGCGCGGTCACCTTCTCGGGCTCGCTCATCGCCTTCGGCAAGCTCGCCGGCCGCATCGGCGGCAAGCCGCTGCTGCTGCCCGGGCGCCACTGGCTCAACTTGGCCGCGCTGCTGGTGGTGATCTGGTTCGGCAAGCAGTTCCTGAACGCGCATGCGTCCGGCGCCGGCATGACGGCCCTGGTCGTGATGACCGTGATTGCACTGCTGTTCGGCGTGCATATGGTGATGGCCATCGGCGGCGCCGACATGCCGGTGGTGGTGTCCATGCTCAACAGCTACTCGGGCTGGGCGGCCGCCGCCACCGGCTTCATGCTGAACAACGACCTGCTGATCGTGACCGGCGCGCTGGTGGGGTCGTCGGGCGCCATCCTGTCGTACATCATGTGCAACGCGATGAACCGCAACTTCATCAGCGTGATTGCGGGCGGCTTCGGCTCGGGTGCGCCCAAGAAGGCGGCCACGGGCGACAAGGCTGCCGAACCGCAAGGCGAAGTGGTGCCGGTGAGCGCGGCCGAGACGGCCGAGATGCTGCGCGAGGCCAAGAGCGTGATCATCGTGCCCGGCTACGGCATGGCCGTGGCCCAAGCCCAGCACACCGTCTATGAAATCACCAAGACCCTGCGCGAAAAGGGCGTGGATGTCCGCTTCGCCATCCACCCGGTGGCCGGGCGCATGCCGGGCCACATGAACGTGCTGCTGGCCGAAGCCAAGGTCCCCTACGACATCGTGATGGAGATGGACGAGATCAACGAGGACTTCCCCGAGGCCGACGTGGCCATGGTGATCGGCGCCAACGACATCGTGAACCCCAGCGCCCTGGAAGACCCGGACAGCCCCATCGCCGGCATGCCGGTGCTGGAGGTCTGGAAGGCCAAGCACTCGATCGTGATGAAGCGCTCCATGGCCTCGGGCTATGCAGGCGTGGACAACCCGCTCTTCTACAAGGACAACAACCGCATGCTGTTCGGCGATGCGAAGAAGATGCTGGACGAAGCACTGGGGGCACTCAAGGCGTAAACGCTGTGTGTGCCCAGAGCGTGCGCCAGGACATTGGCATGGTGCCGCAAGAGAGAGCCTTTCATACAAAAGCAGTACGAGCAAAGTAGGAGACTTCAATGAGCCTGAATGACGATACGGATATCCCAGAAACCAGCGAATGGCTGGATGCCTTGAAGGCGGTCCAGGCGCACCGCGGGGCGAATCGTGCCAACTACATCGTCAACCGTTTGGTGGACGAAGCGCGGCGCGACGGCGTGTACATACCGCGCTCCTTGACGACGGCCTACTGCAACACCATTCCCCCCGCGCAGGAAGAAAAGAGCAGCGGCGACCGCGCGATCGAGCACCGCCTGCGCTCCATCATCCGCTGGAATGCACTGGCGATCATCCTGCGCGCGAACAAGGAATCGTCCGAGCTGGGTGGCCACATCGCCAGCTTCCAGTCCGCGGCCACGCTGTACGACATCGGCTTCGGCCATTTCTGGCATGCACCCACCGACTCGCATGGTGGCGACCTTGTTTATATCCAGGGCCACTGCTCGCCAGGCATATACGCCCGTGCATTCGTCGAAGGGCGCTTGACCGAACAGCAGCTCCTCAACTACCGCCAGGAGACCGGCGGGCAGGGCATTCCCTCCTACCCCCATCCGTGGCTGATGCCCGACTTCTGGCAGTTCCCCACGGTCTCGATGGGCCTGGGCCCACTGATGGCGATCTACCAGGCGCGTTTCCTCAAGTACCTGCAGGGCCGCGGCCTCGCCGATACTGCGCCGCGCAAGGTCTGGGCCTTCATGGGTGACGGCGAAATGGACGAGCCCGAGTCGCTCGGCGCGATCTCGCTGGCTGGCCGGGAAGGGCTCGACAATCTGATCTTCGTCATCAACTGCAACCTGCAGCGGCTTGACGGCCCGGTGCGTGGCAACGGCAAGATCGTGCAGGAACTCGAATCGGTCTTCCGCGGCGCCGGCTGGAACGTCATCAAGGTGCTGTGGGGCAGCAGCTGGGATCGGCTGCTCGCGAAGGACAAGAGCGGCAAGCTACTCCAGCTCATGGAGGAGTGCGTCGACGGCGAATACCAGGACTTCAAGAGCAAGAGCGGCGCCTATGTGCGAGAGCACTTCTTTGGCCGCTATCCGGAAACCAAGGCGCTGGTCGAGGACATGAGCGATGAGGACATCTGGAACCTGTCACGGGGCGGCCATGATCCGGAGAAGGTGTTTGCCGCCTACGCGGCGGCCGTCAAGCACACCGGTCAGCCGACGCTGATCCTGCCCAAGACGGTCAAGGGCTACGGCATGGGCGAGTCGGGCGAGGGTCAGATGATTGCCCACCAGGCCAAGAAGATGACGCAGGACGCGCTGCGCGGGTTCCGCGACCGCTTCCAGATCCCCGTGAGCGACGAGGACCTGCCCAAGGTGCCCTTCATCAAGCTGCCGGAAGACAGCCCCGAGATGAAGTACCTGCACGAGCGCCGCGCCGCGCTGGGCGGCTACTTGCCACAGCGCCGCCAGAAGTCGAGCGCGCTGACGATCCCGCCGCTGTCCGCCTTCCAGCGCCTGCTGGACAGTACCGGCGAGCGCGAAATCTCGACCACGATGGCTTTTGTGCAAATGCTGGGTACCCTGGTCCGCGACAAAGTCATTGGCAAGAATATCGTGCCGATCGTCCCCGACGAATCGCGCACCTTCGGCATGGAAGGCATGTTCCGCCAACTGGGCATCTGGTCCTCGCAGGGCCAGCTTTACAAGCCGCAGGACGCCGACCAGCTGATGTACTACCGCGAGTCCAAGGACGGCCAGGTGCTGCAGGAGGGCATCAACGAAGGCGGCGCAATGTCCAGCTGGGTCGTCGCGGCCACCTCGTACAGCACCAACAACGTGCCGATGATCCCGTTCTACATCTACTACTCGATGTTCGGACTGCAGCGCGTGGGCGACCTGGCATGGCTGGCGGGCGACATCCGAGCCCGTGGCTTCCTGCTGGGTGGCACTGCTGGGCGGACCACGCTCAACGGCGAGGGCCTGCAGCACGAGGACGGCCACAGCCACATCCTGGCCGGCACGATTCCCAACTGCATTTCCTACGACCCAACCTTCGCTTACGAGGTCGTGACCATCATCCGCGAGGGCATGCGTCGCATGTACGAGGCGCAGGAAGACGTCTTCTATTACGTCACCCTGATGAACGAGAACTACTCCCACCCAGGCCTGGCCGACGCGGGTGAGGGCGCCGAGGAAGGCATCCTCAAGGGGCTCTACAAGCTCAAAGCGGGTGGCAAAGCCAAGAAGGGCCTGCGCGTGCAGCTGATGGGCAGTGGCACCATTCTGCGCGAGGTGATCGCCGCGGCCGAACTGCTGCAGAGCGACTGGGGCGTGACCGCTGACCTGTGGAGCGCCACCAGCTATAACGAACTGCGCCGCGACGGCATGGCAACCGAGCGCTGGAACCTGCTGCACCCGACGGAGGCCCGCCGCAAGAGCTGGGTCGAGGCTTGCCTCGACGGGAACGAGGGCCCGGTGATCGCCTCGACCGACTACATGCGCAACTACGCGGACCAGATCCGCGAGTACGTGCAGGCGGCCGGGCGGCGCTACGTCGTGCTGGGCACCGATGGCTTTGGCCGCAGCGACTACCGCGTCAAGCTGCGCCGCTTCTTCGAGGTCGATCGCTACTACGTGACGGTGGCTGCACTCAAGGCACTGGCCGACGAAGGCTCGATCAAGCCAGCGGTGGTGGCCGAGGCGATCGCCAAGTACGGGCTGGACACCGAGTGCGCCGCCCCTTGGACCGTCTGATACCGCTGCGAGGAACTACGACATGAGCAACAACGACATCAAAGTACCCGACATCGGCGATTTCAAGGACGTGCCGGTGATCGAGATCTTCGTGGAGGTGGGCGACACCGTAAAGGCGGAAGATCCGCTGGTCTCGCTGGAATCCGACAAGGCAACGATGGATGTGCCCGCGCCGCGCGGCGGCGTGGTCAAGTCGATCGCGGTCAAGGTGGGTGACAAGGTTAGCGAAGGCAGCGTCATCATGAGATTCGACGATGCCGGTGCCGCCGGCGCGCCAGCCGAGGCAGCCAAGCCGAGCGTCAGCGCCGCGCCTGCAGCAGTGAGCGCGCCGGTGGGCCTCGCCGAAGTACGGGTGCCCGATATCGGCGATTTCAAGGACGTGCCGGTGATCGAGATCTTCGTGAAGGTCGGTGACACCGTGAAGGCGGAGGATCCGCTGGTTTCGCTGGAATCCGACAAGGCCACGATGGACGTGCCCGCGCCGCTGTCCGGGACGGTGCAGGAGATCCGCGCCAAGCTCGGCGACAAGGTCAGCGAGGGCAGCGTGATCATCGTGCTGTCGACCGGTGCGACGACACCGGCTCCCGCAGCGGCGGCAGCGGTTGCGGCGTCCGCACCCAGCGTGCATGCGTCCGCACCCGCCGCCAGCGGCGGTATCGATGAAGCCGCCTTTGGACTCGCCTACGCCGGCCCGGCCGTGCGCAAGCTGGCGCGTGAGCTGGGCGTTGACCTAGGCAAGGTCAAGGGCACTGGCGACCATGGCCGCATCGTGCAGGCTGACGTGGAAGCGTATGCCAAGGGCGGCGGCAAGGCCGCGGAATCGGCAGCGCCGAAGTCCTCCGGGGCCGGCGCAGGCGTTGGCGGCATCGACCTGTTGCCCTGGCCCAAGGTCGACTTCGCCAAGTTTGGTCCGACCGAGCGCAAGGAGCTGTCGCGCATCAAGAAGATCAGCGCTGCCAACCTGCACCGCAACTGGGTGGTCATTCCGCACGTCACGACACACGACGAGGCTGACATCACCGACCTCGAACAGTTCCGCGTGCAGATGAACAAGGAGCTGGAGAAGTCGGGCGTCAAGGTCAGCATGCTGCCGTTCATGATGAAGGCGGCGGTGGCGACGCTAAAGAAATTCCCCGAGTTCAATGCCAGTCTCGACGGCGACGCGCTGGTGACGAAGAACTACTGGCACATCGGCTTTGCCGCCGATACGCCCAACGGTCTCGTCGTTCCGGTGATCCGCGACGTCGATAAGAAGACGATCCCCGAGATCGCCAAGGAAATGTCGGAACTGGCCAAGCTCGCACGCGACGGCAAGCTCAAGCCGGATCAGATGTCCGGCGGGACTTTCACTATCAGCTCGCTGGGCGGCATCGGCGGCATCTACTTCACGCCGATCATCAATGCCCCTGAGGTGGCGATCATGGGTGTCTGCAAGAGCTACTGGAAGCAGCACTCGAGCGACGGCAAGACGTCGAGTTGGCGGCTGACGCTGCCGCTATCGCTGTCGTGGGACCACCGCGTCATCGACGGCGCGGCAGCCGCGCGTTTCAACGTCCACTTCGCCAATATTCTCGCCGACATGCGGCGCATCATGTTTTGAACGGGAGCCGTAAGCCATGGCACAACTCGTGGAAGTCAAAGTACCGGACATCGGTGATTTCAAGGACGTCGCGGTGATCGAGGTGATGGTCAAGCCGGGCGAGACGATCGCCGTCGATACCGGCCTGGTCATGGTGGAGTCCGACAAGGCCTCGATGGAGATTCCGTCGACGCACGCGGGCGTCGTCAAGGAGATCAAGGTCAAGGTCAACGACAAGGTCAGCGAAGGCTCAGTGATCTTGGTTGTCGAAGCCAGCGGTGCAGGTGCGGCGGCACCGTCGCCAGCTCCGGCAGCCGCAGCGCCAGCCAAGGCGGCTCAGCCACCGGCTCCTGCTGCGCCTATCCCCGGCGCTGCGACATACAGCGGCAAAGCCGACTTGGAGTGCGAGATGCTCGTGCTCGGCGCGGGCCCGGGTGGGTATTCGGCAGCTTTTCGCAGCGCGGATCTCGGCATGAAGACCGTTCTCGTCGAGCGATACCAGACCCTGGGCGGCGTCTGCCTGAACGTCGGCTGCATCCCGAGCAAGGCGCTGCTGCATACCGCAGGGGTGATGGACGAAGTCAAGAACCTGGGGCGCCACGGCATCAAGTACACCCCGCCGGAAATTGACATCGATGGACTGCGCGACTTCAAGGATGGCGTCATCAAGAAGTTGACCGGCGGCTTGGCCGGTATGGCCAAGGCACGCAAGGTTGAGGTCGTGACGGGCGTCGGCAGCTTCCTCGATCCGCACCACGTCGAAGTGGTCGCGGCCGATGGCGGCAAGACGGTGGTCAAGTTCGCCCAGGCGATCATCGCAGCCGGTAGCCAGGCGGTGAAATTGCCCTTCATGCCCGAGGACGAGCGCGTGGTCGATTCCACCGGGGCGCTCCAGCTCAAGTCGATTCCCCGGCGCATGCTGGTGGTGGGCGGCGGCATCATCGGCCTGGAGATGGCCACCGTGTACTCGACGCTGGGCGCGCGCATCGACGTCGTGGAAATGCTCGATGGTCTGATGCAAGGGGCCGACCGCGATCTGGTCAAGGTGTGGGAGAAGGTCAATACCCCTCGTTTCGGGCATGTGATGCTCAAGACGAAGACCGTGGGCGCCAAAGCCACGGCGGCAGGTATCGAGGTCAGTTTCGAGGGAGAGAAGGCGCCGAAGGAGCCGCAGCTGTATGACGTGGTGCTGGTTGCGGTTGGTCGCAGCCCGAACGGCAAGAAGATCGGCGCCGAGAAAGCGGGCGTGGCCGTCACCGATCGCGGCTTCATCAACGTCGACAAGCAGATGCGCACCAACGTGCCGCACATCTTCGCGATCGGCGACATCGTGGGCCAGCCCATGCTGGCTCACAAGGCGGTGCATGAAGCGCATGTGGCCGCCGAGGCTGCGCACGGTGAAGCTGCCTTCTTCGACGCGCGGCAGATCCCGTCGGTGGCATACACCGATCCGGAGGTCGCGTGGGCGGGCAAGACCGAGGAGCAGTGCAAGGCCGAGGGCATCAAATTCGGCAAGGCCGTGTTCCCGTGGGCGGCTTCGGGCCGCGCAATTGCCAATGGCCGCGACGAGGGCTTCACCAAGCTGCTCTTCGACGAGGCGACGCACCGCTTGATCGGCGGTGGCATCGTCGGCACGCATGCCGGCGACCTGATCAGCGAAGTCTGTCTGGCGGTTGAGATGGGTTGCCATCCCGATGACATTGGCAAGACGATCCATCCGCATCCAACGCTGGGTGAATCGATCGGTATGGCTGCGGAGGTGTTCGAAGGTCATTGCACTGACCTGCCGCCTCAGAAGAAGTAGGGGGAGCATCGGCGTGGCACTCGATCTGGCTTTCGAAACCGTCGGCAGCGGGCCGGCACTGGTACTGCTGCACGGCCTGTTCGGGTCGCGCAGCAACTGGCGCCGCGTTGCGCGCGAGCTGGCGGCAACGCACACCGTGGTCAGCGTGGATTTGCGCAACCACGGTGCGTCGCCGTGGTCGGGTGCCATGGACTACCCGGCGATGGCCGACGACGTGAAGCAGTTGATTGAGCGCCTGGAATTGGAGCGACCGGCGGTGCTGGGGCACAGCATGGGCGGCAAGACTGCCATGGCCTTGGCATTGACGTCCCCCGAGCTGGTGGATCGCCTGATCGTCGTCGATATCGCCCCCGTGTCCTACGCCGACACCCTGACACCGTTTGCCGACGCCATGCGCAGGGTCGACCTGACTGTCGCGACCGGCCGCGCCGACGTGCAGCGGCTCCTGGGGCAGTTCGTGCCCGATCCGAGCGTGGCGCCCTTTTTGATGCAGAACTTGATGGTGAGCGGCGATCACTTTGACTGGCGCCTGAACCTGCTGGGCATCAGTGCGGCCATGTCGGGGCTGTGTGCTTTTCCCAAAGAGCTCCTGGATCTGCGCTGCGAGTGCCCCACCACTGTCATTGCTGGCAAGCATTCGAACTATGTGGTGCATCACGACGGATCCGAATTCCTGCCGATGTTCCCGCAGGTCAATGTTGATGTCGTTGAGAACGCCGGGCATTGGGTTCATGCCGACCAACCCATTGCATTTACCAATTGCATCAGGGCAGCACTGAGCTTGCCGGATACACCGCCTGGTGGGAACCTGGCTGGAGGGGGGAGCCCGCCCGTCTTGTGGTCAATGCCCAAAATGGAGTGCTAGAACAATGAACAGCCATGTCTCAACGGGAGCGCAGCGCGGCGACGCGAAGACCGCGTGGATCCCGATCAAAGTGGAAGCAGGGCCATCCGTTTCCAAGCCTGAGTGGATTCGGGTCCGTGTCTCGCAAAGCGAGCGCTTCCGCGAGGTCAAGCGCATGCTTCGCGAGGCGGAGCTGAACACAGTGTGCGAGGAGGCCTCGTGCCCCAACATCGGCGAGTGCTTTGGCAAGGGCACGGCCACCTTCATGGTGCTGGGAAGCCTGTGCACACGCCGCTGTCCTTTCTGTGACGTCGCACATGGTCGTCCGATGCCGCCCGATCCATTGGAGCCCCAGCACCTTGCAGACACCGTATCCCGGTTGAGGCTGAAATATGTGGTGATCACCAGCGTGGATCGCGACGATCTGCGCGATGGCGGCGCTGCGCATTTTGCGGCGTGCATTCGCGCCATACGCCAGCAATCGCCGGATACCCGCATCGAGGTATTGACCCCGGACTTCCGCGGCCGCGCCACTATTGCGCTTGACATTCTCGCGGCCGATCCGCCGGACGTGATGAACCACAACATCGAGACGGTTCCCCGGATGTACAAGCAGGCACGGCCGGGCGCCGACTACAGGCACTCGCTGCAACTGCTTCGGTCGTTCAAGGCGCGCTGCCCCGACGTGCCGACGAAATCAGGACTGATGCTCGGTCTGGGAGAAACCGATGCCGAAGTGCTGGATGTTCTTCGGGACATGCGCCTGCACGGCATCGACATGGTGACCGTGGGTCAGTACCTTCAACCGCGTCCTGGCAACCTCCGTGTCGAACGCTATGTCGAGCCGGCGCAGTTCGAAGCGCTTGCCGGGCAAGCCCGTGCCCTGGGTTTTTCCAGTGTCGCATGCGGTCCTTTCGTGCGATCCAGCTACCACGCCGATGTGCAAGCCCATGCGGTGGGCGTTGCAGCCTGCGAGCACGCAGGCGCAACCGAGGAGGTCAATTGAATGGTGATCCCCACGGATTCTCGAAAGCTGCGCTCGATAGGTGGGGCCGCTTCATCCTCAAACCCAGTGAGCCCTCGACGGCAAGCTCCACGGAGGTACAACCATGAATGAACCCAAGTCCGGCCCGGGCGCCGCACAATGGCCAGCTGCTTGGACCGAGGCGCAGGCGAACGCCGTTTCCACGCTGCAGGTCTGGCAGCAGGGTATGCAGGAGATGGCAAATTTGTGGTCGTCGGCTCTGATGCCAACAGGATCCGTTGGGCCTGACCGCCGCTTCGCCGGCGATGCGTGGCAGCAGGATCCCCGGTTCGCGCAGTTTTCGCAGGGTTACTTGCAACTTGCCGCCTTAATGCGAAAGGCACTGGATGCGGCCCCGATGGATGAGCGTAGCAAGGCTCAGTGCGGTTTTGCGCTTCGCCAGGTCGTGGATGCCATGAGTCCTGCGAATTTTCTGGCGACCAATCCCGAAGCGATCAAGGCTGCGATCGACAGCGGCGGCGCTTCCCTGGTCGAAGGTGTGCAGTTGTTCCTCGCTGATCTGGCCAAAGGCAGGGTGTCCATGACGGACGAGCAGGCTTTCGAGGTCGGCCGCGACGTTGCCACCAGCCCGGGCAGCGTCGTGTTCGAGAACGAACTGATGCAACTGATCCAGTACGCGCCCACTACGGCCAAGGTGCACCAGCGCCCCCTGGTGATCGTTCCGCCCTGCATCAACAAGTTCTACATCCTCGATCTGCAGCCCGACAATTCGCTGGTGGCCCATGCGGTGGCACAGGGACATACCGTCTTTCTCGTCTCCTGGCGCAGCACCACGCAAGAGCAGGGTCATCTGCGCTGGGACGACTATGTTGAGCATGGTGTGCTCCAGGCGCTGGCGGTCGCGAGCCGGATCAGCCGTGCCGACCAAGTCAATGCCCTGGGCTTCTGTATCGGCGGCACCTTGCTGGCCAGCGCCCTGGCCGTCGCCGCCGCCCGCGGACAAAAACCCGCGGCCAGCCTCACCTTGCTGACGACCATGCTCGACTTCTCGGACACGGGCGAGCTCGGCCTGATGGTCGAAGAGACCTTGGTGGCGGCGCGCGAGGCCGCCATTGGCGGTGGCGGGGTGCTGCATGGACGTGAGCTGGCCCAGGTGTTTGCCGCGTTGCGGGCCAACGACCTGATCTGGCCCTACGTGGTCAATGGCTACCTGAAGGGCAAGGCGCCACCCGCGTTCGACCTGCTGTTCTGGAATGGAGACGATACCAATCTGCCGGGGCCGATGTACTGCTGGTACCTGCGCAATACCTACCTGGAGAACCGGCTGCGGGAGCCCGGCGGCACGGTGCAGTGCGGGATTCCAGTGGATCTGTCGCGCGTCGATGTGCCGGCCTTTGTCTACGCATCGCGCGAGGACCACATCGTGCCCTGGAAGACTGCCTATGCCAGCACCCGGTTGCTGGGCGGCGAGACACGCTTCGTGCTCGGCGCCAGCGGCCACATTGCCGGCGTGATCAACCCTCCCGCCAAGCGCAAGCGCAACCACTGGATTGGCAGCCTCGCGCCAGACGCAGAGTCCTGGCTGGAAGGCGCTCAAAGCATCGAAGGCAGTTGGTGGCCGGAGTGGAGCGAATGGCTGAGTTCGCGCGCCGGCTCCCAGGTCAAGGTCCCCAAAAAAGCCGGCAATGCCGAATTCCCCGCCATTGAACCTGCACCGGGGCGCTATGTAAAAGCCAAGGCGACGTGAACAGCGTCGCAGTTCTTTGATTCCAACCTCAATGAAGAAGGAGACTTCCATGTCCGACGATATCGTCATCGTTTCCGCAGCTCGCACCGCCGTGGGCAAGTTCGGCGGCTCACTGGCCAAGATCGCGGCCACCGAACTGGGCAGCATCGCCATCAAGGCCGCGCTGGAACGCGCCAAGCTCACCGGCGACCAGGTGGGCGAAGTGATCATGGGCCAGGTGCTGGCGGCAGGCGCGGGCCAGAACCCGGCCCGCCAGGCCGTCATCAAGGCCGGCCTGCCCAAGGAAGTGCCGGGCCTCACCATCAACGCCGTGTGCGGCTCGGGCCTGAAGGCCGTCATGCTGGGCTACCAGGCCGTGCTGGCGGGCGACAGCGACATCGTCGTCGCCGGCGGCCAGGAAAACATGAGCGCCAGCCCGCACGTGCTGATGGGCAGCCGCGACGGCCAGCGCATGGGCGACTGGAAGATGGTCGACACCATGATCAACGACGGCCTGTGGGACGTGTACAACCGCTACCACATGGGCATTACCGCCGAAAACGTGGCCAAGCAGGAAGGCATCACCCGCGAAATGCAGGACGCCATGGCCCTGGCCAGCCAGCAGAAGGCCGCCGCCGCCCAGGCCGCCGGCAAGTTCAAGGACGAGATCGTCCCCGTCGTCATTCCGCAGCGCAAGGGCGACCCGGTCGTCTTCGACGCCGACGAGTTCATCAACAAGAAGACCAACGCCGAAGCCCTGGCGGGCCTGAAGCCCGCCTTCGACAAGGCCGGTAGCGTGACGGCCGGCAATGCCTCCGGCATCAACGATGGGGCCGCCGCCGTGGTCGTGATGACCGCCAAGAAGGCCGCCGCCCTGGGCCTGACGCCGCTCGCGCGCATCGCCAGCTTCGCCACCACCGGCCTGGATCCGGCCTCCATGGGCCTGGGCCCGGTGTCGGCCTCGCAGAAGGCCCTGAAGCGCGCCGGCTGGAACGTGAGCGACGTCGATCTGTTCGAGCTGAACGAAGCCTTCGCCGCGCAGGCCTGCGCCGTCAACAAGCTGCTGGACGCCAACCCAGCCAAGGTCAACGTCAACGGCGGCGCCATCGCCATCGGCCACCCCATCGGCGCCTCCGGCTGCCGCATCCTGGTGACGCTGCTGCACGAAATGCAGCGCAGCGGCGCCAAGAAAGGCCTGGCCGGCCTGTGCATTGGCGGCGGCATGGGCGTGGCGCTGGCCCTCGAGCGTGCTTGAGTCCAAGTCGCATCGGTTTCTTTCACAACACACAAGGAGAAATTACATGAGCAATCAACGCGTGGTATTGGTCACTGGAGGCATGGGCGGCCTGGGCGAAACGATCTCGACCAAGATGGTCGACGCGGGCTATAAGGTCGCCGTGACCTATTCGCCCGGCAACAAGACCCATCAGGAATGGGTGACGCAGATGGCCGACAAGGGCTACGACATCGTCGCCGTTCCTTGTGACGTGGCCGACTACGATTCGTGCGCCACCGCGGTTGAAGACGTGCGGGCCACGCTCGGCGCTGTGGACGTGCTGGTCAACAACGCTGGCATCACGCGCGACATGACCTTCAAGAAGATGGACAGGGTCAACTGGGACGACGTGATGCGCACCAACCTGGACAGCCTCTTCAATATGAGCAAGCAGGTGGCCGACCAGATGGTCGAACGCGGCTGGGGGCGAATCATCAACGTCTCGTCGGTGAATGGCTCCAAGGGCGCGTTCGGTCAAACCAACTACTCGGCCGCCAAGGCCGGCGTGCATGGCTTCACCAAGGCTTTGGCGCTTGAGGTGGCAAAGAAGAACGTGACGGTCAACACCATCTCGCCGGGCTACATCGGCACCAAGATGGTGACCGCGATCCCGAAGGAAGTGCTGGACAGCAAGATCTTGCCGCAAATCCCGGTGGGCCGGCTCGGCAAACCGGAAGAGGTCGCTGGCCTGATCATTTATCTGGCTTCGGAAGAAGCCGCCTTCGTAACGGGTGCCAATATCGCCATCAATGGCGGGCAGCACATGCAATAAGGGGAGAAAGCAACCATGTTCAAGTACGGTATTGATCAGGATGCGCTGATCGACAAGTTCAGCGAAGCAACCGCCAAGCAGGGTGAGGCCATTCGCAAGGCGGTGCATGACGCGACGCTGAAGGCTCTGCAAAGCCGCGAATTGACGCTGACCAACATCAGGCAAGTGGTGAACACGGTTGCCAAGGCCGCATCGTCTGGTGCGGCGGTCAATCCTCTGAAGGGAGTGGACGTGGAGTCCTTGCTGGGCCAGGCCGTGACAGGCATGGACAGCGCGCTGGTACAAGCCGTCGAGGCCAACCGCCGCGCCTTGGGCCAGATGGTGGAGCAGGGCGCCACCCTGCGTGAGTCGCAGGCCAAAAAGGCGCTGGCCGATCTCGACAAGCTGGAGGGGACGTTGCTGGCAGTAGTGAGGAAATTCACCGAGAGTGCCGGCGAGCAGTTGCAGGCATCGTGGACTCAGGTCTTGAAGGCCACTCAGAGTAAGGGCACCGGAACCGGGGTGCAGGCGAGTGCGGCGATCCAGCAACTGATGGACAGCGCGCAGAAGAATCTACAGAGCTTGAAGGAGGGGCAAGCATTGGGTCTGCGCGCATCCCAGGTGATGTTTGACAGCTATTCCACGCTGGTCAGTGGCGTTCTCATTGGCATGTCTGAAGCTCTGCAACAGACAAACACTGCTGTTACGCCGACTGCCACGGCTTGCCAGGATCGTTAAGCACGGTGGCGATACCGGCCTGTGCGATCCACTCCAGGATGCGCTGACGAACTCCGGTCCGTTGGCCGAGCGCATGCGTGCAGCATGAATATTCCGTATAGGGTACTCGGCAGACCCGAGTACCCTTTTGACCCTGCTACGTGCCTGAATGACGGATTTCACAAACTTCGCCAGCGTCGACGACAAAAATGGAACCACTTGGACAAACATCTGATCGGCCCTTGGGATTCGTTGCTGAAACGCGATTACGTGGCCTTCATGCCGAAGCCCGATGCCGCGACTGCCGCACGCAATCTCGCCATTGCGTTTGAGCATTACAACGAGCAGCACCCTCATAGCGCGCTGATGTACCGCTCGCCACGCGAGTTCCGGCGCAGGACCGATTCATCAACCTTAGTGTGAGGCGGTGTCCGGAGGCACAGGGGCAAATCCACTGACCACGTTGACGAGCCGCTGCAACACCGATGAACAGTTGTCGACACGCCATACGAACTCCCACTTGTGTACGACGTTCAGGTCCGAAAGTTCCATGAACGCCACCGTTTTGGGAGCGTGGTTACGCGCCGTCTCCGGCACAACCGTACATCCCATGCCTGCCGATACGAGCGTAAGCATGGAGCCTGCGTCAACGCCAAGTGCGGATATTTTCGGAACAAAGCCTGCGTTGAAGAAACAATGGATCAACTCATCATGCCAATTTGGAGCCGCATTGCGCTCTATCCAAATGAAATCGACTCCGTTGAGGTCACGCAATGATTGCGGTTTGCCGCGCTCCCATTGCCAGTCTGATGGATACGCCAGCAATATCTTCTGAGTACATACGGGAATCCCACTAAACGCTGGGTCAGCCGGATCCCTGAAAAGAAGAAATCCAGCGTCCAGCTGCCCGGCTGAGAGCAATTTCAGTTGAGCTTCAGATAAGAGGTGCCTCAACGTTATCGAGACACCTGGAACTTCTTGTCGAAAGCTCCTCAGTATCTCCCCTATTTCCGACGTAAGCGTCTGCCTTACAGGCAGTGCTATGGAAAGATGCCCAATCTCGCCACGGCCGGCTCGCGTGACGCGCTCCATCGCAGCAGAAGTGTCGGCGAGGATCCTCGTTGCGTCCGACAGCAACTGCTTGCCTGCGTCGGTCAAATTGACCCCACGCGTGGTCCGATCGAATAAGGACGTACCCAACTCGTCCTCTAGAGCCTGCATTTGCCGGGTAAGCGCAGGCTGCGCCACATGCACGAGCCGCGCCGCCACACTGATGCTCCGGCATTCAGCAACAGCGACGAAATAGCGCATCTGGCGAAGGTCCATGTAGATACCCTTTTGGCATGACTGACATCAGCAAACAGCATTTTACAGTATGGCGGGCGATTCGTACCATCCCCTTACGTGCTCACGCATGCCAGAAACATATAGCTGTTAGCAGGGCGCTGTCACGTTAAGGAGCGCACGACGCATTAGCGGAGAGGATGCGCATTTGCTCAGAAAGAGGACGGATCTCCGGTGATTTCAGTGAAGCGATGCCAGGCGTCGAAGCGTCTGGCGAGCTGTTTGCGATAGAGCGCGGCGCGCAGCAGATGTCGCTTGAGTGCAAAGTGCTGCCGGATCGGACCGAAGCTCGATAAGAAAGCCTGCGCGCGTTCAGGATCGCGGAAGCCACGCATGCGTCGCTCGCGTTCTCGCGTCGGCTGATGACTGTTTTCAGCCCAGTTATTGATCCGCGTTCTGGCTTTGACGAAGACGTGCTTGACGTGAGCCAGTGCGGGAATCTCGGCTTTCGCCGCCGGATAGCTGCGCAGCTGGTCGGTCACGATCTTGCGCGGTGCCTCAACGCACGAGGCAAGCACGCGCTGGAAAAACCGCTTCGCTGCAGCCTTATCGCGGCGCTTCTGTAGCAGGATATCGAGTTCCGCACCGTGCTGATCGACGGCGCGCCACAACAAGTAAGGCTCGCCGCGCAACGTCACAAATACTTCGTCAAGGTGCCATGCGGTACCGGGCTTGCGACGCGCCGCTTTCACACGATGTGCGAAGCACGCACCGAACTTATCGCACCAACGTCGGACCGTTTCGTAGCTGACGATAACCCCGCGCTCGAACAGCAGGTCTTCGATATCACGCAGGCTGAGCTGAAACCTGAAATACCAGCGCACCGCGTAACTGATGACCGTCGCCGGAAAGCGATGACCGTGGTAAAGCGATTTTGCATTCCTCATCACACGATATTACCCGACCATCTCAGCAATGTGACAGTGCCGGCGTTGGCAGCCTGCGACGGGTATTAGCCCTTCTGACGTCAGAAACGCGAGGACGCGCTTCCCATTCGGCGAACGCGCTGCGGCGTGGCAAGGACGCGAATTTACTGAAACTGCCCGGCGCGCGCGGAACGTGGACGCCCAGGGGCATGTCGCGCCGCGATGGGACTCGCGATCGAGGAGCTCGAGGGGCAACAATCGACCCATCAGAGCCTTTCGGCTCCAATAACGAACGTCTGCTAAGCATGCGTCCCAAGACATGCTGCACGTGCGTCGCCTCGTCCCACGAGGTCTGTCACTGGCGAACGGGCTGTACCTTGATTCAGCGCCGCAGCCGGCCGGCGAACTACGTCGCGAGTGCCCGTCCGGAAAGTAGCGTCCACAAATGGTCCACCCTCGATCCGGCATTTAGGTAACAGTTAAGCGACGTCGCTCATGCTGCGCTGGCATCCAGCATGCCTGCTTTGGCGAGGCGCGCGATTCAGATCCCGATGGCATTCAGCACACGACGCGAACTGCGTGCTATCGGGCGACTCGTTGATGACGCCGACGCAGAGGTGACCATCGGCGCACGCTCCTGTGACTTTTATTCAGGAGCGAAACTACGCCAGGACCCCCGGCCGATCCTGCTTCTCAGGTGAGTTTTCGCGAACGGAGGAATCTGAATATGTCAATTGTCGGCCTATTTTCGGCTACTTAAAATCAATCCGACTAATCGCGGTGGGAGCGCTCGGCACGGCCGACGCGAGCCCGGTCTTTTCCCTATCGGCAGATGCTCAGCATGATCGACCCCAATAAAAGCAGGCGCGCCAGCCTCGTGGTATCCGCGTTGCTCTATCTCGGCTACTGCATCTCGTACATCGATCGTGCGGCGATCGCACTGTCGCTCGTTGCCATCGGCAAGGAGTTCCATGTCGGCTCGGGCGCGCTCGGCGTCGTCATGAGCACGTTCTATATCAGCTACGCTGCCATGCAGATCCCTGGCGGATGGATCGCGGATCGCTGGGGCAGCAAGAAGGTCATCGTCGTATCGGTCGCGTTCTGGTCCCTGTTCACGTTGATGACCGGTCTCGCGTGGTCGCTAGCCTCACTGATTGCGATCCGCTTTATCTTCGGTCTCGGCGAAGGCGGTTATCCAGGCGCAGCGGTCAAGGGCGTCACCGAATCGTGCGCGCGGGCGGATCGCCCCAAGATGTCCGCGCTCCTGATGTCGTCGAACTATGTCGGCAGCTTCATCGCGCCGCTCGCCATCGCGCCTCTCATCCTGTATTTCGGCTGGCGTCATGCGTTTGTCGTCGCAGGCGGCGCTGGGCTCGTTTTCGCGCTCTTCTATCTGTTCGCAGTGAAGGACACGCACCAGAAATGCGATTCGGCTGGCCGTTCCGTACGCATCGACGGCGCGGCAACACGCGCGCTCCTCAAGATGCCGCTCATGTGGAAGATTTTGTTGACATGGTTCGGCATGGGAATCGTCAACAAAGGACTCGATGCGTGGATGCCCGCGTATCTCCTGACCGAGCGTCATCTCGATCTCAAAGCGGTCGGCATGCTTACGCCGTTGCCGTTCGTCGCGGCGAGCGTATCGACGGCACTCGGCGGGTGGATTCTCACTCGCTGGTTCGATGGCCGCGAAAAGTGGCTGATGGCTGCGTGCTGCGCGATCTCCGGCTTTTTTCTCTACGAGATGTACACGGCCGAAACGGTGACTGGCGTCATCGCATATCAGTCGATCGTCTACTTCTTCAAGTCGTTCGTGTTTGCCGGTGTTTTCGCGTTGCCGGCCAAATTCCTGCCGCAAAAACTCATCGGCACGGGCGCGGGCATGGTCAACTTCGGCGGACAGGTCGCGGGATTCATCGCGCCAGCGGTCATCGGCCTGCTCGTCTCGATCACGGGCAACTACAACGCCGTATTTGGCTTCCTGATCGTGGCGACGGCGTTCGCGCTCGTTACCAGCCTGTCGATCCGCCTGTCGCCCGAAGCCGATGCGCGCCTCGGCGCCGCCGAAGAGGCCTGATCGCTTTATTAGGCAAACAGGCGCTATGATGGGGCATTCCGCGTCCTCCCATCGATCCATCATGAGCGCCCGCATTCTTCAGGAAGCTGCCGTCCGTTACTTCCTTGAAGTGGTCAACGCCGGCTCCGTCGCCGATGCCGCCAGCCGGCTGAACGTCGTGCCATCCGCCGTGAGCCGCCAGATTGCGCGGCTCGAAGGCGCACTTGGCGCGCCGCTTTTTGTGCGGCAATCGCGCGGCATGGTGCCGAGCAAAGCGGGTGAAATGCTCGCCGCGTACGCGCGCCGGTCGCAGCTAGACGCAGAACAGATTTCGCTGGAAATCGATGCGCTTCGCGGCGAAGCGGAGCGCACAATCCGCATTGCATGCACGGAAGGATTCTCGGCCACCTTCCTGCCGCGCGCGATGGCGGATTTCCGTCGCTCTGTAGCGCCGGCATCGTTCGAAGTCGTCGTCGATACGGCCGCCGGCGTCACACAACGCGTGCGCGAAGCTGAATGCGACATCGGCCTCACGTTCAGCTTCGGTCCTGCAAAGGACATTCAGGTCACGTTTTCCGCGCCTTCACCCGTGTTCGCGATCGTCGCGTCGTCTCATCCGCTAGCGCAATCGTCTCAGGTGTCGTTTCGCGAGTTGCTGGCGTATCCTCTCGCTTTGCCGGGCATTCATTCGACGCTGCACAAGCTGATCGATATCTATTGCAGCCGCGAAGGCGTCGCTTGCAAGAGCGTGCTCAGCAGCGCGACGCTCGAAACGCTCCTCGGTTTCACGCTCGCAAGTGACGCCGTCACGTTCAGCGGCGAGCTTTTCGTGCGTCCGCGTCTCGCGTCCGGCGAGCTCGTCGCGTTGCCCGTGCCGGAACTCACGACGAGTGAACGCGCCATCGAAATTCAAACCCTCGCGCGGCGCGCGTTGCCACCTCTTCTGCAATCGTTTATCGAACGCCTGAGCGGCGAACTCTCGCCGCCCGTGCGCGTTGACCAAAAGTGAACTGACCGTTCGATAAACATCACTAGCGGTCGTTTTTCTCGTCGTCTACATTGAGCGGACTCTTGCATTGCCGCTTAAAGGACTGCCCGATGAACGACCGTCACGAACTCACACGTCGTAGTGCCGTCGCGCTGCGTGCGCTATTGAAGGCGCGCGAAATCTCCGCCGTCGAATTGCTCGATACCTGCATCGCGCGAATCGAAGCGCTCAATCCGTATGTCAACGCCATCACGGCGACGAGCTTTGAACGCGCGCGCATTGAAGCCCGCGCCGCCGACGCCGCCCTCGCACGCGGCGATGCCGTAGGTCCCTTGCACGGCTTGCCCATCGGCATCAAGGATCTCGAAGAGACAGAAGGCATTCTGACCACGTATGGCTCGCCGCTCTATCGCGCGAACGTGCCCACGCACGACAACACGCTGGTGCGCCGGCTGCGCGCAGCGGGCGCGATCGTCGTCGGCAAGACTAACGTGCCAGAAATGGGTGCGGGTGCGAATAGTTTCAATCCCGTGTGGGGCGCGACAGGCAATCCGTTCGATCCGCGCCTGAACGCGGGCGGCTCCTCGGGGGGCTCGGCCGCCGCGCTCGCGCTCGACATGGTGCCGCTTGCCAGCGGTTCCGACACTGGCGGCTCGCTGCGCATTCCGGCGGCGAAGTGTGGCGTGGTCGGATTGCGCACCTCGCCGGGACTCGTGCCGAGCGATCGCAAGCCGCTCGGATGGACGCCAATTGCGGTGGTTGGGCCGATGGGGCGCACCGTCGAAGACGCGTGGCTGCAACTCGCGGCGACGGTCGGCCAGTCGGGCAACGACCCGCTCGGCTATCCCTTCGCGATGAGCCCAACGATGGACGGCCGCGCGCCCACTGACGTGTCGAAACTGCGCATCGGTTACACGGAGGATTTCGGCGTCTGCGAAGTGGATGACGAAATCCGCGCCGTGTTCCACCGCAAGATTGATTTTCTGCGCCGAGAGGTGGACATATGCGAGCCGATCGAAGTGGACTTCGATGGCGCACATCGCTGCTTCGACGTACTGCGCGCGGAGGCCTTCGTCGCGGGCCTGCAAAAGGCGTATGAGACCGATCCCGATTCCCTCGGACCCAATCCGCGCGCGAACTATAAGATGGGCATCGGCCTGGGTCTCGCGGATTGCGTGCGCGCACATGGCGACCAGACGCGCTTGTTCCGCCGCTTCCAGACGCTGTTCGACCGCTACGACGTGATTCTTTCTCCCACGACGCCCGTCTCGCCGTTTCCGTGGGCGCAGCCGTATCTGAAATCGGTGAACGGCGTCGCGCTGGAGAACTACTATCGCTGGCTGTCGCTCACGTATGTCGTGACGCTCACGACGAATCCAGCGTTGTCGCTGCCGTGCGGCGTTGATCACCGCGGCATGCCGTTCGGGTTGCAGATGATCGGCCCGTTCCGTGGCGATCTCGCATTGCTCGAAGCGGCGCGCGCGTTCGAAACGCTATTCGCGTCGTCCGACGAAACGCGTCGCCCGATTCCCGATGCCGCGAAGCTGCGCGCATCGGATGTGGACCTGAAGTCCATCGTCACGCATCCGCCGATGCTCGACGCCCTGTCGGCTTCCAACGCTTCCGCTTCTGCTGTCTGACCCGCACATGATCGATTCCATTTATGGCAAGCCGCTCGACGCGTGGCTTCGCGACTTTCCGCTCCTGCGTGAGCTTATGGCGCTTCAACCCGTCGAGTGGTTCAATCCGGCTGCCGCGCCGCTGGCCGACGCCATCCACGACATTCCGCTCGATGCATCGCACATCGCCGATGCGAGCGCGCGTCTGCAACGATTCGCGCCGCTCCTCGCACAAGCCTTCGCCGATGTGCGCGAGGCGGGCGGCGTCATCGAGTCGCCGTTGACTGAAGTGCCCGCGTTCGCGAAAGCATTGAGCCAGCGCTACGACGTCGAAACCCCACGGCGTTTGCTGCTGAAACAGGACAGTCATCTGCCGATTTCCGGTTCGATCAAGGCGCGGGGCGGCATCTACGAAGTGCTCTTTCATGCGGAGCAACTCGCGATGCGTCACGGCCTGTTGAAGGAAGAAGACGATTACCGCGTGCTCGCCAGCGACACATGCCGGGCGCTCTTTCGCGAGCACAGCATTGCGGTGGGATCGACAGGTAATCTCGGCATGTCGATAGGCATCGCGAGCACGACGCTCGGTTTCACGACGACCGTGCATATGTCCGCCGATGCGCGCCAATGGAAGAAGGACCGCTTGCGCGCGCATGGCGCGGCGGTCGTGGAATACGCGGGCGATTACGGCGAAGCGATCGAAAGTGGACGGCGTCTTGCCTCGAACGATCAGATGTGCCACTTCGTCGACGATGAAAATTCGACGACGCTCTTCCTGGGCTACGCGGTTGCGGGAGAGCGCCTGAAGCGTCAGCTCGATGCGACGAACGTGCGCGTCGATGCGGCGCATCCGCTCTTCGTGTATCTGCCGTGCGGCGTCGGCGGCGGTCCAGGCGGCGTCGCGTTCGGCCTGAAGCTCGCGTTCGGCGACGCGGTGCATTGTGTTTTCGCGGAACCGACCCATTCGCCCTGCATGTTGATGGGCGTGCTTACCGGACTGCACGAAAAGCTCGCGGTGCAGGATTTCGGCATCGACAACGTGACGGCCGCCGATGGCCTCGCGGTCGGACGTCCGTCCGGTTTCGTCGGCCGCGCGATGCAGCGGATGATCGACGGCTATTACACCGTCGATGACCGTGAACTGTACGCGCTGCTCGCGCTGATGGCCGAGACGCAGGACATTCGGCTGGAGCCGTCCGCGCTTGCGGGCGCACCGGGCTTTGCGCGGGTGTCGAAGGAGCAGCAAGGTTATCGCGCGCGCATGAACCACGACGATGCAGCCATGCGCGATGCGACACACGTAATCTGGGCGACGGGCGGCGGCATGGTGCCGCAAGCGGAGATGAGCGTTTATCTCGAGACAGGCCGGCAGGCACTAGTTGGGGCCTGAAATCGGGTTCGACGCCTTAACCTGACAAGTTGGGTCTACCCCAATGTCAGTCGTGTTCAGAGGGCAAAAAGGCTGGTCTTCGATTGACCGTAAATTTTTTTGAGTCGCATGAAGAGGCTGACGTCAGACCCGAAGCGGTCATTCGTCCGAGTTTCGCGGAGGGCTGCTTATGGCCGAGGCCGTGTAAAAACACCCAATTCCACCGATTGAGTATTGAGTGCGATGCCGCAGGTGGAGCCTGCTGCGGCGCTTCAACGGAGTATTGAGGACGAGCGTGAGCGCACGATGCGGGGGGGGGCACGGCATCAATGCGCGGGATCAGACCCCGACCAACCTCATGGCACGCATCGTTTTTGCGAATCCCAGAATCCTGATGATGCGCTTGAGGTTGTAGGCGAGCACCTGCAAGCTCATTTCGGTAGCGACGTGGCGGAGCCTACGCGTCAGGAAGTGCGTCGAGCCCGTCCAGTGCTTCAGTGTGCCGAACACGTGCTCGAACGTGCGGCGCCGTACCGTCATCGCGTTGGGCTGGCGATCTAGCCGGCGCTGCATCGCCTCGAGTACTGCTTCGTGCTCCCATCGTCGGATGCGCCGGTAGTCGGCCGGCGTGCACTGACTCTTAAACGGGCAGTTCGGACAGGCACTGCTCCAGTAGGTTCGCAGTGTCATGTCACCACGCTCAATTGAAGTGTATCGGTAGATTGCCCGCTGCCCGGCTGGGCATTGATACTGGTCATCCTTGGCGATGTAGATGAAGTCGGCCCGATCGAATCGGCCGTCAGCCTTTGCGCCGGAGGTGAGCGACTTGGGCACGAATGCAGCCATGCCAGCGTCATCGCACGACTTGATCTCGGGGGCATTGAAGTACCCACGGTCTGCCAGCGCCTTAACCTTCTTCTTGCCCATGGCGTCGCGCGCGGCTTGTGCCATCTTGCTCAACTGCGCCCGGTCACGGCCAACTCCAGGTAGCGCTGGATGCTTTGCTCGACCTGCTGCTGGCGCTTCTCGATCTTGTTGGGCGTGAAGTTACGGTCGCGGCTGTTGACCGCCTTGAACTTGCTGCTGTCGATGGCCACAACCGCTTGCGCGAACAGCTCCAGATCACGGCATAGCATCACGAAGCGTCGGCACACGTTGCGAATGCCCGCACCGTTGCCGCGCCTGAACTCCGCAATGGTCTTGAAGTCCGGCGCGAGCCGACCGGTCAGCCACATCAGTTCGATATTGCGCTGACACTCACGCTCGAGACGCCGGCTCGACTGTACGCGATTGAGATAACCATAGATGTAGATTTTGAGCAGTACCGCCGGGCGGTAGGACGGCCGGCCCGTGGTCGAAGGCGTAGCCCCGGCTGCGCTCATTGCGCGGGTTGTTGAAGAACTCGCTGGGTGCCTTTGATCATCATGATCAGCATGATGCAAGCTGCGAGCACACTGCAGCAAACGAGCGAGTACAAGCCGTCGGCATATGACCCTGTCATATGGATGACAAAACCGATCACCATCGGAGCGAGAGCGGATAGCCCGTTTGCAACACCGTTCATCACGCCAGCGCCCACACTGATTGCGTTGCTTGGCACGATATCTTGCAGCATGGTCCAGATTGGCGGGAGTGCGAAGCCGAGTGCCCCGATACCGAACGACAGCAAGATCGTGGACACCAACGGGTCACTCAGCGTGGCGCCGAAAAACACGCCGACGCTGACCACCACCATCGAGGCGAAGATCAAGGACGCTCGATGTCCGGTGCGGTCACACACGTACCCCGCGGCGATTTTTGTAGCAAGCGCCATGATCCACGGAAGCGATGAAAGGGCACCCATTGCGCTCCACGAAAATCCCTTGGCCTCCTTGAGATACGTAGGCAACCACGTCAAGGCTCCCCAAAAGACGGACACATGGAGCGAATAGTATGCGACCAACAGCCAGAACCGGTAATTGCGAGCGAACGATCTGATTCCCTCCGTAAACGAGCCGCGATTCTCCAGCGATCCGTTCTCCGCTTGCAAGCTCGACTCGATATGAGCCAGCTCCAAGGCGTTAACTTTCTTGTGCTCTCGCGGCGTATCAGTGGTCATGAACCATACAAGCGCTAAAGGAATCAACCCAAGAGCACTCAGAATAAAGAAACTCGATCGCCAGCCACTGGTGTGGACGATGAACGTGAACACCGGCATTGCCAATGCTGGTGCGACCGACAGACCCGCCTGCCACACCGAGTTGGCCTTGCCCCGCTCCGAAACCGGGAACCAATCCTTCACGTACTTGTTCTGGAGCGGAAAGTGCAGCCCCTCGCTCATGCCGAGTATCATGCGCGAGACCAGCATCGTCATGAACGCAGTCGCCACGCCGCCAATCAACAACGAAAAAGCCCAGAACAGGATCGATAAGGCCATCCCCTTGCGGGCACCAATTTTGTCTCCAATCGGGCTGAGAACGACATTTCCTATACCATATGCGGTCAAAAACACCGTCATCAAAAGACCTTTCCGGACCGCATCGTTGGCGATACCCATTGCCGCGAGAAATTCCGGGTCCACAACCAATATTGATACATTGACCCGATCTATATAGGAAAAGAACAGCACAGCAAGTAGAATCGCGGCCAACACGTAGCGCTGGCGCGTTGGCCGCTTTGCGGGCATAACAACTACTTCATTCGATAACATATACGTCTTCTCCACGAGATGGATCGAATGTGACATCCGAATCCATCAACGCGTCGCCACGGTGCCCTAGCTAGGGAGTTCCGTGGCGACCATCATGCCATCCAGTTCGTTGCTGGACGGCGCGATAAACGATCACTCGATCGTATGGGCCAGATAGTCTTTGACCACTTCCTCGTTGAGCGCCTGACCCAAGCCCGGCGCATCGGGAACCTTGAATTGCCCGTTGTCCGGCTGATAATCGTTCACGCACAGTTCGCGAATGCAAGATTTCAGTGCGTAAGTGTGGTGCTCGTGAATAATGAAGTTGGGGATAACGGCTTCCAGATGGAGCGAAGCAGCGGTCGAGACCGGGCCTCCGCAGACGTGAACCTGAACCGTGGCATCGTAGACGTTTGCCATATCGCAAATCTTCTTCCCCTCCGTAATGCCGCCGACGAGGCAAAGATCGGGCTGCACAACAGCCAACGTCTGCTTTTCCAGAAGCTCTCGGTATCCCCAACGCGTGTATGAACGCTCGCCTGTCGCGAGCGGAATGTTCGTCTTGGCGGAGATCTTCTCGAAGTTCTTCGAATTCAGCGGGTTGACGGGTTCTTCATAGTAGAAGATGTTGTACGGCTCAATCGCGCGCGCGAACTGAATCGCTGAGTTCGTTCCAAGCAGCGAGTGAATTTCACAGATGATGTTGACGCTCGGCCCAACCGCCTCTCGAATCGCGGCGATACGCTCGACGCCCATTTGAACGTCGTCGTAACTCAGAATTCCATAGCTCTTCGGATTGAGCCTGCCGGTGCCAGTTTTGATGCCATCACGACTAATCTGCAGCGGATCCACCTTGACTGAATCGTACCCTTCCGCGATAGCAGCCCGCGCACTGTCGGCATATTGCTCCGGTGTCACGTTCTGCACGTGTACGCCCCCCCAACCGTACTGAAGCTGGCTGGCGTAAGTGCGAAGATTGTCGTTCGTCTTGCCCCCGAGCAGTTGGTAAATGGGCTGCCCCATGACTTGGCCGCGGATGTCCCAGAGCGCAATATCGTACGCACTGATGCCGCCATAAATCACCGGACCGCCGCCAGCGCCCCAGTAGGTGGCCCGGAAAAGCATCTCCCACAGCGCTTCGACGTTCATCGGGTCTCGGCCAATAACGAACGGCGCAAAGTCACGCAGGATGCCCACGGCCGCTTTGGCCCCTGCACCGTACGCAAGCCCTACCTCGCCGATCCCGCTGATACCTTCATCGGTATGCACGCGGACCATGACAGGATTGAACTTGGTCATGGATGGGTCCTTTCGATTGACCTCGCAATCGAAAATTTCAATCTTCGTGATTTTCACTTTATCTCCTGGGTCTGACGATTCCGCATGAGTGATTCGTCATAATTGAAAGCAACCGGGTTTTTAAGGCTCTCGCCGTTCTTGAGTCTGCGCAAATTGTCCGAGACGATATCTCTGATATTGGCGGGAACAAGGTCTGACACGAAGCCCGCGACATGCGGCGTGATGATCAGATTCGGTGCCGACCAGAACGGATCGTCCGCCGGCAACGGTTCCGGATTCGCAACATCTACCGCCGCTCCGACCAACTTCCCGGATCGAAGCGCGTCTTCCAGGTCTGCCTGATTTGCGACGTCTCCCCTGGCCACATTGATGAACAGCGCACCTTGCTTGAACTGTGAGAATGCATCGCGATCGAACATGCCCACCGTATCGGGCGTCGAAGGCATTGCCGCAACCACGATATCGGCACGCGAGACCGCCTTGCAGAAGTCCACGGCATCCACCATCTCGTCGACGGTCGCGTCCTGTCCGATCGTGCGGCTTACCGCGATGACGCGCATCGAAAACGCTTTCGCTCGAACTGCGATCGCCTTGCCAATACGGCCGTATCCGACGATCGCCATTGTTTTTCCATAGAGGGATAGCGAGGATTCCGAATAGGTGCGCTCCCACCGCTTCTCCACCTGTTGACGCAACGCGTCCGGAATGCGCCTGCTCAGCGCGAGAATGAGCGCCATTGCGTGTTCGGCCACAGCAATCGACCAGGCATCGGCCGCATTCGAGACTCTTGCGGTCGATGGGAAACCGTACTTCACCAAATTCTCAAAACCCGCCGTCGTAAGTTGGATGAGCTGAAGGTTCTTGGCTTGCTTAACGATATCTGCCACTTCCTTCGTGTACGCTGGCCCGACCGTAACAAACACATCAGCCTCAGCGATCACTCCAGCCAACTCCGCGGCGTTGTCCGCCGGCATGATTTCGAATGGCTCATCTTGTAGCGCCTCCTGCACCAGTGATCGCGCCAAAGACACCAAGTAAGCCACCTTCATTTTAATGTACTCCTAATTTATTAATAATTGCCATTCAAGGCGGAAAGCAGCGTCGTGCAAGCGGCGTTCGCGCTTGGTATTTCAAGTACGGGGAAAGTGTAGGGATCCGCCCAAGGCGGCGTCAACGGACGATCCTGAAAGCTGACAGGTCAGGGGTGTCGTAACTTTCTATTGACAGGAATTTCTTGGTCTTGTAGTTGAGTCGGCGCCATTGCGGCGGCGGGTCGCGGATAGAGGTTCTGTTGCGCAGAATGGAGGAGGGAGACCCTCTCCGGAAGATGGAGCGATTTGGCAGCGTCTTGGAGCATGGTCCGCGACGCTATCCGGCCGGGTAATACTTACTGTAGCCAAGGACGATAACGCGAGGCGCTCAGAGGCCGGGTGGACGTCGCATACGTTCGCTTTGCGTCGCCCCTTCGGCCGAGGGAGGGCGGATCCGTGATCTGAAATAACGGATATTCATCGCAACGATGATTTCAGTCCGCGTGATGCGAAGCGCACGCTCCGAACCTCGCGCTACAGTCCCTTGGGTGTTTCGCCCCCTTCGCCCACATTCCGTGTGTGATTCATGTCGAGCGGCGAGAATGCAAATTATCCCTAGTTCGAGCCAAGTAAATTTTTCTCTATTGTAGAAAAACTTTTCTGTATGTGCGTTTGGAGTCTTTGGCAAGCGTCTTCAACTCTGCCACTTTCCAAAAGCGTAACAATGGTTCTGTGGGCATCTAGTGACTTCTCGAAATGATCGTCGGGGAAGGTCAGTAGGCTGCGCATGGCCCATATCTTTATTTCTATGGCCTCATAAGCATCCGTTAGGTACTTGTTCTTGGCGTGGGCGAACGGGAGTCGATGAAATTCTCTATCCAGAATTCGGTATGCTTGATAGTAGTTGTCTCGAAAATTAAGTGCGCCGGCCCTATCGACATTTTTGCGAAGATCGATGAGAAACATTTGATGATTTGACCGCATGGCGATCCGAACGGCTGCACATTCAAGGATTTCTCGAAGTTCATTTAATCGATCAAATTCAGATGCGTCCAGGGAGAAGATGAAAGTTCCGATCCTTGGTCTAACTTGAATCAAACCAACGGCTGCGAGGCCCGCCAATGCATGGCGAATCGTTGCCTTGCCGGTAGCAAATCGCTTCGCAAGTTGATCCTCGCTGATTTTTTCGCCCATTTCGAATTCGCCGCTGACTATCAGGGTCTTGATCCGCTCTTGTAGCCCAGCCGACTCTGGGTTATGGACGACGTGATTTTCCACGGATTTCCTCCTGTGCGTCCCTTGTCTATGCTCCCCGCCATTCCGATACCGGCGTCGCGCTTTGCGCCTAGGTCGAGAAGGGGCGTCAGACTAACAGAGTGTATGGACTAGGGGCGCACAACTCTGTCCCCCATCTCCTGAGCCAATGTCAAAAACCCTGCAATGTACTCTACCCCGTCTTCACCACGGCGAACGCCGAGATTGATGCTTTTCCTGATGCCTCGCCTGCCCAACTGCACGGTGCGGATTGGAAGGTCTGCCCCGTCTTCAAGTACGAGCCAATCGGGCAGGACGGAAACGCCTCGTCCGGCGGCGACGAGCTGCAACATCAGATCCGTGGTCTCCGCCGTTCTATGGCGTCTCGGCCGGCATTGGGCGGGAGTCAAGAACTGCGTAAAAATGTCAAGACGCTCAATGCTGACAGGAACCGTGATCAGCTCCTCGTCCACGAGATCCTGGGGGGGCGAAGGTCCATGTAGATACCCTTTTGGCATGGCTGACATCAGCAAACAGCATTTTACAGTATGGCGGGCGATTCGTACCATCCCCTTACGTGCTCACGCATGCCAGAAACATATAGCTGTTAGCAGGACCCAACCGACCGAGTCGCAAATGATTGTCGACCAAATTCGCTCCGCTCTTGATACTTATCTTGCGATCCGCCGAGAGATCCACGCCAACCCTGAACTAGGTTTCGACGAACACAGAACCGTAAAGCCATGTGCCTTACAAAGGAGGGAGCCCTATGACGCAGGATCTGGTCAGTGGCCAGATTGATATCTATGTCGGAGCTATGGGGGCCAGCTCCACCGGCTTCGTCTCCAACGGCAAAATCAAGATGCTGGCGGTCATGTCGCCTGAGCGGTGGTTCGGCCGTCCGGCTCCGGTGATCGCGAACGCCCAGTTCGACCTGCTGCTGTCCCCATTCATGGCCGGGCAATGTGCGTGAACTGCGCAATGTGGTGGACCGCTTCGTGCTCGGACTGCTGTCCGATGACTTCGACTTGCACCACAGCCACAGTGAACCCGGCATCAGCCCGCCTGAACAGGTCGAACAGTTCGAGTGCGTCGTTTTCATGGAAGAACTCAAGCGCCACAACTTCGAAGTCGCGGGCTTGCAGGCCCGATGGGTGCACACATTCGCGCCCCCCGCGGGCCCGGCTCAGGCCCGCTGTTCAGATCCTTTCACAGAATATTCGACATGCTTTACCAACTCCACGAACTCAAGAGCGCAATGCTGCTGCCGCTCACTGCCCTGGCGCAGGCGACGTCCCGCACCTTCGCCAATCCCGTCAGCCCCCTTTCTCGGATGCCCGGCGCGACCAGCCTGGCGGCTGGCTATGAATTGCTTTACCGGCTCGGCAAGGACTACAAGAAGCCGCCCTTCGACATCAGGTCGGTGCGATGCCACGGGCGGGAAGTTCCCGTCGTGGAGCAAGTCATTGTCGAAAAGCCCTTCTGCAGATTGCTGCGGTTCAAGCGCTACGCCGACGATCCTGTCACCATCCGGCTGCTAAAGGACGATCCGGTGGTGCTGGTCTGCGCACCGCTGTCCGGCCACCATGCCACGCTGTTGCGCGATACCGTCCGCACCCTGCTGCAGCACCACAAGGTCTACGTGACCGACTGGGTCGATGCCCGCATGGTGCCGCTTGAAGACGGTACGTTCCGCCTCGCGGACTATGTGCACTACATCCAGGAATTCATCCGCCACATCGGCGCCGACAACCTGCATGTCGTCTCCGTCTGCCAGCCTGCCGTACCCGTCCTTGCCGCGATCGCGTTGCAAGCATCGGCCGGCGAGCCGACGCCGAAAACGATGACAATGATGGGCGGGCCGATCGACGCGCGCCGCAGCCCCACTGCCGTGAACGCACTGGCGACCAACAAGTCATTCGAATGGTTCGAGTCCAACGTGATTCATACCGTGCCGGCCAACTATCCCGGGCAACGCAGGAAGGTGTATCCGGGGTTCCTGCAGCACGCCGGCTTCGTGGCAACGAACCCCGACCGGCACCTGTCGGCGCACTACAACTATTACCGCAACCTTGTCGATGGCGACCTGGACGACGCGGCGGCACATGTGCGCTTCTACGACGAGTACAACGCCGTGCTCGACATGGCCGCCGAGTATTACCTGGACACAATCCGTGACGTGTTTCAGGAATTCCGGCTTGCCAGGGGGATCTGGGAAATTGAGGGCAAGCGGGTGCGCCCGCAGGACATCAGCGGGACCGCCCTGCTCACCATTGAAGGAGAACTGGACGACATCACCGGGGCCGGCCAGACCGCGGCGGCGCACGACCTGTGTTCGGGCATTCCCGGCGCGCGCAAGCAGCACATCACTGCTGCGGGATGCGGCCACTATGGCATCTTCTCAGGGCGCCGCTGGCGAGAGGAGATCTATCCGCGTTTGCGTGCCTTTATTGCCAACCATCGGTAAATGCCGCCTGGACAAGACAGACGGAGACGAGCCTCCGTCCTTCTGTCAGCTTGTGCGTCAGACTATTTCGCGTTCCGGCATGGCGCGAATCAGCGCCTCGAGCCATCGGTTTTGGAGCGGTTCATCGACGTGGTAATTAAAAATTCGGATACCGAAACGTGAGCGTCGATGATCCCGAGGCCGTCCGGGAGTGACGCAGACGCACGGTCTGATGCGGTGGCACTTAGCACTACGCCGCGAATCGTATTCAATGGGATGAACTCGGGACTCAGTCGAACAGTGGGGCTGTATCGATCAGCGTGACGTCGCGCCCGCACGTCGGGATGTCAGCGTGAATCCGACCAAGCCGAGCACCGGGCCCGGAGTCAGTAGCCACATCGCGTCGAGCCCGATGCGCTCGAACAATGCAGTTGTCGCGGCGATCGACACGACCGTGATCGCGAACCCGATCGAGTTCTGGATTGCCAATGCACTGCCCACCAACTCGGGCGGACAGGCTTGTGCGGCCAAGGCGGAGAACTGCGGGGAGTCAGCGACGACAGAGGCGCCCCAGACGATCATCAGTACCACCAGTGCACTGGTGGGCAGGTCGCGCCAGCCAAGCGCAAAGACCACGGCGCAGAGCCCGGATATCCCCAACGCCCCCACTGCCACTTTCGCACTACCGATGTGACGCGACATGGCGCCGCCGATCAGGGAGCCCAATGCACCGATACCAATCACGCAAAACGACAATCCCGATACGCCAATGCCCGGGAAATCCGACGCGAGCGACGTACGCGCGACCAACAGCGGTACGGCAGTCCAGAACGTATAGAGTTCCCACATATGACCGAAGTACCCCAACGTTGCCGCTCGGAACGAGCGGATCCGAAACGCACCAAGGACAGAAGGCGAGGGCGCGGACTCCGCACCAGATTCCGTGGTGCTACGGGGTTTTGCGCGCGTGTGCGGCCCGTCACCGAGCGCACCGATCAACCACGCTCCAAGGAGGGCAAGCAAGGACGACGCAGTGATGACCATTTGCCACGGAAGGCCTGCGCCAAGGACGCGCATCGCGTGAGGAAGTGCCGTTCCGAGCGTCAGCATGGCAACCAGTTGCGCGAGTGCCTGGCCCGTTCGGTGCGGTGCCCAACTGACGATCAGTTTCATGCCCATCGGATAGATGCCTGCGAGGCACACGCCGACGCAGAACCGAAACACCGCCCCGCTGATGAGGCCTGTCGAGAGCCACGCAAAACATACGTTGAACAAGGCGCCGGCGATAGCGCTGCAGACGAAGATTCCGCTTGCACGGAAGCGGTCTGCGCCGCCGCTCAATGATATGCCGAGCGTGCCGAGAATGAATCCGAGTTGTACTGCATTGGTCAACCAGCCGATATCGGCCGCACTTGCATGCCAAATGCGCATCAAATCGCCAGCGGTACTGTTCGCGCTGAACCACAGTGCGGTGCCAAAAAGCTGCGCGATCGAGATCGTCGCAACCGGCCCGAGCCCGTTGACGAGCAGGCGCTGCAAACCCGCCTGCTTTACCGATACGGTCGAGTTCATCTCGTGTGCATCCTTGTGACGCTCGTGCGATCAACGAAGCGAAGGCTCTTGCCGGATGAGGCTATGTTCATACCATTTTCCGAAATAGGACACCGCACGCAGGTGCGTTGATCGAGCATCGGCACGAGTTCGTGCACTTCGATCGGAAGCGCCAATTCGCGCGCTACGGTTGACGCGACTGGCAGAAACGGGGTGGCTCACGCCAAGCGTCAGTGCCGGGCGGCACACTCTCTCATCGGGCCTCCTGCGGACACCCCGCGAGCCCTGTATGGACGGGGCTCGCGAGCGGGCGCCGCGTTGCGGTGGCCGAGTCATATCTGTGACATCGCACTCACACGGAAGTGAGCTGATCGCGCCAGCGCGTGTCGCGCGGCGACGGGCGGCGACGCAGCCGCCTGTGGAGAAGTGCTTGTGCCTTGGCAGCCTCACCGCTGCGCATCAGGGCGACCAGAAGCGTGTCTTCCACCACTTCTCGTTGAGCACCGCTTCCGCCGATGCGCACGGCTTCGCTCGCGACGGGTTCCAATAGAGTCACGCAGCCCACGTAGTCTTCCTCGGCAAATGCGAGGGCCGCACGACAAATCGCCGGGACGACGGGGCCAGCGGGCAGGTTGCCCGCCTCGACCAGGTTCGTCAAAGCGTTGGCGCGCTGCTCAAGCGCGATTTTGTCCCCGGTCGCAGCCGCGACGAGGGCCATGTGAACATCGGCAAACGGGAAGCCGGCCTGGCGGAAGTATTGCGAAGCGTACGTCGCCGCTTCGTCCCACAGCCCCGCCGGGACGGCGTGCCCATAGGCCTGCATGCGCCACAGGAACGAGGCGGTGTCGCTCACCACGTTGATCGGCACCGCGGTCGATGCCGATGGTGCGACATGCTCGTTGTAAATCGAGAGCGCGCGGTCAGTGTCGCCGCGCTCGAGCGCGATGAGCGCCGCATGCCAGGCGATGTGGCCGTGGAGGATGCCGCTGCGGTCATATCCGGGCAGCCACCCTGTGATGAAGGCCTCCGCTTCGTCTCCCGCACCGGCCTCGTACATCACGTGTGAGACCGCGTGAGCGGCGTTCACATTGTTTCTGCGCAACTCGAGTGCGCGCTCTGTCAGAGAGCGGCCAAGCAGGAGGTTGCCGTTTTCGCCATGGGCCCAACCACGGTAGGTGAGGAACCACCAGTCGTCCGTGTCGAAGTGCCGGGCGTGGCGTTCGCAGAGATCCACGCGTGCCTGATCGTGGTCGGCCATTCCGGAGAATGCAAGGAGGCCGAATGCACCGAGTGGCAGCGAAAGGATCAGGATGTCCCGCGGCCAGCGGTCGGCGTGCGCCAGCGCACTGGCGAGCGCTTTTGCCGATTGTCCGTTGATCGCGAGGGAAAGAACGTCCACGTGACTCCGCTCCCGTTCCGTCCCGTTGCGCGCCACGATCTCCACCGCTGTCGCAATTTTCGCCCGGGCTTCAGTGGCTTCGGCGCCGATGGCGTGAAGGCGCGCGCGCGCCGCATGGGCGAGGGCGAAGTCCGGGTCGGCCGTAATGGCTTCCTCCAGCGTTTCGGCGGCACCGGGCCACAACGACAGAAGGAGGTCGATCCCCGCCCGGTAGCGCTCCGCGGCATGGTCAGAGGTCGTCGAGAGTTGAAGACTGTAGCGGTCGGTATAAGCCATAAAACAGGTTACTCCTACGGGAATACGGAAGACTTTCACTGCTCGGCGGTTCTTCTTTTTCCCATCCGGTACGAAGGCAGGGCAAGGAGGATCGCCATACCCGAACATTTAAACCGAATTACGTCATGGCTGTATCTCGACTAACTGACATTCGATGTAGAATAAATGACAATTGGAGAATTGCCATGACGTGGGAGACGATCGAGGCGCCGCACGGTCTGGCGCCGCCTAACCCGATGACCGTGCGCGCGCAATCCATCCCTGCGCGCCATTGCTTTCCCGAACACGCCCACTGCTGGAATCAGGTCGTCTACGCGATTTCGGGAGTGCTGACGGTGACCGCAGAAGGCAGTTCGTTCGTGATTTCACCGGAGCAGGCAGCGTGGCTCCCGACCGGCCTCCGACACCGGGTCGGATCGCTGCTGGGCGCGGAGTTCCGCAGCCTCTGGATTGCCGAAGACGCTGGCGATGGTCTGCCGGCCGCGAATCCGACCGTATTCGGGGTTTCCCCTTTGCTTAAGGCACTCATCATAGAAGCAGCCGAAATCGAGGGGGAGGAGGATCGTGACGGCTACGCTGGGCGCATCACGCATCTCATTCTCGATCAGCTTCGGCGTGCCCGCCCCCTTCCCGCAGCGTTGCCATGGCCGCGCGGCGGAGCCCTTGCAGCGCTTTGTGAGGCGCTATACGCGGATCCAGCGGACCCTCGCGGGCCGGAGGAGTGGGGCCTGATGCTTGGGATGTCAGCGCGGACCTTGGCTCGGCGCTTTGTTGCCGAAACCGGCATGAGCTTGCGCTCCTGGCGGCGGCGCATGCGGCTGTTCAGGGCGATCGAGTTGTTGGGTGGAGGCTTAGGGGTGACGCGAACGGCGATGGAACTCGGCTACGGGTCCACGTCGGCTTTCGTGTACGCGTTTCGCCTGGAAATGGGTTGCAGTCCGCAGACTTACATGCGCGGACGCAGGGAGGACGGCGGAGTCCGCGTGCAGTCACTACCCGACGGAATTTCCGTGGCGATTCCACAGTCGTCGACGAGTTGAAGTATCTCTCAAAGCTGATCGGTGGAAGCAGTTGCGCGCGCATGCGCGTCGGGTTGTACGCCGCCTGTGTGAGCAGATACAGCTGTTCGACCCGTGTTCACCGGAAATGAAAGCGTTCCGTGGTCCGATGCGCGTGGCGGGTCACCGGATGCTGCTGGAACACGTGATCAGGAGCACGGAAGGTGACGAACGGCGACAGGCCGTGGAAGGTGTCGTGGCTTTTTTTCATCGCAACTCCGTCTTCGCACGACGCGCGGCGAACTCATTCTTCCGTGACATTCAGGCTGCCCTTCCCCAAACATTGGGGATTTCCCTCAATTGAATGCTGAAGCGTTGACAGTCGCATTGCCGGCTGCCTACCATGTATGCAATGCTGCATACATGGTAGGCAGCATTGTCCGACTGGTGCTCAAGAAACCAAGTGTGACCGATGGTGCAGGCATGCAGATTCCGCGGGTAGTGACGTTCCGGTTCGGCAATCGAGTGCCTGAGATTAGTTTCGCTGGAGACATATCCATGCAGTCACCTCAAATCGGGGTTAGCCGTCTGACCAATCGCACGAACACCCGTGACGTCCCGCCTGCCACGAGCGGTGAGTTCGTTCAATTTCGACGGGTCTACAAGTCCTACGGCGAGAACCTTGTCGTGATGGACCGGATGAGCCTGGACATGAGCGCGGACGACCGGCTCGTGATCATTGGCCCGAGCGGCAGCGGCAAAAGCTCGCTCCTGCGCGTGATGATGGGGCTCGAAGGCATTCAGGGGGGCGAGATCGTATTCCAAGGCAAGCCATACATCTCCGGCGCCGACTCGGGCCGCGGCAAGCGCATCGACGCGATGCTGCAGAAGCAGATCGGCATGGTGTTTCAGCATTACACGCTGTTCCCCCACTTGTCGGTACTCGGCAATCTCATTCTCGCCCCGATGAAGGTAGGTGGTCTCTCGAAGGCCGATGCGACCGAGCGGGCTCGAAAGTACCTGGCTCGCCTTGGGCTCGAAAGCAAATTGCATACATACCCGAGCCAGCTCTCAGGGGGGCA
>NZ_CABPRZ010000022.1 GCF_902459695.1 Pandoraea terrae
ACCAAGTACCGGCACCTGCCTGATCTAGCCACAGCCCACCGGCCAACTCTCTGCGGTGTGCGTAAATTCGCGCTTACCCAACAACAATTGGGATTTAACCCATCCTTGCCCCAAAAATGTCTCTCATGGGGCACATCCGAGGTAGCTTTCCGGATTCTGACGATGACAATGCAGCTTGACGCCGCGTGGCTTGAACGACCGCAGATGACCCCTGGCGCGCGGACGACAGCGCGACGTCGTACGAAATTGGAGAATTGACGATGAAAATGTTGGCAGTAAAAGGCAATCGCACGACCACCAATGGCTACGTACTGGAAGGCGACGAAACGTCGCTCGACAACGGACAGCCACTCGCACGCCACAAGGATCTCGCCTCTTGCGGCCGTTGCAAAAAGACCGGTCCGATCTTCGGAACAGCGATGTCTCTCTGGACGGGCAACATGCGAGGCGTTCTCGATGGGGACATCGTCAGTTGCGACTGTCCGCAGGGCACCAACCGGGTGATTGCACGCTCCACCATGTACTACCGGGTATAGCGCCACGCACTTGGCCGGCGCATCCGAATTTCAATACGCCCGTCGCAATCAAGGCCGCCCCCTATACCGATTTCCTCCCAATGTTGCAGCGCAGCTTGCAAAGCGCGCAAATTTGCTCAATGATCCGTATATGCGTATGTATGCATATACGAAATAACCTCAACGCGACCCATCATCAAGCTTCAGCGCCATGGAAGAACTCGACCGCGTCTTTGAAAAGGTTTCGCACTATTTCAGCTTGCTGTCCGAGCCGTCGCGCTTGCGCATCCTGCACGCACTGTGCGGCGGCGAACGGTCAGTCGGCGAGGTCGTCACTGCGGTCGGTTCGTCGCAAACGAACGTCTCGCGGCACCTGAACGCCATGTACCTCGCGGGCGTGCTGGCCCGCCGCAAGGAGGGCAACCAGGTCTATTACACGATCGCGGATTCCGGGGTGGTCGAGATCTGTCGCGCCGTGTGCGTGCAGGTCGCCGGCCGAATCGAGGAGGAAGCGCTGCCGTCGAAGGCCGTCGACGGTTTCATGCCGCGCCAGAACGAGGCCTGATTCATCCGTTTCACCGCAGCAAAGTCGTTTGGCAACACAGCCGTACCCGCAACAGCATCACGACGCGGCGCAGACCGCGAGCACTGCAACATCGTTTGTACCCCCGGCCGCCGCCCCCCGAAACGTCGCGGCCGGGCCCCCACGAGACGAGGAGACAGGGTGAGCGACGCAGGATCGAAACCGGCCGGCCGCCTGCGCCGTGCGCCGGAGCATTTCGTGGACGACAGCCTTGCCGGCGACATCGTGCGCGACGGCTTGACGCCGACGCGCCGCCGCTTTCTTCAACGCAGCTTCGCGGCCGCGAGCACCGCACTGGCCGCCGGGATCGCTGGGCGCGCGAGCGCCGCGCCGGCCGGGGCCAGCGAGCCCGCCGGGGATCCGATGATCCTGCAACCGCGTCCCTGGGCGACGTCGCTTGGGCAGCCGGTGGCGGCGCGTCCATACGGCGAGCCTTCGCGCTTCGAAGCCAATCTGCAGCGCCGTCAGTCGCCCGGTCTCACCCAGACGAAGGCCGCCTCGGTCGCGTTCACGCCGCTACAAGGCCTGTTCGGCATCATTACCCCGAGCGGCCTGCATTTCGAGCGCCATCACCAAGGCTGGCAGGACATCGACCCGGACCAGCATCGGCTGATGGTTCACGGGCTGGTGCGTGCGCCCAAGGTCTATACGATGGACGACGTCATGCGCCTGCCGTCCGTCTCGCGCATGCATTTCATCGAATGCGGGGCGAACACCGGCATGGAGTGGGGCAACGCAGCGGTGCCCACGGTCCAATACACCCACGGCATGCTGTCATGCTGCGAATTCACGGGTGTCCCGCTATCCGTCCTGCTCGATGACGTCGGCGCCGATCTCAAGCGCGGCCGCTTCGTGCTGGCCGAAGGCGGCGACGGCTCCGGCATGACGCGCACGATCCCGATGGAGGCGGCACTGTCCGACGTGCTCGTCGCGTGGGGCATGAATGGCGAGATGCTGCGTCCGGAAAACGGCTACCCGTTGCGGCTCGTGGTGCCCGGCGTGCAGGGCGTTTCATGGGTGAAATGGCTGCGGCGCATCAAGGTGGGCGACGCGCCGTGGAACAGCAAGGACGAGACCAGCCACTACGTCGATCTGATGCCGGACGGGCAACACCGGCAATACACGTCGATCCAGGAGTGCAAATCGGTGATCACGTCGCCGTCGGGCGGTCAGGCGCTGCTCGATCGCGGTTATTTCAATATCACCGGGCTCGCCTGGTCGGGGCGCGGACCCATCCGGCAAGTGGACGTCTCCGTCGACGGCGGCCGCAACTGGCGCACCGCGCGGCTGGAATCGCCCGTGCTGCCGAAATGCCTCACGCGCTTCAATGTCGACTGGCAATGGGACGGATCGCCCGCGCTGCTGCAAAGCCGCGCGATCGACGAAACGGGATTCGTGCAGCCGCGATACCGGCAACTCCGGGCCGTGCGCGGAGGACGTTCCATCTATCACAACAACGCGATCCAGACGTGGCAGGTGGCCGAGTCCGGGGAGGTGAGCAATGTCCACGTCGACTGAGCGCACCGTCTCGCGCATTCATGCCCCCTGTCGGACCGCGTTTGGCCTTGCCGGCGTCGTAGTGTTGCTTGCGTTTTTCGCCGCAGGGTCCGGCAGAGCGCAGGCGGCGGGGCCGTCCGCGGCATCGGGCAAGCCGGCCGCCGCGCTGACGCCTCCGGCCGGCGTCGGACGGGCCGCTACGCCGGCCGAGCTGGCCGCGTGGGACATCGACGTGCGGCCGGACTTCCAGGGGCTGCCGAAAGGTTCAGGGTCCGTTGCGGACGGCCAGAAACTCTGGGATGCACGTTGCGCCTCGTGCCACGGCACCTTCGGCGAGAGCAACGAAGTGTTCAACCCGATCGTGGGCGGCACGACGGCCGACGACATCCGAACGGGCCACGTCGCCTCCCTCACTGCCAGCAACCAGCCCGTACGGACCACGCTGATGAAGGTCAGTACCGTTTCGACGCTGTGGGATTACATCCGCCGCGCGATGCCGTGGAACGCCCCGCGTTCGCTGACGCCCGACGAGGTGTACGCGGTGACGGCGTACATTCTCAACATGGGTGAGATCGTGCCGGCGGATTTCGTGTTGACGGAGCGCAATATCGGCGACGTCCAGCAAAAAATGCCCAATCGCAACGGCATGACGCGCGCGCACGGGATGTGGCGCGTGGGCGACAAACCCGACACGCACAATACGGCGTGCATGCACGATTGCGCCGGGGCTGGTATCGTGACGTCCGCACTCCCTGCGTACGCCCGCGACGCACATGGAGACCTCGCTGCGCAGAACCGTGTCGTCGGACCGGTGCGCGGCGTGGATACGAAGCTGCCCCCGCTGTCAGGTTCCGCCGCCCAAAATGCGGCGCAGCGCAAGACCGCGGCCCTCGCCCTGCTGATGGCGGCGAGTCCGGACGCGTCGGCCCATCCAGCCGCCACGACGTCACCGGCAGCGATCCTCGCGGACAAGAACGGTTGCCTGGCGTGCCATGGCGTGACCGAGAAGAAGGTCGGTCCGGCCTTCTCCGAGGTGGCGGCCAAATACCACGGCCAGGACGATGCCCCCGGGCGGCTGGCGGCGAAGATTCGCGCCGGCGGCGCCGGAAACTGGGGTAGCGTGCCAATGCCGCCGCAATCCCAGTTGGCCGAAACCGATCTCCGCGACATGGTGACGTGGATTCTCCGTGGTGCACAATAGCGGGTTAGCGCTGCCGCGTTTTCCGGTGTCGTGCCGGGTGCGTGGGCGGCACACCCCCAAGACATGAGAATTAGGAGATAGCTGTATGAAGCTGAAGCACCTGATGAAAAGCGTGGCGCTGGTTGGGGCCCTGATGGGCGGCTTGATGACGGTATCGTCGGCGCAGGCCGTCGATATCGCGAAGGCGAACCAGCTCGCTGGCGCGAACGCCTGCATGGGCTGCCACGCGGTCGACAAGAAGCTGGTCGGGCCGGCCTACAAGGATGTTGCCGCGAAGTACAAGGGCGACAAGGATGGGGTTGCGAAGCTGGTGAAGAAGGTCAAGGCCGGCGGCTCCGGCGTGTGGGGCCCGATCCCCATGCCTGCGCATCCGGACATGAGCGATGCCGATGCCAAGACCCTGGTGGAATGGGTCCTGGCAGGCGCACCGGCGAAGTAAGCCGGCGGGGACCCGGGCGCCGCCGGAGCCGGACCGGCCGGCGGCGCTCATCTTAGCGAGGAAAACACACAGATGAACCAACAGCGACGCGACATGCTGCGGCTTTCCGCGGCATTGAGCCTGGCCGTGGCCGCCGGGCTGATCAAGCCGGAAGAGGCGCGTGCCGAGGCGGCCCACTGGAACAAGGCGGCCTTCTCGACGAAGAGCGTGAGCGATACCGTCAAGGCCCTGGGCGGCTCGGCGGCGTCGGCCAGCGACCAGATCGTGCTGACGGCCCCCGATATCGCCGAAAACGGCGCCGTGGTGCCGATCGCCGTGACGAGCAAGGCTGCGAACACGCAGAGCATCGCGATCCTGATCGAGAAGAACCCGAATACGCTGGCGGCGTCGTTCGACATCCCGGCCGGCACCGAGCCGTCGGTGACCACGCGCGTGAAGATGGGGCAGACCTCGAAGGTCTACGCGCTCGTCAAGGCCGACAACAAGTTCTTCGTGGCCGAGAAGGAAATCAAGGTCACGCTGGGCGGTTGCGGCGGCTGATTCGACACTCGACAGGCAAGGAGTCAAACATGGGTAATCCGATGCGCATTCGCGCGATTGAGACCGGCGGTGTCGTCGAGGTCAAGGCGTTGATGAGCCACATCATGGAAACCGGCCAGCGCAAGGACGGTTCCGGTAATATCGTGCCGGCGCACTTCATCCAGACGGTGACCGTGACTTGCAACGGCAAGACGGTGTTGAGCGCGCAATGGGGACCGGCGGTGTCGAAGGATCCGTTCGTGTCGTTCAAGTTCAAGGGCGGCAGCAAGGGTGACAAGGTCACCGTGACGTGGGTCGACAACAAGGGCGACACGCGCACTGACGAAACCACGATCGCGTGATCGGCCGTTTCAGCACGATGCTGCGGGTGTGGCGGTTTGTGACCCCACAAGAGGAGATACGGATGACTAAGGCGCGACACAGCGCATCGGCACGGCACACGCGCCCCGCGGCGCCCCTGGCGGCCAGTCTGGCGGCCGTGGCGATGGCGGCATTCGCCACGATGGGCGCATCGCCCTCGATGGCAGCCGACAGCACGGCCGACGCCATTGCCCAGTACCGCCAGATGCTGGCGGACGGCAATCCGGCCGAACTGATCGAGATGCGCGGCGAGGAACTGTGGAAGACCCCGCGCGGGCCCAACAACGTCGCGCTCACGCAATGCGACCTCGGTCTGGGCGCTGGCGTAGTGAAGGGCGCCTACGCCCAGCTGCCGCGCTATTTCCCGGACGTGCATCGTGTACAGGATGCGGAATCGCGCATCGTCGAATGCATGGTGACGCTGCAGGGCTTCAAGCGTGAAGACGTCATCAAGCAGCCGTTCTCCAAGGAAGGACAGGATCCGACCGATCTCGAATCGCTGACCGCCTACGTCGCGGGCTTGTCGCGCGGCGAAACCATCCGCGTGCCGCAGTCGCACAAGGAAGAGAAGGACGCTTACGCACGCGGCCAGAAGCTCTTTTACTACCGTGCGGGACCGTATGACTTCTCTTGCGCGTCGTGCCATGGCGCGGACGACAAGCGTATCCGTCTCCAGGATCTCCCGAATCTGACGAAACCGGCGGCGGCGCGGCAGGCGTTCGCGACGTGGCCGGGCTATCGCGTATCGCAGGGCGCGTTGCGCACCATCCAGTGGCGCATGTACGACTGCTTCCGTCAGCAACGCATGCCCGAACTGAACTACGGCTCGCAGGCGTCCATCGACCTGATCACCTTCCTGGGCGTGATGGCCAACGGCGGCAAGATGGACGCGCCGGGTCTGAAGCGCTAACCGGCCACGAGGCAAACACGATGACAACATTCGCAAAGCGCGCGGCGGGCGTCGCCGCGCTGGCGACCGTGGCCATGATCGGTGCGGCGCATGCACAACAGGCTGGCCCGGGCAGCGCCATGGTCAAGGGCGCGACCGACGCCGACGTCGCGCAGGTGCTGCACGATTCGTTCCGCGCTGCCGGTATTGCCACGCTCGACCGGCTTGATCAGAGCGAACTGCAGCGGCTGTGCACGCAGTACGCGGCGAAGGCCATACCGGCCAAGGTTGCCGGCAAATTGCAGAAGGCGGAGCTGGCCAAGGTCAAGGCGCCCGCCGACGGCAAGTATCTCGGCGACTGGAAGGAAGGCGAGAAGGTTGCCCAGAACGGGCGGGGCATGCAGTTCACCGACAAGGCCGATACCGTCAACGGCGGCAATTGTTATGCATGTCATCAGATGACCAAGGCCGAGATCTCGTACGGCAACATTGGCCCGTCGCTGTACAACTACGGCAAGCTGCGCGGCGATTCGCCCGACGTCGTCAAATACACATGGGCGAAGGTCTACGATTCGCACAGCTTCACGGCGTGCTCGACGATGCCGCGATTCGGCGCAGCGGGCGTGCTGACCGAGCAGCAGTTGAAGGACGTGATGGCGTTGTTGCTCGATCCGGCTTCGCCGGTCAATCAGTAAGCGGTGGTCATGCATCCGGTGCCTCGCCCGTGGCGTGCCCCATGGCTGGCCGGCTTGGCGCGGCGCGCGCTGGCGTTTGCCGTCGCGCTGGGTGCGCTGACGCCGCTGTGCGCCTTCGCGGCCGAGGTGGGAGACACCGTGTCGTTGCCATCCGTGACGTTGCTGGATGGACGGACCTTGCCCGCCGGCTATTTCAGGGGCAAGACCGTCATCGTCGAGTACTGGGCGTCGTGGTGTCCGTTTTGTGCGCAGCAGAACCCGCACCTGCAGAAACTGTATGAGACGACGCGCGGCAAGCCGCTGGAGATCGTCGCGATTTCCATCGACAAGACGCCGAAGGAGGCGTCCGACTACTTGCGCGACCGTCATTACACGTTCCCGGCGGGCATGGACACGGCGGATTGGCAACGCACGCTGGGCAAACGCAAGGCCTTGCCGGAGTTGTATGTGATCGGCCGCAACGGCCGGATCCTGCGCAAGGAAGTCGGCGAAATGTTCCCCGAGGACGTGGCGGCGCTGGCCGAGTACGCGGGGAAGTAGCGCACCGGGGCGCCGGGCGCCCACGCATGGGGTGCTTTAATCCATCACAGGAGTGGAAATGAATCGACGCGAGTTCATGCAGGTGCTGGCGGTGGCTGCCGCCGGCGGCATGGCCCTGTCTCATCGTGAGGACGCGGCGGCGCAGGCGGCGTCGAGCTTCTATGACTTGCCGCGCTTCGGCAACGTTCATCTGCTGCACTTCACCGATTGCCACGCGCAACTGTTGCCGATGCATTTCCGCGAGCCCAGCGTCAATCTCGGCATCGGCGCGCAGGCGAACAAGCCGCCGCATCTGGTCGGCGATGCATTTTTGCGGGCGTACGGGCTCAAGCCCGGCACGCCCGATGCCCATGCGTTTACGTACCTCGACTTCGCGGCCGCGTCGCGTACCTATGGCAAGGTGGGTGGTTTCGCGCATCTGGCGACGCTGGTCAAACGCATGAAAGCGTCGCGCCCGGGCGCGTTGCTGCTCGACGGCGGCGATACCTGGCAAGGCTCGGGCACGGCCATGTGGACGAAGGGCCAGGATATGGTCGACGCGACGCTAGCGCTGGGCGTGGACGTGATGACGGCTCACTGGGAGTTCACCTACGGTGCGGAGCGGGTGAAGTCGGTGGTCGAGGAGCAGTTGAAGGGAAAGATCGAATTCATTGCACAGAACGTGCAGACGAACGACTTTGGCGATCCGGTTTTTGCGCCTTACACCATGCGGTCCATGAACGGCGTGCCGGTGGCGATCATTGGTCAGGCGTTTCCGTACACGCCCATCGCGAATCCACGGTATTTCGTGCCGGATTGGACGTTCGGCATTCAGGAAGAGCGTTTGCAGACGCTGATCGACCAAGTCCGCGGCAAGGGGGCGCAGGTCGTGGTGTTGCTGTCGCATAACGGCATGGACGTCGACATCAAGCTCGCCTCGCGCGTGCGCGGTCTGGACGCAATTCTTGGCGGCCATACGCATGATGGCGTACCTGCGCCGGTTGTCGTGGAGAACGGCGGCGGGAAGACGCTCGTGACAAACGCCGGATCGAACGGCAAGTTCCTGGGCGTGCTCGACTTTGATGTGAAAGGCGGCAAGCCGGTCGATTTCCGTTACAAGTTGCTGCCGGTGTTTGCGAACCTGCTGCCGGCGGATGCGCCCATGCAGTCACTGATCGAGCGCGTGCGCGCGCCGTTTGCCGCCAAGCTGGCAGAGCCGTTGGCGGTGACGGAAGGGGTGTTGTACCGCCGGGGGAATTTCAACGGCACGTTCGATCAGTTGATTCTCGATGCGGTGATGGCGGTCAAGGGCGCGGAAATCGGGTTTTCGCCGGGCTTTCGCTGGGGCACGTCGCTGCTGCCGGGGCAGGCGATCACGATGGAGAACCTGCTCGATCAGACGGCGATCACGTATCCGTACACGACCGTCACGCCGATGACGGGCGAGACGATCAAGACGGTGCTGGAGGACGTCGCGGACAATCTGTTCAATCCCGATCCGTATTACCAGCAGGGCGGGGACATGGTCCGCGTGGGCGGGATGGATTATGCGATCGATCCGAACGCTCCGATGGGGCGGCGGATTTCGGATATGCGGCTTGGTGGCAAGCCGATCGAGGCGGGCAAGACGTATAAGGTGGCCGGCTGGGCGCCGGTCGCCGAAGGTGCGCAGGGTGAGCCGGTTTGGGATGTGGTGGCGGGGTATCTGCGTGGGAGGAAGACTATCGTCGCGTCGGTGCCGAGGCTGCCGAAGGTCGTCGGCGTGAAGGGCAATGCCGGGATGGTTTGAGCGTCGCGCGAATTGGTTGGAAGCATTGTCGGGCGGGGCTTCTGGCGAATCCTGTGGCGGTCGCGCGACGCTTTTTTGCGGGTGCCGCCCCGACTTGGCAACCCTGAGAAATACGCTATAATCGTTCCCTGATGTGGGGCGGTAGCTCAGCTGGGAGAGCGTCGCGTTCGCAATGCGAAGGTCGGGAGTTCGATCCTCCTCCGCTCCACCAACGATCCATTTTTCTTTGAAGGGCAAGGCAATTTTGCCCACGATGTCGCTGGTTCTGGCTTGGTGTCCCAAGTGGATGTCCCAAATCAAATCGGCGATGGCATTTGAGCTCCCCTCACGCCTACATCGCAACTGCCACGGCACGCTGTATTCCGGACTTTGATCTCGGCCGATTTGCACCCCCCTTGTTTCCGGTCCCCGAGGGATATCGACGCCCCCACACGGCGAGCGTCCCCACACGATGGGATCGGCTCGCCCGGCGTCACCGACCAAGGCAGCGTGAGCACGGAGAATATTGGCTAACCAGTCGTCAAGGAAGCTTTCGGATGCCCGGAATGCCAGCGCCGGTAGACGCCGCGCAAGAAGGCCACGTGGAGCAATGCCGTTTGCGGGTCACGATGGCTACGATACTGGTACACCGAGCACGATAACGCCACCAGGCGGCATGCGCGTCGCTCCGTGACCGGATAGCTTGCTCGCAGATAATCCACAATGCTGCGCCTCGGCGAGGACTTCACCACTTTTTTTCAATACGCCGGTCAGCATCGCCTTGTCCAGCGTCAGCTCCGCGACCACCTTCTTTAGTTGGGCGTTCTCGTCCTGAAGTTGCTTGAGTTGCCGAACCTGGTCGGTCTGCAGCCCGCAAAGTAACGGCATGGCGGAAAGCTTCGTGAAGTCGATGAAACGCGATTACGTGGCCCTCATGCCGAAGCCCGATACCGCGACTGCCGCACGCAATCTCGCCATTGCATTTGAGCAATGAAATGAACGCCTCCCACCCAAACCGAGACGACGGTGCCGACCTATAGTTAGACGGCTAGGGAGTCTTGGTACAAGTCGGAGGTCGATATGGTGCTCACGCCAGTCGGGATTGATATCGCGAAGTCGGTAATTCAGGTGCACCACATAGACGCGACCACGGGCCGCACTGTCAGCAAGACGGTCAAACGTGCAAGCTTTTTGCCGTATTTCGCAAACCGCTCCCCTTGCCTTATCGGAATGGAGGCATGCGGTGGCGCGTAACATTGGGCACGTGAACTGACAAAACTGGGACATCAGGTCAAGCTGCTCTCACCGAGATTTGTGAAGGCATTCAACATCGGCAACAAGAGCGATGCGGCGGACGCGCGAGCGATCTGGCTGGCTGTCCAACAGCCTGGCAAGCAGGTTGCTGTAAAAACCGAAACGCAGCAGGCAGTACTTGCCATGCATAGGGTGCGGGAGCAGCTTGTGAAGATGCGGACGATGCAGATAAATGCCTTGCGCGGCCTGATGACCGAATACGGAGAGGTTATGGGCAGGAGCCGCGCGACCCTCGAGAGAGAAATGCCAGGCACCCTACAAAGGCTCGCCGAACGTCTACCGGCAATGCTGATCGACACGTTGCGTGAAAGATGGAGCGAAGTCGCACGAATGGACGAGCAGATCGCAAGGATTGAGCAACGGCTTCGCGTCTGGCTTAAGCAGGACAGAAATTGTTCAGCCATCGCAGAAATTCCGGGCGTCGGCCTGCTGACTGCCACGGCGGCCGTGGCCACGATGGCTGATCCCAAGTCGTTCAGGTCGGGGCGAGAGTTTGCAGCGTTTATAGAGCTCGTTCCCCGACAGTCTGGATCGGGTGGAAAGGTAAATCTGTTTGCGATCAGCAAAAGGGGCGACAGTTATTTGCGCACGCTCTTAACTCACGGAGTGCGCTGCGTACTGGCAAATGCCAAAGACCCGGGTCCTTGGGTCGAGCAGCTAAAGAAGCGACGGCCAGCGAACGTGGTAGTGATCGCTTTGGCGAACAAGCTTGCACGAATCATCTGGGCAGTCCTCGCACACGATCGCCCCTATGAAAAGAGCTATGCGAGTGTTCGTCCGGCGTGAACATACTCCCCCATCGGAGCCGGTAAACAGCAACTCAGCCGAAAAACTCATTGTGCTGTACATGTACCATCAACAGGTTGCGCAGGCGCTTCGCTGATATGACAGAACAGGTAGGACCGGGACTCGCTGAACCTGGGTTGTAATGTGAGCTCCGAGCTCGTTTGAGCAATGAGGTGCGAGTCAGCGGATTTCATCGGGGCCCGCAGCAGTGGTTTGAGCTGCAATCAGGCCGGATATACAGCTGCAACCCATCTTGTTCTGAATTGCAAGCAAAGCTTCTCGCAAAGGGAGGCGTTCATATACATTACAATGAGCAGCACCCTCATAGCGAGCTGAAGTGCCGCTCGCCACGCGAGTTCCGGCGCAGGACCGATTCATCAACCTTAGTGTGAGGCGGTGTCCGGAGGTACGGGGGCAAATCCAGCACGGCTCCTTTCCCATCGAAAAGTCCGCCGAAAACTCGCTTACATCATGGCACTGCTTACCGGGGGCCGCTCAGGGTTCTACTTCTGAAATGTCTGCATGACGGGGGAGCTTACGCCCTGCTAACTCTGACAGGGAAATTGCGCATATGCATGAACTGTCGGATACCGGATCGCCAGTTGCTCTGTGAGCATTTCGGCATTGAGCCGCCGCTGTTCGACCGGCGAAAATTGCCGCTAAGCTATTTCGTCGCCAGATACTTCTTGTAATACTTCAACTCGGGATCCACATCCATCGCCCACCGGTCGGCCCACTCCTTGAAGAACGGATCGTTCGTCAGGTTGTGCAACGTGTACAGCATGTAAATGTGGGTGTCGTGATACGACGGATTGACGATCGGATTACGCTTGTAGATCACGTGCCCAAGGTCGTACGCCGAGAATCCACCGATGTCCGCATAGGGCACGATCATCTTGAGCGTCGCCAACCCGCAGGCGAAATAACCACCCGCGATCGTGGCATCGTCGCCGGCCTCTTTCACGTACGACCAGTCATGCAGACCGATTAATGTGTGTATGAAGCCATTGACCGTGTAGTTCGACTTTGTGTCTGGCGGCACGATCGGGTATTCCTCGAACATTACGTATCGCGATAGAGATGGGCTGAGACTGGCCAGTGAGTCGCGCGAGCCGCCGGCCTTCGTATCCGTCAGCAAAAATGCTAAGGCCTTGTCCCCTGCCTCGATGTAGGCCTTATTTCCCGTGAGCGAGTACGCGCGGGCGAGTAGGCTCAGTGCCTGACCTTGGGCGATTGCGCTGGTCCAGCCGGGCATGTACGTGTTGACGTTCTGAAAGTGGTGGTAGGGGAATGGGTATTCGAAGCCGCCGCTGGCATTCTGCATCGAAAGGAGTTTATCGATTGCCCGAAGGAGTACTGGTAGCTGTGACTTGTCACCGGCCAGATACTTCGCATGCTCCATCAGAGCAAATTGGATTAGCGTCGTGGGGTTGTATTCGAAACCGCCTGCGTAGTTTGCTTCCGGCACAGCTTCGTATTTCACCTTCGGCAGCCCGTCATTGTCGAAGATCACGCGCGCTGGATTGCCTTCGAAGTTCTTCGTGACGTTGTAGTTGAAATACCGGCCGTCCCACTGATGAGCATTGATGTAGATGCTGTACTCGTAGTGCTCGCCAAGATAGGAGTTCACGCCATCGGTGACGATCTTCCAATATCGGTTGCCAGGATCGTAGTTCGGAAACTGCTCATATGCGAACACATGCCCTGGGCGTGCACAATTCTCCATTGCGATCACGGCTGGCGTCTGGGGGAGATGGGACCTATTGGCGCATCCAACGAGCAAGAGGCTAACGACGACGATTGACTGCTTGACCATTACGTTCCTTATTCCACATGTTTGTGATTGTACCTTGGCATCGCTGATGCTTGATATGGCGATCTGCATCATCAAGTCTTTCTCTAATAGTGACTCAGCGGTTCGCCGCAAACCCGCGCCGTTATGTGCATATTTATTGCGCCCTGGATTGGGGAAATCTTACGGAATCGCCCTTAGTTGACGCCGCGAAGCGAAATATCGCCGCATTTGATTTGGGATCAGAGGGTCGTAGGTTCGAATCCTATCGCTCCGACCAGTATTTCCAAGGGTTTTAGTCCTTCAGTGTTTGCCGTTTCTGATACTTTTTCCGAATGGATTCTGATAGTTTCCGATTTCACCGCGCCAGAGGTAGCGTCAGCCGCACGTGCGAAACCGACACGTCGCGGATCTTGACGGAGTCCTCTGCCACATTGGCGTCGCTCTGCGCGGCCGCCGCCTGCAGGGCCTCAATGTGGTATCCCGTCCGTTTGGCGACCGTCAGGGCCTTCGCCCGGATGTCCGTGACCGAGTATTCGACGTCCGCGAGCTTGGCGCGCCGCTTTTCAGCCTTCAAGGCTTTCAGTATGCAATTCGTTGCGTACGGCTTTTCCTCCTGGGTATGGAAAGGGTACCGGCTCTTCACGACGCCCATCGTGCGGACCCGCTCGAGTAGGGCGTCGATCTCGGGCGTGATGGCTAGGTTGATGTACTACCACAGCGATACCTCCACGGGTTAAGTGGCCAATGCGAACGCCTCGGCCGAGGATTTCATCTTCAGCGCCTGATGCGGCCGTCGGTGGTTGTAATACTGAATCCAGTGCGCGATCACGCGGCTGGCATGCTGCAGGGTTTCGAAGCGATGCCGGTGCACGCATTGCGCCTTCAGCGTACGGATGACGCGCTCGATCACGCCGTTCTGCTGCGGGCAATGCGGCATGATGAACTCCTGCCGCAGACCGTCCGTTGTCGCTTCTCCGCAGAAATGGCATTGCCACCCGTCCCACGGAACCGAAGCGTGCAATTAGGGTATGCTCCAGTGCGCTTAAACGCGTGCTGGCCTTGCCGCTGCGTGACAGATGCCCGCCGAGCAATTCGCGCGTGTGGCAGTTGATCGCCAGCGCCAGCGTCGCCCAGCCGTCCCGGCCCGCCCAAGCGCGGCACAGATCGATTGACCAGCGCTCGTTCGGCGCCGTCGCCACCGATGGCATGGCCTGAATGCACGGTCTGAAGCTGATCGGGCGTTAGCGCAACTGCCAGCCCATCAGCTGGTACACGCGCTGGACGGTGTTCTTGTTGAATTCCAGCAGGTGTGCAACCGTCCGGTAGCCGAACGACGGCGACTCCTCGATCATCTCTCGTCCTCGCCAAGCAGGGACTGCAATTTTTTTCTTGCGCGACTCCAGCATCGCTTCGCCGTACGCCTCCCGCAGTTCCTTGATCTGCCGCTCGTACTGCTTCTTCACGCCCAGTGGGTTCGCATGCAAAGGGTTTTCCACGCCTCGCTTGCCATCGTCGACCCAACCCTTGACCTCCGACGGCTGGCTTTGGCCAACTAAGGCATCGTGTCCCGACCGGCTTCGCGCGATATCCTGACGAACTGTTTCTCGCTGTACCGGCTCTTCTTCATGCCACCTCCTCGTCTGAGCTGAGAAGCCATTATCTCGAGATTCGATTTGCACGAAAATCCCGGGTCAGGTCACTCCGGCCATCCGGAATGCGACAGGCCCGTGTCACGACCGCATAAATTGCGAGCGGGGCCCTTCGGGCATTTGTGCCGACTGCAAAAACAACGGACTACCATTTCGTTTCCCCTTGGATTAAGAAGCTGATAGAATCCTGCGTGCCTTCGCTAGGCATTCGCCCGATTTGAATTGGGTTATGAATAAAATGAATAAAGTCAAAATTCGGGGATATTTTCGGTGTTGAATTCCGCGGCAATTGCGCCATCGGACGACGTTGGCCTTGATTTCCTGACAGTGCTGCACTGTTTGCAGCGCAACTACAAGCGTTTCGTCGCTGTCGCCATCGTTCTAACGTTGGCATTGTTCTGCGGTATTTTTGCCGTGCAATGTAAATACGTCAGCGATGGTTTTTTGCACGCCCCGCGCTCTGTCGTCGAATACAACGCACAAAAATCTGCCTTTTCCGACAAGAATCTTTTGCGCCGGTATCTGGAAGCCCGGCGACTGATTGAAAACGCCGATGGCAAGTACCTGCTGGAGGCACTCGACGGCGCATTCTTTCAAAAACATGTGCGCTTCGAGATGCCATACACGAAGGACGACTTGCGCTATCTGGATGACAAGACTCCCGGCGATGTGAAGTCGCTCGGTTTTGCTATCTCGTTTGACAGCAAATCGTCACCTCAAGACGCGCAAGCGCGGGTCAGCTTGATGGGAGATTTCATCAAAGACACCATGTTGCAGCAAGACCTGCTTGAGCTGATCCATGCAAATGCATTGGACGCCAAGTCCCGTCGGCAGCAACTAGACAATAAGCTGATCCGCAAGACGCTCAGCCTGACTGAAGCCAACAGCAAGCTCGTAGCGATTCGTGCAATCGCGGCGCGGTATCCGGACGCCTCCAGGATGGGCGAGCGTCAACTGCTGTCGACGACGAGTGAAGGTGCGCGATATCTCTCGCCCACCGCCCAACTTGTCGGACTCGAGTCGGATATCGCGGACATCAAGACATCTCGGGATCAATTGAATCGCGATATGGCGCAAAACGCCCTGTTGCTTGACTTCTACTCGAGACTCGATGTGCTGATCGAACGGCCCGCGACGGGCGCAGAGCTGCTGGCGGCCTTCCAGGCGACGATCAAAGACGTCTTCAAGGATCAGGAGCTGTCGGACGACAAGGCACGCGAAGTTTACAACCAGCTTCTGCTCATTGCCAATCGTATGCAAGCCAAGCATGTCGATGATCCTCGATTTGTGTCGGGCCCGACTTTGCCCCTGCACCGATCGGGGCCCGGTCCGGTACTACTGGCGTTGGTTTCCTTGGTAATCGGTGCTTTGTTTAGCGCTCTGATAATCCTCCTCAGCGATTCGCTGAAGCAACTCGAAGTCGCCGACGTTGCCGCCGAGCGCTGACCCGGCGCGCGGCCATTAGGGGTGGGCCCGCCTCGCTGCGCCCACCCACCGCACGTACGTGAACACCCCACAGTCTCAAGAGCGTTATCCCATGAACACATTGCTTGACGCCGCAGTCCGCTGCTTCGCGGGCAATCTGCGCCATTGCCTGCAGGCCCTCGCACTTTTCGCCGCAGGCACATGTCTCGTCCATGCCGGCACGACGCGCATTACCGCTACGTACGACCTCGACCTGAACGTCGACTCGCCGAGCCGTTTGCTAATGCAGCCCGATGTCAAATCGGTATTGATCGGCGCAGGCTTCGGCATCCTCAATGGCAATGTGCATGTGGGCGTTGTCGAGGAAACGTTGACCTTCACGGACAATAAGTTCGATATTCGCTCTGTAGGCAAACCGGCGGAAATTGTTGCGAAGGTATTCAAGAACGCAACCATTGTTCGCCAGAGCGACGGCAATATCAGTGCTGGTCGTTTCTTCACTGCGCGCTACATGGAGCGGCGTGGAGAGTCGTACGAGAAGACGGCCGTTATCGACACGCGCGGGAAAAAAGTGCATTTCTACGACGGCCAGAATCTCGTCGCCGACTCGCCGCTGCCGGGGGGGGTAACGGACAACCTGTCGTTTCCTTATGCGTTCCTTGGTCGAAAAATGCCGGCGGCGCCGATTCATGCAGTGGCCACCGACGGCAGGACGATGCGCCCCATGACGTTCGATGTGTCCGAAGAAATGCTGGTCATCGGCAAGCAGAATTATCCTGCGGTCAAATTGAGGCGCCGCAAAATTGAATCGGACGACGCCGGCATCGAGCTCTGGTTCTTGCGTGGCAGCAACTTCCCGCTGCGCGTGCGGGTGGAGATGAGTCAGAAATATGGCGTCATCGTTGATCAAACGCTTCGGGGCGCCCCGGCTGTGCTTTGATCGCACGCGATACGTGTTGCCGCAACCCTCACGGCGATATTTTATGGAGCGAAGCGCGATTGCGCTCGCTGTGATTGATCGGGTGGAGCGCTCGGTCGGCGTCTTCCGTCGGCGCAAACAGAGCAAGCCGCCCCCGAGCAAGCGGCGATCCGCCCGTCCAGCCTCGCAGCTGACTGACGGGTGTTGTCGCATCTTCCCTCAACGTCCAGGGGGAGGCGTTTTCGACCTTCGACGGTCTCGTAGCATCGACACGCTCAAACCGGTCAGAAAGCCTAGCAAGGCACCCCAGCCGCCGAAGATCGGCTTCTTGGGATAGACGGGCCGGTCGCTGACCTGAATCCCCTCTGCCAATGGCTTGGTGTTGAAGGTGCGCGATGCGGTCAGGTCATTCTCCAGCATATGGATTTGATTCCGCAGCTTGTCCGAAGCTTCGAGGCTGGACTGAACCAGAATGCCTGAGAGTAGGTCATTGGTGGCTTTGGCCCCGACAGCATTGATTTGCTTGTCCATCGCTGCCTCGATCGAGGTGCCGTGTTGCTGCATTTGCTGAAGCGACTGCTTGTACTCGGCAATCTGCGCCTGCAACTGGGCCACTACAGGCTGTTGCAGCGCCTTATGAACGTCAATCAGATGCTGCTGATAGGTTTCGACAAAACGACGGGCCTCCTCGGGCGAACTGCCGCGGGCTTGAATCGCGACCAAATCCGTGCCGCGGACCTGCGTGAGCGTGAGGTAGTCCTCGAGTAATGCGGTGCTATGGCTTTGGCTGCGTTCGAGGGGGAGATTGAGCTTACGCAGCACGTCGTCGCGAAACGTGCCCATCGACATGCGTTCGATCGCGTAGGCCGGCGATTCGACCTGCGTGATGTTGTTTGTTCCCCATGTGATCTGTCCGACTTGCAGTACCGTCTTCGCTTGCCACTGCTTGGGAGCTGCGGTGCTGACGGCAACGCCGACGGCTGCGCCGATCAGCGTTAAGCTGAGGAGGCGAACAGCGTGACGTTGGGCAAAGCTGGCAATATCGGACAAACTTAGATCTTGCGAATTATCGGTGCCGGGGGGCGGGAAGGCGGATTCGTTCGACATATCCTTGGCAAAAATTACGCTGGACCGGTGTCGCAACCAACGCGCGCCAGTCAGCAGCTGCTTGTTGCGGGGCTCGGTACGGCCCCGATGTCTTCGCCCGGTTGCGGGGCATACTCTGGGACTAGACTCATAATAGCAAGCATCGTTCCCTCGCGGTCAAAACGCCGGCACGCTCGGAAAAGGGTGTCGAATTCAGGCATCAGCGCTTCCCACGGCACCATCCGTTCGTGTGCGCGCATGATCTTGCGGTGCTCGCTCGCCATGACGTCGTCACCGATCAGTAACTCCTCATAGAGCTTCTCGCCTGGACGCAGGCCGACGATGCTGATGGCAATGTCGCCGTTGGGAAACTCAGGCGTTTTTTCCGAAAAGCCGGACAGATGGATCATCTTGCGCGCCAGATCGATGATGCGTACCGGCGAGCCCATGTCGAGAACAAATACGTCGCCGCCTTGTGCCATTGCGCCGGCCTGGATAACGAGTTGCGCGGCTTCAGGAATCAACATGAAATACCGATTGATGTCGGCGTGAGTCAACGTAATCGGTCCGCCTTCGACGATTTGCTTCTTGAACAGCGGAACGACCGATCCGGACGAGCCCAGCACATTGCCAAAGCGGACCATCGAGAAGCACGTATCGCTGAATTTCGTGGCTGCGGCCTGAAATACGAGTTCGGCGATACGCTTGGTGCAGCCCATGACGTTGGTCGGGCGAACTGCCTTGTCGGTCGAGATAAGAACGCAAGTCGCGACCTTCGCCCGTCCGGCCGCGCGCGCCACGGCAAGCGAGCCCATCACGTTATTGAGCACGCCCTGGTGCATATTGCTCTCGACAAGCGGTACGTGCTTGTATGCGGCCGCGTGGTAGACGGTATCCGTGGCGTAGTCGGCCAGCACCCTCTCAAGCAGGGTTTCATCGCAGACGCTCCCCAGGATCGGCGTCAACGGCAGCGCGGGTGCGCGGCTCTGCAGTTCGGCTTCGATCGCATACAGATTAAATTCGGAGTGGTCGAGCAGGACCAGGTGCGCCGGCTGTTGGCTCGCGATTTGCCGACACAGTTCGCTGCCGATTGAGCCGCCCGCCCCAGTCACCAGGACCGACTTGCCCTTGATGCACCGAGAGAAAAGGTCGGGACGAGGCGGAACGGGATCCCGTCCCAGCAGGTCGCTGAGTTCGAGTTCCCTGATGGAGGATATTGTGATTTTTCCGTCGACAAGGTCGACGATGCCAGGTAGCGCCCGAGTCGTGATGTTGAATTTCGCAAGTGATTCAATCACTTCGCTACGTCGGGAGGGCGACAGCGACGGCATGGCGAGGACAATCATCGATACCGTATAACGATCGAGCAGGCCGTGCAATTCATGAGGTCCGTAGACCCGAATGCCAGCCACGGTCTTGTGGCGCAGCGCAGGATCGTCGTCGATGAAGAAGACGACTTCGTATTCGCGGCTCTGCCGCATGGCCTGCGCTAGTTGAGCTCCGGCGCCGCCAGCGCCGTAGATCAGGACTTTCTGGCGATTCCTGTGTTGGCTGCCCGTCAGGCGCTGTATGAACGAGCGAGCGCCGAAACGGGACAGGGAGACATAGACGAACGCGATCAGCCAGAAGATGGCGAGTGACGTGCGAGGCGTGCCGTTCTGACCAAATAGCAGCATGACCAGGTAACCCGCCAATACCACGATGCCCAAGCCCAGGCAGATCGTCTGTACGACCTGCATCTCGATGAACCGGATCACGGCGCCGTAGAGGCCGGATCGTACGAAGAACACGATGGCGACGCCCGTGATCACGGCCGCGAGCAAAACGGTGGAACTCGTAAATACGCGCCAAGTGCCAAGGCGAAGCGCCGTGGCGAGGAAAAAGCACATCGGTAGACAGATCGCGTCCATCAGCAACATCAGGGCGATCTTGACGGGGCGCTTCAGTTTGACAAGGCGTTCAAGCATGGCTCGGGTGGAATGATCCTGGTGTCGATCGGAAGGACGGTCAGTGCGACACGCCGTCGCGTTTCAATACTTTTAGTATTGTCATCCAGACGATGCGGAGATCGAATGCCAATGACTGACGCTGCAGATATTCAACATCGTAGGCGACCTTGGCCGGGATCGGCAGCTCGTCCCGGCCATTGACCTGAGCCCAGCCCGTGAGTCCGGGGCGCAGAACTTCAGCCCCAGCGGCCGTGCGCAGCGCGATCAGGTCGTCCTGGTTGAACAGGGCGGGGCGCGGTCCGACAATGCTCATGTCGCCCGTTAGAATGCACCACAGCTGCGGCAGTTCGTCGATGCTCGTGTTGCGTAGGAAGCTGCCGATCGGCGTCAGGTGCGCGGCCGGATCGGACAGCAGGTGGGTGGCGACCGCCGGCGTTCCCACTCGCATCGAGCGAAATTTCGGCATGCGAAAAATCCGATTGTTCCGGCCAACGCGGTCCGACCAATAGAGGGCGGGGCCTTGCGACGTCAGTTTCACCGCCATCGCAACGAATAGCAGGGGGACCAGAAGTACGAGACCTGCGCAGAGCGCAACGCAGAAGTCGAAGAGGCGCTTCATGTATCTAAATCTTTCCGGAAGTCTCCAATCCGTATCCACTTGGCGGCATGACAGGAATCCCGCTTATCCACCGTAAGTGGCTACGTTACACGTCAATACGTTGCGGGAGAACGCGCCGTATTGGCGCAGCCGAGCTCCATTGGCCCTGTACGGCTGTCGCAATTTGAAACAATTTTTGAGAATCAGGGCGCTCGGGAATTGCGATAAATTCAACCATATCGAGCCGCTCGGGTGCCGGAAATCGCCTAATTATACAGGCACCCCCTTCCCAAAAACACCGGCGCGTGCGGGTTTCCCCCAGCGGCAAGCGGCCGCGGGCACCGCATTGTTGTGCTGGGCAGACAGTTGCATGCACAAATATTGGTACAATGTGTGCCGTTGAACGCTCGTAACCGGGTGGACATCGACCTCCGCGCCTTGGATTCAAGTTCGTTCCATGGCTCTTTGTTCTTGGTAATCCACGTTCGTCGAAGCTACGCCTCACTCCCAGTAAAAGTCATCGAATGGAAAGAGATTTCAAGCAGCTTGTCATTTCACGACAGGCGCGCATAGGTATTGTTGGTCTGGGTTATGTCGGATTGCCGCTCGCACTGCGTTTTGTGGAGGTCGGTTTTCCCGTGCTCGGCTTGGATATTGACGAGAGCAAGGTTGAAAAACTCAATCGCGGCGAAAGCTACATTGAGCACATCGGTGCCGCCTCGGTGCAAGCTGCTCGTGCGAAAGGCCTGACGTCGACCACCGACTTCAGCCAGGCAAAGCAATGCGATGTGCTGATCATCTGCGTGCCGACGCCGCTCAATGAGTTCCGTGAACCCGATCTGTCCTACGTCACCGGCACCGTGGATTCGCTGGTCCCGCATCTGCGCGCCGGGCAAATGGTGTCGCTGGAGAGTACGACGTACCCGGGAACCACTGACGAAGAGCTGCTGCCGCGTATCGAACGTGCCGGGCTCAAGGTCGGCGTTGATGTATTTCTCGTCTTCTCGCCGGAGCGCGAAGATCCGGGCAATCCCGATTTCACGACGCGCACAATTCCGAAAGTGGTGGGTGGCCACACACCTGCCTGCCTCGATGTCGGCGTAGCGGTCTACAGCCAGATCATTGACGAGGTCGTTCCGGTGTCGAGCACGCGAGTCGCCGAAATGACCAAGCTGCTGGAGAACATCCATCGCGCGGTCAATATCGGTCTCGTTAACGAAATGAAGATTATTTGCGATCGCATGGACCTCGACGTGTTCGAGGTGATCCGCGCGGCTGCGACCAAGCCCTTCGGCTTTGTGCCCTATTGGCCTGGCCCGGGCCTGGGCGGTCACTGCATTCCCATTGATCCGTTCTACCTTACGTGGAAGGCGCGCGAGTACGGCATGCATACCCGGTTCATCGAACTGGCCGGCGAGATCAACAGCGACATGCCGCAATGGATTGTTTCGAAGGTCACCGACGCGCTCAACAGTCGCGAACGGGCCGTCAAGAACAGCCGCATTCTCGTGTTGGGTATCGCCTACAAGAAGAATGTGGACGACATGCGTGAGTCGCCGTCGGTGGAGTTGATGGAGCTGCTGCGCGACAAGGGCGCACAGATTGCCTATTCGGACCCGCACGTGCCGCACTTCCCTCAGATGCGCGAGCACCACTTCGATCTGTCCAGCGTCGCGTTGGACGCGGCGTCCGTCGCTTCGTATGATCTCGTCCTTCTCGCGACGAATCACGACTCGTTCGATTACGACCTGATCCAGAAGCACGCACGGTTGATTGTCGACACGCGTGGCGTCTATCGGGAACCACATCGCAATATTGTCAAGGCTTGACGATGCGCCAATTCCCTCCTGCCATTCAAGGGCGCAAGGTGAAATTTGCGTTGGTCGGCTGCGGCCGGATCTCAAAGAACCACATCGGCGCCATCGAGCGACACGCAGAGCGTGCCGAACTGGTTGGTGTTTGCGACATCGATCCTGTGGCCTTGGCGCAGGCTGCCGCAGCTACCGGAGCGCGGCCATACGCGAGTCTGAGCGCGATGCTTGCCGAATGCGACGCCGACGCGGTGATTCTGACGACGCCGTCGGGCTTGCATGCCGAGCAGGCGATCGAAATCGCCGCGGCGGGCCGTAACGTCATTACCGAGAAGCCGATGGCGACCCGGTGGGAGGACGGCAAGCGCATGGTCAACGCATGCGATGCGGCGGGGGTGCGCCTCTTCGTCGTCAAGCAGAATCGCCGCAATGCGACGCTGCAGTTGCTCAAGCGCGCGGTCGAGAAGAAGCGCTTTGGGCGGATTTATATGGTCAATCTGAACGTGTTCTGGACGCGTCCTCAGGAGTACTACGATAGCGCCTCGTGGCGCGGCACCTGGGAGTTCGACGGCGGCGCATTCATGAATCAGGCCAGCCATTACATCGATCTGATCGACTGGATCATCGGACCGGTGGAAAGCTTGCACGCCTATACTGGAACGCTGGAGCGCGACATCGAGGTCGAAGACACTGGCGTCATCAGTTTGCGCTGGCGCAGTGGCGCCCTGGGGTCGATGAACGTCACGATGTTGACGTACCCGAAAAATCTGGAAGGCAGCATCACGATACTCGGCGAAAAGGGAACCGTCCGAATCGGCGGGGTGGCGGTCAATGAAGTTCAGACTTGGGAATTTGCTGAGCCGGATGAAGACGACGCCAAGGTAGCCGGGGCCAGCTACGAGACGACTTCGGTGTACGGTTTTGGTCATCCGCTGTATTACGACAACGTCATTCGCGTTCTGCGCGGCGAGGCAGAGCCGGAAACCGACGGCCGGGAAGGCCTGCGTTCCCTGGAAGTCTTGATTGCCGCCTACCGTTCGGCGCGTGATGGCAAGCGCGTTGCGCTGCCGCTGGATTACTGACATGGCGGTGACCATCCATCCGAGCGCCATTGTTGACGATGGCGCTAGTATCGGCGACGGTTCGCGTGTTTGGCACTTCGCGCATATCTGCGCGGGCGCCCGGATTGGTGAGCGATGCTCGTTTGGACAGAACGTGTTCGTCGGCAATGACGTCCTGATCGGCAACAACGTCAAGGTGCAGAATAACGTCTCCGTGTACGATGCCGTGATCCTTGAGGACGACGTTTTCTGTGGCCCAAGCATGGTGTTCACGAACGTCTACAATCCGCGTTCCGCCGTCACCCGCAAGGAAGAGTATCGGCGCACTGTCGTGCGCACTGGTGCGACACTGGGCGCCAATTCGACGATCGTGTGCGGCGTGACCGTTGGTGCGTACGCGTTTGTAGCCGCCGGCGCTGTCATTAACCGCGATGTTCCCGAGTATGCACTGATGGCCGGCGTGCCGGCCCGGCAGATCGGATGGATAAGCCGTTTTGGCGAACGCCTGGAACTGCCGTTGAGCGGCAACGGGGAGGCGGTATGCCCGCACACGGGAGAAACCTATGTCCTGGCGGAAGGGGTATGTAGCATCAAGGCCCATCCTTGACGGGCGCGAGACATTATGGAATTCATTGACCTGAAAGCGCAGTATCGGGCGCAACAAGACGAAATCGACAGCCGCATTCGTGCGGTGCTCGACCACGGCCGCTTCATCATGGGGCCGGAAGTCGCCGAACTCGAAGAGAAATTGGCCACTTATACGGGGGCGCGGCACTGCGTAACCGTGGCTTCCGGGACGGAGGCGCTGCTGATTGCGCTGATGGCGGCTGGCGTCCGCCCGGGCGATGAGGTCATCACCACGCCGTTTTCGTTCGTAGCGACGGCTGAGGTCATCGTACTGGTGGGGGCAAAGCCCGTGTTCGTCGATATCGAGCCGGATACCTGCAATATTGATGTCAGTCTGATCGAGGCCAAGATCACTCCGCGCACGCGGGCGATCATTCCCGTGTCGCTGTACGGACAGATGTCCGACATGGACGAAATCAACGAGATTGCGGCGCGTCACAACCTGGTTGTCATCGAGGACGCGGCGCAGAGCTTCGGCGCGACGTATCGTGGCAAGCGTAGCGGTAACGCGTCAACGATCGGCTGCACCAGTTTCTTCCCGAGTAAGCCGCTCGGCTGCTACGGCGACGGCGGTGCCATCTTCACGTCGGACGACGCGCTGGCAAAGGCCATGCGGGAAATCCGCGTACATGGCCAGGAAAAGCGCTATTACCATACCCGCGTCGGCGTGGGCGGCCGCATGGACACGTTGCAATGCGCAATCGTGCTCGGCAAGCTGCCTCGTCTGGAGTGGGAGGTGGAGCGCCGTATCGCGCTTGGCACAATGTATCAGGATCTTCTTGCGTCGGTCGACGGGCTCGTCCCGATGGTCGTGCGTTCGGATCGCACCAGCGTCCACGGCCAGTTTACCGTGCGCGCCGATGCCGGCCTGCGGGATACCTTCCTGCAACGTTTGTCGGAAGCGAAGATCCCTTACGCGATTCACTACCCCACGCCGATCGATCAGCAGCCGGCCTATCGCGAATTCGCGTCGCCCGAGGGTTGCGCCGCCTCCACCGCGGCCGCCGGTGCTGTTTTCAGCTTGCCGATGAGTCCCGACCTCAGCGAGGCGGATCTGGATAAAGTCATCCGTGCGTTGAAAGGCAACTAGCCGGTGTTCCTGCGGCAGATAGCGACGGTCGCCGGAGGCGCCGCAGCTGGGCAACTGATCGTGTTGGCCACCACACCGTGGTTGGCCCGGATGTACCCGCCGGCAGCATTTGGTGAATACGCGGCATTTCTGTCGATGTGCAACGTGTTCGTCGCCACCGCTTGTTTTCGCTACGACGCGGCATTGAACGCTGCGGACGACGACAAGGTTGCCAGCCTCTTCGGGGCCGCCTTCCTTGCAACGTTGGCAACGGCCGGCTTTGGCGCCTTGGCCGTGTGGTCGCCTTGGGCGCATGCGCTACTGGGGCGCGTCGTCGGAGAGGGGGCCAGTGTATGGAACGTGGCTGCCGCGGCAATCGTCTGCGGCGTATTCCAAGCGAGTTCCGCGATGGCGATCCGGGACGGTCGTTTCGCATGGTCAAGCCTGCTGCGGCTCGCACAGCCAGCGGTGTTTTCGATCGCAGCACTCCTGTCGCCGATCGGGTTGATTTACAGTTGCTTGCTGGGATTCGCGGTGGCAACGCCGCTTGCATTGCGCTACCTGACGCGATTGGACTGGGCCGGCTTGGCGCGAGTCGTGCCGTCGGCGTGGCGTTTCCGCGAGTTCCCGATCGTATCGCTGCCGACGTCGTTGCTCGACGCCGGGTCGCTGGCGATGCCGATCTGGTTCATCTCGTCGCAATATTCTTCGCATGACGCCGGCAACTATGCCCAAGCCCAGCGTCTTTTGGCGGCGCCCCTGACGTTGTTCGCCATGGCGCTCGGGCAGGTATTCCTGAAACGTGCCGGCGATATCGTTCGACAAGGTGCCTCGCCGCGCGCGTTTCAACGCCGCGTCGCGGTTTGGCTGGCCCTTGGGGCAGGTGTATTGTTGCTGGGCGTCATGCTGTTGGGGCGACCGGTTCTCCATCTGTTTCTGGGTGATGGTTGGCGCACGGACACGGAATTCCTGGTGTTGGTGTTTCTTCCTGTCGCCGTGCGGAGTTGTGTCTCGCCAGTCACGGGAATCTTCATCGTCAAGGCACGTCTACGGATTTGTGCGATCTGGCAGGCACTGTATTTCTGTATAACGGGCGCCGTGTTCTACTCACTCGCCGGCCACGTGCCGATTGAACAGTTGCTGATTGCGTACGCGATCAGCGAGACCGTGTGCTATGGGTTGTACTTATACATCGCTGATAAAGTGGCAGGATAACCAATGTGTGGCATCGTAGGCATCGTTCAGTCGAATCCCGTGGACTTGCGCCATGTCGCGGACATGGCCGATCTTATTCGTCACCGCGGACCGGACGACGAAGGCATTGTGGTCTTTCCTGCGCAGGGGCCGGTTTGTCTCGCGGGTGACGACACCCCGTCGTTCGACCAGGTCGGTGCGCTTCCCTACCGTCCGGTGGCACATCGCCGGGAATGGTTTGCCGATCGGCCCGCGACCTATCTTGCGATGGGGCATCGCCGCTTGTCCATCGTGGATCTGTCGCCGCTTGGGCATCAGCCGATGTCCTACCAGGATCGCTACTGGATCGTCTATAACGGAGAGGTGTTCAATTATGTCGAGTTGCGCGAGGAATTGACCCGTTACGGGTACCGTTTCCGCTCGCATTCCGACACCGAGGTGTTGCTCGCCGGCTATGACCGCTGGGGGGCCGGCCTGCTCGATCGTTGCAATGGCATGTGGTCGATGGCGATCTACGACCGCGAAAAGCACACGCTGTTCCTGGCGCGCGACCGTTTCGGAGTGAAGCCTCTCTATTACCGAGTGACGAACGACGGTGCGTCGTTGGCCTTTGCCTCCGAAATCAAGGCATTTTCCGCATTGCCCGATTGGCGTCCCACCGTCGCTGCACAACCGGCATTCGATTTTCTTGCCTGGGGGATTCAAGACCACGGCGACGAGACCCTGTTCCAGGGCGTGTATCAATTGCCGCCGGGTCATTTCGCGATGCTTCAGCTCAATGGCCATGGGGGCTTGACGCGCCGCTTGGACCCAAGGCTGGCGGTTACGCGTTGGTATGATCTCGAGCGCAAGCATTGCGACGTTCCGATGAATTTCGACGAGGCTGCAGGCGAGTTTCGTCGCTTGTTCCTCGATGCGGTGCGTCTACGCATGCGCGCAGACGTGCCGCTCGGCTCGTGCCTGTCCGGCGGGCTGGATTCGTCCTCGATCGTTTGCGCGGTGCGTGCAGAGCTCGATTCGATTGGGGCAACGATGCCGCAAAAAACGTTCTCGTCGTGCTCGGAATACCGTGCAGTCGACGAGCGCGAGTTCATCGAGGAGGTGACGCGCGCCAACAACGTGGAGAGCACGCTGCTTTTCCCGTCCGGAAGCGAGTTGTTCGAGCGTCTCGACGATCTCGTGTGGACGCAAGACGAACCCTTCGGCTCTTCCAGCGTGTTCGCGCAATGGTGCGTGTTCCGTACCGTGCGCGAAAACGGTGTCCTCGTCATGCTCGACGGCCAAGGGGCGGATGAGCAATTGGCCGGATATCATGGGTTCCTGGGTGCGCGGCTCGCGGGTCTCGCACGCCGGGGCCAAGTGAGTGAGTTTTCCACGGAGTTTGGCGCAATGCGCCGGCTACATGGTTACGGCGGCGTCAAGTTCGCGGAATACCTTGTGGCGAATCTGTTCCCGGGGTCGATTCGGCCGCTGGGTGCGTTGCGCGGGATGACGCAGATGCGGCGCGACTGGATTGATCCCGCCGCATTGGGTGCGCGTGATCGCGACCCGTTCGTCCCGCTCGGCGCTCGCGCACTATCCGTGCGTCAGTTATCGCTGGCCCAAATGAACGGTTCCAACCTGCAGATGCTGCTGCATTGGGAGGACCGCAATTCGATGGCACATTCGATCGAAGCGCGCGTGCCGTTCCTCGACTACCGGCTGGTGGAGTACTCGCTCAACCTGCCCGAGGTGTTCAAAGTCGAACATGGCATGACCAAGCGTGTCCTGCGTCAGGGTATGCGTGGCATGGTGCCCGAAAAAGTTCTCGATCGCATCGATAAGAAGGGCTTCCTGACAGCGGAGGAATTCTGGATGAAGGGCGATCATAGCGCGCAGTTCGCTGCTCGCCTCGATGAGGCGATCGAGCGCGCGGGGCGTTTCATTGACACCGGCATGCGTGACGTACTGTCGCGCGTGGTGGCCGGCAAGGCGCCGTTCAGCTATCACGTTTGGCGCGTCATCAGTTTTGGCGCTTGGCTCAAACGATTTGACATCACGGTGTAAGGACCCCATATGAAGAAAGTTTATTCGATCGTCGGGGCACGGCCTCAATTCGTCAAGGCTGCGGTGGTCGCGCATGCTTTTGCGCGCGAAGCCCAGGCCGAGCATCACCTGATCCATACGGGGCAGCATTTCGACGAAAACATGAGCGACATCTTCTTTAGCGAGCTGGAAATTCCGGCGCCGCTGCACCGCCTTGCGGTCGGTGGATTGTCGCATGGCGCCATGACCGGACGGATGCTTGAGCAGGTCGAGGATATCTTTCTCAAGAACCGTCCCGATGCCGTAATCGTCTATGGGGATACCAACTCGACGCTGGCCGGTGCGCTAGCCGCCGTCAAGCTCCATATTCCAGTGGCGCACGTTGAAGCAGGTTTGCGCTCGAAGAATCGGGCGATGCCAGAAGAGATCAATCGCATCGCCACCGATCACGTCAGCGATCTGCTGTTCGCCCCCAACGATACGGCCGTCAAGCAATTGTTGTCCGAGGGACTTCCTGCGTCCAAGGTCAGCAATGTTGGCGACGTCATGTTCGATGCATGCCTGCGCTATGCCCAGGGTACGGGCGACGACAGCATTCTTGCGGCGCTGGATGTGGCGCCGCTCGGTTACACGCTCGCAACGGTGCATCGCGCCGAGAACACCGATTCCCCTGATCGCCTGGCGGGAATCCTGGAAGGGTTCCGGCGCGTTGGGAGTCCTATCGTACTGCCCTTGCATCCGCGGACGCGGGGCAAGATCGAAGCGTTTGGCTTGCAGGTGCCGCCGAACGTGAAGTTGATCACCCCTGTGGGTTTTCGCGCGATGCTGGAACTCGAGCGCCATGCGCGCTGTATTGCCACCGATTCGGGCGGCGTACAGAAAGAGGCCTTCTTCATGCGCAAACCGTGCGTGACGATGCGCGACGAAACCGAATGGACGGAACTGGTGCAAAGCGGGTGGAACGTATTGGTCGGCGCAAATTCGGCGTTTATCGCCGACGCCATCGCCGGAGCGGCCGCACCAGCGGATTGGCCAGCGTTCTACGGTGACGGGGATGCCTCCGGGAAGATCGTCGCGCAAGTACTTGCGCTGCCCGCGCTGGCCCGTTGATTGCCCTGGAAGAGCCGTCTGCCATGAAAGTCGTTTTTTTCGTCCATTATTTTCCGCCGCTCAATTCGACCGGTTCCCGGCGCGTTGAGTCCTTCGCGAAGTACCTGGCGCGCGATGGACACGAGATCGTCGTTGTGTCGACGAGCAAATCGTTGCGAGACGGTCCGCTCACCGAGCCGGTGCCCGGATACGTCCGACTCTATGAAATCGATTCGCAAGGACGTCTTGTCACGACGCGCGACGACAGCGCGACCCAAGGTGCCGCGACGCCCGCCGCGAAACGCATCCACTGGACCCGCCGCGTCAAGCAGAAACTGATGCGCGTCTTCGGGCAGGTGCTTGACCACCGCATTACGTTTGCGTTGGCACTTCGATCCGCCAGCCTGGCGCCGGAAGTCGTGGCCGAGCTCTCGAGCGCGGACGTATTTGTCAGTTCTTGTCCGCCGTGGCCCGCCCATTTGGCGGCGCTGTTTGCGTGCCGCCGCTTCAACAAGCCCTGGATTGCAGACTATCGAGACCAGTTCAGCGGCAACCACGTCATGAACGGGAGCTGGCTGTCCGACCAAATCGAGCTTTGGATCGACCGCATCCTGCTTAAGCGCGCCACGGCGGTCACGGTGATATCCGAGCCGATGCAAACGTATTACGAGACCATGCACGCGCTTGTCGAGTGTGTCGAAAATGGTTATGACAGCGAGCTATTCGACAAGGTGCGCGCCGAAATGCCGGCCCGGCCTGCCGAAACGCGCCAATCGCAATCGGTGCTGCGCTACTTGGGGACGATCACACGCGATCGTATTCCGTTGAATTTGCTCGCAGCGCTTGAGTTGCTGGCCGGCGAGACGACGTCTGGCATGCCGACAGTACGGTGCGAATTTTACGGCGACACCCGCATTCTGGAGGATTATGTCGCAGCCCGTCACCCGCGTCTCAAGGGTTGGATCGAGTTCCTGCCGGCCGTGCCCTATGCGAAATCCATTGAGGCGATGCTGACCGCAGATGCATTATTCTTCATCGAAACCTCGGATCTTTCGAGTCTCAGCGCGCGAGGGGTGCTGACCACCAAATTGTTCGAATACTTGGCATCGGAGCGCCCGATCGTCGCCGAAATCGACGACGCGACGCTGGCTGCCAGCTACATCCGGCGCGCTTCGCCGCAGCATGTCGTGTCTCGCGACGCAACGGCGCTGGCTGCCGCTTTGCGGGCGCTTGGGCGCGGAAACGCCGCACAAGTGAATGACGAATTCGTGACCAGTCTCGCGCGCAAGGAAAAGGCACGGGAATTCGAGCAGCTTGCGCTTCGGCTCACGCAGCGCTAATCGGATTTGCACGGAATCATGGAAAGATTTCTCAGGGCCATCGTCGAACCTTCCGCAGGCGCCGTCGTACTCGCGCTGGGGCTCATCACGTTCTACGGCGTAGGCACGTGGTTCGTGAATGTTCCGATGCGTCCGGAAACCGCTGCCGACATGTCATTGCTGCCGTGGGTAAGCGCGTTGTGCGTGGTACTTGGTTCATTGTGCTGCCGCCGTCACGCGTCGGTGGTTTTCCGAGAGGGGTGTGCGAAATGGGTGGTTTGCGGTGCGACGCTGCTGTTCCTGACGTTTTGCATTGTCACGTTGATGACGGCGGCATCGATCCCAATCGTGCAGGCGATTCATGGCGCCTCGGCCGCCGACATTGCGGTGGCGCGCGAGGAGTTTCTCAAGGCGCGCGTCGGCTGGGCTGCGGTCCTGCCGTATGCGAATGGCCTATTGACCGCCGCGGTCCTGCCGTATTGCATGTGTATTGCGCTTCTGCGCCGCTACCGTTTCCGGTGGTGGATCGTCGCACTTTTCTTCGGCTACTCGATGATATTCGTCGAGAAGGCATTCTTCCTGCGCGTCCTCCTGCCGCTGATGGCGGTCGTCGTCGTGAGTCGCACACGCCGCATTCGCCTTGGCTGGCTGCTCGCCGCTGCCGTGGCGCTGCTACTGTTTAACATCGTCCTTTCCGGATTTGCCGAGTCGACTGGGACTTCCGTCGGCGACTTTCTCCTGTTCCGTGCGTTTGCGGTACCCGTGAGCACGGTGACGGATTCGCTCGACTATTGGTGGAAAACGTATCACGGTGCGCCGTTTCTTGGCGCTACGAACCTAGTGTTCTCGTCATTGTTCGGGTTACCTCGCGTGCCGTTTGAGCGTGAGGTCTTCGAATACGAGTGGGGGGCGTCCGTGACGGGAACCGGCTCGTCCAATGCCGCCTATTTCGTGGAGGCGTATGTCAATTTCGGATGGATCGGCGTCATCGTCACCAGCCTGCTGCTCGGTGCGTTGATCAGCTATATCGGGCGTTCTCGTGATCAGGCCCTGCGCTGCACGCTACCGCTGGTGCTCTACAGCGTGTTCGTCGGCGGTTTCTATGGCGTGTTGTTCGGTAATGGCCTGGTGGTTACGCTCGCATTGTCGGCCTGGCTGAATCGCCGTACTCGGCGAGTGCCCACCCTTGCACTCGCCGGGTCCGGGGTGTTGCATTCGGTCGCCGCCGAAGCGATTCCAGAGGCGCCCGCTGCTGCGTCACACCTTGCGTCCGATCCAATGAACTATTTGGTCGTTAGCCAGTACTACCACCCGGAATCGTTCCGCATCAACACGCTTTGCGAGGACTTGGCGGCGCGAGGCCATACTGTGACGGTGTTGACCGGACAGCCCAACTACCCGAGCGGTACGATAGCGCCGGGGTACCGAGCCTGGTCGTTCCGGCGAGAGTCGATCGGGGGCGTGGAGGTGATTCGTATCCCCCTGTACCCCCGCAAGCGGGGCTCGGCAATTCATTTGATCCTTAACTACCTGAGCTTTGTGGCTTCCGGCATTCTTTTCGCGCCGTTCCTGCTATGGGGAAGGCGCTTCGACGGCATCTTCGTCTATGCTGTGTCGCCGCTTCTGCAGGCCTTGCCGGCCGTTGTGCTGAAATGGCTCAAGCGTGCTCCGCTGGTCATATGGGTGCAGGACCTTTGGCCCGAATCGCTCGAGGCGACGGGCTTCGTGAAGCATCCCGGCATGTTGCGCGCCGTGGGCGTTGTGGTCCGTTTCATCTACGCCCGTGCCGACTCTGTACTGGTGCAGTCTGACGGATTTGTCGAGCCTGTGGCGCGATTGTGCGAGCGCCGCAAGATCGCGGTATTCCCGAATAGTGCCGAGGCAGTGTTTAAACAAGACGGCTTGGGTATTCCGTCGCCGATCGCCGGCCTGGACGAAGGTTTTTCTGCCGTTTTTGCCGGGAATCTTGGCACGGTGCAGGCATTGCCGACGATTTTGGACGCCGCCGAACGGTTGCGGGAATATCGCGATATCCGCTTCTACCTGGTGGGCACCGGCACGCTCGCAGATGAGCTCGCCCGACAGATCGAGGCGCGCTCGCTCTCCAATGTTGTCCTGGCCGGGCATTTTCCGATCGAACAGATGCCGGCGATTCTTTCGCGCGCATCCGTGCTGCTGGTGACGCTGAAAAACGTCGCACTTGGCCGTCTGACGGTGCCGAGCAAAATCCAGGCCTATCTGGCTGCCGGGCGTCCAATCATCGCCGCATTGGATGGCGAAGGTGCCCGCGTGGTCGAGGCGGCCGGTGCAGGTCTCAGTTGTCCGAGCGAGGATGCCGTGCAGCTCGCCGACCGGGTACTGGCGCTGTATCGCATGAGCCCTGCGGAACGCGAGCACCTTGGCCAAAATGGCAAGGCATTCTTCGCCGCGCATTACGATCAGGGCCGATTGAATGATTTTCTGGTGGATCACTTTGGCGAATTGACTCGCCGTTAAGGCGAGCCGGCTAAGGGCAACCCCCTCTCTTTCGTATAGGCGACATTGCAATGAGAATTCTTATCCTCGGTGCTTCCGGCATGCTCGGCAACGCCGTCTACCGATATTTTTCCGGGGACGCGACGCACCAGGTTTTCGGTACGATACGGCAACCCGCCGCGGCGAACGCCTTCGATGCGGCATTGCGCGGCGGTCTCATTCCGTACGTGGATGTGCTGAACGAAGACGACCTTGTGCGCGCGTTTACCGCGTCCAGGCCGGACGTCGTGATCAATTGCGTCGGTCTCATCAAACAGCTCGATTCGGCTAACGATCCGCTTGCCGCGTTGCCCATTAACGCACTGCTGCCGCATCGCGTCGCGCGTTTGTGTGCGTTGGTGGGCGCGCGTATGGTGCATGTCAGTACCGATTGCGTGTTCTCAGGCAAGAAAGGAGGGTATGTCGAAAGCGACCAACCCGACGCCTACGATCTTTACGGCCGCAGCAAATTGCTTGGCGAGGTCGACTATGCCCACGCCATCACACTGCGCACATCGATCATCGGCCATGAGCATGGCCGCGCTAGCGCCCTGATCGACTGGTTCTTGTCGCAGAGCGGCCAGATCAAGGGCTTTACGAAGGCCATATTTTCCGGCGTGCCGACCGTCGAGCTGGCACGCATCATCGGTCAGTACGTCCTGCCGCACCCTGAATTGCACGGGTTGTATCACGTTGCGGCCCAGCCGATCGCCAAATTCGATTTGCTGACGCTGGTGGCGCGTGCCTATGGCAAGCCGATCGACATCATGCCCAGCGACGAACTGGTCATCGACCGCTCGCTGGACGCAACCCGCTTTAAGGACGCCACGGGCTATACCGTGTCCGACTGGCCGGCGTTGATCGCAGGCATGCACCAATTCAAATAATCGTTTGAGAGGAACACATCATGTTCGATGACAAGGTATTGATGATCACGGGGGGCACAGGTTCGTTCGGCAATGCCGTACTCAAACGCTTCTTGAACACTAACGTTCGTGAAATCCGGATCTTCAGCCGCGACGAGAAAAAGCAGGAAGACATGCGCATTGAGCTCGCGAACCCGAAGCTCAAGTTCTATATCGGGGACGTTCGCGATGCCGCGAGCGTGCGTGACGCCATGAAAGGCGTGAATCATGTCTTCCACGCGGCGGCGCTCAAGCAGGTGCCCTCATGCGAGTTCTATCCGATGGAGGCGGTGCGTACCAACGTCCTCGGTGCAGAAAATGTCCTGCACGCGGCGACGGCGAGCGGCGTGGAGCGCGTCGTGGTCTTGAGTACCGACAAGGCCGTGTATCCGATCAATGCGATGGGTATTTCCAAGGCCATGATGGAAAAGCTCATGGTGGCCAAGTCTCGTATCCAGGGGCCGGGGGACACCGTGATGTCCGCCACTCGCTACGGAAACGTCATGGCGTCGCGCGGATCGGTGATCCCGCTGTTCGTGAGCCAGATCAAGGAAGGCCGGGACGTGACGGTCACCGACCCGACCATGACCCGCTTCCTGATGTCGCTCGACGATTCTGTCGATCTGGTATTGCACGCTTTCAACCATGGCTGCCAAGGCGACATTTTTATTCAAAAGGCGCCGGCGTCGACGGTGGGCGAGTTGGCTCAGGCGTTGATCGAGCTGTTCAACAGCAAGAGCCAAGTGCGTGTCATCGGAACCCGACATGGCGAGAAGCTTTACGAGTCGCTGGTGTCGCGTGAGGAAATGGCGCGGGGCGAAGACATGGGGCGTTACTACCGGATTCCGGCGGACGACCGCGACCTCAACTACAACAAGTATTTTGTGCAAGGGGAAACGAGTATCTCCCAGGCGGACGACTATACCTCCCACAATACCGAGCGCTTGAATGTCGAACAGATCAAGCAATTGTTGCTGAAACTCGATTTCATTCGGGAGGAACTCCGTGCTTAAAGTCATGACGATCGTCGGCACGCGGCCGGAGCTGATCAAGATGAGCCGTGTGATTGCCGAACTGGAGCGGCACACGCAGCACGTTCTGGTGCACACCGGACAGAATTTCGACTACGAGCTGAACCAGGTCTTTTTCGATGATCTGGAGATTCGTCGTCCCGATCATTTTCTCGACGCTGCCGGGGAGACGCCGGCCGAGACGATTGCACGTGTGATCGAGCGCGCCGACAAGGTGATCGAGCAGGAAAAGCCTGATGCACTGCTGCTCTACGGCGACACCAACTCCTGCCTGGCCATCATCCCGGCCAAGCGTCGCAAGGTTCCGGTGTTTCATATGGAGGCGGGCAACCGCTGCTTCGACCAGCGGGTGCCGGAAGAACTCAATCGCAAAGTGCTCGATCACCTGTCGGACATCAATCTTGTCTTGACGGAAAACGCCCGGCGCTATCTGCTGGACGAGGGCATACGGCCGGAGACCATCTTCCGCACCGGTTCGCACATGCGCGAAGTCCTCGACTACTACGCGCCCAAGATCGAGCGTTCGGATGTCCTGGAACGCACCTCGCTGGTGCCCGGTGAGTACTTCGTCGTGAGTGCCCACCGTGAGGAAAACGTTGATTCCCCGGAAGCGCTTCACGACCTTCTCGACACGCTGGAAGCGTTGGTTCAGGAATTCGGTTTTCGCGTGTTGGTATCGACCCACCCGCGCACACGCGCACGCTTGGCAGCGCTGGGCCGCAAACTGCCGGAAGATCGCATCGAATTCGCCAAGCCGTTCGGTTTCGTTGATTACATCAAGTTACAGAAGGACGCGTTTTGTGTCTTGTCCGACAGCGGCACGATTACCGAAGAAACCTCGCTGCTGAACCTGCCGGCGGTCACGATCCGCAACGCACATGAGCGTCCGGAAGGCATGGACGTGGGTACGCTCGTCATGTCGGGGCTCAAGAAGGATCGCGTGCTCGACGCCGTGCGCATGGTGACATCGCAGTACGACCGAACGCGTGCACCCGTCCTGCCCGTAGCCGATTACGAGAATCCGCATGTATCCGTGCAGGTGGCTCGCATCGTGTTGAGCTACACCGATTACATCAACCGCACTGTCTGGCACAAGTCGGCCTGATATAAGCCTTGCAAGCTTGGGTCCGGCGACCGTATTGTTTTCGATGCGGTGGGACCCTTGTTGACGGGTGGCGTGGACGATCCTCATGACGAAAAGAACCGCCTACGCCGTTTGGCGCCGCCCCCTGTGGCTTTGCGCCGGCCTGGTTTTGAGCGCAGCCTGCCTCACAGGCTGGGCCGAGCCGGGCGGTGCGTCAAATATCAGCAGTTCCCGCGCGTTGTTCGAATTGCCCGACGGCGTCAACGAATTCGAACTTGTATACAGTGATGGGGATTACTATTTCTTCCACCATGCCTTCAACGCCCAGCGCACGATGGTAAGACGCGCTAGTAGCGTGGCCGGCCTCGCCAACGCCCTCGACGCGTTTGCAATGCCTGGCCTGTATCCCACGGCAATTGTCGACAACGGCGTCTGGCACGGCTGGGTTTGGGATGGCGCTCGGACCGTGCATTACGTGGCCCCTTCGTGGGATGGCCCTTATGAACGGACGGATGTCGTGGATATTCCCAGTGCCACCGATTGGCAGGTGCGACGCAATCCCGAGGATGGCTTGTACTATGCCTCATACAAGGATATCAACTCGCTCACCGCCGACATGGCTCGTGCGCCGAGCCCGAATGGACCGTGGGAGCGCCTCGGTCCCGTGTTTGCGTCGGACCAGCGCGCGAGTTGGCATCGGGCAGAAGAAGCGGATGCCGCTGTCTTCTTCGAGAAGGGGCGCGTTTACATAACGTTCGCCGGTTGGGGGGCGTCGAGGGATCTGGCGAGCGGTGAGCAGGTGATTGGCATTGTGGAACTCAACCCGATCACGTTCAAGGCCGTCGACGAAGGGCAGATCCTATTGCATCCGTCGCATGACTGGCAGCTGCGCGGCGGCGGCCGCAAGATATTCAACCCGGTCTTCCTCGCTGTGAGCGATACACCGCCCCGTGTGTACTATGCAGTCAATCCGTCGACGGAGGGCGTAACTGCCGGCTGGGGCTATGTGGATAACGTTACCTTGCCAACGACACTCACCGCGATCCAGGCCATTGCGAGTTCGCATTGACGCCATACCGTAGTCGGGACTGCCATGGCCGTGATCCATCGTGACCGACCTCCACGGGGTCGCGCGTTTGTTGCGCAACCCCGTGGGCGATCCCTATCGGGCACCGTGGACTTTCACGGCTTGTCCCACGCTGCCAAGCAACAACCCGTGGGCGGTGAAGGCTTTGGCGAGGACGCCACTTCCGTAAATGTTCAGATGCTGGTTGTCGAAGTAGATGGGCTTCCCTTGATAAACCGAACCTTGATCGAAGTCGGCAAAGTATTGCGTCAGGTCGACCCATCGGACATTGGGTATCGATTCGGTCAGCCGTCGAATCGTTTCATTGGCACGTGTTGTCTCGCCGCCGGTCTCGCGTGAGACATGTAGTCCAATCTGCTGGAAATGAGCGAGACGGAACGGGGAAACCGGCACGTGAGGCACATCGGACAGGACAACCACGGGACGTTGCGCGGCGATAGTGCGCAGAGTGGCTTCAAGCTTGCGCAGGTAGTCCTTGTCGGACGCAAGATCGGTCCACCCCATCTGGAATGCCCAATAGGATGTGATGACAACGACCTTGTAGTTCAGGTAATTGTCGCGGACGTATGTCTTGAGCGCCGCGCAAGGCGCCCATGCGAAATCGGGCAGCACCTTTTCGTCAAAGCCGAAAACGGGCGAGCATGAACTACCTGTTACGACGTTGGCCGCCCATCCCTCCCGTTTTCCCACAACGTCGACGAACGTGTTCAACGCGGCGGCGTGGGAGTCGCCGATCACCAGCGCGGAGGGCGCAACGTCCGGCGCGCCCCGCACGCATCGTTTGGTCAGGTTGCCATGACAAACGTCCAGTCCGTAACTCGTCAACATGGCGTCTTTCGGTTGCGGAGCGGAAAATTGAAGTGCCACGGCGCCAATGGCGGCCAGGAGTGCAGAGGGAACGAGATAGATCCGCGGAAATGCCCACCAGAAAGTCATAGGCCTGCGCTTGAAAGGACGCTCCACGAACAGGTACGTGGCGAACGCCAATGCGAAAGTCAACAGGACTGCGGTTACCGTCCAATGCCATGGCAGGGCGTAGCGCCCGTAAACGTAGCGCATGTACGCCAACACTGGCCAATGCCATAGATAGAGCGCGTAGGAAAGCAACCCAATCCAGACCAGAGGAAGTGCGCCAAGACAACGCGAAACGGGCGTCGTCATCGTTTTGCCACTGTAGATCAGCAGTGCCGCAGCGCCGCACGGCAGCAATGCCGCAAAGCCGGGGAACGGGGTGTCCCGATGGATCGCGAACAGGGCGACCGGCAACGCACAGAATCCTATGCTGCCAAGGATCACAGCCAGCCACTTCTGCCGAATTGGCGGAATGAAGGCGGCCAGCGCCCCTATCAGAATCTCGCCGGCGCGGTTCTGGAGCAGAAAGTAATAGCGTGTGGGGCCGTCCGGCGAGTGAACCAGCTTCGCGCTATAAGCAAATGCGGCGGCCGTCAGCACCGCGATGCCCAATGGCAGCAGGGCACGGATCGAGCGCCGGTCCGGCAATTTCCGGAGGATGATGCAAAGGCCGAACAGGAGCACAGGCCAGACGAAGTAGAACTGCTCTTCGACCGACAGCGACCACAGGTGTAATAGGGGTGTTTCGTCCGATCCCAGATCGAAATAGCCACGTTCCCGCGAGAACAGGATGTTAGCCGAGAAGATAAGGGCGTACTTGACCGAACTCACCAACGACGCCAGGTCTTCCGGCAGCAGCACGATCCATCCGACGGCCAACGTTGCCACAACGACGACCAGGAAAGCCGGGAGAATCCGACGCATGCGCCGAACGTAGAACTGGCCGAATGAGAACCGGCCGGCCAGCATTTCCTCTCCAATGATCCGTGTGATCAGATAGCCCGAGATCACGTAGAAGATGTCGACGCCGACAAATCCGCCGGGGACGAGCCGATAATCAATATGGAAGAGGATGACCGAAAGGACGGCGATCGCGCGGAGGCCGTCGATGTCCGGGCGGTATTTTAGTGGTTCTGCCTGACGATGCATAACTTCCGGGTCCTGTTTGGATGGGAGATTCTATCTCAACACCGCCATTCAATGTCCGGCCTTGCGTTCCCCTCCCCTTGGCACTTCGCCACGACCGTCTAGCCTTAAAGGAACACGATCTCGGTGCATGCGCCCGTCTATGGGTTGATGTGTGCCGAGTTCCGGACTCGCGCGCCGGGAATGGCGCGCACGGTGGAGATGGTCGTGTCCCGACACGCCGCGCACGGTATGCGGAGAAAGAAAGACTCACTTCTCCGGTAGCGCTTCACGACCTTCTCGAGGTGCTGCCACACATCGGCACCAATGACCACAATCGGACGCTATATGACCGCTTCAACGGGTACCTTACATACGCATTGCGTTTGAGCCAATGGTACGTCCAACCAGCGTCAGGCGTTGCTGTTGATGGCACGCCTTTGTTGGCTTTGTCCGTCTTCGTCAAGTGCGATATGTGGCGCCCGCAATAATGTCATTGGCACGCTGACCGTGGCTGAGACGGCGTTTCGCCAGGGCGTCGGAACCTTCGTGCTGATATCCACGGATAAGGCTGTACACGCAACCAATGTCATGGGTGCGACCCAGCGTTGTGCGGAGTTAATCGTGCAGGACTTTGCGCGGCGTGCGATTGCCGGGATGACGGGGCTGCGCCCCGGAGTGAAGTTGTACGAGGAACTGCTGATCGCAAGCGCGAACGCCAGCGAAACGCGTCAACCGAAGATCATGAAGGCCGATGAGCCGTGCTTGACACCGGAGCGGATGGAGACCGTCATCGCACGCTTGCGGGAACAGATGATCGACGCGCGCCGTTCCGAGCGTGTCAGCGCCTTGTTGATGGGTTTTGCGCTTCGAATGGATATCGGCCAGCTGCACCCGGCCTGCGACGCGAGGCCGATCGCCGCGAATCAGGCCTGAGGTGCAATTGGGCGCCTGGGCCAGGCGCCGGCTTGCTACACTTTTCGCCACAGCGTCCTGCGTGGCGTCGGCCACTGCGACAATCGCGCGCAAGTGTGGCGTTGTCAGCGCCGCATTTGTCCACGTACCGATTCGATCACTCGTACGTCGACGAGTGGGCAGCACTGCTGCCGCCCTCCGACCGCGACATCGCCAATCCAGCAAGCACGGCAAGTACGGTTGAATAGATGGCTGCGGTAAGTTTGAGCGTAAACGTCTCGACTGTGAGTCCGAAAATGAAGAAGCTCAGAATGTACACCAAACCCATGAGGGCGGCGTGCCGTCGTTCGCGAGACGGTGCATGGAGTTGACGCCAAAGCGTGAACGCAGGCCCTGCATACAGCAGCAAGATTGCCAGCAACCCTGGTGTACCGTAGTCGACGGCGTACGCAATCAATTGGTTATGGCTCTCGCCCCGGCCAAGTTCAGCGGCGAGTGGCGTCAGCACGTCTTCCTGAGTGAGTGGGCTCATCGCTTTCTTGTAGCCAAGCGCTCCCAGTCCAAGCACTGGATGATCCGAAAACAGGATGCCCCCCGCTTTCCAAAGTTGAAGGCGAACGCCAACTGAAGTGTCTTCTTGGCCACGTTCGAGGGAATGGATATCGGCTTGAAGTTCGCCGAAGCGCGATTGGACGGTTGGCGAAAAGACAAATGGGATGGCGATCACCGCAGATGCGCATACCACCGCTGCCAGCTTCTGCCACCACGCCCGATCGCGCATGCCCAGCGCGGCCAGTAACAAGACGACGGCCGGCACTGCAACCCACCCGCCGCGCGACCCCCCCGCGAGCGACGCATATGCGGCGCAAAGCGCGCCGCATACCTTGAAAATGCGGATAGCCAACGCGTCACGCTGAAACCAATCGATCGACACCAGCGAAAGCACGGCCAACACGCACGCGATGTCGCCGAAGTGAATCGGATTCAGAAAGGTGCTCCCGATACGTCCGCTCCCCCAATCGAAGGGGGCGAACACTACCACCGCCGCCGCGCCGAGGCCGCCCAGCCCAAACGTGAGCGAGCTCCAGGGTGCAATCCTGATCCGTCGGGTTTGCAGCGCTAGGAAGATGGGAATGGCCATGAGGAATCGCGACGGGGAATCGAGCGTGTTCATCACGATGTTGCCGTGCCAGCCTTCGCTCAACAAGATCGCGGCAAACGGCGCCGCCATGGCGTAGCAGAAGAGCCTGACCCCGGGGACAGACCAGCTGGTTAGAACTCGCGCCCGGGCTTCCCGTTGCAGCAGGGAAAAGGTTGCGATAATTGCGGCCAGGATCAGCAAGGCGTTTCCCGCCCTAGGGATCGCGAGTGATGCGGCCGGATATACAAGGATGAGTAAACTGGGCAGCCAGTGCCCGGGATGTAGTGCGTTCGTTCGAGCGGCGTGGACTTTCGACATACGATGACTTGCGTTCTATTCCGTGGCGGCCAATCGAATGGGCCCTTGAGGGGGCGCAGCATAGCCGCAGCATTGGTGGTTCTTGGGAATCGCGGAAGGCCGAGAAACCCGATTGATCCTCCGAATCATACGGCATTCCCGACCGGCAGCAGTCTATACACCCGGTGTATTGGAAAAAGCAGTGCCAGAGACCGAATGGGGGGAAGGTTGCGTTGTAGCAGAACCGCGCTCCGCCGTGATTTCGGCCGGCAGCAGCCGTTTCCCCAAACGGGTCAATAGCTCGCCCAGTGTGGTGCTGCCGTAGATATTCAAATGCTGTTCGTCGAAGTAGGCTGGCTTCCCTTGAAACAGGCCGCCATGTGTGAACTGCCGGAGCTCCGGTGCAAGATCGATCCAGTGGGCGTTCGGGACCGACTCGACGACCTTTCGGATCCGGTCATTCGCCTGCTGGGTCTTTCGTGAAAACGGGCGGTCCACGTCAAAATGAATCCGGTCGAATCGAGCAAGCCGGAACGGCGACACCGGCAAACGGGGGACGTCGGAAATGACGTAGACTGGGCGCGCCTTCGCAAGCGTGCGCAGCGTGTTCCCGAATTTCTCCAGATAGTTCCGATCGGTGGGCAAATCCGTCATGCCGAGCTGAAAGGCCCAGTAAGAGGCAATGAGGATGGCGTCGTACGAAAGATACTCACGTTTGACAAATTTTGTCAGTTCGGCGCATGGCTTTTGCGCGAAATCGGGCAAGGCCAGTGCATTGAAATCGAAGACCGGTGAGCAAGAGCTCGCTGTAACAACACGAGCGGACCGACCCTCCTGCCGTCCAACGACGTCGACGAACGCATTGAGCGCTGCGGCATGCGAATCGCCAATCATCAGGACGGTTGGCGCCACCTTTGTGTCGCCGCGCACGCAATGGCCGGTCAGGGTGCCGTGGCAGACGTTTGCGCCATAAGACGCCAGCATTGGATCGGCGGGGGCGGGTGCCGAAATGCGGGCATCGACGAGGCATGCCGTCAGCAGCAACGCGGCTGGCGTGGCGTAATGGCCGATGGCAGCGCGCGGAAATGTCATCTTGCGTCGCTTGAATCGCTTTTCCAGGAGTTCGTAGGAAAGAAGCGATAACAGGAGCATCACGGCGATCGCCGTGATGTTCCAGCCTACGGGCAACGAATACTGGCCATAGACATATCGCATGAAAGTCAATACTGGCCAATGCCAAAGGTAGAGCGAATACGATAGAAGCCCGACTGAGACGAGTGCAGGGAGCGCGAGCAAGCGTGCAACGAGTGTTCGGGTCCCCTCCGGATACCGGCCCGCATATAGGATCAACGCGGTGCTCACTGAGGGCAGCAGTGCCAGGAGGCCGGGGAACCTGGCGTTTCGATCGATTACGAATAGTCCGACGGCCACGCCGACAAGGCCCGGCGTAGCCAAACAGCCGGCGATGTTTCGCTCGACGGCCATAGGGAGGAAGGCGGCCATCGCACCGACCAACAGTTCCCCGAAACGAGAAAACAAGGAGTAGTAGCCAGACGTGCTCCCGGGCCTGCGCACCATCCACTCGCTGATCGTGAATCCGATGGCGATCATCAGGGCGATTGCGATCAGCATGCCATTTCGGGCGAATAGCTTGCGCTTGACGAGCCGAGACGATGCGAGCGCAAAAAGCCCCAAAAGCAGGACCGGCCAGACGAAGTAGAACTGCTCTTCCACCGATAGCGACCAAACATGCAACAATGGGGTTTCATCCGACGCCAGGTCGAAATAGTTGCGCTCCCGGGCGAAATGGATATTCGCGGCGAACAGCAGTGCAGACCGGATCGAAGCCAGCAGGGACAGGTAGTCTTCCGGAAGAAGCAGAATGCGCCCCACTACGAGAGTGACGGCTACGACCAGCAAGAAGACAGGGAGAATCCGCCGAATCCGGCGAACGTAGAATGCCTTGAAGGAAAACCGGTGGCTCCGCATTTCGGAAGCAATGATCTTGGTGATCAAATACCCGGAAATGACAAAGAAGATGTCGACTCCGATAAAGCCGCCTGGCACGATCCTGTAGTTTACGTGAAACAAAATCACGGAAAGCACAGCTATCGCGCGCAAACCGTCGATATCGGCTCGGTACGGATTGGCGGAAGGGGTGGGCATTGGGGTGAGGCAATTATGAATAGGCAGCGCGATTTTAGCCCATGTGGAGAGACGTCGACGGGAGGATGACCTGGCCGAGCCAAAACTGCGTTCAGTTCATCCTTGACACGACGCAATGACCGTCTAGCCTTAATAGAACACAATTTTGGCACGCGCTCCCGCCTAACGGGTGAGCGCGCGCCAACGTCCGGACGCGCATGCCATCCGGGGCATGCGCGGCGAGGCGGGCGTGACCTGGCGTGCCTTGCCAGGCATGCGAGAGGGAGACTGACAAGGAGACCGGCATCGTGCAAGACGGTTCGTACGGCTTCGTCCGCGCGGGCGTGCACTTTGGCATACACGCGCATCGGCACCATAGCGGCCCATGACGATCGCGATCGTTCTGATCGTCGTTGTCGTCGCGGCGCTCCTGTTCCACTTCTGGAGCCCGTGGTGGCTGACCCCGCTGGCGTCGAACTGGCGTCAGATGGACGACACGCTCACCATTACGCTGGTCGTCACCGGCGTGGCCTTCGTTGTCATCAACCTCTTCCTGGCTTGGGCGATCGTGCGCTACCGCCACCGTCCCGGCCATCGCGCCGCCTACGAACCCCATAACCGCAAACTCGAAGCGTGGCTGATCGGCATCACGGCTGTCGGCGTTGTCGCCATGCTCGCCCCCGGTCTGTTCGTCTATGCCGAACTGATCCGCCCACCCGCCAACGCCCTCGTTGTCGAAGTCGTCGGCCAGCAATGGCAGTGGCGGTTCCGCTTCCCTGGCGCCGACGGCAAGCTCGGCACCTCCGACGCCGCTTACTTCTCCGCCGACAACCCGCTTGGCGTCAACCCGAAAGACCCCGCCGCGCAGGACGACATCATCATCGACGCCCAGGAAGTCCACCTGCCCGTCGGCGTCCCCGTCAAACTCCTGCTGCGCGCCAAGGACGTCCTCCATGATTTCTACGTCCCGCCGTTCCGCACCCGCATGAACATGGTGCCGGGCATGGTGACCCAGATGTGGTTCACACCCACCAAAACCGGCCGCTACGAGATCCTGTGCGCCCAACTATGCGGCGTCGGTCACTCCAACATGCGCGGCGTCGTGGTCGTCGACGATCGGGCCGCCTTCGCCGCCTGGCTCGCCGCCCAGCCCACCTTCGGCCAGCTGCAAGCCCAGCACGCGGGCGCCGCCACCACCGATCCGCTCGCGGAAAAGGGCAAGCTGCTCGCCCAGTCGCGCGGCTGCGCCGGCTGTCATTCGGTCGACGGCAGCCCGGGTGTCGGCCCGACCTGGCACGGCCTCTACGGCAAGACGGAAACGTTCCAGGACGGCAGCACGGCAAGGGTCGACGACGCCTATCTCGCCGAGTTCATCCGCAATCCCACAGCCCGCGTGCCCAAAGGCTTCGCCCCGATGATGCCGGTGATGGACCTGTCCGACGCGGACCTGGCGGCGCTCATCGCCTATATCCGGACGCTTGCCCCTGCCGCTCAGCCTCAAGGGGCCCCGCACGCCGCCACACCCGCCAACGCACAGGCCGCTATCGTCGTGCCCCCGCCCGGCGGGGCGCCAGCCCCGATCGTGCCCGTGCCGGCGCGACCGGAATCCGGCACGACCGGCGCAGCAGGCGACTCGGGCCAACCCGCAACACCCGTCGTCCCGCCGCCAGGGCTCATGCCGGCGCAGACCCCATACGGCACGCCGGGGTCCGTGCCCGCACCGCCCCAACCCCAGAAGCGCTAGCGCAACCGCGAAGGAGAGGCCCATGGCCTACGATGCCGACCACGAACCGCAAAGCTTTCTGACGAAGTACATCTGGAGCCAGGACCACAAGGTCATCGCCATCCAGTACTCGCTCACGGCGATCGCGATCGGGCTCGTCGGCGTGGTGCTGTCGAACCTGATGCGGCTGCAACTGGGCTTCCCGGGAAAGTTCGCCTTCATCGACGCGAATCATTACTACCAGTTCGTCACCATGCACGGCATGATCATGGTGATCTACCTGCTCACGGCCCTGTTCCTGGGCGGCTTCGGCAACTACCTGATCCCGCTGATGGTCGGCGCGCGAGATATGGTGTTCCCGTTCCTCAACATGCTGAGCTACTGGTTCTACCTGGTGGCCGTGCTCGTGCTGGTCGCGAGCTTCTTCGTGCCGGGCGGTCCAACCGGCGCAGGCTGGACGCTATACCCGCCACAGGCCATCCTCCCCGGCACGCCGGGTGTCGAGTGGGGCATTGTCCTGATGCTTGTCTCGCTGCTGATCTTCATCGTCGCGGCGACGGCGGGCGGCCTGAACTACGTGACCACGGTGCTGCAGGCGCGCACCGAGGGCATGACCCTGATGCGTCTGCCGCTGACCGTCTGGGGTATCGTGATGGCCACGGTCCTTGCGCTGCTCGCGTTCCCGGCATTGTTCGTGTCCGGCGTGATGATGCTGCTCGACAGGACGCTGCACACCAGTTTCTTCATGCCGGCCATCGTTTCGATGGGCCGGGCGCTCGATTACAAGGGCGGCAGCCCGTTGCTGTTCCAGCATCTGTTCTGGTTCTTCGGGCATCCCGAGGTGTATATCGTGGCGCTACCGGCCTTCGGCATCGTCTCGGACCTCATCAGCACGCACGCGCGCAAGAACATCTTCGGCTACCGCATGATGGTCTGGGCGATTCTCGCCATCGGCGTGCTGTCGGTCGTGGTCTGGGCGCATCACATGTTCATCAGCGGCATGAACCCCTATTTCGGGTTCTTCTTCGCCACCACAACGCTCGTCATCGCCATCCCGACCGCGATCAAGGTCTACAACTGGGTACTCACGCTCTGGCGCGGCGACATCCACCTGACGGTGCCGATGCTGTTCGCGATCGGCTTCATCAGCACCTTCGTGGTCGGCGGGCTGACGGGCCTGTTCCTCGGCAACGTGTCCGTCGACATGCCGCTGTCGAACACGTATTTCGTCGTGGCGCATTTCCACATGGTGATGGGCGTTTCGCCGATTCTCGTCGTGTTCGGTGGCATCTACCACTGGTATCCGAAGATCACCGGCCGCATGCTCGACGACCGGCTGGGCCAATGGCATTTCTGGATCACTTTCATCGGCACCTACGCCATCTTCTTCCCGATGCACTACCTCGGCGTGCTCGGCATGCCGCGCCGTTATTACGAATTCAACAACTATCAGTTCATCCCCGACTCCGCGCATCTGATGAACGCCTACATCTCGGTGGCGGCGTTCGTCGTCGCCTTCGCGCAACTGCTGTTCCTGTTCAATCTTGCGTGGAGCCTGCGCCGCGGCAAGGCGGCCGGGCCGAATCCGTGGCGTGCCGCGTCGCTCGAATGGCAAACGCCGGACACGCCGCCCAAGCACGGCAACTGGGGGCCGACGCTGCCGGTCGTGTATCGCTGGGCGTATGAATACAGCGTGCCCGGCGACGCGCAGGATTTCGTGCCGCAGAACGCGCCGCCGCGCGACCGGGAGCGCGCCGCGCCCGGCGGCGCCCTGCCAAAAGGCGCGGAAGGAGCTATCTGATGAGATCGATGCCCGCGTACTATCCCCCCGACCCGAGCGGCACAAACGGCGCGCCGCATCGGAAGACGTCGGCCGCACAGGTCGCCTTGTGGTGGCTGATGGGCGTGATCGGCATGTTGTTCACGCTGATGCTCACCGCCTACGTAATGCGCATGAGCTACGGCGATTGGCAGCCCATTCCGGCCGGCACATCGATCACACCGCTGTGGGGCACGACCGCGTTGCTTGTGCTGGCCTGCGCCATGCTGCAAGCGGCCGTGCATGCCAGCCGGCACGGTGAGTTGTTGCGCGCACAGCGGCGCTGGGCGATCGCGGGACTCGCGGCCGCGGCATTTCTTGCGGGGCAACTGTGGGTCTGGCATCTGCTCGGCCTGCGCCATTTCGACGTAGCGGGCAATCCGGCCAACAGCTTCTTTTATCTGCTGACGGGCCTGCACGGCCTGCATGTCGCCGGCGGCTTGCTCGTGTGGGCGGCGCTGGCCAGGCGCCGACTGTCGCCGGCCACGCGCGCGCACCGTCTCGCGCTGACGGCCCAGTACTGGCATTTCCTGCTGGCGCTGTGGCTGGTGTTGTTCGCGGCCATCGCGAACCTGACGCCGGCCATCGCCCAGCGGCTGTGCGGCGTAGGCTGACACTCGGCGGTTGAGCGCCGAACGGCGACCGAAGGAGTCATCGTCATGGACACCAGCGAAACACCCGCCGCAGCGCCCCACGGCGACGTCGTGGGGGCGGCCGCCTTGCCCGGCGGCCTGCGCGGCGTCGTGGCCGACTGGTCAGGCGATCGCACGGCCTTCAAGGTGCCGTGGGGCAAGGCGATGATGTGGATCTTCCTGGTCTCGGACACGTTCGTCTTCTCGAGTTTCCTGATCGGCTACATGACGGTGCGAATTTCGACCACGGCGACATGGCCGAATCCCGGCGAAGTGTTCGGGCTGGAAGTCGGCGGCCACTCGGTACCGCTGCTGCTCATCGCCATCATGACGTTCGTACTGATCAGCAGTAGCGGCACGATGGCGATGGCCGTCAACTTCGGGTACCAGCGCGATCGCGACAAGACGGCTGCCTGCATACTGGCGACGGCCTTTTTCGGCATGGCTTTCGTCAGCATGCAGGCGTTCGAGTGGAGCAAGGTGATCTTGCATGAAGGCATCCGTCCGTGGGGCAACTCGCTGGGCGCGGCCCAGTTCGGTGCGTGCTTCTTCATGATTACCGGCTTCCACGGGTTGCATGTGAGCGCCGGCGTGATCTATCTGCTCACGGTCATGCGCAAAGTGCTAAACGGTACGCTGGAGCGCCGCGGCAATTACCAGCTCGTCGAGATCGCCGGCTTGTACTGGCACTTCGTCGATCTCGTCTGGGTGTTCATCTTCGCGCTGTTTTATCTCTGGTAGGGGGCGGCCATGGCCCACGCATCCACTTCCGGTTCCGGCCAGCAGCATCCGATCGGCCTCTATCTGAAAATCTGGGGGCTGCTGTTCGTGCTCTCGACGCTGTCGTATCTCGTCGATTACGCGAATCTGCAAGGCTATCTGCGTTGGGGACTGATTCTCGCGCTGATGATCGCCAAGGCGGGGCTGATCGTGGCCGTGTTCATGCACATGGCATGGGAGCGGCTGGCGCTGGTCTACGCGATCCTCATCCCGCCGCTTTGCCTGCTCGTGCTGATGTCCATGATGGCGGCCGAAGCCGACTACACGTTCCTCACGCGCCTCTTATTTTTCCGCTGAAGTCGCGCAGCGGGCCCCACGCGCCCGTTACAACGGTTCGACGAGCCGCTTGTCGCTCTTGCTGCAATACTCCGCGCAGGCCGCACGCGCGGCGGTGGCGGCGCCGTGCACGAACAGCGGCGCATCCGCGCGCCGCGACATCGACACGACGATCGACGGCGGCGCCGGTTGCAGCGGCAGTTCGACCACTTCGCCGCTTTCAATCAGCTTGTCGACAAACAGGCGCGGAATGGCCGCTACGCCAAAGCCGTCGCGCACCAGCTGCACGATCACGGCGATCGACGGGGAGCCGGTAATGCGCGTCTCCGACAGCGGCACGCCATGCGCGCTCGCGAGCTTGGCGACAATATCCTCGAGTGCGCGATGTGGCGCCGTGCCGCGCCCGAACGTCAGGATCGGGTGCCGCAGGACATGCACCGCCAAGCCGCTGCGCGCCGACGGCAGCAGGCCCGCGCGCGCGATCCAGTGCACCGGATAGTTGGCGAGCGCGTCGCACACCACGTTGCTCTCATCGCTGCCTTCCACGCGGATGATGAGATCGAGCTCATCGGCGATCAGCCGGCGTTGCAGCACGACACTCACGTCGACCGTCAGTTCGACGTCGAGCTTGGGATAGTCGGCCGCCAGGCGCCGCATGTAGTGCGGCAGCCAACTGTGCACGACCGTCTCGATGACGCCGAGCCGCAAACGGCCGCGCATTGTGCTCTCGCCCGATGCCGCCGCTTGCAGCCGGCGCGCGGCCTCGACGACCGCCTTGGCGTATCCGAGCAGGTATTCCCCATTCGGCGTGAGACGGAAGTCGCGGCTCTCGCGATCGACGAGCGCCGTCTGCAATTCTTCCTCCAGGGCCTTCACACGCTGTGAAATTGCCGCGGGCGTGGCATGCAGCGTGGCAGCCGTGGCCCGGAAGCTCCGCAGTTTGGCGAGCGTCACGAAGGTGTCGAGAAAGCGAGTGTTCACGTGGGAATGGCCAGTAAATGTCGTGTTGATGCGCGACGTTGCCGGAGAGATCGTGAGAAATGGCAGCGAGCGTGCGGGGGGTGAAATTCGCTTCACCCCGGGAAAACCCGCGAAGTTGTTAAGAAATTCTATACGCCAGTAGCAAGAAAAAGTCGTTGGCGATAAATTTTTTTTCTTTCTATGCTTCAACCCAATTCATCACATTGCCACGTGAAACCCCATGTCGATGCGCGAGGACCTCATGCCCTTCGAATTCCGCCAGGCCGTGCGAAACGGCCAGTTTCGCGGTCCGACCGCCGGTTACTGCGGCGACTACGCCCAGGCCAACCTGGCGATCCTGCCGTCGGCGTATGCCAACGATTTCCTGCGTTTCTGCCAGGCCAACCCGAAGCCGTGCCCGCTACTGGCTGTCGGCGAACCGGGGCAGTGGCATGTGCCGGCGCTCGGCCGTGAAGTCGATATCCGCAGCGACGTCCCCGCGTTCTATATCTATCGCGACGGCCGCCTGGCGCAGGAGACCGATTCGTTGGCCGACGTGTGGCAGAACGATTTCGTCGTGTTCGCAATCGGCTGCTCGTTCTCGTTCGAGCAGATGCTCGCCAAGGAAGGGATTCCGTTGCGTCACGTGGAGGAAGGCCGCAACGTGCCGATGTACCGCACGAAGATCGCCAACCGCCGCGCCGGCATTTTTGGGGGCGAGCTTGTCGTGTCGATGCGCCCCATGCGCGGGGCCGACGCGATTCGCGCCGTGCAGATCACGAGCCGCTTTCCGGGCGTGCATGGCGCGCCGATCCATATCGGCGACCCGGCCGAGTTGGGCATCGAGGATCTGGCAAAGCCCGAATTTGGCGACGCGGTCACGATCAAGGAAGGCGAATTGCCCGTCTACTGGGCCTGTGGCGTCACGCCGCAGACGGCAATCATGGGCGCGAAACTGCCGCTGGCCATCGCGCACAAGCCCGGCCACATGCTGATGACCGATATCACCAACGCCTCGCTCGCCGTGTTCTGAACACGGTAATCGAAGTCACTTTTCGCACCATGCACCCCGGAGTGATCCATGGATAGCAAAACCCCCCTTGCGGCCACGGCCGCTCACGCGAGTGCCGTTGCCGACACGGCACCGGCGTCATCCGAAACCGGCGGCAGCCTGATCGCCTGGTATGGCGAGGCCACGTCGCGCCAGAAGCGGGCGTTCTGGAGCTGCAAGGTCGGCTACATGCTCGACGGCATGGACACCCAGATGCTCAGCTTCGTCATTCCGACGCTGGTTGCCACCTGGGGCATCAGCCTCGCGGACGCCGGGTTTATCGGCACCCTGACATTGCTCGCGTCCGCGCTTGGCGGCTGGGTCGCCGGCATCCTGTCCGACCGCATCGGCCGTGTGCGCACGCTGCAGCTGACGGTGCTCTGGTTCGCGGTCTTCACCGGGTTGTGCGGTCTTGCGCAGAGCTATCACCAACTGCTGGCCGCCCGCGCGCTGATGGGCTTCGGCTTCGGCGGCGAATGGACCGCAGGCGCTGTGCTGATCGGTGAAGTCATCCGCGCCAAGGACCGCGGCAAGGCGGTCGGGCTGGTGCAGTCGGGCTGGGCCATCGGCTGGGGGCTCACCGCCATCCTTTATTCGGTGCTGTTCTCGGTGCTGCCGGCCGACATGGCATGGCGCGCGCTGTTCCTGGTCGGGCTGCTGCCCGCACTGCTGGTGGTGGTCATTCGCCGCTACGTCAAGGAGCCGGACGTCTACGAAAAAGAAAAGGCCGCGCAGGCCGCCACGAGCGACCGCCCCGGCTTCATGGAAATCTTCAGCCCCAAACTGCTGTCGACGACGATCCGTGCGGCGTTGCTGACGACCGGCGCGCAAGGCGGTTACTACGCGATCACGACGTGGCTGCCGACCTTCCTGAAGACGGAGCGCCATCTGACGGTGATGGGTACCGGCGGCTATCTGGCGATGATCATCTTCGGCTCGTGGGTCGGGTACCTCTCGAGTTCGTATCTGACCGATCGTCTGGGCCGCAAGCCGAACTTCATCCTGTTCGCGGTGGGTTCGATGGCCATCGCATTCGCCTACACGTCGCTTTCGATGACCGACAGCACCATGTTCTGGCTCGGCTTCCCGCTCGGCTTCTTCGCCTCGGGGATCTTCAGCGGCATGGGCGCGTTCCTGACGGAGTTGTTTCCGACGCGTGTACGCGGCTCCGGCCAGGGGTTCTGCTACAACGTCGGCCGGGCCATCGGCGCGCTGTTCCCCTTCCTGATCGGGGCGCTGTCCAAGCATTACGGACTCGGCGCGAGCATCGGCATCTTCGCCGCAGCCGCCTACGGCGTGCTGATCATCGCCGCGCTGACGCTGCCCGAGACCCGTGGCCGCGAGCTGGAAGCGGCCGGCGCATGAGCGCCCTCCACAACCACTGAATCCCTGTATTCCCGAGCCAGGCTTGCCGCGCGTGTCGCGCGGCGGGCCGAACTCACCCCGAATTCCGCGCGGCCGGCGCCAAACCGGCTGTCCGGGCACCGCACCTCCTGTCTTCAGCAAGCGAAATCCGATCATGACGAACGTCACTACCTCCGCGACTGCCGCCCCCGCAGCCCCCTCCCGTTGGCAATTTTGGATCGACCGGGGAGGCACCTTTACCGATATCGTGGCGCGCCGTCCCGACGGCACCCTCACCACGCACAAGCTGCTTTCGGAAAACCCGGAGCAGTATCGCGATGCCGCGGTGGCGGGGATTCGTCATCTGCTTGGCCTGTCGGCGAACGCACCCATCACGCCCGAGCGGGTCGAGATGGTCAAGATGGGCACGACGGTTGCGACCAACGCGCTGCTCGAGCGCAAGGGCGAGCCGACGGCGCTGATCACGACGCGCGGCTTTCGTGATGCGTTGCGCATTGCGTATCAGAACCGTCCACGCCTGTTCGACCTCGACATCGTGTTGCCCGAGGCGCTGTATGACGACGTCGTCGAGATCGACGAACGCGTTGGGGCACACGGCGAGGTCGTGCATGACCTCGATCTGGCGAGCGCGAGCGAGGCGCTCACGGCGCTTTACGCCAAGGGCGTGCGGGCGCTGGCGATCGTGTTGATGCATGGCTACCGTCATCAGGCCCACGAGAAGGCGCTGGCTGTGCTTGCGCGCGAGATCGGCTTTCCCCAGGTCTCCGTCTCGCACGAGGTGTCGCCTTTGATGAAGTTCGTCTCGCGCGGCGACACCACGGTGGTCGATGCGTACCTGTCGCCGATCCTGCGCCGTTACGTCGAACAGGTCGCGGGCGAGATGCCCGGCGTGAACCTGCAGTTCATGCAGAGCAGTGGCGGCCTGACCCGGGCCGACAACTTCCAGGGCAAGGACGCCATTCTGTCCGGCCCGGCCGGCGGCATCGTCGGCATGGTGCGCGCCTCGACGCAGGCGGGCTTTCCGCGCGTGATCGGCTTCGACATGGGCGGCACGTCGACCGATGTTTCCCACTACAACGGCGAGTTCGAGCGCGTGTTCGAGACGCAGGTGGCGGGCGTGCGCATGCGTGCGCCGATGATGAGCATTCACACGGTGGCGGCGGGGGGCGGTTCCGTGCTCGGCTTCGACGGCACCCGCCTGCGCGTCGGCCCCGATTCGGCGGGGGCGAATCCCGGGCCCGCGGCGTACCGTCGCGGCGGGCCGTTGGCCGTGACGGATTGCAACGTCATGCTAGGCAAGATCCAGCCGGACCATTTCCCGAAGGTCTTCGGCCCGCATGCGAATGAACCGCTCGACCGCGATATCGTCGTGCGCAAATTTACGGCGCTGGCCGACGAGATCGCGGCCGCGACGGGCGTGCGTCAGACGCCTGAAGCGCTTGCCGAGGGATTTCTCGAGATCGCCGTGGGCAGCATGGCGAACGCGATCAAGAAGATCTCGGTGCAGCGCGGCCATGATGTCTCGCGTTATGTTCTGACAACGTTCGGGGGCGCGGGCGGCCAGCATGCATGCGCCGTGGCAGACGCCCTCGGCATGACGCAAGTCTTTGCGCATCCGCTCGCCGGCGTGCTGTCGGCCTACGGGATGGGCCTCGCGGACCAGACGGCCATGCGCGAACGCGCGATCGAAGCAACGTTGACGGATGCCGCGTTGTCCGGGCTGGCGGATGCCCTGGGCGCGTTGGCCGATGAGGCCGTCGGCAGCCTGCTGGCACAGGGCGTGGCGCCTGAGCGCATCGACACGATCCGCCGGGTGCACCTGCGTTATGAAGGCACGGACTCGGCCATCGCCGTGCCATTTGGCGACGTGGCGCAGATGCGGGCAGCGTTCGAAGCCGCGTATCGTCAACGTTATTCGTTCCTGATGGACGGCGCGGCGCTTATCGCGGAAGTGGCATCGGTCGAAGCGATCGGCCGGTCCGACGCCCCCGTCGACATTGCACCGCTGGCGGCGCGCACGCACGGCGCGCCCGAGCGCGTGACCTCCGTGCGCCTGTATTCCGGCGGCGCGTGGCACGACGCCGATCTGTTCGCGCGCGAGACGCTGCTGGCCGGCGATACGCTCGATGGCCCGGCCATCGTCGCGGAAAAGAGCGGCACGACTGTGATCGAGCCGGGTTGGCGCGCCGAGATGACGACGCAGGGCAATCTGGTGCTCACGCGCGTCATCCCCCGCGCGGGCCAGCGCGCGCTGGGCACGGCAGTCGATCCGGTGCGTCTGGAGATCTTCAACAACCTGTTCATGTCGATCGCGGAACAGATGGGCCTGCGGCTGCAGAACACCGCGTACTCCGTCAACATCAAGGAACGGCTCGACTTCTCGTGCGCCATCTTCGATCGCGACGGCAACCTGATCGCCAACGCGCCACACATGCCGGTGCATCTGGGATCAATGGGCGAGAGCATCCGCACGGTGATCGAGCGCAATCGCGGCAACATGCGCGACGGCGACGTCTTCATGCTGAACGATCCCTATCACGGCGGCACGCATTTGCCGGACGTCACAGTGATCACGCCGGTGTTCGCGGATGATGACGCCGAGCCGCTGTTCTACGTGGGCTCGCGTGGCCACCATGCGGACATCGGCGGCATCACGCCGGGATCGATGCCGCCGGATTCCACGCACGTGGAGGAAGAGGGCGTGCTGATCGACAACTGGCAGCTGATCGCCGGCGGCGTGCTGCGGGATGCCGAAACACGGGGTCTGCTCGGCTCGGGGCGTTATCCGGCGCGCAACATCGACCAGAACATGGCAGATCTACGCGCGCAGGTGGCGGCCAACCAGAAGGGCGTGGACGAACTGCGCCGCATGGTCGGCGAGTTCGGGCGCGAGGTCGTGCTGGCGTATATGGGGCACGTGCAGGACAACGCGGAAGCGGCCGTGCGCCGGGTGGTCGGTGCGCTCAAGGACAGCCACTATCGCTATCCGCTCGACAACGGTGCGGTGATCGAGGTGAGCATTTGCGTCGACGACGACAAGCGTGGCGCCACGATCGACTTCACCGGCACGTCCGCGCAATTGCCGAACAACTTCAATGCGCCGCGCGCGGTGTGCATGGCGGCGGTGTTGTACGTCTTCCGTACCTTGGTGAAGGACGACATCCCGCTCAACGCCGGCTGCCTCAAGCCGTTGACGGTGATCGTGCCGGCCGGATCGATGCTCAACCCGGTGTATCCGGCGGCGGTGGTGTCGGGCAATGTGGAAACATCGTCGGCGATCACGAACGCGTTGTACGGGGCGCTCGGCGTTGTGGCGTCGAGCCAGGGCACGATGAACAATTTCACATTCGGCAACGCGCAGTACCAGTACTACGAGACGATCTCGGGCGGCAGCGGCGCGGGCGACGGGTTTGACGGCGTCGACGCGGTGCAGACCCACATGACGAACTCGCGGCTGACCGATCCTGAAGTGCTCGAATGGCGCTATCCGGTGCGTCTGGACAGTCACGTGATTCGCCACGGATCGGGCGGTGCGGGGCGTTGGCAGGGCGGCAATGGGGCGGTCCGCAGGGTGCGCTTCCTGACGCCGATGACCGCGTCGATCCTGTCGAACAACCGGGTGCACGCGCCGTTCGGCGCAGCGGGCGGGAGCACCGGTGCGCTCGGTTGCAACTACGTTGAACGCGCAGGTGGCGAGCGGGAGGCGCTCGGCCACATCGGCCGCACGCAGATGCAGCCTGGGGACGTGTTCGTTATCGAAACGCCGGGAGGCGGCGGGTTCGGACGCTAATCAGTCAAGCGCAGAAAATCTCACGCGTTCGGTTCGAACTCGAAAGTGATGCGCGATTTTCCGAAGCGGGCGAAGGGGCGCATCACTACGATTGGCATTCCCTTCGCCAGCGGATGACGGAGCGCGAATACGTTCGGCGGCGTTCGATGCGGTAATGCCGGGCCTCGCCGCGCTTGATCCTCCGCCCGGCGCGCACGCTACGGAGATGCAGATGTCCACGACTGAGTTCCAATGCCGGCAACGATCGTCTTTCGATCACAGGTCTGCGCTTCTGATCGAGGCTGCTGTCGCCGAGGACACGAACCGAGACGTGGATGAGGGCACCCACCGGCGCGTTCGCGAAATCGACCGAAAGCTTCCCGAATGCATGCGTCAAATGGGGTGGTCGCAACAGCAATGGGCCGGTCACCTCGACAGCATCGGGCTTCGGGGCAATAAGCACGAACACCCCATGCGCGAACACCCCTTCACGGGCTCGCATTCGTCGTTCACGGTGCTGCTGAGCGTGAGCGCAGGATATTCAGCGGCTGGCCTGTCAAACCGTCGCTATGCGAATGCCGACGATGTCCGGGAGTTCCTGTTTTTGGAGTACCAGCGAGATCGCTTTGACTGCCCTGCCTACATTACAAAGGACTGGGAGCATTTCAACGAATTGCTGGGCGGCGCGGTTGAGCCGGAGGGGGCCCGAAAGGAGGTATGGGGTGAGAGGGGGGCGCGCGATCTTGCAAAGATCAAGCTCGATCCCTCCCGCTACCACGAAACACCGACCGGGTATGTCTTGCGCGACGTGCCGAAATCGCTCGCTGACAAAGGGTGGTCGCAAAGCGATTGGGAGAATTATCTCAGTAAGCTCGACATCCACACGGACCGGCATCGCGCAAAAGCGGATATTGCCCCCGAAATGAAGTGGTCCGACAATTTGCATGTACTCATCGAGGGTGTATTCAACGATCGCGAGGAACGGGAGTTTTTCCAAGCGCTGTATGGTTCAGGCGACTACTCGCCATCCAGTATCAACCACATTCTTACCGTCGGCGGCAGCCGCCAGAATGCCAACGATGTTGACCATCTGCGGACTCGCGCCGAAGGGCAAAATCGCCGCATGCATGCGGACCCCGAGCGCTACAGCCGCACGCCGCACGGATACATCTCGCGTCGCGTGCCAAAGGCTTGGGCGGACAAAGGGTATTCACAAACGGCTTGGGAAAACTTGCTCCGGGAGAAAGGTTTGTGGTCGGAAATCCCTGATGCGGGGCGTGGCGCCCGGGACGCGGCAAGCAAACGGATTCTCGACCCGAGGCTCGACCCTGAATTGGGTATCCATCGCATTTTCTACAGCAGACCGCCGGGCGGGACGGATCCGAAACTCGATATCGGCGTCCCTGATGGACGCGTCGGCTATTGGGGGCTGGTCGACATCATGCGTTTCATTACGGTGGCGATGCAGAACCTGGCCCGATACATGGCTGGCGTGACCAAGAACAATACCGACGTCGCAGAAGACGCCGGGCGCTACGCCGTATGGTTGAGCCGTCTGTCTGCGGATCTGAAGAATGCGACTGACTCGCTCGATGCCAGCAAGATGGACAGCAAGATCACCGACTTCCTCGACAAGCACAAGATTCGTCTGGAAGGTCAGAACAGCCTGCCGACCCAATGGAAGAAGGCGGATCTCGAAGCCTATCGCGACCTCCTGCAGAACTTCGCGAACAGGATCAAGACGACCAACGAGCAGCACATCACGCGGCTGAACGAAATCACCGGCATGGCCAGTTCGCTGCAGGACATGCTCGCGCGTTACGTCAAGATCGGCACGGACATGTACGCATCGGCGGCACGCAATCTGTAATCTCCGGAAGAGGCGCAATGGCATCCGATATTTGTAACGACACGATAGACCCGACCGATGCATCCATCGATGCGGCGATCGCTGCGCTTGAGCAGCAACGTTCGGCGCTGACCAACGCGATGTTCGATCTCGCCAGACTTCACCGCGACCTGACGGCGCTCACCGTCGACGCGCAAACGGACCCATCCGCAGCGGCGCGTCTTGCGAAACTCTCCTCGGCCATGTCCGCACCGTCGGTGCGCGCTCAAGAGGGGGCGGTGCGAGAGATTGGGCGTCGCCTCGCCCATCTGTCCAGCGCGCTGGAAGCGGAGGCCGGTCTTCCGCGCCGCGAGGACAACGCCGAGCCGTCGGGGCCATCGAAAGCGCGCAAATTGCGCCCGCGTCTGCGCCGCTCCGGCACGAACGGTTTCGCCTGAGGCAACGCTTCAATTTTCGGAAAATCCAATGGATCACATCGACGCGCGAAGACTGCCCGCTGCGGGGGACTTCCTTCGAGCCGCCGCAGACCTGCCGTTGCAGGAAACCGCTCCTGCCAACAAGACGCAATTCGCCCGGCATGCGGGTGAGGGCAGCTACTGGCACGCCGTTGACACCGTGGCCAACACAGTGCGCGATATGCATGCCGCCTTGACGCGCATGGCGACGCTTGCCCAGGCGCGCGTCGTTGTCGCCAAGGACGCCAGCCGCCACGCTTTATGGTCAAGCAACATGATCAACACGAGTGCGCCGGAAGGCGGTGTGTACCGCTTGCCGGAAGCCGTCGCCACCTTTCTTGTGCGGCACAACCTCTTCATTGGCGACGACGCGGCGATCCGGCAGCCGGCAACGAAAGCCGATATCGAGGCATACCGCGATCTGCTGCAGGACTTTGCGGGCGGCGTGACAAAGCTTCAGGAGCAGGAACTGCTTGCCTTCAACAAAATGCAGGGCATGGCCGCCGCGCTATTCGACATGACGTCGCGCATGCTCAAGATGGGCCATGAGATGTGCACATCGATTACGAGAAATATCGCATGACGATGTCCGCAGAATGCTCCGACCCGCTCGCCCGGTTTCTGGCCAACGCCGAGCTTCGTGCCGCCGCGATGCGCGGCATGAACGCCATCCACTTGACCGAATAGGAATCACACATGGCAATGCTCACTACGTTCCCGGCCGCCGGCATGCGTGGCGGACTGCCAGTGCTCAGGCAGTCGCTTGAATCGCTCGACCCGGCCAGCGCGGCCGAACTTCCCGCATCGGGGCGGGAAGGGCTGGATATCGATACGCTCATGCTGAAACTGACGTTCGAGTTGAAGCGCTTCGTCGGCACACTCGCGGCGCAGACCCTCGAGATCGACAAGGTGATGGTCGAAAAGATGACGGCGCTCATCAACGAACGGATCAAGACGCAGGCAGAAGAACTCAAGAAGAATGCCGAAGCGGCGGCCAAGGCGCGCAAGGCGGGGATCCTTGGCGTCGTCATCGCATGGGCGATGGCGGCAGTGGATGCCGTCATCGGTGTTGCCAAGGTGGTCGGCGGCTTCCTGAGCGCCAATCCCATGATGGTCTCAGGCGGCTTCATGAATATCGCGTCCGGTGCCCTTGGCATTGCGGCCGCCGCCTTCAGTACGCTGGCCCTGCTGGACGAGAGGCGCCGCGACAAGTGGGCAGGCATCGCGAGCAAGCTGTCTTGCGCGGCGATGAGCGTCTCGATCGCCGCTGCGTTCGTGGACATCACGAGCGCACTGCGCAACGCCTTGCTGGCGCATATTGCTTCCAAGGCAACCAAGCAAATTTTGGCGAACAAAAGCGGTGCAATCGTGGGCGAAATATTGAAGTCCGGCGGCAACGAGATTTTCGCGGACGTGTCCAAGCGCTTCGCAAAGCAAGTCTCTGAACAGGTTGGAACGTGGATGAAGAAAGAGGGGGTTCGCCCGCTCCTGATGCGTGTCATCAACAATCAGAAAGAGATGTTTGCGCAAATCGAAAAAATCGCCGAGAAATCGTTCCGAAAGGGCGCAGGCAAGGCGTTTCTGGACCTGGATCTGTACGCTCGGGGCTCGGCGCGGGAGATCGGCGACAGGGTGCTTGCAGCGACGCAGGCTGCACTTGAGAAGTCCGGGAGGCGGCTGCAAAACCAGGTACTGATCAGGCTTGAGGCGGTCAATCAGATCCGCGCGACTGCGCAGGGCGCAGGACGGGCCGGGCAAGGGGTATTGAATGGCCAACGCGCCGAGTTGCGCCTGGATGCGGACAAGTTGCGGGTCCGCCGCGACGAACTGCAGACCCAGTACCAACACTATGAGCAGGACCGGAAGGAGAACAATCGCCGTCTCCAGCGGCTCATCCGCAGCGATGGCGATTTGACGCGCGTCGCACAAGACAGAACGCGCGTGCGCATCAGCGTGATCCAACGTATCGCCAACATGGCGTAACTGAAATGCGAAGGAGGATGACTATGACGAATGTTGCAGTGATGGCTCGGCTTTGCGAAACGGCACAACAGGGTTTATCCGGCAGACCGATTTTCGAGGATACGGGTTCCGGCAGTGCGACGCCGAAGCGGCACGGCGACCCGAAGATCGACTTGGCCAACCTCGGGAGCCTCCAGGCCTTGATGGCCGAACTCCAGCACATGTTTTCGAAAATCTTCGAGCGGTTGCGCGATATCCAGATGATGCAGGGGGTGGAAGCGAAGCGTGCGCGTTACGAACAGTTTGCGCGAATGCTGAAGAGCTTGCTGGACGAGGCCAACAAACGCTTCGACGGCGCCAAAACGCAGGCATGGCTACAGGTCGCTGGCGGGGTTGTGCAATGTGGCGCGGGAGTTGGCGGTGCCACGACGTTGATTCGCTTTGGCGGGACCGACGCTGGCGGATTGTGGCAGGCAGGTGTCAGGCTGAGTTCGGAATCGGCATCTGGCGTGTCGGGCGCCATGAACGGAGGCGGCACTTTCGCGTCGGCCGAGGGCGAACTTGCGGCGGCTCGCGCCGGGCAGGGCGCGCAGTTCGAGCGGGATGCCTCGGAAGGCTTCACGGACCTCGGGCGGAAGTCGAACGATCAGGCGACGTCCCTTGATCAGCTGGCCGTGGATATCGTCCGGACCATCACCGACATGATGAAGCAGTTGAGCCAGATCGTTTACGGCCAACGATAGGCGTGGCGCTCGAGAACGACGTCCGGCGCTTGCGGCGCGTGCCCTGACGATCGGCGTGCCCGCCACGGTCTGCGGCCCAGCGGGCGGTGCGGGCGGTCAACCGAGGTAGCCGAGGGAGCGCCACCACAGATAGTCGAGCGGAAAGAGGAAAACGATCGTGAGCGCAGCCATCGCGAGCGTGACGCGCGTGCCGTCGCGGATACCGACGCCGCCCAGATGCATCGCGATCATGATCGGCGGGCATTGGTAGGGCAGCAGCACCGTGGAGAAGACCGGCACCTGCAACATCAGCACCGCATACAGCGGCAGACCGCTTGCCTGGGCGAAGTGCTCGGCAAGCGGCGTGAGCACCGCCGGCAGGGCGGGCAAGGTCGAGACGAGTCCGATCGCACTGCCGATCGCCACCAGCCACGCCGCATTCTGCGCGAGATGACCCGGCGTCATGTTGACGGCTTCGAGGCAGGCCTGCGCCAGCCGTTCGCCCAGGCCGGTTTCCGCGACGACCGCGCCCACGCCGAGAAATCCTGCGACATAGACAAGCGGCGTGATGTGCATCTGCTCGGCGAACACCTTGGGCGGGACAATGCCCGTGGCTGGAAGCAGGCAGACAATGGCTGCCGCGACCGAGACCCACGCGGGCGAGATGCCGTGCCAACCGTCGGTCGCGAAGAAGGCGAGCGCGATGAGCAGAATGCCCGACAGCCTGCGTTCGTTAGGCGAGAGCGGGTTGGACGCCTGCGGCGGCGTGACGTTTAACGCATCCGCCTGCGGGAACAGCCTGCAGATGACGGCCACGAGCAGGACCGCCTTGAGCGCGCCGAGGATCGGGAAGTGCAGCAGAAGATACGGCCCGTAATGCAGATGGATGCCGTAGAAGGAATCGGCGGCGCCCAGGAGCACGCTATTGGGGATGTTCGCGGGCAGGATGGTCGTGGGCGGCATATAGCTCGCAGCGGCGACGGTCATCACCAGCCCGGTGCGGCCACGGCTGCCCGGCACAAGGCCGAGGCGGTCCGCCAGCGCGAGCACGATCGGGATCAGGAGCAGAATGCGTCCCGTCGTCGAGGGCATGACGAACGCAAGCCCGACCGATGCGACGGTCACCGAGGCAACATAACGGGCGTAGCCTGCCGAGCGCAGCCCGAACAAACGGCTTGCCAGCCGCGCGCCGAGACCCGTGGTGCGCACGGCAATGCCGGTGACGGCGCCGCCGAACACGAGCCACCACGCCGCCGATTGAAAGCCGGAGAAGATGACGGCCGGCTTGGCCACTTGTAGCAGTACGGCAAGCAGGAAAAAGATGAGGGTGGTGATCGGCTCGGGGAAGATGCCGAAGGCCCACGCCCCGATGGTGAAGAGCACCAGCACTGCCGCCTGCGCGGCGGTCGGGGTGAAGCCCAATGCGCCGCCCCAGTGCGCTGCGGCCCAGAGGGCGGCGGCAAGCACGGCGAAGGCGGCGTATCCCGCGAACTGGAGCAAGCGTTTGCGCAGCGCTTCGCGTTGCTGCATGTCAAGGGCGCTGACGGCCGCCGGGCCGGCAGGCGTGGGCGCACGGGGCGGCTCCTGCCCGGCCGGGGCGCCACGGGAATCGGTCATGAGGCGTTGTCCTGTCTCGTCGTGGTGTTAGGGTGCGGATCGCTTTTGCCGTATCCTAACGGCTCGTGACGTGGCAGAACACCACGCATTCGACAATTATCTACGCGATCATGCCACGCCAGTCTCGCCCCAACGCCGTACCGCCGCGCAATTTCGTACACGGTGGCCGCATTGTATGAGCGCCGGCTGGTTCCTCTACCTGATCGAATGCCGCGGACAGCGGATCTATACCGGCATCGCCGTTGATGTCGAGGCGCGCTTCGCCGCGCACGCGGCAGGCCGGGGGGCGCGCTACACGCGCGCGAATCCGCCTGAGCGCCTGCTCAAGGTCGTCGCCTTCGCCGACCGCGCCGCCGCGTCGCGTGCCGAGTATCGTGTAAAGCGCCTGACGGCCGCGCAAAAGCGCGCCTTTGTCGCAGGCACGCTCGCGGTGGATTTCACCGAGGCGCCAGGCCCGGAATGAGGCCGTCGAAGGCCCGGGAATGGCGTGCTTGCCGGCCGATGACCACAAACTACGGCAGCAAGCGCGCCTGATGGATCATCTTGCGGATATCGCGCGCCATCGGACCGAACTGGCTGCGCGACGGAATCGGCGATACCACCACGACCCAGCTGTCGCCCGGCACTGTCTTCTCCACGACCGTGTAGTAGGCCGATTGTGTGCTGAAGAAATCCGCGATGCCGTCGTGGCTGATGCGATAGCTGCGCTCGCTCGCCCCCGGCTGCAGGAATACTCCGAGGGTGTAGTAGATGTCGCGTCCGCTTGCGATCGGCCCGGGCCGGGTGTCGAGCAGGGTGGTTCGCAAGGCACTCGCGCCGAGCAGCGTCGGGTGCCGCATGTCGAACACACGCCACAATTTCAGCACCGCCGCCGGCGACATGTGCCAGCCCGCGAACGGGGCGAGCAGGTGCCAGTTGTCGGGGATCTTCGCGTCCGTAATGCCGAGCGGCCGGAAGATGCGGGTCTGGCAGAACGTCGCGTAGTCCTCGCCCGACACCGCCTCGATCACCATGCCGAGCAACAGGTACGATACGTTCGAGTAGACGAAGTCCTGTTTGCCGGTGGAATGGTTCGCGTCGCCCGCGTCGAGGTAATTGAAGAAATCCGCATTCCCGCCCACGCGCCGGATGGCCAGCCCGCTATACAGGCCGTTGACGGGATCGTTGAACCCGTTTGTCGGCAACCCGGCGCGGTGGCCGAGCAGACGCCTCACGGTAAGCTCGCGCATCGAAGGATCGAGCGGCTTGCCGTGCTGCTTCGAATAAGTGTCCAGCAGATCGCCGAGCTTTGCGTCGAGCGACAGCTTGCCCTGCTGCACCAGCAAGGCAATGCCGATGGCCGTGACCGATTTCGACAAGCTCGCCATCGGCAACATTTCGCCCACCGTATCGCCCGACGTGGCCGCCTCGAGCGGTGCGGCGCCATCGGATTCGTCGCGCAGCCAGACATGTTTCAGGCCGTACGTGGCTTTCAACTGCGCCAAGCCTTGCTGCAGCGTCGTTTGCCCGATCGGCACCACTGGCGCGATCGGCATCGCGCCCGCTTGCGCGGACAGGGCAACGACGGCGCCATTCTCTTGTGCAAATGCTCCCGCTGCCGTCAGCGCCAGACATAACGCGACGGACCATTGGCCCAACCGTTTCCACATCGTGTCAACTCCCAGTGCGCTCGCCACGTTCTTTAAACTGTTCGCCCCCTTCTTCGGAGTCGAAATGATTTGGGCTGCGCAGGTCTTATAAAACGGCAACAGTCCGAAGCTTAGGACAACTTCGGCTAAATACCTAGTAAAAACCCTGTATTTTACATTAACTTGGCTGTATCGGGCAAAAATTCCCATAGCTTCCCCTTATCCGGCCCGCCGGCCATGACGCTGCGCCGGGACGGAATGACCGCCAGGCGCCGGATTTGGCCTGCCGGCGGGCCCGGTGTAAGCTATCCGTTGCGCCCCGCCCATAGGCCGTCGGCCCGTTTGCCGCCCTGCGGCTGCGCGCCGGCCGAAGGAACGACCGTTTCATGACTGAGCCGTCCAGCGAGCGCGTCCCCCCCGACGCCTCGACCGCTGTACCCGCCGAGCCGGCGGTCGCCGTAGCTGCCGAAGCGGCCGCGTTGCTGCTGCCGCGCTCACTCGCGTCCTGGCGGCGCCTTCCCTGGTCTGCCGCCCGCCCGTGGCTGATCGGCGCGGGCGTGCTGATCCTCGGCGTGCTCGTGATCGATGCCCTGCACCACGTCTTGCGCGATGTCCACTACGACGACATCGTGACCGCCGTTCGTGACACGCCGCCGACACGCCTGGTGCTGGCGCTGCTCGCTACATTGGCCAGTTATGTCGCCTTGATGGGCTACGACGCGTCCGGCCTGCGTTACGCCGGCGCGACCGTAAAGCGCTCGACCGTCGCCCTGACGTCCTTCATCGCCTACGCGCTTGGCAATTCGGTGGGATTGGGCGTGCTGACGGGCGGCACCGTCCGGATGCGCATGTACGCCGCCGCGGGCGTCGACGCGTCGCGCGTGGCGCAAGCCGTTGCGTTCAATGCCGGGGCGTTTGGTCTCGGTATGACCGCCTTCGGCGCGTTGGGCCTGCTCTGGGGGGCGCCGCGCGTGGCCGAGTTGACCCACATGAGCGCCGGCGTCTTGCAGCTCGTTGCGGTCCTGGTGCTGGCGGGGGTGGCGGCGTTCATCGTGCTGTGCCTGCGCCGCCGCACGGTGATGATTGCAGGCCGCTGGCCGTTGCGTTTGCCTCCGGCGGGCCTGGCGGTGCGCCAGTTGCTGATCTCTGCGGCGGATTTGTCGGCGGCGGCGGCAGCGCTGTGGTGTCTGTTGCCGGCGGGCGTCGTCGATCTGCCAACGTTCGTTGCCTTCTACGCCATTGCCATGGCCCTTGGCGTGCTGAGTCACGTGCCGGGCGGCGTCGGCGTGTTCGAGGCAGTGATCCTGCTCGCTTGCGGTGGACACGCGCCCATCGGCCAGTTGGCCGGCGCCCTGGTGTTGTACCGCGCGATCTATTTCCTGTTGCCGCTGGTGCTGGCGGCCTTGCTGCTGGCGAGTTTCGAATTACGGAGCGGATCCGCCGCACCGATCGGCCGCGCCGCCGTGCGCCTGTTCCCGGGACTGTTGGCGGCGCTGACGCTTGTCGCGGGGGTGATGTTGCTGATCTCGGGCGTGACGCCGGCGACGGGCGAGGCGGAGCAGTTTCTGCGGCGGCATGTACCGCTGTTTCTCGTCGAACTGTCGCATTTGATCGGCAGCGTGGCGGGGCTGGCCATGCTGTTTCTCGCACGCGGCCTGCTGCATCGGCTCGACGCCGCATGGTGGGGCTCGCTCGGCCTGACGGTCGTCGCGGCAGTCCTTGCGCTGCCCAAGGGCATCGCCTTGTCGGAAATGCTGGTGCTGTGCACGCTGGCCTTTCTGCTGCTGGTGTCGCGCAAGCAGTTCGATCGCCGCTCGTCGCTGTTTACGCAATCGTTCGAGCCAGGCTGGCTGATTGCGGTGGCGAGCGTGATTGGCGCGTGTACCTGGATCATGTTCCTGGCTTACCGGCAGGTCGCGTACGCGAATCAATTGTGGTGGCAGTTCACGTTCGACGGAGACGCGCCGCGTTCGATGCGCGCGCTCATGGCCGTGGCGATGATGGGACTGGGCCTCAGCCTGTGGCAGTTGCTGCGCCAGTCGGCCGGAGTGTCAGTGCGCGCGAGTGAGGCGGACCTCGCGCGGGCGGCGGAAATCATCCGCAAGCAGCCGGCCGCCGACGCTTGCCTGGCGCTGATGGGCGACAAGGCCTTGCTGTTCTCGCCTTCGGGCAACGCGTTCATCATGTACGCGAAGCGCGGCCGATCGTGGGTGTCGCTGTCCGATCCGGTCGGCGCGCAGAAGGAGTGGCCGGAGCTGATCTGGCGGTTCATCGAACTGGCCGATGCGCACGGCGGACGCGCCGCGTTCTACAAGGCGCGTCCAAATGCGTTGCCCCTGTATATCGACGCCGGATTGCGGGCCTACAAGCTGGGCGAGGAAGCTTATGTGACATTGCCGGACTTCAGCCTGCAGGGTTCGCGGCGCGCCAATTTGCGGCATGGCGTGTCGCGCGCGGAACGTGAGGGATTGCAGTTCGAGATCGTCGAGCCGGACGAGATGGCGCCCTTCCTGCCCGAGTTGCGGCGTATCTCGGAGGCGTGGCTCGCGAAACACCACGCGCGGGAGAAGGGATTTTCGCTCGGCGCGTTTGACGAAGCGTACGTGCAGCGGCAACCGGTCGCGCTTGTGCGCCGTGCGTCGCGCATCGTGGCATTTGCAACGCTGATGTGCCCGGAGGTGCAGCGCATCGAGGCGAGCATCGACCTGATGCGCCAGACGCCGGACGCGCCCCCGGGCACAATGGACTTCATGTTCGCGCAGTTGATGTTGCATTTCAAGGCCCTCGGCTACCAGCGTTTCGGCCTGGGCATGGCCCCGATGTCGGGCATGGTGACGCACCAGCTCGCGCCGCGCTGGCAACGATTTGGCCGCATGATGTTCGCGTATGGCGGGCGGTTCTACAATTTCCGCGGGTTGCGCAGCTTCAAGGACAAGTTCGACCCGGATTGGGAGGCGCGTTACCTGATGACGCCCGGCGGATTGGCGCCGATGCTGACGCTGGCGGATGTCGCGGCATTGGTGGGCGGCGGCTGGAAGGGGATGATCACGAAATGACGGTAGCCGCGCGCAGGCGTTCGCCGCGAGGGCAGTTCGGGGAGAGGCAAGAGATGAAGCGCGCCGCATGGCTGGTGGGACTGGGAGTGATGTTCGGCGCGGGTGCGGCCATGGCGGCGCCCGAGCTTGTCTCGCATGGCCGCTTTGAAAACGTTCCTGTATTTCACCCGCAAGGCGAGCCGAACGGCACGGTGCTGTTCCTCTCCGACGCGGGTGGCTGGACGCCGCGCGCGGAACGCATGGCGCGCGCATTGACCGAAACGGGTGCGCTCGTTGCCGGCATCGACACGGCGCGCCTGATGGGGAATTTCGATAGCGATCCCGGCAAATGCGTGTTCCCGTCCGGCGATCTCGACAATTTCGGACGTTTCCTCGAAGCCTACGAAAAGCTTTCGGCGTATACGCCGCCGTTGCTGGTCGGCGATGGGGTTGGCGGCACGCTCGCCTATGCGATGCTGGCCCAAGCGCCGGCCGAGACATTCTCCGGGGCGCTTTCTGTCGACTTCTGCCCCGTGCTGCAGATGAAAAAGCCGCTATGCCAGGGCGAGAACGTCTATTTCCAGCGCGGTGTCCCCGGGGCGGGCGTGAGCTTGCTGCCTGCGCCCGCGTTGCCCGCGCCGTGGCTGGTGATGTCCGGCCCGGCGGGGCGGCCGGGGGGCCATCCGATGTCGTGCACGGACCGCGCGGCGCAATCGTTCTCGGCGCGCGTGGCGGGTGCGAGCTGGGTCGTCGGCGGGCTTGCGGGGGGATTGACCGGCACGGCCCTTGAGGACAGCGTACCCGCCAGTCCTGTGCTGGCCGACTGGATAACGCAATACAAGAACGCTTTCCAGCGGCTGAACGCACACCATCCGCCCGGTACGGCGAAGCCTCCGGCGGCGGTATCGGACCTGCCGGTCATCGAGATTCCGGCGTCGGGCGCCGCGCCGGCCGACATGGCCGATACCTTCGCGATCCTCTGGTCCGGCGACGGCGGATGGGCGGGGCTGGACCGGGAGGTGGCCGGGGCGCTGTCGGCGCGCGGTGTGCCGGTGGTCGGCGTGGATTCGCTGCGGTACTTCTGGTCGGCGCGCACGCCGGCGTCGGGCGGGCTCGATCTGGATCGTCTCATCCGCTTCTATGAGGCTCGCTGGCGCAAACGCCGCGTGCTCCTGATCGGCTATTCGCAGGGCGCCGACGTACTGCCGTTCATGATCAACCGCGTGCCGGCGGCCACGCGCCAGCATATTGCGCTGGCGGTGCTGATGGGGCTCGGGCAAAAGGCGGATTTCGAGTTCCGTATGACCAACTGGGTGATGTCGAGCCAGAACGGCTTGCCGATTCGTCCCGAAGTGGAGCGCTTGCCGGCCGGGCTGGCGATGTGCGTCTACGGCGTGGAGGAGACCGACAGCAACTGCCCGTCGCTCGATCCGAAGCGGGCGAAGATCGTGAAGCTGCCGGGCGGTCATCATTTCGATGGGGATTACCGCAAGTTGGCGCAATTGATTCTCGACGGGGTCAAGGGGCGGTGATATCCGGCCGGTTCGCTCTCGCCGCACGCGCCGAGGGCGCCGTCTCTTAGCCTGCCTTGCCATTCCCACGGCCGCTCCGTACACTGCCGCGAGTTTTCCTATCCATCCCGCTTCAAAAACCATCAGGAGAAAATCACATGGCGGAGGGTTATTTCCCGGCGTGGCGCCGAACGACCGGTGCGTCGAACGGCATCGTCGCGCCCGATGAGCGGCTGGGCTGGCCGCAGACCGTCGCAATGGGCGTGCAGCACGTCGTCGCAATGTTCGGCTCGACGGTCCTCGCGCCGCTGCTGATGGGCTTCGATCCGAATCTCGCGATCCTGATGTCCGGCATCGGCACGCTGTTGTTCTTCGTGCTCGTGGGCGGACGCATTCCCAGTTACCTCGGCTCCAGTTTCTCGTTCATCGGTCTCGTCATTTCAGTGACCGGTTACGCGGGCGGCGGCATAAACGCCAACATCCCCGTCGCGCTCGGCGGGATCATCGCTTGCGGCGTCGTCTACGCCATCATCGGACTGATTGTGATGGCCGTCGGCACGCGCTGGATCGAAACGCTGATGCCGCCGGTGGTCACCGGAGCGGTGGTGGCCGTCATCGGACTGAACCTTGCGCCCGTCGCGGTCAAGGGCGTATCGGGCAGCAACTTCGACACGTGGATGGCACTTGCGACCGTCCTGTGCGTTGGCATCGTGGCGGTGTTCGCGCACGGCATGGTGCAGCGCCTGCTGATTCTCGTCGGGCTGGTGCTGGCGTATGCGCTGTATGCAGTCCTGACAAACGGCATGGGGATGGCCAGGCCGATCGACTTTTCGATCGTGGCCAACGCCGCCTGGTTCGGCATGCCGCATTTTTCGGCACCGGTCTTCAAGCCTCAGGCGATGGTGCTGCTTGCGCCGATCGCGATCATTCTCGTGGCCGAGAATCTGGGGCACATCAAGGCCGTGTCGGCCATGACGGGGCAGAATCTCGATCGCTACATGGGACGCGCATTTGTCGGCGACGGCATTGCGACCATCGTGTCGGGCAGTGTTGGCGGGACTGGCGTGACGACCTATGCGGAAAATATCGGCGTGATGGCCGTCACGAAGATCTATTCGACGCTTGTATTTGCCGTCGCGGCGGTGATCGCGCTGCTGCTCGGTTTCTCGCCGAAGTTCGGTGCGGTGATCCAGACGATCCCGGGCCCCGTGCTCGGCGGTGTGTCGATCGTCGTGTTCGGGTTGATCACGGTGGCCGGCGCGCGCATCTGGGTGCAGAACAAGGTCGATTTTTCGGACAACCGCAATCTGATCGTCGCCGCCGTGACGCTGGTGCTGGGCGCCGGCGATTTCACGCTGAAGTTCGGCAGCTTTTCGCTGGGCGGCATCGGGACGGCCACGTTCGGCGCCATCATCCTGTACGCCTTGCTGCGCGGCCGCGCCAGCTCGGTGCCCGCCGCGATGTAGTGTCCGGCGCGCGCCCCAACTTCACGTCAATCCGGTGCGCGTGGTAAACTACGCGCTCTCAAGACTTGGCCGTACCCGCGACGGCCGTGCCTGTTCGACTGCGACAGGCCGTCTTGCCGGCGAATGCCCGGCGCGCCCTTGAGGCGAGCGCCGCGTGCGCGCCCTACGCGGGCCTTCCACTCCAAAAATAATCTCGATTTCGCGCGGGGCAGTGTGGTCCGCGCCATTGGTCTTTATATGTCTTTTGAATCGCTCGGCTTGTCCGAGGACATTTTGCGTGCCGTAGCCGACCTCGGCTACACCAGTCCGACTCCCATTCAGCAACAAGCCATCCCTGCCGTGCTCGGCGGCGGCGATCTGCTCGCCGGCGCGCAAACCGGCACGGGCAAGACCGCCGGCTTCACGCTGCCGATCCTGCAGCAACTGTCGCACCGGCCGCGTCCATCGGGCAGCAAGCGCGTCGTGCGCGCGCTTGTGCTTACGCCCACGCGCGAACTCGCGGCACAGGTAGAAGAAAGCGTTACGCAATACGGCAAGTACCTCAAGCTGAACTCCATGACGGTGTTCGGCGGCGTCAGCATGGTGCCCCAGGTCAAGCAACTCTCGCGCGGTGTCGATATTCTCGTCGCCACGCCGGGCCGTTTGCTCGACCACATGCAGCAAAAGACGATCGATCTGTCGCACGTCGAGATCCTGGTGCTCGACGAAGCCGACCGCATGCTCGACATGGGCTTCATCCGCGACATCAAGAAGGTGCTCGCGGTACTGCCCGCGCATCGTCAGAACCTGTTGTTCTCGGCGACGTTCTCGGATGAGATCAAGCAATTGGCCGACGGTCTGCTCAAGTCGCCGGCGCTGATCGAAGTCGCCCGCCGCAACACGACGGCGGAAACCGTCGCGCAGAAGATCCACCCGGTCGATCGTGATCGCAAGCGTGAGTTGCTCGAACACTTGATCACGCGCTCGAACTGGTTTCAGGTGCTGGTGTTCACGCGCACGAAACACGGCGCGAACCGTCTGGCCGAACAGTTGACGAAGGGCGGCATTCCGGCGCTCGCGATTCACGGCAACAAGAGCCAGGGCGCGCGTACGCGTGCGCTCGCCGAGTTCAAGAGCGGTACGCTGCAAGTGCTGGTCGCCACGGACATCGCCGCGCGCGGCATCGATATCGACCAACTCCCTCACGTGGTCAACTTCGATCTGCCGGAAGTGGCGGAAGATTACGTTCACCGCATCGGCCGCACCGGCCGCGCGGGTGCAAACGGCGAAGCGGTGTCGCTGGTGTGCGTTGACGAACACCAGTTGCTTGCGCAGATCGAAAAACTGATCAAGCGCACGATCGAGCGCGAAGTCATCGACGGTTTCGTGCCGGATCCGCACGCGGTGGCGCAGCCGATTCGCAAGGCCCCGCAAGGCCAGGGCCGTGGCCAGGGCGGTGGCCGCAATGCGCCGCCCTCGCGCGCACCGCGTGAATCGCGCGAACCCCGTCAGGGCGGCGCCCAACAAGGACGTGGCCGTAACGGCGGCGGCAATGGCGCTGGCAGCGTCGCTGGTGGGCGGGGCGAGGGCGGCGGTAAGGGAGGCGGTAACGGTAGCGGAACTGGCGGCGCGCAAACGCGCGGTCAACCGCCGCGCCGTTCGGAAGGCGCCCGCACCAGCGCGCCGCGTCCGCATGGCACGCCGGCCGCGCAACCGCAGCGTGAAGGCCGCGAGGGCCGTGGCGGCAACGACCGCGCAGAACGCGGCGGCCGTGACGCTCGCAGCGCCAATGCCCCCCGCCGCGATGGCGTGGGCGGCGCGCTGCTGATGGGCAAGGCCAAACGCGGCTAAGAGCGGGCGGCGCGCGCCCGTTCCGGTGTGTCCGCGATGCAACGGCGTGACTCGCCGTTGCCGCGGGCATTTGCCTTTCCGCGTTCCATCGCCTACAACTCCGATATACCGCTCGCGACATGCGCCCCACAGGCGCAGTGCCGCAAGCCCGGTCCGGCCGCCGTTGCAGGGTCCATGTGCCGGCAATCGAGAGGCGGGGAAGTGGGGCGGGAAGCGGGGCGGGGAAGCGGGGCGATGAGGCGAAATCAGGCAGTGTCTGCCATTCCCCGGGCCCAACCCGGTAGAATTCGCATCACGGCGCCCGTCCGTGTCCCTATCCTCCGCTTGCCCACAGGGCGCCCTTCTCCGGCGAAGGCTGTCGCATCCGACGGCGCACGCGCGAAGGACGAGCGAGCGGTCAGGAGTTGCAAGCAATGCTGAGAAAAAATCCGCGTGGGGACTACCCCATCGTGCATGAGTCGTCGTTTGTCGATCCCACCGCGATCCTGTGCGGGCTGGTTATCGTTGGCGAGAACGTGTTCATTGGCCCGTATGCCGTGATTCGCGCCGACGAGGTCGACGAAAATGGCGCCATGGAGCCGGTGGTGATTGGCGCCAATTCGAACATTCAGGACGGGGTCGTGATCCACTCGAAAGACGGCGCACGTGTGACGATCGGCGAGAACACGTCGATCGCCCATCGTTCGATCGTGCACGGACCGTGTGCGATCGGCAATAACGTGTTCATCGGCTTCAATTCCGTACTGTTCAATTGTGTCGTGCACGACGGTGTCGTGGTGCGTCACAACAGCGTCATCGACGGCCGCGACATTCCGTCGAACTTCTACATTCCGTCCACCACGCACATCAGCCGCGACACGGATCTCTCGACGATCCCGAAGGTGACTGTCGATGCGCGCGAGTTTTCCGAGTCGGTGTCGCGCACCAACAATGAGTTGGCGCGCGCCTACCGTCGCATCCAGAACGAGTTCTAGGAGTCGTCATGTCTCTCAGCGTCAACGGTATTGTCATCGACTCGCGCACCCTGGCAGAGGAAATCGACCATCACCGCGACGTCGCCGATCCCGAAATCGCCGCGCAACGTGCGCTGGTCACGCGTGAGTTGCTGAGGCAGCGCGCCCGCGAACTGAAGTTGCTGGGGGAAACCGCGCTGGGAGACATTTCCGACGAGGCACTTGTCGATGCGTTATTTGCGCGCGACGTTCAAGTGCGTCGTCCGACGATGGACGAGTGCCGCGCATATTTCGCCGAACACGCCGCGCAGTTCCGGCAGGGCGATCGTGTGCAGGCAAGCCATATCCTGTTCGCGCTTTCGGGGGCGGTGCCGTTGGCCGCCACGCTCGCACGTGCGCAGGAAGCGCTCGACGCCGTGCTGGTGGAGCCGGCATTGTTCGAGGGACTCGCGCGGCGGCTGTCGGACTGCCCATCGGGGCGCGAGGGTGGGAGCCTTGGCATGCTGATGCGCGGCCACAGCGTCGCGCCCGAATTCGAACTCGTGCTGTTCTCCGGTGACCGACTGGGCATCGTTCCGCGGCTCGTCAATACACGCTACGGATTCCATATCGTGCGTATCGAGCGCCGTGTGAAAGGACATATGCCGGCCTTCGAGGCCGTGGCCGAACGCATCGCGGCCGAACTCTATCACCAGGCTCGCCAACGTGCGCTGCGTCACTATGTCGCCTTGCTGGCGGGGGCGGCAGACATCAGCGGTACAGCCGGACCGTCGTTCCTCCAATAGGCGGGCGCGGGTTCGCGCTCGCGTTGTTGCGTCACACCGGCTACTGTCCCGCGGGGCGCCCGTACGTCGCCACGAAGGTGGCGCGTGCGATTGTGTGCGCTTCGATTTCCCTCACCAGTTCGCTGGGCGGCAGGTTCATTTCGAACTTGCGGCCGTCGTTGTCGAGCGCGTAGAGCGTGACGATGTAGTGATGCGCCGCATCGCCGACGGGCGGACAGGGGCCGCGGTAGCCTGCATCGCCGAAGTCGGTCCGGCCTTCGCGCGCGCCGAGCCTGGTCAGTTCCCCGTGCGAACTTGCGTTCTCCTGGAGCTGCGACGTTTTCGCCGGGATACCGGTGGCGATCCAATGCCACCAGCCTTTGCCGCCGCGGGCGTCAGTGTCATACACCGATACGGCGAACGCCCTCGTGCCGGCGGGGGAGTGCTGCCAGGCGAGTGGCGGCGAATGATTCGCCCCGGTGCAGCCGTAGCGATTGTTGACCAGCGCAGCGGGCAGCGTGCCGCCGTCGGCCACGGTGGGACTCGTCAGGGTGAACTCTGTCGCCGCAGCCCTGGCGGGCGTCTGCGCGCAAGTCGGGAGCGCCAACGCGCCGCAAAACGCGGCGGCGGCGAGTCCGGTAGCGAATCGGGCGCATGTGCGTGATGCGGTAGCCGGATCGGTCATGACACCTCCTCTTGCCTTCAAGCCGTCAGTTCGAGCGTGAGCGTATCGATCGTGAACGAGCCGTCCGGCTGGATCTGGTAGTGGGTGCGCACGTCGTCTGCCATGGCAATCCATTCGCCGACGGCGTAATTGCGCACATGAGAAGTGTCGCGCAAAACCTCCACGGCTTGCAAATACGTGTCGAGCAGCGGCTGGCCTGTGGAGACCACGTCGCAGATCACGACCCGGCCGCCCGGCCTGAGCACCCGGCGCATTTCCCGCAATGTTGGGGCTTCATTCGGTGCCGCCCGTTCGCCGGGGCTCGGCGAACGCTTGCCGTTTCGCGTGTCCGGGCATAACGACGTCAAGCTCGTGATGTTGCTGGCGCAGCCTGACGAGGACTGATCAGTCGCCGACGATGCCGTACTCGACCGGGACCTTGACGTAGAAGACCTTCACGTTCTCGGTGCGGAGCGTTTCCATGAAGCGGACCAGCTCGTCGGCGGAAAGCGCCATCGTCACTTCGACGGGTTGTTCCGCGAGCTCGAAGAAGCGGGCGAGATGCAACCGCCGGCTACGCCCGAAACCTTCCTCGCCCCGCAGCACGGTGCAGCCAGCGACGCCAAGTTTGCGGGCCGTTTCCACCAGCCAGTCGGCCAGCGGCCGATGCGCATGGTGCTGGGTTTCCTGGAAAAAGAGCGTGAGCTGATAGCCTTCCATGACGAACCTCCTTCTCGCCCGGCTTCCCGGGCGGGGACGCGACTTCACGTGTGGCGCGGCCATCCCGCGACGAGCGCGACCGTGGCCATGCCGAGTATCGTCATGACGAGCGAGCCGATGACGTGCGCGGCGACGGCGCCCACGGCCCAGCCAAAACGGCCGTTCTGGAGCAGTGTGGTGACTTCCGCGGAAAATGTCGAGAAGGTGGTCAGTCCCCCGAGAAAGCCGGTGATGACGAACAGCCGCCATTCCGCAGGTATTCCGGGCCACTGGCCGAACACTGCGACGGCCAGGCCGATCATGTAGCCGCCGCCAAGGTTTGCGACAAGCGTGCCGAGCGGCACGGTAGGGAAAAAGGTATTGAGTTGCAGGGCAAGGAACCAGCGCAGCAACGCGCCTAACGCGGCGCCGGCGCTGATGGCGGCAATCGATGCAAACATGCATGATCCTAAGGGTCAACGGGAGCCGCGGGGCGTTCGCGGGGCGTTTCGAGTGTAGCACGCAGCCATCTGCCGCCGACTGTCTGTCACCGCGGCCTGGTCTGTTGTCTAAATTTTTGGACAAAGCAGGGGTGGGCTGTGGCATAATTCCCGGTTAGGCACTTGTCGCGCCGTGTTGTCTATGCGGCCGCCTGTCGGTCCCCCGCGGAGAGCGGCCGGCCGACCCGATCATCCGGTTGCGTCGTCCCGCAACAAGCAAAGGATCTGTCCATGATAGGCATCGACCGTCAAACGATTTCCGACATCACCGCCAAAATTCTTCTTGAAGTTGGCGCGGTGCATTTCAACGCAGAGAAGCCGTATATCTTCACGTCCGGCTGGGCCAGCCCGGTCTACACGGACTGCCGCAAGCTGATTTCGTACCCGCGCGTTCGCCGCACGCTGATGGACCTGGCCGAAGCGGTGATCATCCAGGACATCGGCTGCGAGCAGTTCGACACGGTGGCCGGCGGTGAAACGGCCGGCATCCCGTTCGCCGCGTGGATCGCCGACAAGCTGATGTTGCCGATGCAGTACGTTCGCAAAAAGCCGAAGGGTTTCGGCCGCAACGCGCAGATCGAAGGCGATCTGCCGGAGGGCTCGCGCGTGTTGCTGGTGGAGGATTTGACGACCGACGGCCGTAGCAAGATCAATTTCTGCAAGGCGTTGCGTGAAGCGGGCGCGAGCGTGAATCACGTGTTCGTGATTTTCCACTACGACATCTTCCCGGAAAGCCGTCAAGTGCTGAAGGACATCGACGTGAACCTGCATTCGCTGGCCACGTGGTGGGATGTCCTGCGCGTCGCCAAGGCGCAGAATCACTTCGACACGAAGACGCTCGACGAGGTCGAGAAATTCCTGCATGCACCGGCCGAGTGGTCGGGCAAGCACGGCGGCGCTACGGCGTTCCCGAAGGACTGAGGCCGCGCTTCGCGGTTGAGTTCCGAGACGGCTGTCCTTTGGGGCGGCCGTTTTTTATCCCGCGTTTTCCCCCCATAGTAAAGCGACCGCATCCCCTGCGTCGCCAACGCCTGCGAGCCCGCACGCATTGGGCGCTGGGTGTACACTTTGCGTCCTGCGGTACGCCTCGGCGCCCCGCAGGACCCCCGAATGGCCCAGGGCCTGAAAAGGCCCCGGGCCTCGGGAGCATACGGCAGCGGCATCCCGCTGCCGTGCAGCGAAGAATGCCGTCGTCGACACAATCGCCGAATCCCTCCGGCCACCTCTTCCAGCCGCTGTACAGCCGTAGCCAGCCGTGAAGTTGCGAGAAACGGCTCGTGCCGGCATGGCGCACCGCGCGTGCGCCTGCCGGTCGTCGCAATGCATAAACAGGTATGAAAACATGGATGAACAACTGAAACAAAGCGCCCTGGCGTATCACGAGAATCCGCGTCCGGGCAAGATCTCGGTCACGCCGACCAAGCCGCTGTCGAACCAGATCGACCTGTCCCTCGCGTATTCCCCCGGCGTCGCCTACGCGTGCGAAGCGATCGCCGAAGATCCGCTGAACGCCAATCGCTACACGTCGCGCAGTAATCTCGTCGGCGTCATCACCAACGGCACCGCCGTGCTCGGCCTCGGCAATATCGGCCCGCTGGCCGCCAAGCCGGTGATGGAAGGCAAAGGCTGCTTGTTCAAGAAATTCGCCGGCATCGATGTGTTCGACATCGAACTCGCGGAACATGATCCGGACAAGCTCGTCGAGGCCATCGCCATGCTCGAGCCGACGCTCGGCGGCATCAACCTCGAAGACATCAAGGCGCCGGAGTGCTTCTATATCGAGAAGAAGCTGCGCGAGCGCATGAAGATCCCCGTCTTCCACGACGACCAACACGGCACCGCCATCATCGCTTCGGCCGGCATCCTTAACGGCCTCAAAGTCGTGGGCAAGGATATCGGCAACGTGAAGCTGGTCTGCTCGGGCGCCGGCGCCGCTGCGATCGCCTGCCTCGACCTGCTCGTCAATCTCGGTCTGAAGAAAGAGAACATCCTCGTCCTCGACTCGAAGGGTGTCATTCACACCGGCCGCGACAAGCTCGATGAAAGCAAGGCGCGTTATGCCGTGGCCACCGAGGCGCGCACGCTCGCCGACGCCAGCAAGGGCGCCGATGTGTTCCTCGGCTGCTCGACCGCCGGCGTGCTGACGGCGGACATGGTCAAGTCCATGGGCGACAAGCCGCTGATCCTCGCGCTGGCCAATCCGGAACCGGAAATCCGGCCGGAAATTGCCAAGGCGGCGCGCCCGGACTGCATTATCGCCACGGGCCGCTCGGATTATCCGAACCAGGTCAATAATGTCCTGTGCTTCCCGTTCATCTTCCGTGGCGCCCTCGATGTCGGCGCGACCACGATCACGGAAGAGATGAAGCTCGCCACGGTCCGCGCTATCGCGGAACTGGCGCAGGAAACCGAGCAAAGCGAAGAAGTTGCGCGCGCCTATGAAGGCCACACGCTCGAATTCGGCCCGGAATACATCATTCCGAAGCCGTTCGATCCGCGCCTGATCATCAAGATTGCGCCGGCTGTGGCGCAAGCCGCGATGGATTCGGGCGTCGCCACGCGTCCGATCGCCGACATGGATGCTTACCGCGAGCAACTGGGCGCCACCGTGTACCGCACGGGCATGGTCATGCGCCCGGTGTTCGCCGCCGCACGCGCACGCTTCGCCTCGGCAGCGCCTGCCCGTATCGTGTTCGCGGAAGGTGAAGACGAACGCGTGCTGCGCGCCGCGCAATTCGTGTTGGCCGAAGGTATCGCCAAGCCGATCATCGTCGGACGTCCGGCGGTCGTCGAAATGCGCCTGAAGAAGATTGGCTCACGGCTGAAGCCGGGCACCGACTTCGAAATCGTCAATCCGGAAGACGATGCGCGTTATCAACGTTGCTGGCAGGCTTACCATGAGATCGGCGCACGCAACGGGGTGACGCCGGAAGTGGCCAAGGCCGCGATGCGCAAGGACAATACGCTGATCGGCGCGATCCTGGTTCGTCTGGGCGAAGCCGACGGCATGATCTGCGGCATGATCGACACGTACCACCGCCACCTGGATATCGTCGATCAGGTGCTGGGCATGTCGCCGGGGGCGCAGAACTACTTCGCGATGAACCTGCTGATGCTGCCGGGCCGCAATCTGTTCATCAGCGATACGTACGTGAACGAAATGCCGAGCAGCGAACAACTGGCAGAGTTGACGGAACTTGCCGCCACGGAAATCGAACGCTTCGGCATCACGCCGAAGGTCGCGCTGCTGTCGAACTCCAATTTCGGCAGCGTGGCGAGCGCATCGGCCAAGCGTATGGCCCGTGCGCGCGATCTGCTGTTCGAACGTGCCCCGCACCTGGAGGTCGATGGTGAAATGCACGGCGATGCGGCGCTGTCGGAAACGGTTCGCCGCACGGCATTCCCGGCCTCGCGCCTGTCGGGCGAAGCCAATCTGCTCGTCATGCCGAATGTGGAAGCGGCGAACATCACGTACAACCTGCTCAAGATGACGGGCGGTGACGGCGTGACGGTCGGCCCGTTCCTGCTGGGTTGCGCAAAGCCGGTGCACATCCTGACGCCGGCCGCGACCGTGCGCCGGATCATCAACATGACGGCCGTGGCCGCAGCAAACGTCGGACGCAACGACTGATGCTGCATTGATGTAGCCAGCAGGCGAAAAAAAGCCGCATGTCTTCAGTGAGAAGCATGCGGCTTGTTCTTTGGGACGGGCCGCTTGGCCCGGTGCCTTATGCCGCCTTGCGCGAGGCGCCGTCGCGGTACTGGGCCAGCAGCTTCGCCCACTTGATGCGCGTGGCTGCAAGGTTCTGGTCCTTCACATGTCCGAAGCCGCGAATTTCCTGCGGCAGGCTCGCGAGCTGCACGGCCAGCGGAAGGTTGTCGGCGCTCAGATGCGCGAGCAGTTCGGCCACCAGCGCTTCGTACTCGCCGATCAGCGCACGCTCCATTTTGCGCTCTTCGGTGCGGCCGAAGACGTCGAGCGGACCGCCACGCAGACCCTTGAACTTCGCGAGGAGCCGGAACGCGGTCATCATCCAGGGACCGTAGGCCTTCTTGACGAGATGCCCCTTGTCATCCTGCTTTGCCAACAGCGGCGGTGCGAGATGGAAGCGCAGCTTGAAGTCGCCTTCGAACTGTTCATGCAGCTTCGCCATGAACCCCGGGTCCGTGTAGAGACGGGCCACTTCGTACTCGTCCTTGTACGCCATCAGCTTGTGCAGTCCGCGCGCGACGGCTTCCGTCAACGGCATCTGCAACCCCTCCGGCGCGCTCGCTGCCTCGGCGGCGCGCACCTGATCGACGAGCCGCTTGAACCGTTCCGCGTAGGCGCGATCCTGATACGCCACGAGTTGATCGTAACGTCGCGCGATCAGCGTATCGACCGCTTTCGGGGTGTGCAGCGTGATCAGCTTGCCGCCGGTTTGTGCCGCCGGCGGGGTCTCGCTTTGTTGCGCGAGCTTGCGCACGCTGGCCAGATCGTGGGCGGCGCGGCGGCCCCATTCGAACGCAGCCTTGTTTTTCTCGATGGACACGCCATTGAGCTCGATCGCACGCGTCAGCGCCGCGTGCGACAACGGCACCCAGCCCTTTTGCCATGCGAAGCCGAGCACGAACGGGTTGGTGTAGATGGTGTCCCCAAGCAGCCGCTCCGCCAGATGATTCGCGTCGACGAAATCGACTTCCTCGCCCGCGGCGTTACGGATATCGTTTTCGGTACTCACGCCGGGGAACTGCCAGTTCGGGTTGCGGACGAAATCGGCCGTGGGCGTATGCGCGCTGTTCACGACCACGCGCGTTTGCCCGCGCTGGACGCGCGAGAGCGTATCGTCGCTGGCCGTCGTGATCGCATCGCAGCCGATCACAAGCCGCGCTTCACCCATGGCGATGCGCGTGGCGTGGATGTCCTCGGGCTGCTGTGCGATCTGCACGTGGCTCGTGACCGCGCCGCCCTTCTGGGCAAGCCCTGTCACGTCGAGGGTGGTTACACCCTTGCCCTCCAGGTGCGCGGCCATGCCGAGCAAGCCGCCGATCGTCACCACGCCGGTGCCGCCCACGCCCGTCACGAGAATGCCGTACGGACGCGAAATCGTGGGCAATGCAGGCTCCGGCAACGGCGCGAGGGCTTCCTTGTCGATCTGCGCGGTCTTCGGCTTGCGCAGTTGTCCCCCCTCGACCGTCACGAAGCTGGGGCAGAAGCCGTTCACGCACGAGAAATCCTTGTTGCACGTGGACTGGTTGACTTGGCGCTTCGTGCCGAACTCGGTTTCCAGCGGCTCGACCGACAGACAGTTCGACTTGACGGAACAGTCGCCGCAGCCTTCGCAGACCGCTTCGTTGATGACGGCGCGCTTGGCCGGATCCGGGTATGTGCCGCGTTTGCGGCGGCGGCGCTTTTCGGTGGCGCAGGTCTGGTCGTAGACGAGGATCGTGGTGCCCGAGATCTCACGCAACTCGCGCTGCACGCGTTCGAGTTCATCGCGATGATAGACCGGCGGGTTGCCTACGAGCGACACGCCCTGGTATTTCTCCGGCTCGTCCGTCACGATGACGATCTTCGTGGTGCCCTCGGCGTCAAGCTGCGCCACGATCTGCGGCACGGTCAGCGTACCGTCGACCGGCTGGCCGCCGGTCATCGCGACCGCATCGTTGTAGAGAATCTTGTAGGTAATGTTCACCTTGGCCGCAATCGCGGCACGAATGGCGAGCAGCCCCGAGTGGAAATAGGTGCCGTCGCCAAGATTGGCGAACACGTGATTGTCTTCCGAGAACGGCGCCTGCCCGATCCAGGGCACGCCCTCGCCGCCCATCTGCGAGAAGGTGTCGGTGCGGCGGTCCATCCAGGTCGTCATGTAATGGCAACCGATGCCGGCGATCGCACGCGAGCCTTCCGGCACGTTCGTCGACGTATTGTGCGGGCAACCCGAGCAGAACCACGGCTTGCGTTCGGCGGCGACACGCGGCTTGGCGAGTGCTTCTTCCTTCGCTTCGATCACGGCCATGCGCGCGGCGATGCGCTCGCGTACGTCGCTCGGCAGGTCGAACTTCTCCAGGCGCGTGGCGATGGCCTTGGCAATGATCGCCGGCGAGAGTTCATAGTGGGCGGGCAACAGCCAGTTGCCCATCGGCACGGACCATTCGCCGCCGGCGCCGTCTTTCTCGTCGAACTTGCCGAACACGCGCGGACGCACGTCGTCACGCCAGTTGTAAAGCTCTTCCTTGATCGCGTACTCGAGAATCTGACGCTTTTCTTCCACCACCAGAATTTCCTGCAGGCCGGTGGCGAAAGCGCGAGCGCCTTGCGCTTCGAGCGGCCACACACAACCGACCTTGTACAGACGAATGCCGATGCGGCTGCACGTGGCTTCGTCGAGGCCGAGATCGGCGAGCGCCTGGCAGACGTCGAGATAGGCTTTGCCGCCGGTCATGATGCCGAAGCGGGCATGCGGCGAGTCGATCGTGACGCGATCGAGCTTGTTCGCGCGCACGTAGGCGAGGCCGGCGTACCACTTGTAGTCGAGCAGCCGCGCTTCCTGCACGAGGGGCGGATCGGGCCAGCGGAGATTCAGGCCGTCGGGCGGCATGATGAAGTCCGTCGGCAACGTGATCTGGACGTTTTGCGGGTCGATCATGACCGACGCAGACGATTCCACGACGTCAGTCACGCACTTCATGGCAACCCATAGCCCGGAATAACGGCTCATCGCCCAGCCGTGCAGGCCGTAGTCGAGATATTCCTGAACGTTGGACGGATACAGCACCGGCAGGCCGGCGGCCTTCAGGACGTGCTCCGACTGGTGCGCGAGCGTGGACGATTTCGCGGCGTGATCGTCGCCGGCCAGGACCAGCACGCCGCCATGTTTCGACGAGCCGGCCGAGTTGCCGTGCTTGAAGACGTCCATGGAACGGTCCACGCCGGGACCCTTGCCGTACCACATCGAGAACACCCCGTCGAACTTCGCGGGGTAGAGATTGACCTGTTGCGAGCCCCAGACCGCTGTCGCGGCGAGGTCTTCATTAAGTCCGGGCTGGAAGACGATATTGTGCCCGGCCAGATGCTGCTTGGCTTTCCACAGGGAAAGGTCGAGTCCGCCCAGCGGCGACCCCCGATAACCGGAGATGTATCCGGCGGTATTCAGGCCAACGGCGGCGTCTCGCTGTTGCTGCAACATGGGCAGACGTACCAGCGCCTGGATGCCGCTCATGTATGCGCGGCCACGATCCAGCGTGTATTTGTCGTCGAGTGTGACCGATTCCAGCGCAGCCAACAGGCTCGCGTTGACGGGGGCATTCATGGGGTGTGCTCCTCACTTCACTGATTTTGGGATCGCCAAAACTTCCTGCCGGCTTGCTCTCGTGAAGCAAGCCGACGGTGGTGATTGCCGGACCTTGTGGGCCGCACGACCGGAGGGTCTGGCGGCGGATCCTTCTTCTATGTCTGCCGGCTATGGTAGCACCGGGTCCTGCCGCATGCAGTAGGTGCACTCCGGTACTTCCAGTTCCAACGGCAGACGCGAAGCAGTATATCGGAAAAGTATTGACGTTTACGTTAACGTTAACCCGGCGGCGACGAGTAATCCAGTACATTTCGGGTGAGCGCCACAGCGGGGCGGGCACGTCGGATGTTTCCGACCGGGGGGCGTAACAACGTGTAACGCCGGGCGGACACGGGGAACGGATCAAGCAGAATGGCCACTAACGAAGCCAAGCCTGTGCATCAACACGTAGAAGGAGTCCCTGTGAATCAACGACATATCGCCAAATTCCTGCTGGTATCCGCCTCGTTCCTGACGCTCGAGATGAGCGTTGCACGTGCCGACGAGCTAGCCCGAGACACCGCGGCGCCAGGGGTTGTTGCCCGCATCGCGGAGCAGCCATACCAGGGGCCGCTCGACACCCGCACAATCGATCCGCGCAAATTCCAGCGCCGGTAATCCAGCCAGGAACGCGGGCAGGAACCCAGGCAGAAGCGCGAGCCATTCACGAATCCGAAGACCTGTCTCAACGTCCTCGGACAGGTCTGAAAAAAACCAAGGGCGCCGGCAATTATGTTGCCGGCGCCCTTTTCGTCTTCAGAGGGGAGCCTGTGCGTCCCGTCCAAACCGGTGGTGTCGCGATGTCCGATGGCAGGCGCGAAGATGGGCAACGCGTGGCCGACTGCAAAGTATAATGCACCGATTATACGTTTTTTTTGCGATCTCTTTCCCCTCGGGCGAGAATTGGGCAATACAATTGCGCTCAAAACCAGAATAAGGGGGAGATATGCCAAAGCTGGAATTGGACAAGACGGACCGCCGAATCCTGGCGCTCCTGCAAGAGAATGGACGATTGTCCAATCTGGAAGTCGCCGAACAGGTGAATCTGTCGCCGAGCCCGTGCCTGCGGCGTATCCGCCGGCTGGAAGAGGCGGGCGTGATCCGCGGCTACGTGGCGCTGCTGGATCCGGCGCGTCTGGGACTGGGGCTGCTCGCGTACGTCAACGTCCGGATCGAGAAGCGCGGTGTTGCCGATTCGCACGGGCAGACACCCCCCTCGCGGTTTCGCGCTGTCGTCGACACATGGCCGGAAGTGGTCGGCTGCTACGCAATGACGGGCGACATGGATTATCTGTTACGCGTCCACGTCAATGATATGGCGCATTTCTCGCGCTTCATGCAGGAGCAATTGCTGCAGCATCCGAGCGTCATCGACGTGAAGACGAGCTTCGTGCTCGACAGCTTCAAAGAGACGACGGCGTTGCCGCTACCCTGACAACCATCAGGTCCGGGTAGATTCAGGGCAGATATCAGGCTGCGCGTTGCTGCGGCAGCAGGGCGCCGAACAGCCGGCGCGCGTTGCGCATCTGGCGCTTGACCGCGTAGTCGAACGCGGCGGCTTGTTCCTGCACCATTTCGCTCAGCATCGAGCCGGTGTCGGCCGGCGGCAGCGTGAGATACGCATCGGCTTCGCCGTAGGCGTAATGGATTTCCATGCCGGCCTTCCTGGCAATACGCATCATGCGGGCATTGCGCGACAGGCAGTGCATGTAGAGGGTGTCGATGCCCTTGTTGCGGCTGTGGATCGCCGCGCGCTCGAACAGACGCGTGCCGACACCCTGACCACGCGCCGATTCCGACACGGACACGCCGAACTCGGCAACACGGCCGTTCTGGCCTTCCGGCAGGAGCGCGAGATGCGCCACGGCCACCAGCGCCAGATTGTTGTCGTACACACCGAAGATGCTGTCGCGGATAAAGTCCAGGCCGGCCACATAGCGCACGATCACGTCATCGGAAACCGCCTGCCCGAAACGCAGCAGACGGTCTTCTTCCCCGAGTGACGTGAAATGGCGCATCAAACGATGGCGATCCGCCGCCGACAACTCGCGAATCAACACGCCCGTCCGCTCGTTGGCGGCGACCGGGGCGTGGCCGTCGGCAGGCATGTTGGGGGGCGTGGTCATGGCAAATCCTTGTGTTCTTTCCGGCCGCAAACGACATTGCTGCGACGCAAAAGAATTATAGCCGATTTTATAGGTGAAAACCCTAGGACCGACCGGTCGGGATTTGAATGATTCGTCTAAATGCTTGTAAAGCCAAGGGTTTCTGCGGCGCTTGGGGCGATCGGCAGTTGCTGCGAGGCAACACGCAAGCGCGCCGGAATAGTGCGCGGAAAAAATAACCGCGCGCCCGGCAGGGCCGGAACGCGCGGCGAGTGCTGCGCTATGCCGCCGTGCAGGTTTACTCCGCTTCCTGCAGGCCGTGCCACATTTCCTGGTCGCGCTCGGCGGTCCAGATGCGCGGGTGCTTGATGCCGCTGGCTTCGTCGACTGCACGGGTCACGTCGAACGGCAGACAGTGTTCATAGATGAACACGTGGCCGAACTTCGGATCCATCTGCGTGCGCACATAAGCCATCGTGTCCTTGAGCGACAGTCCCTTGGCGACGGCCGCCTTGGCGCTCGTCAGCAGCGTGCTCACGAAATCCTTGGTGTAGTCGAGGCCTTCGTTGACACGCGCCGGGCCGATCAGGGCGGGGCCGCGGCCCGGCACCAGCGCTTCGGCGTTCATGGCGCGCAGCGCTTCGAGCGTGGCCGGCCATTCTTCCAGTTGGGCGTCGCCCGTGTAGGCGGCCGCCTCGAATTCGACGAGATCGCCGGAGAACAGCGTCTTGTCCTTGGGCAGCCAGACGATCGTGTCGCCCTTGGTGTGTCCCATGCCGATGTGCTTGATCTGCACTTCCAGCTTGCCCATGAACAGTGTGAGTTCGTTATCGAACACGAGCGTCGGCCAGGTCAGGCCCGGAATCGATTCGACAGCGTCAAACAGGCGCGGGAAGCGTTCGATCTCCGACTTCATGTCGGCTTCGCCGCGTTCCTGGATCATTTCATAGGTGCCGCGGCTCGCAATGATCTGCTCGCAGCCTTCGGCCAGATAGGCGGAGGCGCCGAGCACGCGCACAGCGTGGTAATGGGTCAGGACGACGTATTTGATCGGCAGGTCGGTGACCTTGCGGATTTCCTGGATCAGCGCCTGCGCCATGACCGGCGTGGCGGTGGTGTCGATGACCATCACGCCGTCATCGCCGATCACGACGCCCGAATTGGGGTCGCCTTCGGCGGTAAACGCATAGGCGTTGTCGGACAGCTTGGTGAAACTCGTCTGCTTGACGGCCAGATCGGCCTGAGACGCGAACTGCTTGCTCATGGGGGTGCCTCCTCGCTGGGGGTGATTTTAACTAATCGTAACGAATTACGTATTGTTAAAAGTATAGGGCATTCCCCGAGGTCTTGCAGTCGCGTCCGTCTGGTGCGTGTTGCTAGGGCGTTTCGGCGGCGGACAGCGACTTGGCCAGTCCGTGTTCCATCACGTCGATGACTTCGTCGGCGAAATCGCGATAACGCATGCGGCCGCCTGGCTTGAGCCAGGTAAAGGTCCAGTTGATCATGCCGAAGAGCATCATGGTCAGCGCGGTCTGGTTCTCCTTGTTGACCCGGTCGGGGAATGCCCGGGCGAGCTGACGCGAAAACGCGGCGACGACATCGCGTTGACGGTTCAGCACGATCTCGCGTTGGTTGTCGACAAGGAATTTAACGTCGTTGAGCAAAGCGATGTGACGGGTTTGCGACGTTTCATACTCGTCGAGGAAGGCGCGCACGAGTTCGTGGAACGTTTCCTGTTCCGAGAGGCCGCGGCGCTGTCCGAGCGCTTCGACTTCCGCGATGATCAGCATGAGCCGCTTGGTGTAGCGCTCGAGCAGATCGAACAGGATGGCATCCTTGCTGACGTAGTAGTGATACAAACGGGCCTTCGAGGTGCCGCAGGCGGCGGCCAGTTCAGCCATCGAGGTGCTCGGATAGCTGGCGCGCGCGAAGGCCTCGGCGGCCACCTCGAGGATCTTTTCGCGCTGCGACTCGTGGTCGGGCGCTTTGGTACGTGCCATGCGGGAGTTACTCCAAACGTAGTTCGCACGCCGCGGGGGCGGTGGTGTCGCCGCGCAGTGCGAGGCGGCCGGCGGCGCCGAGTTCGCGGCAGCGCCAGAGCAGAAAGGTGTCGGTAGCGAAGAAGCCGTCGATGCGGGCCATCAGGTTGGGCAGGAATCCGGTCATCGGCGTCCACTCGACAGGCGCGCGGGCCAGGATGAGATCGTCGATCTCGCCGAACGCGCCCCCCTCGAATGTGTTGTGTGTCCAGCGGCGGATCTGCGTGTTGGCCTGCTTGAGCGCGCGCCATTCCAGCGACAGCCGGCCGATGCGCAGCAACGACGTCGGCGCGATGTGCGGCAGCCGGTCGGCCAGCGTTTCCGGCGTATACATGCCGACGCTGGTGCGTCGCGACGGCACGCCCGGCGGATCGAGGTCGGCGGCGCGCAGCGGTATTTCGTTGATTCGCGCAGGGGTGTTGCGCAAGGTGAACGCGACGCGGCGCAACGTGAGTTGATCGGCCGCACTGTCGCCATGCCAGCAGGCGACGGCCGCCTCGCCCTCGGCGAGTCGGTGCAACGACGCCAGCTCTTCGCGCAGTTCCCCCGCATAGTCGCGTGAGGCGGGCGGCGCGACGCGATGCCAGAAGGCGGCGCGCTGGCGTTCGGTCTCGTCGATCTCGCGCAACGGGCCGACGGCCAGATCGTCGCGCAATACCAGAACGGGGTCTGCGCGTTGCGCCAACGCCAACGCCGCGCGTAACTGCTGCGCGGCGACATCGCCACAAACGACATGGATGGTATTCATGCCGATAGTTTACGGTATTCCCCGCCCGTCCGGGTGACGGGCGCGTGATGGCGCGAATAATAAGCCGATAGCGTCGCGTTTGCGCCGGATGCCGCCCATTTTGCACCTCGCGGGAACGGCCGCTGCGGCATGCAACGGCCGATCTGCGCCGGTGTGGGCCGGCGAAGCCGGCGTTAACGCTCGTCGTAGCTCACCACGACGCGGTCCGTTAACGGTCGCGCCTGACATGTCAGGACGAAACCTTGCTCGACTTCGTGGTCTTCCAGCGTGTAGTTCTTGTCCATCGCCACTTCACCTTCGAGCACCTTGGCGCGGCAGGTACAGCATACGCCGCCCTTGCACGCATATGGCAGGGCGAGACCGGCCTGCAGGCCCGTGTCGAGAATGCTCTGGCCTTCATACGGCTGGCGCAGGCGGCGTTCCTTGCCGTCCATCACGACGACCAGCTCGGCTGTCGGCGTGGCGTCGGTGATGACGACCGGCTTGGCGCCGGCTTGCGGCGACGGCACGCCGAAACGTTCGACGTGGATCTTTTCCTTGGCGACGCCGGCGGCGGCAAGCGCGGCTTCGGCGGCATCCATCATCGGACCGGGACCGCAGATGAACGCTTCGTCGATCGATGCCGGCGGAATCAGCGCCTCGAGAAACGCGGCACATTTGTCCCGATCGAGCAGGCCGTTGAACAGATCGACTTCCTGCGCTTCATCGGACAGCACGTGGTACAGGCGCAGGCGGCCCAGATACGTGTTCTTCAGGTCTTCCAGCGATTCCGCGAACATGATCGCCGGCACGGAACGATTGCCGTAGACCAGCGTGAACTGGCTGCTCGGCTCCGTCGCGAGCGTGGTCTTGATGAGCGCAAGCATCGGCGTGATGCCGGAGCCGCCGGCGAAGCCGACGTAATGCTTGGCGTGGTCGGCCGACAAACGGGTGAAGAAACGGCCATCGGGCGTCATGACGTCGAGCGCCTGGCCCGGCTTGAGCTGATCGTTGGCGAAATTCGAGAACTTGCCGCCCGGCACGCGCTTGATGCCGACGCGCAACTCGCCCGTGGCGTCATAGTCGGGCACGCCGACGCAGATCGAGTACGACCGGCGCGCTTCCTCGCCGTCAATGGCGGTCTTGAGCGTCAGGAACTGGCCTTGCGTAAAGCGATAGGCGTCGCGCAGCGTCTCCGGCACGGTGAAGGCGATCGAGATCGCGTCGGCGGTCTCGGGACGGATTTCGCGAATGGTCAGCGAGTGGAATTGCGGGGTCGTCATCGATGGCTTCCTTGCGGCGAGCGGGACGGTGCGCATGCTTTGGGCACACCGGTCGTGTCCGGGCGGCTCCGGGGAGGCGTCCGGCCAACGGGTCAACAGGTCAATAGGGCTTGAAAAAGTCGAACGGTTCGCGGCACGTGCGGCAACGATACAGCGCCTTGCACGCGGTCGAGCCGAACGCGGACACGACTTCAGTGTCGTGCGAGCCGCACTGCGGGCACGCCACGCCGTCCTTCGGGCGGCCATAGAACTTCACCGGCACTGCGCCGCCGCCGACCACCGCATGCGCGCCTGTGGGCGGCGCAATGCCGTACGCGCGCAGCTTGTCGCGCGCCTCGTCCGTAATCCAGTCGGTGGTCCATGCGGGCGCGAGCACGGTCGTGATGCGATACGGGCCGAGGCCCGCCTGCGTCATGGCAGTGTCGATGTCCTGCGCGATCTGGTCCATCGCCGGGCAGCCGGAGTAGGTCGGCGTGATCACGATTTCGAACGTGCGCGCCGCGCCGTCGCCCGCCAGGCGCACGTCACGCAGGATCCCGAGTTCGCGGATCGACACGACCGGAATCTCCGGGTCGGGCACGGCTTCCAGCGTCTGCCAGGCGAGCGGCAGCGTGGCTTCGGATGGGCGCGTCGATACGTTCATCGCGATATCCCCGCCTTACCAGGTGGCGCCCGGATGCAGGCGCGCCAGGCCCTGCATTTCGGCGAGCAGGTAGCTCATGTGCTCGGAGTGCACACCGAACTTGCCTGTGCTGATGAAACCTCCGGCGGCCGGCGCCTCGAGCGTTGCCTGCTCGAGCGTTTCATTGACCACGGCCTGCCAGGCGTCTTTCAGGCTTTCGGTCGTGACCGCGATGCCGCGGTCGGCGACCGCCATCTCGATTTCGTCCGAGGCGAAGATCTCGTTGGTGTACGGCACAAGATAGGCGAGCGCGGCTTGCGCGCGCTGGTGCGACTCGGCCGTACCGTCGCCGAACCGGATGAGCCAGTCGCGGGCGTGGTGCAGGTGATAGTGCGCTTCCTTGATGGACTTGGCGGCGATGGCAGCCAGTTCCGCATCGGCGGACACGGTGAGCGCTTGCCACAATTCGACCATCAGGGCCGAGTAGAGGAAATTGCGCACGATCGTCACGGCGTAGTCGCGATCGGCAGCCGAGCTGCCGGCGGTCGGGCCGAAATGCGGCAGCTCTACGAGCGTCCAGTTCCGGAAGGCCGGTTCGTCGCGCAGATACGCGTAATCGTCTTCGGTCTTCGCTTTGCCGGTGAGTTCGCCTTCGAGCGCGGCGGCGTGCGTGTACAGCAGACGCGCCTGGCCGATCAGGTCGAGACTGATGTTCGACAGGGCGATATCTTCTTCCAGCACGGGGCCGTGGCCGCACCATTCGGCGTTGCGTTGACCAAGGATCAGCGCGTTGTCGGCGAGGCGCAGCAGATAGGAAAGGTGTTCCTGCGTCGGTTTCATGTTCGTCATTCTCGTGTGAAGGACACGCCGGTGCGCCCGCGAGCAGGCGGCGGGCCGGCGCGACGCCTTACATGTGGTTCACTTCTTCCGGCAACTGGTAGAAGGTCGGATGACGGTAAATCTTGTCGGCGGCCGGATCGAACAGCTCGCCCTTGTCTTCCGGCGCGGAGGCCGTGATGGCGGCCGACGGCACAACCCAGATGCTCACGCCTTCCTGGCGGCGCGTGTAGACGTCACGCGCCATGCGCAGCGCCTGTTCGGCGTCGGCGGCGTGCAGGCTGCCACTGTGCTTGTGCTCGAGGCCCATTTTGCTGCGGACGAACACTTCCCAGAGGGGCCATTCCTTGTTGATAGCTTGCGTCATGATCTTTCCTTGTGGGGACGGTTCGCTCAGGCAGCCTGCCTGGCGGCGCGCTGGCGTTGTTTTTCGGCGTGGGCGAGGGCGGCTTCACGGACCCAGGCCCCTTTTTCGTGAGCGGCGACACGCGCGCCGACGCGCTCCTTGTTGCACGGGCCTTCGCCATTGACGACGCGCCAGAACTCGGACCAGTCGATGGTGCCGTAGTCATGCTGGCCGCGCTCGGCGTTCCACTTCAGATCCGGATCGGGGAACGTGACGCCGAGCACCTTGGCCTGCTCCATCGCGGCATCGACGAACTTCTGGCGCAGATCGTCGTTCGAGATGCGCTTGATGCCCCACTTCATGGTCTGGGCGCTGTGGATGGAATCCTTGTCGCTCGGGCCGAACATCATCAGCACCGGCCACCACCAGCGGTTGACGGCTTCCTGCACCATGTCGCGCTGCTGCTGCGTGCCGGCCATCATGGCGAGCAAGGCGTCGAAGCCCTGGCGCTGATGAAACGACTCTTCCTTGCAGATGCGGATCATGGCGCGCGCGTACGGACCGTACGTGCAGCGGCACAGCGGCACCTGGTTCATGATCGCGGCGCCGTCGACGAGCCAGCCGATCACGCCCACGTCCGCCCAGGTGAGCGTCGGGTAATTGAAAATGGACGAATACTTCGCCTTGCCTGAATGCAGCGCGTCGATCATCTGGTCGCGCGACGTGCCGAGCGTTTCGGCGGCGGAGTATAGATACAGGCCGTGGCCGGCTTCGTCCTGGACCTTGGCCAGGAGAATGGCCTTGCGCTTCAGGCTCGGCGCCCGCGAAATCCAGTTGCCTTCCGGCAGCATGCCGACGATTTCCGAGTGCGCGTGCTGCGAAATCTGACGTACGAGCGTCTTGCGATACTCGGCGGGCATGTATTCCTGCGGTTCGATCTTCTGATCGGCGGCCATGCGCTCGTCGAAACGAGCCAGTTGCTGCTGCTCGGCCTCGCTCAGGGCGCGGGCATCGTCGAGAGAAGCGACCTTGCCGGCCACATCGATGGCTTGCGTATACATAGAGAGAGGCCTCCGCGGCATTGTGGGGAATATGGGGCATTATAAACCAACCGACCGGTCGGTCAATAAATGATTGCAAAAATATGATGCAGCAACTGCAGCGGTGTTCGGGCCCATCGGGCCCGCCTGTACGGCATCACTGGCCCCGGCGAGCGCCCCTTGGTCACTTGGGCGATTTCTCGGAGGCTTCGCGCCATGCTGAAATGGTCTTGAAGATGTCCATCGGCATCGGGAATACGATCGTCGAACTTTTGTCGCTGGCGATATTGGTAAGCGTCTGCAAGTAGCGCAATTGCATCGCCTCGGGTTGCCGGGACAACATCTGTGCCGCTTCAAGCAGTGCTTGCGACGCCTGCAGTTCGCCCTGCGCGTGAATCACCTTGGCGCGGCGTTCGCGCTCCGCCTCGGCCTGTCGGGCGATGGCCCGTATCATGGATTCGTTGAGGTCGACGTGCTTGATCTCTACGGTCGAGACCTTGATCCCCCATGCGTCGGTCTGCGAGTCGAGCACGCGCTGAATGTCGAGGTTGAGCCGTTCCCGCTCGGCCAGCAATTCATCGAGTTCGTGCTTGCCAAGCACCGCGCGCAGCGTCGTTTGCGACAACTGGCTCGTTGCCTCCAGAAAACGCGCCACCTGGATGACGGCCTTTTCCGGGTCAACGACTCGGAAGTAGACGACCGCGTTGACCTTGACCGAGACGTTGTCGCGCGTGATCACGTCCTGCGGCGGCACGTCGAATACGACCGTGCGCAAATCGATCCTGACCATCTGCTGGACCCCGGGAATCAGCAGGAACAGGCCCGGTCCCTTGACGCGCCAGAAGCGTCCGAGCAGGAACACGACGCCGCGTTCGTATTCCCGCAATATCCGAAACGCCGACAAGACGAGCAGCAGTACCAGCAGGAACGGCACCGAACTGAAGAGAAAGGAAAGTCCCATCATGAGGCTCCGGACGAGTCGGAAGACAAGGGGGCGACGGTCAGCACAAGGCCGTCCCGCGCCTGTACGCGAATGCGTTGGTCAATGGCCAGGGGCACCGTGCTGCGCACGCGCCAGCGTTCGCTGTGGACCGTGGCCCAGCCTTCTTCGCCGACCTGCGGTACGTCGCTCAGCATGACGCCCACCGCACCGAGGATCGCTTCCCGGCCTGTCACGACCGGCCGGCGCCTGGCGCGCAATGCGAAGCTCGACACGCCGAAGATGAACAGGCCGGTCGTTACCGCCAGCGCGACGATGAGCGAGATCGGCACGCCGAAGCCTGGCGCGTCGGTGTCGATCAGCATGACCGCGCCGATCGAGAACGCAACGATTCCCCCGATGCCCAGCGTGCCGAAGGTCGGCAGGAACGCCTCAGCGATCAGGAACGAGATGCCGAGCATCACGAGCGCCAGGCCGGCGTAGTTGATCGGCAGCGTCTGGAGGGCGAACAGGCCGAGCAGCAGGCAGATCGCGCCGGCCACGCCCGGCAGGACGAAGCCCGGATTCGCGAATTCGAAGAACAGCCCGTACACGCCGATCATCATCAGGATCAGCGCCACGCTCGGGTCAGTGATGACGGTAAAGAGTTGTGTGCGCCAGTCGGGCTTGATGATCTCGATCCTGGCGTCGCGCGTATGCAATACATGCGGACCGGCAATGGTCTCGACGCGGCGGCCGTCGATTTGCCGCAACAAGTCGGGGGTATCGCGCGCAAGCAGGTCGACAACATGGTCGCGCACTGCGTCGGACGCCGGCAGGCTGACCGACTCGCGTACCGCGCGCTCGGCCCAGTCGGCGTTGCGGCCACGCAGTTGCGCCAGGCTGCGGATATACGCGATGGCGTCCTGCATCTGCTTGCGGGCGAGCGTCGACTCCGTATCTTCGCCGTTTGCGGGCTTGGCCTTCTCGTCGGGCTTGCCGCCTCCCCCGGGGCTGGTTGGAATGCCTATCCGGATCGGTGTGGCGGCCCCGAGGTTGGTGCCCGGCGCCATCGCGGCAACATGGCTGGCATACAGAATGTAGGTGCCGGCGCTGGCGGCGCGTGCACCGCCCGGTGCCACGAAGGTCGCCACGGGTACCGGCGAGGCCAGGATCGCCTTGATGATCTGGCGCATCGAGACGTCGAGTCCGCCCGGCGTATCCATCTCGAGTACGACCAGGGCGGCACGCATCTCCTGGGCACGGTGCAGGCCATGCTCGACGAACGCCGCGCTGGCCGGGCCGATCGCTCCGGTCACGGGCAATACAAACACGGCGCCGGGCGGGGGCTGGGACGCCGGTTCGGCCGCCGGCGCAACGGCACACAGTCCGAGCAAGCAGACGAGCAACCACCTTAGCATTCTGACCATCGTGCCTCCTTGGCTGTCGGAGGGCAGGCTATGGATTAATAATAGGTGTTAGTCGACGCCTTGCGGACGACGAGCATCGACTTGGAGAAAGTGATCGCTCGGCGGCAGCGTCAGGGCGCACAGTCGTTGCATAACGTGGCAATGCGCCATATGCGTCGAGGCGCGACGGATTGCCGGTCAGCGGATTGGCACCCGCTGCCCAGCCTATATATAGAGAGGCATCGTACGGGAACCACGGTGGGGTATTGATATAGAGGGGCTATCAGGAAGGATATTCGATTTCGTTGTTTGCGCCGCGTGAAGCGCGCCGGTAAAGTGAACGCGTCTCCTCCATGAGCTTCCTGTCCCATGGAACTTGGCAGCCCGCGCCGAGGGAGCGGGCTTTTTTGCCCGCTGTAAAATTATTTTCACAAAGGGCTTGCGCACTTCGTTGGACTTCACTAATATCTCGTTCTCGCAACAAACAACGCGCAGCGAAAGCGGCGAAACGGATGTGGCGGGAAGGCTGGAAAGCCTTGTTGGAAGCGGTTCTTGAGCTTGTGCGACGCGAAAGCGGCGAACGAAAAAAGCGAAAAAAACTGTTGACGACGACGAGAAGTTGCGACATAATCTCACTTCTCTGCTGCTGATGCAGCGACGCAGAAAACG
>NZ_CABPRZ010000023.1 GCF_902459695.1 Pandoraea terrae
TACATGGTCCAGCCGGCCGCGGTCGCGCCGCCCGGCACAAGGAACGACGCCAGCAGCAGCAGACCGCCCACGGGCAGCAGCCAGAAGCTGAAGTTGTTCATGCGCGCGAAGGCCATGTCCGATGCGCCGATCTGCAGCGGAATCATCCAGTTTGCAAAGCCGACGAACGCCGGCATGATCGCACCGAAGATCATCACGAGGCCGTGCATCGTGGTGAGCTGGTTGAAGAACTCCGGACGCATGAGCTGCAGACCCGGCTCAAACAGCTCCGCGCGGATCAACAACGCCATCACGCCGCCGGAGAGCAGCATGATGAACGAGAACAGCATGTACATCGTGCCGATGTCTTTGTGATTCGTCGCGAACAGCCAACGACGCCAGCCATGCGGATGGTCGTGTGCATGATCGTGACCCGCCACGTGATCGTGAGCGATGGAACTCATACCAAATCTCCTTCCTCGAACTGGTCGATGCGCACTGTCGGCACTTAACTCTTCTGGCCGGCAGCAGCGCCGGCTTCGGCGGTTTTACCCTCGGGCATGTTGCCGCCGCGAGCGTCCTTGACCTGGACAGGCTGCAGGATGTCTCCTGTCTTGTTGCCCCAGGAATTGCGTTCATACGTGATCACGGAAGCCAGCTCCACATCGTTGAGGTGACTCCAGTTCGGCATGGCATTCTTGCCGTGCAGCACGATGCCGATGTGATTTGCGATCGGGCCGGTGGCAATCTTCGAGCCGTCCAGCGCCGGGAACGCGCCGCCGCCCTTGCCATTGGGCTGGTGGCAGACCGCGCAGTTCGAGGCATAGACCTTCTCGCCGCGCGCCATCAGTTCCACAATCGTGTACGTCTTGTTCGGATCGTCCGCCGAAGCCGCCATCAGCTTCTTCTGCGCGTCGACCCACTTGCCGTAGTCTTCTTCCGAAACGACCTTGACGACCACAGGCATGTACGCGTGTTCCTTGCCGCACAGTTCGGTACAGAAGCCGCGGTACTCGCCGATCTTCTCGGCCTTGAACCAGGTGTCGCGCACGAAGCCCGGGATCGCATCCTGCTTCACGCCGAAGGCTGGCACGTAAAACGAGTGGATGACGTCGTTGGCGGTGGTGATCAGGCGCACCTTCTTGTTGACCGGCACGACCATCGGATTGTCGACTTCCTGCAGGTACGTGTTGCTCTTGGGCTGCTGGCCGTTGATCTGTTCACGCGGCGTGGTCAGCGTCGACAGGAACTTGATGCCCTCGCCTTCGCCCTTGAGGTAGTCGTAGCCCCACTTCCACTGGTAGCCGGTCACCTTGATGGTGACGTCGGCGTTGGTCGTGTCCTTCATGGCGACGACCGTCTTGGTGGCGGGCAGCGCCATCAGGATGACGATGATGAACGGTACGACCGTCCAGATCACTTCGACGGTAGTGCTTTCGTGGAAGTTGGCGGGCTGATGGCCTTTTGACTTGCGATGCTTGATGACCGAATAGAACATCACGCCGAACACCCCGATGAAGATCACCAGGCAGATGATCAGCATCATGTTGTGCAGGGTGTGCAGCTCCTCCGCAAGCTTGGTGACTGGAGGCTGGAAGTTGAGCTCGTTGACGGCCGGTCCCCCCGGCATATCGCTCACTGCCAGAGCGGGTGCGCCGGCGAGCAGCATGCCGCTCGCAAGGAAAGCCGCCAAGGCGTGTTTCATTTTTTTCATAGCTTCCTTACCCAAAATTACAATCCGAATCCTCTCTTGCGGACCTTACGACACTTGGGCAAGACAACGGCGCAGTTCGCGCGCAAATGCTTCGCGGCGATGCTGCGCAAGATGGACACCGATGACCACCGAGCGGCCCGCCGAACGCAGCACGATCCGTGTGCGTGGCAAGTTCTCGATATCGATGCGCACCCAGCGGGGATTGAATTCATACTGCCTCAATCTCTGTGCTGAACGTTGCTCAACCACAAGGCGTTCGGGCGACAACCGAATGACCTCGTAATCTGTGGCATGCCGGGCATAAATGACAAACGCAATGCCCACCACAAGCAAGTCCAGACCCGTAAAGGGCAATACCATCCAGCCGCCGCGCCACGCCACAATACAGGCAACACCCAGCGAAACGGCGGCCAGAGACAGGTAGAACAGGACAAACTGGCGCGGCGAAATCGCGCAATTACGCTTATGCGTCCATTCCTGCTTCACCCTATCGGTGTCAGAGGAAGTTGCGTGCATCGCCGTCACCCGTGGGGCTATTGGGTCGTTCATGTCCGGCGGCCGAACGGGGAACTTCTCTCGTTCGGGCCGCGACAAACTTACGCATTATAGAACGCTGATTCTTGACGCGACAAGATTGATACAGAGTATAGGGGTCTTGATAAAATCCCCTGAACGCTTTGATGCAAAAAAGAAATTAGGCTATTCCCTTAGATGCAGTGCACACTGAAGTCGGTTCGGCGACCAAAAGTTCCACCCGCCGTGGGCACTTCGGTTCCGCTATCCGCGGCTCCGGTTCCGGCACGGCATCGGCCCATTTTTCATCACCTTGTCTCGCCGATGGTCTAGGGACAACTCCGAAAGTCGCCGCAGCGCACGCGCGTCGCCGGAGACCGTCCGATTTCAACAGGTTCAAGCACGGCACGGCCTGCGCAGCGACCGGTCATCGGCGCGTGACACCGCGCGGCGCCGATGCCGGCCGGCGCCGGAGAAGCCGGCCTCGACTGCATGTTAGATATTTCTCCTCCACCCATGGACACGCCGGTGCCTGACAACGGCCCCGGCATGCTTCGATGACCGAGATGTCTGACAACTGCACGCCCCATGTCGCCGAACACGCGACACCGACGTTGACTGCCCTTGCTCCGTACGACAACGCGATCGCATCGGACCCGGCGCATGGCGCAGGTACGCCGCTTCTGGTCGCGTTGCACCGTCTGGAGCAGGCAACGCGCCTCGGCGACGTGTCCGCTTGCCTGAGCGAAGTCACCGCGCTGCTTCACTTCGATTATTTCTACTATCACGGCGAGTTCGGGCGAATGTTCACGCATGGCGTCAGTCACACCTTGTCGAACTACCCGGCGGAATGGCAACGCCTGTATGAGCAGAACGATTATGGGGTGCGCGATCCGATCCGCCGACATGCATGCAATCGGCTGACGCCGCTTATCTGGCACAAGACTCTGTTCCGCACGCCATGGGAACGGGCGTTTCGCGACGAGCGCGCCGGCTTCGGCCTGAAGTCGGGTCTGACGTTCCCCGTGTTCGGGCCCTCCGGCGCGTCAGGCACCCTGTCTCTGGCGGCCAATCGTCCCGATGTGCCCGCGGCCGCTCTGCGACGGACGATTCCGTGGGGCGCCACGCTGGCCGCTCACGTGCACGACGCGGTCCATCGCCTGGTCGTGCAAAGCGCCGACGCGCCGACGCGGCCGATGCTGACCAAACGCGAGCGGGAGTGCCTCGGATGGGTGGCGGCGGGCAAGACATCTTGGGAGATCGGCCGAATCCTGATGATCTCCGAACACGGCGTCATTCACCATCTGCGCAACATCATGCGCAAGCTCAACGTGACCAGCCGGCATCGCGCCGTGCATGTGGCCTCGGCCTACGGACTCATCGGCGACACGGAGATGCCATGACCGGTCCGTCAGGACATGCGTCGGAAACGTGACACGCCGCTGGGCATCATGTCGGCGATGTAGACATCGCCCGTGCTGTCGATAGTGATGCCGTGACCGACAGCGCCGAAGGTTCTGCATCGGCCGATCAGGCGGCCATCGCGCGCGTAGGCGGACAGCCGCGGACACTGGTCGGAGACGTAGATCCACCCGTCTTCGCCGACGGTGACGGCCGTCGGCAGATACAAGTCGCGGATTTCGTCGACGTACACCCCCTCGCCTGTAAATCGCTGTACCCGCCCGTTTTCGCGGTCCACCACGAGCAACGTGTCGTCCCATGCGGTCGCAATGGCATGCGGGTTCGCGAATGCCCCCGGTGCCGCACCGGCACCACCCCACGTCGCAACGTGGCGTCCGTCGGCGGCAAACCGGTGGACATGCGAATTGCCGTAACCGTCCGAGACGTAGATGTGCCCATTACGGGTGACGGTCACATCCGTCGGATGATTGAACGGCCGCCCGTATACCGGTCTATCGCGCCGCCCCAGCGAAAGCTGGTGTTGCCCCGTTGGCGAGAACACGTGCACGCAATGCCGATCGGAGTCGACGATGAAGATGCGATCGCGCGCGTCGATGTGGATGCCGTGTCCGTGTGTCACCAGATTAGTGTGCCAGTCGCCGAGGAAACGGCCCGAAGGCGAGAAGATCTGAATCACGGGGTTGCCGCGATTGAGCACGTGAAGTTCGTCGCGTGAGTTGACGGCCACGTGCGAAACAAAGCCCCTGTCGCCCGGCGTGGGCCAACGCAACCAGTCGCGATCGACGCGGTAACGCCGCTCGCCCAAGCAAACGATGTGCGCCTCGCTGCGCGCTTCAATCGCGCACATGCGGGCATTCGTCGAGATCGGCCAGCGTCTTGTAGCGTGGCAACGTGAACGTATCCGTCGCTGCACGGACGAAGTCGCCGCCGCCCAAGCGGCCGATCGGCCGCAGTTGCTGCAGATCCACGCGACACGCGCCGTCATCGAGCAGCGCGTCGTCGACGTAGATGCCCAGCACCGTCCCCAGCACCACCCAACCGCCGCCTGGCGCATTGCTGATCTCGATGATGTCCCGCACCTTGCACTCGTAGGCGACGGCGGCTTCTTTCGCGCGAGGCGGACGCACGTGCAACGACGGCACGGGCGTAATGCCCGTGAGCCCAAATTCCGACTGACCGCGCGGCAACGGCGCTGCGGAGAGATTGACTGCGCCGATATTGTCGTCCGAGGCCACGTTGACGACGAACTCGGGGACTTCTTCGATGTTGAGCAAGGTGTCCTTCTTGGCGCGCGGCGGCGGCGGCACCACCGGGCAGAAGAGCACGGTCATCGGCACGCAACACACCCCCATGAAGTACGCATAGGGCGCGATGTTCGTCTTGCCTTCGCGATCCACCGTGCTGACCCACGCGATGGGGCGCGGCAGGATCGTGCTCATCATGAAGTTGTAGATCTGCTGCTCGCTAAGATCGCCGGGTTCCAGCAACATGTTCGCCTCCACGCAAATGACATTCCACTACACCGATGCGCGCCGCCACACTCTGGGTTGGCGGCCGCGCGCTCAAGCAACGCCATCCAGAAGTGCCGCGACGTCGGCCGCGCAGCCCCACGAGAGCGAGAATCCGCCACCGCCGTGTCCGTAGTTGTGAATCACCCCGGGATTGCTGCCGTCACGCTCGACGCGCACCGAAGGCCGCGTCGGACGAAAGCCGACACCCACGTCGAGCACTTTCAATGCAGCCACATCGCTGCACAACGCGATGCATCGCGCACGGATATCCTCGATCTGATCCCTGGATACCGACGTTGAGGTCAGGCCCGCTTCCGCGAAACCGCCGAGGATGCAGTCGGTGTCTCGTTCGACGATGTACGTCGGGCGACGGGCGTCCGAATCGTCGATGAAGCAGCCGCGCACGCCACCCCGCTCCGTCCGAAGGACAATGCCGCGCGACAAACCCAGCGAGGTATCACCCCAGGTGACGCTGCCGTAGCCCGTGCAGTTCACCACGGCGTCGCATCGGACCAGCATCTCGTCCGGTGCGTCGACGCGACCGCTTTCGAATACGCCGCCCAGTTCGATGAACGTGCTCATCAGATGATTCAGATACGTGCCCGCGTGGGCCACCGGCACACGCATGCGATACCCGCCGGCATAAGCGGACGGCACGCGGCTCCGAGGTACACGGGACACATCCGGGACGCACTGAGCCCACCACGGGATGCCGTCGTCCGTCCGGAAGTACTCGGTCAGTTCCCGCATCGACACGCCCGAGTTCGCGTCCGACGCCAACGCCACAAGCGTGGCGTACGTTCGGCTCGCACGCCTCAGATAGGCAGCATCGCGCGAGGGAAAGAACGGATGCCAGATCGCCGCCGCCAGCATCGACGTCGTGTGGCCGGGCGCCTCCGCAGACCGGATCGACACCGACCGACCGGAGAGCAGCACCGCAATGCCCGTCGTCAGTCCGCTAACGCCGCACCCGACGATGCCGACATGCGAACGATTCATTGGGGCCTCCGTAATGCCGCGGACGTGTCGCCGTTGTCATGCGGCTTGGGTCTGCGCGTTCTTGCCCGCTTGCCGAGCGCGGCGTTCACGTCGCCCCACGGATCGGGATGCTTCAGTCCCGACCCCGTACTCAACAACACCACGCTCGCGCCGGCGTGAAAAGTGCCATCCTGAACACATCGAAGAAACGCCGCATATCCCACAGCCGACGACGGCTCGACCCACAAGCCGAATCGTCTTGCGAGATGTCGCGAGGCGCGTCGGATCTCGTTTTCGGTAACGGTCACGGCGACGCCCCGCGATTGCCGCAAGCCGGCCAGTGCACCGGCATGGTCTCGCGGGAAGCGCACCGAGATGCTGTCCGCCACTGTAGACGGAGCGGCCGGCGTCGGTGCACTCGGAATCGGGCGACCAGACGCGACCGTCACCCAATCGCGCGCAATGCTGGCAGACGTATCCGATTGCGCCGCGACCAGACGCGGCATCGACGTCGTCATCCCGAGTGCAAGCAGCTCGGCGAAGCCCACAGCCATCCCCGAGAGAATGTTGCCATCCCCCGTGGGTACCACCACCCAGTCGGGAACGCGCCAGCCGAGGTCTTCGGCGATTTCAAAGGCACAGGTCTTCTTGCCCTCCCGAGTGAAGGGGTTGTAGCCGGTATTGCGGCAGTAGACGCCGTCGCGGCGCGACATGTCCACGGCGTGCGCGAAGGCGTCGTCATAGTCGCCGTCGACACGCACGACCTCGGCGCCGTAGGCGGCGATCTGGGCAAGCTTGGCCGATGGCGTTCGGCGCGGCACCACGATCGTTGCCGCGATGCCTTGCGCTGCCGCGATGCACGCCAGCGACGCACCGGCGTTCCCCGTGGACGCGGCGACCACATGACGGTAGCCATGCATCAGCGCGACCGCGACGGCCAACTCTGTGGCGCGATCCTTCAACGATCCGCTGGGATTGCGGGTTTCATCCTTGATCCGGAGACGAACGCCGTCGCCGTCGCCGCAATCGAGCAAGGGTGTGCCGCCGACCAGCAATCGGCTGCCAAACGCCTGCGGCGCCGGCAACAACGGCGCGTAACGCCACATGCCGTGTCCGCCGATCCGCTCGCGCAGCCCGCGTGCCGTCTTCACGTCCACGTCGTCGTACGCGATGCGCAGGTTCTGCGCCCCTTCGCACGCGCACACATATCGCATTCCATCCGCCGAATCGAAGGCGCCGCAATGCATGCAGACGTAGTGGAAGTTGCGTCTCTTCATGACAGGCACATCGGGTTGAGCAACTTCGTCATGATCGCGTTCTGCGCGTGCAGACGGTTGCCCGCCTGTGCAAACACCCACGATCGAGGACCGTCGAGCACGCCGTCGCTGACCTCTTGCCCGCGATCGGCCGGGAGGCAATGCATGTAGCCGGCCTCGGGCGCTGCCAGCGCCATCACCTCGTCAGTCACGCACCAATCACGATGTTGCTCGAACAGGTCCGTCATGCGCGCTTCGTTGACAGGCGAACCAAGGTGCTTTGGCAAGCATGTCAAGCTGCACCAGGACTTTGCATATACGACCTCCGCACCATTGATGCCCTCACGAAAATCGTTGACGAATCGGAGCGTCGCGCCGGATTCCTTCGCGAACGCGCCGGCGGTCGAGGCCACGCCCGCGTCCAACTCGAAGCCTCGCGGATGTGAGACGGTAATGTCCATCCCGCATTTGGCGGCGGCCAGCAGAAGGCTTTGCGGCACGGCCACCGGCTTGTGCCAACTCCCCGAGTAGGCCCAACTGATGCACAGGCGGCGGGCGTTCAGCGATCCGAGTTTCTCGGTCAGCGTCATCACGTCCGCCAGCGCCTGGCAGGGGTGGAAGCGATCGCATTCCATGTTGATCACAGGAATGCCCGACCATTTGGCGAAAGCCTCTATGCAGCGGTGCGCGTGTCCGTAGACCCACTTCGCTGGCTCGCCATACATGCGGATGCCGATCGCGTCGCCAAACTCCGAAAGGACGCGAGCGACGTCGCTGATCCGTTCGGTTGCGTAAGGCATCTCGTCGCCGGGAAGCGCTGGTGTATAGATGCCGTCGGGATCGAGCACGATCGGCAGGCCGCCCATCTTGGACAGACCGGTCACGAAGCTGCTTCGCGTGCGCAATGACGGATTGAAGAACAGGAAGTAAATCGCCCGCCCGAGCAGCACCTCGCGGGCACGATCGGGATACCCTTGTTTGAATTTCAGTGCCTCCCGAATCAGCGCGCGATAGTTTGGGCCGTCCATCCCAATGTCCGGCGCCACCCAGTCACGTAGCGCGGAAGTTACACCTGCGTCGTGCGTCATGTCAGTGCTCCGTGAAATCGATGCGACAACGTGCAACTTTCGCTTCGAAAGCGCTCGCGCATGTCATGCCCAATCGCTCGAACAGGCGGCGCGGCGCGACAGCCGCCGTCATCATCTGCTCTCGCACCATCGTTATGTCGAACGATTCCAAGAGGATGCTTTTGGCGTCGGCGTCATCAATGCCGACTGCGGCCAGATCGCGTTTGAGGGCGACGGGATCGGGCGCGAGAAAAGCCATCATGACGTTCGGCAGCAGCCGCTCGACAAACGCCATGGCGGCGTCATCGAGCATAGGGAGAAAGCGCTCGGCAAAGCGGATGAAGAACGCCTGATGCCGCCCCTCGTCCGCCGCGTGATCGAGCATCAGCGCCGCCACCGGAGGATAGACCTGATCCGACGCCCCTGCCTTGCGCAACGTCGTCGTAATGAGGGTTTCGGTGACGATCGCACAACAGACCACGGCGAGCGTGTAGCGCGCTGCCGTTGACGGCCCGCACAGGTGACGCAGACGCGCCATCGTTGATGAAGGGGCGCGCGCCAACGCGTATCCGGTCTGCGAAAATATGGCGTGCCGAAAACGTTCCATCATGAGCGTGTGATATCCCTCGTCGGTGTAGACGGCCAACGCCTCCGCGCGCAGTTCATCGGATACCCACGCCCGCCCGAGCATGGCCTCGACGGCGTAGTTGACGATGTTCAATTCGACACACTCGGTCGTCGACAGATAGTCCGCGAGGCGGCGAGCGCTGAGCGACCGGATCGTCTCCATGCCACGCTCACGCACCCTCGCATGCATGCAGTACGGCATGAGTTCGGGGTTGAAAAACACGTGCGCGGCATCGAGCGGCGGAAATTCGGCTGTGTCATCGCGGACCCTCACCATCGCAACCCGGTGCCAGTCCCGCCGGCGCGATCGATCCAATCCGCTGGCCGACCTACCGCCGGTCTCGGCGTCGTCCGTCCGCGCCGCCGTGTTCACCCGCCGTGCCGACGCTAACATGTCGTGTCCATCTCAAGCCGCCAAGTGTTGCCTCGCTCCGGCCCCAGCCCGAAACCACCGATGGAAACGCCGAGGTAGCGTTCGAGCGTGGCCACTAAGCGCAACACGTTCTCGCTGACACTGCCGTCCGGACGCATCGTCACGTCGTCGCGCGAGAGCGGCGGCAACACCGCATACCCGTCGCGCACGCGCGTGCCGAGGCGATCCTCCTCGCTTTGCTCACCCCCGCTTCCCGTCCAGATCGGAATGCCTTCGAACGACGAACTCGCGAACAGCGCAAGACTGTCGATCTTGTTGATGTAGATGCAATCGACCGCATGCTGCCGGACGGTTGCCTTCAGTTGCGCCACGTCGAACATGCCGACGCGGCGCGGGCGGCCGGTGCCCGTGCCGTATTCGCCAGTCAGCATGCGCAATGCCACGCCGATATCGAAAGCATCTCGCGATCTGAGCAACGCCTCGGGATCGAAAAGCTCCCGCTCGCGCGCGGCGCCGTATGACAGCAATGCGGCTTTGCGGCAGTAATCCTCGGACAAGCTACCGCCGAACTCTGAACGGAACGGGCCCTGCCCCACACGCGACATGATCGCTTTCGCGACGCCGATGGTACGGCGGTGGCATCTGGGCGGAAGATCCCCGCCGACGTAGGCGTAGGCAGGGATCGTATGACTTGCCGTGACGTAAGGCTGCTCGCCATGGACGACATCGAGCAGCACGGACTGAGCGCCTTCGAACAGCACGCGCGCGCCGGCATCGACGCGCGTCGCAAGATAGTCGGCATTCGGCGAGACATATTTCGCGACCACCTCGAGCGCACCGGGAAGCCCGGCCCGAAGATCGTCGACGCGAGTCGTGAGCTTGTCGCGCAACCCGGCATCAAGCGTCGACAGATGGTATCTCGCACCCTGTTCCATGGCGTCGACCGTGGCGGCCGTCGCCTCGACCAGATCCTTGATCTGGAAGTTGACCCGCAAGCCATCGTGCGTACGCAAGGCACGGTCGGCATAGCACGGTCCCATCCCGTTGCCGGTAGTGCCGATAAAGCCCCCGTCGACTTCATCGCGCGCGATGTGCGCCATTTGCACGAGAGCGGCGTGCGGATGAATGTGGAGGCGTCCGGACAGATCGACGCCCAGCGATTCGACGCTGCGAATTTCATCCGCCAGCTTCCATACATTGAGCGCGCACCCGGACCCGATGTAGAGCGCCACGTGCGGATGGAAGACGCCGGACGGCAACTGCCGCAGGGCGATGCGGCCGTCCGGCGTATCGATCGTGTGGCCCGCGTTCGCGCCGCCGTTAAAACGGGCGATGAGATCATATTCCGGCGCAAGCACATCGATAATCTTGGCCTTGCCCTCGTCACCATACTGCAATCCGACGAGGACATCGGCATACCCCGGGCGGGAAGCCGCAGGACGAAAGGCGGTGGAACAAGCGGCGGCGTGTTGGGCGTTTTCCATAATTGAATCAGCCTCTTTCGACATCAAAATGAAACTGGGAAATCGACGGCTGCGTCGGCGCCAGCGTTCGGTAGACCATTTGCGCAACGGCGATGTCGAGCACACCCATACCGAATGGCGAGAAGACAACCGCTTTGTCACGCGCCGGCACCTCGCCGCCGCAAAGCATCTCCGGCAGCGACGTTGTGATGAAATCGCGGCGGCCCGTCTGCTGATGTGTCAGCTGCAGCGACGTCGATGCCTTGAGACAGTGATCGGCGTCGTCGACAATGTTGTGGCACGACAGGATCAGATCGCTCGACAGGTCACGCAGCGAGAGATGCAGCACGATCGGCGCGTGGGCCAACAACGTCGCGTCGAAAACGTGCGGTGTCGCCGCCGTCGTGCAGAAGACGACGACATCCGCGCAGCCGATGGCGCGCCCGATGGACGCTTCCGTGGCCGTGGCAAAGCCCTGCTCGCGATGCACGCGCTCCGCAAGCGCTTCGGCGTATCGCGGCTCGACGTCGTGCATGACGATCCGCTCAATGCAAACGCCCGCTAATGGCAGGTATTGCGCCACGTAGCGTGCAATCAGTCCCGCGCCGATGAAGGCGACAACATGGGGCTTGCCGGCACGCTCCACCGCGAGCAGGCGAAGCGCGCTGACGGCGCTCGCTGCGGTGCGCGAGGCGCTGATGATGCTCGCCTCCATGCAGGCCATCGGATATCCGGTGGCGGGGTCGTTGAGAATTAACGCGGCGGACGCCCGCGGAATCCCGTGCCGGATATTGTCGGGAAAGCTCGCTATCCATTTGATGCCGATTGCGGCGTCTTCGCTGTCTTCGCCGATATGTGCCGGCAGTGCGATGACACGGTTGCGCTGCGCAAGTGGGAAGTGCAGGAACTGGCTATCCGGATTGTGCGTGCGCCCGCATGCGTGCGCGCGATACGCGCGCTCGACAGCATGCAGCACATCTCGCTTGCGGTCGTGCAGAACATCATGAACCTGGCGCCCGGTGAATACATGGAATGGCGGCGGTGCGATCGAGGGCGTATTCATGCGATCTGGTTCAAGGTGGATGGCGAAGCGACGCGCAAGTCGTAGTGCCCCTCGACCCAATCGTCGGCGTAGATGCTGTCCAGATACTTCTCCCCCATGTCGGGAGATAGTGCGACGATCGTTTGCGTGCTGTCCAGCCGATCGGCCATGCCGCGCACGGCGCTCAGCACCGTTCCGGTCGATCCGCCCGCAAGCAAGCCACACGCGGCGAGCTCACGGCAGCATCGGATCGTGTCTTCTTCACGAACATGCACAACGGCGTCCGGCATCGAGGCATCGCACAGCTCAGGCTTGCGGCTGGTGCCAAGCCCGGGTATCAGACGACGCGCGGCCGGCGTGCCGAACGTGACGGACCCGACACTGTCCACGGCAACAATGCGCGTGCGCGGACTGCGCGCTTTCAAGTATCGCGCGCAGCCCATCAAGGTGCCCGTGGTGCCCGCGCCGATGAAAACGTAGTCCGGTGACGGGAACGCCTTCAGTATCTCGGGACCGGTCCAGCGGTAATGCGCGCGCCAGTTGCTCGCGTTGGCGTACTGGTTCAACCACAAGACACGCCGGTCGCCGGCGGCCATGCTGCGGATCAAGGCGATGCGTGTTCCCAGGAAGCCGCCGGCACTGTCTCGCTTCGTCACGGGAATGACGCGGGCGCCCATCGAATGCATGATCCGTATCGCGTACTCGGAGGTATTCGGGTCCACGACGCAGGTGAAGCGATAGCCGCGGTTGGCGCAGACCATGGACAGCGCGACGCCCAGGTTTCCCGACGACGATTCGATCAACTCGGTATCGGCCGCGATGCGTCCTTCGCGCTCGAAGTCCTCGACGAGTTGCAACGCAGTCTTTAACTTGATGGACCCTGCCACGTTCAAACCTTCGAGCTTGAGGTGAACGGTCGTACGGCACAGGCCGTGTATCGACACGAAGCGAGGTGGTGGGGGCGTCAGGAAACCCGCATCGACACTCAAGCGGATATCGGTCGAATCTGTGTCCATCGGCATGCCTCCCGTTCGCGCATGACAAACAAGTCAACGCATCAGCGCCCCACATCCAATTTGAGCGGAGGGGCTTTCGAGAGACCATTAGATCGGATTTCGGCGACGCGAAACACTACAAGGTCTTGTAGGTGGGCGGTGGTCGAGGAGACTGTCAGAAAGGCGTGCGAACGCCCCGAGGGCGTCGCCGATCATGTAACACGACAGCGACGCGGCCCCCGGGGCGGCGCGGCGCCGGGACGATTACATGCCGCGTGAACGGCCGCCGCGCCCGATGTCCTGCACGCGGATCACAGCATGGCCGGCGGCATCGGTCTTCGACGGGACTTTCCACGCATGGCCGTAGACGATCTCGAAGGTCAGCGCGAGCGTGCCGTCCGCACGCCGCTGCCGTTCGAGGGCCCCAAGCAACGCGCCATATCGGCGCTTGCCGGTCAACCCGCCACGCCGCTCCGGCTGCGGATTCACGCCGAGCAGACGCACGTCGCGCAATAGCGCCTCGGGCGTCTCGAACGTCAGCGTAATCGTCTCCATGTCGGCCACCGGCGTATCGAAACCGCTCTGTACCAGCATGTCGCCGAGGTCGTGCATATCGGTCGGCGTGAGCGCGTGCGGCAGCGTGTCGACTTCCGCCCATGCGGCGCGCAACTCGCGCAGCGTATCGGGGCCGAAGGCGGAGAACATCAGGAGTCCGTCGTTCGACAGGACACGATGCCATTCGGGTACCACGCGATGCGGCTCACGAAACCAGTGCAGCGCCAGGTTCGACCAGACCAGGTCGACGCACGCATCGGCCAGCGGCAAAGCCGAGAAGTCGCCTTGCACCACGCCGAACGCCGGCGCCGCGCGCAGCAGGCGGCGCCAGCCGGAGGCTGCTCCTTGGGAAGCTGCCGCAATCGTCATCGCCGCCGACGCATCCAGACCAATCCGATAAGCCGAAGGATAACGCTCGCCCAGCGCGACGAGATCGGCACCCGTGCCGCAGCCGGCATCGAGCACGCGCCGCGGCTGGAGCTTGATGTACTCGAGACGGCTGGCCAGGCGCGCCGCGATCTCGCGCATCAGAAAATCGGCATCGGCCCAATGCGGCGCGCGGCGATCGAACGCGGCACGCAGGAATCGGGACGGGAACGGCGCCACGGACGGTGGCACGACTTGGGCTTCGGCAGGCTTCATGGGACAGGCTAGGAGGCGAGTCGGCAGTATACTCGCCCCTGCATAAACGCACCGGCGGCGGCTTGCGCCCCGGTTTTCGGGACACTGCGCCAGCCGGTGCATTTGACGCACCGTCACCTGTGTGCCGGTTTCATTCTCCCGCTTTTTGCCGATGGTTCGCTCATGCCGCTCGCTTTGTCGTTCACCGCCTTGACTTCGGGTTTCCTGCGCATTGCGCTGCCCGAGCATTGCGCCGTGTGCGGCGTGCGCGCCGATCGGCAAATGTGCGGCGTCTGCGCGCAAGTCTTCGATGCCGGACAACCGGCCGCCGACCGCCCGATCCGCTGTTTGCGCTGCGCCGCAGCAATGCAGACGGGTGCGGCAAATTGTCGCACCCGGGTGTGTGACCAGTGCCTGGCCTGGTCGCCGGCATTCGACCATTCGCTGGCCCTTGCCGATTACCGGCCTCCGCTCGACCGATTGATGATGCGTTTGAAGTTTCATGGCCGGCTGCCGCTCGCACGCGAATTCGGGCTGCGTCTTGCGGATGCGCTCGGCGAGCGGGGGATAGCGGACGACACCTTGCTCGTGCCCGTGCCGCTGGCCCGGGAACGCCTGGTCACGCGCGGCTTCAATCAGGCATGGGAGATCGCACGCGTCGCGGCCCGCCGGTTGCAGCGTCCCGCCGATGCGCACTGCCTGAGGCGGGTGCGCGAAACGGCGCAGCAAAGCCGGCTGGAGCGTGCGGCGCGTCAGCGCAACCTGCGCACCGTATTCGCAGCTGGCGCCGCCGTGCGGGACCGTGCCGTCGTGCTCGTCGATGACGTGATGACCACCGGGGCCACCTGCCACGAAGCGGCCGACGCACTGAAACAGGCGGGCGCACGGGAGGTCACGGCCGCCGTCGTGCTGCGCACGCGGCATTCCTGAACACCACCGGCACGCATCGCGCGCCTTTTACCTTAAGAACTTCACCATGTTCAACGTCGTCCTCGTCGAGCCCGAAATTCCGCCCAACACGGGCAACGTCATCCGGCTGTGCGCCAATACGGGCGCACGGCTGCACCTGATCGAACCGCTCGGCTTTCCACTCGACGACGCGCGCATGCGCCGCGCCGGGCTCGATTATCACGAGTATGCGCAAATGCAGGTTCACAAGGATTGGCACGCCTTCCTCGCCGCCGAAAAACCCGACCCGGCACGGATGTTCGCCCTGACCACGCGCGGTTCGCGTCCGTTCGGCGAATTGGCGTTCCAACCGGGCGACTGGTTCGTCTTCGGTTCGGAAACGCGCGGCCTCGCGCCCGCCTTGCTCGACACCTTCGACTTGCCGCAACGCGTGCGTCTGCCGATGCGACCTGACAACCGCAGCCTCAACCTGTCGAACACGGTCGCGGTCGTGGTGTTTGAAGCTTGGCGTCAGCAAGGATACGCCGGCGGGGCATAGCCCGCCAGGCGAGGGGCGCCGGCAGCGTCAGGCGGTATCGCCGCCCTCTCGCTCGGCACGGGCGTCACGACGCAGCAGCGCTTCCACGGCGTCGCGCGCAGGCAGTCCGTCGAACAGTATCGCGCACACGGCTTCGGTAATGGGCATCGAAACGCCGTGCCGGTGCGCGAGGTCGCGCACCGCGCGCGCGCAACGCACGCCCTCGGCGACATGTCCCAGCGCGGCGAGGACGTCGTCGAGCGGCTTGCCCTTGGCGAGCTCCAGTCCGACGGTGCGATTGCGCGACAGGTCGCCGGTCGCCGTCAGGATCAGGTCACCGACCCCGGTCAGCCCCATGAAAGTTTCGGGTTTGCCGCCGAGGGCGACACCCAGACGGGTCATCTCGGCCAGCCCGCGCGTGACCAGCGCGGCGCGCGCGTTCAGGCCCAGGCCGAGGCCATCGCCGATGCCCGTGGCGATCGCCAGCACGTTCTTGACGGCACCGCCGACCTCGACGCCGACGAGATCGTCGCTCGAATAGATCCGCAACGCCCCGAAATGGCAGGCGTCAATGGCCAACTCGCACAACGCGGTTTCGGTGCTCGCGATCGTCAGCGCCGCGGGCAGCCCCTGCGCGACTTCCTTCGCGAAGCTCGGGCCGGACAGCGACCCCCCGGCCACTTCCGGAAACGTTTCGGCCACCACCGTGTGAGGCAGCAGGCCGGTCTCCGCTTCGAAACCCTTGCAGAGCCAGACCAGATAACGGGGCCGCATGCCGGCGGCACGCATCGCCTGGGCGAGCGCGCGCAAGCCGGCCACAGGTACGGCGGCCACGCATAGATCGGCCTCGCCGGCGCCATGAGCGAGCGCGGCGGCGAAATCGCCGGTATAGCAAAGTTGGGGATTGAGGGGGCACCCCGGCAAGTACACCGGGTTTTCCCTGTGGGCGGTCAGCTGCGCAACAATTTGCGGATCACGCGCCCAAAGCAGGACATCGTGGCGAGCCGCCATGTGGCTCGCCATGGCGGTACCCCAGGCACCGGCGCCGAATACAGCAATCTTCATGACTCTCTCTCGTACGCCGGTGGGGCTTGCCGCCGGAACCGCTGTGACTGTGCTGCTTAGTGCGTCTGCGCCGCGCTGCCGTCAGGCATCACGAGTCCCGCACCGCCGGCGCTGCCGTTGGCGCCCTGCTGCTCTGTCAACGCGGCCAGGCGCTGTTCGTACAGGGCCTGGAAATTGATTTCCGCGAGGTGGATCGGCTGGAAGCCGGCGCGGCTGATCGCGTCGGCGACGTTGGCGCGCAGGTAAGGATAAACGATCGTCGGGCAGGCGATGCCGATCAGCGGATCGAGTTGTTCGACCGGCACGTTGCGAATTTCGAAGATACCTGCTTGCTTGCCTTCGACGAGGAACGCGACCTTGTCCTTGATCTTGGCCGTGACCGTGGCAATTACCACCACTTCGAAGATTTCTTCGGCCAGGCGCTCCGCGGCGACGTCGACTTGCACTTCGACGGTCGGCATGTCCTGTTCCAGGAAAATCGCGGGCGAGTTCGGTTGCTCCAGCGACAGATCCTTGAGGTAGGCGCGCTGAATGCTGAAAAACGGCTGGTTCTGGTCGGACATTTCATTTCCTTGGGATAAAACAGCCGCGCATGGGCGCGGCTGGCGATCGGTATTGTGCCGGGGGTATTACGCGACTTGCAAGAGCGGCAACAGTCCGCCTGCGCGATCGAGCGCGGACAGATCGTCGTAACCGCCGACATGATGCTCGTCAATGTAGATCTGCGGCACGGTGCGGCGGCTGGTGCGCGCCATCATTTCGTCGCGGCGGCCTGGTTCCCGGTCGATCAGGATTTTTTCGATTTCCTCGACGCCGCGCTGGCGCAGCAGGCGCTCGGCCATCTGGCAATACGGGCACACCTGGGTGCTGTACATCAGGACTTTCGGCATTTTGGCTCCCTTACTTGACCACCGGCAGACCGGCTTCCTGCCACGCGGCCAGCCCACCTTGCAAGCTGAACGCTTCCGCGTAGCCGAGACTGCGCAGCAGCGACTGAGCCTTGGCCGAGCGCTGACCGCTCTTGCAGACGATCAGCACGGGCGCCGCCTTGTTTTTGATAACCTGTGCGACCTTGCCCTCGACATCGTCGAGCGGCAGGTTGCGCGCCTGCGGCAGGTGGCCGCCGGCAAACTCCTCGCTGCTGCGCACGTCGAGGATGACGGCGCCCTTGCGATTGATCAGCTGGGTCGCTTCCATCGTCGACAGACCCTTGCCGCCCCGTTTGAACACCGGCCAGGCCAGCAGGCCCCCGGAAACCAGCGCGATGGCAATCAAAGCGAGGTTGGTGTAATCGGCGAAGAACTTCACAAACCACCTAAAAGTATCAAAGTAATCCGGTCATTATAAAATATTCCGGTTAATGCGCCGGATATCCCGCATCATGGCTGTCTGGCAGCCCCCGCTTTATCACTCTGACCGAAGTCGCATATGTACAAGCTAGTCCTCATCCGCCACGGCGAATCAACGTGGAACAAGGAAAACCGCTTCACCGGCTGGATCGACGTCGACCTGACCGAAAAGGGCATCGCCGAAGCCAAACAGGCCGGCGACCTGCTCGCCGATGCCGGTTTCAAATTCGATCTCGCCTACACCTCGGTGCTCAAACGCGCCATCCGCACCCTGTGGCACGTGCAGGACGTCATGGACCAGATGTGGATCCCGGTGGTGCACAGCTGGCGCCTGAACGAGCGTCACTACGGTGCGCTCGCCGGCCTCAACAAGGCGGAAACGGCCGCCAAGTATGGCGACGAGCAGGTCCACGTGTGGCGCCGCAGCTACGACACGCCGCCGCCGCCCCTTGACGCCGGCGACGAACGCAGCTCGGCGGGCGATCCTCGCTACGCCAAGCTCAAGCCCGGGGAAGTCCCCCTGACGGAATGCCTGAAGGACACCGTCGCGCGCGTGCTGCCCCTGTGGAACGAATCCATCGCCCCGGCCGTTCGTGCCGGCAAGCAAGTGCTGATCGCTGCGCACGGCAATTCGCTGCGCGCGCTGATCAAGCACCTCGACGGCATTTCTGATAACGACATCGCCGGCCTGAACATTCCGAACGGCACGCCGCTCGTGTATGAACTCGACGCCGATCTGAAGCCGATTCGCCACTACTACCTCGGCGACCAGGACAAGATTGCCGGCGCGCTGGCCGCCGTGGCCGCGCAAGGCAAGGCCAAGTAAAGCCGGCGATTCTCGCGAAAAAGAGCGCGACTGGGCCATTTTTCCCGAACCACTTGGGAAAAATCCCTGTCGAACGCTCAATGCCTGCCCCGCGGGCAAACGGTTATACTTCGCCAAGCACCGCGCCCATTGGCGGGCGCGCCCAAAATTCGGACTTCCACGCCTATATGCGCCAAACCCTCAAACACATCGGCCTGATCGTGCTCGGCCTGGCGACCGGCGCGGCCGCCACGCTCGCTTTCTCCCAGGCCTCTGCCCAAAACGCCACTTCGCCGCTGCCGCTCGAGCAACTGCGCCTGCTGGCCGAGGTGTTCGGCCAGATAAAACGGGAATACGTGCAACCCGTCGACGACAAGAAGCTGCTGACGTCCGCCATCAAGGGCATGGTGTCCAGTCTCGATCCGCATTCCTCGTACCTCGACAAGGATGAATACAAGGAGCTGCAGGAGCAGACGCGCGGCCGCTTCGCCGGGCTCGGCATCGAAATCTCGCAGGAAGACGGCCTCGTCAAGGTCATCTCCCCGATCGAAGACAGCCCTGCGTTTCGTGCCGGCCTGCGTCCGGGCGACCTGATCACGCGCATCGACGACAAGCCCGTGCGCGGCATGACGCTCGACCAGGCCGTCAAGCGCATGCGCGGCGCCCCGGGCAGCAAGGTCACGCTGACCATCTTCCGCAAGTCCGAGGAGCGCACCTTCCCGGTCTCGATCACGCGTGCCGAAATCCGCGTGCAGAGCGTGAAGGGCAAGGTGCTCGAACCGGGCATCGGCTACGTCCGCATCACGAGCTTCCAGGAACGCACCGTGCCGGATCTGGCCAAGAAGCTTCAGGAAATCGCCAAGGAACAGCCGGGCCTGAAGGGTCTCGTGCTCGACCTGCGCAACAACGGCGGCGGCATCCTGCAGTCGGCCGTCGGCGTGTCCGCGGCGTTCCTTCCGTCGAATGCCGTCGTCGTCACGACCAACGGCCAGATCGAGGACGCCAAGCAGAGCTACAAGGCCACCTTCGACAACTATCGTCTGTCGGCGAGCCCGGAAGATCCGCTCAAGGGCGAACCGGCGATCTACAAGACGGTGCCGATCGTCGTGCTGGTGAACGCTTATTCGGCGTCGGCCTCGGAAATCGTGGCCGGTGCGCTGCAAGACCAGAAGCGCGCGCTGATCATGGGCAAGACGACCTTCGGCAAGGGCTCTGTGCAGACCGTGCGTCAGCTGTCGCCGGATACCGCGTTGCGCCTGACCACCGCCTACTACTACACGCCGAGCGGACGCTCGATCCAGTCGATCGGCATCAAGCCGGACGTGCCGGTCGATCAGAATCCGAAGGGTGATCCGGACGACGTGCTGGTCACGCGCGAAATCGATTATCAGAACCATCTGCACAACACGCAGTCGCCTGACGAGCAGAAGGAAATCGACGCCCGCGAATCCCGCCGCCTGGAAGAACTGCGCCGTCTCGAGGAAGAAAACGCCAAGAAGACGCCTGAGCAACGCCAAAAGGAACGCGAAGAGAAGCTGCCGGACCTGGGCAGCAACGACGACTTCATGCTGCAGCAGGCGCTCCATCAGCTCAAGGGCGAACTGGTGCAACGTACCAAGTCGCGACTCGAAGCCAATGCAGGGCCGCTGCCCAAGGACGCCCACGCGGCACCGGCCAAGCCCGACGCCAAGCCTGAGGCGAAAACCGACACGACGGCCCCGGCCAAGCCGAACAGCAAAAAGTAAAACGGCTTACACTACGAACCGTGCCCGCGAAAGCCGGCACGGTTTTTTTTCGTCCTGAGACATCCGCCGTATGAATGACGATCAACTGCTGCGCTACTCGCGCCATATCCTGCTCGACGAAATCGGCATCGAGGGCCAGGAAAAACTGCTGGCCGCGCACGCGGTCATCGTGGGCGCCGGCGGGCTCGGCTCACCCGCCGCGCTGTACCTTGCCGCGGCGGGCGTTGGCCGCATCACGCTCATCGACAATGACGACGTCGACCTTACCAACCTTCAGCGCCAGATCCTGCACGACAGCGCCAGCGTGGGGCGCCCCAAGGTCGAATCGGGCCGCGCGCGGCTCGCGCAGATCAATCCCGGCGTACAGGTCGACGTGATCAACGAACGCGTTGACGAAGCGCGGCTGGCAAGCCTGATCGCAGATGCCACGGTAGTACTCGACGGCTGCGACAACTTCTCGACGCGCCACGCCGTCAACCGCGCGTGCGTGGCGGCGCGTGTGCCGCTCGTCGCGGGCGCCGCGCTGCGTTTCGACGGCCAGATCAGCGTGTTCGACGTGCGCGATCCGAACTCGCCCTGCTACGAATGCCTGTTCCCGGCTGACGAGCCGTTCCCGGAGCAAGCCTGCGCCTCGATGGGCGTGCTCGCGCCGCTCGTCGGCATTATCGGCAGCATGCAGGCCGCCGAGGCGATCAAGCTGATCGTGGGCATCGGCCAATCCCTCGCCGGCCGCCTGTTGATTCTCGACGCCACGAAAATGTCGTGGCACACGATGCGGTGCGCCCCGAACCCGGAATGCCGCGTGTGCGGCGCGCGGCACTGAACGCGCGATGCGTCACCCATGAAAAACGGCCGGTGCGCTGCAAAGCCACCGGCCGTTGTGTTTGACGGACACGCCGCAGGCGGATTACGCCACGGTCAACCGCGCCAATGCCGCCTGCATTTCCTCGGGCTCGGTCGCCGCGAGCAGATCCTGCACGGGACGTTCGAGATCGGGCAGATGCGCGCGCAGGATTTCCTGCTTCACCTGCAGCAACTGGCTCGGATGCATCGAGAACTCGCGCAGCCCCATGCCGAGCAGCAAGCGCGTCACAGTCGGGTCGCCCGCCATTTCGCCGCAGACGGCCACCGGCACGCCGAACGCATGCGCCTCTCGGATCGTCATGGCAATCAGCCGCAAGACCGCCGGGTGCAGCGGATCGTAAAGATGCGCAACGCTGTTGTCGGCCCGGTCGATGGCGAGGGTGTACTGGATCAGGTCGTTCGTGCCGATCGACAGGAAGTCGAGCCGCTTGAGGAACATCGGCAACGTGAGCGCCGCCGCCGGCACTTCGATCATCGCGCCGAGCTTCACGTTCGGATCGTACGCCAGCCCTGCCGCGTCGAGTTGACGCTTGGCTTCGCGTACCAGCTCGAGCGTCTGGTCGATTTCCTGCGCGTGCGCGAGCATCGGGAACAGCACCCGCACCTGGCCGAACGCCGATGCGCGCAGGATGGCGCGCAGTTGCTCAAGGAACATGCGCGGCTCGGACAGGCTCCAGCGAATCGCGCGCAGCCCCAGCGCCGGGTTCGGTGCCGTCTCGTAGGTCTCGTGGCTGTCGAGCGGCTTGTCGGCGCCGACGTCGATTGTGCGAATGGTCAGCGGCAAGCCATGCATGGCTTGGACCGCGCGCCGGTACGCCTCGAACTGCGCTTCCTCCTCGGGCGGATCCTCCTGATCCATGAACAGGAATTCGGTACGGAACAGTCCGACGCCGACAGCGCCCGCCTCGACCGCCGTCGTGGCGTCCTCCGGCAATTCGATGTTGGCGAGCAGATCGATCGGCGTGCCATCGATCGTCTGTGCGGGAGAATGCTTGAGGCGTTGCAGTCGTCGGTCTTCGAGCGCGCGTTCGCTTTGGCGGTAGCTGTACTCCTCGAGCACGATCGGCGCGGGATCGACGATGACGATACCCGTGTCGCCATCGATGATGATGACGTCATCCTGCTTGATCAGTTGGCTCGCCTGCGCCACGCCGACGGCCGCCGGAATGCCGAGGCTGCGCGCAACGATCGCGGTATGCGAGGTCTTGCCGCCAAGATCGGTGACGAAGCCGTGAAACGCCTGCGTCTTGAATTGCAGCATGTCTGCCGGCGCAATATCACGGGCGACCACGACCATGTCGTCGCGCGGCGCTTGTGCCGCGACATGGCGAATGCCGGGCGCACCCGCCAGCACTTTGAGCACACGCTCCGTCACCTGTTCGATGTCGGCCCGGCGCTCACGCAGATATTCGTCCTCGATGTCCTCGAAACGGGCCGCCAGCACTTCCAGTTGTGTGGCCAGCGCCCATTCCGCGTTGTAGCGGCGCGTCTGGATCAGTTCGATAACCGAATCGGCCAGCAGGGTATCGTTGAGAATCAGTGAGTGGACGTCGAGAAAGGCGCCCATCTCGCCGGGCGCATCGGCCGGCAACTCGGCCTTGAGGGTGTCCAGTTCATGCTGGACCGTGCTTTGTGCAAGACGAAAGCGCGCGATCTCACTCTCGAACTGGTCAGTGTCGAGCAGATAATGGGGCACGTCGAGCGTGGCCGGCTTAAGCAGGTACGCACGCCCGATGGCGATGCCGCGGGAAACCGGTATTCCGTGCAGGGTGAACGACAAGAGAGGCTCCCCAGATCAAAATCAGCCAACCGGTATGGCCCGCGCGGCGCGGGCGCAGCACCGGCGTGGACGCAGCGGCCTTCCGCCGCGTCCGGTCATGGCCTGCCGCAACGCCATGGGCGGCGTGGCGGGCCTAATTCCGCTTACTCGCCTTCGCCGAATCGGTCGGCGATCAGGCCGAGAATCGCCTGCATGGCGTCATCCTCGTCGGGACCCTCGGTTTCGACAGCCACCGACGAGCCGATGCCGGCGGCAAGCATCATGACGCCCATGATGCTCTTGGCATTGATGCGGCGCCCGTTCCGGGTCAGCCAGACCTCGCTCTGAAAACGCGCGGCCAGTTGCGTGAGCTTGGCCGATGCCCGGGCGTGGAGCCCCAATTTATTCACGATCGTGGTTTCTTGTTGAAGCATTTATCAGCGTGGTGTTGTTTGATTCGCCGGCGCACATGCGCCAATTTGAAGAATACCGTGAGATCCGCCCGAAAGCACCTTGTCGACGAGCGTATCAAGCGGCACCGAGCGATAACAGACCGCCTTTATCAGCATCGGCAGGTTCGCCCCCGCGAGCACGCGCACGTCGCGGCCGACCAACTGCGCAGCGATGTTCGACGGGGTCGCGCCGAACAGATCCGTCAGCACCAGCACTCCGTTTTCCTCGCGCAGATGCTCAACGCGTTCGCGCGCCGTGTCGAGCAGCGCTGCCGTGTCCTGGTCGGGGGAGACGTCCAATGCGCCAATGCGCGCCGGACAGCCGCCATAGATATGCGTAACGCACTCGCGCATCGCGGAAGCGTACGGCGCGTGGGCAATGATCAGTATTCCAGCCATGATGCTAGGCGCGCGGCGTCAGCGGTGCGTCTGCATTGACACGCACGCCGGAACCTTGCCCTGTCGATTTCGGGGCTACCATTTTAGCAGGCGTGCAAAGGGCCCGTATTTTCATTATCTCAGGGACAATCCCGAGCGACAGCCCATTTGTTTCGATGGCGGCCGTTGCCGCGTCAGACGGCCCTCTCGAGCGCGTCGATGAACATCTTCGGCACGTCGAAGCCGGTCTGGTCGGTGATTTCCTGGAAGCACGTCGGGCTCGTGACGTTGACCTCCGTGAGGTAATCGCCGATCGCGTCCAGGCCGACCAGCAACAGGCCGCGTGACCACAGTACAGGGCCGAGCGCCTCGGCGATCTCACGGTCGCGCGCGGTAATCGGGCGCGCTTCGCCCAAACCGCCGGCCGCCAGGTTACCGCGGACCTCATTGCCTTGCGGGATGCGCGCAAGCGCGAAAGGTACGACCTCACCGCCAATCAGCAGGATGCGTTTGTCGCCCTGCTTGATCTCGGGGATGAAGCGCTGCGCCATGACCGACCGGCGGCCGTGTTCCCCCAGCGTTTCGATGACCGAGCCCAAATTGCGGCCATCTTCGCCAATGCGGAAGATGCCGGTACCGCCCATGCCGTCGAGCGGCTTGAAGATCACGTCGCCATGCTCGGCATGGAACGCGCGCAGACGCGCCGCGTCGCGTGTGACGAGCGTCGGCGTGACATATTGCTTGAACTCGGCGATCGCCAGCTTTTCCGAATGATCGCGAATTGCCTGCGGGCGATTGAAGACCCGCGCGCCGGCGCGCTCCGCAATTTCCAGCAGCCACGTCGAATTGACATATTCCATGTCGAATGGCGGATCCTTGCGCATCAGGACCGCGTCGAACTCGGTCAGCGTGGCCACGCGCGTCTGAACGACGTCATACCAGGCGGTTTTGTCGCCCGTCAGACGAATTTCGCGCACTTGCGCTTCGACGTCGCCCTGCCAGGCCAGATCGTGCGGCTCGCATGCGAACAGGCGATGGCCGCGCCGTGCCGCCTCGCGCATCATCGAGAACGTAGTGTCCTTGTAGATCTTGAACTGGTCGAGCGGGTCGGCAATAAAGAGAATCTGCATCGATCGGAAACGGGCTGGAGTTCGAGGGGGCGGACCGCGCCAAACGGCGCGCACAGGCCTTCATTCTAGCCGACCCGCCACTTCCTCGCTGTGGACGCCGTCAGGTGGCGAACCGACCGCCGCCAGCGCCGAGCGGCGGCGGCCCGGGCGCCAGGCCGACATCGGCCAGCAAGGCAGCGTCGCCACACGGGTGCAGGCGAATCCGAATCTGGCTGATGTGGGTCTTCAACGTCTCTGCCCCGATGGCGCAAGCCTCGCGAATCTCGGCACGCGACTGGCCACAGGCGAGCCGGTACGCGATTTCCCGCTGCAACGGCGACAGGGCCGTAGCGCGTAATTGACGCAGGAGGCGCACGGCGCGTGGCGGCTGATGCCGGATCGAGATGCCGACGCGGTCCGTCGGCCGGCCGCCCGGACTGCGAAGCCGCATCGCGCGCACGGTCACGCAACCACCGGGCACGACAATCCGACGCTCAGCCGGCTCAGGTGGACTGTCGCACTGAGGCCAGCCCTGTCCCGTCACGGACACGCCACAATCCGCCTCGCGATTGCGCGCATCCGGGGCCATGTTCCCGGCGTCCCGTGGCGCGCCCGTCGACGCCTCGGCCGCCAGCTCCCGGCACGTCTGCGCCACCGGCGCGATCTCCGGCCAGCCACCGCCTCCCGGCCTTGCCTGCAGCCGCATGCAGAGCAGCCCCTGCGCGCCTTGATCGAGCCATTCCGGCCGGCCGGCGCGCATGACCATCGTGCCCTCGGCGCCTGGCGCGTCGAAGGCGTCGCCTGGCGGCGCGCACGCCGGCATACTGGCAGGCGCCACGCCCGCTGCCGTCTCGGCATGCGCTTGCGTCAAGCCATCGGCCAGGTCGCCCAGCAATGGCCCAAACCGGCGCACGTCCGACGCGTGAAACGGTCCGGAACGCGCCCTGCGCAACATCAGGGCCAGCATTGCCGTGCCGTTCGGCAGACGGATCCAGCCGTCGAGTGCATCGGCAAATTGGCCGGCTTGCATGAGCCACGGCGCCAGGTCGCCCCCGTGACCGGCGCGATAAAGCGCGCGCCACCACCCGATGGCGTAGCCCCCGGCCAACCCGCCGGGCGGAGGCGTTGGCATCCGCGAACCGGGGTGCCCCGGCGCCTGTGGCGCGCCGGTCAGATTCGCCAGGTGCCCCGCCATCTGCAAACGCGCCTCGCCGTTCAGATCGGGCGCGTAAACATCGCCTGGCCGCAGTGTCCGGTCCAGCCAGACGCAGGCGACGCCATCGGCGCCGAAACCCCGTCCTGCGGCCGCAAGCCACTCCGGCATGACCAGCAGCGAGCCCAATCCGACCCGGCTCAGCTGCCGCAGATACGCGCGTAGGTCCGCCTGCCCCTTCATCGTCCCGCCTCATGAGGAAAATTCTTATTGAGCGCCCATTCGTCGAAACATCCCCCATATAGGGGATGTTCAAGATGGAAATCCGCAGCATCATGACACCATGGTCAACGCCATCCCGACACCGCCGCGCCCTATGGCGAAGCGGCTGGATGCGACGGTCATCAGCATAACGGCGGCGAATGCCGCTGGACGGCGGGAATTGAAAGTTTGCGCAGTTTCCTGTTCGTGGGATGCTGCGATTTGCCTGGCGCCGCGTGACGCGGCCCGGCAAATGTGACGCCCGGCTAGTCGGGGGGCCAGCCGGGCGTCTTTTTCATTTTGGACGCCGCGTATCCGCGGCGTTTTTCGTGATGCGCCACTGCGGCGGCAGCGCAAAAACGCGTGCCGTCGTAACTTGGCGTATTCAGAATTTTCCTACGTCAGTACGTTTCCGGATCGGGGTCCGTGCGTTCCAGCTCGATCGATGCGGCCAGCAGCGCGAGACGCGCAACCACGCCGTACATATAGAACCGGTTCGGCGGCGCCGCGCCGGGCTTCGCATGCACATCCGGCAAGGCGGTGTGCTCGAAGGCCAGCGGCACGAAATGCATGCCGGGCGCGTTGAGGTTTTCGTCGCTGCCACGCCCGGTGTGCACGCGATAGAAGCCACCCACGACATAGCGGTCGATCATGTACACGACCGGTTCGGCCACGGCTTCATTGATGCGTTCGAACGTGTGCACGCCTTCCTGCAGTATGACGTCGTGAACTTCGAGGCCTTCCTTGACCACGCTCATCTTGCTGCGGTCGCGCCGCGTCAGGTTCTTCACCTCGCTCGCATCGTGCACCGTCATCACGCCCATGCCGTAGGTGCCGGCATCGGCCTTCAGCACGATGAACGGCTTCTCGTCGATGCCGTATTCGCGGTACTTCTTGCCGATCTTCTTGAGCAACGCGTCGATGGTGTCGGCCAGACACGCTTCGCCCACGCCCTCAGCGAAATCGATGTTCTCGCACTTGGCGAAATAGGGATTCAGCATCCACGGGTCGACATCGATCAGCTTGGCGAACTTCTTTGCGACGTCATCGTAGGCCGCGAAATGGTGGCTCTTGCGGCGTACCGCCCACCCGGCGTGCAGCGGCGGCAGCAGGTATTGCTCGTGCAGCCCCTCGAGGATCGGCGGAATGCCGGCCGACAGGTCGTTGTTGAGCAGGATCGAGCACGGATCGAAGTTCTTCAGGCCAAGACGGCGCTGCGAGCGCTCGAGCGGCTCGATGACGAGATGCTGGCCGTCGGGCAATTCAATCGGGGTCGGCTCGGTGATGTCCTCCGACAGGCTGCCCAGGCGCACGTTCAGGCCGGCGTGCCGCATGATGGTCGACAGCCGCGCGATATTCTGCAGATAGAAGGTATTGCGGGTGTGCCGCTCCGGGATCAGGAGCAGGTTCTTCGCGTCCGGGCAGATCTTCTCGATGGCGGCCATGGCCGCTTGCACGGCAAGTGGCAGCACTTCCGGCGTGAGATTGTTGAAACCGCCCGGAAACAGGTTGGTGTCGACAGGCGCGAGCTTGAAGCCGGCATTGCGCAAATCGACCGAACAATAGAACGGCGGCGTGTGCTCCTGCCATTCGAGCCGGAACCAGCGCTCAATCGCCGGGGTGGCGTCGAGAATCTTCTTTTCCAGGTCGAGCAGGGGCCCCTTCAGGGCCGTCACGAGATGCGGAACCATGCTTCTCTCATATCCAAATGGAGCTTTGATTGTAGAGCATATGCCTCGGCACACCGCGGATCGCCTTGGTCGCCGCAGGGATGTTCTGCGTTCAGCATATGCCGATCATGCTGTCATTTGGGGGCATTTCGCCGCAATTCAAGCGCACCATAAAAAAACGGGCGCAAAACGCGCCCGTTCAATGCCGGTTCCGGCTGTCCGGCCGAAATCCGGCAACTCCTCTCGCTCGCCCGTTTAATCGTGATAGGCAGACTCGCCGTGCGAGGAAATGTCCAGGCCTTCACGCTCGGCATCTTCATGCACCCGCAGACCGATGATCACGTCGGCGATCTTGTAGGCGATGAAAGCGACCACACCCGACCACACCAGCGTGGTCAGCACGCCTTGCAACTGAATCCACAGCTGGCCGGGGATCGAATAATCCGGCGAGACCTTGTTGGTGACGTAGTCGTAGATACCCGTGCCGCCCAAGGCCGGCGAGGCCAGAACGCCAGTCATCAGTGCGCCGAGAATACCGCCCACGCCGTGCACGCCGAACACGTCCAGCGCGTCGTCGGCCTTGAGGATGCGCTTCAGGCCGTTAACACCCCACAGGCAGACGAGACCGGCGATCAGGCCCAGCACGATCGAGCCCATCGGACCGATGAAGCCGGCCGCAGGCGTGACGGCCACGAGACCGGCCACCGCACCCGAAGCACCGCCGAGCATCGAGGGCTTGCCCTTGCCGATCCATTCGCCGAACGTCCACGACATCGTGGCGGTGGCTGTCGCGAGCAACGTGTTCACGAAGGCCAGCGCAGCGCCACCGTTCGCTTCCAGCCCCGAGCCGGCGTTGAAGCCGAACCAGCCGAACCACAGCAGCGAAGCACCGATCATGGTCATCGTCAGCGAATGCGGCTTGAAGGCCTCCTTGCCGAAGCCCAGGCGCTTGCCAACCATGTACGAACCCACCAGACCGGCAATGGCTGCGTTGATATGCACCACCGTACCGCCCGCGTAGTCGAGCGCACCCTTCTGGAACAACCAGCCGCCCTTGGCCGTCGCGGCATCCGCAGCGGCCTGATCGACATAGAGGTCAGGCCCCGGCCAGAACCAGACCATGTGAGCGATCGGCAGGTAGGCGAATGTGAACCAGATCACGACAAACAGCAACACGGCCGGAAACCTGGCGCGTTCGGCGAAGGCGCCGATGACCAGCGCGCAGGTAATGGCCGCGAATGCCGCCTGGAATGCCATGTACGCGTACTCGGGAACCGCCACGCCCTTGCTGAAGGTCGCCGCCACCGAATCAGGCGTCATGCCCTTCAGGAACAAGCGGTCCCATCCGCCGAAGAAGGCGCCCCCTTCCGTGAAGGCAATGCTGTAGCCGTAGATGGACCACAACACGATAATCAACGAAAAGATGATGAAGCACTGCATCAGGACGGAGAGCATGTTCTTCGAGCGGACGAGACCGCCGTAGAACAGGCCGAGACCCGGCAACGTCATCAGGATGACGAGTGCCGTGCAGATGAGCAGCCACGCCGTGTCTCCCTTGTTCGGCACCGGCACCGGCGCCGGTGCGGCGGCGGCCGAGGCGGCTGCAGGTGCTGCCGCGGCCGGCGCAGCCGGTGCAGCGACAGCGGGGGCAGCCGCAGCTGGCACGCTGGCCTCGGGCGCCGAGGCAGCGGCGGCAGCCGGTGCCGAAGCGTCCTGGGCCGAGGCCGTGACCCCGTAGCCTGCGAGACCGCCCGCGACGCCCATGAAGGCGCCGACGAGCACGAGTTTGGCAAAAAGTTTTTTCATGATTATGTTGTCTCTGTTCTTAGAGTGCGTCTTCGCCCGTTTCTCCGGTACGGATGCGAATGACTTGTTCCACCGGCGACACGAAGACCTTGCCGTCGCCGATCTTGCCGGTGCGGGCCGCCTGCTCGATCGCCTCGACGGCCTGATCGAGCAGTGCGTCGCCGATCACCGCCTCGATCTTCACCTTGGGCAGGAAATCCACGACGTACTCCGCACCGCGGTACAACTCGGTATGACCCTTCTGGCGTCCAAAGCCCTTCACTTCGGTCACCGTGATACCCGACACCCCGATATTGGAGAGGGCTTCACGAACCTCGTCGAGCTTGAACGGCTTCACAATTGCAGTAATCAGCTTCATGATGAGATTGCTCCTTACTTAGAATGTCTTGCTCAGCCCCGCCACGACCGTCGCCTTGCTCAGCACCTTGCCCGAGTTGGCTGCCGTGTAGAACTGCTTGTCGGCATTGGTATCAATATAGGACAACGATACGCTGAAATTCTTGCCAAGATCCTTCGTCACGCCGATTTTCCAATCGGTATACGAGGCGGCGCCGAAGTTATGCACCCACTGGTGGCCCACGTGGCCGACCAGGCCAAGCCCCCAGAAGCCGGTGTCGTACGTCCCCGTCAGGTCAAGGTAGCCGCTGCCGTCGGTATCCTTGCCGGTCGGACTGGTCAGGCCGAACAGGCGCGTCAGCGTATGCGAATACTTCAGGGTGATCGTCTTCCAGCTCACCGCCGCGTACAGTTCAAACGTGTGCGGGCGCGGGTAGAACGTGCCGGACGGGTACGTGCCCGGGTAGTAGTACTGCAGGCCGCCGAAGTCAAATGTCCAGTCGGGGATGAGTTCCTTCTTCCAACCGCCGTAGATGTCCATTTCAATTGGCGCGCTGACGGCCGGGTTGCCGTCGGACAGCCAACTGATGTTGGATGCCCACACGCCGGCGTACAGGCCCGACTCGTGCGCCACGTCGAAACCGCCCTGGATTGCCGGGCGCTTCGCCGTTTGCGAGATGCCGCGGAAACGGTAGTCGGAGAACAGCCCGACGTTCGCAGTCACGCTGAACGGTTCGGCGGGCGCGGCCGCAGCAGGCGCCGCGGCGGGCGCGGCGTCCGTGCTTTGCGCCATCGCGCCCGCCGAGGCGGCAAGCGCCCCGAAGAACACCCAGCCAACCATCGCAGTTGACTTATTCGCAGTTGACTTATTCTTCATAACTTCCCCCAATTGGAAACTGATAGTCTTGGCGCAGCTTGCGACTTTGCTTCAGAGGTAAGCAAAGCAACTCCCGTGCCAGGCCCACTAAAAGGGCACGCTGCAAGACGCAAGATACGGACTCCGGGGTAAAAAAATGGCAAAATTTTCGGGATGGAATCGCTCGGAAAAGCGCGCCAGGGCTTGTGGCACGGGCGTTTCATGGTAGAGTGGCGCCCAAGCCGGCTGGCCGGACCGATGCACCATCGTGCACCGCGCACCACCGCCGGGCAAAGCACGTCGGCGGTGCAAGCACCAACTCGGTGCGCGAGCGGACCCGGCATGCTGCGTGGCCGGCGAAGTCCTATGATGGGATAAGTAACGAGAGGGGGAAGGCTGATGAAACCGAACGAAATCCTGCAAGACATGCAAGCCAAGGTGAGCGACTTGCTCAAGCAATCGCCGGCCAAGGATATCGAGCGCAACGTCAAAAGCCTGCTGAACCAAGGCTTCAACCGGCTCGATCTGGTCACGCGCGAGGAATTCGACATCCAGGCGCAAGTCCTGGCCCGCACCCGCGAGAAACTCGAAGCACTCGAAAAGCGCGTCGCCGAACTCGAGGGCGAGCGGCACGCACAAGACTGAGCGTTTCGGGCGCCAGCCGCCTGACGTTTCATCGCTTGCGCCGATCTGCCCCAGCGCTTGATGGCCTGTTGTCCCGTTCGCGGCATGGGGGTCGTCCGACGACGCTCGGCCGCGACTCCGAAAGTCCCCTCGCCCCTTTGACCTGACGTACCGCCGCTGCCTATAGTGGCCGCATGCGTGGTCGTGGCGCCCCCGGCTGTGATGCGCGCGTCATCGCAGTCAAAAGGAGGCGCCATGTCGTTAGCCGTCGTCAACAGCCGAACACTGTCCGGCATGCAGGCACACGCCGTTACGGTCGAAGTCCATCTGGCCAACGGTTTGCCGAGCCTGTCGCTGGTCGGCCTGCCCGATACGGAAGTGAAGGAAAGCCGTGAGCGCGTGCGCGCCGCGCTGCAGAATTGCGGCTTCGAATTTCCGGCGCGGCGCATCACTGTCAACCTCGCCCCCGCCGATCTTCCCAAAGCCTCCGGCAGCTTCGACCTGCCGATTGCGCTTGGCATACTTGCCGCGAGCGGGCAATTGCCCGCCGGCGGGTTGCGGACACACGAATTCGCGGGCGAGTTGTCACTGTCGGGCGAGTTGCGGCCGATCCGGGGCGCACTCGCCATGGCCGGCGCCGTGGCGCGGCTGTCAACGCCGCGCGCGTTGATCGTGCCGGCGGCAAACGCGCACGAGGCCGCCCTCGTACGTCACGCGACCGTCCACGCCGCGGCGACGCTGCTCGACGTTTGCGCCCATCTGGCGGAAGGCGACGCCGGGCAACGGCTGCCGGTAACGCTGACGCCCGCGTTTGCGCCGCAGGAGTGCGGCGCAGACAGCCGGCAGCTGGACCTCGCTGACGTGAAAGGTCAGGCGCCCGTGAAACGGGCACTCGAGGTCGCGGCCGCAGGTGGGCATCATCTGCTGCTGTCCGGTCCGCCCGGCACCGGCAAGTCGATGCTTGCCATGCGCTTCGCCGGTCTGTTGCCACCACTGTCGGACGACGAAGCCGTGGAAGTGGCCACCGTCGCCAGCATTAGCGCGCACGGCTTTTCCACACAGCGCTGGGGTGTGCGGCCGTTTCGCGCGCCGCATCACACGGCGTCGCCCGCCGCGCTTGTCGGCGGCGGCAGCCTGCCGCGCCCCGGGGAAATCAGCCTGGCGCACCACGGGGTGCTGTTTCTCGACGAGCTTCCCGAATTCCAGAGGCGCGTTCTCGAGGTCCTGCGCGAACCGCTCGAAGAAGGCCGCGTCACCATCTCGCGGGCCGCGTTGCAAGCCGAGTTCCCGGCCCGCTTTCAATTGATCGCCGCGATGAATCCGTGTCCATGCGGCTACCTTGGCCATCCGCAGCGTCCGTGCCGATGCCCGGGCGAAGCGGTCGCCCGCTATCGTGGCAAATTGTCGGGCCCGCTGCTCGATCGCATCGACGTGCAAGTGGAAGTCCCGGCGCTCACGCCGGACGAACTCGCCGCGCCGGCGGCCGGCGAAACCAGCGACGCGGTGTCCCGGCGCGTGTGCGCCGCCAGAAACCGTCAGCACGCACGACAGGGCATGCTCAACCGGTCGCTCGCCGGCCCTATTCTGGAGCGGTACTGCACGCCATCCGGCGACGGCGCACAACTCCTGCGTCAGGCGGCCATCCAGCTGCAATGGTCGGCGCGCGCGTATCACCGGGTCCTGCGCGTCGCGCGCAGCGTGGCCGATCTCGCCGGCGAGGAGACCGTCGGCCTCCCTCACGTCGCCGAAGCCATTCAGTATCGCCGCTCAGTGCCCGCCGCCAATTGACCGTGCGTCCCCGCCTTAAAAAAAAAGCGGCCGCACTGGGGGTGGCGGCCGCAAGGTCTGGAGAGACCGAAGGAAAAATCATTAGCGCACTATTGCGCGGCCAACGCCTTCTTGAGCGTGCTCAGGCACGCGTCGAATTCGTCTGCGAACTCCTTGCGCCATTGTTGCTGCGTCACGCTATCGAGCCACGCGCCATCGATGCCATTGAGGGTGAAGGCGCGCAAATCGTCGAGCGAGAAGCCGAGATGACTGAACATCAGCTCCCATGCCTCGGCCGGGTTCACCTTGTGCAGCGTCGGGTCGTCGGTATTCGGATGAATCTTGAGCCCGAGTTCCGGCATGCGGCGGATCGGATGGTCTTGCGCCCACCGCTCGGGCGACAGTGTGCGCAAATAATATGAATTCGTCGGCACGACGGTGAAGACGATGCCGCGTTCCGCACACTGCCGGGCGAAATCGGGCGCGTCGACGATCGTATAACCGTGATCGATACGGTCACACTGCAGAAGCTCCACGGCCGTCTCGACGTTTGTCCACGGCATGCCGAACTCGCCCGCATGCGCCGTCGTCTTGAAACCGGCACGCCGCGCGTTGCGATACGCCTTCCAGAACAATTCCGGCGGACGGTCGTTCTCGCGATAGTCGATGCCGATGCCGATCACTTCATCGGCGCGATGCGCGCGCATCCATTCGACCATCTCGACCGCTTCACGCGCATCGGCTTCGCGGTCGATGCTCGGCACCAGCCGCCCCGCGATGCGATGATCGCGCTCGGCGTCGCGAATCCCCGCCACGATGGCGTCCTGCGCATCTGCATACGCGATCTTCGACGTGCGCACCGTGCCCGTCGGGTTCCAGAAGAACTCGCTGTAACGCACGCCGCGCGACGCAGCGTCCGCAAGGTATTCGTAAGCAATGCGATGCAGATCGTCGGGTGTCGTCAGCAGGAATTCATCCAGCGCGCGCAACACCCGCAATACGCCCACGGGCTTCTCGCCGCGCGTGTAGAAGCTGTCGATCTCCGCGCGCGACAGCGGCGCGTTCGACTTTTCGGCGAGTGACACGAACGTTTCGTAACGCACAGCGCCGAGCAAGTGGCAATGCAATTCGACCTTCGGGATCGCGGCAAAGAATGCACGATGCGCGTCGGTTACCTCCACGCCGGTGCGGGCGGCGGGCACATGGCCCGGTGTCTCTTTCATGAGTGGATCTTTTGAGTGCGAACGACAAACTGCGGCACGACGTCCTGCATCGCAGGGCATCGCGCCGCGCCAGGCTCAGTGGCGCCCCACCACTGTCCAGAAGTAATACGCGAGCGGCAACGCCAGCACGTACAGGCCCCACGGCAGGTCCTTGAAGCGGCCCACCAGCATCTTCACCAGCACGTAGCACAGCAGACCGCCCGCGATGCCCGTGCCGAAACTGTTCGACAGCAACGTGAGCAACACCATCGCCAGCACCGGGAAGGCGTCGCTGAAATCGTCGAAAGGTACGTGGCGAATCGTGCTGAACATCGAAAGGCCGATCAGGATCAACGCCGGCGCGGTCGCCTCCTTCGGAATCGCCAACGCCACCGGCACGAAAAAGCAGACCAATGCGAACATCAGCGCCGCCGAGAGTGCGGTCAGCCCCGTGCGGCCACCGGCCTCCACCCCTGCGGCGGATTCGACCAGCGCCGTCAGCGCCGGAATGCCGAGCATGGCACCGCCGGTTGCGGCGATCGAGTCGACAAGAAACGGCCGATTGATGTTCTCCATGTTGCCGTGTTCGTCGAGCAGTCCCGCCTTGCCGCCAACCGCAAGCGTGGTGCCGAGTGTCGAGAAAAATTCCGCCGCGAAGAACGCGAACAGATACGGCAACGCGGAAACCGACAGCGCGCTGGCGATATCCAACTGGAATGCGACCGGAGCGATGCTGTGCGGCAGCGACACGAAGACGTCCGGCACCTTCGTCACGCCGAGCGGCACACCTGCCAATGCAGCGAGCAGGATCGACCAGAGAATCGCGCCAGGAACTTTGCGCCCTTGCAGCAATACCGCCGCGCCCAGACCGATCAACGCCACCATCGTGCCCGGACGGCTGAAGTCGCCCAAGGCGAACGCATTCGTCTTCGCATTCGCCACCACCATGCCGGCGTTGCGCACACCGAGCACTGCGATGAACAGACCGATCGACGCGCCCAGACCCAATTTGATCGATGTCGGGATGAGCCGCGCCACCACGCTGCGAGCGCCAAGCACCGTCAACAACAGGAACAGCACGCCCGACAGGAACGCAATCGCAACGCCGGTTTGCCAGGCGACGTGCTCCGTCGCGGCGAGGGTCACGCCGACGATCACCGAACCGCCAATGCCGGGGCCGACGAGGAACGGCAGATTGGCGTACAAGGCCATCAAGACCGTGAAGACGACGAACACGAGCAGGGTCGCCGTCGTCGCCGCGGCGCGCTCCATGCCCCCGGTGGCGAGCAGCGATGGAATGACCACGAGCAGGTACGCCGCCGCGAGGAACGATGTCACCCCGGCCAACACCTCCGTTCGCACGGATGACCCGCGCGCCGAAATCGCGAAACGACGGTCGAGCCAACTCGCCGGGGCCGTCGCGGTCACCGCCGAGGGTGCGGCGCGCGAAGCGCCTGCGCCGTCTTGAGAGGATGGAGTCGAATGCATAAGCCTAGAATACTCAGGTTGAGCCAAACGGGTCCGAAGCCGTGCTGCGCAGGCCGCTTTCAGCACACGCCCCGCGGCAGCCGCACAATGGATCGCACTCTACGCGCACCCGTCTATAAATAAAAAATCAAAATTCTTATAAAACAATAATTTCAATCTATACTGATTGCCAAGGCGCCGCATCCGGCTGCCGGACCCGTTATTTCGCGCCCGCTATCCCCATGAAGACGTCTGCCCCATCGGCTTCGTCCGGTTCATCCGGCCCTTCCGCATCCGCCGCAACAGCCACGCGTGGCGGCGCGCTTTCGCAGGCGTCCCTCGAGCCGATACCGCCGTTGCCGGCGCTGACGCTGCGCCAGGTTCAGTACTTCGTCGCCCTTGCCCATTCGCGCAGTTTCACGCAGGCCGCCCAAGCGTTGTCCGTCACTCAGCCGGCATTGACCGCGGCAATCCGCCAAATCGAGTTCCTGCTCGGCGGCCGGCTGTTCGAACGGTCGTCGCACCGCCTCACACTGACCAGCGCGGGCGCGACCGTGCTTCCGCTCGCGGAACGCCTGCTCAATGCGGCACGCGGCACGTTCGACGACATGACGAGTACCTTCGCCGAACAAGTGCAGACCGTGCGCATCGGTTTCATCCCGTCGGTCGCCGGCCGCCTGTTGCCGGCCTTGGGCGCGTTGCGCGAGGCGGATCCGTCCGTGCGATTCGCACTGTCCGACCTGCCGAACAGCGAACTGGTGCAAGCCCTTGGCAAAGGGGAAATCGACCTCGCCGTCGGTGTACGCGATGACGTGGCGGCCGACGACGCGGCAGACGGTGGCAGTCACGCCAGGCACTTTCGTTACGACGATCTGTTTGTCGACGAGATCGTGCTCGTCGTGCACCGCGACGATCCGATGGCGCACGCTGGCAGCGTCGGCTGGGCGTCGCTGGTCGAGCGCGACCTGGCGGTGTTCGTGCGCGGCAACGTCAGCGACACATTGCAACGCACCGGTGGCGCACAGAACCTGCGTCTCGACCCGAAATACCGCATGGAATATACCGAGCCGCTTTATGCCCTGGTGCGCAGCGGCCTGGCCGTGGCCGTGCTGCCGCGCCTCTATACGCTGCATCTGCACGATCCGGCGCTGACCGCGTTGCCGCTGATCGCGCCGACGGTCACGCGCACCATCGCCCTCATGTCCCTCGACGGCGGCGAGCGCAGCCCGCAGGTCACCCGTTGCCGCGACTGGATCGCAACGCAGGTGAGTTGAACCGCGTGACGCGGCAACATCCCGCGTCTGCGGCCGCCACGCATCGCATCGCACGGCGCAAGTTACGGCAGGCGGGCGATGCTGGCGTTCAAAGCGTTGTAGAAGCCGTCCGCATCGACGTCGGTGACCCAGGTCGCATTGACCGGCCGTTTGCTGCGGCCAGTCCAGTCGACGATCGTCTCGCCCAGCGTGTACTCGCCTGTGGTCTCGACCGAGACGTTGACCTTGCGGCCGCTGAACAGCGACGGTTCGATGAGATACGCCACCGTGCACGGGTCATACATCGGCGCCGACTCGACGCCGAAACGGCCCTTCTGGTACGCAACTTCCGCCGCCATGATGTCGGCGACGAGCGCCCCGCAACGATTGCCGAGCGCACGCACCGGTGCGATGCGCGCCGGCGTGATCGGTGCCTTGACGGCGACGTCGCGCGGCAGCACCGTGATCGGCACGCCGCTGGCAAACACGATGCGTGCGGCCTCCGGATCGACATAGATATTGAACTCGGCCGCCGGCGTCATATTGCCGCGCTCGAAGAACGCGCCCCCCATCAACACGATCTCGCGCAGTGCCTTCCCGATTTCCGGCGCAACGGTGAGGGCCGTCGCGATATTCGTCAACGGGCCCAACGCGCACAGCGTGACGCTGCCCGGTGCGGCGCCGCGCAGCGTATCGATCAGGTACGTCACCGCATGCTGCGGCGCGAGGGGGGCTTGCGGATCGTGCAGTGGCACGCCGTCGAGGCCGGTGCGGCCATGGACATTGGCAGCGGTCAACAGTTCGCGCATCAACGGACGCGCGCAGCCGGCATATACCGGCAGCGTATGCGTACGGCCGGCCCAATCGCGCACGATGCGCGCATTGCGTTCGGTCAATGTCAGCGGCACATTGCCGGCAACCGCCGTCAATGCCTTCACGTCGAGCCGCCCCTGTGCGCCCAGCGCAAACAGAATGGCGATGGCGTCGTCCTGTCCGGGATCCGTGTCGATGATGACGCTGCGCGCCGAGGCGTCGGCCGGCAAACGCGACGCGCCCCGCACCATTTCGACTTGCGCCCAGCCCCGCGAAGGCAGGGCCGCGGCGCCAAGCGTTGCGGCGGTGGCGGCAAATGTCGTGCGCAGAAAACCCCGGCGCGAAGAACGGTTCTCGAAACGTTGATTGGACATGGCGGTGGCGTCAAAAATGCTCAATGGCAGGGAGACTCGGCGCCGGCGGGGAATATCCGGCGCGCAGATCAGATATCGCCCACGAGGATCAGAACACGTGACGCATCCCAAGCGTCACCGCCGTCTGGCGTTTCGTGCTCGATGCCGAATATCCGAACAACTGTGCGTACTTCGCGTCGCCGGCCGCCTGCTGTGCATTCAGCGTCAACGCGATATCGGTCCGCTTGGACAGGAAGTAGTCAGCCTGCAGGTTGACCTGGTGCCATTGCGGACGCGTCTCGATCACGTCGTATTTGCCGTTCGTGAAGCCGTAGGCCGCGCCGAGCACGAGCGCCGGCGTGACGTGGTAGTTCAAGGTCAGGTCGAAATTCTGCAGATGAAGATGCGTCTGATCGAGGTAAGTAAAGCGGACGTCGGTGAACAGCGCCCCGATGACGGCCGGTCCGATCGTGTAGAAGCCGCCGGTACCGAAGATGCGTTGCTGGCTCGCGGAGACGCTGGTGTGTACGGCACTCTTCGAAAACAGTAGCAGCGGGCTGGCGTAGTCATTGGCGATCGCGCCATCCGGATTCGTGCCGCTGAACGGCGAGTTGAACTGCGCGTACACCACGTTCCAGCTGAAATCCGAATGCGTATAGCCGAGACCCAGGCTGTAGGCATTGTTATTGCGGAAACCTGTGGCCGAGTTGCTGAAGCCGTACTGTGCCGTGCCTTGCAGACCGCGATACGTGGGGCTCACGTACTTGACCGAGTTCTGCATGCGAATGTCGTTGTAGCCGTTGTCGTTGTCACCGATATTCACCCCGTTGCTCGAGATGATGACCGGGCCGACGTAATCGTGCACCGTATCGTACTGGCGGCCCACCGTCAGCGTGCCCAGCGACTTGTCGGACAGCCCCACGTACGACTGGCGGCCGAATGCACGGCCGTTCTGCGCCGCCGTCCCGTTGACGACACTGAAGCCGGCTTCGATCGTGAAGATCGCCTTCGTACCGTTACCGAGATCCTCGCTGCCGCGCATGCCCCAGCGCGGATTCTGGTTGGTGCCGGACAGCGCTTGCCACGTCTTGCTGCCGCCCTGATTGCTCACATAGCCCACGCCGGCGGAAATCAGGCCGTACATCGTAACGTTGCTCTGGGCATGGGCGGCGCCCGCGCCGATCCCGAGCATGGCACACGTGCCCAACAGCCCGCAGCGGGCAAGAATCGAAGTCTTCATGGTATTTCTGGCGTATAGGAGTTCGGAAACCGCGCGTGGGGATCACGGCAGCGCAGGCCGAACTATAGGGAACGCCCTTGTATAAATATAATTTTGTTTATTTATACATCCATAAATTTGATTGATTTATCAAGCGCGGCGGTCATCCGCAGGGGATGGTGGGCATTGCGGACGGCCGGCGCGACGGCCGGCATATATAGCGCGCGTCAAAAAATGCGCGCCGCGGTGGCTCACTCCAGGGTGAACGAGTCGAAGAACTGGTCGATGACGTCCTGTGGCGGCGGCGTTTGCGCGAGGATGACCACCTGATAGGCATGCAAGCCGCGCGCTACGAAGCGCGCCGCCACGAAGCGCTCGCTCTTGTCCGACGCCTGCCCTGTCGCTTGCACGGCGACGCCCGGCACCGACGCGGCATTGCCCGCCTGCTTGATGGCGACCGCGCTCGGTGCGGCGTCGGTTTGGCCGATATTGGCGAGCAATCCGCGCTGAAGGTCGGCGAGGACGGCCGCCCGGAGTTGCGCGTCGTCACGCGGCAATGTCACAACGCCGACGGCATACAGCGTCTTGTCCACGCGCGCCGCCTGCATGAGCATCGGGAGCTTTTCGCCGGCGAGCGACACGTCGCGGGCGTCCTGCGTCGGCTTCGCCGGATACATCACGCCATAGCCGGCATCGGCGGCATGCACCTCGCGCCAGTCGAAATGCGGCGTACAGGCCATCAGGAACAGGGCGCAAAGAAGCGCGGCAACGACTCGGACAACAGGCAACATGGGCGACGGATGGCGTGTCGTGGGCAAGGCGTCCATTATGAGACATCCCGGCGCCCGACGGCGCCATCGCGCGCACGCAAATGCACACGGGGGCGGGCCGTACGCGCGCGGCTGAATAAGGGTAGAATCGTCGAAACCTCACTGCCATTCCCGTTTGCGCCATGACTGCATCGACCTCCCGTCCGCTTCCGCTCGGCAAACTTGTCGCCGTCGTGCTGGTGCTCGCCGTCGCGATCGCTGCGTATTTTGCGTTCGCCGGCGCCAAGCGCGCACCCGAAGCGAACTTCACGCTGCTGTCTGGACAAAAACTCGACACCAAGCAATTGCGCGGCAAGGTCTACCTCGTGAATTTCTGGGCGACGAGCTGTGTCACGTGCATGAAGGAAATGCCGACGATGGTGCAGACATACGAGAAATACAAGGGCCAGGGCCTGGAATTCGTCGCCGTCGCCATGAGCTACGACCCGCCGATGTACGTGATGAATTACGCGCAGTCGCGCCAGCTGCCGTTCAAGGTGGCCATGGATTCCGACGGCAGTGTCGCAAAGCAGTACGGCAACGTGCAACTGACGCCGACGACTTTCGTCGTCGATCGCGACGGCAAGATTCTCAAGCAGTATGTCGGCGAACCGGAGTATGCCGAGCTCAACCGGCTGCTCGAAAAAGCCTTGGCCAAGCAGGCTTGAGCGGCCTCGCGGCCTGACCAACGAACAAGCGCCCCTCGGGGCGCTTTTGTTTTTACGCCGCGGCGCGGTCAGCGCGCTCCTTCCTCAGCGCCCGCGCCGCGAGTATGTAATCCGTAACGTTTCAGCTTCTCGTAGAGCGTCGCCTTTGACACCTGCAACGCCTCGGCCGTCGCTGCGACATTGCCCTTGCTGTGCTCCAGCGCCTCCTGCAACACGCTGCGCTCGAAGCGCTCGACCTGCTCCTTGAGCGGCAACGGCGTGTTCTCGCCGCCCTCGGGCGTACTGGCCACGCCAAGCACGAGCCGATCCGCGGCGTTACGCAACTCACGTACATTGCCCGGCCAATCGGCTTGCATCAGTTCCTGCCGCAGCCGCTCGGACAGCAGCGGCGCCGGTCGCCCATAGCGCACGGCCGAATCTAGCAGGAAGTGTTCGAACAGGGGCAGGATGTCCTCGCGGCGTTCGCGCAGCGGCGGCAGCGACAAGGTCACGACGTTCAGGCGGTAATACAGATCGCGGCGGAACGCGCCTTCGCGCACCAGCGCCTCCATATCGCCCTTCGCGGCGGCCACAACGCGGCAATCGACACGAATCGGCTGGTTCGAACCCAAGCGCTCGAGCACGCCGTCCTGCAGCACGCGCAGCAGCTTGACCTGCAGCGCGGCGGGCATGCTCTCGATTTCGTCGAGAAACAGCGTACCGCCCGAAGCGTGTTCCAGTTTGCCGACACGACGTTTCGCCGCGCCGGTGAAAGCGCCGACTTCATGTCCGAACATTTCGCTCTCGAAGATCGCTTCGGGCAACGCGCCGCAATTGAGTGCGACGAACGGCGCGTCGCGGCGCGGCGACAGATCGTGCAAACTGCGCGCGACCATCTCCTTGCCGGTGCCCGTATCGCCGTTGATGAGCACCGGTGCGTCCGTCATTGCAACGTTGGCGATCAGTGCGCGCATCGTCTCCATCGCGGGACTGCGTCCGATGATGCGTGAGGCGCGGCCGCCCTGCTGGGCAAGTTCGCGCCGCAGGGCACGGTTCTCCAGCACGAGCTTGCGCGTTTCCAGCGCACGCTTGACGGATTCGATGAGCCGGTCAGGCGCGAACGGCTTCTCGATAAAATCGTAGGCGCCGTCGCGAATCGCCTGCACGGCCATGGAAATGTCGCCATGCCCCGTCACAAGGATGACCGGGATCTCCGGCGCATGCTGGCGGCAGTGGGCGAGCAGTTCGAGCCCGCTCATGCCGATGAGGCGGATGTCGCTGACCACGACGCCGGCGAACTCCGGCGAAAGGCGTTCGAGCGCGGCTTCGGCCGAGGCGAGGCCGAAGGCCTCGAGGCCGGCGAGCTGCAGGCTTTGCAGCGTGGCGCGGCGGACGAGTTCGTCGTCTTCGACGAAGAGGATTTGGAGATCGTTATACATCATTCCGGGGGGAAGCTTGTGAGCCAGACGGTGAAGCGCAAGGCGCTGCGCGTCGCAACGTCAGCAGAAACTCGGCGCCGCCGCCGGGCACGTTGCGCGCGACCAGCTGGCCGCCATGCTCCTGTGCAATCGACGACGAAATCGCAAGGCCAAGGCCCATGCCCTGGCCGCCTTCCTTGGTGCTGAAAAAGGGTTCGAACAGGCGCGCCATATGCGCGTCGGCAATGCCCGGCCCGTTATCGCCAACACGTATGCGCACCCACGTATCGTCGGCCGTGACGTCGACCCGAATGGACGGATGCGCGCTTCGCTGCGGGCCGTTCGAGACGGCGTCGACGGCGTTGCCGATCAGATTGATCAGGATCTGCTCGAGCCGCAGGCTCTCGCAGGCGACATCGACGTCGGCGCCCGGGATATCGCCGGCGAAGTCGATCACCAGCGCAATGTCGCGCAACCGCGCGCGCAGCAGCGTGCAGGTGTTGTCGAGCGCCCGGCGCACCGACGCCGTATGGCCTGCCGAACGGCGCGCCTTGCCGGCAAACAGCCGCAATTGGCCGGTGATCTTGCCCATGCGATCGGTGAGCGATGCAATCGCTTCGAGGTTCTCGCGCACGGCGTCATGATCGCCGCGATCGAACAGCAGGCGTGTGTTGTCGGAGAAGCTGCGCAATGCCGACAGCGGTTGATTCAGTTCATGCGTGATGCCCGCGGCCATCTGCCCGAGCGCCACCAGCTTGCTGGCCTGCACGAGCTCGCTTTGCGCCTCTCGCAGTTCGTGTTCCGTGCGCGCGCGCTCCTGTACTTCCGTCTGCAGGCGCGCGTTGGCCGATTGCAGATCGGCCGTGCGCTCCGCGACGCGTTCGTTCAGTTCGGCATAGGCGGTCTGCAGCAGCGTACGGCTGCGGAGCATGTCGGCCATGCGTTCGCGCCGCTGGTTCCACGCCACGCCGAGCAGGCAGGTAAACGCTGCAAGGCACGCGGCCGCAACTGCCGCGATACGCGCATTGACAACGACCTGGTCGAGCGGCGCGAAATAGATCAGGGTCCAGTCCGGCTCGCCCATCTTGCGGCGCACGGCGAGAAAGCGCCGGCTGTCGCGGCCCGCGCGGCCTTCGCGAATGGTCACGATGTCGCCGTCGGCGTCGAGCGCTTCGTCACCGGTCATCGACAAGGGTGTGATGCGCTGGTTGTAGTACTGGCGCGTGCGCTCGAGCGCCGCCCGCACATCTTCGGGCAAGGGCGCGAGCGAACGGTATTGCCAGCGCGGCTCCGACGACAGGAAGATCACGCCGTGGTCGTCCGTGACAACGACCGGCTCGGAGGCGTCTGCGCCGGCGCGCTGGAACCATTCGAGATTCAGTTTGACAACCACCACGCCGCGAATCTGGCCATCGACAACAATCGGCTGCGACACGAAATACCCCGGCTCGCCGGTGGTCGTGCCCACGCCATAGAAACGGCCCGTCGCCCCTTTGATGGCATCGATGAAATACGGACGGAAACGATATTCCTGACCGACGAACGTCGCCGCCTCGCGCCAGTTGCTGGACGCCAGTGCGACACCGCCCGCATCGATGACGTAAGCCGCCGACGCCTTCGCGCGCTGATTGACGTCGAACAGATAGTCATTCGCGCGCTGCACGCGCGCAGGATCTTTCGGATTCGCGAGCAGGTCGTGAACGAACGGATGCAGCGACAAGAGGTAGGGCAGGAATTCGTAACGGTCGACGGTGCTTTTCAGGCTGCCGGCGTAGCGCTCGACACGCGCGCCGGCGTTCACGCGCAACTCCGCCACGCCGCGCTGCCAACTGAGCGAATAAGTCATCAGGCAAAACGCTACGCACGCCGCCAGGATGGCGACGATCCACAGCCATCGGCGTATCAGCAAGGTCCTCTCCATCGCGGTGAACGGCGGGGCGCGTCACATGACGTGCTGCCCCCGCCGTCACTCACATGACGTGTCAGACCATTTCGAGCTCGCCCCGCGCAAGCGTTTGCTTGAGCTTGTTGTGATCGAGTTCCTTTTCCCAGGCCGACACGACGACCGTCGCCACACCGTTGCCGACGATGTTCGTCAACGCGCGGCACTCGCTCATGAAGCGGTCGATACCGAGAATCAGCACCATCCCGGCCACCGGGATGGTCGGAATCACGGCCAGCGTCGCGGCCAGGGTGATGAAGCCCGCGCCGGTCACGCCCGAGGCGCCCTTCGAGGTCAACATCGCCACCGCGAGCAGCGTCAGCTGTTGCGCCCACGTCAGGTCGGTGTTCGTCGCCTGTGCGATGAACAGCACGGCCATCGTCATGTAGATGTTGGTGCCGTCAAGGTTGAAGGAATAGCCCGTCGGGATCACGAGACCCACCACCGACTTCGAGCAGCCCAGCTTCTCCATCTTTTCCATCAGTTGCGGCAGCGCGGCTTCCGACGAGCTCGTGCCCAGCACGATCAGCAGTTCTTCCTTGATGTAGGCGATGAACTTCAGGATCGAGAAGCCGACCATCTTGGCGATGCCACCGAGCACGATCAGCACGAACAGCAAGGCCGTCAGGTAGAAGGTGCCCATCAGTTTCATCAACGGCAGCAGCGAGGCGATGCCGTACTTGCCGATGGTGAACGCCATCGCGCCGAACGCGCCGAGCGGGGCGACCTTCGTGATGATGTGCACGACCTGGAAGAACACGCTGGAGATCTTCTCGATGAACTCGGAGACGACCCGGCCGCGTTCGCCGACAATGGCCAGCGCTGCGCCGAACAGGATCGCGATCACGAGGATCTGCAGGATCTCGCCTTTGGCGAACGCATCGACAAAGGTATTCGGAATCAGATGCAGCAGGAACTCGCTCAAGCTCTCGCCGTGCGCGGCCTTCTCGGTGTAGGAGGCGATGGCCTTCGGATCGAGTGAGGCGATGTCGACGTTGAAGCCGGCGCCCGGCTTGAGCAGGTGCGTCGCTGCCAGGCCGATGAGCAGCGCGAAGGTCGAGACCACCTCAAAGTAGATCAGCGCCTTGCCGCCAACGCGGCCGACTTTCTTCATGTCCTGCATGCCGGCGATGCCCGCGACGACCGTACAGAAGATGATCGGTCCGATGATCATCTTGATCAGCTTGATGAAGCCGTCGCCGAGCGGCTTCATCTCGACCGCCAGGCTCGGACGGACATAGCCGAGCAGGATGCCGATGACGATGGCAATCAGCACCTGCACGTACAGGATGCGATAAAAGGGCTTTTTGGTCTGGGTATGCATGATGTTTCCTCTTGAACTGCGGGGCAAGCCGCCGTTCCGTTATCAGTCCGCCGTGTATCCGCGAATCTCGCTTTGCGCAAAGCGCATTTGCTCCTCCATCACCATCTGGGCCAATTCCTTCTTCAACTCGTTGAATTCGGTGCCGGCCGTATCGCGCGGCCGCGGCAGTTCGATGATGACGTCCCGTTTGACCGTTCCGGGCCGGTACGTCATCACCACCACGCGGTCCGCGAGGTAAATCGACTCCTCGATACTGTGGGTCACGAAAATGATGGTCTTCTTGAATTCCTGCCAAATGCGCAGCAACTCGTCCTGCAAGGTCCGGCGCGTTAATGCATCCAGCGCGCCGAACGGCTCGTCCATCAGCAAGATCGGGCTGTCGAGCGCGAGCACGCGGGCAATCGCCACGCGCTGGCGCATGCCGCCCGACAGGTCGCGCGGGTAGCGATCGCGAAACTCGCGCAGGTTGAGCTTGCCGAGCAGCAGGTCGACACGGGCGTTGATATCGGCCCGCTTCATGCCCTTGATCTCCAGACCGAAGGCGATGTTCTGTGCAACCGTCATCCACGGGAACAGCGCATATTCCTGGAAGACCATGCCGCGGTCCGGACCGGGTTCGGCAGCCGCGTCGGCACGTCCGTCGATCTTGATCTCGCCCGAGGTCGGCGCGACAAAGCCGGCCAGCGCATTGAGCAGGGTCGACTTGCCACAACCCGACGGACCGAGCAGGCAGACGAACTCGCCCTCGGCGATCGACAGGTCGATGTCCTTGAGGGCGTCCACCGTGCCGCCGGGAATCGGGAACTGCTTGTTGACGTTTTCGATCTGGATCAGCATGGCGCTTCCTTATTTCGTCTCGAGGCCACGGTGCCACTTGAGCAGGTGGTTGTTGAGGCGGTCCATGCCGAGGTCGATGATGAGCCCCAGCACGCCGATGGTCAGCATGCCGGCGATGATCTTGTCCGACCACATGTATTCGCGCGCTTCCAGGATGCGGTAGCCGAGTCCGTTGTTCACGGCGATCATCTCGGCCACGATCACGACGATGAACGCCGTCCCGATGCCGATGCGAATGCCCGACAGGATGTAGGGCGTCGCGGCCGGCATGATGACGCGGCGGAAGATCGTCAGCTTGTTCGCGCCGAGATTGCGCGCGGCGCGCAGGAAAATGCCGTCGACGTGACGCACCCCGGCGATGGTGTTCATCAGCACCGGGAAAAACGCGCCAAGCGCAATCAGGAAGAACGCCGGCGGGTTGCCCAGGCCGAACCACAGGATCGCGAGGGGGATGTATGCGATCGGCGGAATCGGACGCACCACCTGCACGAGCGGATTGAAGAGTCCGTACAGGCGCGTGCTCGTGCCCATCAGCAGGCCCAGCGGCAGCGCGATGATGGTGCCCACGCAGAAACCCATGATCACCCGATACAGGCTATTCGCAGCGTCGGTCATCAGTTCGCTCGAATGCAGCCAGGCGGCCAAGCCGTTGTCGGCGAGCGCCTGCGTCGGCAACAGGTACTCCCACCACTTGGCGAGCACCGCAAGCGGCGACGGCAGGATGATCGGATTGATCCAGCCCAGGCCGGTGACCGCCTGCCAGATCAATACGACGACGACAGGAATGAGCGCGCCACGCAGGGCGCGTAAAGTCCGGTTGGACACGTGCGCAGCCATGACGACCTCACTTGATGTTCAGCTTGGCCTTGGCCTTCGCGAGCAAATCGAGCTTGACCCAGTCGTCTGCCTTGGGCACCGGGACCTGCAGCTTGCCAACCCCGTACTGTTTCATCAGGTCGGTGGTCAGTTGCACATGCGAGACGGTCAGGTCATAGCTGTACGGCGAATTCCCGATGCCGTCCTTGAAGTCTTGCGGGCTGATCTGGTTCTTGAACATGTCCTCGCGCACATACTTCTCGGCCAGTGCGGGGTTCTTGATGAACGTATCGGTCGCTTCGACGAAGGCGTACATCACACGCTGCGCGACTTCCGGCTTTTCCTTGTATAGCTTCTCGGTGATGACAAGCGCGCGCACCGGCTCGCCAAGCGGCGTGTCGTACGGCTTGAGCACTTCCACGCCGAAGCCCTTGTTGATCGCCTGCGAGGCTTGCGGCTCCGATTGGCACATTGCATCGATGCTGCCGGCGGCGAGCGCCTGGTTCAGATCGGCGTAGGCCATGAACAGGATCTGGACGTCCTTGCCCGGCTGATCGGACCACGTCAGGCCGGCCTTGGCCAGTTCGGCATAGAGGATCAGTTCCTGTGCGCCGCCGCGTGCCACGCCGACTTTCTTGCCCTTCAGGTCGGCGGCCTTCGTGACCGTCAGCCCCTTCCTCGCCACCAGGCGCACGCCGCCCTTGGCGAAGCCGGCGACGGCGTAAATCGGGGCGCCCTGCGCTCGGCCGGCGATGGCGGCGTCGAGTGCGCTGGCGGAGACGTCAACCTGGCCGGCCACGATCGCCGGCATGATGTCGACGCCCTTGGCGAACATCCGCTCTTCGATCTTCAAGCCGTATTTCGGTCCGATGACCTTCATGTACGACACGGCACCGTAATGGGCGAATTTCAAATTGCCCAGGCGGACAACGTCGTCGGCAAACGCGTGAAGGGAGGCCGCACACAGAACTGCGGCGGCAAGGCATTGCTTGAGCATGGAGTCTCCTCTTGGTCTTTTCGCTGTTCGTCGCCACGCCGACCGTCTATGGAATTTCGGAAAGCGCAGACGTCGACGCGACACGGGTTACATAAAGCAAGCACCGTGCCAGATTGCTAACGCCTTGATTTTAAAGTTGTCGACTCAGGAAAACCCGATAGCGGTTTGTCCGGAATTACAGAAAATCTACGCCCGATCCGTCTGGATATCCAGAATTTTTTTGACGGATGGTGCGGGCGCGGAAGATGTGCGGGGTGGCGCGGGTGATGGAGAAAGACCCGGGCCTGTTCACGCTAGGCGGCGTCTTGCGCGTCGAGCGGCGCCTCTTGATAGCCGAGACCGGCAGAAATGGCGACAGCGCAAGCCGAAAGCCGCGCGGCGATATCGGGCAGCAGTGCGCGTGTCATGCGTGACGACGGGCCCGACGCCGACAGCGCTGCCACGACTTCACCCGTCGCGTCGCGCACCGGCACAGCCACCGAGACCGCCTCCGGCGTCAATTCGCCGAAGCTGACCGCGCAATCCTTGCTGCGCACATTGCCGAGCTCGGTGAAGAGTTCGTCGCGCTCCGTCAGCGTGCCGGACGTGAAGCGGCGCCGCGGACGACCGAGGACCTGCGCGCGTACATCGTCGGCGGAGAAGGCCAGCAGTACCTTGCCGGATGCGCCGACGTACAGCGGACGGCGATTGCCGACGACACCGTGCATACGCAGTTCGTGCGTCGACTCCACGCGTGCAACACAAAGCGACTCGAGACCGTCACGCACGCGCAACTGGATGTTTTCGTTGAGCGCGCGGCCGAGGGTTTGCATGTGGCGATGCGCAATCTTCACGAGATTGACCTGTTCATGCGCGGCGACGCCGAGCACCAATGCCTGGGGGCCGAGCACATAGGTCACGGGATCGCCCTCGCGGACCACCCAGCGATGCATCTCCAACGTGGCCAGCAACCGGAACGCGCGCGATTTGTTGAGCCCCGCGCGCTGCGACAATTCCGTCACGCCGAGGCCCGGGCACTCGCCCACCAGCGACAACAGCGAGAGCGCCGTGTCGACCGAAGCTACCTTGTAATCCATCAAACTTCCTCGCTGTGTCGTTCCGCGTAGGCGGCAAGCGCCGCCAGAAAGCGCGTGAGGTTGGCCTGCAACTGCGCGAAACCCTCATGTTTCTCGCAGCTTTCTTCGTTCATGTAGAGGGCGCGGTTGATTTCGATCTGGATGCTGTGCCGGCGGTGTTCGGGATGGCCGAACAGGCGCACCAGATCGCCGCCGCGGTAAGGCGTGTTGTACGTCGCCTTGTAACCGAACTGATTGAAGTGCTGCACCACCCAACGGGAGAACGATGGATCGGCCGACGTGCCTTCCCGATCGCTGACAACGATGTCGGGGCGCAGCTCGCCCGGATCAAGATTCATGGCGTTGCCGCGCGACTTCATCGAATGACAATTGATGTGCCAGACGATGCCGGCGCGATGCCATGCCGCGTCGATTTCATCGCGCACGGCGTGCCGGTAGGGCGTGTAGTAGTCGTGCACACGCCGTTCGACTTCGGCGACGGACAAGGGCCGGTCGTAAAGCGGCACCCCGGGCAAGGCGAGGCGCCGGATCAACCCCATGCCGCGGGCGCTGTAATCGCTCGGACGCGCATCATGCGGCCACATCTGGTCCAGCAGGTCGGGATCGATATCATGGGGCGCGCGGTTCGGATCGATGTACGCGCGCGGAAACAGCGCGCCGATCAGCGTGGCGCCGTGCTGCGACGCGGCGGACCAGAGTTCGTCGACGTGCGCATCCCAGCTGGCGTAAATAGCCGACGTTGGCGCGACCGGATCGAAGTCAGCCGGGAAGACGATGCCGCTGTGCGGGGAATCGAGCACCAGCGGCAGACGTCCGCCCTTGGGGACTTCCACGAAGTAACGACCGTCGATGACGTGACGCGACATGGGACCTCCTCGCAAGCCGGCACGCGTTTCATGGAGCGAAACATGGTTCTCTCATTCTGAAACGAAAACCGGTGTCGGGCAAGGTCCCGCTTATTACGGGATGTTTGTCGACTTACAGTCGTTATTCCGCAGCGATCAGATCGCGTCCGCGACGCCGGCTTCGTGCGCCTGCACGTCGGCGTGGTAGCTCGAGCGCACCATCGCCCCCACGGCGGCGTGCGTGAAGCCCATCTTGTAGGCCTCTTCCTCGAACATCTTGAACGTATCCGGCGTGACGTAACGGCGCACGGCCAGGTGGTGCTCCGACGGTTGCAGATACTGGCCGATGGTCAGCATATCGACGTTGTGCGCACGCAGATCGCGCATGACGTCGAGGATTTCCTCGTCAGTTTCGCCAAGACCGACCATCAGGCCGGACTTCGTCGCCACGTCGGGGTGCTTCGCCTTGAACTCCTTGAGGAGGTTGAGCGAGTGCTGGTAGTCGGACCCCGGGCGCGCCTCCTTGTAAAGGCGCGGCACCGTTTCCAGATTGTGATTCATGACGTCGGGCGGTGCGGCATTGAGAATCCCCAACGCACGGTCGAGACGCGCGCGGAAGTCCGGCGTCAGGATCTCGATGCGCGTCGTCGGCGACAGTTCGCGCACATGGCGGATGCAATCGACGAAATGCTGGGCCCCGCCGTCACGGAGATCGTCGCGGTCGACGCTGGTGATCACGACGTATTTGAGGCGCATCGCGGCGATGGTCTTCGCGAGATTGAGCGGCTCATCCGCGTCGAGCGGATCGGGCCGGCCGTGACCGACGTCGCAAAACGGGCAGCGGCGCGTGCATTTGTCGCCCATGATCATGAACGTGGCCGTGCCCTTGCCGAAGCATTCGCCGATGTTCGGACAGCTGGCCTCTTCGCAGACCGTATGCAGATTATGCTCGCGCAGGATCTGCTTGATTTCATAGAAACGGGAGTTATGGGTGGCCGCCTTGACGCGGATCCATTCGGGTTTCTTGAGACGCTCGATCGGCACCACCTTGATCGGGATGCGCGCCGTCTTGGCCTGCGATTTCTGCTTGGCGGTGGCGTCGTATTCGCCGTCGACGGTACGGACTTCCTTCGTCGCGGATTCGGGGGTGGTCACGGTGGTGGTCATGAGGCTTCCAGTCAGGGCGCGGCGGTGATCGGTTGGCCCGACGCGCATTGCTGTTCGAAGTGGCGGCCAAGCTGCTGCGCCAGGCGCGCGGCCACTTCATCCCAGCGGGCGGCCACGCCGAGCGTGGCCATGTCAACGGTTTGCAGGCCGGCGTAGCCGCACGGATTGATCCAGTCGAACGGGCGCAGGTCCATGGCGACGTTCAAACTGACGCCGTGATAGCTGCAACCGTTGCGGATCTTGAGCCCGAGGGCGGCGATCTTGGCGCCGGCATACGCCGTGACGGCCTCGCCCTGGCTCACATAGATGCCCGGCGCGCCGGCCCGGCGCTCAACGGCGAGATTATACGCTCCCAGCGTGTCGATCGCCGCCTGCTCGATCAGACGCACCATTTCGCGCACCATGAGCTTGCGGCGGCGCAGGTCGATCAGCAAATAGGCGACCACCTGACCGGGGCCGTGATAGGTAATCTGGCCGCCCCGGTCGACCTTGACGAGCGGGATGCCGGTGTCGGCGATGAGCAGATGCGCAGGATCTCCGGCGAGGCCGAGGGTATAGACGGGCGGGTGCTGTACCAGCCAGAGCTGGTCGGGCGTGTCCGGGCCACGTGCGTCGGTCATCGCACGCATCGCGTCGAACGTCGTGGCGTAGTCTTCCGTGCCGCGCCAGCACACTTCAATCGGAACATTCATGGCGCAAGTTTACCCAAACCGGCGCCATTCTGCTGGTGAGGTTTTACCCGGCGAAACCGTACCCGGCGCCCGCCGGCGTTATTTCCCGCCGAGCCCCCCGAGCCCCCCGAGCCCCCCGAGCCCCCGAGCCCGCCGAGCCCCATTACGCAGATCTACGCCGCAGCGGGGCAGGAGATGTCCTCGCGGGCCGCCCGCCGACCGGCCAGCCACCGGCTCAACAGACGCAACGGCGAGAAACGGCGGCTCACGTGCCGCTCGAGCTGCGCTTGCGCCGCAGCTTCGGACGACAGCCAGTACCGGCGGCCCGGTTCGACTTGAAGACGTTGGCCGGGCTTGAGCCAGTAGTCGGCAGGATCGCCGGCGCGGGTGACCCAGACGGCGGCGCCGCGCGCCACCAGCGTGTGCTCGTGGTGAAAATCGAGACTGATCACTTCGCCCGGGCGCAGCCCGTAGAAATATTGGACCTTTGTCAAATTGCTTTGCATTTTGCGGCCTCCGTCTCTTACAAGAGAATGACTCAATCATAGGGACTGCCAAGTCATAAACAAAACGACAAATTTTCAAGCTTTTGCTAGTATTCCTCACATGGACCTGAGGAAACTTCCCAATCTGAGCGCCTTGCGCGCTTTCGAGGCGGCTGCACGGCTCGAGAGCTTTTCGCGTGCCGCCGAGGAGTTGTTCGTCACGCACGGGGCCATCAGCCATCAGATCCGTGCACTGGAACAGGAATTGTGCGTGACGTTGTTCGCGCGCAACGGGAAGCGCATCAGCCTGACGACGGCCGGGCGCCAGTACGCCGCGTCGATCCGCGCCGCCCTGTTCGACATCGCGCAGGCCACGCGCACCTTGCAGGCGGGTACGCGCAGTGAACGGCGGCTTGTGCTGTCGACCATGCCGTCGTTCGCCGGCCGCTGGCTCACGCCACGCATCGGGCGGTTCATCGACCGCCACCCCGAACTCGAAGTCGAACTACGCTGCAGCGCCGATCTCGTCGATTTCGATCGCGACGATGTCGACGTGGCGCTGCGGCTTGGCAAGGGCGGCTGGCCCGGGCTGCATGTCGAAGCCGTGCTTCAGGAGGTGTTCTTCCCTGCCTGCAGTCCGCGCTACAACGGCGGGAAGCTTCCGCAAACGCTGGAGGAACTGCGCGGGAGCACGTTGCTGCGGTCGGTGGGCGAGCCCTGGCAGCCGTGGTTCGAGGCGGCGGGCCATGGCGACTGGCCCGAGCCCGCTCACGGCATGCTGTACCAGGATTCAGGGATGCTCTCGCAGGCGGCGATCGTCGGCCAAGGGGTGGCGCTCGTACGGCGCTCACTGGCCGTCGGTGACATCATGGCGGGGCGTCTGGTACGCCTGTTCGACGTCGACAGTCCTTGCGAATGGACGTACTACTTCGTCTGCCCGCCGGCGGCTTTCCAGACGGAGCGCGTGCGGGTGTTCTATCAGTGGTTCATGGAAGAAATCGCGGCGTTCAAGGCGACGATGAACGTGCATCGCTGCAGCACGCCGCTGCCGGCCGGCTCCATGGCGGCCCTGCGCCCCGATGTGCCCGGCGTGGGCGATGTTCTGGCGCTGCCGCCGCTCGGAATTCGCGGCGCGCCGGAGATCACCGAATCCCCCGATGACTCCGCATCGCCCCCCGGCGGATGAGACGTGCCCAGCGCCTGTTCAGGCCCTACAGCACTACAGTCACCATTGGATGGCCCGACAGCGCGCGGTACATGTCATCGAGATGCGCGCGGCTTTCGGCGCGCACCGTCACGGTCAGGCCCAGATAGTTGCCGGCGCGCGACGGCCGCATTTCGACGCGAGCGGCGTCGAATTGCGCATCGAAAGTTTTCAACAGGGCAATGATGGTGTCGGCGAAATCCGGTTGCATCTTCCCCATCACCTTGATGGGAAAGTCGCATGGAAATTCCAGCAACGACTCGTTGACGGGTGTCATGCAGCCCCCTTCGCTCGCTGATACGCGGCATACAACGCGCGGAACACCGGTCCGGGCACGCCCGCACCGACCGGCTTGCCGTCGAGCTGCACGACAGCCAGCACCTCCTTGGTCGCCGACGTGATCAGCAGCTCGTCGGCGGCGCGCACTTCGGCCTCGCCGATGGCGCGTGCCGAAAAAGGCACCCCGCACGCTGCGCAGAGTTGCTCCAGCAGGGTGTAGCGGATGCCCTCCAGAATGAGATTATCGCGCGGCGGGGCGAACATTTGCCCGTTTTTCACGACCCACACGTTGCTCGACGATCCCTCGGTCAGGAAACCGCCGCGGAACTGCAGGGTCTCCATCGCGTCGTTCTCGGCCGCATGCTGGGCCATCAGGACGTTGCCGAGCAGCGATGTCGATTTGATGTGACAGTTCTGCCACCGGCGGTCTTCGTGCGTCACGGCGGCGACGCCCTGCTCCACTTTCTCGGCATTCGGCAGCGTCAGCGGCGTGGCGATACCGTACACGGTCGGTTTGGCGTCGCGCGGGAATGCATGCTGGCGCGGCGCGACGCCGCGCGTCACCTGAAGATAGACGCTGCAGGGATCGCTGCCGCAGGCATCGGCCAGGCGCTGCACGAGGGCGGCCCATTCGTCGCGCGAATACGGGTTCGCGATGCGCACTTCGGCAAGGCTGCGTTCGAGCCTGTCGAGGTGGGGGGCCAGCCGGAACGGCTTGCCGGCATAGACCGGCACGACTTCATAGATACCGTCGCCGAACAGAAAGCCGCGGTCGAGCACCGAAATCTTGGCATCGGCCAGCGGCACGAGTTCGCCGTTGAGCCAGACAATGGGATTGTCCATTTGGGAAAACCTTTTACTTCTTGACGAACATCAGGCGCAGAGCGTCCCACGCGCGGCCGATGATGCCGGCCTGAGGCACATCCGACAGGGCCACGACCGGGAATTCGGCCAGTTGCTTTCCGTCGGCCACGACCTTGACCGCGCCGACCACGGCGCCGTCGGCGATCGGCGCCACCAGCGGCTCGCGCAGTTCCAGCACCGGCTTGATCTTGTCGGCCATGCCCTTCGGCACAGTGATGAACTGGTCACGCTTGACGCCGACCTTCAGTTCGTTTTCCTTGCCCTTCCAGATCTTCGGCGTCGCGACGGCCTGGTTCGCGCCGTAGACGCGCAACGTGTCGAAGTTCTGGTACGCGTAGTTGAGCGCTGACAGGCTGTCCTGCACGCGCGCACGTTCGGTCGGCTCGCCAACGACCACCGACAGCACGCGACGGCTCACGCCCGGCGCATTCGGCAGCGGGCGCGACGCCGACGACACCAGGCAGTAGCCGGCTTCATTGGTGTGGCCGGTCTTCAGGCCGTCGACCGTCGGGTCGAGCGACAGCAGGCGGTTACGATTCGGCTGACGGATATTGTTGTACGTAAAGCTCTTCACCGAGTAAATCGAGTAGAACTCCGGAAAGTCCTTGATCATGCGCGTCGACAGCGTGGCCAGATCCGCCACGGTCGTGTAATGCTGCGGATCGGTCAGGCCGTCGACGTTGGTGTAATGCGTGCTCTTCAGGCCCAGACGCTGCGCGCCGCGGTTCATGAGTTCGACGAAGCCGGCTTGCGAGCCGCCGACCAACTCGGCCAGCGCGATCGAGGCGTCGTTGCCCGACTGCACGATCATGCCGTACACGAGGTCGTGCACGGAAATCGGCTTGCCGGCTTCGATGAAGGTGCGTGATTCGTCGCGGCCGACCTTGCGCACCGACTCGCTCGGCAGCACGGTCTGTTCCATCGAAATGCGCTTGTCCTTCAAGGCCTCGAAGACGAGGTACGTCGTCATGATCTTGGTCAGCGACGCCGGTTCGATACGCGCATCGGGGTTACCGGCGGCGAGCATCTGGCCGCTGGTGACATCGATGATCGTCCAGGCCTTGGCCGTCATCGGCGGCGGCGGGATCTGGGCACGAGCGGGAAGCGAAACGAGGGAGGCAGCGGACAGCAATGCCGCGGCACTGGCGGCACGGGACAGCGAAGCAGTGAATTTCATCGGCGAAATGAGAGGCGGTGGAGCATCGGTCGGACAGTGGGCGGGGCCAGCGGCACGGGCGGCACGGCACAGGGACGTCGGGACGGGCATAAGCGACCCAGCGCCCGACGTTCCGGGGCTCTGACCGGATGGCGCTGGCAAGGTTCAGCGGCGATTATACCCGTCGCGCGCCGGCCGCCCCAAGGCTTTTGCCCGAAGGCGTTACCCAATCAATGGCGCCAGGCGTCCACGACGATCTGGCGCAACAGCGGCAGCAGGCCATGGAAGAAATGCTCCCCGCCGGGAATCACCACGACGGGCAAGCTTTGCCCGCGCGCCCAGTCGAACACGGACTGCAGCGGCACCGTCTCGTCTTTCTCGCCGTGGATCACGAGCGTATCGGCCGGCACATTGGCCACATCCCAATTGCTTGCGGCGGTGCCGACAAACACGAGACGCTGTGCGGGCGTGCCGGCAGCGGCCAGGTCCTTCGCCACATGACTCAGCACGAACGTGCCGAACGAGAAACCGGCCAGCGCGAGCGGCAGCGATTCCCAGCCCGGCTGCCTGCGCATCCAGGCGATGACCGTCTTCAAGTCTTCCCGCTCGCCAATGCCCTCGTCGTGTTCGCCTTCCGTCTTGCCCACGCCACGGAAGTTCGAACGCACGGTGGCGTAGCCCAACTGCACCATCGCTCGCGCCAGGGTCTGCGCGACCTTGTTGTCGAGCGTGCCGCCAAACAGCGGATGCGGATGGGCGACAAGCGCGATGCCGCGCGGCGCGCCCGCGGGACGGTCGATGGCGATTTCGATGGCGCCGACGGGACCGTCGATAGTGAAGCGTTCTGTTTGTGCGTTCATGGCGATTATTCAGTCGTTCAGTCGTTCAGTCGATCAGCAGCCGTTCGACAATCTTGCCGCCCGCCAGATGGCTGTCGACGATCTCGTCGATGTCGCTCTCGTCCAGATACGTGTACCAGACGCCTTCCGGATAGACGACCACGACCGGCCCCAGTTCGCAGCGATCCAGGCAACCGGCCTTGTTGATGCGGACCTGCCCCGGACCGGCCAGGCCGGCTTCCTTCACGCGCTTCTTGGCGTACTCCTGCATCGCCTGCGCGTTGCAGTTCGCGCACGAAGGACGATCGGCAGCCGGATCGCGTTGGTTCAGGCAGAAGAATACGTGGTGGCGATAATACTGGGTGGACATGGGGGTGCTCGTGACGACGGAATGCGGGCCATTCTAACCCAGGGCCTGTTCACGCTAATATCGGGCTCGCGGCGCCCGCTCGCCAGCTCAGGATTGCCGGCCGACGTCGCGCGCCGGTCCCCGATGGCTCGGATCGAACATCGCCATCAGGTAGAACAGGACGAGGTAAGGCCACGTCCACGCCAGCCAGCGGGCCAGGACGTTGAAGTGGACATATTGTCCCTGCCGCCACATCTGCAGCGCCGACTCGTAATACGGATTCGCCGGCAGCAGATTGACCAGCACGAGCATGACCAGCAGCGCGGCGAACACGGCGATGCCGCGCAACGTTCGCGGCCCCCACGCAAGCGCCATCAGCAACGCGCCACCGACGACAAGGCCGTATACCGCGCCCGGCGTCACCCAATCAAACGCCTGCGCGGGCGAGAACTGGAGCGCCGCAGCCGACGACTTCACGGCGAAGGCCACCACGAACATTGCGCCGAGCAACGCAACGCGCGGCGCAGCGCGGCGCAAGGACAGCGTGAGCAGCAGCCCGGCCACGATGGTGCCGCTCGCGGTGACGACGGTCTCCCATAGGACATGACTCGCCACGGCGTCGAGATCCGACAGATAACCTTGCAAGTCCGCCAGGCGCGGCACCCAGTCGAGCACGGTATCGGTCACGTCCGGGTCCTGCCACAGCCAGATCTGGCGTACGAGGTCGCCGTCTCCGAACAGGAACTGCTGCGGATAGGCCTGTGCCCACGGCCACAACGCCAACAATACGAGCAGCACGCTCGCGTGACGCTCGAACCATGCGAATCGCAACTGACGCAGCCACCCCCGGTCGAGCAGCGGGCTGGTGAGCGGCACGGCCAACGCGCCGCCGATCAACGCGCCCACGGCGTTGGTCGCCAGATCCACGTTCGAGGCCACGCGTGTCGGCAAATAGGTCTGCAAGGCCTCCATGCCGCACGAGAGCAGGGCGCCGAGGGCCAGCGCGGCGAGGACCGCGCGCGTGCCGCGCCAGACCGGGTGCAGCGCCAGCACCGTCATCACACCGAGCGGGATATAGCCGAGCACATTGGTGACGACATCGAACATCGTCATGTAGCGCGGCAGCGGCGCGAACAGATAGTCGAACGGTCCGACGGCGGCGCGCTGGAACGTGAAGGGATACAGACTCGCGTAGGCGATAAGGAGAATCAGGCACAGCAACCCTTGCCGCGACAAGGGCGAGGCGCGGCGCTGCCATGGCTTCAACGGACGGTCATGCATGAGGCAGGGGCCACTCCTTTACCGCGGTTGTGCCGCGAGCCATTGGGCGAGCTGCAGCTGGATGGCATCGCTCGCCGCCGCGAGCGCCCGGGCCCCGCCGGCGGCGTCGGCCGTGGGGGCCGGCGCGTCGGCGCGCAGCGTCGTCTGTCCGCGCAGCTTCGTGCCGTCGAGCAGCGTTGCCCGGACTTGCACCACGCCGCGGCTGGCAACGTTCGTATCGAAATATTGCGAGAACTCCTCGAGCTCGACGCGCAAGACGGGCGCCGGCAGGGGATCGCCTGCGCCAAGCACCGCGTGATCGGCGGCGAAGCGGCCGCGCAGGCGATCGCCGAACAGCCGCGCCGGCGACGCCAGCCAACGGCTATTTGCGTAGGCCCGCGCCTGCTGTCCGTCCGTCGCCGGCAACCGGTAGAAGATCGCGTCCGTGTCGAGCCACGACGGTGCGCTAACCACCACCTTGAGCGGCGGCACGGATGTGCGCGACACCCCCGCTTGCGGCTGCGCGGCGACCGGCGGCGGACCGAGATCGAAGCGGCCGACCGCGCCGGCCGCCGGGCCGGTGGCGCATGCCGCAAGCCACAGCGTGGCGGCGAGCGCCACGGCGCACAACGAATGCCGAACTATTCTCATCACGTCTCCCTTGACGTCTAGTGGGCCGCGCCGGCGCCCGGCCAGGCGAAGCCGGACTCGCCGGGCCCGGGCGCCGGCGGCGTCGTGCCGAACAGCAAGGCGCGCGGATTGCGATTGATCGTGTCCGCTGCGGCGCCTACCGATTGCGCAGTCGACCGCAGGTCGTCGCTGAGGGTATTCAGGCGCGGCAGCGATTCTTCCTGCAACGCACCCTGCAGCGTGTGCAGCGTTTGCTCGAACGCGCCGAGGCTGGCCGTCGCCTGATCGGCCGCACGGCCGATGGTGTCAAGATTGCGCACAAGCGGTCCTTTCGGATCGGACAACTGTTGCGTCAATTTTTGCGCGCCGGCCAGCGTGCCTTGCAAGGCCGTCATGGCCGCAGGCAACTGCACGGCCACCGGCTGAAGCTGCAGGGCGAGCTTGTCCACGCTCTGCGCGGCCGATTTGACGCCGGTGATGGCGCCCATCATTTCGCGCCGGTTATCTTCGCTCAGCAACTGGTTGACCGCTGTACTCGCTTCCTCGAGTTGATGCACGAGCCGGTTGCCGCGCGATTGCAATTCGTCGACAAAACTCGGCCGCAGCTGCAATTGCGCCACGTGCTTTTCCGACGAAGGCAACAGCGTGCGGTCGCGGTTGTCGTCGTCGAGCTGGACGAACGCGAGGCCCGTCACCCCTTGAAGGCTCAGCGTCGCGAAGGTCGAATGCGTCATCGGCGTGCCGCGGTCGACGATAATGCGGATGACAATCTGGCCGGGCGTCACCGGATCGAAGCGGATCGATGTCACCTTGCCGACTTCAAGCCCCCGATAACGCACCGTCGACTCCGGATTGAGACCGTTGACGTTGGTGCGCGCGATCAAGTCGTATGGAATGCGCACGGTGTTGTCCCGGTTGAACCAGTACAACACCGACACGATGGCGGCGGCCAAGGCGAGCGTGAACAGCCCGGCCATGAAGGCATGCGATTTATTTTCCATCTTCCAATAGCTCCGAAACCTTGGCGCGGCGCGCCGCCGGCAACGCCTGAAGCGAGCGCCGCCCGCGCTCCCCGAGGAAGTACGCCCGGATAAACGGATGATCGACGCGAACCACGTCTTCCACCGGCGCGTTGACGAGCACCTTGCGGTCGGCCAGCACCGCCACGCTGGTCGACAACATCACCATGGTGTCGAGATCGTGTGTGACCATTACCACGGTCAAGCCAAGCGAGCGATGTAAACCGCGCACCATGGCGACGAATTCGTCCGATGCCTCCGGATCCAGGCCCGCGGTCGGCTCATCGAGAAACAGCAGTTCGGGCTCGAGCGCAATGGCACGCGCAATCCCCACGCGCTTTACCATGCCGCCCGACAGTTCGGACGGCAGCCGGCTGGCATGCCTGCACGACAGCCCGACCATTTCGAGCTTGTACATCACCACGTCCCGGATCAGATCCTCGGACAATGTGTGCAGTTCGCGCAAAGGCTGCGCAATATTGTCGAAGACCGATAACGCCGAGAACAGCGCGCCGCGCTGGAACAGCATACCCGAGCGGCGGCGCAACAAATGCGCGGTACGCCGGTCGATCATTGTGATGTCATGACCGAAGATACGGATGTGCCCGCTCGAGGGATCTTCGAGCCCCATGATCTGGCGCACCAGCGTGGTCTTGCCCGATCCGGAGCCGCCGACGAGGGCGACGATATCGCCGCGCGACACCGTCAGGTCAAGGTGTTCGTGGATCACGTGGCTGCCGTAGCGCTTGCAAAGATCGCGCACCTCGATGATCGGCTCGCCGTCGGCCAACGTCAATGCGCCACGGGCGTCGGGCGGCGCGTTGGCGGGCATGTTCGGCATGGTGCTGGTCATCCGAACCCCACTCTCGAGAACAGGATCGCAAAGACCGCGTCGGCGAGGATGACCACGGTGATGGAGGTCACCACGGATTGCGTCGTGCCTTCGCCAAGACTCTTCGTATTGGGTGCGACGCGCAGCCCGAAGTGGCAGGCGACGAACGCGATCAGCATGCCGAACACGACGCCCTTGCCCAGGCCGATCCACAAGTTTGCGATATTGACCGCACCCGGCAACGTCGAAAAGAAGTACTTCAGGCCGATGCCGAGTTCGACCTTGGCCGCCAGCGCACCGCCGGCCAGCGACACGATGTTCGTCCACATGACGAGCAACGGCATGGCCACCGCGAGCGCAATGACCTTCGGCGCAATCAGGCGAAGGCCATGCGGAATATCCATGACGCGCATGGCATCGAGCTCTTCCGTCACGCGCATGACGCCGAGTTGCGCCGTGATGGCCGAACCGGAGCGGCCTGCCACCAGAATGGCGGACAGCACCGGCCCGAGCTCGCGGATGATCGACAATCCCAGAATATTGACGATGAATGTGCTGGCGCCGTACAGCTTGAGCTGTTGCGACGACAGATAGGACAGGACGATGCCGATCAGGAACGCGGTGAGCGCCGTAATGCCGAGCGCTTGCGTGCCGGCACTGTAGATGTTGGCGGAGATTTCGCGCCACGGGGCCCGGACCGGGTGACGCGCCATGCGCAGCAGATCGAAGATGAACTGTCCGAGCATGCCAATGCCGTCGCGCAAATGATCGCACAACGAAAAAATCGCAAAGCCGACGCGGCTGACGAAACTGATGCGCGGCGCCGGCTCCGGCGTCTCCCGGGTCGTATCGAACGTCGCCAGCCGTGCAAACAGCGTGCGCTGCGCAGCGGTCAACGCCACCTGCCGCGGCAGTTGGCCCCGCCAGTAACGCCACAACGCCTGCGCACCCACGTGATCGAGTTTTTCGACTTGCGTCAGGTCCCACGCCAGATCACCGCGCGGCAGCGCTCGCACCAGACCCAGCAGGGTCTTCTTGCGCCGCGCCAGCGCCAACGCGGTCCAGAGACCACGAAGCATCACCACCCGGCCTTGTGCGGTGGTGGTCAGCTCCAGTGTGGGCACGGCGTCGAGATTCAAGCGGGCGGTCTCCTTGGCATCGTCAGCGGCTGCGGCCATTGTACGGTACTCACGGCGGCCCTTCCTGGCAATCGGACGACACCCCGATCGTTCAAGGAATCAGCGCACACGCCGCTCGGACTTGCCCGAAAGCCATGAGCACGGCCCCTCTCCGGACGAACAGCCCGTTACAATACGAGCCATGACTTCACGCACTTCCCCCCACGACACGCCGACCGCCGCCGCCTCGCCCGACGCCGCGCGAGGCGATGCAGCCCTCGCGCCCGAGACCGGCCGCCGTCGCGTCGACGCCTCCCGCCTGGCTGCGCGCCTGGCCCTGCCGGTGCGGCGTTGGCCCATCGACCTCGTCGACGTCACGGGATCGACCAACGCGGACCTGCTGGTCCGCCTGCGCGATGATCCGTCGCAGGCGCCGGCCGCGCGTCTGGCCTATACCCAGGAAGCGGGCCGCGGTCAGCGCGGGCGCGCTTGGCAAAGCGTGCCGGGCGACAGCCTTACCTTTTCCGTCGCCTATGCCATGCCCGGAGGACCGGCCCGGTTGGCCGGCTTGTCGCTCGCGACAGGGGTGGCCGTCGTCGAGGCGCTCTCCGACCTACCGCTGTCCCGGCCGCAGGCCGTGGCGCTGAAATGGCCGAACGACGTCCTGCTGGCCGGGCGCAAGCTCGCCGGCATCCTGATCGAGACGGTTCCCGCCGGTCAGGGCCGAACGGGCGTCGTTATCGGCATCGGCATCAACCTGCGCCAGGCCGAAGCGCTGTCTGCGCGCATGGCGGCGGCCCCGGCGGGCGCTTCAACGGCATCCGCTGGCGCTGCGCAAACGAACGCCGCCGACCTCGTGCCCGCCACCCAGCCAGCTGCGCTCGAGGAGGTGCTGGCCGAGCCCGACATGACCACGGTTTTCGCGGCTTTGCTGAACCGGCTCGCCCCCATGCTCGACCGGTTCGCGACCGAGGGCTTCGCGCCGTTCCGGGACGACTGGGAAACGATGCATGCGTTCGCCAACGCGCCCGTGCGCCTGATCGAACGGGGCCGCGACATCCTGCACGGCATCGCGCTCGGCGTTGACATGCAAGGCTGTCTGCGTGTGGCCACGGACAACGGTGAGCGGGTTATCGCCAGCGGCGAAGTCTCGCTACGGCCTGCCGGCCCGGGTGGCCCTGCGCGGACCGGAGATCGTGCCGGAGATCGCGAATGAGCGCGCCCTGGCTCCTCATCGACGCGGGCAACAGCCGTATCAAATGGGCGTTGGCGCCGGGCCGAAAGCCGGCCGGCTGGCGTGCCGCCCAACCGGCTTTCCTGGCGAGCGGCGCCGTAGCGCACGCACAGTGGCGGAGTCTGGCAGGAGACATCCGTGCCCAATGGCCAGCCCCGGATACGCGTCTCGCGCCGCCGCTCGGGGCAACGCCGGGCCTCCCCATCGGGCAACCCGATCGGCCCGGCGGCATCGCGTGTCCCGCACCCGCCGGGGTATGGGTATCGAACGTTGCGGGCGAGGCGGCCGACCAGGCCGTGCGCGTGACGTTGCAGACGCTCTGGGGCGTGGGACCGCCCGCCCCGCTGAACGTCCTTCGCTCGACTGCCGCAGCCGGCGGCATCGTCAATCGCTATGCCGATCCGTCGCAGTTGGGTACTGACCGCTGGGCGAGTCTGATCGGCGCCCATGCCGCCTTTCCCGGTGAACATCTGCTCATCGTGACATTGGGAACGGCCACCACGGTTGAAGCGCTCACGTCGGCAGGCGAATTCCTGGGCGGCGTCATCGCCCCCGGGCCAGCGCTGATGTTGTCATCGCTGGCGCAGGGGACGGCGCAACTTCCGAACGTGACGGCCGACACACCCGCGCTCGCCACCGGCTTTGCCGTCAACACGCACGACGCCCTGATCAGCGGCTGCCTGGGCGCACAGGCCGGGCTGGTCGAACGCTGCCATGCGTCGCTGCAACGCGATCTCGGGGGTGCGGTGAGGTGCGTGCTGGCGGGTGGCGCACGACGCCTGCTCGCGCCCATGTTGTCCATTCCCTTTACGGAACACGATCACCTGGTGTTGGCCGGACTGTATGAAATCGCCGTGCATCCCGCCACCGGCGGAGATCGCTGATGTTGCGCGCCCTGATTCTGGTCGTCGTACTTGTTGCCAACGCGGTCTTCGCGGCGTACCAGTTCGGCTGGATCGGCCCGTGGCATGGGTTGCTGCAGGCCACCGGCCGCGAACCGGAGCGGCTGCAGCGGCAGCTTGCGCCAAACACGCTGAAAGTCGTGAGCGGCAGCGTAAGCGCGCCGGACGCCAAGGCCGAGCGCGATGCCGCGGGTGAATCGGCAGCGACGGCGACGCCGGGCGCAGACGTCGCCAGCACGGCCGTGGCCGGCGGTCTCGCCACGGCTCCGTCACTCGTGACGCGCAGCGCACAGGCGTCAGCAGGGACTGGGGCGGTGCTGGCGTGCCTCGACATCGGCCCGTTCCCCGCGCAGGAGGCGGCGCACGCCAAGGGGCTCCTGCTTGCCCTGTTGCCAGCAGGACAGGGCGACATGCAAAGCATGCCCATCGACAAGCGGTGGTGGATTCATCTCGATCCGGTACCGAACCGCGCGGCGGCAGACCGGCAACTTGCGCAGTTGCGCGCCGCCGGCGTGACCGAATATTTCTTGCTCAACAACGAAGGCGCGCCCGGCGTGACGGTATCGCTGGGCCTGTTCAATGACCGGGAGCGGGCGGCGAGGCTGATGGACGTGGCGCAACGCAAGGGCCTCACGCCACAGTTGACCGAACGGCCCAACAGCAAGAGCCGTATCGTCTACCGGATAGCGGGTGTCAGCACTGCCGTTGCCGGCCAGATGCGCAATTTTGCCCGTCAACAATGGAGCTCGCAGACGGTACGCGATTGTCCTTCACCGGCGGGGAGTCCGCCGGTGACGCATTAGGGGCCTGTTCACGCTGACATCGGGCGCGCGTTGCCCGGCGCCGCTTACACCCGCTTGAGCTTGACCACCGGCCGCACGACGCCGGTGCGCGTGCCGCGCGCATTGGTGACCAGGGGCAATGCCCAAGGGGCGAGACCGGTGTTTTCCGGGGCGTCGACGTATCCAAGTTGCTGCAACACGCTGACGGCGGCGGTATACAGCGCACGCATATTGCCATCCACGACCTTGATCGCAATGCCGAGACCGGCCGAACGTATGCCGATGGTCTGCACGCCATCGGCACCGATCTTGGCAACCCAGTCGCCAGGCGCCATGCGCATGAAGGCGAGGTCGTTACGGTTCGTTCCCGAGACCATCTCCGGATGCGCCGTCATCGCGGCGAACAGGGTCGATAGCGCGTCGCCCTCGCTTGCCGCCAGCCGCGCGTAGGCCGCCGCGAGACGCTCCAGGGGCAATGCGTAGTTCGGCGCCGAACACCCATCGATGCCGAGCGGCAAATCATTTCCGTCCATGCCGACCACGCTGCCGACACGCTTGCGAATGGCCATCTGCAACGGGTGGGCCGGATCGAGGTAGCTCTCCAGCGGCAGGCCGTATTGCGCACAATACGCCAGGAATCCCGCATGCTTGCCGGAGCAGTTGTGATGCAGGGGGGTAGGCTTCAGATTCGCCGGCGGGCGCTTGCCGACTGCCGAGTAGTAGGTCGGGGTATGGCATCCGCATTGCAGATGATGTTCGTCGCAACCGGACTTCGTGAGCAGGCTGCGCACACCGTCGAGATGAAACGCCTCGCCTGAATGGCTTGCGCACAACAACGCGAGTTCGGCGGAGGTCAGGTCGAAATGACTTACGCCGCCGCCTTCAACGAACGGCAACGCCTGAAACGGCTTGAGCGTCGAACGCGAAAAAGTCAGGAACGACGGATCACCGGCGGCATACCGCAGACGGCCCGCGGCGTCGACCACGGCGACCGAGCCGTAGTGAATGCATTCGACCGTGTCGACGCTGCCTGCGCCGCGCGTGACTTCGACAAGCGGCGCGAGCGTCATGATGCCCTCACGCGTTGCAACAGCGAGGTCGTCGAACGCTGATGCGCGAACGGGATCGCGACCGCGCGACCGCCCCAGGCGCGCACCAGCGCCGTTTCCGGCAGCATGTCCATGTCGTAGTCGCCGCCCTTGACCAGCACGTCGGGCCGTAGCGCCGAAATCAGGTCGACCGGGGTCGATTCGCCGAAAGGCAGCACCCAATCGACACTGGCCAGCGCCGCAAGCAGCGCCATGCGGTCATCTTCACGATTGATGGGCCGGTCATCGCCCTTGCCGAGCGTGCGTACCGATGCGTCCGTGTTCACGCCAACGACGAGGCAGGCGCCGAGCGCTCTCGCCTGCGCGAGATAAGTGACGTGCCCCCGGTGCAGTATGTCGAACACGCCATTGGTAAAGACGAGCGGACGCGGCAGCGTCGACAGGCGCGCCACAAGCGCATCGCGCGTCGTGATCTTGGCTTCGAAATCGGTTTGCATGACGGTAGGAAACGTTCTGAATTCAGGAGCATCAAGCCCCGAGCCGGCGCGCGCGGGCACCCCGGCGCCGGAGGCTGAGCGTCATTGTCCCACGTTGCCGGGCACCCATGAAAAAAGGGAGCCGAAGCCCCCCTTCTTTTTCGTGTCCGGCACACCGGCTGCGCACCTGGACAGTGCGCGGCGCGCAGAACGGCAGTGTTCAGCCTTGCGCGGCGACAGCCGCAGCGGACGTGGCTGCCGCGAGACGCGTGGTGATTTCCTTGCGATAGCGGTTCAGGTCCTGCGCCGTGGCGAAGGTGCGCTCGAACAACAACGAGAGGTTGTGCAGAATACGCTCGACGACCTTCTTCTCCCAGCCGTCATCGAACTTGATCTGTTCGTCGAGCCAGTGCTCCAGCCATTCAGGATCCGGCAGGCGCGATTGCACCGTGTCGTTCGGGAACAGCGCGCTGTTCACGTGCAGGTTGGTCGGGTGCAGCGGCTTGTCGGTGCGGCGCGCCGAGGCCATCAACACGCCGATCTTGGCAAACGCTGCACGCGCGGTATCGCCGCAGCGGCCCATCGCCTTCTTCATGTAACGCAGATAAGCGCCGCCGTGACGGGCTTCGTCGCGGGAAATCGTTTCGTAGATGAACTTGATCACGGGCTCCGTGTGCCATTCAGCGGCGCGGCGATACCAGTGGTTCAGGCGAATTTCACCGCAGAAGTGCAGCATCAGCGTCTCGAGCGGCGGCGCCGGATCAAACGGGAAGCGCACGGCGTGCAGCTCTTCCTCGGTCGGCACCAGGTCCGGACGATAACGGCGCAGATACTCCATGAGCACGAGCGAGTGCTTCTGTTCTTCGAAGAACCAGACGCTCATGAAGGCCGAAAAGTCGCTATCGTCACGGTTATCGCGCAGGAACATTTCGGTGGCCGGCAGCGCCGCCCACTCGGTGATCGCATTCATCTTGATGGTGCGCGCCTGTTCGTCGGACAGCAGGCTGGCGTCGAACTGGTCCCACGGAATGTCCTTCTCCATGTTCCAGCGTACAGCCTCCAGCGACTTGTACAGTTCGGGATACAGCATTCCGTTCATTTCATTACCCCCAAGGTCGCGAGACCTTACACCAACATTCAAGATAGTTTTATGAAGTTTACGCAGAAATCCGGGCGATGAACGCCTGTCGGATGACTTTTCCATGCGTTGCAGCCGGCCCCCGCCGTGCTGCACTTCGGGATCCGCCTCCGGTAGGCAGGCGCGGGCCATGCTGCCTGGGCGGGCCACGCCCGTCCGGGCGTGCAAGTGTTCTGCGACCGATAACGCCGCCATCCGGGATCCCGGCGGGCACTTCTGCAATGATGATTGCGCAGAACGCCCGGCCGCAGCCCCCGTATGACGCATCGCTCCCGCCTCGCCCGCGAGTGCGTCGGCGCGGCTTTGGAACGACCCCATCAAAATATGGGCAAACTCTTGAATCATAACATGAAACCCCGCCCGACCCGCGGTAACGGCGGGTATCCGCGACGCCCTGTCGGGCCCGGTTTAACCTGCGTCATCGGCCGGACCTGAGCCACCATGGATCCCCTCCCCGCCACGCGGGCGGAGAATGTTGCGTTTTTGCGACATCATCGAATTGTCATGGCGCAAACCCGCCCCGGCAAACCGGCAATTGCGCAAGGCGTCCCGGATGTGGTGCAATCATCCGGACATCATCCGGACGTATTGCCGGCCTGTTCCTTTTCCGGGGAGCCAGACATGGTCCATCGCCCCGCCTTGCCGAGACGGGGACGGAATCCGTCCCTCGCGCCCTTTTGGCCAATTTCCCTGCCTGACAGCACCCTCCGGCGTGCGCAGGCCGGCCTGCTGATCGCACTTGCCGCTGCGATGCTGACCGCCCCGGCAGCGGCCTTCGATGCCGCGCAGTTCGCCTCCCGCGAGCTCCCCTCGGCGCATTTGTCCGGACATGGCTCGCTGTCGCGTTTCGGCTTTCACCTCTATGACGCCGAGCTGTTTGTCGGCCCGGACGGCCCGCCTCCGCCATGGGAGGTTCGTCCGCTCATGCTGGACCTGCGCTATGCGCGTCCTTTCAAAGGCCGGTCGCTCGCCCGGCGCAGTCTTCAGGAAATGACACGGCTTCAAATGGCTACGGACGCGGACCGGCAGCGCTGGGCGGACCAACTCGCAGCGTTCCTGCCCGACGTCTCGGCCGGGCAACACTTGACGGGCATCTTCAAACCCGGCGACGGCACCCATTTTTTCTCCGACGGCATACCTATCGGCCACATCGCGGGCGAAGCGTTCGCGCGCGCTTTCTTCGGCATCTGGCTCGACCCGAAAACCAGTGCGCCGGAGTTGCGCGCCGCATTGACGGGCCAAGCCCGGTAACCGGCGAGGACGCGCGATCATGGACATGGACCACGCCGCCGCCCTCGTCAGACTGACACGCTATTACGAGTCGCTGTCGCTCCAGAACATCGGCAGCCTCGGCGAGTTCTACACGCCCAACGCGTATTTCAGGAATCCCTTCAACGAGGTGCGCACGTCGGCCGAGATGGCCCATATCTTCAGGCGGCTGCTCATGCATATCGACGTACCGCGTATCGAAATCACGGCGACCATCCTGCAAAGCAATCAGGCGTTTCTCGTCTGGAACTTCCGCTGCCGCCTCAAGCGCTGGCACGAAGATGAACTGACGATTCGCGGGGCATCGCACCTGCGACTGTCCAATGACGGCCGGGTCGCCTATCAGCGCGACTATTGGGATGTTGCCGAAGAACTCTACGAAAAACTCCCGATGCTCGGGCGCCTGATGCGCTGGTTGAAACGCCGGATGTGCTAGGGCCTGTTCACGCCAAGCGCGACACAGGGAACGTCTCATGCCGCGCCGTCGCCCGCCGCGACGGCCGATGTCGCCTGGGGCACACCTTGGGCGGGGTCCCGCGCCAGCGGACGCCCATCGCCGTCCACCATCAGCCATCGTTCGATCGCGTCGCGCTGCGCCATCGCGTCGGCCTCGCCCAGCGCCATCAGTTCCTGCGTGTACCCCGACTCGAAGAGCAGATAGCTCGCGAACGCCGCGCCGCGCGCGGTATCGGCGCCGATGGCGCCAAGCAATGCACGCGTGGCCCGCGGCAACTGCGACAGATGACGTGCCGCAATCGGCTCAATGCGCTGGCTCGGCGAAATGACAAGCGTTTCGATCTCCCGCCAGCCGCTGGCCGCGCGCTCCGCTTCCGGGAGGTGGTGCAACACGCGGTTGATGTGCTGCAGACGCTCGAGATCACCGGACAGGCCGTCGATGAAAACGCTGGCAAGCGCCTGGCCGCCGATCTGCGCAAGGCTCGGATAACCGGCAATGCGTTCTCCGCTGCTGTCAAGTCCGTACTGCGCGTGCGCCGCTCCGATGACGAGGATGCGCGTCGCGCCCAGGTGAATCGGCGGACTGAGCGGCGCGATCTGCCGCATCGAACCGTCCCCGAAATACTCCTGCGCGCCATCGAGTTCGAGCGGCACCGCCGGAAACAGGAACGGAATCGATGACGACGCCAGCAGATGATCGACAGTCAACGGTACCGCCCGCGCAAGACGCAGCGACCGCTTCCACGGCTGGATCGGCGCTGCAGACTGGTAGAACGTGACGTGTTTTCCTGACGAATACGACAGCGCCGTCACGGACAGTGCGCAGAGCGTGCCGTTCGCAAACATTTCAGGCAAACGATCGAGACGGATCGACTCGCGCAGCATGCCGGTCAGCGGCGTCCAGTCGAGAAGCGCGCGCGGTGAGCGTCGCAGCGCCCAGCCGATTGCCAGCGCACTGAGCCAGCGCGCGCCGGTGCGCGCCACGCCGAGCGAATCGGCGCGAAACACCTGGCCGGCATGAAACTGACGCCAGACAGCGGCAAGCCTCGTCGTGCCAAGCTGGAAATCTTCGGCATGGACGGCGAGCGCCGCCGCGTTGATCGCACCGGCCGACGTGCCGCAAACGATCTGAAACGGTACCGCCTTACGGTGAGGGAGGATGTCGCGCTGGATGGCGGCGATGCCGCTCAGCACGCCCACCTGATAGGCCACGCGCGCCCCGCCCCCCATCAACACCAATCCCGTACGCTCTGCCGCCATCGCGCAAGCCCCCGCTACCCTGTCATCTCACCGGACGCCGGCGCGCAGGCGGCGTCCGGACGCCCCCGTCAGCGCGTGTTGCGCGACGTGGAGGCCTTGTCCGCCGCCTTGGGTGATTTGGTCGCGGACTTCGCAGCCGTCTTGCCGGCCGGGCCCTTGGCCGGCGCCCCCGGCGATTTCGCCGCGGCTTTCCTGCCGCCGGCCGCCGGCCGGGCCGTCTTGCCCGCGCCAGCCGCCATGCCAGCCGCCATGCCGGCCGCCTGCTGGGCGGTGCGTGCCGCTTCCGCCACGTGGGCCGTCGACGTCTGCGCTGCCGCTTGCGCAGCGGCGGCAATCTGGTCGAACTGACTGCGCATGGCATTGAACCAGAGCGATGGATCGAGCGCGGCATAGGCCGACGCCGCGTCTTCGAACGGCGACTTCGCTGCCCCGGTCTCGCCGGCCGGCGCGCTATCAGCCGCCGCTTCTGCTTGCGGCGGCGGGGTGTCCTCCGGCGCCTTGGCAGCACTCGCAGCTGCGCCGGCGCTTGACGGCATCTGGAATGCCGAGGTCCACGACGGCGCGGCCGGCGCCTCCGTCGGCGTCACCGCCTCGGCCATCGACGTCATGCTGCTGCCAAATGCCCGAAGGGTCGAGTACGTGGCGCGCTGCACCTCGAACGCCTGAATGGTGGAGCGCAACACGTTGAGATTGAGCGTGAGCCATTGCTCGACGGCGCGCATCTCCGCGATACGGTTCTCGATTTCTCGCGGATCGAGCAGCGGCGTTGCGCTCTGCATCAATTGCGTGAGTGGCGATGTGAATGCCGCCGGCGGGTTGAAGGCTTCCCACATTTTCTTGAGGATGTCGAATCCATTCGGTAGCGTAGCGGTGGAATCACTCATGGCAGTCTCCCAGGGCGGCATTGGCGGCGAAGTGTGCGGTATCGATACCGCTACACCGAGGTTTACCGAGCATCATACGCCGGACATGCCCTGCCGGCGCGCCCGGACGGCGCAAAATCCGCATGGTGCAGGGCATCTGTGCGCACGGTGTCAGAACGGCGCGCCGCCGGAGTAGTCCGGTGCGCGGCGCTCGCGCAGCGATGCGATGCCTTCACGCACGTCCGGCCCGGAGAAGCCCATGAATTCGAGGGCGAGCGACGCATCGAACGCAGGACCGGCGCTGCGTAGCCAGTTGTTGAGCGCGTACTTCGTCCAACGGATGGCCGTCGACGACCCGCGCGCAAGCTTGTCCGCGACCTCGAACGCGCGCGGCAGCAAGTCGGCTTCGTCGACCGCCAGTGACACGAGGCCGATGCGCTCGGCTTCCTCGCCGCTAACCGGTTCGCACAGCAGCAGGTAATACTTGGCCTTGGCCATGCCGCACAACAGCGGCCACACGATCGCCGCATGATCGCCGGCGGCCACGCCCAGCCGCGTGTGGCCGTCGATGATCTTCGCCGTTTTCGCGGCAATGGAAATGTCGGCAAGCAGGCCGGCCACCAGCCCGGCGCCCACGGCAGGCCCGTGCATCGCGGAGACAATCGGCTTGCTGCAGTTGATGACGTTGTAGACGAGGTCGCGCGCCTCGCGCCAGACGCGCGAGCGCACGGCGAAGTCGTCGGCCATGTCTTCGACGAGGCTCAGGTCGCCGCCGCCCGAGAAGCCCTTGCCTTCGCCGCGAATAAGGACTGCCCGGGTATCGGGATCGCGGTCGATGTCGCGCCAGACATCGGCAAGCTCGCGGTGCATGGTGTGATCGGCCGTGGACAACCCGCTCTTGTTTGCGGTCGTGCCGTTCATGATCAGTTCGAGTACACCGTTGGGATGGCGCTTGAACTCGAGCGCCTGATACTGGCTATACGTCATATTGTTGCCGCTCCATAAACCACGCTGAAAAAAATATCCCCGCCGTGGCGGGGACCGTGGGGCGGCGCGCCGTCTCATGCGCGCCTGTCATTGCTGGATTACTGCGCCAGCTGCCACTTGCCATGATCGATTTTAACCATGACGCGGCCACGTTGGTCGAGGCCCAGATGATCCGACGTGCTCATGTTGATGACGCCGTTCGTCACGCGCACTTCCCTGGCTTGCTCGAGCGCATCGCGAATGCCCTTGCGGAATTCAGGCGTGCCCGGCTTGCCCTTCTGCAGTGCCTGCGGGATCACCTTCTGAAGCAGGATGCCGGCATCCCACGCATACGAGCCGAACGCCGCGACCGTGCCGGCGCCGTACTTCGCTTCATACTTCTTGATGTAGTCGAGCGCGACCGGCTTGGCGGGATGATCGGACGCCAACTGGGCAGCCACCAGCACCGGACTCGCCGGCAGGTACGTGCCGTCGCAATCCTTGCCGCAGACGCGCAGGAAGTCATTATTGCTTACGCCGTGATTGTGATAGACGAGGCCCTTGTAAGCCCGCTCGGCCAGCGCCTTCGGCGGCAGCGCCGCCGGCGTGCCGGCCGCGCCCACGACGACGGCATCCGGATGCGTGCCGACGATGCGCAGCACCTGGCCCGTTACGCTTGGGTCCGTGCGCGCAAAGCGCTCGTTGGCGACCATCTTGATCTTGTAAAGGGCAGCAAACTTGGCCACCTCGACATAGAACGCTTCGCCAAGCGCATCGGCCTGGCCAATGAATGCCATGGTCTTCACGCCATGACGGCTCGCATGCTCAACGATCGCCGACGCCATCTGGGCGTCGGTTTGCGGCGTCTTGAACATCCATGCGCGCTTGGCGTCAACGGGCTCGATGATGCGGGCGCTCGAGGCGAGCGAAATCGTCGGCGTGGTGTTCTCCGCGATCACATCGAGCATGGCCAGCGTATTCGGCGTAATCGACGAGCCGATGATGAGGTCGACGTGATTCTCCGAGATCAGCTTCTTGGTGTCCTGCACGGCGGACGTGGTATCGGAGGCGTCGTCAAGCACGATGTACTCGACTTTCTGTCCGCCGATTTCCGTGGGCAGCATGGAGATCGTGTTGCGCTCGGGGATGCCCAGCGACGCCGCAGGGCCGGTCAGGGAAATCACGACGCCGACCTTGACTTGGGCATGAGCGACGCCGGCCAGCGCCAACATCAATGCGCCAGAAAGCGCTGCACGCACGGGAATTCGCATCGAAAATCTCCTGGTCGCGCCGGCGCGTGCGGCATGTCCGATGACGAGCGCCGCCCCGGCAATGGAATCGTTTAGGAGTGAAAGAATAACGTAGCTCGCGCGCGCCACCATCCGGGTTCACCCGAATATCGGGAACCTGACGATCGATCCGACGCGGGGATGGCGCGGAGAGGGCGCGGCACGCAGGCTCACGCCTGCTCGGGCGGCGCGACCGCCTGCTCGATTGCGCCGAAGATCGATTTACCCTGTAGATCGAACATTTCGATCTTGACGCGATCGCCGTAGCGCATGAACTCGGTCGCCGGGGCGCCCTTGTCGATCGTTTCGAGCATGCGGCGCTCGGCGATGCAGCAACTGCCGCGGCTGCGATCCTTGTTCGAGATGGTGCCCGAGCCGACGATGGTGCCGGCGCGCACATTGCGCGTCTTGCAGATATGCGCGATCAGTTGGCCGAAATCGAAAACCATGTCTTCACCACATTCCGGCGCACCGAACTTCTTGCCATTCCAGTGAACGGTCAACGGACGATGTACGCGCCCTTCGCGCCAGTGTTCGCCCAGTTCGTCCGGCGTGACCGCCACCGGCGAGAAGGCGGTGGCCGGCTTGCTCTGGAAGAAGCCGAAACCCTTGGCGAGTTCCGCGGGAATCAGGTTGCGCAGGCTGACGTCGTTGACCAGCATGAGCAGGCGCACGCCTTCGAGCGCCCGCGCAGGGGTGGCGCCCATGGGTACGTCGGTCGTGACGACCGCCACTTCGGCCTCGAAGTCGATGCCGAAGTCCTCCGATGCGCATACGACGTCTTCGCGCGGTCCGATGAAATCGTCGGATCCGCCCTGGTACATGAGCGGGTCCGTCCAGAATTCCGGCGGCATTTCCGCGCCGCGCGCGCGGCGGACCAGCTCGACGTGATTGACATACGCCGAGCCGTCGGCCCATTGATAAGCGCGCGGCAGCGGCGCCATGCAGTCCTCGGGATCGAATGCGAACGCATTGCGCGCACGGTTGTGGTTGAGCGCGTCATACAGCGACTGCAGCTGCGGCGCGTAGAAAACCCAGTCGTCGAGCACGCGTTGCAGCGTCGGCGCAACGGCATCGGCGATGCAGGCCGTCGAAAGGTCACGGGACACCACGATCAATTGGCCGTCGCGCGTGCCATCCTTGCGGGAAGCGAGTTTCATCTTGAAGATTTGTCGATTTGTCGAGTCGGTGGCGCGTCTCACCCGGCGAGACGCTAGAATTACGCTTGGTTAAAATCATTCTACCTGAGTGAATCGCGTGGGCCGATCGGAAACGTCCGAAAAGCCGGCGTGATCGCCCTCCCCGGTGCATGTGCGCATTTGCCGCCGCCGGCCTCCCCTCCAGAACGGGATCCATGAACGCTCTTGTCAATGACGATTCGGCGGACGCACTGCCGGAAGAAGAAAAAACCCGCTCGGGCATTCAGTCGATCGAAGTCGGCTTCAAGCTCATCGAGGTGCTTACGGATGCCTCGCAGGCGCTCATGCTGCGCGACCTCGCCCAATTGGCCGGCATGAACCCGGCCAAGGCGCACCGCTATCTCGTCAGCTTCCAGCGTCTGGGCCTGATCGTGCAGGACCCCGTCAACGGCCGTTACGACCTCGGCCCGTTCACGCTGCGCATGGGCCTGGCCCATCTCTCGCGCATCGACGCCTTCAAGGCGGCGCGCATTGCGCTGACCGAACTGCGCGACGCCATCGACCAGACCGTCGGCGTCGCCGTGTGGGGCAATCACGGACCGACCGTCGTCCACTGGATGGAATCGACACATCACATGCGTGTGCCGCTGCGTCTGGGCGACGTCATGCCGCTGCTCGATTCCGCCGCCGGCCGCCTGTTCGCCGCCTATCTGCCCGCCCGGCAGACTGAAGCGCTTATCGACGCCGCGCTCGAAGCGCAACGCGCATCGCCCCGCAAGTATTTGCCGTCCACGCGGGCCGAGTACGACGCCGTGCTGGCCGACGTACGCAAGCACCGCGCCGCGCGCGTCGAGGGCACATTGCTGCCGTCAGTGAACGCGTTCTGCATGCCTGTGTTCGACGCCACCGGCCAATTGGTCATGGGCCTGATGGCGCTGGGCCCCGAAAACCGCTTCGACGCACGCTGGGGCGGCCCGGTCGACCGGGCGCTGCGCGCGCTGGCCGAACGCCTGTCGGCCGATCTCGGCCACGGCAACGCGTAGAACGCCGGGGCGCCTTCGCGGTCGAACCCGTATGACGTCTCCGCCCATGCCGCCCAGCTCTCCCCGCGCGCTTCGTGCATCCCGCCCCAGTGGCACCGCGCGGCCTTCCCGCCGGGGTGCCATCTGGATTGCCGTGGCGTTGACCGTGCTGGCCGTGCACGGCGGCGTCGCGTGGTGGGTCGCCGGTCATCGCACGCCGCTCGACGACACCCCGGTCCCGGAAGTTCCTATCGTCCTGATTCCGCTGCGTCCCGTCGCGCCGCCCGCGCCACCGGCACCGAGGCCGAAGCCCAGAGCCGTACCGAAGCCAGCCCCCGCCAAGCCGGCACCGCCCGACACGCTCGCCGCACCCGCGACCGCCGTCACGCCCGGCCCTGCGCCGTCCGACACGACGCAAGCCGGCGCGGGCGATACCGCCAGCGCCACGTCCGCCAGTGCCGCAACGGCGAGCAGCGCGGCTGCGCCTGCCGATACGGACCGCTTCGATCCGCCGCCGACCGTCACGCTCACCTACGACGCGCTGATGAACGGCGTACGCAACCAGACCGGTGAGCTGCACTGGGTCAATGACAACGGCCACTACGCGCTCAATGTCGCGGTACCGATCATTTTCTTCGGCACGTTCGAATTCACCAGCGCCGGCAGTTTCGACGCCAACGGCATTGCGCCGTCACGTTACGTGGAAAAGCGCGGCCGCCGCGCCGAATACGTGACCGACTTCCGCCGCGACGCCGCGCCGGCCCTCGCCTTCTCCCGCACCGGCCAAACCGCGCCGCTCGCCCCCGGCGCGCAGGACCGTTTCAGCGTCATGATGCAATTGGCCGGTCTGGTACGCGGCAACCCCGAACGTTACGCGCAGCTTGGCGTTACGCACGAGTTCACCGTAGCGGATACGGACAGCAGTGAAGTCTGGCCGGTGCAGTACGTCGGCAAGGAAATGCTGCGCGGGCCCGACGGCTATCTGGAAACCCGCCATTTCACCCGCCTGCCGCGTAAGGACGGCGACCGCCGCCGCGTCGACATCTGGCTCGCGCCCGAACTCGGCTGGCTGCCCGTGCGGGTGCGCCAGGTCGAGCCGAGCGGCAATGAGTTCGAACTGATCTTCCAGCGCAAGACCGATCGCTGACGGCCCATTCGCGCCCCTGTTGTCCGCACGCGACGGCGACAGTGCAGATATTTGCGGATGCTGACATAATCAGTATCAGTTCCCACGTCTTTCGAACGAGAAGAGGCGGGCCCAATGAAAGTAAGCGCTAACGGCGTTTCCCTGCACTACGCAGTCAACGGGCACGGCCCCTGGCTCACGCTGGCGCATCCGCTCGGCGCCGACCTGACCATCTGGGACGATTTCGTCCCGGCGCTCGCCGAACATTACACCGTATTACGCTACGACAGCCGCGGGCACGGCCACAGCCAGGTCACGATAGGCCCGTACACGATCGAGCAGCTTGCCGCCGACGCTGCCGCACTGCTTTCCGCCCTTGAGATCCCGCGCACGCATTTCGCCGGCGTGTCGATGGGCGGCGCGGTCGCCCAGCAGTTGGCGCTCGACGCCCCGGAGCGCATAACGTCCCTGATCCTGATCGATACGACCGCCGGATACGATCCGGCCGATGCCGCCACGCTCGAGCAACGCGCGGTCATCGCGCGCGCCGGCGGCATGAAGGACCTCGTCGACGGCACGCTGACGCGCTGGTTGACGGAGCGATTCCGCCATCATGAACGCGAAGCGACAGAACGCATTCGCCAACGCTTTCTCACCACCTCGACGGAAGGCTTCGCCGCGTCCTGCGAGGCGCTGCAGGGGTTCGACATCCGGGAGCGCCTGGGCGAAATCGAGGCGCCGACGTTGGTGCTCGTGGGCGAACATGATCCGAGCACGCCCGTCGCCACGGCGAAGCTGATCGCCGACGGCATCCCGGGGGCGCGTCTGACGGTCATACCCGATGCCGCCCATCTCTCGATCGCCGAACAGAAACAGTTCGTTACCAAGGCGCTCGCAACATTTTTGAACGCCGACGCCTCTAACGTTTGAACCCCACAGGATTGACAGGATTTCTTCGACAAGGGAGGGCCAGGACAAGTGAATTCTTCAGTCGGTGTGCCGATATATGAATCAAGGGGCCCTGCCTCTTGAATTCTTGCCTCGTCACCCCATTTGGGGTATCAAGGACCTTGCAGGAACACCAGGAGAGTTGCCATGCTCATGATTTATAACAGCCCGAATTACTGTGTCGTCGAGTTTGCCGCGGATAACGGCACGCACGCGCTATCTGCAGGCGGCTATGAAATCGTGGACAAAACTGCCGGCCGTGAGATTTTTCTCGACGGCACGCTTGCCCGGCAATTCCGCGAAGAAGTGCAAAAACTGATCGCGTCGGAACCGTCCGAAGATGAAGTCGACGAATTCCTTGCGCAGTTTGACAGCTTCATGACCAGTCCCGTGGTGCTCCACTAACCCGTCCGGCCCCGATGCCGCAGGCATTTGCGGGGCCGCGAACGAAAAACCCCTCGGTGGCAGAGGGGTTTTTTTATGTGCCGCCTGCGGGCCGCGCGGCGGGTCAGCACTGCTCCCACGGCAAGCCGTCGTGCCGCCAGCCATTGACCGCATTGCGATGGTGCGTGCCGTCCAGGTCGCCTTCGAAACCGTGCGCCACGCCGTAGATGTTCAGGAAGCCGGCCGCTTCGAGCGCCTCTCCCGCCGCTGCGGTGCGGTTGCCACTACGGCAGATCAGCAGAATCGGGCGTTCGACGCCCGCGCCGACGAGTTTCCTGACCATCGGCACGAAATGCGGGTTGATCTCCCAGTCCGGGCCGTCGTTCCACGCGACGTGCATCGACCCGGCCGGATGGCCAACGAACAGGTATTCCATCTCGCTGCGGCAGTCGATGAAAAGCGCATTCGAATTCGCCTGCAGGAACTTTTGGGCAACGGTGGGGAGCAGGAATTCCATGAGTGTCGTTAAACAGGATTGGCGGGTATCGGCGAAATCGCGTTCTGCATCATAAGCTTACCGCGCCGCCAAACCCAGCGCTCGCGATAAAACCATTACAATTATAGGTTTCCCGGCATTCCGAAGGCGTCGTCCCATGAGCCCCGCTGTCCAATCCGCTACAAACGCCGATTTCACGACCTCCGCGCCCGTGTCCCGCTATACACGCGGCCAGGCACTGGTGACGCTGCTGCAGTCGCGCATCCTGATTCTCGACGGCGCGATGGGCACCATGATCCAGCGCTACAAGCTCAGTGAAACCCAGTACCGCGGCGAGCGCTTTGCGGACTTCCCGCACGACGTGAAGGGCAACAACGAGCTGCTGTCGCTCACGCGCCCGGACGTCATCAGCGAGATCCATCGCCAGTACCTGGCGGCGGGCGCGGATATCCTGGAGACGAACACCTTCGGTGCGACCACCATCGCCCAGGCCGACTACCGCATGGAAGACCTGGCCGACGAGATGAACCTCGAATCGGCCCGCCTGGCGCGCGCCGCGTGCGACGAATACTCGACCCCGGACAAGCCGCGTTTCGCCGCCGGCGCGATCGGGCCGACGCCGAAGACCGCCAGCATCAGCCCGGACGTGAACGATCCCGGCGCGCGCAACGTCGACTTCGAGCAGCTTCGCGCGGCCTATTACGCGCAGGCGAAAGCGCTGCTCGACGGCGGCGTCGACCTGTTCCTCGTCGAGACGATCTTCGACACGCTCAACGCCAAGGCCGCCTTGTTCGCGCTCGACGAGCTGTTCGAAGACACTGGCGAGGTACTGCCGATCATGATCTCGGGCACCGTAACCGACGCATCCGGCCGGATTCTGTCCGGGCAGACGGTCGAAGCGTTCTGGAACTCGCTGCGCCACGCCAAGCCGCTGACCTTCGGCCTGAACTGCGCCTTGGGCGCAACGCTGATGCGGCCGTACATCGCCGAACTGGCGAAGCTGTGCGACACCTTCGTGTCCGTGTATCCGAACGCCGGCTTGCCGAACCCGATGAGCGATACCGGCTTCGACGAGACCCCTGACGTGACATCGGGCCTGCTCAAGGAATTTGCGCAGGCCGGGCTCGTCAACGTGGCGGGCGGCTGCTGCGGCACGACGCCCGAGCATATCGCCGAGATCGCGCAGGCCCTGGCGTCGATCAAGCCGCGCCGCTGGCCGTCGCAGTACCGCGACGCGAATACACTGGAAGAAGACGACGCCGCCTGAGCGCCGAGACGTTGCCCCCTAATGCCATATGGCGCGCCGAGTCGCGCCGCTGATTGGATTCACCCCATGAGCCAACCGATTTTCGTCCCGCCGATGCGCCTGTCCGGCCTTGAACCGTTCAACGTCGGCGCCGGCACGCTGTTCGTCAACGTCGGCGAACGCACCAACGTCACCGGTTCGAAGGCCTTCGCCCGCATGATCCTTAACGGCCAGTTCGACGAAGCGCTGGCGGTGGCGCGCCAGCAGGTCGAGAACGGCGCGCAGGTCATCGACATCAACATGGACGAAGCCATGCTTGATTCGAAGGCGGCCATGGTGCGCTTCCTGAATCTGATCGCGTCCGAGCCGGATATCGCGCGTGTGCCGATCATGATCGACTCGTCCAAATGGGAAGTGATCGAGGCGGGTCTCAAGTGCGTGCAGGGCAAGGCGATCGTCAATTCGATCTCGCTCAAGGAAGGCCATGCGCAGTTCGTGCATCACGCCAACCTGATCCGCCGCTACGGTGCGGCGGCCGTCGTCATGGCGTTCGACGAGTCGGGCCAAGCCGACACCTACGAGCGCAAGACGCAGATCTGCGAACGCAGCTATCGCGTGCTGGTTGACGAAGTCGGTTTTCCGCCCGAAGACATTATCTTCGATCCGAACATCTTCGCGATCGCGACCGGCATCGAAGAGCACAACAACTACGCTGTCGACTTCATCAACGCCACGCGCTGGATCAAGCAAAACCTGCCTGGCGCGAAAATCAGCGGCGGTGTGTCCAACGTATCGTTCTCGTTCCGCGGCAACGATCTCGTGCGCGAAGCGATCCACACCGTCTTCCTGTATCACGCGATCCAGGCCGGCATGGACATGGGCATCGTCAACGCCGGCCAGCTCGGCGTCTACGAAAACCTCGACCCGGAGCTGCGCGAGCGCGTCGAAGACGTCGTGCTCAACCGGCGCGACGACGGCACCGAACGCCTGCTCGAAATCGCCGACCGCTTCAAGGGCGGCGGGGCCAAGCGTGAAGAAAACCTCGAATGGCGCAACCAGCCGGTCGAGGCGCGCCTGTCGCACGCGCTGGTGCACGGCATCACGACCTTCATCGTCGAAGATACCGAGGAAGTCCGTCAGAAAATCGAAACCGCCGGTGGACGTCCGATCCAGGTCATCGAAGGCCCGCTCATGGACGGCATGAACGTCGTCGGCGACCTGTTCGGCGCCGGCAAGATGTTCCTGCCGCAAGTGGTCAAGAGCGCGCGCGTCATGAAGCAGGCCGTCGCGCATCTCGTGCCGTTCATCGAGGAAGAGAAGGCGCGCATGGCAGCCGCGGGCGCCGACGTGCGCTCGAAAGGCAAGATCGTCATCGCGACCGTCAAGGGCGACGTGCATGACATCGGCAAGAACATCGTCACCGTCGTGCTTCAGTGCAACAACTTTGAAGTCGTCAACATGGGCGTCATGGTGCCCTGCGCCGAAATCCTCGCCAAGGCGAAGGAAGAAGGCGCGGACATCATCGGACTGTCGGGCCTGATCACGCCGAGCCTCGAAGAAATGGCCTACGTCGCCTCGGAAATGCAGCGCGACGACTACTTCCGGCTGCGCAGCATCCCGCTGCTGATCGGCGGCGCCACGACCTCACGCGTGCACACGGCCGTGAAGATCGCACCGCATTACGAAGGGCCGGTCATTTACGTGCCGGACGCCTCGCGTTCGGTGTCCGTCGCTTCGAACCTGCTGTCGGATGATGCTGCGGCGAAGTATCTCGAGGACGTCAAGGCCGATTACGACCGGGTGCGCAAGCAGCACGCCAGCCGCAAAGCGACACCGATGGTGTCGCTCGAGACCGCCCGTGCGAACAAGTTCAAGATCGACTGGGCGCATTACACGCCGCCGAAGCCGAAGTTCATTGGCCGCCGTGTGTTCAAGAACTATGACTTGTCTGAATTGTCCCAGTACATCGACTGGGGGCCGTTCTTCCAGACGTGGGACCTCGCGGGTCCGTATCCGGCAATTCTGAACGACGCGATCGTGGGCGACTCTGCGCGGCGTGTATTCTCCGACGGCAAGAGCATGTTGAATCAACTGATCCAGGGTCGCTGGCTGACGGCCAACGGCGTGATCGCGATGATGCCGGCCAACGTGGTGAACGACGACGACATCGAGATCTATACGGATGAATCGCGCACTGAAGTTGCGATGACGTGGCATAACCTGCGTCAGCAGACGGAACGCCCGGTGGTCGACGGCGTGCTTCGTCCGAACCGCTGCCTGGCCGATTTCATCGCGCCCAGGAGCAGCGGCGTGGCCGACTACATCGGCATGTTCGCGGTTACGGCGGGGTTGGGCGTCGAGCAGAAGGAAGTCCAGTTCCTGGCCGATCACGACGACTACAACGCGATCATGCTCAAGGCGCTGGCCGATCGTCTGGCAGAGGCATTCGCCGAGTGCATGCATGCGCGCGTACGGAAGGACTTCTGGGGCTATGTTCCCGACGAGGCGCTCGATAATGACGCACTGATCAAGGAGGAGTATCGCGGCATCCGTCCGGCCCCCGGATATCCGGCGTGTCCGGAGCATTCCGTCAAGGGACCGATGTTCGACTTCCTGAAAGCGTACGAGATTCACATGAGCGTGACGGAATCGATGGCGATGCTGCCGGCGGCGAGCGTCTCCGGCTTCTATCTGTCGCATCCGGACAGCACATACTTCAGTGTGGGCAAGATCGAACAGGATCAGGTTGAGGACTTCATGCGCCGCGCGCGTGTCGATGCCGCCACCGCGCGTCGCCTGCTCGCCCCCCAATTGTCGTAATCCCCCCCACGGGGCGCGCGTGGCATGGCGTCACGCGCGCGTCACACGTTGCTTGTACCGTCCAGTGCCGTTCGCCCGGCACGGGCGCATACGTTTGATGAGACGCATTCATGCACGCCATCGAGAACTTCCAGCTCACGCCCTTCCTCAACACGCTCATCAGCCTGTTGGCTGCGTTCATTCTCGGCAGCATCATCGGGCTTGAGCGGCAATTCCGCCAACGCACGGCCGGCTTGCGCACAAACGTACTGGTCGCCGTTGGCGCGGCTGCGTTCGTCGACCTCAGCATGCGGCTCATGCCCGGCGACACGCGCGTCATCGCCTACGTTGTCTCGGGCGTCGGGTTTCTCGGTGCGGGCGCGATCATGAAGGATGGCGCGTCGGTGCGGGGACTTAATACGGCCGCGACCCTGTGGGGCTCGGCGGCGGTGGGCGCGGCCGCCGGCGCCGGGATGATGGCCGAGGCGGTGCTGGTCGCGGCTCTCGTGCTCGCGGCCAATACCCTGCTGCGGCCGGTCGTCAATCGCATCGACCGTTCGCCGATCAATGAGGCCACCGCCGAAGCCACCTACGCGCTGTCCGTCATCTGCGCACGCATCACGCAGCGCGACGTGCTCGACAAGGTGGAAGCGTGGCTCGAGCAGTCGAATTATCCGTTGCGCGCGCTCGACATTCATCCGTTTGGCGAGGCCGAAGTCGAGATCGAGGCGCTGCTGTTGCCGCAGGCGGTCAAGGCCGGCGAACTCGATACGCTTACGGAACACCTGGAAGCACTACCGGGCGTCAATCAGGTTTTCTGGTCAAGCCGTTCGGATGACTAAGTTTATCTACTGACCTGCGGCATGCCGGGCATGTACCGTAATAGCATCCTTACAAACGATTACAAAGCCTTACAGCACGTCATGGGGTGCATCCCTACACTGAGGACTCACTGATGCAAGTGAAGCGCGGACGCCCCTCATTTTGGCGTCCGGTGCAAACATCAAAGGAGTCTGTCCATGAAGAAGCTGATGATCTCTGTCGCTGCCATTACTTTCGCTACCGCCTCTGCCCTGAGCTTTGCCCAAAGCGCGGGCGCCGGCGCTGCAGGCCAGGGCGCTGGCTCGATGACTTCGCCGGCGACCGCGATGCCGACCCAAGCCTCGCCGAGCTCCCCGCAAACGCCGACGCCGGGCACGCAAAGCGTGACGCCGAGCGACACGCAGTCGAGCGCGATGAGTTCGGACTCGAGCGCCCCGAAGACGAAGCACGCCACCAAGTCGAAGGCGAAGGCCAAGTCGCACAAGAGCACGGACGAAAACGCAACCAGCAAGGATGCTGCGCCGGGTTCGAAGGAATAAGTGCCAGCGCGCCATGCCGGCACCTTCTCCGCAGTCCTCGCCCGGTTGCATCCGGGTGCCGGCAAGACAAACAGGCATTATGTGAACCGCACCCCAAAGCTTGGACATCAGTCCAAGCTTTGGGGTATTCCTTTTTAGCATGCGTCTTTCCGATAGCCGGCGCATCCCTTGTCAATTTTTTGCTCGCGCCGGCTGCAACTGCTTCTCTTGCCTATTGATGCTCGCGCCGGCCGCCACTGCTCCTCTTGCCTATTGATGCTCGCGCCAGCCGCAGCATTGGCCCGCTTTCCGCTCCCGACAGAACACACGTACGCGGAAAGCGGGCCAACGCTCCGGCGAACCGCCATCGTTCCGTCGACACACTGCCTCAAGCCGCCCAATGCTTGCCCCGGTCTGACGCGACAGCCGTCTTCACCAGCCGCTCCACGCGGCATGCCGATTCCCGGACTCGCTCTCGAGGGACCGGCGTCGACTCCGATAATCGTCATGCCGTGACACCCCGGCGGTCCACACAGCCCCCGCGGCCTCGGGGCCGTAAACCGGACACGGGTTTCGACGTTCCGGCACCGTGCGACGCGCCCCGGTTCGTTGAAACCCTTCGGTGTACTCCGGCCTTATCGCGAAGGTCTCGGCTATAACGCGTCGATAACCTCCGGGATGCCATGCCATCCCGGCAAAGCTGCCGCTGCGGGCGGGCGTTACGCGGCAAGCGGCTGAGCACGCTCGATATAACACTTCCAACACAACAAAGTGGGATTGTGCCCGCTCAGCGCTGTCGTGGGGGTGAGAACGAGCGATCCGATACGCGAGAAGCGCGACCGACGTGGCCGCCGATGAACCACGTCGCACGATACGCAGTGGCGCGCCGAAATCTTCGTTCGGTTTACGGCCCCGAGGCCGCGGGGGCTGTGTGGACCGCCGGGGTATCACGGCATGACGATTATCGGAGTCGACGCCGGTCCCTCGAGAGCGAGTCCGGGAATCGGCATGCCGCGTGGAGCGGCTGGTGGAGACGGCTGTCGCGTCAGACTGGGGCAAGCATTGGGAGGCTTGAGGCAGTGTGTCGACGGAACGATGGCGGTTCGCCGGAGCGTTGGCCCGCTTTCCGCGTACGTGTGTTCTGTCGGGAGCGGAAAGCGGGCCAATGCTGCGGCTGGCGCGAGCATCAATAGGCAAGACGGGCAGTTGCACCCCGGCGCGAGCATCCATAGGCAAGACAAGAGGTTGCAGGCGACGCGAGCATCAATAGGCAAGAGGGGCAGTTGCGGCCGGCGCGAGCATCGATAGGCAAGAAAAGGGGCGATTGCCGCTGGCACGAACACAGATAGGCGAGAGAAGCCCACAAAAAAAGCCGTTCCGGACAACTTCGGAACGGCTTCCATTTTCTTGACCGAACAGCATCAGGCCCTGCGGCCTGCTTTTTCGTCTACCCGCCGGACGCGCGTTTCACACGCCCCACATCACCGCCACATGGGCCTTATGCGCCTCACGCAGCATATCGAGTAACGGGAAGGCGCGTTGCGCCAGGCGCATGCGATCGTCCTTCTCCCGTTCATCGCTGTCCTTGTTCTCGCTTTCCTTGTCGGCCGCGGCGCGGTCTTCCGCAATGGCCGCTTCGAGCTTCGCGATCGCGCCGGCCGTCTCTTCTTCCGAGATGACGCCGCGCTCACCCAGTTTCTTGCCGATGATGCCGAGCAGATGCGTCGCGAGATCTTCCAGCATCGTGAGGTTCTGCGACGCTTTCGATTTGAAGGTAATCAGCATGGTTGGCTCCCGATTTTTTGAGTTTTCGGACCGCGCGACGCCCAGCTCACCCGATGATCGGCAGACGGGGCACGCACCGCAACACGTGTCTGCGCCGTCATCGGCGCGCCGGCTTCGGCCTTGCAAACATCATACACCTGTTAAAATCGGACGCTGACGAATCATTTGCCCGCCCGGCCTGTGCCGGGCGCTTGGAATCACCCGCCATGCTACCCGCACAAAAGAACACCCTGATTGCGCTGATCGGCGACGTCGTGACCGGCCTCCTGCCCGCCACGGAAGCGCCCGCACTGCCCGCGATCCTGCTGGAACGTCCCAAAGTCGCCGCGCACGGCGACCTCGCCTGCAACGTCGCGCTGCAATTGGCCAAGCCTCTCAAGGCCAATCCGCGCGAGCTGGCGCAGCGTATCGCCGACGGCATCCTGGCCGATCCACGCGCCAAGGGCTTCGTCGACGCCGTCGAGATCGCCGGGCCGGGCTTCATCAACCTGCGTCTGGCAGTTGCCGCCAAGCAGGATGTCGCCCGCGAAATCCTGGCCTCCGGCAACGCCTTCGGCCGTCAGGCGCCCCAAACCGCCTCGCCGGTCCTGATCGAGTTCGTGTCGGCCAACCCAACCGGGCCGCTGCACGTCGGCCATGGCCGTCAAGCCGCACTCGGCGACGCCCTCGCGGAACTGCTCGCCACCCAGGGCCGCAAGGTGCATCGCGAGTTCTACTACAACGATGCGGGCGTGCAAATCCAGACGCTGGCGACCTCCGTGCAGGCCCGCGCCCGGGGCCTGAAGCCCGGCGACGACGGCTGGCCCGAAGCCGCCTACAACGGCGACTACATCGGCGACATCGCCCAGGATTTCCTCGCCGGCAAGACCGTTCAGGCGTCCGACGGCGAACCGGTCACCGGCAGCGGCAACGCCGACGACATCGCGTCGATCCGCGCCTTCGCCGTGGCCTACCTGCGCCGCGAGCAAGACCTCGACCTGCAGACGTTCGGCGTCAAGTTCGATCAGTACTATCTCGAATCGTCGCTGTACACCGACGGCAGCGTCGAACGCACTGTGCAGGCGCTCATCGATGCCGGCGTGACCTACGAGCAGGACGGCGCGCTGTGGCTGCTCACGACCGACTACGGCGACGACAAAGACCGCGTGATGCGCAAGACGGACGGCACGTATACCTATTTCGTGCCCGACGTCGCCTACCACACGCGCAAGTGGCAACGCGGCTTCGAGAAAGTCATCAACGTGCAGGGCTCGGACCACCACGGCACGATCGCACGCGTGCGTGCGGGCCTGCAGGCGCTCGGCATCGGGATTCCGAAGGGCTACCCGGACTACGTGCTGCACAAGATGGTGACCGTCATGCGCAATGGCGAAGAGGTCAAGATCTCCAAGCGCGCCGGCAGCTACGTCACGGTGCGCGACCTGATCGAATGGTCGGGCGGCCTGACGCCGGAAGCCCCGGAAGTCGTTGGCGCGGCCCGCGATGAAGCCCTGCGCCGCGGACGCGACGCCGTGCGCTTCTTCCTGATCTCGCGCAAGGCGGATACGGAATTCGTGTTCGACGTCGATCTCGCGCTTCAACAGAACGACGAGAATCCGGTGTACTACGTACAGTACGCCCATGCGCGCATCTGCTCGATCCTCACGCAATGGGGCGGCGATGCGACAGCGTTGGCGAACGTCGACCTGAGCCCGCTCACCAGCGAACGCGCTACGGCGCTGCTGCAATTACTCGCCGAGTATCCGGACATGCTCACGCGCGCGGCCGAGGAATTGGCGCCGCACTCGGTGGCGTTCTATCTGCGCGATCTCGCTGGCGCCTTTCACTCGTTCTACAACGCGGACCGCGTCCTCGTCGACGACGAGACCGTCAAGCAGGCGCGTCTGGCCTTGCTGGCCGCAACGCGGCAAGTACTGCAGAACGGCCTGGCCGTGCTCGGTGTGTCCGCGCCCGCCAAGATGTAAGCGTGACCGGCAACCCGATGCGCCATGCCGATTCACCGGCATGGCGCATCGGGATACCTCCCCAGCGCCGGATTGGGCGCGCGGGAACCAGACGGCCCTCGCTATAATCCACAACACTCCGATCAGCACTCTGTAAGGACGGAATCGATTCGATGGCAAACAAACGCCGGCCAACCCGCCAATGGGGCGGCACATTCCTGGGCATCGTGCTTGGCCTGATCGTCGGCCTCGCGGTGGCGGTAGTCGTAGCGCTCTACATCACCAAGACACCGACCCCGTTCGTCGAAAAAACGCCGCCACGCCCCGTGGAAAACTCGCCGGCCGCCCAGGCACCGGACCCCAACAAGGCCCTGCAGAGCAAGACGCCGTTACCGAACGCCACACCCATAGCCCCGACGGAACCCGCGTCGCAGCCGAGCGCGGCCATGCCGGCGGTACCCGGTGTGCCAGGCGTACCGGGGGTACCTGGCGTGCCCGCAACGACGGCGCCGCCGGTCACGCCGCCGCAAGCCACGACACCGCCCGCCAAGCCGTCGCCGGCCGACATCCTGAACGGCAAGACCAGCGACGCGGGCAACCATGTCGCGACGAAGCCTGCCGCGACTGCCGCCCCGACTGCCGCGCCGACCACCCCGCCGCCGACTGCCGCGGCTGACGACGCGAAAACCGGCTACTTCCTGCAAGTCGGCGCCTTCAAGTCGCAAACCGACGCCGAACAGCAGCGTGCCCGGCTGGCGCTACAGGGATTCGAAGCGAAAATCACGCAACGCGATGCCAACGGGCTCGTGCTGTATCGCGTGCGCATGGGGCCGTACGGCAAGCTCGACGAAATGAACCGGGTCCGTCAGCGTCTGCAGGACGCCGGCGTCGATACGGCCGTCATTCGCTTCACCAAGCAATAAGCCGGCGGACGCGGCGCCATGCGCCGCCGACGAAGGCAAGTACCCGTTGGACCGGGGCGACGACGAAAACTCATCGTCCCGGCGTTGAACCCGGGGCCGCACTGCCGGTCCTAGTTTTCGTCCTCTCGGAGGACTCGCGTGCCCGTATCGGGAACTCGTCGAGCCACGATCAGGCCATTCGTCCGATCCATTTTCCGTCATCGAACATGAAAAAAATTCTTGGTGCCGTTCTGGTTTCCCTCGGGTTTCTTGCCGGCACGGCATCCGCCTCGCCGGCCGCGCCGGTGGCCGGCGTCGACTACACCGTCCTGCAATCGCCGCAACCGACCGATTCGGCCGGGAAGATCGAAGTCACCGAATTCTTCTGGTACGGCTGCCCGCATTGCAACGCACTGGAGCCGTCGCTCGAACAATGGGTGAAAAAGCAACGCAAGGACATCGTTTTCAAACGCGTGCCGGTCGCCTTCCAGGACCGTTTCGAGCCGCATACGCGGATGTTCTACGCGCTGGTCACGCTGGGCCGTGAAGCCGATCTGACACCGAAGGTGTTTCACGCGATTCACGACGAGAAGAACTACCTGCTGACGTCGCAAACGCAGGCCGACTACCTCGCGCAGTTCGGTGTCGACAAGAAGGCGTATCTCGACGCCTACAACTCGTTCACTACGCAAACCAACGTGAAGCGCGCGAAGGCGCTGACCGATGCGTACAAGATCGACGGCGTGCCTGCGCTTGCGATCCAGGGCAAGTATCTTGCCTCACCGGCCACGACGGGCGACGCGCTGACGAAGGCGGGTCATCCGCCGAAGACGGAGCAGGAAACGTTTGACGCTGCCTTGCAGACGGTCGACTCGATCATCCAGCAAGTCCGGGCCAAGAAGCTCTAAGCCGACACCCCACGCCCGGCACACGCCGGGCTTTTGCATTTCATGGCCACGGAAACGCAATCCCCCAAGGTTTTCATCACGGGCGCCACCAGCGGCATCGGCGAAGCGCTCGCGCGTCACTACGCCGCGCAAGGGGCCATACTCGGCCTCGTCGGCCGGCGCGGCGAGCGGCTGGCCGAGCTCGCCGAATCCCTGCCGCACCCGCACGCCGTCCAGTGCTATGCGCTCGACGTGCGCGATACCCGCGCCTTGCGCGCAGCCGCAGCGGACTTCATGGCGCGGCACGGCTGCCCTGACATCGTCATCGCCAACGCCGGCATCAGCCACGGCGTCCATACCGAAGATCCGGAAGACCTCCAGCACTTTGAAGCGGTGATGGCCACCAACTGGCTCGCCATGGTGGCGACCTTCGGGCCGTTCGTGGGCCCCATGCGCGCGCGCCGAAGCGGTGCGCTGGTCGGTATCGCAAGCGTCGCCGGCGTGCGCGGATTGCCGGGCCACGGGGCGTACAGCGCTTCCAAGGCTGCGGCGGCGACATATCTGGAGAGCCTGCGCGTCGAATTGCGCGGTGACAAGGTGGGGGTCGTGACCATCGCCCCGGGCTACATCCGCACACCGATGACGCACGGCAATCCCTTCCCGATGCCGTTTCTGATGGATGTCGACAAATTCGCCAGACGCGCGGCGCACGCGATTGCGCGGCGCAAGCGTTACGTCGTGCTGCCTTGGCCGATGGGCGTCGTGGCCTGGCTGATGCGCCGGCTGCCGCGTTGGCTCTACGATGCCGCCTTCGCACGCGCCCCGCGCAAGCCGCGACTGGCGGACAAAGCCCGGGACGCCGCCGGATCGCGCCCACCGAACTCGCCCTGAGTTCGCCGACGCCATGCCTGACGCACTGTTCGTCGACGCCGTAGGCCGTCATCATGCGCTCGCCGGCCACGACTGCCGCATCGTGAGTCTTGTGCCCAGCCTGACCGAACTGCTGTTCGCCTTGGGGTTGGACGACAGGATCGTCGGGCGCACCGGTTTCTGCGTCCATCCGCGCGAGCGCGTTGCGAATCTTCCAAAAGTCGGTGGCACCAAGGCGGTCAAACTCGATCGTCTGCGTGCCCTCGCGCCGACGCACGTGATCGTCAACATCGACGAAAACGAACGCGACACGGTCGACGAGATCGCGGCATTCGTCCCGAACGTCATCGTCACGCATCCGTGCGCACCGGACGACAACATCGCGCTGTACCACTTGCTCGGCGGCATCTTCGGGCGATTGCCGGAGGCACAGGCCTTGAGCGTGGCGCTGCAACACGGCATCGACACATTGCGCGCGGCCGCCTGGCCGCAACGGCGGGTGCTCTATCTCATTTGGCGCGCCCCATGGATGACGGTGTCCCCCGACACCTACATTTCCGCGATGCTGCGCCTCGTCGAGTGGCGGACGATGCCGGCATCGCCCGCCGTCCGCTATCCGGTCGTCGAGCTTGACGATACAACCTTGGCGGATATCGACCTCATCCTCCTGTCGACCGAGCCCTATCGCTTTCGTGAAACACACGTCGCCGAAATACAGGCGATGACAGGCAAGCCGGTGCGGCTTGTCGACGGCGAGATGATCTCCTGGTATGGCAGCCGGGCGATCGCTGGACTGGCCTACCTGCGGGACTTCGCACAAGCGCCGGACTGAGCGGTCGAAATTGGATCGGTATGCGACCGATCGTATTATTTACCCGTTGTGGTGCATGGCGGGGGATTGCGCTAGAGTGATCGGGTTGCAAACAGGTCTTGCCGCCACCTGGTCAGCGGAAAGAGAAGCGGGCCGATCCGGCGCGATGCCGGCAGCGGACCCGACCGCGGCGTATCCCCATTGCAGGAGATCGACTCATGCAGGCAACTTCCACCGGCGCTCCGGCCATCGACCCGTCGCTGCGACGAAAGGCGGTCATCGGTTCCACGCTCGGCAACGCATTCGAGTGGTTCGACTTCACCGTCTACGGCCTCTTCGCCGTCGTCATCGCCAAACTGTACTTTCCCTCCGACAACGACACCAACTCCCTGCTTGCGAGCGTAGCGTCCCTGGGCGTGGCCTTTTTCTTCCGTCCGATCGGCGGGCTTCTCTTCGGCTTGTACGCCGACCGTGCCGGCCGCAAAGCCGCACTGTCGCTGATGGTCCTGATGATGGCGCTGGGAACCGGCTTGATCGGCCTCGCGCCCACCTATGCCGCGATCGGCTTCGCCGCGCCCTTGCTGATCCTTCTCGCGCGCGTGATCCAGGGGTTCTCGGCTGGCGGCGAATTTGGCGGATCGACGGCCATGCTGATCGAATTCGCGCCGCCGAACCTTCGCGGCTTCTATGGCAGCTTCCAGATGTGTTCGCAAGCCCTGGCGGTGGCATTCGCCGGGCTGTCCGCGTACATCCTCAACACGAATTTGACGAAAGAAGCCCTGGAATCGTGGGGCTGGCGGTTGCCGTTCCTGTTCGGCATCCTGATTGGCCCGGTGGGCTTCTACATTCGGCGCCGCATGACCGAATCGCCTGAATTTCTCGCCTATGTCGCAGCGCGCCCCTCTGAACACCGCTCCCCGTTGCGCGACGTCTTCGCGAATCACTACCGCGCACTGCTGGCGGGCTTCGGCCTGACTGTCGCGGCGACGACCTCGTTTTACGTGACATTGATCTACACTCCGATCTACGCCGTCAAACAACTGGGTCTGCCGCAGGGTTCCGCGAGCTTGTCGACATTCCTGGCCGCGATGCTGATTGCGGTACTCTGCCCGTTCACCGGATGGTTATCCGACCGCACCGGGCGCAAGGGGCTGATCCTGCTCTTCCTGTTGCTGTATGGTCTGCTGTCGTTCTGGATGTTCGGGCATCTGCATGCTGCGCCGTCGCTGGCCAACCTGCTGCTCGCGCAGATGGTTCCGGCGGTGTGCATGGGCTTCGTGTGGGGGGCGTTTCCGACGGCGGTGACCGAGGTTTTCCCCGTTGGCGTACGCTCGACGGGTGTCTCCATCCTGTACAACGTGTCCGTCATGCTCTTTGGCGGGTTGGCGCCGTTCTGGATTACGCTCCTGATCAAGGCCACGGCCAATCCGCTCGCGCCGGCGTGGTACATCCTCCTGTGCGTGACGATCAGCTTGCTGGCGTACGGCGTGATGGGTCGCCGAGGGCGTCCGGTCGACGCTCCGCAGCACGCATGATCCGGGAGTCATGACCACATAAAAAGGGGCGCAAGCGAAGCCGCGTAACATCGACGACTTACGGACCAGGCCGCCACTGCCTGACTCAAAACCAACCGGCCTCCACGGAACCCGAGGTGGTTCAGGTCTTGGTCGAGCGCGACGCGCTTGGCCGGGGCGGCTTCGGCGTCGCGCGCATTCTCCAGCGCATTGGCCTCCTTCGCGCGGTTGGTGACGAACACCCCTACCTCGCGCTGCAATGCCTCCACGATCTCGAAGCCGGCGCGGATCTCCTGCTCGTTAAAGATCTTGCCGCTCCCGTCACTCCTCGTAGCCGTAGTGCGGCGGAATCTTATAGCCCTCCGGGAACGCCGGCCACTTGAAGCGCGGGTCAATGACAGCCTTGCTCAGGTCATGCCGCAAGGCATCGAAGAAACTCATCAGGTTATGGGCATATCCGCGAGCATCAAGCAAAGCAGCCTGGGCCGCCAACAAATCTCCACGCGCAAGCGCTTTGTCGTAGAGATCGAGCGCGTTTTGCAGATAACCGACATCAGCTGCAAAGGATTCGTTGAGGTCGTCCTTCCAATCGATTTTCCATGCAAAGCTGTCCTTCTCTTCGTCCACGGCTTCAAGGTCGGTTTCGGACAGCCGAAGCAGTGGTAAACATTCTTCTCCGACGACACCGTCAAGCTCGGCGTGTCCTCCTCGTGGAACACGCACCGCATCACCCAGTCCCGTCCGCGACGCTTGATTTCATGGCCCTGTGCCTCGATCAGGCGCACCAGCGATACTTCCGCCTTCAGTCTCGTCGCCCCTGCTCCGGTATGCGCGGCATCCGCCCCTCCCGCTAAAACCCGTCAATAGACATGTTGAACGTTATTACTATAAACGCTGTAGTAGACAAACGTCGGGCCTCACAGGAGCGGCACATACAATGAACCCTTCATTGTTTTCATGGGGTTGCCCTGCCATGTCCGTGTTTTCCGAGCGGCTTCGCTTGCTGCGCACCGCGCGCCAGATCACTCAGGTTCGGCTCGCCGCGCTCATCGAGGTCGACCCGCGTGTCTACAATCGCTGGGAGCGCGGCGTGGCCATGCCGCAGTTCGAAACCGTCATCAGGATCGCCGACATCTTGCAGGTCAGCCTCGATGAACTCGCCGGGCGCTCGCCCGGCATCACCGAGCCAAGGATTCACAATCAGGAGTTGTTCAGCCTCCACCAGCAGGTAGACGCTTTACCCGATACCGATCAGAAGGCGCTCATCCTCGTCATCGACAGCTTCGTGAGGAAGTCCCAGGTGCAGAAGGTCATCAATCGCCGCAGATAGCGGCCAGGCAGGAGACGTACCGCAGTAAACAAGCGCGGGCCATGAGTGCGCTAACACCCACGGCCCGCTGACCACCAACAACTAATTCAGGTAGTTGCTCATGGCTAAGTCGCATCATAAGCCAGCCACGCCCGTGGCTGAACGTTTTCTTACCGTTTCGAGCCTTCACCGCCAGTGTAGTGGTCTAATGAACCCGGACACTGATTTAGGCGAGAATACTCGCCATGAAGAGGTGTCTGATGACCAAGCA
>NZ_CABPRZ010000024.1 GCF_902459695.1 Pandoraea terrae
CCGCGCCCGCGCCCGCAGCGGCCTGGCCCGGCAATTGTGCGGCGCCCGTGGCCTGCAGTGCGCCATTTACGGCGGCAGCAATCGCGGCCGCCGGCGACTTGTTCGCCGCGCTGGCTTCGGCGTCGGTTTGCGCTGCGGCGGCGACGGGTTGCGTTTGCAGCGGCGCCGCGGCCATGGCGTTCAGGGCGACAGCCAGCGCTGCCGCCGGATCGGCCGGCTGGGCGGCGTTCTGCGATTTGTCGGCGGGCTTGTCGTGGCCGGCATCGTCCTTGGCTTGTGCGGAATCCGTCTTGCCACCGCCTGCCTTGTCGCCGGTTGCGGACGCCGGGTCCGTGGCGCCTGCGGTCTTGTCGGCCGGCGGGGCATTGCCGGTCGCCTGCGCGTTCTGGGCGCTGGCGTTGCCACCGGCGCCGTTCGTGCCATTTGTGCCGTTCTGGCTCGAGGTTTGCGATGCCGACGTTGCTTGCGGCGCAATTTGCTGATTCAGGATCGTCGCGAACGGCGTGTTGCCACTGTTGCCGGCGTTGCCAGCCGCATCGCCACTGCCGCCCGTAACAGCATTGATGACGGCGTTGCCCGCTTGTGCGGATGTGGGAGCGAGCAGGTTCAGAGGCGTCATGGAAGCGTCCTTAAAGCGGCGACGTGTCGGCGCGGCGGCGGGTGGCGCGCGCAGCGTATTCGTCGTTGTCCTTCTGTTCACGGCGGGCGACGCGCAGGTCCTCGCGCGCCTGGGCGCGAGTGGCAAGCGTGCCGAACGAATTGAGGCGGCGCTGCTGCGCCTGCCACTCGCGGCGAGCGGCTTCGAGCCGGTCCTGCGCCTGTTGCAGCAACATCTGTTGTTGGCCGATGGCGCTGTCGAGTGTGTCAATGAATTGCTGGAAGTTGCGCCAATCGCCGCCGGCCATGCCGGTTTGCGTGGCGGTCTGCATGCGCGAGCGGTATTCGTGGCGGTATGTCTTTAGCGCTTCGAGCTGCCGTTCGACTTCGGCGCGTTGGCGCTGACGGTCGCCGAGCAGTTTCGCGGCTTCGTCGACGTCTTTTTGCGCCAGTTCGATCAACAACTTCAGGGGCAGGTGCGAATTCATGGCCGCCTTCCGTTAGCGGAACAGGCCGTGCAACTGATGCACGGCGTCCGAATAGCCGGCCCGTTCGCGCATTCCCTGTTGCAGGAACGCCTCGAGACGGGGATAAAGCTCGATTGCCTGATCGAGCATCGGATCGCTGCCGGGCGCATAGGCGCCCACATTGATCAGGTCGCGGTTGCGCTGGAAGCGCGAGAGCATTTGCTTGAAACGGCGCACCTGGTCAAATTGCGGGTCGTCGATCAAGGCCGCCATCGCCCGGCTGATGGACGCTTCGATGTCGATCGCCGGGTAGTGGCCCGACTCGGCGAGGTGGCGCGACAGGACAATGTGGCCGTCGAGAATCGCGCGCGCCGCGTCGGCGATAGGGTCCTGCTGGTCGTCGCCTTCGGTCAGCACTGTGTAGAACGCCGTGATGGAGCCGCCGCCGTCGGGCCCGTTGCCGGTGCGTTCGACAAGCGCCGGCAGCTTGGCGAAGACCGAAGGCGGGTAGCCCTTGGTCGCTGGCGGCTCGCCGATCGCGAGAGCGATCTCGCGCTGCGCCATGGCGTAGCGGGTGAGCGAATCCATGATGAGCAGGACGTCCTTGCCCTGATCGCGAAAGTGTTCGGCGAGCGCCGTGGCGTAGGCCGCGCCTTGCATGCGCAGCAGCGGCGAGACGTCGGCAGGGGCGGCAACGACGACCGAGCGGGCGAGGCCCTCCGGGCCGAGAATGTTCTCGATGAAATCCTTCACTTCGCGTCCGCGTTCGCCGATCAGCCCGACGACGATCACTTCGGCTTCGGTGAAGCGCGCCATCATGCCGAGCAGCACCGACTTGCCGACACCGGAGCCGGCGAACAGGCCCATGCGCTGCCCTCGTCCCACGGTCAGCAGCGCATTGATTGCGCGCACCCCCACGTCGAGCACGGATTCGATCGGCGCGCGGCCGAGCGGGTTGATCGGGGCGGACGTCAGCGACGCGCTGTCCGTCTGGCCGAGCGGGCCAAAATCGTCGAGCGGCCGGCCGGCGGCATCCACGACGCGGCCGAGCAGCGCATCGCCCACGGGCAGGCGTTTGCCGTTGTGACGCACGGCCCCGAGCGGGCTGTCGGCGGCCGCATCCATCGGGAACACGCGAGCGCCGGGCAGCAGGCCCGCGACTTCGGTCTGCGGCATCAGGAACAGCCGGTCGCCATGAAAACCGACGACCTCGGCTTCGGCGGTCGCGGGCTCGCGCGAGGCGTCATGCACGGGCAGCTCGATCTGGCAGCCCGCACCGACCGGCAGGCGCAGCCCGACGGCTTCGAGCACGAGTCCGGCGGCGCGCGTCAGGCGGCCGCAACGGCGTAGCGGCTCGACCGCGTGCACGCGCGGCGCGTGTTCGCGCAAGCCGTTTTGCCATCGGCGCAGATGGGCGTCGCGGGCAATGCTGCGGGCATCGAGTTCATGGTGGGCGGCCGGGGCCTCTGCGCGTACGGCCGGGGCCGGTGTTTGGGGCTCGACCTGCGGCACCGGGGTTTCGCTCGCCGGCAGCGGCATCGTGTCGAGTTCATCCCACAGTCGTACCGACGGCCTCGTGGCGTCGTTGGCGGGCACCGGCACTTCATGCGGCGCGTCGTGCGCCGCGGCGTCGGCCGCCGGGTCGACCGGCAGCACGATGCGTTTCGGTACGAGGGGAGCGAACTCGGATGTCACCATGGCAGATCACGCCCCAGTGCGGCGACGACGCGTTCCCAGCGGGTCGGCAGCGTCGCATCGATTTCACCGCTCGCCGCCTGCGCCTTGCAGCCGCCGCGAGCGATCGTCGGGTCGGCGCGCACGGTCCAGCCGGCCGCGTCGAGTTCGTCTTTCAGATGCGCCTCGACGAGTGCCACGTCGTCGGGATTGAGCAGCAGGCGCGGCGCGCCCGTCAGCGGATCGTGGGCAAGCAGCTCGCGCACGACCGGCAGCAACGCTTCCGGGTGAACCGCCAGCGTCTGGCGCAATGCTTGCCGCGCGATGTCGAGCGCGAGCGTGAGCAGCGGCTCGGCGATGTCCGCGTCGATCGATTCGACGGCGTTGCCGAATGCATGCGCCAGATCGGCCAACTGCGCGGCGCGGGCCTCGACTTCGGCGCGCCCGGCCGATTGTCCGGCGGCGTAGCCGGCCTCATACCCGGCGGCGTGGCCCTCGGCATGGCCTGCGGCGCGTGCCTCTTCGCGCCACTGCGCGATCTGCGCCACCAACGCGGGATCGTCCAGCGGCCTGGGCGGCGGCGGGGGCGCCGGCGGGGCCGGATCGAACGACGCCATCTCCCAGCGCTGGTAGGCGCTCAAGCGTTCCTTCGGGATGATGGTCGAGCTCATGTGTGGCCTCGTTCGCGGTTACACGTAAGCGTCGTCGCCACGGCCGCCGATGACGATGGCGCCCTGGTCCGCCAGGCGCCGCACCACTTGCAGCACCTTCTTCTGTTCGGCTTCGACTTCGGAGACGCGCACCGGTCCGCGCGACTCGAGATCCTCGCGCAGCAGTTCGGCGGCACGCTGCGACATGTTCTTGAGGAATTTCTCGCGCAGCTCGGTCGGCGCGCCCTTGAGCGCGATGATGAGCGATTCCGACTCGATTTCCTTGAGCAGCACCTGGATGCTGCGGTCTTCGACATCGAGCAGGTTCTCGAACACGAACATTTCCTCGACGATCTTCGCGGCGAGCTCGGCGTCGTAATCGCGCACGGCTTCGATGACCGATTCCTCATGCGTGCCGCCAAGGTAGTTGAGGATTTCCGCAGCGGTGCGCACGCCGCCCATCGGGCTGCGTTTGATGTTTTCCGTGCCGGACAACAGCTTCGTGAGCACGTCGTTGAGTTCGCGCAGGGCCGTCGGCTGAATGCCGTCGAGCGTAGCGATTCGCAGCACGACGTCGTTGCGCAGGCGTTCCGTGAAGCAGCCGAGCACTTCCGACGCCTGATCGCGGTCGAGGTGCACCAGGATCGTGGCGATGATCTGCGGGTGCTCGTGACGGATCAGTTCCGCCACGGCCGTCGAGTCCATCCACTTGAGGCCTTCAATGCCGCTGGTGTCGCCGCCTTGCAGGATCCGTTCGATCAGTCCTGCGGCCTTGTCGCTGCCGAGCGCCTTGTTCAGCACGGAACGGATGTACTCGCTCGAATCGAGCGAGAGCGCCGAATGCTGTTCGGCTTCCAGACAGAAGTCCTGCAGGACGTCGGCGATCTGCTCGCGCGAGACCTGCTTGAGCGTGGCCATCGCTGCGCCGAGTTTCTGCACTTCACGCGGGGCGAGGTATTTGAACACCTCGGCCGCTTCGTCTTCGCCCAGCGACATCAACAGGATGGCGCTGCGTTGGAGTCCCTCAGCGCTCATCGCCACCCACCCATGCTTTCACGACGGTTGCCACAATTTTCGGATCCTGACGCGCCACCTGGCGCGCGTACTGCAAGTTGCGCTCGTAGGCACTCTGCTCCGCGGCCGCGCCCGATTCGCCCTGGCCATCGGCGCGGGCTGCGCCGTCGCCCCTGCCTGCCGTGCCGCCCGGCGCGCCTGCGGCGAGCGACGGCTCTGCCGGCGGCGGCGCGGTTAGATGCTTCTTGAGGGCCGGACGCACCACGCCGAACCACAGATACAGACCGACCAACGTGATCAGGGCCCACTTGCCGATCTGCTTGGCCAGTTCGATGTTGGCCGGCTGGCGGTACCACGGCAGATTCGCAAACGGGTCTTCCGCGACCGTGAACGGGCTGTTGACGACGTTCAACGTGTCGCCGCGCTGGCCCGAGAAGCCCATGGCTTCCTTGGCGAGGTTCTGGACCTGATCGAGCTGGGCCTGCGGCAGGGCGACCAAGGCGGGTTTGCCCTTGGCGTCGACGCCCGGACGGAAGTTCACGACAACGGCGGCGGACAGGCGCTTGACCGCGCCCGTGGCCTGCTGCACGTGACGGATCGTACGATCGACTTCGAAGTTGACCGTGGCGTCCTTGCGGTCGCTGCGCGGGCCCTGAACGGCGCTGGCGGCGCCAGCCGTGGCGACCTGGTTCGGATTTGTGATCGGCGCGGTCGGGGTGGCCGGCGGCTGGTTCGACAGCGCGCCCGGCACGCCGCCCGCCGGGTTGGTGCCGATCTGGCTGGCTTCGCTGCTCTGCTGGCTGCGCACGGCCTGATCGCCCGAGTTCGGCTTATAGCTCTCGGCCGTCTGCTCGACGCTGTTGAAGTCGACGTCGGCCGTCACCTGCGCGTGCACATTGCCTGCGCCCAGGATCGGGTTGAGAATCGCCTCGATGCGGCGAACGTACGCCTGCTCGACTTCGCGAACGTACTTGAGCTGGCTGGCGTCGAGCCCATTGGCATTGCCGGACGGCGCCGACAGCAGATTCCCGTTCTGATCGAGCACCGTGACGTTCTTGAGCGGCAGCTCCGGCACGCTTGACGACACCATATGGGTGATCGCGCTGACTTGCCCGTCATCGAGGACGCGACCGGGATACAGCGTGAGGATGACCGAGGCGCTGGGCTTTTGCTGCTCGCGCACGAACACGCTGGGTTTCGGAATGGCCAGATGCACCCGCGCGGCCTGCACGGCAGAGAGGGATTCGGCCGAGCGGGCGAGTTCGCCTTCGAGGGCGCGTTGATAGTTGACTTGTTCCGCGAACTGGCTGATGCCGAACTTCTGGTTGTCCATCAGTTCGAAGCCGACGAGTCCGCCCTTGGGCAGGCCCTGCGAGGCCAGCCGCAGACGCGTTTCGTGCACCTGTTCGGCGGGCACGAGGATGGCGCCGCCGCCTTCTGCGAATTTGTACGGCACATTCATCTGCTGCAGCGAGGTGATGATCGCGCCGCCGTCCCGATCGCCCAGATTGCTGTACAGGACCTTGTAATCGGGCGCACGGCTCCACAGGAACGCCGCGATCAACGCTGCGATGATCGCCGCCGCCGCAATCAGCAGCGGCAGGCGTTCGCGCGAGCGCAACTGCGCAAGCAGCGGCGGCTTGCCGGCGTCGTCGGTCGTTTGCGTGGCGGCATTCATGCCTGGCCCCGCGACAACCAATGAATTGATGCGATGGAAGTGCTCACTAACATGCGACAGGGGTCTCCGGATACGCGTGGCAGGGTGCTTGGGCGGGGTGTCGTCGAGGCGCAAACGTCGCCGCACGCACGATGCCGATGTTCGGGATTATTCGCCGCCGAATGTGGAATCGGTCCATGGAATAACGTGGTGTTTTGCCACCAATTAGGGTGTTGGGGGATTGCGCGGGAGTGCTAAGCTGCGGCCTGACTGATAAAGGGCCTTGCGTTGGGCCGGATGGCGATCCGGGCGGCGCGGCGGGCATCGAAGCACTCAAGGACACTGACGATGGCAATCCCGGGAATCGAATCCGTATTGCAGAAGCTGGGCAGCGTGGCCGCGCAGGCGGCGGGCCTGTCGAGCACGAGCAGCGCCGCGGCAGCCGCCACGGGCGCGTCGCCAGGGGGATTCGCCGCAGAACTGCAGGCGTCGCTGCAACGGGTGTCGTCGGCGCAGGATGGCGCGCAAGCGCAGGCGCAGGCGTTTGAAATGGGCGCCCCGGGCGTGGCCCTGAACGATGTCATGGTCGATCTGCAGAAGGCCAACATCGGCTTCCAGATGAGCCTGCAGGTACGCAACAAGCTGGTTTCGGCCTATACCAACGTGATGAATATGTCGGTGTGATGCCCGGCGCGCCGCTTCACCGTTGACTCAATCTTCAGAAGACGCGGGTAATGGCGGTGCGGGATCGGTCGCCGGGGCAAACAACCCTGCGCCCGGCGGCAACGGCAGCGATTTCCCGCTCGCATCACCGCCTTTTGCCGCTTCGAGGCGATAGAGCCAGGCGAGCAGTTCAGCGACGGCCTGATAGAGCTGCGGCGGAATCCGTTGATCGAGATCGACCTGCATCAGCAGGCCGACCAGTTCCGGCGACTCGTGCACGTACAGGCCGTGGTCGCGCGCGGTGCGCACGATCGTGTCGGCCAACAGGCCGTAACCCTTGGCGACGACACGCGGGGCATTGTCCTTGGCGCCATACGCAAGGGCAACGGCGGTGCGGCGTTCCGACGATGGCAGGCTCATGCAACATCTCCTTCGGGCGATGCCGACGCTTGCGGCACGGCAGAACCGGCGCCCGTGGCAGTCCCCGGTATATCCGACCCCCGGAGGCCCGCCAGCGGCGTATCGTCGATCGCGCCAAACGTCAACTGGCTCGCGATCAGGCCGGCCGACGCGAACCGTTGACGCAAATCCTCGCTGCCTGACGACAGCTGCGCCAACGTCGCAGGCGCGTCCGTCAACAGCTTCGCCTGCAGTTGCTGGCCCGAGAGTCCGAGCGTCACGTCGACGGTGCCCAGCGTCGGCAGGGTCAGTCGCAGATGGGTATGCCAGGTCGACGCGGGCGCGAACGCTTCCGCTCCCGTGCGCGCGGGACGTTCCTCGACCTGCCATTCGAGCGCCGCGCCCGGCCATGCCTGCCCGCTCCACTGGAACTGAGGATTGACCAACATTTCCAACTGCTGGCGCAGCATCGTCACACTCTCGGGCGGGACATTGACGGCGGCGGTCATGGCTGCGGCGGCGTGCTGCGGGAGGCCGGCGGCGTTCATGTTGGCACCCTCACTCCCGAGACCCGGTGCATATGCGGGGCCGGCTGCCGCGTGTCCGGGTAACACACTGGTGACGGCCTGCGACAGGCTTGCCGCGTGGGCCAGGGCGGTGGCGGTATTTGGCAGGTTGGCGCTGGTATGCAGACCGCCCGATGCCGCACTGTCGCCGTCCGCTGCGAGCCACGGCGCCGGCCGCGCGCCGGCCGCATCGCCTTCCGGCGTCGCCGGCGGCGCCGGCGACAGATTAGCGGCGGAGTCGACCAACGGCAAGGTCGCGTCGCCGCCCGCAGCCAACAGTCGCGCGGCGAGATTGGCTTCGGCCGGCCAGCGCAGCTGCGGTTCCAGCTGCAGTTGTTCGAATGCCCGGCTGCCGGCCGCCCATTGCGACAGGTGCGCTTCGTAGAACAGGCCGCTGGTGGCCAGCGCATCCTTCAGGGCGCCGGCCAGCAGCGGCGCGAGCGCCGGCGCGCCCTGTCCGGGCGGCACCGGCCAGATGGGCGTGGCGCTTTTGACGGCGCCGGGATTGTCCGGCGCGAGGCGCAGGATGGTGTCGATGGTACGCGCGGCGGCGGAAAGGGTTGTCTGCTGGCCGGGTGGCGGCGCATACGGGGCGACGTTGGCCGGCGTCGTCGATGTGCCGATCGCCGCTGACGACGTCTGCGTGGTCAGTTCGGCATGCGTGGACGTGGCGGCGCCGACGGGCGCGGTGGCGGCGACCGCCGAGGGCGTGCCAGTATTCGACGCGCCTTGGCTCAGGCCGAGCAGCGAGTCGAGGCGACGCGCAAGCGCTGCGGCGAGCACCGAATCCATGCCGGCCATGCCAGGCTCCCTCGAAGGCGAGGACGTCGACGACGCGCGGGGCCGCGCGTCAGACGCCCAGGTTCAGTCCGTACACCTCGTGCAGGGCGCGTTGGCGGCGCGTGCTGATGATCATGGCATCGAGGTGGGCGAGACGCGGCACGACGAGATCCCGGATAGCGGCGTCGTCGGCCAGGATACGCCGGATGATGGCGTGCTTGCGCGCGCGCTGCGCTTCATCGAGCGGCAGTTCGGCGTCGAGTTGTTTGATCGCGTCGACCTGCGCGCGGTATTGCGCTTCCAGATCGACGAGGGCTTCCCAGTCGCCGTCGCGGGCGACAACCAGCATGCGTTCGGTCAGGCCGGCGATGCGTTCGTAGCAGTTCAACAAGGTCGTGGCGTTATTCATATCGCACTCCGGTGCCCGCCTGCGCGGCGGGAGCACCCGTGCCGGATGCCGGCGCGATAGCGCGCCAGGCGGAAGCAATGGTGTCGAGCAGGCCGTCGACTTCCTGCACCTTCGCCGGGTCGTTCTCGAGGTTCGCTTCGAGCAACTTCAGCGTCATGTAATCGTACAGATTCGCGAGGTTGGCAGAAAGTTCACCGCCGATTTCCGGGTTGAGTCCGTCCTTGAGGCCGCCGATGATCGAGATGGCCTTGCCGAGGGCGGTGCCGCGCTCGGCGATATTGCCTTGCTCGAAGAAGAGTTGGGCCCTGAGCAGCGCGGCGTGTGCGCCGTCGAACAGCATCATGACAAGCTGGTGCGGACTGGCGGCGAGTACGCCGGTCTCGAGTCCGACCTTGCGATAGGCGTTGGCAGCGGTTTGACCGTACATGAATATCTCCGATGCGCTGGCTGACTTACTTCGACGAGGAAGACGACGAGGACGAGCCGCCCAGCACCTGCTTCAGGTAGTCGCTGGTGTTCTGCAGCTTCGACATCGTCGTATCGAGCGCAGTGAACTGCGCCAGATAGCGGTTCTGCATCTGGGTCATCTGAGACTGCCAATCGGTTTCCTGTTGCTGGACTTGCGCGATGCTGGCATTCAGGTTTGTCGTTGCAGTGCTGATCGCCCCCTTGGTGCTCAGGAAATCGCCAATCTGGTTCGTCAGCAGTGTCGCGTAGCCTTGCGAGAAATTGATGGTCCCGCGATTGCCAAGATTGGTGCCTGTGACCTGAATCTTGAGCCCCTCCGTTGTGGAGCCCGGTGCGCCGGTCAGACTCTGGCCGCTGCCTGTGGCGACTATGCCGCCGATCGTACCCGCGACGTCTACGCCGTCGGTGCTGGGCGACACACCCGCACCGAACAAGGTCGTCATGGCGCTACCCGACGTCACGCGAACGTTGGAGGCGGAGCCGTATCGGTTGGACGTCACGGAAAGGACGCCGCCGTTCTGCTTGACGGTGACGGACGAGCCGTTGCTGACGAACTGCGAGTTGCCGTTGATCGCGGCTTGCAGCGCGGCGGCCATCTTGTCCGGTGTGTAGGTGCCGTTCGGGATGGTGATGGTCGTGCTGGTGCCGTCGACCTGCACCGTCAGCGTGTTGTTGGTGCCGTTGATGACGGTATTGGCGCCAAGCGTCGCGTTCGACGTGAGGGTGCCCTGCGTCGCAAGCCGCGAAACGGTCACATCGTACTGGCCCGGCTGCGTAGCACTGGTCGAGCCCTGGTAGGTGATGAGACTGTCGGAGGGCGTGCCGTTGGTTGCGAGCAGCGAGGCAAGCTGGGCGAAGCCTCCGGAGGCGATGGCCTTCTGCAGCTTGCTCGTATCGACGGCGAGCTGCCCGCTCGTGTCGGTGGCGCTGCCGGAACCGTCGCCGGCCTGGAACGACACACCGATGTCCGCGAGCGAGGTCAGGGTCGAGCCCGATACGCCAGGCAGTTTGGCGTTCAGGATCTGCTGGATTCGCGTCTCGATCAACTGGGTGGTCGTGTCGCCGATCAGAGGTCCGTTGTTGTTTGACGTGCTGCCCTTGGTAGCGCCCGATTTGTCGAAATACGTCAGCTTGCCGATCGCGGCATGCAGCGTATTGTAGGCGGACACGAAATCATTGACGGCCTTGGTGACGCCATCGCTGTTGTTGTTGACGCTGACGGTGGTCGTGCCCGTCTTGAGCAAGGTCATCGACAGGCCCTGCACGGCGTTCTTCACTGTGTTCGTCGTGCTCGTGACAGCGAGGCCGTTGATCGTCAGGTTGGCGTTCTGGCCGGCGGCTGTCTGCGTCATGTTTTGCGTGCCGGCCGGATCGTAGGCCAGCATGCTGGTCAGCGCGGCATCGCCACCGGCGGCGACGTCGACCTTCATGCTCATCGTCTGGCCGGTCTGGGTCGACGTCAGGACGAGCCGGTTGGGTGTGCTGCTGCCGTCATTGACGATGGTGGCCGTCACGCCGCCGTTCGCGGCGTTGATCGCGTCGCGGATACCTTGCAGCGAGTTGTTCTGGTTCGTGATGGTCACCGAGAACGGCGCTTGCGAGGCGTTCGGCGAGAAGCTGGCACCGGTATACGTGCCGTTGGCAAGCGTGCCGCCGGAAATCGTGCCGAAGCTGAAGGTCAGCGTGGTCGAGGTGCCGCTGCCGATCGAGGCGGCCGGGTCCGATACGCCGTTCGTCGTAAGACTCTGCGCCTGCGCCAGTTGCGTCGTATTGATCGTGTAGCTGCCGGCTTTTGCGGTCGTGTCGGCCGACGACGTGAGGAGCGTCGCATCGCCTGCGGTGGCGCTCATCTGCAGGAACGACGACGCCGATGACAGGCTCGACAGCGACGACTGGAACGAACTCAGCGCCGACTGGAGACTGCCGAGTGCTGACACCTTGGTCTGGTAACTGGCCTCTTGCGCCTTGAGCAAGCTGAGCTTTTGCGAGGCGGGCTGCATCAGGCTGGTGACCAGCGCATTGACGTCCAGCCCGGAGCCGATGCCGGGGGACGAAATGGAGCCCGTGGTACTGGTGCCGGTAGTCGCCATAAATCGCTCACTCTCTCAAAAGTTGCTCAACGCGCAAAACGCCGGCGTCAAAGAAACGAAGCCTTTGTAATGCTTGCGGCGGCGCCCCCCGCGAAGGTGGCGCCGCCGGCGGCCCGGCTGGACTGCCGCCGGGCTGACTTCACTGCCAATCAGGCGCTTACTGGAGAAGCTTCAGCACTTGTTGCGGCAGTTGGTTTGCCTGCGCCAGCATCGAGATACCGGCTTGTTGCAGGATCTGCGACTTGGTCAGGTTGGCCGTTTCCGAAGCGTAGTCGGTGTCTTGCACGCCCGAACGCGCCGTGGTCAGGTTTTGCGACGTGGTCGACAGGCTCGAAATCGTCGACTGGAAGCGGTTTTGAATAGCGCCCAGGGTCGACTGCATCGTGTCGACGGTGCTGATGGCCGAGTCGATCTGCGACAGCATCAGCGTGGCGCTGTTGACCGTCTTGACGTCGGATTGCGCCAGGCTGCCGCTCGTGGCGTACGTCGTGGCAGCCGTCGGCAGGCCCAGCTTGGTCAGGATCGCTGCCGTGCCGCCGCTGATCTGGAATGCCTGGCCCGAGCTCAGGTGCATCGCGCCGGTATTGTCGACGTAGGCGTTTACACCGCTGTTCGACGAGTTGATCGCGTTGGCCAGGTCGCCGGCGCTGTTCATTTTGCCGGTGATGTTGGTGGCCTTGCCGTTGACCGTGAGCACCAGGTCGCCCGCAGCCAGGTTCTGCGAGTACGTTGCGGCAACGTTCGCCGAGTTGATGGTGGCGCCAGCAGCGACGTTCGCCGTGCTGATGTTGAGCGCACCTGCAGCCGTGTCGGTCGCGCCGCTGAACGTCAACGTTTTCGCCGCGTCGGTGTTGGTCAGGGCGAGTTCGCCGTTCGAATTGACCGAAGCGACGTTGCCCGTGAAGCCGGCAGTCTGCGCGGCGGCGTTGATCGCCGTGGCCAGGTCCGCCGCGCTATTGTAGGTGCCGGCCTTGACGGCCTGCGTCACATTGGCGCCTGCTTTATCGAACGTGACTGCCAAGTCCGAGACCGTATAGCTCAGCGGGTTTTTCGCCGACGTCATTTGCGCAACCGAACCAATGCTGGAGACCGTCATGCTTTGCGACAGGTTGACCGAGATGGTCTGGCCGGCGTTGGCGCCCACCTGGAAGTTCGCCGTGCCCATCGAGCCGTCGAGCACGTTCAGGCCGTTGAACGACGTTTGCGTCGCGAGGCGGTTCACTTCAGCCAGACGCTGCTGGACTTCCTGGTCCAGTGCGGCGCGGTCCGAGGTCGAGTTCGTCGAGTTGGTCGATTGAACGGCCAGCGTACGGATACGTTGCAGGTTGTCCGTGATCGCCGACAGGGCGCCCGTCGCGGTTTGCACCAGCGAGATGCCGTCGTTGGCGTTGCGCTGCGCTTGCGACGTGCCGTTGAGCTGGGCCGTCATGCGGTCCGCGATCGCCAGGCCGGCAGCATCGTCGGCGGCGCTGTTGATGCGCATACCCGAAGACAGGCGCGTGATCGAGGTTTGCAGGCCCGACTGCGACGAGCTCAGGTTACGTTGTGCAACCAGCGAGAAGATATTGGTATTGATGACAGATGACATTTAGCCACTCCTTTTCCCAAAATTTTTTTGGCTCCGGCTCTAGCGCCGTAACTTTGGCTCTCTAGCCAAATCGCCGAAAAGCCGCCGTTGAAAGGGTTATCGACCGGCGCTCGAAAAAATTTAGGGGCTGCCAGACAATTTGCATGACAAACCCCGACAGCCGGGCCGGCGGCGCACGGCCAAAACCTGGGAAAGGTATTCAGGAAGTGTAGGGCAGGCGGAATCCGCGCCATCGGCCAAGGAAATGGCAAAAGCGGTGTCAATTCCGCCCTTGTCAGCTGCCGAGAGGCTTATTTTCCGGAAAAGTGACAGTCATCCGGGACGGCGGAGAGCGCGCGATGGCCGCTTATGCGACCATCGGGCCCATTTCCGCGGAGACCAGGCCGTGTTGCATCACGTAATAGGTGAGCTCGGCATTGTTCGACAATCGCATCTTTTCCAGCAAGCGCGTGCGGTACACGCTCACGGTCTTGACCGACAGCGACAGCGCATTGGCAATATCGGTCAGGCGTTTGCCCGAACCGATCATGCACAACGTCTGATATTCGCGGTCGGACAGCTTCTCATGCGGGGGTTGGTCGGCATCGGGGCCAAGGAAGTCGGCCAGCGTTTCGGCAACCATCGGGCTGACGTATTTGCGGCCTGTCGCGACCTGCCGCACGGCAGACACGAGTTGCTGGGCGTTCGAGCGCTTGCTCAAATAGCCGGCGGCGCCGGCCTTGAGCGCCCGGAGCGCGAACTGGCCCTCGCCGTACATGCTGAAGATCATGACCGGCAGGCGCGGGTGGCGCCGCCGCAACGACTTCAGGATTTCGAGGCCGTTGATATCGGGCAGGGAGATGTCGAGCAGCACCATGTCCCAGTGGGCCGATTCTGCCATCTCGAGGGCTTCGGCGCCGCATTCGGCTTCGCCGACGACCACGATGCTCCCGCTGTCGGAGAGCAGTTGCCGAACGCCTTGCCGCACAATGGCATGGTCGTCGACGATAAGCACTCTTAGCGTCATGTTATTGATCCGTGGAAAGCGAGAGGACTCGCGGCAGCACCGGCATGTTCGGCATCGCCGGCCGGGCTGGAGAGGATGTGTTGCCACGGCAGGCGCGCACACACGGTGGTGCCCGCGCCCGGAGTACTCGATACGCGCAGGCTGCCGCCCAGCGCCACGCAACGTTCACGCATGCCGCTCAGGCCGAAATGTCCCTTGCGGTGACGCGCGCCGGGCGCGAGTCCCGCGCCGTCGTCCGACACGGTGAGCTTGAGCGCGCTACGGCCGCCGTCGAGCGCGACCATCACGCGCGTAGCATGGGCGTGACGTGCGATGTTAGTGAGCGCTTCCTGCGCAATCCGATATAAAGCCAATGCGGCGGGGGGCGAAAGCTGCGCGACGCGCGCAGCGGTATCGTCGTCGCAGCGCCAGATGGCGGCAGGGCTGTTGTCAGCGAAGCACTGATGCACATGGGCCCGCAAGGCGGGCACGAGTCCGGCGTCGAGCGCCGGCGGCTGGTGACGGCCGACCAATGCCCCCGCGGCATCCTGCGTGGCGTCGATGGCGTGCTGCAATTGTGCGCACATCGTCTGCCATTCGGCGGCATTACGCGGCGGGCGCTGCGACAGACGCGCGCCGGCCAGTTGCAATGCCGTCAGCTGTGCACCGAGTTCGTCGTGCAGTTCACGCGCGAGTCGGACCCGCTCGGCCTCGCGGGCGGCATCGATTTTCTGGGCGATGATTGATAACGAACGTTGCGCCGCGTCCCTCGAGGGGGCGCAACGTCCGGCCCGCGCAACAGGATCGATGAGGTACGGCATGGAAAACATCCCTGAATAAAATGCCTCGTACCGCGAAATACACGGCGAGATCCCAGACGGAATTTAACAAACTTTACATTTCGTCACAATTACACGCGGGAGCCCATCCCGCGGTTGACAGCGAAACGTAACTCATTGATACGGATCAATAACTTCTCGTTTGCATGAGGGAAATTCTGTGATACCCCTAAATATATCAGGGTTTGTCCTAGCGCTGGTAGTTGAGCGCATGTTTCAAGCGACGCTTTCCAATATAGCCGATTGTTACGGCGTTCTTTTTTGATGGACTTCATACTAGTTGCGACGCCGCTGGCATGGGCCTAAGGGTTTACGCGTGGGTGGCGTCCCCGATGTCGAGGGGGAGCGTGACACAGACAGTCAAGCCTTGCCCCTGCGCATCCGGGCCGAGCGTCACCGTGCCCTGACTGGCAGTCACGATTTCCTTGACGATCGCAAGCCCGAGGCCGGTCCCTTCCTGGCCCGGGGCGGCGTTGCGATAGAAGCGCTCGAATACGCGCTGACGCGCTTCGGCGTGAATCCCCGGACCGTTGTCGATCACCGAAAGACGCGAGTGCGCAGTGTCCTGGGTAATCGAAACGGTGACACGGCCGCCGTCCGGAATATAGCGGATCGCATTATCGACGAGGTTCATGACCATCGCGTGAAACAGTTCCACATTGCCGCTGACCCAGACGTGTGGAGCGTCGCACTCGAAACCGAGGTCGATGTTGCGCCGCTGGGCCAGCGCGACCAGTTCCTCCAGCACGCCGGCCGCTACCGCGGCCAGATCCACGCGCTGGCGCGAGAACGCGGGCGTGTCGGACGATTCGGCCTGCGACAGGAGCAGGAGCTTGTTGGTCAGATCGGTCATGCCCCGGCTGCTCGTTTGCATCGCCCGGATGACGTCGGCCAGCGCCGCGCGGTCCTCGAGCCGGGCGGCAAACTGGAGTTGCGTATCGATGAGCGTGAGCGGCGTGCGTAACTGATGGGCGGCGTCGGCAATGAAGCGGCGTTGCTGTGCGGCCTGCGCGGAAAGGCGCTGGATGCACAGGTTGATGGCATCGACGATCGGCCTCAGCTCCGTCTGCAGCTGGCCCGCGCGGATCGGCACAAGTTCTTGCGGCGAGCGTCCGGCGACTTCGTCTTTCAGGCGGATCAGCGGGCGCAGTTCGACGGTCAGGCCGATCAGGACCAGCACGGCTGCCAGCGCGGCCATCGCGATCTGCCGGTGCAGCGAGGGTTCCCACAATGCCGTGACCATCTGGTCATGCGCCCGCATGGTTTCGGCCACCACAATCGCCACGCGATGCGGCACGCCCGAATCGTACATCGTGCGGACATAGCTCACGACCCGCAGCGGCTCGTCGTTGAACGTGATCGTGTGATACGCCGGCGGCACGGCCGGGAACAGCGGCGGATGCGGAAAATCGGGCGGCCCGGCGAGCAGGCGTCCCTCTTCCGTGATGACCTGGTAGTACACGCGGTCACGCTCGGGCGAGGCGAACAGTTCGAGCGCAGACGGCGGGATCGGCGCGCGCAAGGTTCCGTCGACCCAGGCCAGCTCGCCCGCGATGACCTGCGCGGACGTCAGCAGGGCGCGATCCTGTACCAGTTCGGCCGTATCGCGCGCGCTGTGCCACGCCATCCACGCGCTGCCGCCGATATAGAGCGACAGGGGCAGCATCAGCCACATCAGCAACCGTACGCGCAGGCTAAGCATCTTTTTCCCGCAGAAGATAGCCCAGGCCGCGCAGCGTCATGATTGCGGCGCGGCACGGTTCGAGCTTCTTGCGCAGCCGGTGGATGTAGATTTCGATGGCGTCCGCGCTCGGTTCGTCGTCCAACCCGAAGACGCCGTCCATCAACGCGGTTTTCGAGACGGTCTTGCCTTGGCGGCGCATGAGGATTTCCAGCACGGCATGCTCGCGCGCCGGCAAGGCCAGCGGCACGCCCGCGATGGCGAATTGCCGTGTGCCGGTGTTGTATACGAGATCGGCGCAGACCAGTTCGGCCCCTTGCTCGGGCGCCTGGCGCCGCACGAGCGCCTTGATGCGCGCGATCAGCTCCCGGACCTCGAAGGGCTTGACGAGATAATCGTCCGCCCCCGCGCCAAGGCAATCGACCTTTTCGTCGACGGACCCGCTGGCGGTGAGGATCAGCACCGGCACATTATTGCGGCGCTCGCGCAGCCGGCGCAGCACATGCTTGCCGCCAAGCTTGGGTAACATCAGGTCGAGCAGCACGACATCGTAGGTTTCCGTCTGCAGCAGACGGTCGGCCACATCTCCGTCGCGCGCCGTGTCGACGGTGAAATTGTTCTCGCGCAGCATGCGCGTGAGCCAATGGGCGAGCGTCTCGTTGTCTTCGATCAGCAGTAGTTTCATGACGCCGGCGGCTCCTCAAACGAACGTGTCGCGCATCTTGCCATGGTTGTCCGACGGCCGGGGCGCAGTCCTGCAATGCTGCGGCGCAACACGTCCGGTAGTGCCGTAAACCTCGGGAAGACCCTTGGAGAAAACCATCACCTAGCGAAAGCTTGTTGAAAGATTCGCTCTTCTACAATGCCAGCGTGGCAATACAGGATCGCGCGGCAAACGCAGATGCGCTATTCGCCCATTATCCCTATAACGATGGAGACACCACAATGCGTGCATGCCTTGGCATTCGTATGCCCAAAGCTTTCGTCAAATCCGCTTCGCTGGCCGCCGCTGTTGGCGTCTCGCTCGCGCTGAGCGCCACGCCGTCGTTTGCCGCCGATACCGGCAAGATCACGATCATGGTCGGCGGCATTACGAAGATGATCTATCTGCCGGCCAAGCTGGCCGACCAGCTCGGATATTTCAAGGAAGAAGGGTTGAACGTCGAGCTGCTGTCGCAGCCGGCGGGCGTCGATGCCGAAAATGAACTGCTGGCCGGCGCAGTGCAGGCCGTCGTCGGTTTCTATGACCATGCGATCGATCTGCAGAGCAAGGGCAAGGAAATCCAGGCGATTGTCGTGTTCGGCCAGGTGCCGGGCGAAGTCGAGCTGGTCAACGCCAAAAGCCGTGACACGATCAAGTCCATGGCCGACGTGAAGGGCAAGACCCTGGGCGTCACCGGTCTGGGTTCGTCGACCAACTTCCTGACGCAGTACCTCGCCGCGAAGCACGGCCTGACCTCGGCACAATACACCGTGCTGCCGGTTGGCGCCGACAACACGTTCATCGCCGCGATGAAGCAGAACCGCATCGACGCCGGCATGACCACCGAACCGACCGCCTCGCAGTTGCTCAAGACGGGCGACGCTGCCGTGCTCGTCGACCTGCGTTCGATGGACGGCACCGTTGCTGCGCTGGGCGGCGCTTATCCGGCATCGAGCCTGTACGTGCAACGCGCGTGGCTCGACAACCACAAGCCTGAAGCGCAGAAGCTGGCGCGTGCGTTCGTGAAGACCTTGAAGTTCATCAACACGCACAGCGCGGCGGAGATTGCCGAGAAGATGCCGAAGGACTACTACGGCAAGAACAAGGAACTCTACGTGCAGGCGCTGCAGAACTCGCTGCCGATGTACTCGCCCGACGGCAAGATGCCGGTTGGCGGCCCGGAGACCGTGCTGAAGGTGCTGTCGGCCTTCAACCCGAACGTCAAGGGCAAGCATATCGACCTGTCGAAGACGTACACCAACGAATTCGTTTCGTCGGCGGCTGTCGCCGCCAAGTGATCGCCGGCCAGGCGAGCCCCGATTGACCGTAGTTCCCGGCGCACGGCCCCCGACGTGTGGCCGGGACAGCCGCCCACGGCAGCGCTTGCATGCGCTGCCGTGAGGACCGGCTCACCCTGAGAAAGGACCAAGGGTATGCAAGAGACACTGAATCCGCCCGTAAAACCGGCCGCTGCGCCAGCTTCGAGCTCGAGCACCTCGGCGGTGACGCGCGACACGCCGGCCATCGAATTCAACAACGTGTCGTGCCGCTTCATTTCGCCGGACGGCAAGGCGACCGTGGCACTGCGCGAATTCAGCATGAGCGTGGCGCGCGGCGAGTTTGTCGCGATCGTTGGCCCGACCGGCTGCGGCAAGTCGACCACGCTGTCGATGATCACCGGCCTGCTCAAGCCGACCACTGGCAGCGTGCGTGTGATGGGCCAGCCCGTCAACGGCATCGATCCGCGTATCGGCTTCGTGTTCCAGAACGACGCCGTCTTCCCGTGGCGCAGCGTGCGCGACAACGTCGCAGCCGGTCCGCTGTTCCGCGGGCAATCGAAAACCGCGGCCTACGCGCTGGCGGATCAGTGGATCCGCAAGGTCGGGCTCGACAAGTTCGGCGACCACTACCCGCATCAGCTCTCGGGCGGGATGCGCAAGCGCGTGGCGCTGGCGCAGACATTCATCAACGGCCCCGAAATCCTGCTGATGGACGAACCGTTCTCGGCGCTCGACATGCAGACGCGCACGCTGATGCAGGACGAACTGCTGCAACTGTGGTCGTCGACGTCCGGTTCGGTCGTATTCGTTACCCACGATCTGGAAGAGGCGATTGCGCTGGCCGATCGCGTGTTCGTGTTGACGGCCCGCCCGGCCACGCTCAAGAGCGTCTATACCATCGACCTGCCGCGCCCGCGTGTAATGTCGGAAATCCGGTACGAACAACGCTTTATCGACATCTCGCGCGAGATCTGGAACGACCTGCGCGACGAAGTGAAGATTGGCTGAACGACAAATGCAGTGGCAAGGAACAGGGTGTAAACATGAGTGAACAGGTATTGACGGGCGGCACGAACGCCCTGAGCGAAGCCGAGCTGGCTCGCGAAGAGGCCGCGGCGCAGCGCCGCATCAAACAACGGCGCGCGCTGGTGATTTTCCTGCGCGTGGCGATTCTGGTCGTTGGCCTGGGCGGCTGGGAAGTCGCGGCGCGGGTCGGCTGGATCGATCCGTTCTTCTTTTCGCAACCGAGCCTGATCGTCGAGCAGATTTATGAATGGTGCCTGAACGGCACGTCGCAAGGCCCGTTGTGGGCGCAGGTACTGGTGACGCTGGAAGAAACGGCGCTTGGCTTCCTGATCGGCGCGGTCGCCGGCGTGATCTGCGGCATTCTGCTGGGCCGCAACAAGCTGCTGTCGGACGTTTTCAGTCTGTACATCCAGATCGCCAACTCGATTCCGCGCGTCGTGCTCGGCTCGATTTTCGTGATCGCCTTCGGTCTGGGCATGGCCTCGAAGGTCGCCCTGGCGGTGGTGATGGTGTTCTTCGTCGTGTTCGGCAACGCGTTCCAGGGTGTGCGCGAGGCGGACCGTTACATGATCGCGAATGCGCAGATTCTGGGCGCCTCACGCCGTCAGGTGACGATGTCGGTGGTGATTCCGTCGGCGCTGTCGTGGATCCTGGCCAGCTTGCACGTGAGCTTCGGCTTTGCGCTGGTTGGTGCGGTGGTCGGCGAATTCCTCGGTTCGAAGCAGGGTATCGGGCTGTTGATCTCGACGGCGCAGGGCGCGTTCAACGCCAGTGGCGTGTTTGCGGCAATGATCGTGCTGGCGGCCGTGGCGCTTGCTGCGGATTACCTGCTGACGTCGCTTGAAAAGCGGCTGCTGAAGTGGCGTCCGGCGGCGTTCAGCAACGAGTGAGCCTGACCGCGCGCGGTCTGTAGCAAGCACAAACGGCGATGCCACCCGCATCGCCGTTTTCTATTTGCCGGAGACATTCCGGCGCCGCAGGCGTCAGATATTGAGCCGCGAGACCTTCGTGCCTTCGACGTTGAGGTTGGCCATGAGGCCTGCGTTCGTCATGACGATCACCTGCACCGGCGCGGTGGCCGTGTTGGTATCGATCGAACCGCTCGCGCCGACCTTGACCAGCGCGACGGATGCGTCTGCGCCGACTGTCCAGCCGTCGCGGCGCTGGAACGTGTCGAGGGCGTCCTGCGTCATGAACAGGAAGATGACGGCCTTCGACTGCGCGCCGATCTGCAGGCCAAACGAGGCGGTGACGGTGTTGTAGTAACCCTGCGTTGCGCCGCCGGTACGCAGCGCACCTTCGCCGTACTCGCCGCCGACCACGAAGCCGGCCGCCAGCACGGACGGGAACACCAGCACGCCGCGGGCCTTGCCGACCAGTTCGCGAGAGCCCTTGACGGTCGAGAAGAGTCGATCCAGGGTGTTGTTCACGCCAGAGTCGATTTCGCGGCGTTTGTTGGCATTGGTGCCGGCGTTGGTTGCTACGCCGCCGGAAGTCTGGGACGTGGTGGTGGTCGAACACCCGGCGAGGGCCAGTGCGGCACCGGCGAGCGCCGCGGTCGAGGTCAACAGGAATTGTCGTTTCTGCATATCTCCCTCCAATAACGTGAGCGCCGGGACCCGGCGGCTGGAACGTGCTTGCGTGGGTGAGGCGCATGAAAGCGGGGCACAGATGTATTTTCGATTATGCGGCCCCTAAAGACATTGTCAAGGAAGGTGGGGGATAAGTTCCGCCAAAAGTGGTCTATCTGTTGCGTTGTAGGTGTCTACCTACATGAACCGCCCCGGATTTTGAGGAGGCGCCAACGCTTGAAAGAATGGAGCCATGAAGCAACCAATCAAGTTTTCCCTGGAAGTTCGCGAGCGCGCGGTTCGCATGGTCAGATATGTCCCGCTGGCGGTATCGGAAAACTCCGAAAATGCCAAGAAGCGCCTATATTTGCTTGTACGGAGCGTGTGCCACCGCTAATCTTTTCCTGTCGCGACCCAATCGCGACTCGGGAGTGAGATCCTGACATGATTAATTAGGGGCACACGGCCGCGCTTGCGCGGTCCGTCGTGCACTGACTGCGTTCGCCATTTCTCTTTGGGCGGGTTCAGGCTGGGCGACCTTCGGGTCGGCCGTCAATCCCTATGATCATGCGGTATCTCACCCCGGCCTGATGCCCGCCCACCCGTTCGTCCTCTGATCGATCTACCTCCACGACAGCGCAACGCGGGCGCAATTTGACTTTGCCGTAAGGAGATTGACCATGGAAGAAGCACGTCACCTCCCCCCCGATGACGAAATTGAGGCCCGCATTCCTGAGCATGCGGATGATGAAATCGTTCGCTTGTGCGACATCACTAGTCGCATCGTCGCGCTCGCTGCGATTGGCGGACAGGGCAGCATTGCTTCGCTTGACGATAAGTTTATCTACGCGTTTTTTGAGCAGATGGAAGACTTGTCCAAGGAGGCGCACGACCTAGCCGACATTGTCGCCAACAAGCGATTCAGCGAGGCGACCGCCCACTGGGAAAGCTGATATTCAGAGGACGTAGTCATCCAGATTCGCCGGGCCGCTCGCGCTGACCGGCGTTTTTTTGGTGAGCCGTGACTTGTCCGTTGGGAGATTTCCACTGCTGTGCTTTTGATAACTTGGCAGTTCTGCCCGTTGGCTTGGTGTCCGGATGAACGTTCTCAAAATTTCTCGATGACAGCCGCTAAACGCCGTAGTTTCTTATTATATTTCGAGGAAAGTTAACGAATTTCGAGTCTGAATTGCCGCGCTGGAGCGACAGCGTAGGGCGAATTCACCACGCGTACCTGGCAAAAATCGGGCCACATTACACAACCAATTAATTTTACTAATGATTTTCATGTTGGCCGATTCGAATGATATTGCGATCGGCCGAAAACGTTTCATTGCTGAAACGAGGCTGCTGGATTTGGGGTGACTCTGAAGATTTGCGTTTTGGTGTCGCGCACGCGATGGGATGTGATTTGCGCGCGCTTGGACCGGAGGCGTTGTTGAGAGAGCTGCAACCCGCAAACTGACGATATGGCGATGTGCTTGGAAGCCCGGCGCTTGCGTATTCCTGCATTTGGCATCAGTCGGATCGGTGACGGGTCCACCTTGATCGGTGATCACGTTCGCTGGTTGCGCCCGGCGAACCGCAGCGACGAGGCGCAGGACGCGACCCATTGCGGCCCGCCAGGCCAAAGACATCGCTGGCCGGTACCAGTCCTATTTGAGACAGAGGGGCATCTTGTGCGATCAGCGCAGTTGCGCGTTTGAATCGCTTACATCTGGTTGCGACGTACACCCTTAATAATACCGGCATTGCCCAAATCGCTGAACTTCATCTGGCGCCAGCCGGGCTTCAAAGCGTTCAGCTCAGACATCAGCGCCTTCCGTAAAGCGAAAGCTTTGCTTAAGGTCGTTCATCCACGAAGGATCGATCAGACCGTCATGCTGCAAACGCCCCACCACGATGCCAGGATGGACGCCACTTTGGCGGGCAAAGGCTTCCACCGCCGCCTTGCTGCGGAGGCTGGCCAGCGCGATCGTGTGTCGGGGTGGAATCAGCCAGTCTCCAGCCCACTGGTTGGCTTCATGCTCCTGCGGGTCATCCGTATGGCTCGCATTGGGGTCGTCGAGGAATACCGACTTCTTGTCTTCCTTGGTGTTGGCATGAAGCAGGATATGTGCAGCCTCGTGGAAAAGGGTGAACCAGAACTTGTCGTTAGTCTTGCCGTATAGCGAGAGCTGGATCACTGGCCGCGTAGGACTGAGCCAGCGCGCTACGCCGCTGACATGGGCGCGCGGAATGGCAGGTACCAGCACCAGGGCAACGCCTGCCTCATGCAGCAGCTTGCGCAGTTGCGGTTCGAACACCTCGGGCGGCTCGCAGGTCAGACTGCGGATGGTCGTTAGGGCCTTTTCGAAGCCGGCTCTGTCGTACTTCGGCCCGTCCAGCTTTTCGGCTTGCTGTTCGCCCAAGCGCAGCCAAGCCGAGATGGCGCCGATGTCGCTTTGCTCCGCTCGACTGCGCCGGAACGCCACCTGCATGCCACCATAATGCGCGCGCCAATCATCCGGTGAGGCCACGCCAAAGAAGCGCAGGCAGGCATCAACCAAGCCAGGCTTGTGTTTGGCATCGTTGCGCACTTTCGGGATGGCGCCGCTCGTCATCAAATCCTTGATGGGCAATTCATCCAGCCACGATACCCAGTCAGCGTGGGCACGGGCAGCCTCCAGGCGGGCACAGTGCTCGCGGTACTTTGCCTCGCGCGCCAGCCAGAAGCCCGCGTTACTGCCCAGCACGCGCTCAAGGCGCAGGGCTGCATCGTGAGTGAGAGGCACCCGGCCGTTGATCAGTTGGCTGATATGCTTTTCGGTATAACCCAGACGCTTGGCCAGTTCGGTCTGTGTCCAGCCGCGTTCCTCGATCAGGTCGAGGATGGTATCGCCAGGAGGGGAGACCCAGTCTGGCGCGAAAGGAGCACTCAACTCAGTCATGATAATCCCCTATGTATTCAATGCAGACGATGGTGACTTGGGACCAATCGATGTCGCCATCCGGGCGGGTCGGACAAGGATCATGATCCGGGGCAAACACCAGACGCCAGCCGCCCGCTAGGCCGAGCGCGAATTGCCCTGCGCGATCTCCTTTAAGCGGATGGGGGCTGCCGGCGACCAGTTCGGTGACCCGAGTGGCTGCCTCCAGATCGCTCAGGCGGGTGCGCAGCTTACGCGCGCAGGCCGTCCCGAGTTTTTTCTCGGCGACGGCCTGCTTCTCACAGAGTTCACGGATTTTCTTGTCCTTAAAGTTGATCTCCAAGGCAGCCTCATTATATCAAACTTTACCTAATAGGTAAATTCAAGGGTCGCGTTCCTGGCGTGGCATCACTCGTTGTCATCCAGCGCATCCAGCGTTTCCGCCAAGGCGTTCAGCTGCTGTCAGAAGGCGCGATCTTCGCTTTGCCATCGCGTCCATCCCCCCGGGGTGACGCAGAGTGTTCGCGACCTCCAAAAGGTGGCTCTCGATCCGACTCGGTGTGATTTTAGGAAAGCTCACAATCTAGTCCGTCCTGCTCGCGTCATGCACTTGTGCCCATAGTCGTTGTTTCGCGCCCCTTCCGAGCGAGACCTAAATAAGCGGCACGTCTCCCGTGGCAGCAGATGGGCTGCATGCCGGCGACGCTATGCTGTAGGGCGCGACCCAACGGATCGAACTCGATCCCACGTCACGTAGTCAAAAACGAATCCGGAGTCGGGTAAGCTCCCCCTGTGAAGATTCGCACCGGCGACAGATCTATCTGAATGAAGTTTGGGAGCGCGCACGAGTGCCGCATTGTACGGCATCGCGTTGTCCTTTCTGACTGCATTTATTTGCAGCGGGATGTTGCGCTTTCGCGCTATCTGCTCTAGGCGCTGGACTGGCCGTCCGGCGCAGCGGAGGACTGCCTCTTCATGTCCGATTGCTGCTTGTTGCGAAGGTCGCATGTCGACACATAGCGGAACTTCGAGAGGGCAACAGCAGACATTCGGCTTTGCTTTTTCGCGGTAATCGAGCAAAGTGCAGCCTGGGAATGCTCCCGTGTGCCTCTCAGTCTCATGAAGGTCTTGACCCGTGGGACGCGGCACCTCGGAAACGCTCACCCTTCGCATTGAGAGTCAGAGCAGCGACGAATGATACGTGACGCGGCTGCTGCACTCCACGCTGTACCCGTGAACCTCCGCGTAGAGCATTGCTTCTTTGCGTTTCTGGACAGCGGGAACAGTTTGAATTGGGATGCGCATGCCGCGCCGGAGGTGGAGTGTACGGTCGCAATATCCCCATTAACTCAAGGTCCGGCGAAAGATGTTGAATTGGACCAGATTAAGAATCTCGTCGGCATCCAGTATGTCAGACACAGCCACCTTCAATTGCGCAAATTCGAAGCGGGTGCCATCTTCGGAAAGAACGCTCCCAACGATCTTGAGGGCAAACAGGGACTTCTTCTCCTTGAGCCAGTCGAACAACGCGGCAATCAGGTCCTCTCGCTTTGCGCCTACACGCATCTTTACCTCGAGCCAGTGGTATGCATTCCAAATCACTCCTTTGCTCAGGTCGCTCTCGAGATCGGAGAAGTCGATCATTGTGCGACCGAGCACACGCCTGGTCAAATCGGAGTCAAGGCCGCGCAGAACTGGCTCCAGATGCTCGCGAGCGTAGTCGAGCCAGCCGCGTTTGTTGCAGGTTTCCCACAAGCTGAACAAGTCGGACTCCGATAGCAACTGAAAGTACGGCTGAATGACTTGAAGTTGCTGCAGTCGCGCAATACCGTCTCGACGTTGGATACGAATGCCGGCGGTGAACGAGAAGTGCTTGAACAATGCGCGAGGTTGAGGGGCGTCGGCAACCGCTGCTCTGACAAGCTCGACAAGCTTCGGGGTGGCGATGCACAGGGCGACTTGCAGGAACTCCGGAATGTGACGAATTTCGTTCCATACGGGCATCAGAAGGCTTTCGCCCGTCGCTGGATCGAGCCTGAGGATGAGCTCAGGCACGATCCAGCCGCCCTTACTCTCACGCTCTGTGGCGTTGGATCCAGCGACTTCCTTGACTGTCTTTCCGAGTGCCTCGGTCAGCTCTTCGGTCCAGATGTAGCGACCAGCTTGCCACCAGTAGGACGGTTTCTCCTCAATCTTCTCAAGGAGTTGGGAAACGACTGTCAGGTCCTGTCTTCTCGTTCGAGCCCACACGGCATCGTCATACCTCACGTCGTCGCGGTTGATCGCCCGAGCGACATTCACATCATCCAGGCCGACACTCACTTCCCAGAGGGAGAAGGCTTGCTTACGCAGGTGCTCGTCATTGCGATGATCAGCCGAGATTGAGAGCAATCGCTGCTTGCTCTCAATCGACATGCGCTGACCCCGCTCTTCAAAAAGACGCCGCCACTCATCCTTTAGAAAATGATCGATAATGCCGCCCTCGCCAGCCTCGCGACGGCGGTGCGCTAGGTATTCGACCTCGTGTTGAACGGCAACCGGATCATCGACGCCCTTTAGCATGAACGTAATAGGCCACCGCAAGGCTTCCGACCGCTTGGCCCTCTCGACGAAATACGGAAGGGCCGACTTGGGTACGTGATCTCGGAACTTCCAGGCAATACCATGAGCGGCTAGGCTATTACGTTTGCTGCGACCGAACTCATCTTGGGTGTCGGGTAGCGCCTCCCAAGCATCGCAAACGGGGCCAAGCGTCGCTTCCGCCTCATCGCCACAGACGCGTGCCGCTGCCCAGAGGAACGCCTCTAAGTCCCTTTCCTCAGCTGTAAGCCGCCATGCTTCCCGTATCGAACTGGCGAGGGCCGGGTCTGCGATGTAGCCAGCCAGCAACAACGCGCCTCGACGCTGCTGGTTAGGCAGTCCCGGAGTCTCCAACGCGGCGCCGACGGCCTTCATCAAGCCGCGGCCGTACTTGTGTCGCACATGGTCTACCAGCTCCTGGCGCCCTGGGATGGAGGTATCAAACGGATATTCCGTCAACCATTTAAAGCCAGCACTGACGTCACCGTTGCGGAACCTCGCCTCGAAGTACGGTTGCCGCATGTCGCCATCCGTGAAATGCGACGTAAGTTTGGTGACGACTTGAGAGTCGATCTCTGCCAGGACGGCGAGTCCCAAATTGCGTCGGGAGAAGAAGATGTCGCCTCGATGTTCTTCCAACTTGACCCATTGCTCAATTGCATTGGCTGCGGTGGCCACATAGTCGCTGCTGTTCGCGACGGCGTGCTTCAACGCGTAGCAGGCAACGAGGGGACTACCGTCCATGATCCAACGCAGACGTTCCAGGGGAAGTCTTCTTGTCGCAGCAGCCATACCTACAATTTCAGCAAAGTACGGATCCGACAGGTATGTAGCATCGATCTCCGTTGCAAGCTGTTGACCCACGGCGTCGGCAAGTAAGTGGTAGAGCACCCGATCGTGCCTAGCCTCAAGAACTTCCCCTCGGCTGCTTTTTGACAGGCGAAGCAGCCGACCACTTGCAAGAAGGGCCCGCAAGGCGGCCAACTGCACGCTTTCTCCCAGCCAGGTCTGCACATCACGCCAGGTAGGCTGAAAAATTCGCCGCTCCAGCATTTGTAGCCCGAGCGCACGAACAGCATCCTCGAAGTCAGTGGTCGTTAGCGAAGTCTTCAACGCAGCACGTTCCAGCTCGTCTGCAGCGTATTGAGCGATGACGTCCTGAGATGGGGCGCTTGTGCGCGGATCATGCAGCCCGATGAGCAGAGGGTCGTTGCCGAGTGCCTGGGCAAGGGCCGAGGCGGCGAGATCGTCCATCGGTCGCGCCAAAAGCGCGCTCCGTCGTTTGACCGCCTCACACGCCTCTTCTTCGGTGTAGAGGCCGACTACGTGCACGATTCCCGCCTTGTTCACCTCATCCTTCTTTTCGATCGCCGCGAGAAATCGCGGCCAGACAGGACAGACCAGGCGCCAGCGAGCTCCCTGAGCTCCTGAAACCTTCTGCAGTGCCCAACTGGCGAGCTTGTTAAGCAACCGTTCTGTGTTCTCTGATCGGTTGATGTCCTCGACAACCACCACGAGCGGTTGCATCTCAGAGCACAACTCGAGCGCTCGCGTGCCGGAATGAGGTTCCAAATAGGGCGAGTAACGGCGCAACTCGATGTCCAGCGCCTCCTCGATCGTTGCCGCGCGCATGACGGTCTGGTCCTCTAGCACGATGCCGGGCTGGTTTCGCTGAAGTGCCGTGGACAAGGCGTCCAGACAAATGGTCGTTTTGCCCATGCCCGAGGCGCCGGACAGTAGTGTGTGTCCAGACAGATCAGCCAGATGTCGGTCGACCAGTGCACCCTCGTCTGTCACAGCCGGTCGAGACGCTAAGGATTTCCGGCCAATGCGAAGTAGTTCTTGCATCGACAGGCGGGTTGGCTCGATGCCTAAGTACTTGAATCGAATTGCTTGCCCGTCTGGATGTGTGTCCAGGAACTGCGCGAGGCGCGAGGCCGACCAGACGTCGAGCGTGACATCGTTGGCCTGCGCCAACGCTTCGGCCTTCACGCGCAGCTCCGCCGGCTCCTCGCGATTGCAGGTAAGCGCCAAGGTGGCCTTCAGGCCAGCGTACTGCTCACGTAGCTTCTTGATCTCCTCGATCGCTTTGACAAGGTCTCCCGCCGGCTGCGTTGGCTGGCCGCCCCTCTTGCGAGGCTTCACCGTAGACGGGACGTGCAGCCATTTCCCTTCGAGGTCCTTTCGTGCTGCAGTGGTGTGGGCTCCCGCGACTAGCATTGCCCCGTCGTTTGCATGGATCCAGCCAACGTTGTCAAGGGGGGCCTTGACGGTCTTGCCGTCAGTGTTCACCCCTTGGTGTGAAAGGTTTGCATAGAGGCTTGGCTTGGCAGCACGCAGTACCGAGGTTGCGATGCGTTCGAACTGTGCGGCATCAGTGATGGCCGCAAGCTTGGTGACCGTTTCGTTGGACATTAGGTGCTCTTTTGGAAGACACAAGTCACGTTATTGTGACGCGAAATCCGCCGCTTCCGACAGTTCCTGCACCTACTGAGACCTCTGAGGACTGCTCGCGCCAGTGGGCGGCCTTTGTCGCTCTTGGTGCCATGGGCCGAGCGAGCCAGAAAAAGGGTGGGTTCCGACCAGCGACCGCTCTTCGAGACCAATGTCACTGACAGCTTCTGGCGGACCTGAGGAACTTGCCATCGTTAACTTCCGTTCCCGTATTGATTGCGCCGGTTTCTGTGTTGTCAGTTATTACCACCGAACCCGATGGCAAGGGCGAGCCGAAACGACCGATCACGGCCTCCGGTCCCGCTGATGATGAAAGCTCGAATATGCAGAGCTTCCGGAAGGGCCGATGCTGTTTCGGATACCTGCGGGGTTACATACTGGCAATTGTAACTATTGCCATTTCTGGGAAAAAATCTATCCGACACGGTGCAAGGCGTGCCCGACCCCTGAATTGGGTGGCCCCCTTGGGGTGGTCCTTCGGCAAAAGAATTCTTTCGATATCGGGGAGTCGACGCTGACGCTGGGCGCTCGAATTAGTATCACGTTGCCCAAAGGCGAACAGTTTGATGGGTTGGGGGGTAGACCGGAAATTTGCGCGGGCCGTTGCGCTTGATGTCGCTTTGGAGAAAGGGTAACGGTCCTGCCCCGGCGTCCCGTGGATGGGAAAAACCTACACAGCACCTACATGCCGACCGGAAGGACAGGTGGCACAACAGGGCAGGTGTTCTAACCGATTGATTTGATTGGCGCGCCCGACTGGAATCGAACCAGTGACCCTCGGCTTCGGAGGCCGATACTCTATCCCCTGAGCTACGGGCGCGATGCAGACGGCAAAAGGACCGCGAACGCGGTGCCGGCTGGCAAAGAGGTAGAAGCATAGCCGGTTTGTGCGCTGCCGTCCATGCCCGGCGCATGATCTGACACACGTGCGGGCAATTTCCCGCCAAACGTCACGAAATCGTCTTGTTGCATCGCGGCACGTCTCGCCCTCCGACGCGTCTCCCATGGTGCGGAATCCGTGCGCAACCACGGCTTTGCCTTGCTGCAAGCTAGGGAAAACACGGGACTTTTGCGGCGCTGCCGCATCCCTATGCGATGTCTATCGCCGAGTGTTTGTCGCTATAATGGCTCGTTAATTTGACTGGACGGCGAAGCAGCCCTCCGGCGTGAAGCACTCGGTTTCCACAAAAAATCACATTGAGAGATCCGCATGAGTGAAGCACAAAACGAGCATGAGTCCCCGATCAAAACGCCCAAGCAGTTGATCGCCGCAATCGTTGCCGGTTTCGTTGTTCCGATCGTCATTATCGTCCTGCTCGTCAATTATGTCGGCAACGCCGCCCGCACCGGCGCCGGCAGTTCGGCCATGACCGAACAGTCCATCGCCGAACGGATCGCCCCAGTCGCCAAGGTTGAAGTCAAGGACGCCAGCGCGCCGCGCGTCTATCAGACGGGCGAGCAAGTCTACAAGGCCGTTTGCGCGGCGTGTCACGCCACCGGCGCCGCTGGCGCCCCGAAGGTCGGTTCCGCCGACTGGGCACCGCGTCTCACCCAGGGCTACGACGGATTGCTCAAGGTCGCCCTCGCCGGCAAAGGCGCCATGCCTGCCCGCGGCGGTACCAGCCCCGACGACGTGAGCGACTATGAACTCGGCCGCGCCATTGTCTACATGGCCAACGCCTCAGGCGGCAAACTGTCCGAACCGGCCGCTCCGGCCCAGCCTGCCGCCGGTGCTTCCGCGCCGACGGCCGCCGCCGCGCCGGCTTCCGGCGACACCGCCGCCGCAGCAGCGGCAGCGACCGCCATGGCATCGCTCAAGACCGCAGCCCCGGCGGCCGCCGGCGGCAGCAGCGCCGACGCCGGCAAGAAGCTGTACGACACCGTTTGCATGGCCTGCCACGCCAGCGGCGTCATGAATGCGCCGAAATTCGGCGACAAGGCTGCCTGGGCCCCCCGCATCAAGACCGGCATGGATACGCTGCACAATGCCGCGCTGAAGGGCCTCAATGCGATGCCGCCGAAGGGCGGTGCGTCCACGGCGTCCGACGACGACGTCAAGGCCGCCGTCGACTACATGGTCAACGCAGCGAAGTAAGCGCACCATACGTCAGACATGAAAAACCCCGCTCCGGCGGGGTTAATTTTGTTAATGCGGGAGAAGCAACGGCCAAGCTAAACCGTCGCGCAGAATCCGGGATCGAACGCGGCGTTTTCAATGCGTCCGTCGAATGCATAACCGCGCGGATTGCAAACCACGCGCGTGTCGCCGAGCCGGTAGTCGAATGAGTCATGCGTATGCCCATGGACCCAGAGTGCAGCGCCCGAGCCGGCTACGAGCGTGTCCAAGTCGGAAATGAACGCCGGATTGACGAGCGAATCGGCAAAGCGCGGGTGAATACTCTTCGGACTCGGCGCGTGATGGGTAACGATCACCGTGGCCTGTCCCGGATTCGACCGTGTCAGTTGCTCGCGCAGCCAGGCGACATTGCGGGCGCACAGCGCGGCCGAGTCCGCGGGCGAGAAATAGGGCGCCACGGTACCGTCAGCGGCCGGTTCCGCCACGCGGATCCGCGTGAAATCGCGTACGAACCGGATCGATTCGACCAGCACGTCATCATGCTTGCCAGCGGCATCGTAAAGCGCGAAATCGGTCCAGAGCGTCGTCCCGAGAAAGCGCACCCCGTCGATGACCACGGCTTCGCAGTCAAGGACATGCACGTTCGTTCCCTCGGCCAGTTGCCGCAATGCGCGCAGCGTTTCGCCGAGCGAGCTGCCGTAGAACTCATGATTGCCGGGCACGTACACGACAGGCTGCGAGAATCCCCGGGCCCATTCGATCGCCTGCTGCGGACGGGCGATATCGCCGGCGAGAATGACCACATCGGCGTCGCCGGCCGGCAGCGCCATCGGCGCGACAGACAAATGCAAGTCGGACAGGATCTGCAGTTTCACACTAGGCTCCAGGGGGATTGAGCACGACGGCATGCTGAAGACTATCGCCCGCACGAAGCTCATGGTCAAGGTCTCTTTGCCCATGCGGCGCGCCCATCCTATAGTGGAGATTCACTTTCAGTGACGGAGGGCCTATGCGGAAAATGTTCGTCGCCTTGGCGGTGTGTGTCGCAGGACTCTTGAGTGTCGTGGTAATGAGCCCGGCTTCGGCTTGCGATCAAACCAGCAGCTCTGGCGGCGGCAAGTAGCGCGTTGCTCATTGGCGCGGTTGCCGGGTCCGTCAATCCGGGTAGATTCCCGCGTCATCCCTACGATTTGCCCCCCGCTCGCGGGGGGCTTCGCATTTTCGGGCAGGCTTTTTACTGCGCCGGCGGCTTGCCACCCCCGGCGAGCATCGCCTTGAGGCTGGCCAGACGGTCCTTCGGACTCATCGGCGCTTCTTCCGGCGCTGGCGGCGGCGCTTCCTCGAGTTGCATTTCCGGCACGAACCGCGACACCTGGCAGATGGTCGTCTCGCGCGCACGCTTGCGCTGCTTGCACCACGACAGCTGCAGTGAACGCTGTGCGCGCGTGATGCCGACATACATCAGGCGGCGCTCTTCCTCGATCTTCTCGTCCGTCAGGTCTTCGTCGTCGCGAATGCTCGGCAGGATGCCTTCCTCGACGCCGACCAGGAACACGTGCGGATACTCGAGCCCTTTCGAGGCGTGAAGCGTCGACAGGCGCACGGCATCGGGGTCTTCCTCGCGGCCTTCGAGCATCGACATCAGGGCGACGGTCTGCGTCAGCTCCATCAGGCTCTTGCCTTCGTCGCCGAAGCCGTCCGCGTTATCGAATCCGGTCTGTACCTCGCCTTCGCCTGGCGGGCGCGTCCCTTTGCGTTTGAGCCATTCGATGAACTCGAGCGCGTTGGTCCAGCGCGACTGCGCCTGACGTTCGTCGAACGTATCGTAAAGGTAGGCTTCGTAGTGAATGCCTTCCATCAGATCGCTGATGACTTCCGTGGCCGGATCGCGCTCGGCCCGCGCCGTGATGCGCTGGATGAAGTCCGCGAACGCACGCAGGGGCTCGAGCTGGCGCGGCTGCAGCCGCGCCTCGATCGCGCCCATGTAGACGGCCTCGAACAGCGACACCTTGGCGAGACCGGCAAAGCTGCCCAGCGTCTCCAGCGTGGTGCTGCCGACGCCCCGGCGCGGCGTGGTGACCGCGCGGATGAACGCGGGATCGTCGTCGGGATTCGCGATCAGCCGCAAATAGGCGCACAGGTCCTTGATCTCGGCCTTGTCGAAGAACGATTGACCGCCCGAGAGGACATAAGGGATGCGTTCGCGCCGCAGAATCTGTTCGAAAATGCGCGCCTGATGGTTGCCGCGGTACAGGATCGCGTAATCGCGAAACTCCGCACGGCGTTCGAATTTGTGCGCCGACAGACGGAACACGACCGATTCGGCCTCGTGTTCCTCATCGTTCATGCCCGTGACCGTGATCGGATCGCCGAGGCCGTGCTCGCTCCATAGCCGCTTCTCGAACAATTTCGGATTTTTCGAGATGACGTTGTTCGCGGCGGCCAGGATGCGCGACGTCGAACGATAGTTCTGTTCGAGCTTGATGACCTTCAGCGCCGGAAAATCGACCTGCAACTGCTTGAGGTTCTCCAGCGTGGCGCCGCGCCAGCCATAGATGGCCTGATCGTCGTCGCCGACCGCGGTGAACGCCGCGCGCGGCCCGGCCAGCAGCTTGACCAGCATGTACTGGCAGGTGTTGGTGTCCTGGTATTCGTCGATCAGCAGGTAGCGCAGCTTGTTCTGCCAGCGCTCGCGCACTTCTTCGTCGCGCGCGAACAACTCGGCGGGCAGACGGATCAGGTCGTCGAAATCGACCGCCTGATACGCCTGCAGTGTCGCCACATAGTTTCGATAGACCATGGCGGCCTGGTGCTCGTCGGCGTTTTCGGCGGCCGCCAGCGCCGTTTCAGGCTTCACAAGGCCATTCTTCCACAGCGAAATCGCCGTCTGCACGCCGCGAATCAACTGCTTGTCCGTGGTGCCGAGCTGTTCCTGGATGAGCGCGAAGCAATCGTCGGAATCCATGATCGAGAAGCCGGGCTTGAGTCCGAGGTTCTCGGCCTCGCGGCGCAGGATCTGCACGCCGAGCGAGTGGAACGTACACACCGTCAATTGATTGACGGGCACCTTGCGGCCTTCCTTGCCGGGCGTGGTCAGCGTTTTGCCTTCGAGCAGCTTGCCGACGCGTTCGCGCATTTCGGCGGCGGCCTTGTTCGTGAACGTGACGGCTGCGATGTGCTTGGGCTCGAAGCCCTTGGTCTCGATCAGCCACGCGATCTTCTGCGTAATGACGCGCGTCTTGCCGCTGCCGGCGCCGGCGAGCACGAGGCACGGGCCGTCGAAGTAGCGTACCGCCTCATTTTGGGCGGGATTCAGCGGAAAGGCGGACATGGCGGGATGGGGAAGAAAGACAGACAGACGGGCGGGGCGGGGAAGTTTACCACGCGGGCGGGGCGGTTCGGCCGAATCCGCGCCGGTGCGGCGCCTGCGCCACGTCATCGCCGTATCAGGCGCGCAAACGCTGGCGGCGGCGCCGCGCTACCCTATAATCGGCTCGTTGCAATCCAGGTCGGGGTCGCCGTGCAGTGTCCAGCGTGTGGTTCGACGAATGTCCCGGAAGCGGCGCGTTGTGCGGCGTGCGGCGCAGCATTGCCTGCGGCCGATGCCGTCCCCGATTCGCCGCGTGCGGGCCGTTCCGGCGAGCCGGCCTGGTTGACGGGCAGTCTGATCGTCGGGACAGCGGTCCTGGCGGCCGCCGCGCTGATCGGCATCTGGTGGAATCTGCGCGCACCTTACGTCGATCCGGTGCCGGTGGCGCGCGGGCCGGCGGTGGCGCCGTTCACCACTGCCGCGCCTGTGCCGCCGCCCATGGCCGCGTCTGCCGATACGGCGGCTGCCACCCCGGCGGCGCCGGTCGGGGCTGACGTCGTGCATCGGGATGCCGACGTCCTCGCGGCGCCCAATGCCAGCCTGGCGAGTGCCGTGGCCACCGGCGCTTCGTCGGCCGAAGCGCCGATTGCGGCATCACCGCCGGCGCCCGCACCCGCGCAATCCGCAGCTTCCGATGACGACATGGTGGTGCGGCTCAGCAAACGCCCCGGCGCGGCACCCGGACGCCCGGCCGGCGGGGCGAGCGGTGATCTCCCGGCGCATCTCAACGGCGACGGCGACACATTGGCCGACGTCCCGGGACGCACCGCGGCCGCCGCCGGTGCCAACACCGCCAACGTGCCGGCATCCGGGCCTGCGCATGCCGCAAACGCCCACAGCATCGCCGCGCGCCTCGCGCAGTGCGAGCGTTTCCGCTGGTACGAGGTCATTCCGAAGCAGCAATGCATCTGGGCCATCTGCGACGGCCACTGGGGCAAGGATGGCTGCCCGGCGGGCAAGCCCCGGACGGCACCACTGGACCAGCATTGATCTCGCGACGCAAATTGACACGTCCGGCCATTCCCCGGTAAAGTTCGCCTGCGTGGTCGGGAGAGCGCGCCGGGAAGCACATGCCGGCGCCGCCGAAGGGGTAACACCCGTAAACTCTCAGGCATAAAGGACCGGCCCGCCGAAGGCATTGCCTTCGATCTCTGGAGAGCGGCTGCGGCAATCTGCCGGCAGCCCACCGAAGGGGCGCGCGCAAAGTCTTCGAGACCGCGCAATCTCTCAGGTACCAAGGACAGAGGGGTCATCCCAGCATCTGGCAGTACGCCTTGTGGCGTATGCGGCCGGGCGCCGGGATGACCCCTTTTGTTTTTCCGGACCCGAGGCCCTGATGACCGAACTCAAACGTACTCCGCTCAACGAAACGCACCGCGCGGCCGGCGCTCGCATGGTCGATTTCGGCGGCTGGGACATGCCCGTCAATTACGGTTCCCAGATCGAGGAGCACAACGCCGTGCGCACCGACGCCGGCATGTTCGACGTCTCGCACATGTGCGTGGTGGACCTGCATGGTCCGAGCTGCCGCGAATTCCTCCGGTACGCCGTGGCCAACAACGTCGACAAGCTGCAAACGCCGGGCAAGGCCCTCTATACGTGCATGCTCAACCCGGCCGGCGGCGTCATCGACGATCTCATCATCTATTTCATCGCCGAAGACTGGTTCCGTATCGTCGTCAATGCCGGCACCGCCGACAAGGACATCACGTGGCTTGGCCAGCTCAACGCCCACGGCGACTACAGCCTGACCATCACCCCGCGCCGGGACCTGTCAATCGTCGCCGTGCAGGGCCCCAACGCCCGTGCGAAGACGTGGGCCGCCGCGCCGGCCATCAAGGCCGCGAGCGAACTGCTCAAGCCGTTCAACGCGGCGTTTGTGCGCGACACCCCGTTCGGCGAGATCATGGTCGCCCGCACCGGCTACACCGGTGAAGACGGCTTCGAACTGGTAGTGCCGGCCGACCACGTCGTGGCGCTGTGGAAGGCGCTGGTGGACGCCGGCGTGCGTCCGGCAGGCCTGGGCGCGCGCGATACGCTGCGCCTCGAAGCCGGCATGAACCTGTACGGACAGGACATGGACGACAACGTCTCGCCGCTCGACGCCGGTCTTGGCTGGACGGTCGAGCTCCAGAGCGAGCGCACTTTCGTCGGCAAGGACGCGCTGCAAACGCAGGGCCAGACCTCGCGTTTCGCCGGCCTCGTTCTCGAGGGCAAGGGCGGCGTGCTGCGCGCGCACCAGACCGTCGTCACGGCCCTTGGCGACGGCGAAATCACCAGCGGCACCTTCAGTCCGAGCCTGCAGCAATCGATCGCGTTTGCGCGCCTGCCGAAGGGCGTCGCGGACGGCGCGACCGTCCAAGTGCAAATTCGTGACAAGCAATTGCCCGCACGTGTGGTCAAATTGCCATTCGTGCGTCACGGCAAGGCTGTCGTCGCGTAAGCGGCGCGGCCTGATGGCACGACTTCATCCCAGCGACACAGAATACTGAAAACCGGAGCGTCAAATGGCGAACACCCCTGATAACCTGAAATACGCCGAGTCCCATGAGTGGGCCCGCCTCGAGGCCGACGGCACCGTGACCGTCGGCATTACCGACCATGCGCAGGAAGCGCTCGGCGATGTCGTTTTCGTCGAATTGCCGGACGTCGGCCGTCAAGTGAAGGCTGCCGAAGCCGTGGCCGTCGTGGAATCGGTCAAGGCCGCGTCGGATATTTACGCCCCGGTCAGCGGCGAGATCCTCGAGACGAACCAGGAAGTGGCCGGCTCGCCCGAGCAGATCAACGCCGAGCCGTACGAAAACTGGCTGTTCCGCATCAAGCCGACGGATGTTGCCGAGCTCGACAAGCTGATGAGCGCCGACCAATACAACAGCGGCCCCGGCGCCTGAGCCTGACGGACGGCGCGCGCGTCGCGATCGTATTGCCGCGTCGCGCCGTCCCTGCAACCCCGTCGTCGCCTGCCGTGACCGAACGAGAGATCTGACCCATGAATGCCCTGACTGACCTGCACCCGCAACGCCGCACGCTCGCCGAGCTCGAGCAGCGCGACAACTTCTCCGCGCGCCACATCGGCCCGGACAGCCCTGAACAGCAGGCGATGCTGGCCGAACTCGGCTATGCCTCGCGCGCCGCGCTGATCGACGCCGTCGTGCCCGCCTCGATTCGCCGCGACGCCAGGCAATTCGCCGCCGCGCTGGGCGAATTCGCCGCACCGCAGACCGAGCCGCAGGCGCTGGCCAGCCTGCGTCGTCTCGCGGACGAAAACCAGGTCTTCAAGTCGTTCATCGGCCAGGGCTACTACAACACGTTCACGCCCGGCGTGATCCTGCGCAATGTCCTCGAAAACCCCGCGTGGTACACGGCCTACACGCCGTATCAGCCGGAAATCTCGCAGGGCCGTCTCGAAGCGCTGTTGAACTATCAGCAGATGGTCATCGACCTGACGGGCCTGGCCATCGCCAACGCGTCGATGCTCGACGAGGCAACGGCCGCCGCCGAGGCGATGACGCTCGTCAAGCGCACCGGCAAGTCGAAGTCGAACGTCTTCTTCGTGGCGGACGATGTCCTGCCGCAAACGATCGAAGTCGTGCAAACGCGCGCCAAGCCGCTTGGCATTGAAGTGAAGGTCGGTCCTGTCGACGCTGCCGCGCAGGCCGAGGCGTTCGGCGTGCTGGTCCAGTATCCGGGCGCGAACGGCGACGTGCGCGACTTCCGTGCGTTGGCAGACGCGATTCATGCGCAGGGCGGCATGCTGGTCGCCGCAGCCGATCTGCTCGCGCTGACAGTGCTGGCCCCGCCGGGCGAGTGGGGCGCAGACGTGGCGGTCGGCAACAGCCAGCGTTTCGGCGTGCCGATGGCGTTCGGCGGCCCGCACGCGGCGTATCTGGCCACGCGCGACGAACTGAAGCGCTCGATGCCGGGCCGTCTGGTTGGCGTGTCCGTCGATACCCACGGCAAGCCGGCGCTGCGTCTGGCGCTGCAAACGCGCGAGCAGCACATCCGCCGCGAGAAGGCCACGTCGAACATCTGTACCGCGCAGGCGCTGCTCGCCATCATGGCCAGCATGTACGCTGCGTATCACGGCCCGCAAGGCCTGCGCACGATCGCCGAGCGCACGCATCGCCTGACGACGGTACTCGCCTTCGGCCTCAAGCAGTTGGGCGTCACGGCGAAGAACGCCACGTGGTTCGACACCCTGACGATCCCGGCCCAGGGCCGCGCCGACGCGCTTCACGCCGCCGCCGGGAAGCGTCAGATGAACCTGCGCCGCATTGGCGCGGACGCGGTCGGCATCTCGCTCGACGAGACCAGCACGCGCGCCGACGTGGCCGCATTGTGGGCGGTCATCGCCGAAGGCCTTGGCTTGACGGCGGCACAGCCTGATTTCGACGTCGTCGAAGCGCAGACGGGCACCGGCTATCCCGGCGCGCTGGCGCGTCAAAGCGCGTACCTGACGCACCCTGTTTTCAACCGCTATCACTCCGAACACGAGATGCTGCGCTATCTGCGCAGCCTGTCGGACAAGGATCTGGCGCTCGACCGCACGATGATCCCGCTGGGTTCGTGCACGATGAAGCTCAATGCAACGTCCGAGATGCTGCCGGTCACCTGGCCCGAGTTCGGCCAGTTGCACCCGTTCACGCCGGCGTCGCAGACCGCCGGTTACCGCGAGATGATCGATCAGCTTGAGAAGATGCTGGTCGCAGCCACGGGCTACGCGGCTGTCTCGCTGCAGCCGAACGCCGGCTCGCAGGGCGAGTACGCGGGCTTGCTGATCATCCAGGCCTATCACGCCTCGCGCGGCGAAGCGCATCGCGACATCTGCCTGATCCCGGCCTCGGCCCACGGCACCAACCCGGCCTCGGCGCAGATGGCCGGCATGCAGGTGGTGGTGGTCGCGTGCGACGCCAACGGCAACGTCGACATCCCTGATCTGAAGGCGAAGGCCGAACAGCATCGTGACCGTCTGGCGGCGATCATGATGACGTACCCCTCGACGCACGGCGTGTTCGAAGCGGGCGCACGCGAGATTTGCGAGATCGTTCATGCGAACGGCGGCCAGGTATATGTCGACGGTGCGAACATGAACGCGATGGTCGGCCTGTGCGCGCCGGGCGAGTTCGGCGGCGACGTGTCGCACCTGAACCTTCACAAGACGTTCTGCATTCCGCACGGCGGCGGCGGCCCGGGCGTCGGTCCGGTGGCGGTCGGCGCGCATCTGGCGAAATTCCTGCCGAATCAGCATTCGACCGGCTACCAACGCGACGCTGCCGGCATCGGCGCCGTCTCGGCCGCGCCGTACGGTTCGGCTGCGATCCTGCCGATTTCGTGGATGTATATCGCGATGATGGGCGCGTCGGGTCTTACCGCCGCGACGGAGACGGCCATCCTCAATGCCAACTATCTGGCGAAGAAACTTGCGCCGCATTACCCGGTGCTTTACAGCGGTCCGGGCGGGCTGGTGGCGCACGAGTGCATTCTCGATCTGCGTCCGTTGAAGGAAACGAGCGGCATTTCGGTGGATGACGTGGCCAAGCGCCTGATGGACTTCGGCTTCCACGCACCGACGATGAGCTTCCCGGTGCCGGGCACGCTGATGGTCGAGCCGACGGAATCCGAGTCGAAAGCCGAGCTGGATCGCTTTATCGAGGCGATGGTCACGATTCGCGATGAAATCCGCGCCGTCGAGGAAGGCCGCGCGGACCGCGAGGACAACCCGTTGAAGCATGCGCCGCACACGGCGGAAGCGGTCATGGCCGACGAATGGGCGCACGCCTATCCGCGCGGCCAGGCGGCGTACCCGGTGAAGGCATTGCGCGAGCGCAAGTACTGGCCGCCGGTGGGTCGGGCGGACAACGTCTACGGCGACAGGAACCTGTTCTGCGCCTGCGTGCCGATGAGCGACTACGAATAACGTCGCGGTCGATCGAAATTGATCGAATGAAGTGCACGGGGGCCGGCGAACAACGCTGGCCCCTTTTTGTCTTACCGTCATATTCATGACGTTTTAGCGTTTTCAGGAATTCACATGGCCGTCTCAGTATTTGACCTGTTCAAGATCGGCATCGGGCCGTCGAGTTCGCACACCGTCGGCCCGATGCGGGCGGCGCTGCTGTTTGCGCAGGGCCTGGATCGCGACGGGCTGTTGCCGCAGGTGGCGAGTCTGCGCGCCGAACTGTATGGATCGCTCGGCGCGACGGGCAAGGGCCACGGCACCGACAAGGGTGTGCTGCTGGGGTTGATGGGCGAAGCGCCCGACACGGTCGATCCGGCGGGCATCGCCGGGCGGCTGGCGCAATTGCGCAAGGACAAGGTGCTGCATGTGCTCGGCAAGCACGCCGTGCCGTTCATCGAGAAGGAAAGCATCGTGTTCTACCGCCGCGAGGCGATGGCCGAGCACCCGAACGGCATGAAATTTCATGCGTTCGATGCCGAGGGCAATACACTGCGCGAAGGGCGCTATCTGTCGGTCGGCGGCGGTTTCGTCGTTACGGCAGGCGCCAGCAATGCCCAGGTGCTGGCAGCGCACGACCAGTTGCCGTATCCGTTCCGCACAGGCAAGGAAATGCTGGAGATGTGCCGCGAGAGCGACAAGAGCATTGCGCAGTTGATGTGGGACAACGAGCGTGTTTGGCGCAGCGAGGACGAGATTCGCAGCGGTCTGTTGCGAATCTGGGATGTGATGCAGTCGTGCGTGACGCGTGGCTGCGGCATCGGCAACACGGATGCCGACGGCGAATTGCCGGGGCCGCTGCATGTGCGGCGTCGGGCGCCGGAGTTGTACCGCCAGTTGACGCAGCGTGCGGAGCGCACCTTGTCCGATCCGTTGTCGGTGATGGATTGGGTGAATCTGTACGCGATCGCGGTCAATGAAGAAAACGCGGCGGGCGGGCGTGTGGTAACGGCACCGACCAACGGCGCAGCCGGCATCATCCCGTCGGTGCTGCATTACTACGAGCGCTTCGTGCATGGCGCGAACGATCAGGGCGTGATCGATTTCCTGCTGACGGCGGGCGCGATCGGCATTCTGTACAAGCTCAATGCGTCGATTTCAGGTGCGGAAGTGGGCTGTCAGGGCGAAGTGGGCGTGGCGTGCTCGATGGCGGCCGGGGCGTTGGCCGCAGTGATGGGCGGCACGGTCGATCAGGTCGAGAATGCGGCGGAAATCGGCATGGAACACAATCTGGGCCTGACGTGCGATCCGGTGGGCGGGCTTGTGCAGATTCCGTGTATCGAACGTAATGCGATGGCGTCGGTGAAGGCGGTCAATGCGGCGCGTATGGCATTGCGCGGCGACGGCACCCACTACGTGTCGCTCGACTCCGTGATCAAGACCATGCGCGAAACCGGCGCCGATATGAAGACGAAATACAAGGAGACGGCGCGCGGCGGTTTGGCGGTGAATATCGTGGAGTGTTGAAGGCGAGCAGCTATGGGAATGCGCGCGCGTCGACCGTAGATGCCTGTGAGGGGTCACCGGGCCGTCTGTTGCGCTTGCCAGCGCGCCAACTGCGCCGGACGAAGCCCGTAACGTGCCAGCACGCCTTCGTGTAATCGACGGAGTTCGTCGATCACGAGCCCTCGAACGTCGGTGCGGGCAGACGCTTCGACGGACGCCAGGCCCCGGTCGATGACGTCGAGCGGGTCTTCGTCGACGGTCACGACCACGTCGTGGACCATCTGCCGGATGACATCCCGATGAACGAGCCGGAGCGGATCGGGCTCGGTCAGGTCCCGTTTGATGTCGAGATATTCCTTCGTCGAACGTTCATAGGCCCAGCGATAGACATCGCGCAACAATTCGATGCGCGTCATTTCGTAGACGCCGAGCGTTGCCCGGGTGTACGCGGGCGCCGGTACGTCGAGAAATGTGAGCGGGCAAAGATTTGCGCGAATCAATGGCAGATTTGCCAGCAGCCGCGAGGTGCGTTTGTTGACGTCAGCAAACGGCTGCAGGTAAGGCAGGTGCACCATGATGAAGAACGATTGCTCGAACGGGTCATGAATCTGATTCGCCTTCGCCAGCATGATGTCCAGCAGTTCGCCTAATTGATGGGCGTTCGCCAGCGGGCGAAATACGCTTTGGCCGATGCCGACAGCATGTTTGCGCAAACTGCCTTCATCCGCCGAATCGGGCAGCAGGTTTTCGGCCAGCGCGCTGTGAAGGTTCATGACAGTGAAGCGATCGAATCCGGCCGTATCGGCGTGATCCACCAAAAGCTCGATAGCGCTCTTGTGGTTCAGGATCATCTGCGTTTCGATGACGGCTTTGCCGGCCGCCGCGCGGCCGTGCTCCAGCAGCTCGCGAGTGTCGAGCCGTGTGTACGTGTTGCCTTCGAGATGGCTGGATGCCCAGGACAGGTCGATCATCAACCTGCTCAGGATGGCGCGTCCGTAAGTGCCAGCGGGCAGCCCCGTCTGCCCGGTTTGCCCCATGTTCCGCAGTTGGCGACGTAATGATTCGGAGAGGTACCAGGTTTGGTTCGGTTGATACGCGTCCAGGAAATCCCGTTGATAGCCGACTGGCTGGCGTGCTTGCACCGGCTGGTCGACATAGGCGAGGATGTCGCGGCTGTCGGCAGAGAGCGGCAAATACCCTGGAAACGTGTCTGCGACAGCGCTGGGGGGATGCGCGAACACCACCGCACGATACCGGCGGGCGCGCCCTTCGCCAAGCGCGGCAAGCTGGCCTTCGGCGACCCAATCATGGAGCCGGCGCTGTGCGGTACGCCGCGAGACGTCAGGATGGCGCACCAGCAGTTCGGCGAGCGTGAGCCCGTCCGGGACGGAGTACACAGAGTTCAACAACAGGTTGGTGGATGGCATGGACGGTTGGCGCGATTTCGGTAGGGGTTGGCGCGATTCTGGCGCGATTTTTTGATTCGCGCCACAATTTGGCGCGATTTTGTAAGAATTTCGGAAATCGCGCCATGTGTGCAGTGGATTGACCCGTTGTCGGCATCGAGTCCTACGTCATTCCCCTGGCTGAGCAGATTGTCGTATTACAGATACGACAGTCGAGTTGGGCCAATTTTCACCAGAGAAATCCGTTTCAGCAAACGCTGAAAGCGCTGGTTTCAGTGAAAGGTGCCTTGACATTTTCACTAAAAATGATATTTTCAACAAATGCTGAAACCCCATCATTTGATGAAAGACATAGAGAGCCAAGCAACGCAGGTGCTTCGCTTGTTGTTGGGGGAAGTGCCTGCAATCAAGCTGTTGGACATTGAGCGCGAGGCATCCGGACCCGACGAAGGCGTGGATATCGTGGCGCATATCGACGTGTCTGGCAGGCGTCACGCGCTGATTTGCGAAGTGAAGTCCAGTGGCCAGCCGCGCCATGCCCGGATGGCCTTGCTCCAACTGCGCAATTACATGGTTCATTACGCGCAAGATGCCACGCCCGTTTTCATCGCCCCTTATCTGTCTCCTGAAGCTCAAGCGCTATGCCGTGAGCAAGATGTGGGCTTTCTCGACCTCGAAGGCAATGCGCGCCTGATCTTCGACAGCGTCTTTATCGACCGCCAAGTCGCCAGCAAACCCGCTGTCGATCGGCGTGAACTCAGGTCGCTCTTCAAACCTAAATCCGCGCAGGTGTTGCGCGTGATGCTTCGCAATCCCCGCCGGGCGTGGCGCGTCACAGATCTTGCGCAGGCTGCCGCCGTCAGCCTTGGTCACGTTAGCAACGTCCGTGTCGGCCTGCTCGATCGGGAGTGGGCGCAAGTGTCCGAAGAAGGTCTGTTTTTATCCGAGCCCGATGCGCTGCTGGACAAATGGCGCGACGCCTACGAGCCACCCGTTGGAAAGCGCCTCGCCTTCTATACAACCCTGCACGGCAGCGCGTTTGAGGAAGCGGCGCGGCGAGTACTGCGCTCGGATGGCGAGGCCAGCCCAGCGGCGTTTGCATCCTTCTCGGCGGCGCATTGGCTCGCTCCGTATGGCCGGACAGGTACACAGTATTTCTACGCGGACGAGCCAGGTCTCGAACGACTGCAGTCAGCATTGAAGCTGTCGGCAATTTCCAAAGGCGAAAACGTGGTGGTAACCCTGCTCAAGGATTCCGGCTTGTTGCGCGACACGGACGAACCGGCGCCTGGAGCAATCTGCACAAGCCCGGTCCAAACCTATCTTGATCTTGCCAATGCCGGCGAACGCGGGCGAGAGGCTGCAGATCATCTACGACGAGGAAGGCTGATATGGCCGGAATGACTCCGGGCGAGCCACAGTCCGCTGGCGACTACGACGACCGCACGACAACTGCCGTTAAAGCGGTGCTGATAGAAATCGGCCAGATTCTCGGGAGCTTCAAGGGCAAATTCGCCATCGTTGGCGGTGCTGTACCGTGGCTGCTGCTTGGCAACGAGGATATGCCACACGTCGGCACGCTCGACGTCGACCTTGGCCTGGACGCGGAAGCTTTGGGTGATGGCGAATACGCCACGTTGATCGAAGCGCTACAGGGGCATGGTTATCAGCAACGTCGAGAGCGTCGACGCTTTCAGCTCGTTCGCCAGGTTCCCACCGAAGATGGAGGCACGCCGATTGACATCATTGTCGATTTCCTGATGCCCCGCGACGCCGAAATCGTCAAGAACGTGCCACCGCTGATCAGTGACTTTGCGGTGCAAAGAGCGGACGGTGCCGATCTGGCCCTTCGCTTTTACCAATTGGTGGCTATCAGCGGTCCGATGCCCGTTGGGGGTATGAACCGCGTCGAGATCGCAGTTTGTTCGATTCCGGCCCTTTTGGCTATGAAGGGACACGCGATTGAGGGGCGCTACAAACAGAAGGACGCCTACGACATCTACGACTGCATCCGGAACTATCCCGGTGGTCCAGAGGTGCTCGCCGAGGAATGTCGGCCGCTGCTCGATCATGCTAGCGGCGCGGCGGGCTACGGTTTCATTGCTGGCAAGTTCGATATCGCTGACGGTTTCGGGCCGACATGTGTGCGCCGTTTCGTCGAAGAAACGAATGTCCTCGGAGACCGCAGCCCAGAACAATGGCAGCAAGACGCCTTCGGGCAGGTCGATGCTTGGCTGCGGGCACTTGGCTTGAGGGGATGAGTGCCGTCACGACAACAGCAGTGATTCGCAAACTGACAATCCAGCGCTTTTGGGACTGGAGAAGTTCGACTGGCACCCCCGCGCGACCTCGAGCTCGGACTGACGACCAGTCAGCGGCTTTCGATTATCAGCTGGCCACCTCTTTTTATTTTGTCGCGTAACTTCTGTTTTCGTGCGCCTATCTCGCGCAAACCGGGCGTTTCCCAACCGCAGCACGAAGTTCTTCCCTGAGAATTGCAGGTTTCAACGGTTCTGCAATCGCGGACACGTGGCGCCCCGCCGCTGTCGGACGGTTCGGGAGGGGGCAGGGCAATGCGCAGAAAACAAAGGGGCGTCTTCTTGGTCGGCGCCGCGATCGCCGTCGCTGTCGTCGGTATGCTGATCACATTCTGGGGCGCGCAACAGGCGCGACATATGCGGATCGAGAAGGGGGCGGTGGTCGGGGAGGCACTGAAGGTGCTTGGAAGGCACGTACAGGGTTTCGTGGTTCAGCATCACGGGGACATCAAGAAGCTCTTCTTAAGTAATCCGGGAACACGGATCAGCATGGGTGGACTGGAAATGTCCGCCAAAACGACGGATTTGGGCAAGACCATTGCCGGCCTGACGGCGGAGAGCGTTATCCGTGTGATGGGCGCGAAGGGCATCGGCGCATCGCCTCCATTGGCCGGAGCGCAATATCAGATTTACGTCTACTCCGACAACTGTGCGGACGATAATTCCAAGTGCGATATCAACTCGGTGACGTATCTCTCAGCCCCCATACGAAGTACCTACGCCGCAGAACCCGATTTCGTTGCTTCGGGCGTGGCAGTCAAGAAGATCGGCGCTCTCGGCGGCATTTCGCACAAGGATGAAAAAAACGGGGTCTATTTCCGATTCCGCGACGGAAACGGCATCGTACCCATCAAGGTTCCCAGCCCGGATCCCGAGGTTGGACTTATCGCCGTGCGCGGCGGCAACCAGATAAGCGTTCAGGACGTTTTCATGAGGCGCGATGGTACGCGACCGATGTTGGGAAATCTGAACATGGAGGAACGGAAAGGGAAGCACCACAACATTGCCGGTGCTGGCGATATTACAGGGATCGGAACGCTCTCGATGAAGCAATTGTCAGCAAGTCAGCGCGTGATAGCGGGCTATACCGGGGACGATTCGGTGCCACCAAAATATGGCAGTGCCAGTATCGTTGCGAAAGGTTTGATTGCGGGCCGCGACATCAAGGTAGAGGAGCGCCTTACCACCAAGAACTTGACGGTGACGGGAACGGTCAAGAAAACACTGACAACCGAGAGCATCAACGCCGAAGGCACCATCCATGCCAAGAAAGGGCCCGGCACAAGCGCAGGAGGAAATCTGGAGGCAGACGGCAATATCAAGGCGGACGGCAATATCTCGTCGCGAGGCACGGTCACCATCGGCAGCGGCCAACTTCACATGGGAAAGCAATTTTCCCCAGGTTCATGGTGTACCGGACACAGTATCGGGCTCAGTTTCGAGGGCTTGCTAATGGCATGCCAGAACAACCAATGGAGAGTGGCTGAAGGACAGCGCGGAGAGACAGGAGAGCGTGGAGCGCAGGGTGCGCGTGGAGAGAGGGGGGCGCCTGGGGAGAAGGGTGACCGCGGTGACCGCGGTCCTATGGGACCACGTGCGGAGGTGAAGGTGGCGCGAACTTACACTTGGTATAGAAACGATTGCAACCCGGGTTCAGCGGGCGAGGTCTATAACCTCGGCCGTTGGGACTACTGCGACACCGTTCAATCGATGCGTGCGTGTGCGCTCCCCAATCAAGACCGCAGAGTGTGGCGGGAAGATAATGGTGAGTGGACATTCAGGATAAAGCAGGTATCCGGTGTCGCGTACTGCCAGAACTTCGAGTACGAAATCGAGTGACCGCATGTCTGCTTTTCGATCGATGGGCGTCGGGCGTCATGTCCGACCCCATCCCCCTTCCATTCCCAAACCGCACAACCTCCTTCCCATAAGTCGTTTGCCCGCGTATTTTTGAGGGGTTAAAGTCCGATCCAATCGTGGTAGACCGCCTGCCTGAACCGCTTCCTGGCATGCGGGAATGCGTGGATACCGGACTGAACAGCCTCAAGGAGACGTATGACCCCCGCCGAACTCCTGCGCGCCCTGGGCGTTGCAATCGATGACTTTGCCGGCAGCGACCTGCCGGTGCGTTCCCCGCGCGATGGCGCCCGTCTCGCCGCCCTGCGCGCCGACACGCAAGCGGAAGTCGCCCGGAAGATCGACACCGCCCACGCCGCGTTCCTGAAATGGCGCACCGTGCCCGCCCCCGTGCGCGGCGAACTGGTCCGCGTTTTCGGTGAAATCCTGCGCGAGAACAAGTCGGCCCTCGGCCAGCTTGTCACCCTCGAAGCCGGCAAGATCACCTCGGAAGGCCTCGGCGAAGTCCAGGAAATGATCGACATCTGCGATTTCGCGGTCGGTCTGTCCCGCCAGCTTTACGGCCTGACGATCGCCTCCGAGCGCCCCGGCCATCGCATGATGGAAACGTGGCACCCGCTCGGCGTCGTCGGGGTCATCTCGGCGTTCAACTTCCCGGTCGCCGTGTGGGCCTGGAACAGCGCTTTGGCGTTCGTCTGCGGCGACGCCGTGGTCTGGAAGCCGTCGGAAAAGACCCCGCTGACCGCGCTCGCCTGCGATGCCCTGCTGCACAAGGCCTTTGAGCGTTTCGAACAGAAGCACCCGGGCGTGCTGCCGGCCGGTCTTTCGCAAGTCCTGCTCGGCGGCCGTGAAATCGGCGACATCCTGGCCGGCTCGCCGCGTGTGCCGCTCGTCTCGGCCACCGGCTCGACCCGCATGGGCCGCGAAGTCGCCCAGCGCGTGGCCGGACGCCTCGGCCGCAGCATTCTCGAACTCGGCGGCAACAACGCCATGATCGTTGCTCCGTCCGCCGATCCCGACCTGGCTGTGCGCGCCATCACGTTCGCCGCCGTCGGCACCGCCGGCCAGCGCTGCACCTCGCTGCGCCGCCTGATCGTCCACACGTCGCTGGCGGACGCCATCGTCGAGCGCCTCAAGAAAATCTACGCCACCGTCAAGGTCGGCGATCCGATGGAAACCGGCACGCTCGTCGGCCCGCTGATCGACCACAACGCGTTCGAACAAATGCAAGCCGCCCTGGCCCGGGCCCGTGCCGAAGGCGGCGACGTTTTCGGCGGCGATCGCGTGACCGGCATCGGCGGCGAACAGGCGTACTACGTGCGCCCAGCGCTGGTACGCATGCCGTCGCAAACCGACGTCATGAAGCACGAGACCTTCGCCCCGATCCTGTACGTGTTGACATACGACGATTACGACACTGCGCTTGACCTGCACAACGACGTGCCGCAAGGCCTGTCGTCGGCCGTCTTCACGAACGACATGCGCGAAGCCGAGCGCTTCCTGTCGCCGGCCGGCAGCGATTGCGGCATAGCCAACGTCAATATCGGCACCAGCGGCGCGGAAATCGGCGGCGCCTTCGGTGGTGAAAAGGAAACCGGCGGCGGCCGCGAATCGGGCTCAGACGCATGGAAGGCCTACATGCGCCGCGCCACCAACACCATCAACTACAGCACGCAACTGCCGCTCGCGCAGGGTGTGCAGTTCGACATCTGAGCCGGTACTGCGAGCGTTAGCACGCCAATGAGCGCCGCTGCGGCCGGTTCCGCCGGCACGCGGCGTTTCCTGTTGAAACACCCGTCCGGGTGCGGCCCCGCGCCGTGCCGGACTGCGTGCACCCTCGCCTCAGAAGAATACCGAGAACGACCATGTCATTTCTAGTCCTGGATAACCTGACCAAGCGCTACGGCGAGTTCGTGGCCGCCGACAGCGTGAGCCTGTCGATCGAAAAAGGCGAGTTCGTGTCGCTGCTCGGCCCGTCGGGCTGTGGCAAGACCACCACGCTGATGATGATCGCCGGCTTCATCGATGCCACCGCCGGGCGAATTACCCTCGATGGGCAGGACCTCACCCACGTCAAACCGAACCGCCGCGGTCTCGGCATGGTGTTCCAGAGCTACGCGCTGTTCCCACACATGACGGTCGCCGACAACGTGGCGTTCGGGCTGGAAATGCGCAAGGTGCCGAAGGCCGATCGCGGCAAACGCGTCGCCCGCGCACTCGAACTGGTCCATCTCGAAAAACATGCCGGCCGTTTCCCGCGTGAATTGTCGGGCGGTCAGCGTCAGCGCGTTGCGCTCGCCCGCGCGCTCGTCATCGAGCCGCCAGTGTTGCTGCTCGACGAACCGATGTCCAACCTCGACGCCAAGCTGCGCGAGGAAATGCAGTTCGAACTGCGCGCGATCCAGCGTGAAGTGGGCACCACGACGATCATGGTCACGCACGATCAGTCCGAAGCGCTGTCGATCAGCGACCGCGTCGTGGTCATGGAGGCCGGGCGCGTGACGCAGGTCGACGTGCCGTATCGTGCCTACGAACACCCCGAGACCAGCTTTGTTTCGCGCTTCATCGGCAAGGCGAACCTGTTGCCGGCCACCGTGTCGTCGGTCGGCAATGACAGCATCGAACTCGACGTGGCCGGCCGCCGCCTGGCGATCGGGCGCAATGCCAGCGCCGTGCAGGCGGGCGACGGCGTGACGCTGTGCATCCGCCCGGAAAAAATGCGCCTGTGCGCGCCGTCAGACGGGCATCTGCCGGCCCGCGTCTCGAGCCGCTTCTTCCTCGGCAGCCAGTGGCTGTACCGCGTGGACAGCGCGTTCGGCGAATTGCTCGTCTGCACGCAGAATGAAGGTAACGAACCCGTCGCCGAAGGGGCCGATGTCGGCTTGTCATGGCATGGCGACGCCGTGCGCATGGTCGATCGTGGGGTGTGCCATGGCTGAGTTGTCGACGCCCGCACCGGTCCCGTCCGCCGCGCCGTCCGGCCGCACGCCGTGGCACGCGTTCATCCCCCCATGGCTGCTGTGCACGCCGGCGTTCGTGCTGTTCGCGCTGCTGGTGATCGTGCCGCTCGTGATGACGCTTGTCCTCACGTTCTACCGCTTCGATCCGGCCACCGGCCCTATCGCGGCGTTCCAGTTGGGCAATTATGCCGAGGTGTTGACGGACGGCTACTACCAGACCATCTTCCTGCGCACGCTGTGGATCGCTGCACTGACCACGTTGCTGTGCATGGTGATCGGCGGCCCTGAAGCGTACATCCTGTACCGCATGCGCGAGCCGTGGCGTTCGGTGTTCCTGCTTGTGATCCTCGCGCCGCTGCTGGTCTCCGTCGTCGTGCGCGCGTTCGGCTGGTCGATGCTGCTGGGTGCCGACGGTCTCGTCAACAAAGCCTTGATACTGTTCCGCCTCGGTCCGTACAAGATCCTGTACACGCAGGTCGCGATCGTCATCGCGCTCGTGCATGTGATGCTGCCGTTCATGGTGATTCCCGTCTGGACCGCGCTGCAAAAGCTCGATCCGCAAGTGGAGAACGCTGCGTTGTCGCTGATGGCCTCCCCCGCCACCACGCTGCGCCGCATCGTGCTGCCGCAGGTGCTGCCGGGCGTGTTGTCGGGCAGCCTGATGGTCTTCGCGCTGTCGGCGAGCGCCTTCGCCATCCCGGGGCTGCTCGGCGGCCGCCGCCTGAAGGTCGTGCCGACCGCCGTGTACGACGAATTCCTCGGTTCGCTGAACTGGCCGCTCGGCGCGACCATCGCGCTGATCCTGCTGGCCGCGAATCTGCTGATCATGTTGACGTATCAACGCCTGCTGGAGCGCAAGTACTCCAGGGCGATGGGTTGAGGAGACGACCGTCATGCAACGCAACGGCGCCATTTCCCTGACGTTCCACAGCCTCGTCATCCTCTTCATGCTGGCCCCGCTCGCCATTGTGATGGCGGTGGCGTTCACGCCCGACGACACCCTCACGCTGCCGGTGAACGGCCTGTCGCTGCGCTGGTTCCGGGCGATCCTCGACTACCCGGACTTCATCACGGCGTTCGGCAACAGCCTGAAGCTGGCCTTCGCGTCGGCCACGCTGTCGCTGGCCGTGGCATTGCCCGCCGGTCTGGCGATCGGCCGCGAGCGCTTCCCGGGGCGCGATTTCCTCAACGCGCTGTTCCTCTCGCCGCTGCTGATTCCGAACCTCGTGCTCGGCATCGCGTTCCTGCGTTTTTTCGCCTTGCTCGGCGTGACGGGTTCGTTCACCTGGCTCATCGTCGCGCACGTGATCGTCATTACACCGTATGTGATGCGTCTGGTGCTGGCCGCCGTCGCAGGCATGGACCGCAGCGCCGAGCAGGCCGCCTACGGCCTGGGGGCGTCGCGCTTCACGGTGTTTCGCCGCGTGACCCTGCCGATGATCCTGCCGGGCATCACGGGCGGCTGGCTGCTCGCGTTCATCAACAGCTTCGACGAACTGACGATGTCCGTTTTCGTGACCTCGCCGCAGACCGTGACGCTGCCCGTGCGCATGTACATGTATGCGACCGAGTCGATCGATCCGATGATGGCGTCGATCTCGGCCGTCGTGATCCTGATCACCGCCGGCGCCATGTTCCTGCTCGACCGGATCTATGGCCTCGACAAGATCCTGATCGGCAACCATTGAGCCGCCCCGAAGCGCACTGCAACGTCCACCACGCTCCCACGACCTCTCGATCATGTTCGATGACAAAACGAACCCGGCGTCTGCGACGAATTTGTCGTCAGGCGCCGGACAATGGCTGCGTCTGACGGAAACCGGCCGCACGCCGATCCGGCTTGAAATCGACGGCGTGATCGTCGAAGCCATGACCGGCGACACGCTGCTCACGGCGATTTTGCTGCATCGCAAAAGCGTGCGCCGCACGGAGTTCACGGGCGCACCGCGCGCGGGCTTCTGTCTGATGGGCGCATGCCAGGACTGCTGGGTCCGCACGGTCGATGGACAAGCCTTGCGCGCATGCTCGACGCCGGCCTCGGACGGCATGCGTATTCGCACCGCGCCGCGTGCGGAGGGCGCACGATGAGCGACGCCGCCCGCATCGTCATCGTTGGCGCCGGACCCGCCGGCGTACGCGCCGCCGAGACGCTGGCGGCCGCCGGCCGCCGCCCGATCGTGCTCGACGAGGGCGCGCGCTGGGGCGGGCAGATTTATCGCCAGCCGCCGGTCAATTTCGTGCGCTCGAAGCGAACGCTTTATGGTTTCGAGGCGAGCCGCGCCGACAGCATCCATACGACGATGGCGGCATTGCTGCCGCACGTCGATTATTGGCCGGACACGCTGGTGTGGGATTGCGTCGGCCGCCAACTGGAAACCCTGCGCAGGGGCCGCGTGGAATCGGTGCCGTTCTCGCACCTGATCCTGGCGACCGGCGCGACCGACCGCATCCTCCCCTTCCCGGGATGGACGCTACCGGGCGTCTACACCCTTGGCGCCGCGCAGATCGCGCTCAAGGCGCAGGGTTGCGCCGTCGGCCGCCGCGTGGTGCTGGCCGGGACCGGGCCGTTGCTGTATCTCGTCGCATATCAGTACGCGAAGGCCGGCGCCAGGGTCACGGCCGTGCTCGATACCACCCCGTTCGTGCGGCAGATGCAGGCGTCGCCGCGGCTGATGTCGCAACCGGCTGTGTTCGCCAAGGGGCTCTATTACACGGCGTGGCTGCGCACCCATGGTGTGCCGGTTCATCGCGGCGTGACGCTGCTTGGCGCGGATGGCGATGAATGCGTTACGGCCATGCGCTGGTCCGAAAACGGCCGGGCGCGCTCGATCGCATGCGACGCGGTGGCCACGGGCTTCGGACTGCGTTCGGAAACGCAAATCGCCGATCTGGCGGGGTGCAAGTTCGTGTTCGACACGCTGAATCGCCAATGGCTGCCCGAGCGTGACGCCATGGGCCGCGCGTCCGTGGGCGGCATCTATCTCGCGGGTGACGGCGCAGGCATTGCCGGCGCCGACGCCGCCGAACTGGCGGGCCGCCGCGCCGCCCTCGCGCTGATCGATGACCTGGGCCAGATTGGCAAAGTGCCGGATGCGCGGCGTCAGGTACGTCAGCTGCAAAGCAAGCTGGACGGCATCGCTCGCTTTCGCGGCGGTCTCGAGGCGGCGTTCGCCATGCCGGAGGACGCCCCGTCGCGCTGGCCGGATGACATGGTGCTGTGCCGCTGCGAGGAAATTACGGTCGGGACGGTGCGCGAGATCGTGCGCTGCGGCGCGGCGACAGAGATCAATCGCGTGAAGGCGCTCACGCGCGTCGGCATGGGCCGTTGCCAGGGCCGCATGTGCGGACTGGCGCTGGCCGAGTTGCTGGCGGCGGAAACGTCGCAACCCATTGCGGCGATCGGCCGTCTGCGCGGCCAGGCGCCGATCAAGCCGGTGCCGTTATCGATTGCTGCGGATTATCCGGCGGCGATCTCCGAGGAGGCGCGCGATGAATAACGTCATCCACGCCACGAATATCGAGCGCGTCGAGGCGGACGTCTGTATTGTCGGCGGCGGCTTCATGGGTGCAGCCACGGCGCGCGCGCTCGCCAAGCGCGGACAGCGGGTCGTCTTGCTGGAAAAGGGCTATTGTGGCGCCCAGGCCAGCGGCGTCAATTACGGCGGCGTGCGCCGGCAGGGCCGCCCCGTCTCGCAACTGCCGCTGTCGCAACGCGCGTACGAAACGTGGAAACGCTTGCCCGAGACGATCGGCACCGACGGCGAATTGCTGATTTCCGGGCATTTGCGTCTGGCGCGCAGTGAGGCCGACCTCGCCGCGCTGCATGCCTATGCGGAACAGGCCAATCCCTACGGACTCGATCTGCGCGTGCTTGAAGGGCCGTCGTTCCGCAAACGTTACCCGTGGCTCGGCGTGCGCGCACTCGGTGGTTCGATGTGCCCCGGCGACGGCCATGCGAACCCGCGGCTGGTCTCCCCCGCCTTTGCGCGTGCCGCGCGTGCTGCCGGCGCGGACGTGCGCGATCTCACGCCGGTGTGCGAGACATCGCACGACGGGCGGCGCTTCCTGACGGTCGCCCACGGTCCGAACGGCCCCGTCGAAGTCACGTCCGCATGGCTCATCAACACGGCGGGCGCGTGGGGCAATCAACTGGCGGGCCGCTATGGCGACGCGATTCCCATGAAGTCCATCTACCCGAATCTGTGGGTGACGGAGCCGTTGCCGTTCTTCATCGAACATAACCTCGGCGTCTACGGCGGCGGCATCTACGCGCGGCAAGTGGCGCGCGGCAACGTCGTGATCGGCGGCGGCCGCGGTGTCGGCGACGGCGAACACGCCCGCCCCCTGTCCGCCACGACACGCGCGGTGATGACCGAAGCGATCCGCCTGCTTCCCGCGTTGCGCGATGCGCTCGTGATCCGCAGCTGGAGCGGCGTGGAGGGCGAAACGCCGGACGATAACCCGGTGATCGCGCCCTCGCGCACCACCGCGAACCTTTTGCACGCCTTCGGGTTTTCCGGCGGCGGCTTTCAACTGGCGCCCGGTGTCGGCGAAGTCCTTGCCGACCTCGTGCTTGACGGCGCCACGGCAACACCGATCGGGGCCTTTTCTCTCGATCGCTTCGACGCGGCGCACCGCGCTTCTCAAGACAACGCTACAGGAGCCACATCATGAAATTGAAGCAAATCACCGCCTGCGCCGCGCTTGCGGCGGCCGGTCTCATGGCCGGTCAGGCCCACGCCGACGCAAAGACGATCTATATCGGCATGAACGGCGGCGCGATGGAGAAGGTCTACACGTCGAAAATCCTGCCGGATTTCGAAAAGGCCACGGGCGTGAAGGTGGTGGTGGTGCCGGGGACGTCGTCGGACATTTTCGCCAAGCTGCAGGCGACCAAGGGCAAGCCCCAGATGCACGTGGTGTTCCTGGACGACGGCGTGATGGTGCGCGCGGTCGGCATGGGCCTGTGCCAGAAGCTGGAAGACTCGCCGGCGCTCAAGCAACTGTACCCGGTCGCGCACATCAAGGACGATATGGCCGCCGGCGTCGAGCTGGCGTGGACGGGGCTCGCTTACAACAAGAAGATGTTCGACGAGAAGGGCTGGGCGCCGCCGACCTCGTGGATGGACCTGTCCGATCCGAAGTACAAGGGAAAGGTCGTGTTCCAGTCGGCTTCGTCGAGCACGTTCGGCCTGCATGGCTTCCTGATGATCAACAAGCTGCTCGGCGGCACCGAGAAGAACGTGGAGCCCGGCTTCACCAAGTGGCAGAGCACGGTGGGCAAGAATGTGCTCGAGTACATCCCGAACTCGGCCAAGATTTCGGAAATGGTGCAAACGAATGAAGCGGCCGTATTCCCGCTGACGCAGACGGGCGTGGCGAACCTGAAGGAGAAGGGCATTCCGGTCGAGTATGCCAATCCGAAGGAAGGTCCGGTGCTGCTGATGGTCGGCATGTGCGTGGTCGCGAACAACGACAACCCGCAAGCCGCGCAGAAGCTCGCGCAGTTCCTGCTCACGCCTGAAGCGCAAGTGAAGGCGGCCGAATTCGGCAAGCAGGTGCCGACGAACCGCACGGTCAAGCTGCCGGCGGAAATGCAGGCGAAGGTCGGCAACGTCGATGAGCTGCTCAAGAAGATCAACGTCGTCGATTGGGACGCGATCAACGCGAACCGCCCGCAATGGGACGCCCGCTGGAACCGTACGGTCGAGCGTTGATCGATGATGCAAGCCGTTGCCGATTTTCCGTTCACGGCCCCGTTCGCCGCGCCGCAAGGCTCGGCGATTCGCGAGCTGTTCAAGCACCTTGCCACGCCGGGCATGATCTCGTTCGCGGGCGGCTACCCGTCACCCGACTTGTTTGACCGCGACGGCCTCGCCGCCGCGGCGGCCGAGGCCTGGCAGGGCGCCGCCGGCGAATGCCTGCAATACGGTCCCACGGAAGGGCTGCCGGCGCTGCGCGAGGCATTGGCCGCGCGCATGCGCGCGCACGGTGCGCAGGCCGATCCGGCGCAGGTGCTCGTGACCACCGGATCGCAGCAGGCGTTCGATCTGCTGGTGCGCGTGCTGGTGGCGCCGGGCGACACGGTGGTCGTGGAGCGTCCGACGTACTCGGCCGCATTGCAGGCGCTGCGCCTGGCGCAGGCGAACGTGTTGTCGGTCGGCATGGACGGCGACGGCCTCGATGTCGAGGCGTTGGCTTCCCTGCTTGCGGCGCAACCGGCCGAGCGTCGTCCGAAGCTGATCTACACCGTGCCGACGTTTGCGAATCCCTCGGGGGCGACGCTGACGCTGGCGCGCCGCCGCCGGCTGCTCGAGATTGTCGCCGAGTACGGTGTGCTGCTGGTCGAGGACGACCCTTACGGCGAACTGCGCTTCTCGGGTGAGCCGGTGCCGACGTTGGCGGCACTCGCAAAGGGCGTGCCGGGCGCCGAGCCTTGGGTCGTCTATCTGGGCAGCCTGTCGAAGGTGCTCGCGCCGGGGCTGCGGCTGGGCTGGATGCATGGCGCGGCGCCGCTGCTGCGCCGTTGTGTGATCGCGAAGCAGACCGTCGATCTCTGCACGCCGCCGTGGTTGCAGGCGGTGGCCGCCAGCTACCTCCGCCAGGGCCGGCTCGATGCGCAGATCGTCCGCATTGCCGACGCGTACCGTGCACGCGCGACCACATTGTGCACGGCATTGCGCGCTCGGCTGGGCGGACGCTTCGACTTCACTGAGCCGCAGGGCGGCATGTTCGTGTGGGGGCGTTGGCGTGACGGAACGGACGCAACGGCGCTGCTGAATACGGCCATTGAAGAAAAAGTGATGTATGTGCCCGGCGCGCCGTTCTTTTCGGAGCAGTCCGATCGCGCCGCCTTGCGCCTCTGTTTTACGATGTCCACACCGGTCGAGATTGAGACAGGCGTGGGGCGTTTGGCGCAGGCCGCGGCGAGACACGCTGCGGCATAAGGTGGGCGTTGGCCAATGCCGGCCGGATGCGGGAGAGAGGAAATGACGATGTCGGGTTCGCATGACACTGCAGTTCATCCGGCCGCGGCGGCCGCATTGCCGGAAAGCACCGGGGCGCGTTTGCTGGTCGATGCCTTGCTGGCGCAGGGCGTTGACCGCATGTTTTGCGTTCCCGGCGAGAGCTACCTCGCTGTGTTGGATGCCCTTTACGACGTGCGTGAGCGCATCGAGCTGATCACCTGCCGCCACGAGGCTGCGGCGGCGAACATGGCGGAGGCCACCGGCAAATTGACCGGGCGGCCGGGGGTGGCGATCGTCACGCGCGGACCGGGCGCCACGCACGCCTCGATCGGCGTGCACACGGCCTTTCAGGATTCGACGCCGATGGTCCTGCTGATCGGGCAAGTCGGGCGCGGCATGCTCGATCGCGAGGCGTTTCAGGAAATCGACTACCGCCGCATGTTCGGCCAGATGGCGAAGTGGGTGGCGCAGATCGACGATCCGCGCCGCATGGGCGAATACGTGTCGCATGCCTTCCATATCGCGAGCGCAGGGCGGCCCGGCCCGGTCGTGCTGGCGTTGCCGGAAGATGTGCTGAGCGAGGCTTGCGCGGCCATGCCGCCGCCGCCGCATCATCGCCGGGTCGCGGCGTCTGCGTCCCCCGCGCAGATGGCCGAGCTGGCAGCACTGCTCGACACCGCAAAGCGGCCTGTGGCAATCCTGGGCGGCAGCGGCTGGACGCCGCAGGCGTGCGCCGACTTCCGCACTTTCGCCGAGCGATGGGCGCTCCCGGTAGCGTGCGCGTTCCGTTACCAGGACTTGTTCGACAACACGCACCCGCAATACGCGGGTGATGTGGGCCTGGGCATCAATCCGGCGCTGGCCAGGCGTATCGAGGCGGCCGATCTCGTGCTGGCCATCGGCCCGCGCCTGGGCGAAGCCACGACGAGCCAATACACCTTGTTCGACATTCCGAGACCGCGTCAGACGCTGGTCCACGTGCACAGCGGTGCGGAGGAACTCGGCCGGGTGTACGCCGCCGATCTGCCGATCAACGCCGGGATGCCGGAGATCGCCGGGGCGCTGGCGACACTTGCGGAGCCTGCAGCGCGTCCGGTCTGGGCGGAGGACACCGCGCTTGCACACGCGGCGTACGTCGAATGGAACACGCCGGGCGCAATGCCCGGGCCGTTGCAACTGGGCGAGGTGATGAAGCAGATGCAGGCGCATTTGCGGCCCGATGCGATTCTCACCAACGGCGCGGGCAATTATGCGATCTGGCTGCATCGATACTTCCAGTACCGGCATTTCAAATCGCAGTTGGCCCCGACCTCGGGGGCCATGGGATACGGTGTGCCGGCGGCGCTTGCTGCAAAAGCGGCGGACCGAAAACGCACGGTCGTGGCGCTGGCGGGCGACGGCTGCTTCCTGATGAGCGGTAACGAACTCGCCACGGCCATGCAGCATGATCTCGCGATCATCGTGCTGGTCATCAACAACGGCCAGTTCGGCACGATCCGCATGCATCAGGAGAAGCACTACCCGGCGCGTGTGCATGGCACCGGGCTCACCAACCCGGACTTTGCCGCCTATGCCCGCAGCTTCGGCGCATTTGGCGAGGTGGTCGAGACCACCGAGGCGTTCCTGCCCGCGTTACAACGCGCGCAGGCATCGGGTTTGCCGGCGGTACTCGAACTGCGTGTCACCCCAGAAGCGCTGACGCCGGCGTTGACCTTGAGCGCATTGCGACGCGCGTAACCGGTTAGCCGTACGCGTTTCGGCGCGTGAAGGCTTTCGTTTTGACGCCGTCATGTTCTCTTTTGGTCGACGTCTTATTGGGAAATATCTTGAAAATCGGCGCGGGCGTATGCAAACGCACGGCTTTGCGCGAAGCTCCTTGGTTCGGGTCCCGATGAACGGGAACTTGAACAACAAGGAGACGACGGATGGAGCAATGGATAGCCGGGTTGGTCGATGCCCTCGGCGGCGTGTTGTCGGGTTACGTGTTGACGGTGATTTTGCTGGGGGTCGGCGTCTGGTTGACGGTCATTTTTGGCGGCGTGCAGCTCCGCGCGTTGCTGCATAGCATCGGCTTGTTGAAAGCCGCTGGCGGCACGACCGGCATCTCGCCGTTTCAGGCGTTTGCGACGGGCTTGGCGAGCCGCGTGGGCACCGGCAATATCGCGGGCGTCGCCGTGGCGCTCACGGCCGGCGGCCCGGGCGCGATCTTCTGGATGTGGATGACGGCGCTCGTGGGCATGGCGTCGGCTTTCGTGGAATCCACGCTGGCGCAGATCTTCAAGGTGCCGCATGGCGACAAGACCTTTCGCGGCGGCCCGGCGTATTACATCGAAATCGGCCTTGGGTCCCGTCGCTTCGGCGTAATTTTCGCGATTGCGCTGCTGTTTACGTTCGGCGTCGCGCTCAACTCGGTCCAGTCGCATTCGATTGCGGAAGCGTTGGAGGTCTCGTTTGGCTGGTCGAAGGTCTGGGTCGGCATCTGGCTGGTGTTGTTGACCGCACCGATCATTTTCGGCGGTGTGCGCCGGGTGGCGCGCGTGGCGCAGTGGCTCGTGCCCGTCATGTCGGTGTTGTACATCGGCCTGTCGCTATACGTCGTCGCGATCAACATCGCCGAAGTGCCGGCGATGCTCATGCTGATTTTGCGGCACGCGTTCGGTCTCGAGCAGGCGGTGGGCGGGGTCGCCGGATTTGCCGTGAGCCAGGCGGTGATGATGGGCGTGCGGCGTGGACTGTTCTCGAACGAGGCCGGCATGGGCAGTGCACCGAACGCGGCGGCGGTGGCGACAACAAAGCACCCGGTGCAGCAGGGGCTGCTGCAGATGCTCGGCGTGTTCTTCGACACGCTGGTCGTGTGTTCTGCCACGGCGGCGCTGATTCTGCTGTCGGGCGAATATCAGATCGGCGGAGCGATTCAGGGGTCGGTGCTCACACAGCGCGCGATGGCGGCGCACGTGGGTGAATGGAGCGTTGTATTCATGGGGGTGGCGGTGTTCGTGCTGGCCTACTCCAGCGTGCTCGGCAACTACGCCTATGCGGAAGTCAATCTCGACTACCTGACCAAACGTCCGTGGGCGGGCACCGCGTTTCGGGCGTTGGTACTGGTTTCCGTCATGTTGGGGGCAGTCGCGAGCTTGCCGCTGGTCTGGAGTTTCGCCGACCTTGGCACGGCACTGATGGCCATGATCAATCTGGTGGCGATCGTGATGTTGTCCAGATTCGCGGTGGCCGCCTGGCGGGACTACCGGGCGCAACGGGCCGCGGGTGTCTTGGCGCCGGTGTTCTCGCGGGAATCGATTCCCGAGTTGAAGGACAAATTGCCGAAAGGCGTCTGGTGAGCCGCGTTCGGTGATGCATTACGGCGGATGATGCCGAAAGAAAAGCTGGCAGTTCAATTTTGAACTGCCGGCTTTTTCATTTCCGCACGGACCGGATGGCTTACTTGCCGCCGACCGACTCCAGGACTTCGAACTTGCCGTTCACGACCTTGTAGACGGTAATGCTGCCGTTCTTCAGATCGCCAACGTTGTCGTACGCGAGTTCACGCGTCGTCACGCCGGGCATGCTCGTCTTGGCGAGCATCGGCAGGTACTTGGCCGGGTCCGTCGAGTTGGCCTTCTTCATGGCGGCCATCATCGCCATGGCGCCGTCGTAGGCGTACGGCGAATAGGTTTCCATCGGCGTGCTGAAGCGCTTCGCATAACGCTGCTCGTAACCCTTGCCGCCCGGCATCTTGTCCAGCGGCAGGCCGGCCAGCGATACCACCGAACCGTCGGCCGCATCGCCCGCGATCTTGAGGAACGCGTCCGACTTCACCATTTCGCCGGCGATCAGCGTGCTCTTCATGCCCAGTTCGCGCATCTGCTTGACCATCGGGCCTGCCTGCGCGTCGGCGCCGCCGTAGAACACGGCATCCGGGTTGGCGCGTTTCAGGTTCGTCAGGATGGCGCGGAAATCGACAGCCTTGTCGCTCGCGAATTCATGGCGAACGATCTTCGCACCGGCCGCCTTCGCCGCTTTCTCGAACTCCTCGGCCAGACCCTGGCCGTAGGCCGTGCGGTCGTCCACGATCGCAATGTTCTTGTAGCCGAGCTTCTTGACCGCGAAGCTGCCGACCACCGAACCTTGCTGCGTGTCCGACGTCATCATGCGGAACGTCGTCTTGAAGCCTTGCTTCGTGTATTCCGGGGCGGTCGCCATCGCGATTTCCGGAATGCCCGCCTGCGCGTAAATGCGCGAGGCCGGGATTGTCGTGCCGGAGTTGAAGTGACCCAGCATGCCCTTGACGCCTGAATCCACCAGTTTCTGCGCCACCGTCGTACCCTGGCGCGGGTCGGCCTGGTCGTCTTCGGCCATCAGCACGAACTTCACCGGCTTGCCTTCGATCATCGGCTTGGTGGCGTTGAACTCGTCGATCGCGAGTTGGATGCCGTTCTGCATGTCTTTGCCGTAGTGGGCCTGTGCGCCGGTCAGCGGCGCGGCGAACCCGAGCTTTACTTCCTGCGCCTGTTGGGCCTGCGCCGCTGTGGCGCCAAGCGCCATCAGTCCGGCCATCGCGAATGCGCTCAGCTTAAGCTTCGAATGCATGAACATCTCCTTACGTGTGGTGTCGTGTGGTGTGCCGCTAGCGGGATCGCCGCGCGCAGCCGGTCGGTTCGGCGCGTGACCCGGCGGATTGCCCGGGCCGGCGCCGGCACATCGGCGGAATTCGCCTGACGCGGCAGTATTGGCGCAGCTTTCGCTCCGGTCAAGAGGGGCAAATCGGGATAGCGGGTGCAACCCGGGCCTGTCCCGGGCTGCTCCGCTACGTCCGCACATTGTGCAACCCTTCATGCAACCCTGTGCGCAACCCGTGTCCCGACGCCGATGCAAGCCGTTCAGAGACGGCCAACCGGTGCCAGGGTCGGGGTCGCTTCGGTTTCTTGAACCGTGGCGTTCACGCTATTGAAGACTTGCAGCATCGTCGGCGACGGGGCAGGCCCGACGCGGCTGCCAGCTACCACCGCCAGCGTCCCCAGGGCAAAGCCAGGCAAAATTTCATAGAGGTCGAACCAGCCGTATTGTTTCCAGACGAGGACCGTCACGGCGCCGACAACGATGCCCGCCAGCGCGCCGTTGCGCGTTACGCCACGCCAAGTCAGCGACAACAGGATGAGCGGGCCGAAAGCCGCGCCAAAGCCGGCCCAGGCGTAGCTGACCATGCCCAGTACCCGGCTGTTCGGGTCAAACGCCAGCACGATCGCGATGGCCGCGACCGCAAGCACCATCGCGCGGCCGATCCAAACCAGTTGTCCCTGCGTGGCGTCGCGCTTCACAAAGGTCTTGAAGATGTCCTCCGTCAATGCGCTTGCGCATACCAGCAGTTGGCACGACAGCGTGCTCATCACCGCCGCCAGAATCGCGGCGAGCAGGATGCCGGCGATCCACGGCGCAAACAGTTGGGTGGCCAGCGCGATAAACACCGTTTCAGGATTGGCAAACACGCTTTCGCCCTGCGCCGGCCGGCCGCTGAAGTACGCCAGACCAAAAAAGCCCACCGCCACGGCGCCCGACAGGCACAGCAGCATCCAGGTCATGCAGATCTGCCGCGCCCGCGGGATCGCTGCCACCGATTTTGCTGCCATAAAGCGCACGAGAATGTGCGGCTGGCCAAAGTAGCCGAATCCCCACGCCAACATGGAGATCACGCCCATCGCACTCAACTCGCCGAAGAGCGCGGTGTGTGCAGGCTTTACGGCCTCAACGGCCGCCGTTGCCGCGCCGAGCCCGCCATCGACTGACAGGACGGTCAGTGGTGTGACCAGCAATGCAGCGAACATCAGCGAAGCCTGGACCGTGTCCGTCCAGCTTACCGCGAGGAAGCCGCCGATGAAGACGTAGGCGATCGTCGCCAGTGCGCCGATCCAGAGGGCAGTACGGTACGGCATGTCGAACATGCTTTCGAACAACCGGGCACCGGCCACCACACCCGATGCGCAGTAGATGGTGAAGAAAACGAGGATGACGAGCGCTGTCACGATACGCAGCACGTTATTGCGGTCCTCGAACCGCCGCGTCAGGAATTCGGGCAGCGTGAGGGCGTTGCCGCACGCTTCCGTGTAGACGCGCAGCCGCGCCGCCACGAACCGCCAGTTGAGCCACGCGCCGACGGCGAGGCCGATCGCTATCCAGATACCGGACAGGCCGCCGATGAAAATCGCACCCGGCAAGCCGAGCAGCAACCAGCCGCTCATGTCGGACGAACCGGCCGACAGGGCGGTCACGAAACTGCCCAGCCGCCGCCCGCCCAGAATGTAGTCGGACAGATTGCGCGTGGCGCGGTAGCCAAGCCAGCCGATGGCCAGCATGGCGACGATGTACACGGAGAATGTCACGAAAGTGGGGTTGTCCAGCAACATGCTTGCTCCTTCCTTTGTTCATGGACGTGCCGCCCAAAGGTGGCACGCGAAAAAACGCCACATCTGCGGCGCACATCCGTCGGGGGGAGAAAACGCCGGTGCGCGGGGGTCGCACCGGTTCGACCAAACCCGCATGAGGCTCGGCCGGAAAAACGTTCGGGGGGAACGACAGGGAACGGCTTCGGGGGGAGGGCCGTGCGGTTCGTCCTCAGGACTGCGAGGGCGAACCGTACCGCCGGGTATTGCGTACTGCTGCCACCGCGATCCTCGACGGGACCTGCGGTGGCGTCCGGGATCAGCCGATCGTCATCAGGCTGGCGTTTCCGCCGGCCGCGGCCGTGTTGACGCTGACGGAACGTTCGCAAAGCAGGCGCTCGAGCGAATAGTCGTCGCCGGCGGCCAGTGCTTCGGGCGCGAGTCCCTGCACCGGCAGGATCGGGCCACTGCGCCCGGCGATGCGACGGTTCAGCGCGCGCAGTTCGTCGCTGTCGCCTTCAAACAGGACCGAACCCAGTTCGCCTTCGGCGGCGGCATCCGCGCCGTCCGGCAACACCGAGGCGCGATCCTTCAACGTCGCGGGCAGGTTGTCGATCAACTCGCGTGCCGCCGGCGTGTCGGCGAACACCGCCGAGTTGCCGGTCGCAAGCGTTGCGGCCAACTGCACGCGCGCGCCAAACGGTGTTGCGGCCACGCACAGTACCGGGCCGCGCGGCTCCAGGCCATAGGTGTTGCGCTCACCGGTCGGGCCGGGCAGCGTTGCCATGGCGTCGAGCGCTGAGGTGGCCAGATACCGGTCCACGCGGCCGACCACGTCGCCCGCGCCCTGCCCGTGCAGCCAGTCACGGTACGTGACGAGCGGCATCAACGCGGTTTCGTCGCGGACCAGTTCCGGTGCCAGCGACGCCGGGCGCGTTGCCAGCAGGCGCGGCAGGTACATCGGGCCGCCGGCCTTCGGGCCGGTGCCTGACAGGCCTTCGCCGCCGAACGGCTGCACGCCGACCACGGCGCCGATCACGTTGCGATTGACGTAGACATTGCCGACCTTGGCACGCTCGATCACGTGGGCGATGGTCTCGTCGATCCGCGTATGTACGCCGAAGGTGAGACCGTAGCCGGTGGCGTTGATGTCGTCGAGCAGGTTGTCGAGTTGTGCGCGCTTGTAACGAACCACGTGCAGTACCGGACCGAACACCTCACGCTGCAGGGCCTTCAGGTTTGTCAGCTCGATCAGCGTCGGCGGCACGAACGTGCCGTGCCGTGCCGCATCCGGCAACGCCAGTTGCTCGACCTTGAAGCCCTTGCCGCGCATCGCTTCAATGTGACGGTTGATGCCGCCCTGCGCTTCGGCGTCGATGACCGGACCCACGTCGATCGACAGGCGGTCCGGATTGCCGATCGCCAGTTCCTGCATCGCGCCCTTGAGCATGTGCAGGGTCCGGTCGGCGATGTCATCCTGCAGGCACAGCACGCGCAGGGCCGAGCAGCGCTGGCCGGCGGAGTCGAAGGCCGAGGCCAGCACGTCGTACACGACCTGTTCCGGCAGCGCCGAGGAATCGACGATCATCGCGTTCTGGCCGCCGGTTTCGGCGATCAGCGGGATCGGCCGGCCGTTGGCGTCCAGGCGCTCTGCCACTGTGCGGGCGATGATGCGCGCGACTTCGGTCGAGCCGGTAAACATGACGGCCTTGGTGCGCGGGTCGGCCACAAGGGCCGCCCCGACCGTTTCACCATTGCCGGGCAGCAGTTGCACCGCGCCGGCCGGCACGCCGGCGGCATGCAGCAGACGCACCGCTTCGGCGGCGATCAGCGGCGTTTGTTCGGCCGGCTTGGCGAGCACCGGATTGCCGGCGGCGAGGGCGGCCGACACCTGGCCGATGAAGATCGCCAGCGGGAAGTTCCACGGGCTGATGCAGACCACCGGGCCAAGCGGCCGGTGCGTGTCGTTCGAGAAGCCCTGGCGGATCTGCGCCGCGTAATAGCGCAGGAAGTCGATCGCCTCGCGCACTTCGGCGACGGCGTTCGGCAGCGATTTGCCGGCTTCGCGCACGCACAGGCCCATCAGCGTGGGGGTATGCGCTTCGAGCAGGTCGGCCGCGCGCATCAGGCAGTCGGCGCGCTCGTCGATCGGCGTGGCCTGCCAGATCGGCGCGGCGGCCAGGGCGAACGCCAGCGCGGCCTCCACGTCTTGCGTCGTGGCGTCCATGACCTGACCGACGGTGTCGCGCAAATCGGCAGGATTGCGCACCGGGCGTGAGGTGTTGTTGGCACGCTCGCCGTCGGCGAGCAACGGCGCAGCGCGCCACGGCGTGCCTGCGCTGGCCAGCAGGGCGGACGACAACGACGCCAGGCGGTGTTCGTTGGACAGGTCGAAGCCGGCCGAATTGGCGCGGCTCGCGCCGTACAGCTCGCGCGGCAGGGGGATCTTGGCGTGGGGTGCGCCCAGCGGGGCAACCTTCTCGGCTTCGGACACCGGGTCGGCGATCAGTTCGTCGATGCTGACGGTTTCATCCGCAATCCGGTTCACGAACGACGTGTTCGCGCCGTTTTCGAGCAGCCGGCGCACGAGGTAGGCGAGCAGCGTTTCGTGCGTGCCGACCGGCGCGTACACGCGGCAGGGACGCGCGAGTTTGCCCGAGGCGATCGGGCCGACCACTTCTTCGTACAGCGGCTCGCCCATGCCGTGCAGGCACTGGAATTCGTACTGGCCCGGGTAGTAGTTGTTGCCGGCCAGATGGTAGATGGCCGACAGCGTGAAGGCGTTGTGCGTGGCGAACTGCGGGTAGATCGCCTCGGGCACGCCAAGCAGCTTTTTCGCGCAGGCAACGTACGACACATCGGTGTAGATCTTGCGCGTGTAGACCGGATAGCCTTCGAGGCCTTCGACCTGCGAGCGCTTGATTTCCGAATCCCAATACGCACCCTTGACCAGACGCACCATCAGACGGTGACGGCTGCGGCGGGCCAGGTCGATCACGTAATCGATCACGAACGGCGCGCGCTTCTGGTAGGCCTGAATGACGAAACCGATGCCGTTCCAGCCGGCCAGGTCCGGATCGAAGCACAGCGCTTCGAGCAGATCGAGCGACAGTTCGAGGCGGTCGGCTTCCTCGGCGTCGATATTGAGGCCGATGTCGTACTGGCGCGCCAGCTTGGCGAGCAACTGCACACGCGGCAGCAGCTCGGTCATGGTGCGCTCTTGCTGGCTGCGCGAATAGCGCGGATGCAGGGCCGACAGCTTGATCGAGATGCCGGGGCCCTCATAGATGCCGCGGCCGGCCGATGCCTTGCCGATGGCGTGGATGGCCTGCTCGTAGCTGGCGAAGTACCGTTGCGCGTCTTCCTCGGTGGTCGCCGCTTCGCCGAGCATGTCGTACGAATAACGGAACCCCTGGGCTTCGAACTTGCGGCTGTTGGCCAGCGCTTCCGAGATCGTTTCGCCGGTGACGAACTGTTCACCCATCAGGCGCATCGCCATGTCCACGCCCTTGCGGATGAGCGGCTCGCCGCCGCGCCCGATCAGGCGCGTGAGCGCCTTGGTCAGGCCCGCTTCACTGGTGGTGGTGACGAGCTTGCCGGTGATCATCAGGCCCCAGGTGGCGGCGTTGACGAACAGCGACGGCGAGTTGCCCATGTGGGAGTGCCAGTCGCCCTTGCTGATCTTGTCTCGGATCAGCGCATCGCGCGTGGCCTTGTCGGGAATGCGCAGCAGCGCCTCGGCGAGACACATCAGTGCCACGCCTTCCTGGCTCGAGAGGGAGAATTCGTGGATCAGACCCTCGACGCCGCCGCCCGTGCGCTTGCCGCGCAGCGCTTCGACCAGTTTGCGTGCAAGCGCGGTGGCGCTCGCGGCGGTCGTGGCGGGGAGTTTCGCCTGACCGATCAGCACAGGCACGCACTCCGGTTCCGGACGGCGGTAAGCGGCGGTGATGGCGGCACGCAGGACCGATTGCGGCTGCACATTTTGCGCGAACTCGAGGAACGGATGCGGCACGGCGTCGTCGCCGTGATGCGGTTCGAACACTTCCGTGGCGGCATGGCTGGCAGCTTTGAGCTCAGGCGGCAACGCGCCGCTCTCGATGCGTTCGAGATACGCGAAGATCGCCTGCTTGATGAGCCAGTGAGGGGTGCGTTCGATTTGCTGCGCAGCCGTCTTCAGGCGGGTGCGCAGGATTTCGTCGACCTTGACGCCGAGCGTGGTATTTGCCATTTAGGGGGCCTGCGAAGCGGAAGTGTGCCGTTGCCGCAGTGGGGCGGAGTTGGCACGAATGTAAAGCAACTTGCCGCATCGTACCCGCCTTGCCGACTAGGTGCAACCCGTTTCATTATTCGGGTTGTACCTGTTCGGGAAAACCCTTGTCTGGCGTGAATACCCATGAAGAATCGCCATCGGCGCGGGGTTCGGGCGGTTGCACCCTTCGCGCCGGACGATGGTTCGCCGACGGAAATTTTCGGGGAAAACCCAAGCCGAAATATCTCCGCCGGCGAGTCGGGCGCTATTTTCCGCTGTCCGTGCCGTACGTCTTGCCGAGATACTCGCTGATCAACGGCACCTGATCGGCCGGAATCGGCGCGCCGTAGACCTTGATCATCTTCGTGACCTCGGCGTTCCAGAAGGCGCTGGACATCGGGGGCTGGCTTTTGATGTAGTCAATGGAGTGGCACATGACGCACCAACTGTTGGTCGCCTGATGGCCGGCCAGTGTCGAAGCTTTCAGTTGTGCCGTTTCCTGAGGCAGTTTGATTTCCAAGGCCTGCGCGCTGGCTTGCCAGCCGAGCAGGGCCGTGACGATCGACAGCGTCGCGAGCGGGGATACGATGGGTCGCATGAGCATTCTCCCGGTCACGCCGCGGTCACGCGGACGGTCTCTACGCCATTGCGCAGGTAGCCGGCCGGATTCCACAGCGATTGCAACGGTTGCGTTACGCCGGCACGATTCGTGGCGCGGACTTTCAGCGTGTATTCGCCGGCGTCCGGCGGCGTGAAGCTCGCCGTCCACTCACGAAACGAATACTTCGACAGTTCTTCACCGAGCCTGGCCGCCTGCCAGGTTTTCCCGTCGTCGGCCGACACCTGGACGTCGCGAATGCCTTCGCCGCCGTCGAATGCGATACCGCGCAGGCGCAACGCCTGCCCGGCCTTGACGCGTTGCCCGTCCGACACGCTCGTAATGAACGAACGCACGGTGAAGCGCCCGATGGGGCGCGTCTTGTCGGGTGCCTTGCCCGGTTCCACGCAATTGCAGTCATTATCGGGAATGCGGTACGCAGTCTTCATCCAGAACCCGTCGAAGACATCGTCGATCACATTGATGTCGGCCAGATGCTTCACCCAGTAGGTCCCGTAATAGCCCGGCACCACCAGCCGCACCGGAAAGCCGTTGAGCATCGGCAGATCCTTCCCGTTCATGGCGAACGCGATCATGACCTCGCCATCCATGGCGTGGCCGATATCCAGCGCTTTCACGAACTCGGGGGTTGCCGGAATGACCGGACGGTCGAGGCCTTCAAACGTGACCTGCTTAGCCGTTGGCTTGACGCCGGCCTTCTCGAGAATGCGCTTCAGGGGAATGCCGCGCCAGCGGGCATTGCCCATGGCGCCGTTGGCGAGCTGGCCGCCTCCCACGCGCGGCTCGAAGAAGCCCCGGCTGTTGCCCGAACACTGATTGACGGCGACGAGCTCCACCGGCTTGCCGAAGTCCCGCTTCAGGCTGTCGAGCGAAATCTCGATCGGTTTGTCGACGCTGCCGCGCACGCGGATACGATGCTTTTTCGGATCGATATCGGTAGGGATGCCGGCCAGATGGTAGCGGACGAAGAAGGCGTCGTTCGGTGTGATCACCCCCTCGTTGAATACCGAGTACGGCGTTTCAAGCTGCGGCGGGCGTGCCGTCAGCCGGATCAACGGCCGTTTCTGCGGATAAGCGACCAGTTCGCGCTCACCGTTCGCAAACGGCAGCGTGACCATTTGCGGCGCTGCCAATGCCTGCAGGGCCTGGCCGCCGAGCGTGGCGCCCGCGCCAAGCGCACCGGCTTGCCGTAAAAAGCGCCGGCGTGCGGCGAGGGCGGTCGTGCGGGGGGATAGTGCCCCCGAGGGGGCTTCGAAAAAATCTGTGGATGGATGATCCATGGACGGCAAGCGAGACAGGCGCGGCTTCATCGACGTCTCCTTCTCCTGTATGGGAATCGTTATGGTCGAACGAGGGGGCGTGTTTTTTTCCGGCGGCGCAAAGATGCGACACCGTGCGTTCCACTATAGCGCCAAATAACGTCGGAAAGATCCGAAAATTCGAAAAATTTACAAAATTCGAGACAAGCCGGATCGGAAAATTATCATATTTCGAGGGGGTCGACTTCGAGATGCCACCGGACCGGCGCACGCAAAGCGCGCAGTTCGGCTATCCAATGGGTGAGGAAGGATTGAAGTGCACCGCGTGACGGGCTTTCGACGACCAGCTGCGCGCGCTCGGTTCCCGCGATTCGTACCATCGACATTGGCACCGGGTCCCACAGGGAGATGCGTTCATCCGCCAATTCGGGCGTCGCGGCAAGCGCGCGCGCCGTCTTCAGGAATTCCATCGCCTGCGCCAGCTGGCGTGCTTCCGCACGCAGCAACGCCTGATGCGTGAATGGAGGCAGCAGCGCCTGTTGACGCTCCTCGAGCTGCTGGCGGGCAAAGCCCTCGTAATCGTGGCGCATCAAGGCCGCGAACAGCGGGTGACTCGCGTAGCGTGTCTGGATCAGCACATCGCCGGGGCCGTCGGCGCGCGCGGCCCGTCCGGCGCGCCCCGCGACCTGCATCAATTGTGCGAACAGACGCTCGGCGGCGCGGAAGTCATGTGAGAACAGTGCCGCGTCCGGATTGACCACACCCACGAGCGTTACGTTGCGGAAATCGTGACCTTTGGCGACCATCTGCGTGCCGATCAGGATATCGACTTCGCCTGCGTGCACCTGTTGGAACAGTGCCTGGGCGCTGCCTTTGCGCCGCGTGCTGTCGGCGTCGATGCGCGACAGCCGCGCCTCGGGAAAGTGTTCCGAGAGCGCCTCTTCGATGCGCTGCGTGCCCCGCCCCAGCGGGGCAAGGTCCGTATTGCCGCAATCGGGGCAGGCATGGGGAATGCGCGATTCGGCGCCGCAGTGGTGGCAGCGCAGCCGGCGCTCGGGCTTGTGCAGCACCATATGCGCGCTGCAACGGCGGCAATCGCTGATCCACCCGCACGCGTCGCACGACAGCACCGGCGCGTAGCCGCGGCGGTTCAGAAACAGCAGGCTTTGTTCGCCGCGCGCCAGCCGGTCGCGCATGGCGGCAAGCAACGGTTGGGAAAGTCCTTCGTGCACCGCGCGCTGCCGCTTGCGTTCGTTCTCCAGATCGATGAGCCCCACACGCGGCAGCACAGCATCGGGCGACGCGCGCTCAGGCATGGCCAGACGCACGTAGCGGCCCTGTTCGGTGCGCCGCCAGCTGTCGAGCGATGGCGTGGCGGAGCCGAGCACCACGGGCGCCTCCAGCTGACTGGTACGCCAAACGGCCAGATCGCGTGCGGAGTATCGGAGTCCTTCCTGTTGCTTGTACGACGGATCGTGCTCTTCGTCGACCACGATCAGGCGCAGATGCGGCAATGACGCGAGGACGGCGAGCCGGGTGCCGAGGACAATGCGCGCCTGGCCGCGATGGGCCGCGAGCCAATGCCGTGCGCGTTCGCCTTCCGCAAGCCCGCTGTGCAGCGTCACGAGCGCCTCGTTCGGAAAACGCGAACGGAACACACCCTCGAGTTGCGGCGTGAGATTGATTTCCGGCACGAGTATCAGCACCTGCGCGTCGGGCTCGGTCAGCGCCCCGGCCACGGCGCGCAGATAGACTTCCGTCTTGCCGCTGCCGGTTACGCCGTGCAACAGGAACGGCGTGAACGGGGCCGTGCCGCCACGCTCGGCGAGCGCGTCGCGGATCGCGGCCACGGCGTCGGCCTGACCTGTGGTCAGTGTCCGCCGACCGGCGTCCGGCGCGAGCGCATCCTGTGTGGCGCTGCCGGCGTGCGCGGGCACGTCTTCCGTCCAGTCATCTCCGGCCGGGGCTTCGCCCGATATCGGGCCGGCGTGGCCGGTCAAGGGTTCGTGGACGGCCACCGTCTCGATCGTCACCCAACCGGCCGCCGCCCACTGCTTGAGCACGTCGGGGGCTTTGGCGCACAGCGCCCTGGCCTCGTCGGCGTCCAGCGTGCCGGCGTCGATCAGTCCGTCGGCCAGGCGCCGTTGCGCGCGCAGCCGTGCGGGCACGCCGTCCTGCAATGCGATCGCGGCGCCGTCGGCCAGCCGGTAACGCTGCACGCCGCGTTGCGCGAGCAGGCGCGGCCAGCGCAAGGGGGTGCGCAGATGGCCGGGGATCGACGGCAGCGCCACCTCGCCGATGCCGCGCTGGTAATAGCGCGCGGCAAATGCCATGAGCCTGCGCCATTCGTCGTTCAGCGGCGGCAGTTCATGCCAGACAGCCGTCACCGGTCGCAGTTTCGCAGGATCGATTTCACTGCGCTGCGTCAGTTCCCATGCAATCCCCACGACTTGCCGCCGGCCGAACGGCACTTGCACCAGTTGGCCGGGGACGACGGCCTGTGCAATCAGGTAGTCGAACAGCGTCGGCAGTGGCGTATCGAGCGCCACGCGCACGATGGCCGGCGCGCCGGCGACGGGATTGCCATCGGCGTCGAGCGCCGGGACTGGGGGAGCAGGGGGGCGAACGCCAGCGCGGTCCAAACTTAAAGTGATTCCTCAGAAGCGACGGTAAACCCCGGATTTACGTCGGGTTTACCGTGACCGGCCCAAGCCTGTGGATAACTATGTTGAGAAGTGATGAGCAATCCCACGCATTGTCTCGCGAGACGAAGGCCGTCGCCGCATGCGCCATTTTTGCCTTCGTTGAGAAAATTCCTTTTAATCAATAGCTTATGAGCCATATTGGGAAAACTCTCAATATTCAAGGCAGTTATGGCGGTGCAGCGGGATTTTGTGCATAAGTCGAATGGCGCCGCAGTGGATTTCGAAGGTTTACTCGGAATTTCCGGGTTGACTTCCGACGCATGCGACCGCCGCTGGAAAGGCGGGGCGACACGCCGCCCGAAGCCGCGCCACGCCTTGTTTTGTGCAGTGCTCAGGCCGGCTGGCGCAGCTTCCGGCTATACGAGTGGACTTCATCGACCAACGCGGCGACATGCTCGGGCGGCGTGAACTGGGAAATCCCGTGGCCCAGGTTGAACACGTGGCCGGGCGCATTGCCATAGGCATTCAGCAATCGGCGCGCTTCCGCACGGATGGCTTCGGGCGGCGCGAACAGCGCCGTCGGGTCGAAATTGCCTTGCAGCGCACAACGGTCGCCAACGCGGCGGCGTGCGGCGGTCAGGTCGACGGTCCAATCGAGGCCGATCGCGTCCGGCCCCGTGTCGGCGATGGCGTCGAGCCATTGCCCCCCGCCCTTGGTGAAGATGATGTGGGGAACGCGTGCTCCCGCCCATTCGCGATGCACGCCCGCGAGCGCCTTTTGCATGTACGCGAGAGAGAAGCGTTGGTACAGGCCGTCGGCCAGCGCGCCGCCCCAGGTGTCGAACACCATGACCGCCTGCGCGCCGGCTTCGATCTGCGCGTTGAGATAGGCGCTGACGGCTCGTGCGTTGGTCTCGAGAATATGCTCCATCAGGTCGGGGCGTTCGTACATCATCGTCTTGACGGTACGGAAGTCGGCCGAGCCCGCGCCTTCGACCATGTAGCAGGCGAGTGTCCACGGGCTGCCCGAGAAGCCGATCAGCGGCACGCGGCCTTGCAGCGCGCGGCGGATTTCCGTGACGGCATCGAACACGTAGCGCAGTTCGTTGAGATCGGGCGCGGCCAGTTTGGCGACGTCGGCCTCGGTGCGCAGCGGATGGGCGAAGCGCGGCCCTTCGCCGGCTTCGAACGACAGTCCGAGGCCCATGGCATCGGGAATCGTCAGGATGTCCGAGAACAGGATCGCCGCGTCGAGCGGGAAACGGTCGAGCGGCTGGAGCGTGACTTCGGTCGCGTACGCCGGGTTCTTGGCCAGCGCAAGGAAGCTGCCGGCCTTGGCGCGCGTGGCGTTGTACTCGGGCAGGTAGCGGCCCGCCTGGCGCATCAGCCAGATCGGCGTGTACTCGGTCGGCTGGCGCATCAGGGCGCGCAGGAAAGTATCGTTTTGCAGGGCTTGGGACACGGCGGGGGTGGGTATTGGGACAAAGGCCTATTCTAACCGCGTCGGGCTCATCAGACGGCACCTCGGATCGTTATGCCCTGCATAACGGTGCGTACCGGCACATACATGGGTGAGGACGGCGTGAGGTGAACGTGAGGTGGACGCTGCCCGGTTGCGGGGCTGGTCAGGGCCGCGGCCAATGATTACCATGATGTTCGACCGCCGCGCCGCGCTTGCGAGGACACGCCGGCCGGCATCACGAGAAAAGGCCGTTCAAGGCCGTACGTGTCACAAGGAGACGCCATGAAGCACTTCATCGCGGCCGCCGTTCTGGCGGCGGGCGCTATCGCGGGCGCACACGCACAATCCGTCACGGCCTCGAATCCGGCTGGCCAGGCGTCGTCCCGCATCGACGACATCGTCAAGGCGGGCGTGCTGCGCGTGTGTACCACGGGCGACTACAAGCCCTATACGTATCTGCGCGCCGATGGTCAGTTCGAGGGCATCGACATCGACCTTGCGCATTCGCTGGCCAAGTCGCTCGGTGTGCGCGCCGAGTGGGTGAAAACCAGCTGGCCGAAGCTTATGGACGATTTTACGGCGGGCAAATGCGATCTCGCCGTCGGGGGTGTCTCGGTGACGCTGGACCGGGCCCGCCGGGCATATTTCAGCCGGGTGGTGATGGTTGACGGCAAATCACCGATCGTGCGTTGCGCCGACGTGGCGAAGTACCAGACACTGGCCGACCTGAACCGGCCAAGCACGCGCGCGATCGTCAATCCGGGCGGCACCAATGAGCGCTTCGCGCGCCAGTTCATGCCGAACGCCACGCTGACCGTGTATCCCGACAATGTGACGATCTTCCAGCAGATTGCCGCCGGCCGTGCCGACGTGATGGTGACGGACAGCTCCGAGACGTTGCTGCAGCACAAACTCAACCCGACACTATGCCCGGTCAATCCGGACAAGCCGCTGCAATTCGGTGAAAAGGCGTATCTGTTGCCGCGCGGCGACGATGCGTTCAAGGCGTACGTCGATCAGTGGCTGCACCTCGCCCAGCAGACCGGCGAGTATCAGGCCATCGTCGACAAGTGGCTGAAGTGAGCACGACCGCCGCGCTTGGCCCGCCAAGTCGCGCAGACGTTGCGCGCCATCAGCCCGTAATAGGCGAGCAGGCCGGCGTCGATGGTCATCGTGGGCGCGCGTGGATCAAGGAAGCGGCGGCTGCGCGCGAATCGAACATTTGCCAGCGCTGATGTTCGATTTTTACGCAACGGTCCATCACGACGTCGAGGCCGGCGGCAAGCGCACGCGCGGCAGCCTCGTCGTTTTCGATGCCGAGCTGCATCCATACGCTCGCTGCCCCGATCGCAATGGCTTCGTCAACAATGGGCGGGATGTCGCTGCTGCGGCGGAAGCAATCGACCATGGCGATGCGCAGGCCTTCGGCTCGCAAGGCCTGCGCGGCTTCCGTCAGCGATGCATGGCAAGGCTCGCCGAGGATGCCGCCGTCGATGCCCGCCGCTTGCGGATTGACCGGCACGATGCGATAGCCGTGCTGCTGCATGTAGCGCGAAGTGGTAAAGCTCGGCCGCTCGGGCCTGGGTGACAAGCCGACGACCGCGATAACGCGGTCGCGCGCGAGGATCTTCGTCAGGCGTTCCAGTTCATTCATGCTGCGGATGCATCGATGGAGCGGGAACGACGAGGCTAGCATATCGGCATGATTCTTGCGCGAATCCGGGGCCTTCCCCAACCGGTTTCGGCAGATTGGAAAATTCACTCGGGACCACGAATCAATGTCGGGCCCGCTGCGCCACGTTCTCCGTGAGAAGCCCGTCCCGCAAGCCTTCGCGGGCAGTCCGAGGTGTTACAACCTGAAACACTTTGTTACCCCTCGCCGGAGGGGTTTCCCACACAATGCATTTCATCGCTGAAGCGCTTATCCCCCGGTAACGCGAAAGTGTGACTGTATCGCGAGAGGCGTCCCCCGGCGCCGATCGCAAGCGGTTCGATACAGTGCTCCGAATCTGGTCTCCTCGCGCTAACCCCGTAGCGTGTGGTTTTGGCGGGCCCGTGTGTCCCGCCATTTTTTTGTCCGCCGCGCTTGTTCCGTGGCCGGCACGCTCCCGTACGCCCCCTTCCTCGCAGTCCTGTGCATTGACGATCACGTGTCGCTAATCGGCGTCGCGCACCGTTCATCTTCCAGATCCGGCAAGCTGATTCAGCGCGTGGCGCGCAGCCAGGGTTTGAGCCAGCCGAGTCCGGCGCGCGTGGCGCCTTGCGGCCGATATTCGCAGCCTACCCAGCCGGTGTAGCCGAGTTCGTCCAGCAGACCGAACAGGAACGGGTAATTGACCTCGCCGGTATCGGGCTCATGACGCGCCGGCACGCCCGCGACCTGGACATGCCCGATGTGCGCGATCTGCTGACGGAGTTTGACCGCCAGGTCGCCTTCGACAATCTGGCAGTGATAGGCGTCGAATTGCACTTTCAGATTGGCGGCGCCGACTTCCTGCCGCAACGCATGCGCGTCGTCCTGACGATTCAGAAAATACCCGGGCATATCGCGCGGATTGATCGGTTCGATCAGGATGGTGATGCCATGCGCCGCGGCCCGTTCGGCCGCATGCGCGAGGTTGGCTGCGAAGGTGGCGTGTGCCGTGGACCTGTCGACCGAACGGCCCGGAATGCCGGCCATGACGTGAAGGTTTCGGCAGCCTAGCGTGTCTGCATAATCGAGCGCTTGTTCGAGCGCATCGCGAAACTGCGCCTCGCGGCCCGGCAGGGCGGCAAGACCGCGCTCTCCGGCGGCCCAATCGCCCGGCGAGACGTTGAACAGCACCTGCGTCAAGCCGGCGTCGTCGAGCCGCCGGCGAATCTCCTGCGCGGGGTGTTCGTATGGAAACAGGCATTCGACGCCGCGAAAGCCGTCGCTTGCTGCCTCCCTGAAACGATCGAGAAACGGCACTTCCTGATAGAGGAGGGTCAGGTTCGCGGCAAATCGCGGCATCGAAGTCTCCGTAGCGGACGGTCGGTCAGGAAAACGAACTGAAGATCGGACCGAAGCCGCCGCTACAGCAAACGACTCACTCCACGCCGATCTGTGGCGATGCAACGCTGCGCAACTGGAACCGGCCGTCGTTGTTGAACAGCCAGGTTTCCACCACACGCACCCGGCCGCTGCTGTCGACCAGCGCACGGTTGGGCGGCGGGAACGGTCCGGCGCGCCGCAGGCTGGTGACCGCGACTTTTTCGGCCTCACGATCGCCGTTGCCGCGGAACACCCGCACCGCAGAGATATTGCCTTCGCGGTCGACCCAGTATTCGAGCGCCACGATGGACCGCAGCAGCGCTTGCGGGCGCCCTGGATTGACCTCGCGGCCGCTCGTCTCGGTAATGCGCGTCGCCAGTTGCAGTTTATAGAGTTCCAGCGCGCTTGGGGGCGCTTCCGCCGGCGGCGGCAGCTTGATGCCGAGCGGGCCCTTCGGTCCCTCTTCGGTGATCGCGCATGCGCCGAGCAGGAGCGCGAGACCGCACGCCGCGAAGGTTGCAGCGCGCATCCCGGCGCCGCGTAGATTACGTGTCTTCAGGCCATCGTGCGCGCGGTGGCCGTCAGTGTTTTTGATGTTGGACAAAGGCATGATGGCCTCGCTGGCAAAAATATAACGGGTGGCCCGGTGCGGCGGCATTTGTCAAATCCCATCATAGGGCGCGCGCGCTGCTCCCGCTGTCCGGTAAACCCGGGTCGGGTCAACCCCTGCGCAAGGCATGGGCGTGTGTGGCAAGCTTGCTATTTTACGGTGACAATATGACACACGTGCCGGTGATGGGTGGCATGACGAATTGATTTATTTGGAGCGAAGATGATTACGATGTACCACAACCCGCGGTGTTCGAAGTCGCGCGAAGCCTATGCGCTGCTGGAAGCGGCGCACGCCGCCGGTGGCGACGCCGTCACGGTGATCGACTACCTCAAGACGCCGCCGACGCTGGATGAACTCAAGCGCCTGCACAAGCTGCTGGGGGTGCCGGTGCGCGAGATGCTGCGCGACGGCGAAGACGAGTACAACACCCTGGGCCTGGCCGACGGCTCGCTGGCCGACGACGCCTTGCTTGCCGCCGTCGCGGCACATCCGAAGCTGCTGCAACGGCCGATCGTGGTTCACGGCAAACGCGCGGTGATCGCGCGCCCGCCGGAACGCGTGCGCGAGGTGCTGTAGTAACGGCATCGCTCAGGCGCCTGCGGCCGTTTCGGCGTCCGTTGCCGCCGGTCCTCCGGTATCCCCGGTTTCGAAGCCCGCAACGCGCGACGCGGGGCTGCGCCATCCGGGGAGTGCCGCAAGCGAGGCCTGCTGCGTCTTCAACTCCGCGAGCATGTTGCAGAACAGCGCGCCCTGCTCGAGCGCGTCGTCGAGCGCGACGTGCGTATGCGGCAGCGGATCGAACCAGTCCTTCGGCAGCCGGGGCTTGATGTTCTTGCGGTACGGCATGCCGGTCATCGCGAAGGCCAGCGTCTTCACGTCGAGCGCCGACCACGAGAACGGGCAACGGCCGACGTACCGCATCATGTACCAGAACATGAACGTGAAATCGAAGCCGGCCGGATACGCCACGAACACCGGCTTGCCCGGCAGCTTCTCCACCCATTTCACATAGGCCTTGAGCGCCTTGGCCGGATCTTCCGGGTCGATGCGGCACGCTTCCCAGGCCGCCGGTTCCGTTTTCCACCATTTCATCGTCATGGGGTGGCCCTTCGCGTCGGGCAGGAACTCGAGATTCGCCGAGAATGTGCCGAGCAGTTCCTTGTCTGCGGTGTAGGCGGCCGACGCGAAACTCAGCATCGAATGCGGGCCGGGAATCGGGCCGTCCGCTTCGACGTCCGTGCTGACAAAGATTTCCTCGTCCGCGGGAATCGCGCGCGACGGCGGGTTGACGATCGCTTCGCTCATGCGCCGCTCCGGGCCAGCACAGCGTCGGCCACATAGGGATTCGTCTGCCGCTCCTGCCCGAAGGTCGACACGGGACCGTGTCCGGGGATGAACGTGACGTCGTCGCCAAGCGGCCAGAGCTTGGCGCGGATCGAGGCAATCAGATCGGCGTGATTGCCGCGCGGGAAATCGGTCCGGCCGATCGATCCCGCGAACAGGACGTCGCCGACGCTCGCCAGTTTCTCATCGCGTGAGAAGAACACCACGTGGCCGGGCGTATGGCCGGGGCAGTGGAAGACGTCGAGCGTGACGTCGCCGAACCGGACAGTGTCGCCGTCGCCGAGCCAACGGTCGGGCGTGAACGGCTCGGCCTCCGGAAAGCCGAAGCGCGCACTTTGGGCGGCCAGCTGATCGATCCAGAAGGCGTCATCGGGATGCGGGCCTTCGATCGGCACCCCCATGCGCTCGGCCAGCGTGCCGGCGCCGCCGCAATGGTCAAGGTGGCCGTGGGTGAGGAAAATCTTCTCGAGCGTGACGCCCTGGCGTTCGATTTCGCCGACGATCAGGTCGAGGTCGCCGCCGGGATCGACCACGGCGGCGCGTTTCGTCGCGTCGCAGACCAATAGCGTGCAGTTCTGCTGGAACGGCGTGACGGGAATCAGAGTGACGTTCATGGGGTATCGCGGGCTTTCGTCAGTAATGTTCGGTTTCGCCCTATTGTAATTCGCCTGCGCCGGACGCTGCGCCGAGGATTGCCGCACGGCCTGAACGGGGGCGCCCGTCGTCTCAAATTCGATATGTCACGCCGCATGTGAGTAGCCACTAACATAAATGCGCGCGGACCGTGTTAGACTCGCGGCCTATGCGAACACGCGACATGCTCACACGGTTCGCGGTCGGCGGCGTCGTCGCAATGCTCATGACGGCCTGCGCAACGCCGCTGGAACCCAAATCCTCGACGCCGGGAAAGACGCCGGTGCACAAGCCATCACCGGCCGACGCCGCGCAGGTGGGGTCAAGTTTCGACCTCCAATGGCCGGGCCGCGCGCGCCGCGGCGCGGGGCTATCCCCGTCGGACGACGGCGCGCCGGAACAGGATGGCGTGGCGCGCTTGCGGGCCGACGCCGGCACGTTCTTCCAGACGGGCGTCGCCTCCTGGTACGGCAAGAAATTCCACGGACGGCGTACGGCCACCGGCGAGGCGTTCGACATGAACGAGCCGACCGCGGCGCACCCGACCCTGCCGCTGGGCAGTTTCGCGATCGTGCGCAACACGGCCAACGACAAGGTCGTCGTGGTCAAGATCAACGATCGCGGGCCGTACGCCAGGAACCGCATCATCGATCTTTCCTACGGTGCGGCCAGGGCGCTCGATTTCGTCAAGCAGGGCAAGGCACGCGTCGAGATTCGCCGCCTGTCGCGCAGCGAAGTCGCCGCACTCGGCCTGGATCAGGACAAGGCGCCCTGATTCCGCGCCCCGCGTCACCAACCCTCCATTCGCAACCCTCCATTCGGAACCTTCCGGAAATTTGCCCGAGGCGACGCTTGGGCGGCCGCAGGCATTGTTTGCGCCCGTGGTTTGCCGGTAGACTGTGCCCCACGCGCAGGCGCACCGGTTCGGTGCGTCCGATAGAGGCCCGCACAGACCTGGGCCCGGCGCACCTTTCATCATGCATTCCTGAAGGAGTTTTGATGTCGACGATCGGCAAACAAGCCTCGCGCACGCTGCTGTGCGCACTGGCCGCGACACTGTTGGGGACGACGGGCGCGGCTTTCGCACAGAGCAAGTCGGTATCGGTGCTGGCAATCGTGGAGCACCCGGCGCTCGACGCCATTCGTGACGGCGCGCGCGACGAGCTGAAGGCGGAAGGTTTTGAGGCAGGCAAGAACCTGAAGTGGGAATACCAGAGCGCGCAGGGCAACGTAGGAACAGCCGCCCAGATCGCCCGCAAGTTCGTGGGCGACAAGCCTGACGCGATCATCGGCATTGCCACGCCGACCGCGCAGGCCGTGGCTTCCGCCACGAAGAGCGTACCGCTCGTGTACTCGGGCGTGACCGACCCGGTCGCCGCACAGCTGGTGAAGGGCTGGGGCCCGTCGGGCACCAATGTCACCGGCGTGTCGGACAAGCTGCCGCTCGACAAGCAGGTGGCCCTGATCAAGCGCGTCGTGCCGAACGCGAAGCGCGTGGGCATGGTGTACAACCCGGGTGAAGCGAACTCGGTGGTGGTCGTCAATGAACTGAAGAAGCTGCTGCCGGGCGCCGGCATGACCCTGGTCGAAGCCGCCGCACCGCGTACGGTCGACATCAGTTCGGCTGCCGCGAGCCTGGTCGGCAAGGTCGACGTGATCTACACGAACACCGACAACAACGTGGTGTCGGCCTACGAGTCGCTGGTCAAGGTTGCGAACGACCGCAAGATCCCGCTGGTTGCGTCGGACACCGACAGCGTCAAGCGCGGCGCGATTGCGGCGCTTGGCATCAACTACTACGACTTGGGCCGTCAGACCGGCAAGGTGGTGGCACGCGTGCTCAAGGGCGAGAAGCCGGGCGCGATTGCCTCCGAAACCAGCTCGAACCTGGAGCTGTTCGTGAACACGGCGGCCGCCGAGAAACAGGGCGTGAAGCTGTCGGACGCGCTGATCAAGGAAGCCAAGACGGTCATCAAGCAATAAGATTGTCGGAACGGCGCCGGCCCCCGGCATTTGGCAAGGGGCCTGCGCCTGACGCGAAAGGGGCGGCGGCGGCCATCTTCGGATGACGCCGCCGCTCTTTGACCATTTGCCTCTCAATGGCCGGGACGCCGCTGCCCCCCAAGCGGTCCGCCGACCGTCGGCGCCGTACGCGGCGCGCGTCGTCTCGTGCCCAGGAATTACGAACATGTCCCTTTTCTCTTTGATGGGCGCGTTGGAGATCGGCCTGATCTTCAGTCTTGTCGCGCTCGGGGTGCTGATATCGTTTCGCATCCTCAATTTCCCCGACCTGACCGTTGACGGCAGCTTCGCGCTCGGCGGCGCGGTGGCGGCCACCTTGATCGCCGGCGGCACGAATCCGTTCAACGCCACGCTGGCCGCCGCTGCGGCGGGCGCCGTGGCCGGGTTCATCACCGGCTGGCTCAACGTGCGGCTCAAGATCATGGACCTGCTGGCCAGTATCCTGATGATGATCGCGCTGTACTCGATCAACCTGCGGGTGATGGGGGCGCCGAACGTGCCGCTGATCACGTCCCCGACCGTGTTCACACTGACCTTGCCCGAAACGCTGCCCGCGTGGCTGCCTGATTTCGTGGCGCGTCCGCTGTTGATGCTGGTCGTGGTGTTCGTCATCAAGTTCGCGCTCGACGCATTCTTCTCGTCGCAGCAAGGGCTGGCGATGCGCTCGACCGGCGCGAATCCGCGCATGGCGCGCGCGCAAGGCGTCAACACGGGCCGTGAAATTCTTGCCGGCATTGCGATGTCGAACGCGCTGGTGGCCTTGGCCGGCGCGCTGTTCGCACAGCTGCAGGGCGGTGCGGACATTTCGATGGGGATCGGCACGATCGTGATCGGGCTGGCGGCGGTGATCATCGGCGAGACGATCCTGCCGGCGCGCCGCATGTTGCTGACGACGCTCGCCGTCGTGCTGGGCGCCGTGCTGTACCGCTTCTTCATCGCACTGGCACTGAACAGCGACTTCATCGGCTTGAAAGCGCAGGATCTGAACCTCGTCACGGCGCTGCTCGTGGCGATCGCCCTCGTGTTGCCGGCCACGCGCCGCAAACTGTTTGCCCGCAAGAACGGAGGCGCCTGATCATGCTGAGCGCACAAGACCTCAAAATCACCTTCAATCCGGGCACGCCGATTGAAAACCGCGCATTGCGCGGCATGTCGCTCGACATCCCGACGGGCCAGTTCGTGACCGTGATTGGCTCGAACGGCGCCGGGAAGTCCACGTTTCTCAACGCCATCAGTGGCGACTTGATCGTCGATACCGGCAAGATTTCGATCGACGGCAACGAAGTCACGCGCAAGACGGCGTGGCAGCGCGCCAATCTGGTCGCCCGCGTGTTCCAGGATCCGATGGCCGGCACCTGCGAGGCTCTGACGATCGAGGAAAACATGGCGCTGGCGGTCAAGCGCGGTGAACGGCGCCGGCTGCGCTTTGCGCTGGACAAGCCGCTGCGCGAGCGGTTTCGCGACAAGCTGCGTCTGCTCAACCTCGGGCTGGAGAACCGCCTGTCGGACCGTATCGGCCTACTGTCGGGCGGCCAGCGCCAGGCGGTGAGCCTGCTGATGGCGTCGTTGCAACCGTCGCGCATTCTCCTGCTCGACGAACACACGGCGGCGCTCGATCCCAAGACGGCCGCGTTCGTGCTGGAGTTGACGGCGCGCATCGTCGAGGAAAGCAAGCTCACAGCCATGATGGTCACGCACAGCATGCGCCAGGCGCTCGACTACGGTCAGCGCACGGTCATGCTGCATCAGGGCAAGGTCGTTCTCGACGTCTCGGGCGAGGAGCGCCGTGGCCTGGACGTCCCCGACCTGCTCCACATGTTCGAGAAAACACGCGGCGAACAGCTCGACGACGACGCATTGTTGTTGGGATAAGTCGCGGGTTGACGGCGGATCGTCCGAATCGCAAGACTCGGATGATCCGCGCGTCAGGCCTCGTTCTTCAGTGCCAGCGCCCGTTCATACAGGGCATTGCGCGGCGCGCCGGTAATGGCGGCGGCGAGTTTGGCGGCGCTTCTGGTGGGCAATTCGGACACCAGCAACGCCAGCACCCGCTCCGCTTGCGCATCGAGCCCGTCGCTCGAGGCCGCCTTGGGCGCGCCCTCCACGGCCAACACAAATTCCCCGCGCTCGCGGTTCGCATCCTCGCCGAACCATGCCGCCGCCTCGCCGAGCGGGCATTCGTGAATCTGCTCGAAGCGTTTCGTCAGTTCCCGGCCGATCAGAAGCCGCCGCTCGCCGCCCAGGCCCTTGGCGAGCGCCGCAACCGTCTCCACGATCCGATGGGGGGCTTCGTAGAAGACGAGCGCTGCTGTCTCGCCAGCCAGTGCCTGCAACGCGGATTGGCGCTGCGCCGGCTTGCTCGGCAGGAAGCCCACAAACGTGAAGGTTTCGATCCACGATCCGGCGGCCGACAGCAGGGTGACGACCGCGCTCGGGCCGGGTATCGGCATGACGTTCAGGCCGGCCGCGCGCACCGCGTCGACCAGCCGCGCGCCCGGATCGGAGATCCCGGGGGTGCCCGCGTCCGAAATATAGGCGATGCGCTCGCCGGCGGCGAGACGGCCCACCAGCCGTTCGGCCACGGCCCTTTCGTTGTGTTCATGTGCCGCAATGAGCGGTTTGTCGAGCCCGTAGCGCGCCAGAAGCTGGGCGCTGTTGCGCGTATCCTCGGCAGCGATGGCATCGACCATCGACAGCACGTGCAGCGCGCGCACGGTGATGTCCGCGACGTTGCCGAGCGGCGTCGCCACGATATAGAGCGTGCCGGGCGGGTAATGCTGGTCGGCGGCCAGCGACAGCAGGCGGTCGTTCATCGTGCCCCCTTGCGATGCGGGGCGAAGGCAGCGGCGCGCGCCTGGGCGGAGAACAACTTTTTCGGGACAACCATGTCGAATTTACTCGGTGAAGCGTTTGAAACCCGCGCGCGGCAGTATCTGGAGCGGCGCGGATGGCGGCTGATTACGCGCAATTACCGCTGCCGGGGCGGGGAAATCGACCTCATTATGCGCGATCGCGGCGGCGTGCTGGTGTTCGTCGAGGTCCGGGCGCGCAGTCATCACCGGTTCGGCGGGGCTTGCGAGAGCATTACGGCCGCAAAGCGGCGGCGCATTGTGCTCGCTGCACGGCACTACCTGCTGCGCCGGCCAGCGGGCGCCTGCCGGTTCGACGTGGTGGCGTTCGACGGCCCGGACCACACGCTTTCGTGGGTCCGGAACGCCTTCGAGGCCGGCTGACGCACCTGATCGCGGAACACGCAGGCCCGCGCCGCCGTCCGCCCCTGTTAAACTTGCGCCAAGTGCAGTGCGCCGAGTGGCGCCCGCCATCCCTGCAATACTGCTGGCTAACGACCATGTTGATCGAACGCATTCAACAACATTTCAAGGATAGCGCCGAGCTCAAGCTCAAGGCGCTGGAATTCCTCGCCGACCCGATCGCCGCGGCGACCGACGTCATGTTCGGCGCGCTCGCCAATGGCAACAAGGTACTCGCATGCGGCAACGGCGGCTCGGCTGCCGACTGCCAGCACTTCGCCGCCGAGCTGATCGGCCGCTTCGAGCGTGAACGCATGGGCTTGCCCGCGATCGCGCTGACCACGGATTCATCGATCCTGACCGCGATCGGCAACGATTACGACTTCAACAGCATCTTCGCCAAACAGGTACGGGCGCTTGGCCAGCCGGGCGACGTCCTGCTCGCGATCTCGACCTCGGGCAACTCGGCCAACGTGCTGGCGGCCATCGAAGCGGCGCACGAGCGCGAGATGACCGTCATCGCCCTGACAGGCAAAAATGGCGGCAAGATGAATTCGGCACTGGCCGAACTCGATGTCCATATCTGCGTGCCGCACGACCGTACGGCGCGCATCCAGGAAGTCCATTTGCTCACCATTCACTGCCTGTGCGACGGCATCGACGCGATGTTGCTCGGCGACGCGTGAACCAATCGTCACATCCCGACGTCAAGATGCATACGGACGGCACGCCGCGGGGGCGGCGGCCTGTCTGAAAATTTTCATGATTCCGACGTGACGGGGACCGGCCGGATCTCATTCGAACGAGTTCGACAGAAATCCAAGGAGAATGCCTGATGAATTTGCAACGTTTGATCAAGCCCCTGTGTGCGGGCATCCTGGTTGCCTCAACGCTGGCTGGGTGCGCCCCGCTGATCCTCGGCGGTGTCGCCGGCGGCGCGCTGGTGGTGACAGATCGCCGCACCGTCGGCGCTCAGACGGATGACCGCGAGATCCAGATCAGGGCCGAAACGACCATCGGAAAGCAACTGCCCGATCAGGCGCACGTCAACGTCACTTCGTTCAACCGTCGTGTCCTGCTGACGGGCGAAGTGCCGAATCAGGCGTCGAAAGACCGCGCCGAGGAACTGGTCCGCCAGATCAACAATGTGCGTGGCATCGTCAACGAACTCGTCATCAGCGGCGCAAGCTCGTTCGGCTCGCGCTCGAACGATGCGTGGATCACGAGCAAGGTCAAGGCCAACCTGATCAACACCAAGGAACTCTCGGCCAACGTGTTCAAGGTCGTGACGGAGCGCGGTGAAGTCTATTTGATGGGCCTCGTGTCCGAGCCGGAAGGCAAGATGGCCGCGGATGTGACCAGCCGCGTCGACGGCGTACAGAAGGTCGTCAAGCTGTACGAATACGTGCGGCCGGACGAGGCGAAGCGCCTGTCGGATGAGGCGTCGAAAAATCCGCAGCCGGCGCCGCAGGAAGACGCCCCGGTCGCGACGACCTCGCCGATCTCGACCGATACGGTGACCTCGAAGCCGTTGAGCGGCCCTGCGCCGATCAGCGAAAGCCCGATCAAACCGGGCCCGGCTGCCGGCAAGGCCAGTAACTGATCCGGGGCGTCCGGCCCATGCCTGTCACGGCGCGCCGACGCCGCCTTTGCCAATGGGCGCGCCCGTGGTCTTCGTGGGTGACAGGCGTTGCGCTGGCGATGGCCGCCGGCAGCGCCGGCGCTGCCGATCTGCAAGCGCGCGATTGGGCGATGTCCTGCCTGAGTTGCCACAATATCGCGGCGCCTGCACATGCGCGCCGACCCGCATTGAAGGCGCTCGACGGCCGCTCGGCCGACGCGCTGCTCGCACAATTGCGGGATTTGCGTGATGGACGCCCGCCGTCGACGCTCATGCGGCAATTGCTCGCCGGGTATCAGGATGACGAATTGGCGCGCATCGCCGCGTACTTCGCATCGCGCGCCGCGGCGCCGCCCGCGGGCCGATAAGCCATGCACCGTCGCCACTTTCTCCACGGACTGGGTGCGTTGGGCGCACTGGCCTGGGCCGGCATCGGCGGGCTGCCTCGCGCCGCCGTTGCCGCGCAGACCGCTTCCGGCGCGCCTGCCGATCCCGTCGCGAATCCGTACGTGACGCCCGTGCGCGGTGGCGCGCGCGTCGTCGTCATCGGCGGCGGCTTTGGCGGCGCCACCGGCGCGAAATATCTCCGCATGCTCTCGGGCGGCACGCTCGACGTCACGCTCGTCGAGCCGAATGCCACGTTCATTTCGCCACCGTTGTCGAATCTCGTCCTTGGCGGCGGTTTGCGCGTGCCGGATCTAACCGTGCCTTACGACCGGCTCGTCAGCCGTCATGGCGTACATTGGCGGCGCACGCGTGCCGACGCCATCGATGCGGCCCGCCGGCAGGTGCGCCTGGCCGACGGCACGAAGCTGGCCTACGACCGGCTCATCGTCTCGCCCGGCGTGGCATTGCGGTGGGACGCCATCGCCGGCATGGCGGACACCGCGCTTCGCGACGCTTTGCCCGCCGCCTGGGCCGACGCTCGCGAGATCGCGTCGTTGCAACGCAAGCTTCACGCGATGCCCGACGGCGGCGTGTTCGCCATCACGATTCCCGAAGCCCCTTTCCGTTGCCCGCCGGCGCCATATGAACGCGCCTGCCAGGCCGCGGCCTACCTGCGCCATCACAAACCGCGCGCAAAAGTGCTGATTTTTGACGCAAACGAGGACATCCTCGCCGAAGCGACCCAGTTTCGCGACGCCTGGCAAACGCACTACCCCGGCATGGTCGAATACCACCCTCAGTTCAATTGCACGGAGGCGGCAGCGGCGCCCGGCGCTTCGGGTGCATACCTTGCCCGTTTCGAGTTAGGTGAAGAGGTGCGCGCGGACGTCCTCAACGTCATCCCCCCGATGCAGGCGGGCGCCATTGCCACCGCGAGCGGACTCGCCACGGCCAACGGCCGCTGGTGCGAAGTCGACTTCCTGACGTTCGAATCGCGGGCCATGCCCGGCGTGCATGTCCTCGGCGACGCGCTTCAGATTGCGCCGCAGATGCCCAAGTCGGGCCATATGGCAAACCAGCACGGCAAAGTGTGTGCGGCGGCGGTCGTCGCACAGTTGGCGGGGCGGGACATCAATGCCATGCCGCTGTACAGCAACACGTGCTACAGCTTTGTGACCGAGACGGACGCCATGCATGTGGCGAGTGTCCATCGCTACAATGCCGCGCTACGCACCATGCTGCCGGTACCGGGCACGGGGGGCGCGTCCGCGAAAGCCAATCCAGATGAGTGGCCTCTCGGTCTCGCCTGGGCGCAGGGCATCTGGGCCGACATGCTTGCGTGAGTGGCGCCGGGCCCCGCCCGGCAAGTTTGGAGGTAATCCTCTAGCCGCCAAACGCCCGTGGTTGTGGGCGCACGTCACTCCGCCGCAACGACGCGGCGCAGCATCGTTCCGGAAACCGAAGCATCTCAGTTACACTGGCCCCACAGAATAAGATGCCGCAAGGGGGGAAGGGATGGCGAATCGCCATGGAGGAACCCGCACCACGGGGAGCGGGGGGAAGCACGCAGCCGTCAACTTCGTTCGTACACAAAACCCGCTTCGCATTGCCATTGCCGCTGCCGCCGTCACGGCGCTCGGCGCGGTCGTCGCCGGGCCGGCCTGGGGTGAGTCCAGCCCGGTCAGAGGCAACCCGATGGACAGTCTGCCCAAGATCGAGGCGCCCAAGGTCGCCGCACCGGCATTCCGTCTCGAAGCCCCCAGTCAGGAGCAAGCCGTGCAGGCGTTGCTTGCCCGCAAGATCGTGCCGAAACGTTTTGGCATCGAGGGGGTGAAAAGCATCCCCTTCGCGCCGGTCGCCGCACTGTTCGCGCCGCTGGCGGGCAAGGAAGTGACGATTGGCGATCTCGTCGAAAAAGCCAATGAAGTCACGGCGATGTACCAGAAGGCAGGGTACCTGCTGTCATTCGGGTTCGTTCCTGCGCAGGATTTCAAGGACGGGTTCGTCCGCGTCACGGTCGTTGAGGGCTACGTCGCGAGCACCAAAATCACGGGCTCGCCGGGACCGTCGGAAGCACGCTTGCATGGCATCGCGCAACACATCGAAGCCGAGCGGCCGCTTACGCGCACGACCTTCGAGCGCTATCTGAACCTGCTCACGCTTGTGCCCGGCATGCAGGTCAAGGCCGATCTCAAGCCGCCCACGCAGACCGACGGCGCGACCGAGCTGTCGCTAGACGTGAGCCGTAAGCCGGTGACTGTCGGCACGTCGCTCAGCTACAACAATCCGGGCATCCGCGCCTTGGTCACGGTCACGAGCAACGCGCTCACGCCGCTCGGCGAGCAGATCCAGCTGACGGCGATTGCTCCGAAAGGGCACAACAACGAAGAGTTCTACGCCGCGGCGTACACGCAGCCGCTGGGCACCGACGGCCTGACGGCGAAGGTCGACGCTTCGCATTACCGGGGACAGCCGGACGATAAAACGCTGACCGCGCAAGGCCTTGAGCGGCACCTCGACAACAAGCGCATCGGGGTGAGCGTCAGCTATCCGATTCTGCTAAACAATCAACGCAGCCTGACGGCGAGCGGCGGCATGTACGGTGTGGATAACCGCGACCGCTACGAGGTGCCGAACTCACCGAACAACATCGACTCGCGCACGCATGTTCGCGCGGCGCAGGTGCAACTGGCCTACAACGAGGTGACGGAAACGCAGTCGCGCAGTGCGTCCGTCGCGATCTACAAGGGCTTCACCGGCTTCGGGGCGTCGCAATCCTTCACGACCGTGCCTGCGGGTGTTCCCCAAACGCTGGGGCCCTATGACCTGTCGTTCATCCGTTATACGGTCGACGCCCGCCAGGGGTGGGTGCTGCCGCATGACTTTGGCGTCGTGGTGGGGGTAGGCGGCCAATACAGCAACAACACCGTGCCCACGTCCGAACAGGCGACGTTCGGCGGCGTACGCTACGGCCTTGGCTACCCGGCAGGTGAAATCGCAGGCGATTCGGGGTGGGGCGCGTCGCTCGAGTTCAACCGGCTGTTTCGCACGGACTTCAAATACCTGAAGACCGTCCAGCCGTTTATCGTCTTCGATACGGCGCGCGTGTACGTCAACCGGGGTGTGTTGACGCATAACAAACTCGCGTCGTTCGGCATCGGCACGCGGATTTCTGACGCCAAGCACTACACCTTCGACCTCTCGTTCTCCAAGCCGGTGGCCGATGCGCCTTCCAACGCGAACAACCGGCCGGTGCGATTCAACGCGAATTACTCCTACCAATTCGATTGATGGCGCCGCCTTCGGGCGGCGTAGCTCGGTAATCTGCTCAGTATCTGCTCAAAACTTGATGAATCTGCTCATTTTGGACGGTATCTGCTCAATTATGAGCAGATACTGAGCAGATAAATAAGCAAATTGACCCTGCCGCACTGAGCGCAACTTGGGATTAAGTTTCCCCCCACGCAAGATTCGCCAAGTGCGCCGGTCACTGGGCGTGACCGGTTTTTCGTGCTCGGAATCTCAACGAAACACGCCAGCCGCTTCACACCAGCGCCGACATTTCCCGCGAGACGGCATCCAGGCGGCCTTTGAGCGGTGCGATCAGGCAATGTAGTTTTGCGCTGGATACCGGTACGCGCGCGCCGTTGTCCAACAGATCGAGCAATGCATCGATCGCATCGTTCAGTTGTAGAAGATCGTCGCTGGCATTCGAGACGGTTTCGCGAACAGTGCTGCTCACGGCGCACAGTCGGGCGTAGATGTCGCGGGTTTTGTCGTTCAGGGATGATTCGTCGTCCGGCAAATGCTGCCCCAGCGATGTGAGCAGTGAAGTCTGCTCGGCCAACGACAATTGCGAGGTGAATTCGGAATGTGAGTGATGCGGCATGCGGCCTCCAACGAGTGCGGTTGACAACCCGCACCTCATCGGGTGATGAGGTGGGCGGGCACAAAGCCGGAGTGGAAAACCGACTCAACAGTGCGGCACACGCAAGCGTGTTCCGGCCAAGGCCCGCCCGTTGAAGGCGCACATTGCGAACAGGCCGCCAAATGGCGGCGCGCCCGCTGTTGAGTTCGGGTTTCCACACCCGATCACCGATGAATTGGCGATGGAGTCATTCTCCGCAAACGCGACAAAGACCGCCATCAGACGAGTCCGAACTTTAGCAGCGAGTTTGCAAAAACGTTGCAACTCGCCGGTCAAACGGGGGAATTCCCGAGGCGGGGGGGCAAGCCTATGTTGAACTGCCGTTTCCGTCTGCCATGTCAGCCGTGTGCCCACGCTTTGGGGGAGCAGCAGCGAAAAATCAACAGCCACGTGTCGCGCGCTTCAACTATCAGAAGCCGTGCGGACGTGGGCGCAGCGTTCGCGATATCACATCCCACAATGCCACCGCCTCGCCTTCAGTCAACGACGCTTGTTTGATGGAATCACTCTCGGCAAGATAGTTTGGATATCCATTCCGAAAATCCAGCAGTAGATATGGTGACCCTACACCCGAATTAGTACCGGTCAGAAGTAGAGATTTCCGAATGCGACAAACCCCAACAACGTAAGCGCGAATTTATCAGCACGTATCCTCGGGCCTGAGGGCGGGGCAAGATGTGTCCACTGATTAACAGTGGACA